>NZ_AP029027.1:0-90180 GCF_037101385.1 Asticcacaulis sp. DW145 | reverse complement strand
GGCACTCATTCGTGTTTTCACACGGACCTTCGTGTTTTCACACTGTAGGTCCGCCAATGGATACGGTCGTCTTCGTGCTTTCACACAGAACTTCGTGTTTTCACACGGCCAACGAAAAGCTCACGCCTCTGCATGTCAGCTGAATTCAACGACACCGATCACATCCGCTACTCCGATTCGTGTTTTCACACAGAACTTCGTGTTTTCACACTGTCGAAACAGCCAAGACCGGCGATTGAACCTTTCGTGTTTTCACACTGCTCGCATGCTGTGGACAAAATTTCAAGCGATTCGTGCTTTCACACGGGGGCATACGTGTTTTCACACGGCGCTCTTCGTGTTTTCACACTGTGAACACCTCGCTAAACCGCCATTTGTCTTAGAAACATCAAACACTTGTCAGCCCAGAGATTCACCGTAACCCTGACTCTAACATTATTTAACACCACGCCATCACGCCCGTTCTGTGGATAAGACGCCCAGCTTTAGCCAAAAAACTCCAACGCTCCCGACTATAACCTCGCAATCCAAGCCAAAGAGGCAGACACAATCCCTGAAGCCAGCAAAGAAGGGCTCTCCGGGGCATCCGAGAACGCTGTGGGGTCTGAGCGCTTTCGAAAACGACATCAGTAGGCGGGAACATAGAAAACTTCGTGTTTTCACACTGTGGGGCGGGAGCCCCTGTTCCAATCGAGACAAAACCAACAAATTCAACTATTTCTGTTCGTGATACCAACTGATACTCGAAATCTAGCACCGTCTGAAACCGGCACCAGATTCGTGTTTTCACACTGTAACCATAAAATCCATAGCCCCTGCCGACACCAGCTGTCGACACGACCCGCGCACCACGCCCCCCCAAGGCAGATGTCTGACACAAAAAACAACCCGTAGATGAACTCGCTACGCGTTTACCGAGAATGTGTTTCGCTGCTTCCGATACAGATCGACATTGAGAGGGTGAAAACCGTGCAGGCCTTGGTATTTGCGAACCAGAAGGGCGGCGTCGGCAAGAGTGCGCTCCTGTGCCAATTCGCCCACCATCTCAAAGAGCAGGGCCGACGCGTCTTCGTGATAGACCTTGACCACCAGGCCAATTCGACAAAAGCCCTATCACAGCATCCAGATACGACGATTTCGCCATTTTCGGCAACCGATGTGCTGGAGGGGAGGGCGATTGCACCTCCAAACGGTCGGTTGGGCCTGATTCCGGCCGACACAGGCTTAAGTTCCCTCGAACGCATACCTGACCACCATAATGCTTTCGTAACCTCCCTACGGGCGTTTCTGGCGGTATGTCAGAACGCTTATGATGTGTGCCTGATCGATACCAATCCAAATCCCGATATACGATACGCCGCCGCCATGATCTCCGCCGATAAGGTTCTGGCGCCCATCCAGCTCAATCAAGAAGCCATCGATGGGATCGGAGGGATGTTCGGTCACCCACGGTATGGGCTGGTCAAGATCAAGGCCACGTTAAATCCAAACCTGACCTTCATGGGTATTCTTCCCAATCTGGTCGAGCCCACGCCTTTCCAGCGGACCAATTTCGAGACGCTAGTTCGAAGCTATCCCCAATATCTTCTCAAGCTCCAGGACGCCCCTTTGCAGTTCGCCTTCGTCCAGAAGCGCTCCGCCATAGCCGAGGCCCAGGCGGGTGGGCAATTCGTCGCCGATTTGCGCAAAACCGCCGCGCGCGACGCCTGGAAGGAAATCAAACCCGTCTTCGACATAATTGAGAAACAACTTCTTTAGGATAGCCCGGATGCCTATCGATCTGTCCGCCCTTGACCAACCCTTCCATCCGGTTGGCACGCCCCTGCACCTGCCTCTCTCTCAGATCGACGAAGATCCGGACCAGCCACGGAAGATTTTCACGCCTGAAGACCTGACGCGCATCGCGGAAAGCATAAGGCGGCGCGGTGTGCGATCCCCCGTCTCTGTCAGACCTCATCCTACTGAGCCCGGACGCTACATGCTCAACCATGGGGCCCGCCGATACCGCGGATCAGCGATGGCAGGGAACGCGACCATTCCGGCTATAATCGACGAAACACACACCGACTATGATCAGGTGGTCGAGAATCTGCAGCGGGATAATCTCAAGCCGATGGAGCTGGCCGAGTTCATAGGGCGTAAGATCGCCGCCGGCGACAAGAAGGCCTTTATCGCGCGCCAACTCGGTGTCGATGCCTCCATCATAACCCAGCATCTGGCCCTCGTTGATCCGCCAGCCTGCATTCGGGAAGTCTACGCGTCAGGCCGCTGCCAATCGCCCAAAACCCTCTACGACCTGCGCATGCTCTATGAGGCCTATCCCGATCAGATCATAGTCTGGTGTTCGAAAGCCGGGGAGGTAACACGCAGAAGCGTTGCCAAGCTCGGTGATGCCTTGAAATCCGCGGGTTCGGCGGTGATTGGCGAACCTGATAAGGCAGGGGCATCTCCTGCCCGGTTTCGTCGGCGTCCAGATGCTCCGGATGGTCAGGCGAAAGCGGTGGGTGCTTTGGTGACCGACCCGCAGGTCTGGGTCGATTGTGGCGGACGCCCGGCGCAACTCATTCTTGAGCGCCGCCCACCCAATCCCGATCAGGTTTACGTGAGGATCGAGGGGGCTGTGGGCGATGAAGCGGTGAGTGCTGGGGCGTGCCGTTTGATCGCGGTGAAATCCGGCACGAGCTGAGGCTTCGCCCTCAAACCTCCTTTGGCTCCTCGACCATGAGGAAATAGGGACGGTATTTCGGGTCATCCCAGCCCTTGGTCCAGGGCAATACTGCACGATTAAGCGCCGCTTCAAACACCTCATCCGGGCCGTCGGCGAACAAGGTGCGCATCATAAACGTATAGGCGCGGTCTACCGAGCCGATCATCAGCGCTTTCATTTCGTCCTGGCTTATCCGAGATATCTCAGTCCATGGGATGCTATTTCCGTCGGCATCAACGACGTATACATCGGAGAAATCTCCGATCCGCGATATCGGTGTGATGCCGGCATGCAGGCCTTCGAGTTCTCCACGCCGAACACAGGCGGCAACCATTAATTTGGCGAGAGTCTTGGCGAACTCAGTTGTTTGAGCGTCCATTGCGACGGGGCCTTTCGGTTCAGGAGGGTTCGCAAATCCTATCCTACAACCCGTCCCAGCGCCATCTACGGTTCGTGGAGTCGCAACTATCATCCCTAAAGGTAGTGACGATTTTGTGATTCCCGCGAGGCGATAGTTTGGGGTAGCCTGTCAGTGCGAGCCGGATCATCCCCCCCCCTTAAATCCGGGACGCCAAAATGGGCACCCTAGCCCCTATGGGTGCCCATTTTCATGTCAGAACAACTTGCTGGTATTTATCAGCCGCGCAATTTATCGACCAGAAGCTTCCCTGACCGGAAGGCACCCGCCAATGACCCCGGAAACCGGGCATCGAAGCTGTCGCCACAAACGCCAATCGGCCCTTGCCAGAACGGCTCGGGACGCCGGTAACCGGGAAAGAGGGCGGAATAGGCCCCACGCGCGTACGGGTTCGATAGCCATTTCGTGACGACCGGTTCCGACGCCAAATGTGACTCGAAATCTTTCAGCTCAGCAACCGGCGCAAGGACGGCCTTGGCATATTCAAGAGCCTCGGCGGGTGATAGGGTTTCCGAATAATCAGCCCTGTCGCCGGTTGTAAACAAGGTAATCAGCGGGCTACCCGCGCCCCGGATGTGCGCAAAGTGCGGCACGTTTTCGAGCACCTGAACGCTCAAATCGGTGGGAATCTTGCGAGATCTGAAAAAATCCGGCTGAAGCTCCAGAATGATCTTATTCATCCGGCTGACCAGCAGACCTTGCGTGGCACTCGCAATCCTCATCTCCAGATCGGGGTCCAGCAACAGCTGTCCAGTCCTAAGAACGCCGAGGCTCGCCGTCACGATGGCGCGGTCCGATCGTTCTCCATCCACGACGGCGCTCCAAGCTGAAACTGTCACGGACCTCACCGGTCGATTGAGGTGAATATGCTCCCGTCCCACTGCGTCGGCCATCGCCGCCACGAGACTAGCCATGCCGCCCGTCAGCTGAAAGCCGCCGGGCGTGCTTTCATCGGTCAGAAATTCGTAAGCCGATGGCTCAACAGGCGCTTGAAGGCCGTTCCACCCCTGACCAAAACGCTGCAACACCTTGCGTGACGGCTCGTTGCGCCCGATTTGCGAAAGGGGCAGATCGTTGATCTTGCCCGACAGGATGGCATTGGCCTTCGTCTGGTTGATTGCGTGATGCATGAAGTCGTCACTCAGGGAGCGGACCTGCCCGCCTTCATAGATCCGCATAGCCTCGCTTTTGTCTTCCTTACCGCTGAGATTCTGCGACCGCACGAACTCGCCAAGCTCGCTATCCTCAGCATGCAGCCAGTGCGGTCCCAGATCGGCCGCTACGCCGCTTGGAAATACATGGGTTTGTGCTCGCCCGCCTATGGTGTTGGTCGCCTCAAGGATCGAATAGCTCATTCCTCGCGCCTTAAGCGCAAGGGCCGCAGACAGGCCCGATAAGCCTGCACCTATGATCGTAACGTGCTTTTTCTCCATTTCAGACCCTTCCAATGACGGGCAAGTTCGAAAGCGTAAGGCGGAACAGACCCGCTCCAATCCTGATCTCTCCGCCGATCAAGCATGATATCTGGTGGCCTTATGCGGTCGGACGAAGTGTAGGCAGGCCGTCTCGGTTACTCGTCACCCGATATCCAAAATGTCCATCGGGCGTAGGGCCGCGGGTCAACCTAACAGGATCTCTGAATTCCGGCTTGGCAATCACGGCCAATCCATCAGGAAAGACGGCACCTTCGGGCCGGCCTATTTCTTCTTTCAGGCGCTGGAACCGTTCAGGGGGCAGAGGTTCAATCTCGATCTGTTCGCCATTTAAATCGTGGGAGAGGAATTTGGTGAGGACCCTCAAGGCGATCCCCTGCTCCATAGCGTAGACAAATCCTGACCCCAAGTCCGTTTGACGCTGGCGTTGATCCTCAAGCGCGGTAAGCCAATATTGACCGCGCCACTCAAACCGCATGAAACCTATGCTATCGGGCCCGTCGCCAGTACGGATTTGCTCCCCCAAGGTTTCGCTGTGAACCAATGCAAATGCCGTGACGTAGTTATTTCTCTGAATTTCATCTTTTCCTTGCTTTGTTTGCGGTTTGAAGCGACGTCGAAAAGGTACGTGAGTAAAGTGAATACGCAGGTCCGCTTGGGTTGACGACGAGAGGTAGCTGCCGACGCAATATCCATGAGTGGCAATGATGCCGCCAATCGGATAACCGATATGAGGATGCACTTGGTCTAGGTATCCCGCTTCCACCCGAGCATTGAAGGCGGTTGAGGTTGCCAGTCGTGATCCTTTGGACTCAACAAGTGCACAGCTAAAGTCCTTGTCAAGAAACACGAAGTCAGGCGACTTACGATACCTCGGTCGTCCACCCTTTAGGCGCTCAAAGTGCGAAAACCAGACGTAGTTTTCCTGCACCATAGCGAGATAGGCGAGCCCCGCCGCGACTGTCCCGGTGAAATAGTTATCGACGAAGTCCTTAAACCGCTTGCCACCAGTGTCGATTGCGAAATTGTCGCTGACGTCGTCGACATATTGCCGAATTAGAGCCCGAGTCATTTCGGATTCGGGCGTGACCAGTGAGGTGTCGATATGGTGCAGGTGGCTGCAACGTGCCGTCGCAGCGAACAAATCGAAGGCATTAAATCTGAGCGCCGATAAACTGGGACGCCGGGAGATGGCCCATGGACTGAGATGGAGGTGAGGCCTCCGTCTACTGACGCCGATCGTTTTTTCTTTCCTATCCCAGGCCACTATCGCTCCCCATCGTTCAGTAGGTCGGTATGATTGTCATTTGCGGGAGTGGGCGCGGCGCCGACGCGGTGACATCGATCTTCTTGTCGTCCTTCCATTCGGCACCCTTCAGTTCCAGAGCACTGACAATGTCCATGGCCTCCTGCCTCTTCGGTATTGACCCGAAAGGGTAGGCCGGTGCTCTCGTTTTGATGTTCGTTCGCAGTGCGTATGCACTGGCGTAGTCGGGAATGGGGGGGCTCGGGCTGCCAGCGACCCGCTTGGCATACCCCTGATAGGCCGCGGCCAGACTGCGCCAGCGAATCCAGTAGTGGTTCTCGAACGAAAAGCCGTCAAAAGCCTCACCGGCGAGCGTGCCCTTGCCGGCAATACTGGTCAGGACCGGTTGCGGCATGTTGAGGTTCAGGCCACCTTCATCCGCGTTTAGCCGGACCTGAACAATTCGATCCCGATAGCCGGGTGCGCGCGATTGCAGAAGATCGCGCCAGTTCTGCATGGTGGAAATGATGCTGAGCAGGAAATTGCCGATCTCGGTCGTGGCCGACTTGGCGGCAATCGGATTGTAGCGGCGCTGCCAGCCCTCATTATTGCCCTTCGGCAAATAGACATCGCTCCCCTTTTCCATCCCTTCATCGTTCGCACTGTCGACAAGATCGATCGCAAAGGTCGGCCAACTGGGTAGGGGGGCGTCGAACAGATGGACAGGGAAGTTGCTGCTGATCCCGCCGTCCGAGAACCAGCAGACCCGAAATCGCGTGATGTCGCCCGAACCTCGTCGGCCCCCCAAGGCAAGCCCGCTGGCACTGTCTTCAACTGATTTTTCCATGGGCGCGTCGGCCAGATTGGGCGTTGCCGCAGCCTTCATGTCCCCGCCAGAAGCCCATTGATCCGGCTCGTAAAGCGGAACCGCGCTGATCAGCAGCGGAAAGCTCAGGCTCATGCGCATACCAACAAGAACCGGTAGTTCACCGTCGGGCGGCAGCGTAAAATAGGTCACCCCGCTGATCTCCGCCTTCTGGGCCTTCCTCACCATGTAATCGACGACCGCTTTTGGAAACAACAGGTCGAAATCCTCACGGCGAAACCAGAAGCCGCCCGTTTCAAACGGCAGGGTCCGCGGTTCGTTGTGCGATAGCCCGCTCGTGATCATCTGTAGCGACAAGGCTTTGGCCGTCACAGGCTCCTGATCGTAACGTGGGGCGTCCCAAAGGTCCTTGAAAGTCAGCGGCGCATCATCGAGTTTCCCCGACAAGGACTGCAACCGGGCATGAAGCCAGTCCGTCAGGCCGGGTTTCGGGTTCTGGAAAAGCCGCTTTACTGACCGTCCTGAGCATAGGCCCATCCTGTTTTTGCGAACGAGCCCTGCGGTCTTGGTAATGGAGAACCAAACGCCCGCCGCGCCAGCGCAAAGAAGCGAAGGCAGAAAGGCCCCAGCTATGCCGGGCACCCCGGCACAGCCGTATCCCACGGCCAGAAGGCCTAACAACACAAATAAGGTGCGTGTGGGGGCTATGGTGACGATGGCGATGACAGGGGCAATAGCCTTGCGCAGTTTGCCCCAGACCGTCTTGGTTCCTGCCGCCATCACCACGAGACATCGATAGGCATTGCCAGCACCGTTTACAGGCTGAAACAGGCTGTAGATGAACCCTTTTGTCGCCAGTTCGGCGGCAACTTTTTCAAGCCCTTTGAAGCCCAATGCCTCAGATTTCAGGCTCGGATTTGCATGTTGAACGCGGTCACCTACGGCGGCCGCGGCGACGACCGCCGCTGCAATGGCGCCTGCCGAGGTTCCGCCAATCTGCTTGAACCGGTAGCTTTTCGACAGGGCCAGAGCAGCCGTCGGATATACCAGGCCGCTCGTAATTCCACCTTTCATAACGAGGTCACAGTACTTGGTCGGCATCAGGTCTCCCGCCACTCGGATGGTGATGAACAATATCGATTTAGATAAGCGAGGCCGCTCTATTGGCGTGGGGCCCCCGGCATAGTTTCAAGCTCCCAAAGAGCCTCTTCACTTGTCGTATCGACCGCGTATCCACTGGGCGCCGAAACGAGCGTCGATGTCCCGGGCACGCGGGCGACTCCCCTCGCAATCAATGGCATCTGAGCCTCCCCTTCCGCTGAATGAAGGGCGTAACACAGTTTTTTGCGCCGCACAATCATGGCGAGTTTTGTTGTTAGATTGCAACCCTAATCTTGCGGGGCTCGATAGGTGGGTCTTCGTGCCTGAGGCGCAAACCTATTCCGCCATTGTCAGCCGGAAGCGCCCGGCGGGCGCGGGCGCCTCCAGTTCAACGGTCTCGTTCTGGTCGAGCCAGGAGGCCCAGTCGTCCGGCTCCAGCATCACAGGCTCTCGATTGTGAATGCTGACCATGTCCGCGCCGGACGCCCGCGTCAGGATCGTAAACGAGGTCACGGGTCCATCGGTTGTTTCGCACTGGTCCCAGAGGCCTGCGAAAACCATCGGATGGTTATCCGCACGCGTAATCTGCCA
Organism: Asticcacaulis sp. DW145; assembly: GCF_037101385.1. NCBI lineage: Bacteria > Pseudomonadati > Pseudomonadota > Alphaproteobacteria > Caulobacterales > Caulobacteraceae > Asticcacaulis > Asticcacaulis sp. DW145. Next base: position 81,858 of record NZ_AP029027.1, on the reverse strand, counting down.
TCGTTGCTTCTTCTTGGAATCGGTTGGATGGGCACCGCTCCATTCGTAAAATGCAGCTACCGGCACCAAGGCGTGTTTGGTCCGCCAAGGTTGGCGAAACGTAGGCTTCGAAGCGGCTTCCTCGACCCGCGCATTGAACGTCGTGGCTTTCCATTCCTTGATGCTGCCCTTGTACCAGCCAGGAATCAGGCTCCAGCGCGCGTCGATCTCTTCATAACCTTGCCGAGCCGACGTGGCCCGCAAGATGGGGTAGTCATTGGTAGGGAATACCTCACGGGCGGGCTTACCCGTTGGTTCAGACGGAACAAAGCCGCCGAGCAGTTCGGCAAGTTCGCTCCACTTCTCATTGGGGCCTTTGAAACGTCCGCACATCGTCAGGGTCCTTTTCTCATCTGCCAGATTGCCAGCTCATCTGTATGCAATTGTTCCGGGTGGTCGCGGGAGATGGCACTCAACCTGCGCCAAACCCGCCATTAGAGGAAGAGGGGGCTTCGAGGATTTTGACGGAAATGAGCTGAGAGAGAGGCTTTCAGCAGTCCGTCAGGAGCCATACCATGACGATTTCCAACAACGCCGTTCCGCTCAGCCGTTCGGCCGATATCCCTTTCAACAAGCTTGTTCTTTCCCAGTCGAACGTCCGCCAGATCAAGGCAGGCCTCTCAGTAGATGAGCTTAGCGAAGACATTGGCTTGCGCGGGCTGGTGCAAAGCCTGAATATCCGTCCGATCCTCGACGGCGACGGTAATGAGACCGGCAAATACGAAGTGCCTGCCGGCGGCCGACGCTTTCGGGCCCTCGAACTGCTCGTCAAGGCCAAGCGGATGCGCAAAGACGCTTTGGTGCCTTGCGTCATAAAGGATAGGTCGGTCACGACTTCCAGCGAAGACGACAGCCTGGCTGAGAATACCCACCGCCAACCCCTGCATCCGCTCGACCAATACCGGGCATTTCTGACGCTCAGGCGCCAGAATATGAGCGAGGAAGACATTGCCGCGCGCTATTTTGTAAGCGTCACCGTGGTCAAACAACGACTTCGGCTGGCAGCCGTATCCCCACTGCTGCTGGATCTGTATGCCGCAGACGAATTGACCCTTGAACAACTGATGGCGTTTTCAGTGACTGGCGACCATCAACGCCAGGAAGACGTCTGGAACCAGATCAAAGACGGCCCGACATGGCAGCGCGACCCCTATCATCTACGCCGTCATTTGACGGAAGCTTCAGTTCCCGCAACCGACCGACGGGCACGTTTTGTCGGCATTGAAGCTTATCAGGCCGCAGGCGGAGAGGTGCTTACGGACCTGTTTTCCGCCGATGACGGTGGCCGGTTCCAGGATTCCGGCCTCCTCGACCGCCTTGTTGCCGAAAAGCTCGGCGCCATTGCGCAAGGGCTTCAGGGCGATGGCTGGAAGTGGATCGAAGTTCTGGCTTCTTTGCCGTTCAACCACATGGACGGCCTGAGACGCCTTACGCTGGCTGGACCGGCCCTCAGCGAGGAAGATCAGTTCGCCCTGGATGCGTTGAAGGCTGAAGTCAGCGCGATCGAGCAGGCGTTTGAAGAGTACGAAGACTATCCGGAAGAAGCCGATCTGCGTCTTGGCGAACTGGAAACGGCCATCGAAGCGCTCGAAGGCAGCTATGAGCCGAGTTTTGATCCTGCCGAAATTGGCCGCGCAGGTGTCATCGTCTCCCTCGACCGTAACGGTGAGGCCATGATCCTCAAAGGCTATGTTCGCCCTGAAGATGAGATCAGCCCTGAGGGCGAAGCGACCCAAGGCGATGGCGAAGTGCCCACATCGTCGGGTGAGACCCCAGTGATCATCCTCGGCACGCCGACCTCCAAGCCCGAACCAGCGCCCGAGGAGGCCGAAGGCGATGCTATTCGACCCCTGCCTGAACGGCTTGTTTTGGAGTTGACGACCTTCGGTACGGTCGCGCTTCGCGACGCCATCGCCCGTAACCCGCGTGTGGCGATGACCGCGTTGCTGCACAAGCTGGTGGGCGACACCTTCCAGCAACGTCACTCCGGCGCATGCTTTCAGGTCGCGGTTCTGCCGCCGCAACTCGTGGGGAAGGCTCAGAAAGACCTGGATGAAACCGTTCCCGCGGCATCCATGGCCCGTCGAAAGGAGTTATGGGCCGAGGTTCTGCCCCACGACGATCAGGCTCTGTGGGACTGGTTGCAGGGCGAGAGCGAAGAGGTCCGTGCCGACCTTCTGGCCTTCTGCGTCAGCTTCGGCATCAACGCGCTGACGGAACGGGCTGATGCCTATGGCGCAGGTGCGAGCCAATACGCGCTCGATTGCCGGCAGAGACAGGCCGTGCGGATCGCGCAGGCCACGGATCTCGATCTCGTGGCCCTCGGTTGGCGGCCAACCGCCGAAACCTACCTCAACCGCGTCCCGCGCGTCAGGATTCTGGAAGCTGTACGCGAAGCCTGCGGCGAGCGCACCGCGCAAATGATGGACCATCTGAAGAAGGGCGACATGGTCACCGAGGCAGAGCGTCTGCTTGCCGATACCGGCTGGCTGCCTGAACCCCTGCGAGCGCTAAATGCGGACAAGATTGAAAGCCCGCAAGCGCAGGACGAGGCCTTGCCGTCCTTCCTCAGCGACCTTGGCGATGGCGCTGATACCGACACCCCGGTTGCCGCCGAGTGATGAACGCTCCGGAGCCCGGTTCAGGCCGGGCTCCCCCCTCAAATTCCTGTTTAGGAGCCTGCCATGGCCGACTACTTTACCCACTTTTCTTGCATTCTCGAATTACACACGGCGGAGAACGCCGACCAGGCAATGGAAATCTACCGCTCGTTAGAGGTCGAGTACGAAGCGGACGGGTTCGACGTCCTCTTCGCCGCGTCCATCGGCCAGGACTCGCCGACGCTTATCTGGATAAGGGACGACACTTCAGGCGACCCGGACCACGCCATTGATTTCGTTTGCCGCTGCGCGAAGGCGCTCAAGCTTTCAGGCTGGTGGGGCATCGAATGGGCAAATACCTGTAGCGCGCAACGCCGTGATGCCTTTGGCGGCGGGGCATGCGTCGTCAACTTGACTACAGCGAAGGTGTCTTCGACCATCTCCACCAACGCCTGGCTGACCTCCAAGCTTGCAAGGAGAGCCGGACATGCCTGAGATTGTCGAGGTTTCCGTCTTCCGTTTTGATGAACTGGACGATGAAGCAAAGGCCAAAGCCCGCGACTGGTACCGGGAGGGCGCGTTTGATTATCCCTGGTACGAGTTCGTCTACGATGACTTCGAACGCATCTGCGACCTGATCGGCATCCGCCTTAAATCCTCCGCCGTCCGACTGATGGGCGGCGGTACACGGCCTAAGCCGAACATCTATTTCCGTGGCTTCTGGTCTCAGGGTGATGGCGCCTGCTTTGAAGGTCAGTACACTTATCGCAAGGGGGCCGGACGGGCGATCCGCGAACATGCCCCGACCGATCGTGACCTCCATCGCATCGTTGACGACCTCACCGGTGTTCAGCGCCGGAATTTCTACCAGCTCACCGCAAATGCCACGCATCGTGGTCACTATTACCACGAGTACTGCATGTCCATCGACGTCGAGCGCGACAGCCCAAACTGCATGGATCTGTCATCGGATGCCGAAGAGGTGGTGAAGGAGGCCCTGCGCGATCTGGCGCGATGGCTTTATCGCCAACTGGAGCGTCAATACGACTACCTAAACAGCGACGCCTGCATTGACGAGGTAATCGAGGCCAACGGCTACAGGTTCAGGGAAGGGGGCAGCTTCTACGGTTGAGGCCTGCGCCGCGGGAGATCGTACGCCGCATGCGCTGTCAGGCCGGCGATAGAGGCAGAGAGGGCCGGGGCGGAATCGGGCCCAAGGCGTTCTAAAGAAAGTTTTGGGTCCCTCACCCTTGCCAATGGAGATACCCGATGACCGCTCTGACATCCCCCGCCCAGTCCCGACCTGTCGCTACCATCGTACCCGAGGAGCGCCGTTGTCCTTTCTTGCCGAACCTGTTCGGCGAGCGTCAATTTCTCATCGCCGAGCACACTCTCTACAGCCTGATGGGGTGGCTCAGCCCCGAAGATTACAATGGCGGCTTCTGGGACTTTTACGAGTTGGACGGCCAGCCGCTCTACCTCGTACCGCCTGAGAAAGACCGCTACCGCATCGCCTGCGATACCAACGGCTTTGAAGGCGAAGTGTCTGCCGATGCCGCTGGCATCATCGCCACCCTGTTCACTTTCTCACATATGTCGTTCAAGGCGCAGTCGGACCATCTGGCCGACGGCTACCAACGTCTGTTCGACTATGCGTGCGAGCATCCGGACGCCTCGGCCATCTTGGGCGCTATCGACTGAGTTTTGAATATCATCTCCTCTTTACGGCGTCTGACCTTCGGGTTGGGCGCCTTTTTCTTTTCCGGCGTGATCAGAGGCAGAGGGGGCGAGGGGGTTTTGTGAGTTCGGGGACCTGAGAGAGAGGCCACGGCTCGTTCTTCAACCTCATTTGCCAGGATATCCCCGATGAACGCTCTGCCTTCAGCCATTGGCTTCACTGAACCCCAACCTTCCTCCCGATCACGGCTCGCCACCAGTGCGGCCATGGCCACGATCGACGCTGCCATTGCCCTTCTCCCCATCATGGAAACCGGCGCACGCGTTGACGCCGCCGCTATCCGGTCAGTCATGACTGAAGCCTTCAGAGGCACAGATGCCGAAGGGGCGTGGGACTGGAAGACCGCCTACGACGCCTGTGAGGTCGCAAGTGTCCTTTTCATCCGCAAGTACGGCCAGGCTTTGCGGCGTAAGGTGCCGCCGGCCTCGGCATTGCTGCCTACCTTACACAAGGTCGCAGGGCTTCTCCCCACCCATACCCGCCGGTCGATCGACAGCGAAACCTATCAGCAGTTCTCGACCCCCTTGCCTTTGGGCTGGGTGGGCGCCGCTGCCGCCATGATCGAGGCCACGGATACGGTGCTCGAACCCTCGGCCGGCACAGGCATGCTGGCGGTCCTTGCCGAAATGATGGGGGCAGGGCTCGTCTTAAACGAGTTGGAGCCGGGCCGGGCCGATGTGCTCGATCTTCTGTTCCCCAAGGCCGAACGCTCGCGCTTTGACGCGGCTCAGATCGACGACTACCTCGACCCCGTACTGAAACCTTCGGTCATCCTTATGAACCCGCCGTTTTCGGTGCTGAAGGGCGTCACGGGCTCCGTCCGGGGCGCTGCCATGAAGCATATCCGCTCAAGCTTGGCGCGTCTGGCCGATGGCGGCAGGCTCGTGGCCATCACCGGTGCTGGCCTGTCGCCGGATGCCGCCGAATGGCGCGAGGCCTTCATCGAGCTTCAGGCTACGGCCAAGGTGGTGTTCTCCGCCGCAATCGACGGGCGAGTCTATGCCAAGCATGGCACCACGGTGGAAACCCGCCTGACCGTCATCGACAAGGTGCCGGCTGACGATCCGTCAATCCTCGTCTCCTCGCAAGGCTTGGCCCCTGATGTCGAGACCCTGATGGCTTGGGTTTCCACGCATACTCCACCTCGTCCACCCGTGACATCGGCCAGCCCGCCCAAGGGTGAGACCCTGCAATCAGCCTTTGCCAAGGCCTTGGTCAGAAACATGGCACCGCCAAAACGCGCCGCGGCTCAAGCGGAAATCGCCGGTGTGGAGATCGCCTACGAGGTCAAGGATTGGTCCGCTGATGCAGGCGTCCGCCTGACCGAGGCTGTCTATGAGCCCTATACCCTACAAAGCATCTCTATCCCTGGAGCGAAACCGCACCCGACCACGCTCGTTCAATCGGCGGCCATGTCATCGGTGGCACCGCCGAAACCCAGCTACCGCCCACACTTACCGGCAGGCGCCGTGGAAAACGGGCTATTGTCAGACGCCCAGCTCGAATCCGTCATCTATGCCGGTGAAGCCCACAGCGCCCACCTGTCTGGCTGGTGGAGTGTCGATGAGACCTTTGATGTGGTGTCCGCCGCTTCTGAAGGCGGGGAGGGTGCCTTTCAATTTCGCCGGGGCTGGTTTTTGGGCGATGGCACCGGTGCCGGCAAGGGCCGGCAATCAGCGGCTATCATTCTTGACAACTGGCTGAAGGGCAAGCGCCGGGCGCTGTGGATTTCAAAATCCGATAAGCTCCTCGAAGATGCGCAGCGCGACTGGTCGGCCTTGGGCCGGGAACGTCTGGAGGTCACCCCGCTATCGCGCTTCAAGCCCGGCGCTGAGGTCACGCTTGATGAAGCGGTTTTGTTCACCACCTACGCCACTTTGCGCTCCGAGGAGCGCGGCACCAAGAAATCGCGCATTCAGCAGATCGTCGACTGGCTTGGCCGCGACTTCGATGGCGTGATCATCTTCGATGAGGCCCACAGCATGCAAAATGCCGCAGGCGGCTCGTCTGAGTGGGGTGACTCGGAGGCTTCACAGCAGGGGAGGGCAGGCCTTCGCCTGCAACACGCCCTGCCCAATGCCCGTGTGGTCTATGTCTCGGCCACCGGAGCCACCAACGTCCATAATCTCGCCTACGCGCAACGCCTCGGCCTCTGGGGCGGCGATGACTTCCCGTTCGCGACGCGCGGCGATTTCATCTCGGCCATTGAGAATGGCGGTGTGGCCGCCATGGAGGTGCTCGCCCGCGATCTGCGGGCCATGGGCCTCTATACGGCCCGCTCGCTGTCCTACGAGGGCGTCGAATACGACATGTTGGTCCATGAACTGACGCCCGAGCAGGTGCGCATCTATGATGCCTATGCCGAAGCCTTCGCCGTCATCCATAATAACCTTGATGCCGCGATGAAGGCCGCCAATGTCACGGGCGATACTGGCACCATGAACCGGCAGGCGAAGTCGGCTGCCAAGAGCGCGTTTGAAAGCACGAAGCAGCGCTTCTTCGGCCATCTTCTCACCAGCATGAAGACGCCGACCCTGCTACGCGCCATCCAGCAAGACCTCGATGCCGGGCACGCCAGCGTCATTCAGATCGTCTCAACCGGCGAGGCCTTGACCGAACGCCGGTTGGCCGAAGTGCCGACCGAGGAATGGAACGACATCCAGATCGACATCACGCCGCGCGAATATGTGCTCGACTATCTGCGCCATTCCTTCCCGGTCCAGTTGTTCGAGCCCTATTCGAACGACGACGGCAAGCTGATGTCGCGCGCGGTCTACCGCGATGGTCAGCCGGTGGAATGCCGCGCTGCGGTCGGGGCGCGCGATAGCCTGATTGAAAAACTGGCGAGCCTGCCCGCCGTTCCGGGTGCGCTTGATCAGATCATTCAGCATTTCGGCACCGATAAGGTGGCTGAAGTGACGGGGCGGTCACGGCGTATCGTGCGCAAGGGTGAGAAATACGTGGTGGAAAGCCGTCCGGGGGCGGCCAACCTCGTTGAAACCCATGCCTTCATGGATGATCGCAAGCCCATCCTGATATTCTCCGAGGCTGGGGGTACGGGGCGCAGCTATCATGCCGAGCTGTCGGCGCAGAACAGACGTCTGCGGGTTCACTATCTGCTGGAGTTTGGCTGGAAAGCCGATGCCGCCGTGCAAGGTCTGGGGCGCACTAACCGCACCAATCAGGCACAGCCGCCCCTGTTCCGGCCTATCGCCACCAATGTTAAGGCCGAGCGGCGGTTCTTAGCCACCATCGCACGACGCCTCGACACGCTAGGGGCTTTGACACGCGGTCAGCGCCAGACGGGGGGGCAGGGGCTGTTTCGCCCTGAGGACAATCTGGAGAGCGTCTACGGTCGCGACGCCCTGCGCCAGCTCTACAAGATGATCTATTCTGGCAAGCTTGAGGGCTGCTCCCTGATCAAGTTCGAGCAGATCACGGGATTGAAGCTTGGCGATGAGACAGGCTTGCGAGACGATCTGCCACCCATCAACACCTTCCTCAATCGCCTGTTGGCTTTGACCATTGCCATGCAGGAGCTTCTGTTCACGGCTTTTGAGGAATTGTTATCGGCCAGGATCGAGGGCGCCATCGCCTCGGGCACCTATGAGGTGGGCTTAGAAACGCTTCTGGCCGTAAGCTTCGAGGTGACCGACCGCCGGGTGATCAACGAGCATCCCACCACGGGGGCTAAGACAACCCTAGTCTCTATCCGCCGCAGGCAGAAGAACGAGATCATGTGCGTGGCGGATGTTTTGGAGAAAGCCGAGGCGCGATCGGGTAAGTTCCTCATCAACGAAAAGACAGGCCAGGCCTGCCTGCAGCACCGTGTCCGGGGCCTGATGCTCGATGATGGCAGCGTCGAAGACCGCGTCGCTTTAATTGGACCAAAACAGGAACGATTTACGTCTTTGGCATCTTTGTCTGATAGTGTGTGGGTAGAAACTGACCGCTCCACATTCATTGAGGCCTGGGATACCGAGGTGGCAAGCATTCCTGAATTCGTCGACGACACCATCCATGTTGTGTCTGGCCTTCTGCTGCCGATCTGGAACCGGCTGCCGGGTGAAGGCGGGCGCGTCTACCGTCTTCAGACCGATGAAGGTGAGCGCATTGTCGGTCGCTGGGTGTCTCCAGCATGGGTGGCGACCGCAAGCGCTGTGGGCGGGGTCAATCTGGCCCCTGCTGATGCCCACGCGGCCCTGCTCGACGGCAAGACGATCCTTTCGCTTGCCGATGGTCTCCAGTTGCGACGCGTGAGGGTGATGGGATCGAACCGCATTGAGCTTTCGGGCTTTACCGACAGCATGGTTGACCGGCTGAAGGCCTTTGGCCTCTTCCACGAAATAATCAGCTGGAAGCTTCGCATGTTCGTCCCCGTCTCAACAGATGGTGTCGAAATCCTCACCAAGGTTCTTGACGCCCACCCCATCGACCGGGTCAGCGAAAAGGAGGCGGCGTGATGGCAAGCTTTGACGTCAACGACATATCCGAGAAGCTGGCCGCTCGCGCGGAATCGGTCTGCCGGACCTATCTGCCCAAAGGGCGCAAAGAGGGCAATTACTGGAGAATAGGGGACGCCACAGGCGTCCCCGGACAGTCCCTGCATGTGCGCCTGCGAGGGCCTGCGTCCGGGAAAGGAGCAGCAGGCAGGTGGGTTGATGAGGCAACCGGCGAGTTCGGCGGTCTTCTGGACATTATCCGGCTTAGCCAGGGCATCGGGGACTTCCGCTCTGTTCTCGTCGCAGCCGCCCGCTTCCTCAATCTGCCAGACCCGACGCCGGCAGCTTCCGACAATCCGCGCCGGTCGAACCGTCCGCCCCCCAGTGCGCGCGTGTTTGCCTCCAGACTGTTCACCTCAAGCCGGTCGCTCAAGGGCTCGCTTGGCGAGGCATACCTGAATGAACGTGGCATTGAGCTACAGCCGGATTTCGATGCGTTGCGCTTCCATCCGCGTTGCTTCCATAGCGCCGAGGATCGCAGACGTCCCATCTACTGCCCCGGTCTAATCGCCGCCGTCACGGACCTCGACCAAGAGCTTACGGGCGTAACGCGCACGTATCTCCGGCGCGACGGGCGCGGCAAGGCACCGGTCGAGCCCCAGCGTCGGTCCAAGGGTGACCTTTATGGCAATGGTATCCGCATCGGAGTGGCAGAGGATGTTCAGGCGGTAGGCGAAGGGCTTGAGACCACACTGTCGCTGCGTGCGGCCCTGCCCACCATGCCTCTGGTTTCGGCAACAAGTGCCAACCATTTAGCGGTCCTTCTCTTTCCGCCGGGGCTGAAGACCTTGCTCGTTATCCGCGACAACGACAGCGCAGGCGATATCGCTACTGACGCCCTGTTTGCCCGCGGCCAGGCCGCAGGCTTGGAGGTACACCTGATCGAGCCCGAGCTAGATGACCTCAACAGCGACCTGATGAAACTCGGTCGGCCACGGCTGATCCATCGTGTCCGCGAGCAACTGCCGCAGGCCCTCGTCGAGCGGTTCATGGTGGCCGGCGCTTAAGGCCGGGCTCAAGTCAGCCTCTCGCCCATAATCTGCCCTCGTTGGAAGGGGACCGTGCAGCGGCCTTCTTCAGAGGCGACCGAAACCCAAGGTCCTTGCTGCCCGCAAGGCCTGAAGGCCTCCTCCGCTTTGCTACGGCCGGCGAAAGCGCCGGTGCTGTCAGCAACGCCTTTGGGTGGTTCGTCGCATGAAGGCCGCGATGGCGCGGTCAAATGACGAGGAGCAAGGTTATGAGCTATCAAGACGCAGACTTCGAACCCGTACATCAAGGCAGCGCAACCGACCATTATCTGACCGAGCTTGAACTCTATGGCTATCGCCCGTCGCTCGAAGATCCCGATCCCCGGCCATTGCCGGACGATGTTCAGGTACAGGGTGCTGTCTTAGAGATCATGGACGCGCTCATAGGCACGCTCGATGACACGGCCCTTGAGCCTGACCTGGAGGACCTTCTGTGGGGTGCGGTCAATCTCTTCCATCGCTCAGCGGATCGTCTGAACCGCGACCTTGACGGCAACGAAGTGGCGCAACGGCGCAGCCAGACCGAACAGGATGGGTCGGAGGTTCGCTCCGTTGAACTGGAGCGGCTCATCGTTGTGGGCAGGGGACTGATTGCCCGCCGGGACAGTCTGGAGGCCATGCGCGATCAAGCCGCCGATCTCTACCAATCCTATATGCGCACCCCATGGCGCCCGAAATATGGCTCTCAGGTCAACCATAAGACCCAGACCTCGGCCATGGTCGACAGCCGTGATTACCTGGCAGCCAAGCGCAAGGCCTCAACCGAAGTGCTGGTACCGGCTGGCCCTAAGGTGGTCTTCACGGGTGGTCTGGAGTGCGAGGATCATCGCCTGATCTGGGCGAAGCTCGACCGTGTCCTTCAACAGCACCTGGATATGGTTCTCGTGCATGGCGGTTCGCCCAAGGGTGCCGAGCTGATCGCTGCCAAATGGGCCGATCACCGCAAAGTGCCGCAGGTTGCCTTCAAGCCAGACTGGACGAAGCACGGCAAGTCAGCACCCTTCAAGCGTAACGATCAGATGCTTGATGTCCTGCCGATCGGCGTCATCGTTATGAACGGTGGCAGTGGCATACAGGAAAACCTGGCAGAGAAGGCCCGTGCGAAGGGCATCCGTGTCCATCGGATCGGAGGTGGGCAGCCATGATTGCCAATCGGCGCGGTTCTCAGCTTGTGGAAAAGTCGGTGGCGCCATCTGCCAGTATGCGGAACTCGAAGGTAAGCTCGTCACAATCGTCGCCCCGGCTATCATCTTTGATGGCGACTATCTTTGTTGCCGCGTAGATGCCGTTGATATTCCGCCAAATCAGTACCTGCCCTTTTTGAGGTCTCCGCGACCCGGAAGAAAAATCGTAGGCGGACGCGTCTGTCACGTCGGCAATTTCGGTTGCGCCTTTTGCCAATGCAAGAGCATCTATGGACGGGGAATAATTATAGGCGTGGATGCTGACATCGCTCGCTTTAGACCAACGCGTTTCAAAGAGGCTTAGCGCTTCCCCTATGGTGAAACTATGGTTGTTGTTTGAATAGTCGAAAGATACCGTCCCGCAGAGGCGGTTGTCCCAGTACGATGCGTCTTTATTGGTCGGCTCCAGTTCCTTTGCCTCGTGCCGGGAATAGTAGGCGTCGATAAACGCTAAACATTCAGCGGGCGACATTATCCGTAATCCGACCGAACTGTGCAGCTGGCCCTTTCTCCGTAATATCCCGTTGTCATCCGTCACGAAAATATCTCGACCACCCAGTTTATGGCCGACGAGGTGATCAATGTCGGCGACCTTGTTCGCGTACTTTCCAGTAGAGACCGTCAACCCCGGAAACACGATCCGTTGGACTTCCTGCCATAGTTCCCGCTCCTCAGTATCAACTATGGCCTCTGGACCGCTTTGTGTTGCCTGATCGCGCCTCAGCACGGACCCGATCACAGGAAACATGCTGAGGTTCTCCATCATGTCCTGACGGCGACGGTCATCCGTGTCACGTCCGAAATCGACTTCCACTCTGGTGGTGATCGCAAGGCTCGCCTTTCCTGAAAGGGCGTATCTCATCAGTTCGCGCAGTTCATTGACGGAGGTTGCCGTCGTGCTCGTCCTGTCGAACAGGCCAACCATGCGGTTGGTGTCGATCGTTATCTTTGGCGTCGTAGGAGGACTCATTGTCACAAGCTATCATAGCCATGGGCACCAATTCTACCAGTGGCTTTCGCTATCCAGTTCGTCAGGTAGCAAGATCTGAAATTCGATAACCGCATAAACGTAGGAACCGTTGCTTGTCTAATTCCGGTCAACGGATCAAGCCACACGACAGGCATTTGCCTTACGCTGTTTACGACGGTTCCAATCACCACGGGCGCGGAAGCTACCCCGATCACTCATGCAAACGTGGCCCGGCTGTCGGCTCGCCACAAGGGCTTTGCCCTTCTCCATTCCATTACGACCCTTCGGGTGTGGCGTGCCGCTTTGGCCGGCCAAGAACGTTGCATGATCGCGGTTAAGCCGCGGCCCGATGGGGATGGGCCCCGAGGGTGAACATCATGGAGACTAAAATGAACAACGTCGTAAATCTGATCGGTCGCCTCGGTGATAATCCAAACTGCCGCACGCTCAATGACGGTGCTCGCGTCGCCAATCTCTCTATTGCGACAGACGACGGCTACAAGGGGCGCGACGGCGCCTGGGTAAACCGGACGACCTGGCATCGCCTCACCATCTGGGGTGACAAGCGCGTAGCCTATATCGAAGACCACTACCACAAGGGCGATCTCATCCAGTTCACGGGCCGCCTAAGCTACAGTCAGTCCGAGCGTGATGGCGTCAAGTACAACAATGCCGAACTGGTCGGCAGCACATCGCTTCTGGCTTCGGCTTCCCGCGAGGAAAAGCCGACAGCGAAGGCGCAATCGAAGAGCACTCGCAAGCCCACAGAGCCGGGTTACGACCTGGATGACGAAATCCCATTCTGATCTGCAAGCTGAGCCCTCCGGTGATCGCCGGGGGGCTTTTTCTCTTCGAACGGAGACTAGGCGATGTGCACAGTTCTGAACAAGCGCCATTCGGGCATACCAAGCGATGCGGTTTACATCGGGCGTGGGGCCAAGTGGGGCAATCCGTTCATCATCGGTCGTGACGGAGACCGGGCCAGTGTCATAGCGAAACACGAGCGTTGGTTTGCCGACCAGCATCATCTCTTGCGGGAACTCGACGAGCTGAAGGGCCGGGACCTGGTCTGCTTCTGTGCGCCAGCGCTCTGCCATGGGAACCTGCTACTCCGACTGGCCAGTGCAACGCGTGACGAGCGTGTGGCCTGGTGGCGTTGCATCACCGCGTCTTAGCTTGAGTTTATCGCCGCCTTAGCCAGATGCCTACGGCATCGGCTGTCGGCGTCGTGCATCCACGCCCTTTGGCTTAGGATGGCCGCCCGCCCGCTACGCTAGATGCGGGCGCATGGCTTGGGGAGCGTCATGACTTCCCACCTTACCAGTCACCCCAATCCATCAACGGCCTTGCCGTTTCCCTCGGGCCGCGCCGGACTATGCCGCCGCAAGCCCTCGGTGACGGATTGAGGCCCCGACTGGATGGTGGGGAAGGTCATTCACACTCACCTTGGAGACCTTAGATGTTCACTTCACGCAATGAAATTCTGAACTGTGTTTTTCAATCCCGGGGCTTTGCATTCAAAATCGTCGGACAGGTTTCGGGGTGTCCCGACACAGACGATGTCGGTCGGCAGTTCATAGCTGAAGCCGTGCAGGCGCTGACAATGACTGAACTGAGGAAGCTCCACGCAGATCCGTCGCGCGGTCTGGATTTGATTGCTGATGTTGCTGGGGACTTCACTCCGGATTTTCATCTGAAGCCGGTCCGACATGCGGTCTGGCGCAAGCTCAATCGTGGCCGGACGCGTATGGATCGCCTTTTGGCAATCTATCTGCCCCAGTTTTCGAAACGTGGTGCATAGTCGATGAAGTTCTGGTCAGTACTGCCGGGGCGTTTTAACCGTCGGCAGTATTTGACTAACCAGACCGCGAAATTTATTGCCGCTTAGAGCCGAAGATGACATCGACCCGGATCGTTGACAATTGAATTCCTCCTCCGCCTCTCAGTAATCACATCTTCTGCCGTCGCCAAAGTCTTGGTCATGACCAAGGTTTATTGGGGTCGGACTCTGTTATTTTGGCTAGATGCAGGATAGGCTGACGCCGGAAATTGCATTGCGATTTCTGGTTGATTGTCGGTCAGTTGGTAATTGGGGGAGGTGTCTGATGGAAGATGGCCGGAAAGCAAAGTGGCAACGCCCGAGGCAGGTGACCGTTGATCTGCAAGGGCTTCATGAGCCGTGGCTTGCCTGGTGCAAATCTCAAGGCTTACGGCCCAGCGACGCCATGAGGCGTGCGATCGCGAAGCTGGTGGGTGGACCGACACCGCCCCGCTCAAGTCTGATGGTTCCCGTGCCTGAACGGCCAACCATGCGTCACGAAATCGCCCTGACGGCCTCCGAGCAGGATCGCGTCATCGCCATGGCTGACGCCGATGGCCTCTCGGTGACGAAGTGGATCGTGGCACTAATCCGTGCCCGCCTGACAGGAACGGCTCAGTTCGGTCAGCAAGAACTTGAGGAGCTGGCACAGTCTAATCTGCAGATGCTCGCGATAGGCCGGTCGCTTAATACTCTGGCGAAAGCGGTGAACAAAGGTGGCGACTTTACGGATCTCGACCCCGAGACGCTCCGGAAACTTGAAGGGGACATACGGGCCCATGTCGCCAAGGTCTCCAATCTGATGACGGGCAATGCGGCGCGTTGGAGGTTACATGGCGAATAGAGGAAAGATCGACGGCATGTTGATTGACTGGGGGGCCAGTCTCTTCAACCAACCGCCCACCCTGCACACCAAAAGTCCGACGCGGAATGTCCTGACGGGTAAGCTGCCGTCGGTCCGGAAGGGCAAGCCATCAAAAGGCGGCACAATTACGAACGCGGACGGGGTTCGTGCCAAGCTGCGTGCAGTGGTCAAGCGGGCGCCGGAAGTAATGGTGAAAATTTCCGGTGGAGGGAAGGGGATGGTCCAGATCAAAAACCATCTGGACTACATTTCCCGGAATGGTCAGATCGAACTTGAGACACAGGACGGGGAGGCGGTTAAAGGCCGCCGCGATCTTGAGCTGCTACGCGATGAATGGAAGTACGGAGGCTTCCAGGTCGCCGAAGAAAGCGATGTGAAGGAAGCCTTCAATATCGTCCTGTCCATGCCGGAGGGCACACCGGCGGAAGCCGTCAAAAACGCGGCTCGGGATTTTGCCGCAAGAGAGTTTGAGGGCCATCAGTATGCAATGGCGCTGCACACCTACGATACCGATCCTGATTCAGAGCCCGCAAAACACCCACATGTTCATTTGACAGTCAAGGCGCGTGGGTTGGATGGCACCCGACTCAATCCTCGCAAGGCCGACTTACAGCGCTGGCGCGAAGGGTTTGCTGAAGCGCTACGGGCGCATGGCGTTGAGGCGGTGGCAACGCCCCGTCAGGCCCGGTTGAAAACTGAACGGGGCGAGAAGAAATCGGTCCAGGAAATGAGACGGCGCGGCGAGGCCTTGCATAGCGTGGGCAAGTTCCCGGCGAGCGCGGAACGCGTTGAAAAGGCTAGGGCGACCGAGACGAACATCCGGCGAAAGTACAATATCCTATCTACAACCCTCATGGCGTCTCCCGATCCTTCTGATCAGGCATTAGCTGCAGAATTGGCTAACCGGTTACGGGATGGGCCAAATATAACGCAAAAGCCTAAGGGTCGTGAGCGCTGATCCAATGGTATTTTAGCCTTCTGCAGTCTTTCCACTCAGATTGGAAGACCGGTCGAGACCGCTTCCAGATAGGGCTGTATCGTCTTCCACGCACCGCCGAGCTTTGCGGCCGCCGCAATCTCGGCAGGTGACGCCTTGCGTGTTCGGATCGCCGCTTTAAGCGCCTCGATAGCAACGGATCGGTCAATCAGGTTCAGATTTCGGAACAGGTCCGCGAGTGTTTTCGGTATGCTATACACAGGCACTTCGATGCCGGAAATAATATGCCGTTCAATTCCCTGATCGAGATAGGGGCGGCTAAAGCGCATGATTCTGGTGCGCGGGTAATCCAGTTCGGGCGCCCAGTCCTTGTTACCAATTGCAATCCATACGGCTCTCGGCATCTGATCGGTAAGCTCATGATAGCTTAGCGCCGAGACCATGCAGATTGTACCCTTCGGTATTTTTCGCGATACCTCCGCCAGTGATTGATGGGTCGTCGCCTGGTCGTCGACGAGTTGATACAGGCCGCGAGACACACGCGTAATTTCGCCGTTTTGAACGGCTCTCGATATTGTTGTCGCCTGAATACCCGCTTCCCGAAGCTCGAAAGCGCGCATGAGAGGGCGGGCGCTCATTTGTTCGATCAGGCTTGAATGTTGGGACATGACCGATCCATGTGTTGCAAATCCTCGGAATATATATCATTCGATCCGAGGATTTGTAACAAAAAAGAGTTGCCGCTGATTTAAACTTTGACGGATTAGGCTGAGCTTATCTGGCTTTGATGCGAAACAACGTGCTCGACCGTAGTGTTCGACACACCCGGAATCGCCGCCAACCTATCCGCAAGCTGGTGCGCATCGCGCGTTCTTATGCCTCGGACCCTGACCTTGTGGTGGAGTTGAGCCCCTATTCGAAACACCCTCATGCCTGCCAGCTTGGCGCCAGCATTCCGGACCGCCAACAACGTCTCGATGGCAACATCGACTTCATCTGCCGTGGCCATGGAAAAAACGTGGGTCAATATGCAGTCAGGAAATTCAAAGTCGAAATCACCGTCCGTTGAGACAAAAGGGGCAATCGCATTCATGCTTCAAGCCTAAAGCTATCAGGGTCGCGAAAGGGAAGCAGGGGAAGGTCCCATTTCGTTGCCGACAATCGGCCGCATCGCCCGAAGGCTGCCACCTTGCCTGGGAGGGCAGGTTGGCGTTGGGCCCGGCCCAACTCTTGATGCAAGCCCTCTATATGCTCCCAGGCTCCATTTATCAATTCTATTTGTAGCCGGTTCAGCTACATGCCGGGCCGTCTACAAAAAAATATTCCGACCACGGCCATAGGCCTCGCCGCCTTATTGGAAGCGGGACTCCGCCTTTGTCAGAGGTAGCTCTTTAAGCGCGCTCGGCCGGAAGTGGGGTGCATATAGCTTGACTCTCCTTTTTAAAAAGAACAAAAAGAGAACATATTCACAGCCTCCTGACCATCCAGAAAGGATACTTGATGTCATGTCCGGTGCCAGTACGGCAACCATTGCAGACCTTAGACAGCAACTTGAGGGGATCACCAGCAGCGGAGCGCGCCGCGGCGGCTTCTTACCCTTTGGTGTACCCGAAATCGACAGGCGCTTACCTCACGGCGGGATCGCTGTTGGCGCATTGCACGAAGTTGCCGGTGGCGCCGATGGCGCGGTAGACGGGGCAGCATCGGCGGCCTTTGCCGCTGGTATCGCTGCCAGAACAGGTGGCCTCGTATTGTGGTGCTACCGACGACCGGATCTGTTCGCCCCCGCGCTGGCTCGCTCAGGTCTTAGTGAGGACAAGGTTCTTTTCTTCGAGGCGGTCGATGAAGCTTCGCTGGTGGAGTGTTTCGAACTGGCGGTAAGCCATGGTTCCGTCAGCGCCGTTGTCGCAGAGGTTGCCTCACTTAAACGCGTTCCCTCGCAGCGCCTGCAAATGGCGGCCGAGCGCAGTGGGACGATGGCGATAGCTCTGCGGCGCTGGATGACGCAGCGAGACGCTCAGGACTTTGGTAACCCTACGGCTGCGGCAACGCGCTGGCGTGTGACCGAGATCAATTCGGAGATCCTCCCGGTACAAGGGGTTGGCCGATCAAGATGGCTGTTAGAGCTGATGCGTTGCAGGGGTGGCGAAAGTTCCGATTTTATAGTTGAGGCGTGCGATGAGACGGGTGGTCTCTCTATTCCTGCCGACCTGGCCGACGGACAGGATGCGGCGGACGCTTGGGGTGGGCGGGCCGCCTCTTGAGGCACCGCTGATCCTCAAGGGCATAGAGGGCCGCCGGCAGGTTGTCGTCGCCCTTGATCACCGCGCGTGGCAGATGGGACTGAGGCGAGGCATGGCACTTGCGAAAGCTCAGGCGCTTATCGACGGTCTGACAGTCATGGATTTTGACGCTGTGGCGGATCAAGCTGCCCTTGACGAACTGGCGCGCTGGGCCCTTCAAAACTATTCCCCTATCGTCGCGAGTGATCCGCCTTATGGGCTGGTGCTCGATATTGCCGGGGCTTCACACCTCTTTGGTGGTGAAGACCGAATGGTCTCCCATATCATCGGCGCTCTGTCGGACATGGGTATCACCGCCTATGCCGCTGTGGCCGACACCTGGGCCGCAGCCTATGCCCTCGTCCGTCTCTCCGGTAAATCGGTTTCGCTGATCGAAGCGGGCAAGACGATTGATGCGGTCCTCAATTTGCCGATCTCGGCCTTACGCTTG
The DNA here is from genome assembly GCF_037101385.1 of Asticcacaulis sp. DW145. NCBI lineage: Bacteria > Pseudomonadati > Pseudomonadota > Alphaproteobacteria > Caulobacterales > Caulobacteraceae > Asticcacaulis > Asticcacaulis sp. DW145. The sequence goes on along the minus strand of NZ_AP029027.1, from coordinate 63,443 downwards.
CCTCGGGAGACAATCGAGGGCCTGCGCGACCTCGGTTTCGATAAGGTCGGCGAACTGGCCGCACAGCCTCGCGCGCCGATGGCGCGTCGTTTCGGGCAACAGCTATGGCGCTGTGTGGACATGATGTTCGGGAGGCTTCCGGAGCTGATCGTTCCGATCGATTGCCCCGAACTGATCGCCATCAAGAAAGTCTTCCACGAGCCGATAGGGCTACCGGAGACAATAGAAAAATACCTCGCTCGGCTCACCGTGGCTCTTTGCGACCAGCTGGAGCAACGCGCATTGGGTGCCCGGCGGTTGGACCTTCGCCTCACCAATACAGACCACACGGTTCAGGTTGTGACTGTGTCGACCGCAAAGCCTGTTCGGACCTACAAGACCCTGTTCCGGCTTCTTCGAAGTAAGATCGAGCAGATTAGGCCCGGCATAGATGATATGTCACTCGTCGCGGTTCTGGTGGAGCCTTTAGGTAGCATCCAGATCGCCACCTCGTTTGGGCCGGACGAGCGGCCCGAAATCTCGGACCTGTGTGATGTCATCTCCAACCGGTTCGGCCCCGAAAGGCTGTTTCGCGTCGTTTCCGCAGCGACTGATATTCCTGAGCGCGCCGCCCGACGGCTCCCGCCGTTGTCCACCGACATGGGATCGCGGCGCAATGCCCGTTATCGCAGGCCAGAACGTTTACTGACACCGGAGCCTATTCGCGCAACGGCGCTATTACCTGACAAGCCACCACGAGAGTTTACCTGGCGCGACCGGCGATACCGTGTGGTTAGCGCGGAAAGCCCCGAAGTAATCCGTGGTGAGTGGTGGATTAGCGACAGAGAAAAGGGAAAGGTTCGAACGTATTTCGTCGTTGAGGTCGAAAGCGGTCAGCGTTTTTGGGTATTTCGGGGCGGGGACGGCATCCATGCGTCCACCGGTTCCCTGACCTGGTACGTGCATGGCGTGCTGTCATGAGCGGTTATGTCGAGCTTCAGTGTGCGTCGCACTTTTCGTTCCTTCGGGGGGTAAGTTCGGCGGAGGACCTTTTCCGCAGAGCATCAGAGCTCGGTATGGATGCTCTGGCGATTGCCGATCGCAACACACTTGCGGGCATCGTTCGTGCTCATGTTGCGGCCAAGGCAACGGGTGTACGTTTTATTGTCGGCTGCCGACTTGACCTCGCTGATGGGATGTCGCTGCTGGTCTATCCGACTGATCGCGCTGGCTACGGCCATCTTTGCCGGTTGCTGACCATGGGAAATCACCGTGCGGGTAAGGGTAAGTGTGAACTCCACTGGCAGGATGTTGAGGACTTTGCGGAGGGATTGGTAGCTGTCCTTGTACCTGACGATGCGGATGCCGTCTGCGCTCAACAGATGCGGCGGTTGAAAGCCGTTTTTGCGGATCGGGCCTACGTCGCCCTTTGCTTGCGTCGCCGTCAGGGAGACTATTTACGCCTGCACGCGCTCTCCAATCTCGCCACTCAACATCGTGTACCGACCGTCGCGACCAATGATGTCCTCTATCATAGTCATGACGGCGAGATGTTGCAGGATGTGGTCACCTGCATTCGCAATCGTTGTAAAATCGATTCAATCGGGGATTATCGCGAGCCCTATGCCGAACGATACTTAAAGTCCGGCGAGGAGATGACACGCCTTTTTGCCGACTACGGCCAGGCACTCCTGCGTACCCGTCAAATCGCCGACCGTTGCCGCTTCAGCCTCGATGAGTTGTCGTATCAGTACCCCGATGAAAGGCTTGATGGCCTTTCGGCAATGGATGCCCTTCGTAAACGGGTCTGGGAAGGTGCCGCCTGGCGCTATCCTGAAGGTGTCCCGCAAAAGGTCGTCGACCTGCTGCATCATGAACTCGATATCATCGGTCGGCTTGATTACGCCCCCTACTTCCTGACGGTCGATTATATCGTCCGTTATGCAAGGTCTCAGGATATTCTCTGTCAAGGGAGGGGAAGTGCAGCCAACTCGTGTGTCTGCTTCGTGCTTGGGATCACTTCTATTGATCCTGATCGCAACGATATGCTGTTTGAGCGGTTCGTGAACGAGGAGCGGCGGGAGCCGCCCGACATAGACGTAGACTTCGAACATCAGCGACGCGAAATCGTCATGCAGCATGTCTTCGAGCACTACGGGCGGGAAAAGGCGGCTTTGTGTTGCAATGTCGTGCGCTTTCGTGCCCGCGGCGCTATCCGCGAAACAGCACGGGCTTTGGGATACCCGGAAGATTTTATAAAAGTGCTGTCGCGGTCGGTTGTGGGATGGTCCCGTAGTGGCTTTCGAGAGGAAGAAGCCGCTGGGCTGGGCATCAACCTCGATGACCGCCGCATTATGCTCCTGATCGAGCTGGCCCGGCAGCTGATAGGTACTCCCCGTCATCTGAGCCAACACCCCGGCGGCTTTATCCTCACCTCGAACAGGCTGGATGAGTTGGCGCCGATCGAACCGGCCGCGATGGATGACCGGCAGGTTATACAGTTTGATAAGACCGACATCGATGACCTGGAATGGATGAAGGTCGACTGTCTGGCGCTTGGGATGCTGTCGTGCCTGCGGCGCAGCTTCGAGCTACTGAAGATCTACAAAGACATTGATCTGAGTATGGCCAGCATTCCCGCCGAGGACCCGCGCACCTACGCGATGATCCGGCGAGCAGATACCTTGGGTGTTTTCCAGATCGAGTCTCGTGCGCAACGCAGCTTTCTGCCGGAGACGCGGCCTGAAACCTTCTGGGACCTTGTCGTGCAAATCGCAATTATCCGCCCGGGACCTATTCAGGGCCAGATGGTCCACCCTTACATTCTCAGGCGCAAGGGGCTGGAGCGGCCGGTCTACGAATCCCAGGATATGCGCGACATTCTGGAGAAGACGCTCGGCGTGCCGCTGTTCCAGGAGCAGGTGCTGCGCATGGTCGAGGTTTGCGCCGGGTTTTCAAGATCCAAGGCTGACCTCGTCAGGCGGGCGATGGCCACGTTCAAACATACTGACGGGGTCAAGGATTTTAAGGACGATATCATCGACGGCATGATGGCGAAGGGGTACAGCCGTGAGCTTGCCGAGCGCATCTACGAGCAGCTCCGCGGCTTTGGTAGCTATGGTTTCCCGGAGAGCCATTCCGCTTCCTTCGCTTTGATCGCCTATGCCTCGTGCTGGTTAAAGTGCCACCACCCGGATGTCTTCACTGCCGCCTTGATAAACAGCCAGCCGATGGGCTTCTATTCGGTCGAGCAGATTGTGCGTGATGCGAAAGAGCACGGCGTTGAGATCCGTCCCATCTGTATCGCCAAGTCGCATTGGGACTGTACGCTTGAGCCGACCAACCGTCCGGGCAAATTCGCGATCCGGCTAGGCTTCCGCCTGATCAAGGGCGTGCGAACTCAGGTTATGGCCGAGTTGATCGGCGCACGACAAGACGCGCCGTTCGTCTCCATATCCGATGTCTGGCGCCGAGCGGGCACGCCGGTGGCCACATTGGAATTGCTGGCCAAGGCAGATGCCTTTGTCCATGCCTTCGGCAGAGACAGTCGCGGCGCGAAGTACCATATCAAAGCCTTGTCCGATAAGCCTTTGCCTCTGTTCGATGATACGGTGATTTCCGAACCGGAAATCGAGCTGAAGAAAATGACTGAAGGGGCGAAGGTTGTTCAGGATTACCAGAGTTTCGGACTTTCACTCGGTCAGCACCCGCTAGCTTTTCTCCGGTCGGACTTCCAGTCCCGCGGCATCGTCACTTGCAAGGAGGCTATGCGCCAGGCGAACGGCCGCCACGTCATTGTCGCGGGCAAGGTTCAGACACGCCAAATGCCGCCGGCAGCCAATGGCGTCATCTTCATGTCGATTGATGATGAAAGCAGCGACTTGAACCTGATCATTTGGGAGAAGGTGGGGCAGTTGCATAGGGACGCGGTCTTGTATGGAGGATTGGTAATCGTCAGTGGCACCATCCAGAAAGAAGGTGACGTTGTGCACCTGATTGCCAGAACGGTCACCGACGCCACGGCTGAACTTGCCAAGATCGGCCTTAGAAATTCCGGAGAACAAGCACCGGTGGAGAGGCCTGATTCCGGTTCTTGGCCTGGGAAATCTGATCTGGAAGCGACAAGTTTCAAAAGCTTGGGGGTCCATAGTCGCGATTTCAAGTGAGACCTAATCTCAAATCTCGTACAGTTTTTCCGGTTTCGTGCGTCTTAGATAAAAGGCCAAGCCGAAGGTCATCTTTGGCATAATCGAGGGGCGGACTGATGCAGAGAGACTTTTACCTCCATGAGAACCTTCCATTCGTCGTCCACGTCGTGGCGAATCGAATGCACCAACTGATGTCGATCGTCTTTGATCGCTCGTTCAATCTCAAGGTGGCCGAATGGCATTTGATGGCGACGCTGCATGAGGCCGGCCCCATCACTCAAGCGGAAATTTCACGCCTGCAACGGACGGACAAGGTCGCCATCTCACGCATGGTGATAGCGCTCCAGAAACGAGGACTACTCGTGCGAACCCTCGGCGGTCGCGATAATCGGCACCAATTGGTCGCCTTAACCGCACCCGGCGAAACCATGGTCTACGACGCGCTGGATAAGCTGTCGCTACTGGAGGAGCTACTTTTCAAGGACTTCGATGAAGGGGAAATGTCGACTTTACGAAAAGGGCTTCAAAAACTCAGGCTCGCGACTGACAATGCTCAGGTTCAAGCCGTGGGAATGCCTCCTTCCAGCCTCACACTACAAAGAAGGAGTGGCCGTGAAGGGTTGACCCTGTCGGAGTTACTGCGACTGGAGTCCGGCCAATCGGTGCCGTCTGAATAGAGAAGCCCGATATGGTGCCGATGAAGCATGTTACAGCCACTGTTTTGGCTCATCAAACAGAGTAAAGTTGAGTGCGGGCGCTTCTAGGCTCTTTGGCGGACACCACAATATTCAGCGGATTACGGCTTTGAGACATGCGGGCTTCGCCCCCCTCATCGTCTACGGATAAATCGGAAGGCTCGCCGCAAGGTGGGCCTTTCAGTTTATGTACGAATTCAGGTTTCCCGTTCACCTGTTAATGCTAACAACCGAAAACAGAAAAACCCGCCATGAAGGCGGATTTTCCTGAACTATCGTTTGTCCTCTGGGGGAGGCGTGAGCCAACAAAACCAAAGGCTAGCGGGACCCAAATAGGCTTTTTCGCATCAAATGTGAAGCAAATTAACCGTTAGGGCGCTCCCGCACTCCTTGTCACAAGCCCGGATGGCCACCTACCAAGCCGCTGTCGTGGCACTCTCTGCGGATGAGCCTGAAGCGCTCGACCTCTACGCTTGGAATGCCAAGGTTTCTGGTGCTTTTCTGGCTCCGCTTCACATTTGCGAAGTCGTGATCCGAAAAAGCGTTTCAGAGGTGAATGAGATAGCATGCGGCCATGGACAACCTGAACCGCCGCGACGGTCAGCCTGTCGTCAGCTTGGGTGAATGGAAACCGCAACCAAGCGACTTCACCGTCGCCAAAATTTCCTATTCGAGAATTCCACAGCGGGATGACAATTTCTGATGTGCTGGAGACAAGAAACGCGGATCGCCGATCTGGAGGACTACGACGAAATAGAGGCCCGGTGCCGGGTATGCTGAAAGCACCGGTACGAACGGCCGCGCGAATTGGTGATGCGAGGCCCGGCTTGGTCAGCTGTTCTTGGGCGAATTGTAAAACGTCCTATGCTGCTACGACCGTCGCTGCAACGGCCCGGTCACCGTATCGATTATGTACGACGACCTAGAGGAAGGCTTCATAGCTGGGATGCCATGAATTCATTATAACACCATACACCGAAACTGCACCTTCAGTGCGGCGGGGAGAGACCTTTGTGGAGCGAAAGATTGGGTGGTGAAAGAATCCGTACCGACAAATCCGCCTCGCACTCGTGTTTTTGCCTTTCCTACCAAACTGTTAGCAATAGTGGCTTCGTAGTTGTCTGTTAACTGGTAGTCGCCTAATAAGATTTGTTAACCTTGTGATGGACGACCGTGAATAATATTCGCAAATTGTCTTGGAGTGAATTAGGCCAGGCCCCTTTAGGGCCTGGTGTTTATGCGTGGTATTATGAACCCGAAATCACGCAATATGACCTAAACCAAGCGATATTTGCGGTCCGTGAGCGCTTGGCGGCCGGCGATCGGGCGGGAGCCGAGGCCGTTGTCAATCGCCTCTTCAACGACAATGTTCTCAAATATTTCCATCAAGACCCGTATGATGTGACCCTATCAGGCCCGTTAAAGCCAAAACACACAGGAACCGTGGAACACGACCAAAGAATCTCCTCTGGGCTGGTACAACGTATTTTAGACGAACCGGCGCGGTTAAGTGGACTGCGCGATTTTTTGATCGGTTCGGCTCCTTATTTCGCAAGTCCTATCTATATTGGTATGTCAGAGGCTTTGCGTACACGGCTTGGTACACATAGATCGCTTATTGAAAAATACAGAGACCAAGAGCTTCGTCGGGGTTTAACCGACGATGCAACCGTAAATGAAGATGCCGGCTTTGCTCGACGGGTAGTTACACGTCGAATACCACCAGACAACTTATTCGTAATGGTTCTGGAGACTTCGAGTGTAAATGGCTTACATGTCGATCTCGAAAATCTACTGAACCGCATATATTATCCGATCTTAGGAAGGAACTGACATGGCTTTGTCACTTCGTAAATCTTCAGCCTTGAACCTGGAGCTGGAAGGATCGACGGGGTCGTTCCGAGTGGGCAGCATCGCTGACACTAACAATACTCTTGAGGTAAAGTATTTCCTCACTGACCTTAGCCTCGACTATGAGAGCGGTGCCAGTGCGCAGGTGTTAAGCCATTTGGCGCCGGTGCGGGAACTTTTCGAGACTGAAAAACTAGAGTTCGACGAGATCATGCAGCGGGATATCGACGACGCGCGTGTGTCGGCAGAACTCGTGCCTTATCTCCTCGACAAAAACTCACGGGACATGGTGAAGTTGTTCCCGCCGATCGTCGTCGTCATCCTGCCGACTGTTCCGAATGCCAATCGTCCGGCAGACAAATATCCTCCTGTTGTTACCGAAGTCGGAACCAGTGCGGATGGCCAAGAAGAAAGACGGACGCGGTCCGGCGTGGTCGGTCAGGAAGTGTTCGAGTTCTCTCAACCTATTTTAGACGGTGAAGTTGTCAAACATGACCTCAATCGTTTGAAGCTGAATACAGAAAGAACAAGGCTTGTAATTGTTGATGGGCAGCACCGTGCGATGGCGCTTCTGGCCCTTTATCGCAATCTTCAAGACAAATGGACCGATGAGCGTCGTGCACCGTACAAGGATTTTTACGAGGAGTGGACGCCAAATTACATTCGGCAGTTCCAGCTTTCGCACATCAGCCTTCCCGTCATGTTCTGCACATTCCCAGAACTGGACGAACACTACAAAGGCGACTTCGACCTCAAAAAGGCCGCACGTTCCATTTTCCTCACCCTTAATAAGACGGCACGTAAGGTTTCAGAGTCCCGAAATCGCTTGCTAGACGATAATGACCTCATCGCTTTGTTTTTGCGCAAAACGTTGTCGGCAATCAAAAATCGAGACGCGCTAAGTCAGAACTCGATCCGCATTTTCAATGTAGAACTCGACCAATCGGGAGACCGTATCAAAATCGAAAGTGCGATCGCCGTCACCGGTGTGAATCATATCTACTACATAATTGAGCACCTGTTGCTCAATAAGCCTGATGATGTCAGCGGTATCAGTGCGCGTGCCGGCAAGTATTACAAGCGGACAGATCTCGAAGCGTTTGGTGCCTCGCGTCGGCTGGATGCCCGTAACATTTTGGGCGCCGCGTTGGCGGACACTACGTATAGAGACATCTTCTCCCGCAACGCCGGGGACAAGCTCGCAGAGCAGTATGACACAAATTATGGCACGTACCTGTTAGACTTTTATGTGCGTTTCGCACCAATCGAGGCTCACTGTCGAGCCAGCCTCTCTTTGGAAGAGAACCTCAAAAGCCAAGAAAATCGCAAGCTACGTCCGATCCTGTTTGAAGGGCAGGGGATGAGCCGCGTTTTCAATGACCATCGCGACAATCTGCGAGAAAAGCTGAAAAGCAAAGAGTTCGGAAGCGAAGCTACGAAGATCGAAGAAATTATCAAAAATCTCGATATTACCGCTGGCCAAATCAAGAACGCTATCGACCGGTTCAAAGGACAGCGCGCCGCCAATTTCGTAGATTCCATAAGCGATAAAAATAAGCTCAAAGACGGTCCTGACGTTCATCCTAAGATCGTCGGCTTCATTTCCGACCTTTATGACAACGTATTTTCCAGTGTTGCGTTCCAAACAGCTGCCGTCGCAACCTTCTTCGGGGAGGTTGAACGCGCTCAGGCTGAAGCAAAAAAGGTTGGGGCCGCTGCAATAGACGTTTCCGCAGAATTCGACGCCTATCTCACTTCGCTCCATGCTTTGTTCGTTCCAAGGTCTGTTTCCCAATTCAGGAGCCTAGTTGAAGTCTTCGTCGGTAAAGTCGAAGGGGAGATCACGGAATGGAAGCTGGTTCGGACGCCGCACACATTCCGGGAAGTGGTCTATCCGGGAGAAATGCAGCCTGATCAATGGCCTAAGTATCGCTATATGATGCTGGAGCTGTGGCGGCCGCAGAATGAACACCTTCAAGCGGTTGTTACCGCGTCACGCGACATCTGTCGCGCCCAAGTCTTTAAGTCGTTGGTGGGCCGGCGGAAGGACGAATTCACGCGCAACGAAGTTAAGCGCGAAGAAGACCTGACGCCGGCCGAACGCGCAACATTTGTCACGCAGGCCTATGAGGCTGTCCGGACGCTGCTTAATAATTTGGGATGGAAGACTGCTGAGATTCCGTCGAAAAAGACCTTTGAAGGTCTCAGCACGGAACCGGCCGAAATCGGTCCAGCGGCGGTCGCTGAAGAGGATGAAGTTTGGGAATCTGCTGAAGATGCCGTCGACGAAGGCGTTAGCAGCGCCGAGTGATCATTTTCGGGCGGAAGGGTAAGGGAGGGTCGAATGGGCGAAGTAATGATGGATAAATCGTTGCGTCCAACGGCGCCGCGCAACGAACCGATTTACTTGGATAACTTTTCAACGACTCCCATCGCGCCTGAAGTGGCAAAGGCGATCGTTGATGCTTGGTCACTGCCTGGCAACGCAAGTTCGCCGCACACTATGGGCGCGCGAGCTGAGGCGATTGTTGCTGAGGCCAGGCGAGACGTCGCAGACCTTATTGGGGCGGCACCAAACGAGATAGTCTTCACATCCGGAGCCACTGAAGCGAATAATTTGATCCTTTTGGGGGTCGCCCAAGCGGCGGTTGAAGCTGGGATTAACAAAAGAAAGATTGTTCTATCCTCTATCGAACACAAGTCGGTTCTGGCTCCAGCGGCTACACTTGAGGGCAGGGGGTTTGAGGTCATTTTGGTCCCCGCCAACGATACAGGCGTCATTGATATGCGCGCATTGGCTGCCGCAGTCGATGATCAGACTCTGTTAGTGTCTGTAATGGGGGCAAACAACGAGACCGGAGCTCTGCAGCCGATAAAAGAAATTGTTGCCATCGCCAGCAAAGTCGGAGCCTATGTTCATTCTGATTGCGCGCAATTGGTCGGCAAGCTGCCAATAGATGTACTCGATTGCGGTATCGACTATTTGAGCCTCTCAGGTCACAAGATGTACGGCCCAATGGGGATTGGGGCCGTTTTTATTTCTGCCTCTGCATTGATGCCCAAGGCGCTGGCATTTGGCGGCGGCCAGCAAACCGGGATACGGCCAGGAACTGAGCCCGTACCCATTATTGCGGGACTTGGAATGGCTGCTCGGCTAGCGGCGTCGCGCATGGACTTGGATGCGGCTCACGGCACGCTCTTGCGCAATACATTCTTGGGCGAACTAACTAGACTGAATAGTGATGTAGAGATCATCACTCAAAATTCAGAAACGCTGCCGGGAACCGTATGCTTAAAGGTCGATGGAATAATCGCAGATGATTTGGTCGAGATCATACAGCGAGATGTGTCGATTTCCACGGGATCGGCCTGCAATTCTGGACAGGTTTTTCCCTCCCACGTGCTCATGAGCATGGGTTTTAGTCAAGTTATCGCCAAATCAATATTTAGACTATACTTCAGCAGATACAATTCTAAACAGGACGCGATTGAATCTGCATTTATTTTGGCTCGTGCGATCGACCATTTGAGGCGTCCCACTGGACAAGCCCGCCAGTAGGCGGTACAAGCAGGAGCATGAAACACGCTCTATTTGATTCGGCCGACTCGTTGCAATTTGCCGGTCACGAAACCTTCCCGCTGCGCATTCTGTGGCTGAAGAAGGCTTATGACGCCGTGCAGTATGGCGCGCCCTCAGGAACATTTCAAGAACGTTCTGCAATCGCGCGCTTTGGGGTGGGGCGGAATATGGCCGTCGCCATGCGTTATTGGGCGCTGGCGTCGGGCTTTGTAGAGGAGGCGGGGAAAGAGCTCCGCCCTACGCCATTGGGCACCGCGATCCTTTCGGACGATGGGGCAGACCCATATATTGAAAGGCCTGCGACGGTGTGGCTGACACATTGGGCGATGGCTTCAACGCCCCAATATACTACCACTGCCTACTATGCCTTCAATGGTATGGCTGCGAATGAGTTCGATCACTCAACGTTGGTCGATGACATTTTTGGAATTTTAGAGGCGAGGGACCGAAGGGCTACTATCGGTACCATTAAGCGTGACGTGGAAGTGTTTTTGCGCAGCTATGTTCGTCGCGACGGTGCGGCGTCCGAGGATGCGGCGGAGCCATTATTAGCTGAACTTGGCCTCATCAGAGAGGCGCGGTTCGGTGGCTGGTTTGAGTTCGTTCGCGGACCAAAGCCGTCGCTATCGGACTCCATTTTTGCCTACGCTCTGGCGGAGTTTTGGGAACGGTTTGGCGGCGGAAATACGCTGACTGTAGAGCATATTTGCTATGCCCCAGGCTCTCCAGGTCGTGTCTTTAAGCTAGATGAGGATAGCGTGGTGACACGCCTCATCGCGATGGAGAAAGTAACCGACGGTGCTTGGATTTGGACGGATACCGCGGGGCTTAGGCAAATACAGCGTACAGGGGCGGTGGATCGTATGGCCCTTATCGAAAAGTCATATCCTGCAAATGCCTTAAAGGCGGTGGCCTAATGGCTTTAGCTGATTTCGTTGAGATAAACCGTCGATTCGCTCGGTCTGCACGTTTGGATGCTGATTTAAACGGTACGCCACCTCTGATCGGGTATGTGTTGCAGGCGAGCGTTGAAAAAGCATTGAGCACGCTTGCTCATGCCCAAATCGATAGCAAGCAGGGTGCGTTTACTTGGACGGGACCCTACGGCGGCGGGAAGTCAAGCGCGGCGCTGCTAATGGCTAACCTAGTCGCCGGGGCGAGCGACAACCGGAAAATTGCCAAGGCAATTGCTGGAAAGGCTTTAACGGCCAACTTCACCAAGGCCTTTCCAGAAGATGATGGTCCTTGGGCCGTCGTCCCTGTGACGGGGAGCAGAGCGGGCCTTCGTGCCGCGATTGGAGAGTCGGCGCGCATAGCATTGGGTTGGACGGACCGGACGTTCCAAAAGGCGATCGCAAGTGACGATGCGCTTATTGAGATGCTGGCGTCCGAGTCCTCCAAAAGTCGCAGCGGCCTTCTCCTTATACTTGATGAACTTGGCAAAATGCTGGAGCACGAGGCGGCCTCTGGTGGTGACATCCACCTTTTGCAAGACATTGCTGAGAGGAGTTCCCGAAGCAAAGGCAGGCTGGTCGTTGTTGGTATTCTTCACCAATCATTTGATCAATACGCTGCCAGGGCCGCGCGTGATGCCCGGCAAGAATGGGCCAAAGTCCAAGGGCGATATCAGGACATATCGTTTCTTGCGGCGGCGGATGAAACAGTCTCGTTGTTATCTAAGGCGATTTCCTGCACGGCACGACCGGCGGCCGCCAAGTCTCTTGCGGCCTCGGTTGCCGATGCCGTAGCAAAACGGCGGCCGACCGATATTGACCAGCTTACAAATGCCTTAGCTTCGGCCTGGCCATTAAATCCCGTGACGGCCATGCTGTTGGGTCCAGTTTCTCGCCAAAGGTTCGCTCAGAACGAACGAAGCGTATTCGGGTTCCTAAGTTCGGCTGAACCGGCCGGATTCCAAGACTTTCTCAAATCTGCCACGGATGACGAGACGTATGGCCCCGATCGTCTTTGGGATTATCTGGCATTCAATTTTGGAATGGTCTTAACTGGTGGGTCTGATAGCTCCCGATTCAGCTTGGCGTTCGAGGCCATAGAGCGAGCGGGTGCCAAGGGCACTTCTTTACACGTCGCCCTTACAAAATGTGCTGCCGCGATCGAATTTTTCCGTAACGGTTCAGGCCTGGCCTTGGCTGACGATTTTTTAGCGGCGGCAACTCCGTGGGTATCCGACGACGAGCGCAAGCGTGCAATTCAAGACCTCCTTGATTGGGCGGTCTTAACGAAACAGCCGCGCTTGAACGGTTACGCGCTGTTCGCCGGCAGCGATTTTGACCTGGAAGATGCGATTTCAAGAGCGCGTGCGCCACTTACGCCAGATCAGGTGCGTGGTATTCCGCAGCGCGTAGGGATGGGGTTTGTTGCAGCGAAACGGCATTACTTCAGAACCGGAGCACTCCGCACATTCGAAATTGCCATTCATCTAATTTCAGAGTCAGACAAGCCCGCCAAAATGGCAGCGGACATTGCAGCAAAGCAGGGTGCGGGTGCTGGGACAATCGTGCTGATGCTCGGCAGCGGCTCTCAGGATGCGGGTGAAATTGATCGTGTCTGCAAATCGATTGCTAAAGAGCTGCATAAGTTGGGCGCCATTGCCGCCGTAGGTGGGGCGAGCAGAAGCTATGGTCTCCGCGAAAGCGCACTGGAATTGTTCGCGGTCGAGCGGGTGCATCGTGAATATCCTCAGCTGGAGGGTGATCGCATCGCTCGCCGGGAAGTCGCCGGCCGGCGGTCGGCCGCCGTTGATAGCGTTCATCGTGATCTTGAAACCGCTTTAGACGCTGCTCGCTGGTATCTGACACCTGATCCCGCCAAGCCGCTTCGTGAGCCATTAGCGATTGTCGCTACCGAACTTGCGGATAGGACCTACGCAAAGGCGCCAATCCTACAAAGCGAACTTCTTCAAAGAGACAAGCCTTCTACCAGTGCGATGGCTGGGTTACGCGCCCTGCTGCACGCAATGGTAACGAAGTCAGACTCGCCGGACCTTGGCATTGATGGCTACCCGATCGAGATGGGCCTTTACCTAACAGTGATTAAACCGTTCGGCCTCCACCAAGAGGTCAAACCCGGAAAATTTGATTTTTGCGGCCCTGACGATAGTGAAGCGGGTAATAGCTTAATCACGGCTTGGGAGGAGTTGGATAAGGTCAAGGATATCTCCCTTGAAGCGCTCTATAGTGTTTGGTCAAAGCCCCCTTATGGAATGAAGGCGGGTATTATGCCGGCATTGGCTCTTGCGCACCTGTTGGCCAGTCGCAACCGCCTCGCCGTGTATGTCGAAGGCATCTTCCAAACCGGCTTAGACGAAGTTTTTGTTGATAAGATGCTTCAGAAGCCTGCGGAGATACGTCTTCGCCGTATCGATAGGTCAATCCGCGAGATGGCTTTCTTGAACGGGCTATCTACGCGGTTGGGTCTCGGTGATGAGACGTCATCTCTACCTATTGCCCAAGCAATCTTTCGACGGTTCGCGTCACTCCCGACGTATTCCAAGCGAACGGAGACGGCAAGCGCATCGACTCTTCGAGTCCGGTCGATCGTGTTGAAAGCGACTGATCCAGAAGCGTTGTTGTTTGAAGACCTGCCAGGAGCCTTGGGAGACGATCTGTCGGCTGATTTGGTCTACCAATCACTTGTTGAGCTGGAAGGCTTGTATGGCGTCTTGTTGGATCAACTTAAGGCGGCATTGGCTCGCGCCTTGGCAGTTGACCCGCAGAGCTTTGCAGGCCTCAAAGATCGGCTGCAACCGATCAAGAACCTGACGAATGATTTCCGGTTCGATGCGTTCGCGATGCGAGCAGCGGCATTCGATGGAGAGGCTGGGGACGTCGAAGGTATCGCAAGCCTTTTGATCCATAAACCAGCTCATAGCTGGTCGGATCGAGACCGCGACCAAGCCTTCCTCGAACTCGCAAGGTACGGCCGTCAGTTCCGTGAGCTTGAAGTTTTGGCCGCGGTGCGGAACCGCCATTCGAATACCGAAGCGCTCGCGCTCGTTGTCGGCGTTGATCCTAAGATGCCGCCCCTGTTGCGACGATTTATCCTCACGGAGGCCGAACGGTCTGAAGCTACTGATCTCGCGGAGCGATTGCTTAAGACCCTTAGCAGTGACGACCAGCATGGCCGCATACAGTTTGCGGCGCTGGCAAGGGTAGTGGCCAGCTTGGCCGCCGCAAATGAAGAAACAGAGGTCGCATGACCCATCCTGAACGGCATATATTAGGTGTATCTGGGGGGCGAGATAGTGCGGCTTTGGCAGTTTATATGCGCCAGCATTATCCTGACCTTCCACTGGAATACTTCTTCACTGACACCGGCAAGGAATTGCCAGAGGTCTACACCTTCCTTGATCGCCTTGAGGGCTTTCTAGGCAAGCCAATTCTTCGCCTGAACCCTGATCGCGACTTCGATTTCTGGTTGGACGAATACGGCCACTTTTTGCCTTCGGCGAGAACAAGGTGGTGCACCCGACAATTAAAGCTGCGACCGCTTGAGCAATGGATTCGCCCCGATTTGGAAAGCGGGACAATAATCCATTCGTACGTGGCTATCCGAGCCGACGAACCGACCCGCGAAGGCTATCAGGCCACTCACCCAAATATGCGGGTACATTTGCCACTGCGTGAAGCTGGTATTGATCGGCAGGGCGTGATTGAGATGCTGGACCAGGCAGATGTAGGCGAGCCAGAATATTACAAATGGCGCTCTCGGTCAGGCTGCACTTTCTGTTTCTTCCAGCAAAAAATTGAATGGGTTCGCCTGGCGGAGCACCATCCGGATCGTTTCGAAGAGGCAGTAGGGTACGAGAAAACCGCGTTAAAAGACGGTTCGCCCTTTACTTGGAGCCAAGGCGAGAGTTTGCCGGAACTTATCGAACCAGCACGGGTCGAACAAATAAAGGCTGACTATGAACGCAGAGTCTTGCGCCTGCGCGACCGCCGCAACCGCAATCCTTTGGCGGCCGGCTTGCCTGAGTCCATCGATGACATATATGGCATCGATGAAGCGTCAGGCGGCTGCGTAATCTGCCATAAGTAGAGTCGTTACTTTAAACGTAGGGATGGAAACCTTGGCGACCTATAAAGAGATTAAAACCTATGTGAAAACCAGGCACGGTTTTGTTCCACAGGACTGTTGGATTGCTCACGCTAAAGCGGCAAGGCGAAATCCTGATGGCAGCGTTGATAACCGAACCGACATTAGTACGGCGACGAAACGATGCTCTGAAGAAAAGCGCCTCGCCATTTTTGAAGCGTTACATCGCTTGGGTCATTTTCAATAACTGCGGTCGAGCTAGCTGTGTATAGCGGCGTCGATTTTTGCGGCGAATTCGGTCCCGTCTGATGGCCTAAGCGTGATGTCATGATGAAGGGCTTCGAAGATTGGATCAAACAACGCGTCCGGACCTTGCCAATCTGACCGGGTCAAAATTCCGGTTGGATGACTCCTATTGACTACAAACCAAAATACCGAAGCAAGTTGAAAAACGTCGGAAGCTGGAGATATCACGTCTGATCGTCCAATACTCCGGTTATTCGCTTCCGGAGACATCCAGTACCTTGGGCCGACAACTTCCCAATCGGGAGTAAATCGGTCTGCCTCATCCAAATCGTGTGGGTGGCAAAGCCCGTAATCGCTCAAAACCCATCTATCACCGATCACTAGAATGTTGTCGGGCTTAATATCTCTATGAACCGCTTTCTTGTGTAGCTCTCCTAGAGCGTGTGCAAGACCCCTGAACTGCGCCGTGAAGACCTCGGGCTGGACTGAGTTACTTTTTACCAAACCGGTCAGGTTGCTGTTCGCCAATCCCATTACAATGAAAGGTAGGGTCGTATCGGTCGGGGCAGTTACACCTTTTCCTCCTGCATGACCTCTACGCTTTTTAATTCCGTCTATTTGGCCATGATTATCGTATACGATCAAATGGTCATGATGAAGACTGGAGATCAATTCTTGCTCGCGCGCAAATCGAAGCCTTCTATTATTGCGTAAATCCAGTTGAAATTTGATCGCATAGGCACCTCCATCAGCCACGTCGGTACATTGGTGGACAACACCGTTGCCGCCTGCGTCGATCCGATCTCCTATTTCATAATGTCGGCCATTTGAAGCAACGACGACGTCAGGAACTTCGACAAACTCTGACGGCGTTGCTGACCGGCCGGCAAACAATATCGCCATTAAAGTTTGGCCCCCATATCGCCCTTACACTCGGCAGCACACCAAAGAGCATTCGACATTTGGAAAGTGCTCGAGTCCTCGGGCCAGAACATTTCTCGCTCAGCACCATGTTGATCCGTGAATTGCTTACCGCAGCCGCCGCACAGGTCAAATAAGTGACTCTGACCGGCGACATTGCTTTGCAACACAATAGCTTTTAGGCGCTCCACCACGGCTGGGGAAGGATATGACGGCCGGTAAGTGCCACTTATAATTTCCATGAGGAAATTGCGACGCCAAGCGCGACTAGAAACACTGTTGGCTTGCGAGACGCATTTAATTGCGTATTCACGCAGTACGTCCACATCAGATTCTGGCGCAATTTGCTCATCTAAAAGTCTAAGGTCCCCGCGGAGGGGATCGAGCGGTTTCTGGCCAAGCCCAAAGCCGGCGCGATGACACTCAAGTATCGACAGGAATAGCGTATAAAAATCCGCCTTTTGCTTAAACCTTGTCATCCGAAGGGGAAAAATTTTCTCATCAAAGATTAACTCCAAATCCGAGACTACGGCTTGAAATTCCTTTTTTGCTTTAGAGACACCGTCTGAATCCCAATCCGCGTATCGCGAATAAAAATAGTCGAGGTCGTCTTTCTTGTCTTGAGGCCCCTCTAACATGCCCGCTAATAGTTCAGACGTGAACTCTACATCACCCATCCGGCGACGCTGTGCAACGGAAAATACCTTGGCTTCATCCAAATAATCATTTAGTGAAAGCTCCGACGCCAATTCAAGAAATTGACCAGGAAAGTCCGCCTTTCTCAGTTCTTGTTTATTCAAAGGAAGGGAATACTTATTAACACGTGAGTATACCTCACGTACTTCCGCTTCTTCGAAACCAATGGCTTCGTTGTAGTCGATCCGATATTGAAGAATTTTCGTACGCTCGTAATCAGGAAGCTCGCTAAATTTCATGCCTTGGTATGGACCGACGTACGGCAAATCTAGTGCGAACTGGTCATCTAAGTAACCCAAAATAGCGAGTATGCGCTGCTGTCCGTCGATAACACGTCGATGCGTGCTATCCTTTACGACTTCATTCCACAGAAACATTTTCGGCATAGGGACTGAGCGCAAGATTGTGTCGATGAGCATTATCTTGGCAGCAGGACTCCACACCTCGCGGCGTTGAAAATCGGGCCTAACCTCAAGTCGTCCTGCCTTTTGCCAATCTCTGAGGTCCGAAATTGGGTGAGGGCTTGAATTCCAAATGCCCAATGTAGCTCCTTGCGCGTATTGATTGCAGAATAACTCTAGCGTCAGGAAATGGCGAAATCAAACTAATGCTTCGTCGGGACTGCGAAGGATGGCTAATTTAAACCGATGTCATAGCCTTTCATACCAACCATCGCTACGGGGTCCCTTAAAGATGGCTTGGCCAGATATTACCAAACCCGCAACGTCCTGGAGAGCTGTGCGGAGGTCGACATTCTGATGTGCGGCTTTGTGGCCGCTCTTTTGGGAAACGTCAGAGTAGTTAATTATCTTGCAGCCAACCAACCGGAAATCTGCGAGAGTTCGAGCGGATTTCTGAGACTATCTCACTCGCGCAAGTGGCTGCTGATGAGCAATAAAATCTCATTTGCAAAGTTGTGTAATCATTTTAACGTGTTGTATATAGAATATAATTTCTCATAATGTTTATTATGCGATATGGTAATATAATACCATATCTCCGGCTTCTGTTGATCAATCCCTCGGTATGACCTTCCCTTTCTTTCCAAAGGTAATCATGTCGTCGAATTCCGGAACCTATTCGATCGCGCCAAGTTCAGCCCTGTAGTTGTCGTATGAAATCATCAGCTTGCGAACGCTGGTTTTCCCTTCGCCCTTGGAGGGGAATCGCTGAGCACTTCGTGAGAAAGGTCAATCCGGCCCGCCGGCGTAGCGCCATGGGCCCGCGCATGCCCCCCTGCCCCCTTAGCTGCCGGTATCTTAATCACCCGTTCGGGTGATACTCAAACGCACGAATATGTGCCTACATATGGTTGAGTTACGGAGGGTGACATGGATGATAAATCGACTGCTTTCGAGCTTTATAGCCAAATCAAGGAGCAGATTGCTCCGCTTATTGAGGGAAAGCCGAACGCTCTTATCAATGCTGCTCTCTCCGAAATTATGATTGATGTTGCTCTCAACGGTCAAACCGGAAAAACGCGGGCGGATGCTATGGCAATGCTTGGCATGAGTATGACGAGGGCGGCTCAAAATCATTGACGACGGACAGGGGCGCTTTGGGATTGCGCTATTCTTTGGCAACCGCTTTCGCTTTCCGACCGCGCTTTGGCTTCACTGGCACGACCGGATTTTCGACCGGCTTACGGCCAAGCCCCAGCGCCTTCGCCATTGATGAACGTGAAGCGGAATAGGCGGGGGCCACCATCGGGTAGTCAGACGGGAGGTTCCACTTTTGGCGGTAGGCTTCGGCGCTAAGGCCGTATTTCGTCTGTAAATGGCGCTTGAGGGATTTGAACTTCAGGCCATCTTCGAGACAAATCAGGTAGTCAGGCGTGATGCTCTTCTTGACCGACACTGGGCGCAAAATCTTCGCTTCAGGTTCGCTCTTAGCTCCGCCCGAGGTCAAAGTCGATGAAAGTGCGATATGCACTGACTTTATGAGCGCCGGGACTTCCGAGGGTGAAACCGAATTGTTGCCGACGTATGCCGAGACAATATCTACGGTCCGATCGATGGCATTGAAGTCGTCAGCCATAGTATTCCTCATTGTCATTTGTCATGGCTGATAACCTTGCTCGCGTAACGCCGCAACCCTTCGAACTGTCAGAAATATCCCGAGGCCTTTTCTCCGGACGATTTCGGCCGTTCTGGACGATATGCATATCCCAGTTTCGACTAGCTCTCGTCCCGGTTCGTTCGTATCTATTCGTCAGCGACGCCATCACTCTTCGTCTGATAGCGCTCGCACAAGGTCAAGGACCTTGCGCCGGTGCTTTGGGTTCCGGATGCGCGGAAAGGCTTCAGCAAGCTCGATACCCTCGCTTGTTTTGAGGAATCCGTGAACGACCTGCTCAGAATGCGATTCTGAGAAATTATCTGCTGCTTGGGCATCGCTATAGCCCTCAAAGAAGTAGGCGACGGGCACCTTGAGTGTCGTGGCTATATCGTAGAGCTTGGAGGCGCTTACCCGGTTGGTGCCGCGTTCGTATTTCTGCACTTGCTGAAACGTCAGCAAGATTCCGGCAGCCAGCTGCTCTTGCGACAGGCTCAGAAACTTACGCCGCATGCGAATCCGAGAGCCGACATGAATATCAACAGGGTTTGGCGTGTTGTCTTCGGCAGCCATTAGGTTTCGCCTCTTTCGGAAAGAATTTAATGGGTTACGAAACTACAATTTTGAAAACAAAACGCAACCCAATACCGGATGCAGTATCTGGATCGAAAGCGCGCAGCCACGATATTTTATGTATAAGTGCACCTATAATTCGGATGCATCGGTACTTTTTCAATACGTTTTTTGCACAGGCAAATAAATCAGTAAATTTTAACGATCAATATTTCTCAGGAAATTTCCCCGAACCAAAGATTACATTTGATTAGTCCGCATCATGGGAAATATAAATAGGATATTTGGCCACTTTTTATAATAAATAGGCTCACATTTATTCACCGCTATCCTGGGCTGTGCCGCAGCCTATTCTTCCATCTGGCGCAATGAACACACGCCTGAAGAGACTAGATCAACGATAGCGCGAATCTTATGATTGTTTCGCACAGTGTCCCATGCTATTTTCAGGGGAATTGGCAGATAGATCAATCTGAAATAATCGCACATTGGGGGGTTTGGCGGGCGTGAGGCGCTATTACTCAATCGATTTCGGAGGGTTGGCACGCGTATGAAAGATAAGGCTCCCACTCTCAATCGAGTGTATCGAGAATTGCGCAAAGAAGTACTTCGCGGCGACTATGTGCCTGGACACCAGCTCGACCTTTCCGAAATACGAGTGCGCCACAAAGCCAGTGATACGCCCGTGCGCAATGCCGTCAACCGCCTCGTCGGCGAAGGACTGCTCAAGAACACCTCTCATGGCGGCTACTATTTGCCGCATGTCACCGAGGATCACGTCCGCGATCTGATCGGGTTCAGCCTCCGCGAACTGATCCTGGGAACCGAGGAAGCCGAAGTGGTCGGCAGGACGATTGCGCCTCTTCCCAGCAACCTCGCACATGGCAATGTGCTCGTGACCACTGAGGCGCTTTTCCGCGAGATCGCCAAATCCGGAGGGGAACGGGCCCGGCGGACGATGGAGCACGTCAATGACGAGCTTCACGCTATACGGTTGGCAGAGCCACTCCTGATCGACGATTTGCAGGTTGAGTTGGAAGGGCTCATTAAGGCCTGCGCTGCAAAAGACTGGCAGATCCTCAGAGAGAGACTGAAGGACTACCACCTCCTCCGCCTCCAACTGGTGCCAAGGCTTGTCACTGTCCTCTACGCCGACCGGGGCGGGGTTGAAGGGGCTTCCGATGAAGCTCGCGAGAACTACCAGTATCGTCGATAGATTTAATTCCAGCCGCGTCGGGCGACCGAAGTTCTGGCAGGCCTGATCGCCTGCCCTATGTCGTGAAAACCTTGCAAAAATTTAGTTGCTACCGCGACCAAACCAATGCGCGGTCCGGGCATTATTAGGTCCCGATATCAGAGGTTGTGGCTTATCCTCAAATCGTCATGAATGACCATGACTTTCAGAAATGGAGGGTAAGTCTATGCGTAAGCTCGAAAATACCGCTCGTGATTCCGAAACCCAAGGCCTGATCGATCTGGGCCGCGCCAGCGTCGAAACCAAGGGTGGCGGCCCCGTCAACAAGATTGACTTCGATCTGCAAGACTATCGTCAGGAACCGGGGCTGCTCGGCGACTAAGCTCCACAGTCGCGAGAACTAACCCGGCACGAATGGGCCAAACTTCAGCTGCGGGTGACCTGACCTGAGATATGGCGTGCCAGGCCGAAGGCCTAGCTCGAAGATAGGTCACTCGCCTCAGCGTGAACTTGGTCATTACAGGAGGGCGCATGACGTTTGTCTTTTGACGATCATGCCCCGAGGATCTGGTCATGCCTAGCATGGCCTCGAATAATGGAGACTGAACATGTCTAAGATTGAAGACCACACTTCGCGGGCACCAGACCTGGTTGATCTGGGTCGCGCCACTGTCGAAATCAAGGGTGGCTCCCAAGAGCATCAGACCGATTTCGACATGGCCGAGTGGCGCCAAGCCCCCGGCTTGTCCATCGAGTGACCAACTGGAGTGCGAGGATATCGGTTCTCGCACTCATTTTCTGGAAGTGACCATGGTTGAACACGAAAACCTATAGGCGGTGGAATTCGACCTAATCAACCTTGGGAGTGGAACGCTGCAAATTGCTCGGGGCGGTCCCGTGAACCTCCTCGAGTTTGACTTAGGTGAGTTTCGACCGCAGCCAGAGCTGAGGGCCGACTGACCCCAATTGCCAAAAGCAATCCGATGGAGTGCTGCCACGTCGCTCCTTCGTCATTCTAGCGGATATCTCGATGACCTTTTCCGTGTCCGACCACATTCACTTCTGTATCTGCGATGGCCAGACCATCCTGTTCGACACAGACCTCGATCGGTTTTTCGCGTTACCGGCACCAATGAATACCGCGTTCGTGAACTTTATTGGTGGCGCACAAAATGCTGAGGACACACCTTCCATTGACGCGCTCGTCGCCAGACGGGTCCTGAACAATGACCTGACCGAACGTGGGGTATCCCCGGCTCCCACCCTTTCTCGGCCAGTCACCAGCCTGTTGGAGGCTCCACAGGAAGCAAGTACTTGGGCAGCAGTCGCAGAGGCGACTATCGATCAAGCCCTCGCCGGCCTCGATCTGAAGACGGTACCAATAGCTAAAATTCTGAGAGGCATTCGGAGGGAAGCGGCTCGACGGCAACCCGCCGCCCGTAGCCTTACTCAGCGTAGCATGGGCTCATGGGCCCGGGCCTTTCAGTTGTCTCAGCATATTGTACCTACCGGCGATCAATGCCTGCGCCGGTCAATCGCCATGTTTCGGTTCTTAGCAAGGCGCAGTTGCCTTCCCTCGTTCGTGATTGGCGTCCGAGCACACAACTTCGGCGCTCATGCATGGCTGCAAATGGACGAAACGGTGTTGAATGACACGGTGGAGGGCGTCCTCCCCTATACCCCAATCATGGTGATATAGAATGGCGACCCGTTATCTGGCGATAGTGAGTGCCACTGCTGATGAATGGGCGCTTGTGCCCAAGGCGCTCGAAGCGCTTACAGGCCTGACTGCCTCACATGTGTCGAGTAGTCTCACGGTGTTCGTGGAATATGACCGCGACATAATCAAAATGGAGGGCACTGACGGCCTTGCGATAGGCACCGTGTTCTCACGTGAAGATCGACCCAAACGAATCTCAAAATTCGGTGCAGCGCAGACAGCGAGGCTTGTCCGATCCTCGGGCCGCGCCCTCATGAAAGAATATTGGGGGGGCTATGTGGCCTTTGTCCCCTCCGAAGACGGTAACATATCGATAATCAGGGACCCGTCCGCTCAGGCCGCCTGCTACTACCTCTTCAAGCACCCATTCTGGGTCTTTGCTTCGGACGTCGAAGCCCTGATCAGCAGTGGCTTTTTCGAGCCTATCGTTGATTGGCGTGCATTGGCCCATCAGCTTAGGTCCGCCGGTATCAAGTCTACGCGCACAGCTTTAACCGGGCTATTCGAGCTACTACCCGGATTTGCTCTATCCCTCCAGTCTGACAAGTCCGAAAGTCATCCCTACTGGTCTCCTTGGGATCATGTTGGGAAGCGAATGAACCGAAAAGCCGGGGAAATTCGGGCGGAGCTAAAGGACACTATTTCAGGCGCTATCGGAGCTTGGGCAGGACAGTACGCCAATATTTTACTGGGTATCTCTGGAGGCCTGGATTCCTCTGTCGTGGCTGCAGCGCTTGCTGCCAGGCATTCCTCGGTAACCTTCATGACCATGGCCACGCGGACCCCCGACGGCGACGAACGCGTCTATGCGAGGGTGTTGGCGCATTCCCTCGGCATTCCCCTTATCGAGAAAATCTACGAACCATCGGAGGTTGATTTTCTCCGTGGGGTGAGCCTCCATCTGCCCCGGCCAATGGGCGGGGCCATGTCTCAGGTAAGCACCCAAGTTGTGAAAGGCGTTTTGCCGGATGGGCGGGACAGCGCCTATTTCACCGGTCGCGGCGGCGACAATGTGTTTTGCTACTCACAGTCGGCTACGCCGCTTCTGGACCGGATCTATACTGAAGGATTGACACCTGCGGTCCTCACGACCATCCGCGATATCTGCGATCTTTCGGGTGCAAGTGTCTGGGACGTCGTAGCGATGGCGCTCAGACGGCACAGAGCACGGTCCAATGCCTATTCCTGGAGGCGGAATAACCGGTTCCTGACTGAAGCAACAGCGACTACACCCCTCTTCGATCATCCATGGCTGGACCTTCCCGATAGCGGCCTCCCCGGTAAAGCCGTCCATATCGCCATGCTTCTTCGAATTATTGATAATCTTGAACCTTCGGCACGAAACCTCACGGTCGACGAGATCACCCCACTTGTGTCTCAGCCGATCGTTGAGGCTGCTTTAGCCATCCCGACTTGGGAGTGGCTCCGAGGGGGGCGAAATCGCTCGCCTGTTCGCGACGCTTATTCGGACGACCTCCCCCGGGAGATACTTTACAGAAAAGGCAAGGCTGGCCCGGACACATTCGCAACAGACCTGCTCGCGGCCAACATGACGGCCGTCAGGGAACACCTTCTCGATGGGTGCCTCTGTTATGAAGGTCTTGTAGATCGAACAGCCCTGGAACTGAGCCTTGGCGAATTCTTCCACTCCAAGACCAACGACGCACCACGCTTACTCCAGCTGGCAGAGGCTGAATCCTGGGCGCGGCATTGGACTCGGAAGGTCCCCGTTCGGAAGTCTGCCTGACGGCGGCTCGGGGTTGGGAAGCGGTTTTGGGTCCTTAGTGTGGCCTGGCGTCTCGCAATTTCCGCCACCTCTCATTTTGCTTGATTTTGGCGGGGTCAGGATTTTCCACGCCCTTAAACCAGAAATCGAGCCATTCAAGATTTCGGTTGTAGATGGCTAAGCGGTGAAGGGGTTGCCATTTCACGTGGTACTCGTCAGGGAACACGTAAGCTTCCACTGTTTTGTTTTTTTCTGACAAGGCTGTGAGACCTTCAGTTGCCATCATGTATTCGTTTTCGGAAAGCTCGAGCAACAGAGGAACATTCATCTTATCAGCATTCAGCCTCATGGACATCGGCTTCCAGTAGGCTAATTGGTCAGTGTCTGTGAGATCAGGCTCGCCGATCTCCGCCTTAAGTTTTGCAATAATCTGAGGCCCGTTTAGGGTTTTTCGTAGTATTGGATCTAAGCAGCAATTGGTCATTATTGCTGCGCTAAAAACATTGCTGTGCAGGATCGCCCATTGTGTGAGCGCCGCCCCCTCACTGCTTCCCGTGATGGCGACCCGTTTGGGATCAGCTACGCCCTTCGACAGGACCGCCTCTACGCCACTTAACAGCAAGGAATGGACAAGTTTCCGATCAGCCCAGTCCTTGCGATCCAAATGGCTGATCTCAAGTGAGGACTTCCCGCCGAGCACTTTTCCCGCTTGCAGCGGCCGACTGAACGATAAGACCGCATACCCCCGACTGGCAAATAGTTGAATCGGATATTCATCGGTCGTCGCGCCGCGCAAAAAGCCATTTGACGAATACGAAGTGACGACTAATGGGTGGATTTGTCCCGGTTTATGATCTGGTGGTAGCACAAGATCTCCGAACGTCTCGACGCCCTGCTCATTCCGCCACGTAAGGCGTTCGACCGACCCCAGATGAATGGATTTAAATTCCGGATTTGGATCGAAAACCGGGAAAATCTTACCATTTGAAGCGTCGAACGTGACAATGCGGCGGGGTTGCCGTGAAGCTTCGTGAAGACAAATAAGCCCGCGCTTATGCGGTGTGCATTCCCCGATTACATCCGTCGTTCGGAGAAGAAGCGTCGGTGAGGCCGCTCCGACACGCCAGCGATAGTAGGTTTTCTGGTTGCCGTACGGTTTCCGCTGAAGGAAAATCAGCGTTTCTCCGTCTGAGAGCCACCAGAGGGCGCGCACTGAGTCACAGGCGGCATCTGAACATTTGCCGCTCCGTCCAGAAGCTGTCTGAGCAAATAAGGTTGTGGGGCTGTAGGTAGGGTCACCCTTGTCTCCCATGGTCCACGCCTTTGCGCCGTGGGCACCAAGGCTGGTGACCATGGCGTCCTTGTCGAAGATTGCCCTCGAACCTTCCGTCAGCAGAGCGATTTCCGGGCCGGTCGCGGCGCGCAACGTTCGGGTTTCAACGTCCATAGTTTGGTATTGGACGACTACAGGTTCCAGAATCTGCGGCGTATTTCCGAGGCGGGGCGCGAACCGCTCATCGTAAAGGTATCCTACCTTAGCTTCCTCTTTTAACTCTTCTTTCTTTGACTCAAGCTCAGGCCTGCCGGAAAACACAATAGCCTTCCCATTGGCCGTCCATGCAAAATTTTCGATGTTGTACGGCTCATTCGTAAGCTGGCGCCGTTGACCGCCGTCGGCCAAAACGCTCCAGACTTGAACACGGCCGTTCTCCTCACGAAGAAAAGCGAGTGACCGTCCGTCCGGTGTCCATTGCGGCACTACGGTCGCAACTGACGCATCCTTGAAACTGGCGATGCCGTAACTCGACCGTTGTAGGAAGAAGTACACACCGCCCTCGCTAACGAGTTTAGGTGGAGCACCGCTCTCGGTATCGAGGACAAACACCCCGCTACAATAGCTGTTGCTCGCAATATCCGCCCGATACATCGCGAATGCCAGCTTCGTGCCGTCAGGCGACAAGCTCAACATCGGCTCGCGTGCCGAAGACCAATTGGGACCAATGTCCCTCAACCGAACCAAGTCTTCGGCTTCGATACGCCGTTTTTGATTCAGTTCCGGCAAGCCTGGCAGTAAATCGGAGCAATACTTAGATGCAGCAGAGGCTATGCCGGGTGCGACAAGCGCACACCCGACAAGACCGGCAAGAATGATGGATCTCATGACCTACCACGCCTTCGACAGGCTCACGGTCACAACGCGCCCCAGCACGTTAGCATTCGTACTGTCGTAGTAGATGCCGGTGTAGAGCTTGGAAGGGCTGAGCGCGATTGGCGGGTCCTTGTCGAACAGGTTCGAGGCGGCCAAGGAAATGGCCAGCCCGGAAAGGACCCCCTCCTGCCTCTGGAACCGATAGGCGATATTGCCGTCGACCGTTGTCCATGACGCAATCTTGGTATTCGGAGTCATACCCGTATCGATGCCGCCAGCCACATAATTGATGATCGTGGTCGCTGAGAGCCCGGCACGATCAAACGTGAAGCCCGCCCGCCCTTTAAACTCCGACGGATTGGCGACAGTCCCTGTCAACTCGACTTCCGGATAGGTGACTATGGTCTTCTGTTTGATCTTGAGCCACGAGCCACTAACGAATGGCGCGATTTTACCGGAGAGCACGTCGAAGGACTGGCGGTAGCTCAGGTCAACGCCCTCTGCTTTCTGAGACGTCGCATTGGCAAGCCGCGTGTCAACCAAGGCTTTGACGTTCGATGGGCTGTAGGCACCGCCGGAAAAATTGACGAGTGCTGAAGCATAGGCCTCGCGAACGGCAATATCGGAAAGTGTCGGTGCTCGATTGATAAAGGGCGCGAAAAGCGGGTTAGAGAAGGCTGCACTCAAGGGCGATACGGGTGTCACCACGCGGTCGGTATAGTCGATATTAAAATACGTCGCCGAAAGGCTGAGCGACTTTACCGACGCGGGTCGATAGTCGGTTCCGATTGTCCACGTCTTGGCTTTCTCCGGCTTGAGGAAACGGTTGCCACCTGACGACACCATAACCGTGCCGCCGCCGCTTAGGCCAAAACTTGAGGCGTTGAAGATAATAGCCTCCGACGACTGATACATTTGGTAGAATGAGGGCGATTTGAAGGACTTCCCCCATGTTCCGCGAACAGTCAGATCGTTAAGTGGCAAGTACCGGAACCCGAACCTCGGATTGGTGGTGCGTCCCCAATCCGAATATTCTTCGGTTCGAGTCGCCAAGCTTACATCGAAGGCGTGCAATCCCCTGCGAGTTTCTGACGGTTGCACCAACGGGGCTAGAAGCTCCCCAAAGGCATATTTCACATCACGTTCGACCCTAATATAGTTCGAAGCGCCCGGTTGAGCTTGACGGAACCCCTCCTCTCGAATTCCTGCACCTACAGCAAGCTTTAGGTCACCGGTGGGCAGGCTCATCAGACGGCCATCCGCATTGACCTCAAGGGACCGCAGCCAGTTCGAAAAACCGAGAATGCTGCGTGTGGCACCCTGCCGTGACCTCGCCGACGTTCTGGTTTGGGACGCAACCGCACTGACACCGGCTTTCCAGGTCGCTCCCAGATCACTTTCAACTGACGCCGACACGCTGTAACTCGGCGTGTATCGATAGCTTGAATTGGGCGTGCTGGTCGCGAAGGGCTTTGTCTCTGACGTGGCTTCGCGGTCGCTCACAATCGCGTCGACATCGGCACGTAGCGTCTCGGTCAAGCGCTTGCCACCGCTCAGGAACAACGAATGTCGTTTCTGCGGCCAAAAGAGCGTTGTGTCTGGTGCAACGCCTGAAGTGAATCCGCGCTGCTTAGCGGTGACCGGCTCCTGTTTGGAGTATTCGAGGTTTCCAAGGAGATGCCAATCCGCGTCACTCTTTCCCCAGAGGACACCATAAGTTTCGTCCTTGCGCCCGCCTTGCGTTGCCGCCCCAATCCGAGCACTCGTCTCGATCCCGGAATAGTCCTTCCTGAGGATTATATTCGCGACACCGGCGATGGCGTCAGACCCGTAGAGGGCGGATGCGCCATCAGTGACAACTTCAATTCGCTGAATAGCTGAAAGCGGAATGCCGGAAATATCAGGTGCCTGAAACGTATTGTCCGAAGATAACCGATGGCCGTTGACCAGCGTTAGAGTGGCGTCGTTGCCGAGTCCCCGGAGGTTTATTGAAGCCGCGTTCGAGTAGTTGCCGTTCTTAGCCGTCGTCCCAATCATCCCAGGATTCTGTCCGCCGCCAAAGGATTGCGGGAGCTTTGACATGACGTCGCCGATGCTCGTGTAGCCGCTGTCTTCGATCTCCTTTCGACCAATCGTGGTGATCGGGGATGCAGATTGAGCGTTTCGGATATGGGTCCCGGTGACGACAACCTCGCCAGCCGAACTCGCTGCAGCGGCTACCTCTGGTGCGCCCGCCTTAATTTCCCATACGCCGCTGGAATTTCGGCGGGCGTTGAAGCTTGTCCCGGCAAGAATGCGCGTTAGGGCCTCCTCGGATGACATGACGCCTTTCACACCGTTCGATTTGAACGATTGCACAGCGGCGCCGTCGTACATCATCTGCTCGTGCGTAACGCGGCCAAAGCTTAAAAGTGCGCTGGGTAAGTCCTGCGCTTGTATATTGAATTCGTAAGTTTTAGTCTGGGCGTATACAAAGGTTGGCGCAGCCGTTGCAAAAGCAATAATCGCAACGCTCGCAGAACATAAGCCCCTCAGATATGATCTATTCATAGTGCATCCCCATAATCTCAATTCACAAAACTAAAAGGCGATTTAACAAGGCCTTCCAAATTGAGACGGATGAGAATCGAAAACCTATAACCAACTGACACAAAAAATTTACATTACTTTCTCATTATGGTAATATTCTTATCATCTTCAAACACTTTTACCGGAAACACACCCGCGGTCGTGCGGGCGAAAGCCTCGGTATCACCGGCATTGAAGGTACCACTGACTCGCAAGGCAGCCACATCGGGCGTCACCACAATGCGCCGTCCAGACGCATACCGGTTCATCCGTTCCGCAGCGCTCTCAAGCCGATCGTTCGAGAACTCCAATTGACCGCCCTCCCATGATCTCGGCGTCGTTTCCTCAACTGTGGCGAGTTGGCCGATGGAAGCATTCTCAGGAAGGATGAGTTGGGTACCGGGCTTCAAGAGCTTTTCGGCCGCACGCACGCCGGTTGGCGCCGCCACCATTTGGGGGGCGCGGTCGCCACCGGGTGCTCGGGTGAATACGTTGACATGCCCCTCATAGAGAATGACCCGCACCTCGTCCTTAAGCCGCTCGACGCTAAAGGCCGTCCCAGTCGCTACCACAATCTTCTCACCGCTCGTTACGGCGAAGGGTCGCTTCGTATCATGAGCAACAGTGAAGTTGGCTCGACCACGTTCAAGCGTCAGGTCCCGTCGGTTGAAGGCGTACCGCACCCTCACTCGCGTGTCGGCATCCAGCGATAACCGCGAGCCGTCCTCAAGAAGGATCACCCGGCGCTCGCCGACATGGGTCTCGTAAAGCGTCGGCCTCTGAGCGAGCCAGGTGCCGCCGGCAAGCACTAGGATCAGAGCGGCGGCGGCCGAAAGGGTTCGCCATCTGCCAAGGTGCGTTTGCTTGGCTTCGGCCTGGCGAACATATCTGAGCGCCTTCTGCCGATGTATGATCATTTCGGGAGAAGTGGACTCCTCCCCCAAGGCTGACCACATGGCCGAGACACTGTCGAAGCACCGCTGGTTCTCCGGGTCCTCGCCTATCCAGGCCAGAAACTCGGCCATCTGCGCGTCTGACAGCGCACCCTCGGCCATCCGGAGGCACCATTGCCCCGCGATGACCTCCCGGTCATCGTCGTTGGGGTACATTCCGTTTTGGGCTTCAAGTGTCATGGGCTGCCCCGTTGGCTCGAACCAACATCGCCATAGCCTTCGCTAAATGTTTGTCCACGCTGCTTATCGACACTCCCAAGGCTTCAGCTATGCGTTTCCGTGGCATGTTCTCGATCCGGTAGAGGATCAGGACCGCACGGGTTCGTTCCGGCAGGGTATTCAGTAAAGTTGCGGTACGCCCTATGCTCTCGCGGGCGAGCAGAATCCTTTCGGCATTTCGCCATTCAAAGCTCGATGCCTCGTCAGCCAGAAGATCGGCCGCATAGTCGGCCCTTATTTTGTCGTGGCGCCCATGGTCTCGGATAAGGTTCATCGCCATTTGGAACAGGTAGCCCTCGGTGTTGACGATGTCCCGGTTCGGCATCGCCAACAGCTTAGCAAAGAGTTCCTGTGTCAAATCCTCCGCACGGGCATGGTCACGCAACCGACGCATAAAAAAGGCCACCAATGCCGGACGAAAGCGCCGACTTAGCGCGTCCAGTTCTGCCTGATCCCGAGAGGCCATTGATGGTTGTTGAGCGTCCATACCCGTTAGACGGTTGAAAATCGCAAAACTATACCAACTTAGTCGAGAATATCAGTTTTTTTTAGCAACTGACATGAAATACAGCCAAGCATCTGTCTTTGAGAAGTTATTTTTATTGTCAAGCTCTTTGAATTTGCCTTTCGCTCGCTGAAAAAATCAGCTGTGCCCCGGCAGCAGAGTAGTGAACCGCTGATAGGTCATGTCCGGTACTTCGGCCATTTGCAGACCGGAACAAATATTAGCGATAATTCGCCTTATGATTGTGTGGGGCGTATATCCGTGCTATTAAATTCTACCATTTCTGAATAATCGCTCCGTCCTTGCTTGCGCATGTTTCCATACGCAATTCGCTTAGCCCTGCCCATTTCCCAATGTCATCATTTGAGGTCGTTTCTTACCTAGTCAGGCTCATGTTCAATCCAGCCCTCAGAAGCCGGAAAGATGTGCTGCTGGGCGCTGTCCTCGAAGTAGTCGGCATTGGTTTTGGAGTTGCTGGTCCTTATGTTCTGAAGACGCTGGTCGATGGCTTAACCGGAGGGCCCGTAACCGTCGGTTGGCTGCTTCTCTTTGTAGGCCTCTTCGTTGTGACCTGGTCTGGGGGCAGCATTACGGGCACGATGCGAATGGTTTATACCACTCGTATCGTCGACGCTCTGAGCCGGAATATTTCACAGCGCGTACTTCGGAACCATTTGCCGACGGCCGCATCGAACCGCGACGGGGACAGCGGAAAACTCCTCGGGTTGATGGAGCGGTTGGCCTTCAGCGTTCAGGTAGTGGTCGAAGGCTTGGTTTGGCGGGCCGTTCCTCTCGTCATTCAGGTTGCCGTCTGTCTCTTCGTGATCGCGACACTCATCCCCGCCTTCTATTCCGCTATAATGGCCGCCCTCCTCATCGGTTACGTCTTCGCGACCTGGCTCGGTGCTGCGCGCCACCGGGTCCATGCCGTGGAGACGAATAAGGCCTCGGCCGCCGTGTCACAAATCTTCGGCGACGTCCTACGCAATGCCCGCCGGGTGGTGCTGAATGGCGCACTAGCAGCCGAACTCGACAACATTGGAGACCGGATACGCGACAAACGTACCGCCACGGAGAGAATGACCTGGTCGCTCGTGGGCATGGCCACTCTGCAATATGGCGTCGTGGGCCTGGGCTTGCTGGCGCTTCTGGTGCTCGGAGGCCTTGATGTCAGCCGAGGACGGATGACGGTCGGTGATTTCGTTCTCTTGCAGGCCTACGCTTTCCGGCTTGCCCTTCCCCTCTCCGGCTTCGGGTTCATCCTGAGCCAAACCGCGGTCTCCATTGCCAACATCAAAGAGGCCCTGGAGATCGCCGGCACCGATGAACAGCTATTGCCCAAAAAGACGATTGAGCGCCTCGCGGCGAAGGTACAGCTCGACGCCGTATCCTTCGAATACGGTCCAGACCTTCCGGGGATTGAGCGAGTGTCAGCGCAGCTTGCTGCCGGAAGTTTCAACGTCATCGTCGGTCCAAATGGGTCGGGTAAATCCACCCTGGCGCAACTGATTGCGGGGGTCATGCCTCCGTCCCAAGGATCGGTGCGTTTGGATGGCGTCGATCTTCAGTCAATCCCACGCGAAGACCGGCACCACCATGTCATGTACGTTCCGCAGTTCATCGGTCTGTTCAACCGCAGCCTTGCCGACAACGCCCTATATCCACCGACCACCCAAACTGAACAGGATCTCGCAAGCCTTCTCGCAGAATGGCGATTTTACGAGGTGGGCCGGGAGATCGACTTCTCGATCGTCGTCGGAGAACAAGGGGAACGCCTGTCGGGTGGACAAATACAGAAGCTCGAACTGGCTCGTCTGGCAGGCGTTCAGGTTCCGGCGATAATACTGGACGAAAGCACGTCGTCGCTCGACCCCCGTAGTGAGGCTCGCATCATAGCGACCCTTCGACAGCGCTATGGCGAGCGGACCACACTAATTCTGATTACACATCGTCCCGCAGTCGCTGCCAAGGCCGATCAGGTGCTGTTCATGCAAGCTGGCCGCCTAGTCGCATCGGGTCGCCACGAAGATCTCTCCTTGGCTAACGAAGACTATCGCCGTCTTTGGTCAGCGCCGGAGCTAAGTGGCGCTTAAAGTCGCCCTTTTCGAGTCCGGGAGAGCACGGCTGGCAATTATTTCGACAACTGCCGAAATTTCATGTGCAACTCTTCGGAGTTTGTGCGTCTCCTATACATGGAGACAAGCGCGCGCACCATGTCGGGACATCTATCCCCCAGCGAACTGGCCGCTCTTAGCCGTCGTTATCGGCCGCCTCTCATTGCCTTCTTCGTCAGAAGACTCGGTGACCACAGCCGCGCTGAGGATCTGACCCAGGAGCTGTTTGCACGCCTCGCCGCAATGCCCGAGAAGGATATCCCTCACCTTGAAGGCTATATCTTCCAGATGGCGGCCAACCTCATCCGAGACTCAAGCCGACGGGAAAAGGTCCGCACAGCGGTTTCAAATGCCATAAGGACGGACGAAGCCAGAGACATCGAATGGCTTGATGCTGAGCGGATCGTCCTCGCCCGTGAGAGCATCGCCCAACTAAGCGTCATATTAGACAGCCTGCCCGAGCGAACCCGAACCATACTCATCCTGTTTAGACTAGAGTCCATGCCCCGTAAAAACATTGCTGATGCCTTCGGGATCTCGATCAGCGCCGTCGACAAACACCTTGGCCGCGCGATGGAAATCCTCATGTCAGTCTATGGGAGGTCCGATGACAGATAATAATTTGCCAGAGACCCTCGATCTTGAACCCGGCCATCGCCAAATGGCCATCCGTTGGTGTGTCCGTCTCTCGGAAGGTCCGCTTGGCGCCGACGAGGGTGCTGAATTCAGCCAATGGCTCACCAGCGACCCTCTTCATCTGGCCGAGTTCGAGAAGGCGCTAGCCGTTTGGGATGGGCTGGGTGCCGCTGCCGCAGAACCGGAGTTCATTCGTCATCGGGAAAAGTCCCTCGGCCACTATCGACGCGCGCAGGCCAGACGCTGGAAGACCGCCTCGATAGGAAGATGGCTTCTGCCTTTGGTGCTCGCTGCCGTGTTCGCTCTGGCCATTATGGCCGCAAGACCCTCGGTCGTTGGAAAGCCGTACCTGACCCAAACCGGCGAGCGTCGTATCGTGAATCTGGAGGATGGGTCACGCGTGGCGCTCGATGCCGACACCGAAGTCAGAGTAAGCTACGATGCCTATCACCGCAACCTGACCCTTGTGAAGGGGCGCGCAAGTTTCACCGTTGCCAAAGATGCCTCCCGCCCCTTTTCAGTAAGCAGTGGTCAGAAGACGATCGTCGCAACAGGCACCGCGTTCAGTGTCGAACGACTGAAGGACGAAATCCGTGTAATCCTTTACGAAGGGCATGTGCGCGTTCTGACAGCGAACGCAATAGGGTCAGCCCCTCAAATGGCTGAAACCCGTACGACGCCCCGTGCAGCTGAAACGCTCCTGACGCCCGGTAAACAGATGGTACTGCGGACTGAAACGAATCTCGCGCTCATTAGAGATGCTGTTGAACTAACGCCCCGTGCCTGGGAGACCGGTCAACTCGAATTCGTTGATGAGCCGTTGGCTGTGGCCGTTGAGCGCGTCAACCGCTACACCTCCAGTCGACGCATTATAGTGGCCGACGATGCCGCCGAAATCCCGATCAGCGGCGTCTTTAACGCAGGCGAAGTCGATGCCTTTGCCCAGGGCGTCGCGTCAGCTTTCCCTGTCAAAATCGAGGAAGGTGACAACAAAATAAAACTTCTGCGAAAATAATGTAAATTTTTACATAATGACGTGTGCAGGTTTAGCGTCGGCCTGCGTCTAACCCTAGAAGCAAAAAAAAGCTTTAGATTTCGGCATTTTTCATCTGGGGACAGTTCAATGCACCACCTCTCGCGTTACTTTGCCTGCTCGGTCAGCTCTGCGGCACTTCTCTTAATTTCTACGCCTGTATCCGCTTACGCAGAGGTAAAAACTTACTCTCTCGACATTCCAGCTCAGGAAATGAGCGCGGCCTTACGGACGTTCAGCCGCTCGACACGCGAACAGATCGTTTTCGACTCCAAATCAGTGAAGGGGCTTCGCTCTAATGCTGTCAAGGGAAGCTACAGCGCGGAACAGGCGCTTCAGTTACTAACCTCAGGCTCACCAGTCTCAATCTCCCGGAACGGAGCCGGAGTGTACGTGATTACAAAGACGGGCGAGCGAGAAATCTCCGCCACTCAGCCAGTTGCCACGGATGATACCGTCGAAGTCGTAGTCACCGGCACACATATCCGTGGCGGGAACCCGACCTCGCCCGTTCGCGCGGTGACTCAAAAGGAGATTCAGCAGTCAGGGTATTCGCAAGTTTCGGACTTAATTAAGAGCCTGCCCGAAAACTTCTCTGGGGGACAGAATCCGGGCGTGATTGCCGCCAACTCGACCAACTCCGAAAATACGAACGTCTCAAATGCGGCAACAATCAACCTGAGGGGGCTGGGGACCAATGCCACTCTCGTATTGGTGAACGGCCACCGCCTGTCTGGTGACGGTTACCACCAGGGCTCGGACATTACCGGCGTGCCCATGGCAGCGATACAGCGCATTGAAATTGTATCTGACGGCGCATCCGCGCAGTACGGATCTGATGCGATTGCAGGAGTCGTAAATTTCATTCTTAGGAAAGACTTTTCAGGGTCGCAGCTATCTGGTCGATGGGGCCAAGCTGCGGACGGAGGTGGGGCAGAGCAAACCTATAATTTCCTGACCGGGTTTGCGACACCCGACTGGCATGGCCTCGTAAGCGTCGAAGGTTCTCAACAGGCGGAAGTGACAGCCTCCGACCGGGATTTTACTAATCTCGCCGCGCCCGCGACCACACTGATACCAAAACAGGACCGGCAGTCGCTTTACGTCGACATAGGTGGGAATATCGCAAACGCGACCACTCTCGAATTCGATGGGATCGTTAAGACCCGAACCGCTGCTTACACTCAGGTATTTTCTGGCACCCCCTACACATACACAACTGAAACGCCCAGCTACAGCTTCGCGTTTACCGCCTCGACCGAGCTTTTCAGGGACTGGAAAATTCGGTCGGTCGCGGGCGCCTCGGCAAGTCAGAATTTACAGGCATCCAAGTGGCCCACGGGATCTAGCTCAATAAGATACCGAAACGAGACCGAGTATTTCGAAACCTCCGCCGACGGCAAGCTGCTAACCTTACCGTCTGGAGACGTGAAGGCTGCGTTCGGCTTTGGATACAGGAACGAGCAGTGGGTCCAGAACTACCCGGGCATGTCCAGTTACATAGACGCCTCACAAAAGGTCTGGTCCGCGTATTTCGAAGTCCTTGCACCGTTGGTCACTCCTTCCGCAACACGGACCGGCCTTCGCGAATTTCAGCTCAGCCTCTCTGGACGAATGGAGGACTATAGCAGCTTCGGTCAAACATCGACCCCAAAGATCGGATTGCGATACAGCCCCTTCAAGGGTGTAATACTGAGAGCGACATGGGGTAAGTCCTTCAAGGCGCCCACCTTCGAGCAAATGTACACGGAAACAAAGCTCTATCTTTATAGAGCCACAACGTTCGGCGGCCCAACTGGAAAAACAGCGCTGTATACCGCGGGCGGCAATGTAAACTTAAAGCCTGAGAAGTCGACCTCGTGGACGATGGGCCTGGATTATACGCCCGAGGCAATAAGAGACCTACGCGTATCGGCGACCTATTTTGACATTGACTACATCGATCGCATCGTCAGGCCAATTAGTCCGACAACGACGGCTATCAACGCCGTGCCGCTCTCGCCGTTCGTTCAACTCGCGCCGGACTCAGCATCGCAGGCAGCTCTGTTAGCCAAGGGCTATCTATTCACCAACTTCTCCGGCGGCCTTTACGATCCCACCAACGTAGCCGCAATAGTCCGCCAGGAATTCACAAACGCAGCATCACAAAGGGCCAAAGGATTGGACCTGTCTTATCGACAAAGGTTCGAAATCGATGGCGGGGATCTAAGTGCGTTCGCAAACGCGACGTCCATAGACCTAAAACAACAAACAACGATTGTCACACCAATTAAGGAACTGTCAGGTACAATTTTTTATGTCCCGAAGTTTAAGGCGCGTGGCGGTTTGAATTGGGATTCCCGCAGTCTTTCTGCGACAGCAATAGTGAACTATGTAGCCTCCGAGACGGACACTGGCGTACTTCCGAATGTTCGAGTCGCATCTTTTACCACTGTTGACACGAGCATTTCCTACTCGTTGGATAGCCAGAATTTTTTCTTCAAGGGAACGCGCGTCACTCTGTCAGCGTCCAATTTGTTTAACCGGGCGCCACCGCGCGCGTTGAGTCCGGCTAAGTCATATCCCGGCATCTATTTCGACAGCACGAACGCCTCGGCGATGGGACGATTCGTAAGCTTAACGATCACAAAAGCCTGGTAACACGATGGTATCGTTATTGGCACTCAAGTTCGCTGCAGTCGGGGTGCTCCTGACTGCAGCGAGCGGAACTCTGGCGGATGAATGCTCAAACTCGGTCCAAATGGACAAGGCTGCTGTGGAGAGTCACCGACTGCTGGAACCGGCAGACCTGTTGTCCCTGAACGACATCGGCCAAGTCCAGAGCGGTGATCCGAAGGAGGCTATCCTAGCCGTCTCGCCAGATGGCGGCAGTATAGCTTTTCAGCTCCGCCAGGCGGACGCGTCCACCAACAGCTATTGTTTTCGCATCGCCATAGTCAATCTTAAGACGCCGGGTCATGCCCTGATTGTCGATTCAGGTGGTGAGTATATTCAAACCTCCAACTCCGCATTAGGCTTCGCGGCTCATACTCCGTCCGGCGCCCCTAAGGTGATTTCTCCGAAATGGTCTCCGGACGGAACATCCATAGCGTTCCTGAAAAAGACTGAGGGTAGTGTCCAAATTTGGCAGGCGGCAGCCGATGGCAGCGGCTCAACGCAAATCTCAAGGTTAGGCTTCGACGTGGAGTCTTTCGACTGGTCGTCCGACGGGTCGAGTCTAATCGCGTCCGGTCGCCCAGGGCTTCTTGCCGCCGAGCGCGCTATTGAGGCGGAATCTCGACAGGGGTTTCTCTACAACGCTAGATTTAAGCCGCTGACAACAAGTGCTCCTCTGGTCCGCGAACCAATTGAGACGAAACACTACCGCATCTTGGTGGCGGATGGCGCGGCAACGGAATTAAACCTTGAGAACGACGAAGCAATTCGAGCTACGCAACCGCTTTCTGGAGAGTCCACCCTCACCGCAAGAGGACCCGCCGGGCAATTGGCATGGACGACCAAAGAGGAAGGGGCCGCCCTTTCATCTCCCTCTTGGCTGACAGTTAAGTTAGCGGATGGACAACAGCACTCATGCAAAAGCGATGTCTGCGGCGCGATTACCGACATGTGGTGGGTCGGTGGGAAAGCCACACTCTACTATAGCCGCCGCGAAGGGTGGGCAAACAGTTTAACCGGTATCTATGTCTGGCGCGTAGGCCAGGCGGCCCCGCGCAGGGTCCTTCAAACAACTGAAGTGTTGGTCGGTTGCCAGCCCGTAGCGAGAGGCCTAATCTGCGCTCACGAAACTTCGACAACACCACGCAAAATCATCAGGCTCGATTTGCCTTCCGGGCGTGTAACCGAGATCTTCGATCCCAACCCCATTTTTAAACAGCTAGAATTAGGGAAAGTCGAGAGGCTGAATTGGAAGACTAGGGACGGCATTGAGGTCTTTGGAGATCTTGTCTTGCCTCCGCACCACGTTCCCGGCCAACGTCACCCACTCGTCATAGTCCAATATCGGACCCGCGGCTTTCTTCGCGGAGGTGTTGGCGACGAATACCCGATCCAGGCGTTCGCCGCACGCGGATTTGCTGTTCTAAGTTTTGACATTCCTGAGAGCGTAGGCGTCTCTCGTGGCGCGAAAACTTGGGAAGAAGTCAATCGGTCAAACCTGAAAAACTGGGCCGACCGGTTCAGCGCTCAATCAGCCCTTGAGCTAGGCGTAGCGCTCGCGGTTTCTAAGGGCGTAGTCGATGAAAATAGGATGGGTATCACAGGCCTGAGCGAAGGTGCCGCAGTCGCTCAGTTCGCTTTAATACACAGCGACCTGTTTAAGGCAGCAGCCATAAGTACCTGCTGCCAGACACCAAACAAAGTGACCTATCTCTTCGGGCCCACGATCGCCAAGTGGTTCCATGACATGGGTTATCCGAGCTATCTGGAAAGCAATAATGGCTTTTGGCAAGAGGTCGCACTGAGCCTGAACGCGGACAAGATCCACACGCCACTCCTTATCCACGCCTCAGACCGGGAGTACTTAGGCGCTCTTGAGGGCTATACAGCACTCGAAGAAAGCTCAAAACCTGTCGAGATGTATATTTTCAAGGACGAGTATCACTTGAAATGGCAACCCATCCATCGGCTCTCGATCTATGAGCGGAACATTGATTGGTTCGATTTCTGGCTGAGAGGCGTTGTCGATCCCGATGCCAAAAAAATTGATCAGTACGCTCGCTGGCAAAAAATGAAGGACCAACAAATTAAAAAATGAGCATCGTAGATAGGCGTCACGACCAATGCCGCGCCCATGCTTCAGCATCCGCGATCGACATTATTCGGAGATGCTTATCACTATGCCTTAGGGTTTCCTCCACCAGGACCGCATCCATTGCAACTTTGTCAATAATTCCGTGGCGCACCAACTCACCGTCTAGGATGAGCTCTCTCAAAACCGCCCGGTTTTCCATTATTAGATCGAACGCAAATCCGCTGGGCCCACCTTTTGATCGGCGGGAAATGATCTCCGGCGGGAGTTGACCGGCAAACGCCCGTCTCGCTACTGACCGGTTTTGCCCGCCTGCACACCATAACCATGTTGGAATACCGAGGCAGAACTCCATCACGGGTTGGCAAATGAGTGGCGTTATTTGGGTCTCTCTTCGCCTCCGGGAATAGCCATCAATTGTACCCTGAATGCGTGCCAACATGGCGATATGAACTGCTTTCCCCGGAAGGGCGTCGGTAGGCGCATCTAACCAAGGATGAAGATCTAAAACTGCAGTGCCCGGCGCATCTGGAAGAAGGAAATCGGAGTTTGTCCGCCACTTATAAGATACGTCACCATCCATCATCCGCTTCGCCGCCATCATGACGACATCGAACAAGCTACAGTCAGTCATATCACAGATATCTATGGCCGTGGCCCAAGCGCCAGCACCCAGCCCCTCTTTTCGAACACGGTCCACTAGAGGTGTCGCCGACGACAAAAAGCAGAAAACATTGTCGCCTCCGACGCCGCTAAAGAAACCGTCATAAGGGATGGCCTTAGCGAGGTCGAACTTGGCTGCTTTTGTGCTCTGCCCAAGGGCATAGAAATTTGGCCTTGGGACATGGAGCGAGTTAGATTCTGCCAAATTTACTTCGCCGGCATTATGAAATTTCTCAACAAGCGGCTGTCGCAAATGCCTCGTCAGCATTCTTGCGTAAAGCCGCTCGTCGCCGGTCGGGTCATCAGTGATCATTGTGAAGCAGGTCATCTGTGCGCCTCGCTCGGACAGGACCGAGGCGACTATCGAGGAGTCTAGACCGCCGGAGACCCCTAACAGGATGTTTTTGAAACAGCCGGCCCATGCGCCTGTAGATTGCGTAACGATACGTTTCAGCTCGTCCGCGGCTTGATCGCCTTCCAACACTTGCCCCGTTTGCACGAAGTCCCACGGGTCCCAACGCTGCCTAATAGTCAATGCCCCGCCACATGAACATAGCGAGTATCCTGCCAACAACTCTCGCAACCCGTCAAAGCAAGTCTCGCTGGTACGTAAGCCCCCGGAAAATAGGTGCTGACCGATGCCAGACCACGAAACTTGGGGAATGAAGAGGCCGCACTCCGATAACGCCTCAATGTCTGACGCCAGTATAATTTCCTCATTGCTTGATCGAAAGTAGTAGCAGGGGAGCGCTCCAGATGGGTCTCGCAAGACCGTAATCTGGGGGGTATATCCCCCACGAACGAATGCTACGTATCCGCCCCAGTACTCCGATATCAGATGCTGTCCATCCGATTGCCATATCTCTTTGGCTTCATTTTGCCCGAGGTCATCAACCCGCGCGTACGGAGACGACGCTTTGAAAAGGTGCCCGAGAATTATCCCGTTTCCATCTGGCAGCTCAATCAAAGTTTCCCGATTACTCGCATAGACTGTAAGATTATTCCCGCTAAATACCTCTAGCAGTTTTGACTTTGATGAGACTTTTGTCGATGTCTCGGAACGAGAGGTTTGGTTCGGACCGATAACGGCCACAAATTGCAACGCCATGCTCACGAAACCAGAATAGGATTATAGTCTCGGACCCTGTCGATATAGTCACTGATGACCACGTCGTTTTGCTGGGTCCAAGCGTGAGCTGAAAATGGGCTCGTATTGACGCCTATTATCAATTGGGAATGCTGTCCGTTTTTGGCCAAATACCTTGCCATTGAGATCGCCCATGACAGACATCTATCTTGGGTCGGCACAATTCTCCTGGTTGAAAGAAAACTACTCACTACGGCATCTCGATCCAGCAGCTCTTTCGGCTCCTTTTTGCCGTAACGCACTCGTTCCGCACGCATCATCTGAATCGTGGGTTTCAATCCGCGAAATCTGATCATGAGCTCCGTTTCAATCTGAATACAAATCGAGCTCAATATAAGAACCAATTTGGTAGGCTTGCCGCGGAGACTGAACTCCGAAGTTGGCGCAACCCTCTCTGTCATTGCTTTTAATGAGCTTCCAGCGCTTTCGTCATCCACCAGGATTCCTGCGGATTTCAGCCGGCATTCAAACTCGATATCCCGCTCCGCGTTCTTCGCGCTCACCAATAGCCGACGAAACGCACTCTCCAAATCGTTAGGCAGCATAAAATATCTGTCTGCAGCCAGATCAAGAAACACCAACCTGTTTCCCGAATTGCAGAAAGAAAGGTCATCTCTTAACATCAAGGTCATTGGATACCTCCGCCATATACCGATAGAAGCGGTGCGCCGCATTGCGCTAGCGCACCGCCAAAAGGTCGGTTAGTCCGCAGACAAAGCAACCGGGGTCTTGAAGTCGGGGTTCGACTCGTCGGGCTGGTTTTGGGGCCCGCCACCCTTGGTTTGGGCGGTTACGGCACCCAGGTCGACCAGTTCTTCAGTTTCGATTTTCTTTTCCATAGGTGTTTCTCCTTAGGTCAGAGTTAAATGCCACGACCATTCGTGGCGGCCGCAGATTTGCACACAAGAAGCTGAATTGGTTGACTATTTTGAATCTATTTTCGTTAAATCGGCAAAATAGCGACGATCGATCAACGGCCTATCGAACGCCAATTGGATTTGGCTCGCGCTGATGATATAAGTGATTGATTTCGTTTAAATCTGCGAAATTGGCGTGGCGGATTCATCCGCTTTTGGCAGCGGGCCTGCAAGCATTCGCGTGTTTGGTGGAATAATCCGGCCGGATACCGCTATAGAGGCAGTGCGCGGCGTGGCCGGTTCAAAATGCCGACAATTTCGGGAATTAGGCGCTCGCGCCGGTGCAGATATTTCTGCATGGCCCGCCGAAAAGGCTGCCCACCCCCCGATGCCCACAGGTCGAAAATGACCTGAAGTTCAGCATCGCGGTTCGGGATCAGTTCGCCTTTGATCATGCGGGCCGCCCTGAGCTTATCATTGGCATGCTCAAGGATCTGGGTGAGCCACGGGCTTCCGAACTGATCGCCTATGGCTAGAAAGAGAAGCTCGCTCGCAGCGACAATGTTCTCCTCTTCCAACGCCTGAATGGCCGGCATCAGCATGCGATAGTTGCCGGAATGGGTGTTGGCGCTCACGGTCTCCAATAGCACCCTGACAACGCGATAGATGTCACGATAATGGCTCTCGTCCATCCGCAGCGTGTAATAGCCCTGGTTAGGCCTGTGCTCGACGAGCGATTCTGCGGCGAGGTCTCCCAGTATATCTCGTATCGGACCTTCACTTACGCCATATCGACTCGCAAGATCGGCCATCATCAAATGCACTCCGGGGACATAGCTGTTATCAAGAAGGCTTTCCCTAATTTGACGCTTTAACTCCACTTTGGATATTTCCACTATGTCCTCAATTCGGCGCCAATAGCGCGTCGGTATGTGTGTCTCCGTTCTAGCAAACCTCGTCCAAAGGCCAGCCGCCAATGCACTGCGATCGGCCGGTATATTCAATCAAGGATATATTTTGTCCCGGACCTAAACCGAGAGTAGTTTCAAACTGGCGGAAAACCAAATCACGGATTCGTATGAGAAATCAGTGGGTATTAAGGAAACTATCGAAATCTACATTTCGCGATGCTGATATTCAACTTCAACTCGCAGTGGTTTAATTGCGAAAATGCCTTACCGCCAAACGCGCAGCCTCGTCGGCAA
Source organism: Asticcacaulis sp. DW145 (assembly GCF_037101385.1). Taxonomy (NCBI): domain Bacteria; kingdom Pseudomonadati; phylum Pseudomonadota; class Alphaproteobacteria; order Caulobacterales; family Caulobacteraceae; genus Asticcacaulis; species Asticcacaulis sp. DW145. Next base: position 20,207 of record NZ_AP029027.1, on the reverse strand, counting down.
CCTCACCCCGGCCGCCTCCATTCTGGCATCCCGACGCAAGCGCAAATTGTACCCGATCACACCCGAAATCACGCAAACGATCAGGGCGTCGCCGCTCCAGATTCCCAAGGCTGTGAAATATCCGAACGGCCCCAGTGTGGAGAAGAAATCGGCGAAGTGCGCGGCCACGCCATCCAGCTGACAAGCAACGGCGAACATAGTCCAGAGCCGCCTTGATCGGGCTGACAGAATGGAAAGCGCTATCAGGGTGCCAATATCGACAAGGACCACCCCGATACCGGGGCTAGCATTGCCGCGGACCTGAAGCACAACGGAAAGGAGCCATGCAATGAAGATGATGGCGGCACCGGTTCGCTCAACCGGGCCGCCGCGCCACAAGACCAGACCGCAACAGATGGCAAGCTCCACAACCCAGATAAGGACCCAGATGTCTATGGTGCCCATGATGCGACTGAATCCGATCCCTATGCGGAACGCTTTTCCCCGACAACGTGTAGACCGGTTGTAGATGATTTGCCATCGCCTTCCGGCTTTTCAAGGTGGCCCACGGCGACTGTTCGGCACCCGATCTGCGTCTTGACCGCGTTGAGATGGGCATGCGCGTCGATCATCTCATTGCGGACCTTCGATAGTCCCTCGATCGAGGCCAGCACTGACGTCATGGCGTCACGGCCGACGCCCATGGCCAGGTTCGATTTCAGGCGCATCCGGCTCAGGCGATTGGCGAGATCGGTGACTTCAATCAGGGCCTGCTCGACGGCATTTTCGGCGACAATCAGCTGCTCCGCGCCTTCGCGGACCATATCAACTCGTTTCATTTTGAGGTCTCCTAAGCGACCGCTACGCGGGCCCAGCGTCGCCAGGCCGGGGGCGGTTACCCGGATTGGCGCTGAAATCTATTAAGACCCTCGAAGATCACCAGCGCAGCCTGGACCAAGACCCCTCCCGCCATCGCCAATAGTGCCGATGCCAGCAACGCCAGTCCAAACCACTGCCAGAGGCTCAAGGCTTCCAACCGTCTCTCGAACAAGGCCCATCGTCTGTCAGCCAGGCGGTGGCGGCGACCATATTGAAGACCGCTTTTTCCGGGCCGTACATCCGCTCCAACGTCATCACGGTTTCCAGTGTGTCTTCGACCCGGTGAAGCTTGTCGGGTGTCGCTAACATCCGCCAGGCCATCTCCAGTTCGTCCCACCGGATCATGAAGTATTGATGGTTCGGTTCGAAAGGCTTGTTCATGCCCTGACCGTGGCTGATCGTGGAGGGTGTCCGGTATCCTCATCGCTTGGGGTCGTTCATCGTTGATGAGGGCAGGACCGCGTTCAAATTCCAGAAGCGCGCGCGCAGCTTCGCGACTTGTAGCAACGCCAAGCTTTCGCCTGGCTTCCGTCATGTGTGTGCGAACTGTCGTCACACCGATGTTCAGCTTCCGGGCAACCTCTTTCGCCTGCCAGTGCTGTCCAACAAGCCGCAGTATCTCCTTCTGGCGCTCTGACAATTCATCAAGTCGTTTCCCGTGCTCAGACACCCCAATACTCCTGCCACCGATTTCGCTCGGATGAGTAGAGATAACACCGTATCTCCTACGGTAAATGATTTTTGATTGGACGGGCTCGACGCGTTGCTTTTCCAACCATCGTAACCGGCAGACTGCTTCGCTGCCCGACAACTCCCGCGAGACTATGACTTGGCTGACATTGCTCCTCTGCTATGCCGCCAACTAAACGCAAAACGCGGTTGCCTAGTCCTTGAGCGAATGATTGCCCTGGCTGAGGTCGAAATGGACTTGAAACAAACTACCCGGCAGGAAGGTCATAAATCTACTCCGTGAGTGGGAAGCTCTCAGAGTTGTATTTCGGAATTCATTGGCCGATGGTTTAGCGTCTGGCATTTGAATGCCGTGCTGTTCCTGGTAACTTGGCCCCTGACCCAACCGTTCAATTCCCATGGTGGGAACTTTTCCTTGATTCCCGCCGCGGGAACTGGCATAGTAACTCCATGAGGATCATCGCACGGAACAAACTGGTAGCCTACTGGACCAAGCATCCGTCGAGCCAGGCCTCTCTGGAGCACTGGTATTCCATCGCCGCAGTAGCGGTTTGGAAGAGTGGCAATGATGTCATGGCCTCCTTTCCGAAGGCCAAGGTTTTGAACGCAGAGCGCGTTCGTTTCGAGATCCAGGGTGGCAACTACCGCCTGATCGTTTCCTTCCACTACGGGTTGGAAGCCGGGTGGATCAAGTTTATCGGCACTCATGCCGAATATGATCGGATCGACGCAACGACCGTCGACCAATTCTGAAGGTATTGATCATGGACATTCGCCCTATCAAGAACGATGACGATCACGCTTCCGCACTGGAAGAAATGAAAGGCCTTTGGAACGCAGCCGAAGGCACGCCGGAACATGACCAACTCGCCATCATGATCACCCTCGTTCATGACTACGAGGAGCGACGCTGGCCCATCGCAAAGAACCTCGATCCGGTTCAAGCCATTGAGGCCGCCATGGAAGCGGAAGGCAGGACCCAGTCCGATCTGGCCAATCTGATCGGCAAGAGCCGTGCGACAGAAATACTACGCCGCAAACGCCCCCTGACACTCGCTATGATCCGTAAGCTCAACAAGGCCTGGCATATTCCGGCCGATCGACTGGTTCAGGAATATGATCTGAGCGCCTAATTTATCGATATCCAATCCGTATCGACCTTGATGGTAACGGTCCGTTGCGATGGCGCTGCCTAATAAGACCCTGGTGGAAGGCGTTACGTTTCCATACTGTCCGCTTGATGCCTAAAACCGATCGCGCGCTCCTGCCGTCACCTCTTTCGAAATATTCTGCAGTTCCCCCCCCTTGACGACCTATTTGGGTCCTTGATGCCCAAAAACTACGAGATTGAATTCCAATTATCCGCGCGACCGATCCTTGTTGATCTTGACCTGCGGCTTGCTGATCTCACGACGCGGCTGCACCCTTGGCGCTTGGGCATCGAACGTCCGCAGAGGGGTGACCTGTGCTTCCGCTGCCTGAAGAACGCGGGCCTTAACCTCTTCGCGAAGGGTTTCGAGTTTACGGGCTTCCCACGTATTGCGGTTCACGACCACCTCCCTTTCGCCGGTTACACGGCCCGCCTCGTCCCAGTCCTTGACCTTGATAGTGACGGCACGCTTGCCCGGTGAAGTCAGGGTGATGTCATCCCCTACGCTGATCTTGGCTTCCTCAAGAGCCCGCGGCAGATCCGCGCCCCAGATCACTTCCTCGCCCAGCTTGGTCTTAAGCTTGAGATAGGGCGAGGCCTCGTTCTTCTGGTCATTGCCATAGGGCGATGAGCCCTGTTCAACGACCTTGCCGACATAGACTCGCGACGACTGAAACCGCTCACGCGCTACAGCTTCGGCCATGGCAATGGCCTTGTCGCCGTCACCTCGGTCCTTCATCACCGCCTTCAAGGCATCGAGCGCCACAACCTGGCTGTCGGTCAGCCTCACATTTGGTTCGTCGCGCACCCCCCGAAGATCAGGCTCATGTCTCGCTTGAACCCGCTCGCTTTTCTCGATCGTATTGACCGACCCAATCAAGGGTTTGTCCTTGTCCGCCTGCCGCTCGTTGAGACGCGCAAGATCCACGGCCTGCGGCTTGAACCCCTGTACCTCAAGGCCCTGTAGCTGCGCCTGCAGCCACACTTCGCGGCGAAAGGACTCGCTGCCCTTTATCTTGATCGTCTCCCACCCTTTGATCTGAGCCAGTTCGACCATTGAAACCGCGATCTCGGCATCGTCGTGCTTCGTGGTCAGACGACGGCCATGGTCTTCGAACGCCAGCGTGCGCACGGAATCGCGCTTGTAATATTTGTCGTCAGCCACCAGATAGCGCCGCCGAAGACTTTCAAGGAGCGGATCTTCGACCGGCGGAGGCCTGTCATCCGGCTTCTTCTCAGCTTCAGGTGTGGGCGACGTGCCCCGCCTTGCCTCTGGCTGGCGAACAGGCGGTTTATCGTCATTATCGATGAACAGGGGCTTATCCGGATCACCGGGACGGTGCTTGTCCCATAGGGCGATGGCTTTCGGCGCATCGGTCCTCGCCAGCGCTTCCAGATCGGCCATCACCTTGGCTATATCGGAGCGGTCGCGCCAACCCCGCTCTCCCAATTGCGCCTTGGCCATTGCCCGGTCAAGCGCATTGGCGAAGCGGTCACTGCCGGGACCGGTTTTCGGCTTGGCCGCTGGCTCGCCGGGTGTGCGCTCCGCCTCGGAACTTCGCTGATCAAGCCCCGCCGGACGATTGACATCCTTAGGGGCGTTCGCTTCCCAGACCTCAATCGCGGCCTTCCGGTCTTTCGCGGCAAGGGTTTCCATGTCAGCGTAGATCTGGCTGACCTCCTTCCCACCGCGCTGACGGACCTGGCTATCGTCGGAATAGTCGTAATGCCAGTCAGCGGCCTTGATGCGCTTTTCCAGATCGGCCTTCGTAGCCTTAACTTCATCCGCCAGAGACCGTTCTCGCCCGTCTTCGATTTCGTTCATGACCTACCCCTTCGCGGCCATGGCAAAACCGGCAAGCGCTGTGGGCGCACGAAACTCGATGCGGCTCTGACGATTGAGGTCCTGTCCCTCGGACGTGGAGCCATCCGCCACCTGGCAGCCGTGCGTGCAGTACATGATCCTGATCTTCTCAGGCGCCACCCCCTGCCCCACAAGGAAGGCCTTGATCCGGACAGCCCGGTCGATAGCCAGCGCCTTGGCCTGAGGGGAAAACTGATTGCCGTCTGACCGGCCCCGGATAGTGACGTGCGCACTGGCCTTGGCTGCCGCCACGAAGCTCTGCGCCTCCTCCGCACCGAGGCTGAAGCGGCTGTCACCGGCCCCATGGCCGATCGTCATGGTCAGCGCCGGAGACGACGCAGCCGCCACTGTTCGCGCGGCCGTCTTTGGGGTGACCTCGGCCTGGGCCGGAAGCAGCTTCTGCTCCTGAGCGGTCTGCAACATCACGAGATACGCCTTAAGCTCGCCGACCTGCCGCGAGAGGTCATTGACCTGCCGCTCAAGCCGGGTATCGGCGGCGAGTGAGGGAGCCGCAGGCGTCGATGCCTGAAAGGCTGCGATCTGGTCCGGTGAATTGACCGGTGCCCGGCCCATGGCCGAAGGCGGCGCGCTGGCATTGTGCGATGCGCAGGCCGAAAGGGCGAGGACGGTAGCCAGGCCCGTAAGGTTCATCAGTTTCATCTTTCAAGTCTCCTGTTCTGGGATGGGGCCGTAAGGGGCTATGTGGCCGTCATATCGATGACGGCTGTGGTTCTCGGTCGTGAGCGCGGGGTCTGTGCCGATGACGATTTGCGGACCCGGGCCGGAACGCCACCGGCCAGCGCATCGAATTGCGTCAGCGCCGCATCGACGAACTTTTCCACCGAGGCCGGCGACGGGTTTACCTGATCGTCAAGCCGCGGCAGTTTCGACGCGTCGATGTCGAGTCTGGCAACCTCAATGGCCTCGCCCGGCCTGATCGGGCGGCTGCGCCCCTCGGTTCTGGCGCGGTGCAAATCCATATCGACGGTCGGCACAGCCGCCGAAAGCTCCCCGGCAATAAAGGCCGCCGCATCGAGTTGCGCACGGGTGGGAAGGCGGTTCTTCAAAGCGGCCAACCGGGCACTCAGGGGCTTCAGCCGGTTCATAAAGGTCGGATCATCGAAATATCGGATGCGGTCGCATTGGATCGGCTTGGTGCCCTCAAGGAGGATGATCTGTCGGCCCGCGCCCATCTCCTTCAATTCCTGCGGCAGCATCAAAGGCCGGCGCTGATCCGACACGGTCTCTGAACTGGACCCATGCCCACCGCCGCGTGGACTGCTGGTACCTTTGGAGACCCCACGCTCGGTATAGGTCCCGAGCATTTCGCTGTAGGCATTTGCGTCGCGCTGCTCCCTCGGTGCGAAGATCACCTGAAGCGCATGGTTGGTCACAAGCGTGCGGGTATCTTTCTCGCCGTAAACCGACTCCAGCTGGCTGATGCTCTGGATAACGGTCAGAAGTCGCAGATTGTACCCCGAGATAAAGGCATTGGCCTTGGCGATGATGCCAACGCGACCGAGTGCGGTGAACTCGTCGAGGATCAGCAGGCACGGATGTTTTAGCTCAGGGTTATCCTGAGGCAGCTCCAGCGTATTGAGGTTCAGTAGCTGGCTGAAGAAGACATTGACCAGAAGCGACGCATCCGCCAGCCGGTTGGGCTGGATACCGATATAGATCGACATCAGATCCTTGCGCACCCGCGCGATATCGAAATCGGACGCTGACGTGGCCGCATCGACGATGGGGTTGGCGAAGATGGTCAGTGGCGCGTTGAAGGTAGCGAGGATGCTCGACAGGGTGTTTTCACTGGCCGCACAGAAACGGCCAAGGGCATCGAGGCAGTCCTCAGACAGAGGCTCCGGCCCCGCGTTGCGCGCTGAGACGATGGACTGAAGGTAGTCCTTCAGCGCCCGCCCTTTGCCCGAAGACTGGCGCAGCACTTCGCCGAGGGTCGTTGGCAGGGACGGCGTCTCCATCAGATAGAGCACAAGCCCCAAAAACAGGTTGCGGGCCTGATCGTTCCAGAAGTTGTCTTTTCCGTCGATGGCCGGATAAAGCCCCTGCCCTACCGCAAGAATGTCACCGACGCGGTAATTGCGGTCGCGGCTAATCCCGTCGAGCGGGTTCCAACGATGGGTCCGGAAATCTTCGGCGAACGGATTGAACAGGAAGACCTGCTGCCCGTGGCGGCTGCGAAACTTGGAGGTCAGACGGAAGTTTTCGAGCTTGATATCGAGCACGACGACCGAGCCCGAGAAATTGAGCAGGTTCGGGATGACGACCGATACCCCTTTGCCCGAACGCGTCGGCGCCGACAGCATGACGAACTGCTGCCCGCCGAAAATAAGATAACTCCCGCGGTCCTTGCCAACGATTATTCCATCTTCATTGCATAATCCGGCCTTCCTGACTTCTCCGGCATTAGCGAACCGTGCCTTGCCGTGCAGTGGCCGTGCCTTCCCGCCCAACGCCTTCATAACCAGAATACCGGGCAGGACGAAGACGATCAGGACCGGCGCCAGTATCGCCATCTGCAACCGCTTCTTCTGGCCTGGAACACTCTGATAAAAGTGCCAGTAGGTGTCCCAGGTCGTGAGCGTAATGTTGACCGGCTCGGCCTTGTTGAAGACGAAATACAGCGCGCCGGCAGCCATTTTCACCGCGAAGTAGCCCGCAACGGCCCAAACCAGAAGTCCGATCAGGATCAGCCAACCCTTTTTCATTGACCCGCCCGATGCAAAGGGGCCTCGCCAAACCGCGCATTGAGTTTGGCCACAGGATCAAAATGCACCTCCGTGACCGATCTGGCCTTTCGCCGCTGATCCCCTTCCCCGCAATTGTTCGCTGCCACATGGATGATGATGTCGATGGTCAGGGTCACCAGCGCCTTCAGCGACGCCGCGTCATAGCTTTCGGCGTCCTCGTGTTCCTTGCTCATGAACACATAGCGCTCCGCAGCCAGCGCACAGGATTCCGCATGAAAGCTCGTGATCGAGCCACTGTGTCCCGTCGTCAGGAGCTTCAGGAAATCGAAGGCCTCAGAGCCGCGCAACTCGGCCAGCAGCACACGGTCGGGCTTCATACGCATATTGGCGGCGATCAGCTCGGCCGGCGTCACCCTGGCCACGCCCTGCTCACCTTTGCTGTAAAGCAGATGGACCTTGTTCGGATGGTTCGGCAGGAACAGTTCGCGAACGTCCTCAATGGTGATGATTCGTTCCTCGGTCGGGATCGACTGGCAGATTGATTTCATCAGGGTGGTCTTGCCGGACCCGGTCTCCCCCACGATCGCGATGTTCTTTTTGGCCTGCACCGCCTCATCAAGAAACGCCGCCAGTTGGTTGGCTTCAAGCCGGGCCATGAGCGAGGTATCGATCGGATTGAGATCACCTGAGCGGCGCGCATAGTCGACCGGCCGCGCCCAGACGAAGTCCGAAAACGCACCCTCGGCCTCATATTCGCCAAGTGTACGGATCGTCGCTGACGGCAGGCGGATAGACATAGAGAGCATGTCAGGCTCGACAACCGGTGGCACGACGATCTGTATCCGTTCGCCACCAGGCAGTTTTGCGGAAAGGATCGGTCGCTCGGGCGAGAGGATCTGATCGGTGAAGGTTGCGATGGCCTGGGCGATCGCGTGGAGCCGCTCATAGGTCAGCGACGGCAGCGTGTGCCTCTGCCAGTCTGGCCCCACCTCAACGAAGACGTCGCCGGGGGCATTGATTACCACCTCCGTCGCTCCCTTGATGGCAAGGACATCCACCAGAGGCTTCATCAACTCACGCACCATAGTGTCGCGCGGCAGGGCGTCATTGGGCTCGTAAGCCATAAACCCTCCCGAAATCCAGATCGCGCGCCACATAGATCGAGCCGCGATCACCCTGGTTCTTGTAGATGGTCGGGCGGATATTGATGGTCGAGTCGAGCACCTTCTCCGCCATGCGATCCCCGGCAGCGGCCGTGTTCTGATAGACAACACCCCCCGCGGTGCCGGACGACGCTTCCGCCGTCTTGTAGGCGATGGCATCCTTGATCGTCGATAACAGGAACGCGCCGCCGACCCTCTCCCACCAGTGGTTATCGACCAGGCCCGGCAAGCCCGTGGTGCCGAGACTGTCAGACCCCGGTGAATCGAGATTGATGACAACGCCGTTCGGGGTCTTGATCCGCGTCCAGATCACAAACAGCCGCCGCTGCCCTCGCTCCGACACCGAGCGATATTCGCCCGTCGCCTCCGAACCGCGCTCAAGCAGCACCACCCGGCCATTGTCACTATAGACGTTCTGAGTCAGTACACAGCTGGTGAGCCCGGCAAGGTCGCTGATGATCTTCACCGACAGACCGCATTCGATCGACCGGCCCATTGGCAGGATCATATTGCGGTCACCGATCTTCGCCGCCCTCACGGCCTGGGCCACCGAAGGCTGAAGCAAGCTGCCAACCGAACCCGCAGGCCCCGTGGTCGCAGCGGTTTGCGACCGCTGCGGCGCCTGACCGCCTTCAAGCGCTGCCCGGATAAAAGGGTTGTTCATAGGATCGCCCGCATCGGTCTGGCCCGCACCCCGCTCAGGACGGCTATTACCGGACAGGATGACGTCACCGCCGTAGCGATCGACATAGGGCTTTGGGGAGGTTTGGGTCTGGCCCGCCGTCGCATGGCCTTGCGTGCCCGACACCGGTATAGGTGGCGCGTTCGCTGTCGTATCAAGCGCCGGAACGATCATCTTCCCATCCCCGCAGAACCGCATGGGTTGGCCCTGACCATTCAGCATGGGCTGACCGTCTGGCGTACGCGCAATTGTGCCGGGTGTGCCATCGGCACATGACGGCGCCACGCCAATGACGACGTCCTGACCGTTTGCAGACGCGCTCGCAGGTACGGTTGGTACGCCATCGGCCCCGAACTGCCGTCGACCGGCAACGGTTGCGGGCTTATTCTCCGATTTCGCCGCCGCCTCGGCTTCGGCCTTGCGTGTGGCCGCATCCGCGTTGAACCGTTTGAAGGTGACAAGTCCACCAATGGTCAGAACCGCGATCACCGCGATGGCGAAAACGACCTTGCCCACGATGTTAGAGGAGGCCCCGCCGCGATTATTGACCGACACAATGCGGTTAAGCTCCGGGGGGCTGGCCTCCGGCTGGGGCGCCGCCCCGCCTACAGGATTGCCGTGCGTATCCATCAGGGTAACACCTCTCTTTGAACGCCGGAGACCGTCGTGCCATCCGGACTTGCGACCCCATCGGCGCTGAAGCCGTCGTTCCAAATGCCGACAACGGACGAACCCAGCCGCAGAACGAAGCGTTTGCCCGTGCGCTCGACGACCGCCAGATCGCCTTCCATGTGGTAATTGACGCGTGCTTCAGCCCCCGACGGATCGATATAGAAGATCGTCGGCACCTCGCGATTGGCAGCGAAGCGGAAATAGGTGAAGCGGCCATCGTCGAACACGAGCGACGGCTTGATGTCGTCTGAGCCCTTTTTGGCCTTCTGGGTATATTTCCAGTTCCTGGGAATAGGCTTGCTATCGAGCCGCCCCTTCAGCACAGCCGCCTCATTGATCTGGGGCACGGCCGCCGCCTGGGCCATCAAGGCCGACATCGGCGGAAGTTCGACCGGATAGCGATAGATCACCCGATACATCGCTGCGGGGGCCTGTTTGCCCTTGGCTGGCAGGTCCACCACAAACTCGATCGAATAGTCACGCCGGTCAGTGCGCAGTTCGAGATTGTTGCACCGGGCGCCGGGCTTTGGCTTGACCCAGATTTCATGGGTGTCGACATCAGCGCGAATGCACCACAGACTGTCCGGGTTCTGGCAATCCGCCGACATGCCCGACGCCGAGACGAGTATCCGCTCATCATCGCCCAGGATGACCCGCGAGACCGTGCCGACCCGCACCTGTACACGCGTCACCTGATCGCGATCATAGGTCACATAACGCACCCGGCTATCGCCGGTGCTCGGAGCCGGCGTATCGGCCGCAAATGCGCCGCTGGCCAGCGATGCGGCGGTGACCGCCAGAAGATATATCCGTTTCATCATCCCCCTCCCCTACTGACCGGCCGGAGGCGTGGCCTCCGACGACAGTTCGGAATCGACGCGATAACTCGTCACCCGATAACCCAATGGGTTCTCGATCAGGTCCTTCTCGCGACCATGCTGGGACGGCAGGTACTCGTAGGCGAAGGTCGCCACATAAAACTGCGGCGCTTCGACCACGCCAGACTCGATATGGTTCAGTGTCTTCTGGAACCGCACGACCGCCTTCGTTCCGGACGCATCCGGCGATAGGGTGATGCTGCGGATCTTCACCCGCACCTCATTGGCCGTCCCGAGCTTCTTATCGAGCGCTTCGGGGCCATCGAACTGCTTTGCATAGGCCTGACCGACATCATTGGCGCTTAAGGACAGGGTCTTGTCGTAATCGGCCTGCAACAGCCGATACATGTAGGTTTCCCGCGCGGTCACGTAGGCTTTCGCCCAGTGCTTATCGAGCAGGTCCTGGTACCCAACCTTTCGCCCGCCATCCGCAGCGCTGATCAGTTCGGCATTGCCCGTCGCCTGATCGACCTCAAAGACGTACGGAACAGTCCGCTTCAACGGCACAAGGGTCGCCATGCTGATCACGGAGATCGCCGCAATCACCGAGGCCACGCCCGCGACAAGCCAGGCGCGTCGCTCCGAACGCTCAAGGCGGTCCTGCCGGTCGGCTTCCCAGTCCTGCGACTGGTCATAGAAATCCTGTTCGCCGGTCGCGGAGACCGTCGCTGGCTTTTTCAACATCGGTTTGTCCTGTGGGTTAGTTCGTTGGGGGCATGGTGAAAACAAAGGTCTCGGCCGTCGCCGGCGCGTCCGGCGACAGCCGCTTAAGGGTGCGTTCGCGCAACGCCTGCTGGGCTTGCGCCTCCTGTGACTCCGCCATGGCGTTCATGACGAGGATGCGGTTGGCGTCATTGCTGATTTCGGCCTGGGCGACACCGATACGCGCCTGAAGCTCGGCAATCGCTTTCGGGTCCTGGGTCTGGTTGATCTGAGATTGCAGGGCGCTGATCTGGGTCTGGCGCTGATCAAGCAGGGCAAGCGTGCTCTGCTGATTGGCTTGCGCCTGAAAGATCGTGTTCAGCGCCGCCTCGCAAGCCGTCTTCTGCGTGCCCTCCTGGTCCTCGCAGTTATAGATCATGCCCGCACTGCGAAGGGCCTTGGCCGTCGCCGTCAAGCCTTCGAACCCGCCGGTGTTGATCGCTTTGAAGATGTCGGCCGTGCCCGCAGGCACAATGTCCTTCAGGAGCGGGTTACTCGCTATGTCACCGAGATTGCGGCTGCCGGTGAGCGCATTGTAGTGCGTCTTTGCCTGATCGAGCTGGCTCTGGAGCTTCTGGTACTGTGCGACCATCTGGTCGTACTGCTGCTTCCACGCCGCCACCTGCTTGATCGCCTGTGCGGTGTTCAAGGGGTCATAGACGATGCTCTGGGCGTGAACGTTCCCGGCCATCGTCAGAAAAGCCGCCCCACAGACTAATCCGGTCCAATTACGCATGCTCATCTCCTTCTCATCCTCATTTCAGGTTGTCGTCGGTATGACGCTGATACAGCGGCAAGGAAGCGGGTTGCCGGGCGGCGCCAGCGCTCGCAGTCCGGCCTGACCCTTGCGAAATCGCGTTGGTCTGCGAGCCGGCAGAGTCCTTCTTCTGGCTTCCTCCGCCCCCCATCATGCGCATCAGCATGGCACCGCCCGCGATGGCGGCTGCCATACCCATGCCCTGGGTCGAAATCGCCGCGCCGCCAGCCAGCGAGCTGGCAATGAAGTTGAGATTGAGCATCACAACGCCAAGCGCGATGGAGACGATGAGCAAAGCCACGCAGTCCTTGATGATGGCGCTGTCGTTGCCGAAGTTATCGAGGACCGCCTGCGCGAATTGCTGCGCGAAGGCCGTGAGCATGGTGAAGGCCGCAACCACCAGCACGCTCAAGAGCACGTAGTTGATCACCTGGCCGATCCAGTTCTCGCAGTAGCGCTGCGTCGCCGGGAACATGGCGCAAAGGATAAACGCCGGACCGAGCGCCAGAACGAGCGCAAGGGCGACCTTGGCCATCAGATAGAGACCGATCCCGATCGCGAACAACCAGACCTGAGCAATGACGACGATGCCCATGGCAAGATAGAGCGTCAGGTTCGGCACCATGCTTGTCGATGCTTCCTGCCCTATCGCCGCTGACAGGTCGTCGTAAGGCACCATGAACTGGTCGATGACCCCGCCTACCGTGGTGGAGGTGCTCAAAGCCGAGATCAATCCCTCCTGAATCCCGTAGAAGGCATTGAGGATGTCGCCCTGGTAGACCCCGGCACTTAAGGCCGCCGTGGCGACGAAGGCCATTTTCACAAACTTCCACAGTGCCGTGTGCAAGGGGTCGTGGGCTTCACCGCGCATGATCGCGTAGCCGATGATGACGATGTAGAGCGTGACCCCCGTCAGCGCCACAGGCGTCAGGATGCCGCAAACGGCAGCACTTTTTGCGGTCACATACGTGTTGAGGAGTGCGTCTACCGAGGTTTCTATTTCAGAAGCAATGCCGGGCATCAGTTCGTCCCCCCGCTCGCGTCTTTCGGCGCGGCACACTGCGAGCGAATGCTGGCAAACAGGCCTGTGTCGGTCTTGGTTCCCTTCGCTGCCCAGGCTTCCCGCCACCGGCGCTCGGCCTCCGGATGGGCCGCGTTATACTGCGCCCGAGTCTGCCCTGATTGCTTCAGCACCGCATCCGACGGCACGAAGACGAAGGTTTCCGCCGTGGCCCGGGCTGTAGGTTTCGGCCTGGGTTCAGCATAGGCCTGGTCACTGATACCCGACACCGAGACCAGAACCGCGAAGGCCGTTCGAACAAGTTTAGACCACGGCATGAACGCGCTCCCCCCGGCTGATAGATTGCCGCCGCTGCGCGGCGCGAGCACGGAAGATCGGCAGCCACACGGCCGGATCGTCGCCGACCTCTGCCCGGATGCCATCGAGCATCTCAACATTTTCCGTGGTGCCTGACAGTACGTTCAGGATATCCGCCATCCCGCCCAGATCGAACTTCACGACCGCCGAACTGTGGCCCTGTTTGACCAGGAACATCCGGCTGGCTTCACCGAGGTTCTTGATTATGCGGTACTCAGCCTCGGTCACTTTGAAGCCGTTCACATAGTCATCGTGGTCGGCCTTCGGGTTCGGCATGAAGATTTGCGTCACGGTCTGCTCGACCATGGTTTTGCCGATTTTGTGCGTCAGCACATCCGATGGGCTCTGGGTGGTGAAAATGCCCATGCCGCCCTGCTTGCGGATCGTCTTTTGCTTGTTGAGGGCGAAGTCCGCGAAGTGCTCGTCCATCAGCGGCTTCCAGAATTCCTCCATCACGTAAACAAAGGGCCGTCCGTCGATCAGCTGTTCGGTGACGTGCAGCAGATAGGCCATTATCGGCGTGCGGATCTCAGGATCGTCGAGAAACTCCGTGTAGTCGTAGGCGAATATCTGCGCCTTGCCGAAGTCTTGCGTGTCCTCAGGGTTATCGAAGGCCCAGCCAAGGGATTCCCGGCGCATCCATTTTTTGAGGCGCAAGCCAAGGCCGTTGTCGCCGGTCTTGGGGAGGTTCTGTACGACCGCCGATAGCGATCGCAGTTCGCGGCTTACCCCCTCCCCCATCACCGTGCGAACAGCATGGCTGATGTCGCCGTCTTCCCTGGCCGTCAAACTGGTCCGATCGCCATCAGGCCGGACGAGTAGTTTGACCAGGCGTTCGCAGAACTGAATATTGGCCTCGGTCGGCGCCATCTGAAACGGGTTAAAGCCCGTGCGCTCCCCGCGTTTTAAGACATGGTACTGTCCGCCCATGGCCCGGATCGCAATCTCGGCACCCCGGTCTTTATCGAAGAATACGCAGCGCAGGCCCTGATACTTGGTGGCGAACGCCAGCAGCGCCATCTCAAGTGCGGTCTTGCCCACGCCGGTCGACCCGCAAATGAAGGTGTTACCGGCGTATTTTTCATCCGAAGAGTCCCGCCCTTCCGGCGAAGCATGGAAGTTGAAATAATAAGGCTGTCCCGAAGGGGTCTTCAGGAGCGCCAACGCCTCTCCCCACGGGTTGCCTGACCGCTTGCCTTGCGCGAAATTATGAAACGGACTCAAAGCCGCGAAATTGCGCGAGGTGAGCCGTGCCGCGCGTGGTCGCATCGACCAGTTGCCCGGAAGTTGCGCAAACCATGCACACTCCGGTACAGCATCGATCACCGACATCTTAAAGCCGGGTCCGTCCTGCAGCACCGCCCTCGCCTCTGACATCGAGGTCGCCACGGCTTCAAGCGTGGGTCCGAACACCGCCAGGCTATAGTGATAGTCGCCCAGATCGATGACCCCGCTTTGCAGGTCGTCCATCGCGCGGTCCATTTCTTCGATTTCGCGCTCGGCCACATCCTCCGAGGCCACGAGCTGGCCCTTTTGACGCTCCAGCGCTGCCAGGGCATCTCTTCGGTTGAGGATGCTGAAGGACTGGGTCTCGATATACTCGTAATCGCCATAAAGGATGCCGTTGGCCATGCCCGGCTCCGACCACTTCGGATAGTCCTGAAAATCGAGGAACCCCGCGAACTTGCGCACCGAAGGATGCCAGATTTCCAACATACCGTTGCGGTCGGAGAAATGCAGGCGCGAGCTTGGCAGGTACTGGTCGATCGACCCCCGACGCAGCGGAGTCTCTTCCCAGACACCGTTCAGAAGATAGCCATAGAAGCTCAGCATCTCCGAATAGACGATGTCGTTTCTGACCCGGGTTGCCAGGCGCTTGGGACCGTACCGGCCCATACTGGCCTCAAACTGGCGAGCAGCATCATCGAGCGCTGCCAGCGCATCCGCCTCCTGCGCCCTCTTCTCCTCAATCGAAGACCGCGACGTGCCTTTGAAGAACCTTAGCGCTTTGGACGGGGTCGGCCGGTAGATCAGAGTGAGATAAAGCTCCGTACGGATCTGACGATGCGTGTCGAAGCTCGCATTATAGGCCGCGTTCAACTCAGCGCAGAAGGGAATGCCGAAGACGCCATCGAGCCGCTCGGTGACGACCCGCCGCACCTTATGGGTCCACAGCGCGAAATGACCCCCGCCCAGTGAGCGCAGGAAATTGTTCAGGCCCTCTTTGCGCACATGGATCTCATCGGGGTCGGCGGTCTCGAAGGCGATGCCTTCAAGACGCCACGTCGCCACGTAGTCGCCACAGCCACGCAGCTTGACCACATTGTCGGCGACATGCGCACCCATGGGTACAAAGTCACTCGACGAAATCTGTGCCGCGGCTGCGGCTTTGAGCATGGCTTTCGAGCGCATCAGGGTTTCCGTTTGGTGTAAGTCATCGGGCCGTAGGACACAGCCTTCCAGAACTTGCGCCCGGCGCCGTGACGATGGCGCATTCGGGCTCTCATCAGAAGCTGGGCGAGCCGCTGGTCGTCCTTCTTGGTGATTTGTCGAAGGGTCAGGAACAGCGGCACGTAGGTGAGGATGAGGAAGACGCTGACCAGAGGTGTGATCAGGTACATCAACCACACCCCGGCCAGCAGGAACCCTCCTGAGACCACCAGGAACGGAACCATAGGCACGCCGAGGAACATCGCCGGACGCGTACAGCCCTTGAAGATGGGGTCCCGAAAATTATCCATCAGTTGATGATCCAGCCGGCGATTTCAGCGGCGCCGCCGACGAAGACCCCGCCGATGACGATATTGGCCACTTCCGACCATTTGGCGTGTTGAAAGGCCATCTTGTACCCGGCCCAGAGGATAGCGATGGTGAAGGCAACCACGCCAATGGCCACAAGCGCGGCTTTAACATTATCCATCACCGTGGTGAGCTTGGCGATCTGGGCAAATGCCGGGTCAGCCATCGACAGCGCCGTGAGCGCGACGATCAGACCGGTACGAACATACGGGTTCGCTAAGGCCGTTTTGGAAAAGGCAGTCATACGCATGGTGTCACTCGCTTTCAGTTGGGAGCTAAAGGTTGGGAAGTATCCGTCCGGGCGCACGCCATCCTCTGGTGAAAGCACAGGCCCTCACAGCCGTCGGACGACCGGAACTGGATTGGGGGGATCAGAACAACAGCGAGCTGCTGTTGTTCGGTGCGTTCGGCTCGCTGCCAGTAGGCAACGGTGATTTGGGATCGGCGCTTGGGATGACCTGAGGCGTATCTCGTCGCCGCCTCCCACTAGAGGGTCGCGGCGCATCCATGGCGCGCTCGATTTTGGCGACGTAACCCAGCCGATGTCCGCGTTTCAGGTCGCCCGAGTAATAGCAGCTGAGCGCGTCGCGCAGGGCCCCTTGCGGGTCCGGATTCACGCTCCCCGCTGTCTCATAGCAATCGATGAGGATTTGCGATCCCGCACGGAGGTTTTCGCAAGGATCAAACGCGGTCTCGATCGTCAGGCCGTGGGCCTTGAGATTCTTCTTATTCACCTGGGCGAGTCCCAAGCTATAGTTGTATCCGGCTTTTTCGAGCCGCGCGACCGTCGCCACAGCTTCAGGTAATGAATTCGGCTGTCGGGTGAGTTTTCCGTTTACCACCCCGATCGCGTATGGATTGTAGCTGGACTCTACCCGAACAACCCGCTCAAGTGTCGCCGGGTGTACTCCAGGAGCGCAAGCCTGCGCCAAAGCTAAGAAAGATAACGGCATCTGGACCCCCAGTCAGATTGTCGACACACACTTCGATCAATCTGTCGTCGTGACCGCATGATTACTTACGGTATAAAGGAAGTGCGCCGCAATTCATGCGAGTCAGCAAACGGTTGCACCGGTGGGTTGATTCGCGATTTCCCGTAGCGTTGAAATTCTCGTAAAAATTGGTTTATTTGCAAAATTGCCACACGTTTACCGCGAGACAAGGCCAATAAGGGCGTACCGCGCGGGTGCGGCCGCCCTTTACCTTTGGTCGGTTTCCAACCTGTACTTAAAGCAAACGCATTATCCGCTTTTTCCGCATGCGGATAATGCGTTTACTGTGCGGCCTGCCTGGCAATTTCGAGTGTCTTTTCGTCGAGGGGCATACGCTTGTACTTCTTTTCCACGACCAGGGTCTTGGCAAATGCCACGAGTGCAGTCTCCACAATGCTCGCCACTGTGAAGTCATCGCCCGCAATCGACTTGATCAGAAGATCATGGTCCTCACGGATGCGCACCGACATTTGGACGGTCCGGTCACCCCTGGGACGCCCCTTCCCTTTCGGCTCTGGCTCGACCTTGGCGACCTTGGCTTTTGCGACACGCACCGCCTTCTCGACCATGACGGCTGGTGCTACAGCTGTGACCGGGGCTAAAGCAACTTCGGACGGCGCCTGATAGCCGACAGACGCGGCGGCTTCCTGAGTCTTACGCTTCAGGGTCTCCCGATCAAGTGTGGGCGCTACGGGCGCAGCATCAGGTTCATCGAACCAGCCGCGGGTTTTAGGTTTATACGCATTTGACTTGTCTACACTCACGCGACTTCCCCCTTAACCTCGGCCTTCAATTTCTCGATGACGCGGCTCGCTTCACCATCAATCGTCTCAGCGCTCTCTTCAGTCGTGTCTGAAACCGCACGCGCAACCTTCGCCATGACGTCCTCAATAGCGCTCTCCGCTTCGCGCGTCGCCCTGCCCGCCTCCGGCCGGCGTAAACCTACGAATGACGCAATGTTATCCGCAAACAGGTAGGCCTCCTCGTCGGCCATCTTGATCTGCTTTTCCGTGACCCCCTCAAGTCCGTAGATCGTTCCTCCCTCCATCAACACCCGGCGATAGATTTCGCGATCAACAAGATGCGCCGCCATCGGAATGTTCGATTCTTGGAAGGTTGCCACCACATCGTGGAAGGTACGCGACCGGATGGCCCCGTTCAGCCCATTAATAACGATGCAATACCGCCTCTCCTGACCGATAGCCCGCTCAATGGCCCGGATCGCCTTGACCGTCTTTGACGCTTCTACGCCGTCGGGCTCGGAAGGTCGAACCGGAATGACCGTCAGCGTGGCCGACGACATCGCCAGATTTCCAAGTGCGGATGCCCGGCCTTCAACATCGATGAGGATCAGGTGGTGGCCACTGGCACGCGCCGCATCAATGGCATCCATCAGCAGGTCTTCATTGCGCGCCTGATAGGGCGTGATGTTTGCCGGCCGGCCATCCTTGTTCGCCCAGCGCCAAACGGTCTCGTTGGGGTCGGTGTCGATAACCGCGACCTTGCCGCCTTCTTTGGCGAAGACCGAGGCAAGGATGATCAGGGCGGTGCTCTTGCCCGACCCACCCTTAGAGGTGGCAAAGCTGATTACGGGTGCGCCAGTCATACTGAACTCCTTGTGGTTATAGGAACTGTCGCCAGTTTCCGATTGCGCTGGTTAATGCTGCCTTAACCAGCACCTTCTGCGGATAATGTTTCCGAAGCAAGAAATGCGAAAACCTGTGAAAACTTCGGAAACCAGCAGAAACATTAAAAGCGGCTTGGTAACGCACTTAATGCCCTAAATTCGCTAACATGCAATTAATGTTTTTATTTCACCTGCATTTTTAACACCTAAAACAGTTTTTATTATTTCCGCTATTATCCGCATTTTTCACTAGCGTTTAATCGGCCCCTTCTGTTTAGCGAAGTTGATGAAGTGGGCATCCGCGCTATGTACATCTATTCCCTTGGACGACACCCAATCGCGCCATTCCGCTTCCAGCGCATAGATGTCCCAACCCTTGGCAAACTTCTTCGCCTTCAAGCGCGCGTCGTCACTCACTA
Source organism: Asticcacaulis sp. DW145 (assembly GCF_037101385.1). Classification (NCBI taxonomy): domain Bacteria; kingdom Pseudomonadati; phylum Pseudomonadota; class Alphaproteobacteria; order Caulobacterales; family Caulobacteraceae; genus Asticcacaulis; species Asticcacaulis sp. DW145. The sequence goes on along the minus strand of NZ_AP029027.1, from coordinate 868 downwards.
CGTAGGGGCGGGAAGGGGCGTCGAGCACAGCATCTGGCCGCTTGAAAATATCTACAAACTCGCCATCGAGGACGAAGTCGTACTGCGGGATATGTCCGTGCGTGGCGTTGTCTTCAATGATCTTTGAAATCAGCCGCTTGAACTCCCACGCCTGGCTCTGGCTCCCGGTCTTCTCCTGAAGACGCTCAAGCCCGATCCTGAAGGACTTCTGCTGCCCGCAGTGCTTGCGAGCAATCTCGTAAAGCCTGCGCTCAAGCGGTTTTCGCAGTCGGAAATAGTCGCGATGCAACGTCAGCAAATCGCGTCCCTTGGCCTCGATCGCGTCGAACAGCCAGTCCGACAGGGTAATTTCAACCTCCTGCATCCGACCATCCCGGGTCTCACGGATGATTTCGGCCTTGTCGATGAACGAGAAAACGTTCCACTGCTCCTTGCCACCCATCTGGATATTGGTTTCGATCTGGGTTCCTTGCAGCCGCTTGAGGGCTTGACGGAAATTGAGATAGCCACGCCCCGAAGAATCGCGGTTGGTTACCACCATCAGATCATGCGGGTTGAAGCGCATCGTCTTTTTGACCTCGCGGCCCTCGTTCAGCCGCGCCATGCACTGAGAGATGCAGTAAATCAAAATGTCGCGGTCATGTACCGTGGCGCGGCCAATAGGGGAGGGGCCCACCTTCACGAAAATATCGCCATGCCGGTAATCCTGAATTTGCATGTCAGGCTTAGTCGATAGGGTGAAAAGCGGGTGCTCCATGGAAGCCTGGTCGCCCTTGGGCGTCGCATCGAAGATGTCCGCCACGAAAAAATCCGGCTGATGGCGCTCCGGCAAAAGGGGCGAACGGCTTGGAAACGGCAATTCGGACAT
>NZ_AP029026.1:0-344984 GCF_037101385.1 Asticcacaulis sp. DW145 | reverse complement strand
TTTGACGCCTCCGAAGGCCATTGAATGAAATATTGAGTAAATTTATCCATAAAGCTTCAATCGCGCCAAGCGGTAAATATTTTGTTAAGCATAATCGCTCAAACCGCTGTGGATAAAGGCGGCTTTTACTAAAAAAAAGCCCGGTTAAACGTTTTCAAAAAAGGCTCAGACGTTAACCGCTCGGCAAGGCTTGAGGAGCAAAATCAAATATCAATGATATGTGTGTGGTTGCCGCCCTGTTAATCACTGGCTGCCGCCAAAGCGCAGAGGGTGTGTTAGTGACGGCCAGAAGGAAGCCGTCCTCAGTGCAGGAGAGGCGTATGAAACTGTCGGATATCAAGATCGGCACCAAGATTCTGGCCATTATCGCGGCCTTTGGCCTGTCGTCCATCGGCATGACATTGTGGCAAAATGCCAATCGGGCGCACGCTGAAGACACCTATCAAAATATCATCACCTCGGCAGACGCGGCACTTCTGGCCGGATCTCGGATGAACCAGAATGTGTTTGCCATCGACGGGGCCATCAACGGACTGGCGTTTCAAAGCTGCCCAAGCCCGGCCTGCGAGATTTATGAAACCCAGATACAAAAGTCGGATGAGCGCTTCCTTCAACGCTATGAGCAACTGATCAAGGCGGCCCCCGACTATAAGGCAGATTTCGAACCGCTTAAGGATCGCTTTGTCGCGCTTTCCGATACGGTTCGTAACCGTTACCTGCCCATGGCAAAAAACAACGAGCAGGCGGCGTTAGCCGTCGAGTTGGCATCTCAGGCCGCGATTGTGGACAAGCTGACGAGCGATATCCGCAGCGCCGTTGACGCCAAACAGAAGCTAAACGACGCCGCTATCCAGACGATTGGGGAGAAAACAAAGACGGAAACCCTGATGGGCCTTGTCATCTCCATTGCCATCGTCCTGCTGGTCACGGCACTCGCCTCCTATATCGCCTTTGCCGACATTGTCGGCTCAATCCGCCGTATCACCGATCAGATGGCGCAGGTGTCGAAGGGCGCGCTGGACCTTAAAATTGACGGTCAGACGCGTGGCGACGAAATCGGGACCATGGCCCAGACGCTCGAAGTCTTCCGTCAGGGCCTGATGGATGCCGAGACGCTTCGCGCTGAAGCCGAAGTGATTAAAAAGCGCGCTGAGGAAGACCGTCGCCGCGCTATGCTGAAACTGGCGGATGATTTCGAAGCTTCGGTCGGGCAGGTTGTGGCCATGGTGTCGGCGGCGGCCACGGAAATGCAGGCCTCAGCCTCGCAACTGACCGCTACGGCGCAGGAGACCGCCGCCCAGTCGATCGCCGTCTCTTCGGCCGCCGAAGAGGCGGGGACCAATGTGACGTCTGTCGCCTCGGCGGCGGAAGAAATGGGCGCGTCGGTCGGCGAAATCGGGCGTCAGGTGGCCTCTTCGGCTGAAACCTCACGCGCCGCCGTCTCGCAGGCGGACGCCGCTGGCGAAGTGGTCAATGAACTGAGCGAAGTGGCGAATTCGATCAACGGCATTGTCGATCTGATCGCAGGGCTCGCCGGGCAGACCAACCTCCTAGCGCTCAATGCGACCATTGAATCGGCGCGGGCGGGCGAAGCGGGTAAGGGCTTCGCGGTCGTGGCCTCAGAGGTCAAGGCGCTGGCTGGTCAGACGGCCAAGGCGACGACGGATATTTCCGAACGCATCAGCCAGATACAGGAATCGACCTCGAAAGCGGCGACGGCGTTTCGCACCATCACTTCGACCATCCAGAATATCGACACCACCAATGCCATGATTTCGGCGGCGGTGGAGCAGCAATCGGCCGCCACGCGCGAGATCATTCAGGCGGTCAATCAGGCCTCGCTGGGCACGCAGGAGGTCACGATCAACATCACGGGTGTGGCCAGAGCCTCGGAACAGACGGGCGATGCGGCGGCGCAGGTGCTGAGCTCATCGGGTGAACTGGCCCAGCAGGCCGAGCGGCTGCGTCACGAAATGGACCACTTCCTGGCGACGGTCCGGGCGGCGTAACCGCCCCCACAGGCTTCAGTCGCGCTGCGTGAGTAGGGCGCGATTGCAGAGAGACGACGCAGCAGGCCCTCTCTGGCTGCGTCGTCTCTTCCTTTTTGGGCGGGCTTGTGTTTCTGGCCGATACGACTAACCTCCATTCACTATTTGGAATTTGAGGTTATCCTTGGCCGATTCTATTCAAAATCGACTGGATATGGCGCAAAACCTGTCGTGGGACGATCTGCGTCTGGTGCTGGCCATCCATCGCGAAGGGACTCTGTCGGCGGCGGGCAAGTCCCTGGGTCTCAGCCAACCGACCATGGGACGGCGGCTGGAGGCCGCCGAGACGGCCTTTGGCGAACGCCTGTTTCAGCGGACGACGCGCGGTCTGGTGGCCACAGGGCTGGGTCTGGCGGTCGCGGGCCACGCGCGGGCCATGGAGGACGAGGTTTTGGCCCTGTCCCGCCGCCTCAGCGGGGCGCAGCAGGCGCTCTCCGGCCCCATACGGGTGTCCTCCTCCGAATGGTTTTTCAACCATGTACTGATGCCGGTGTTCGAAGATTTCATGGCGGCGCATCCGCAGGTCGTGATTGAAGCGGTTGTCGATACGCGAGCGCTTGATCTCGACCGGCGCGAGGCCGATCTGGTGTTTCGTTTTGGCGGATCGCCGGGCGGTAATGCCGTGCAGCGCAAGGTGACCACCATCGGTTATGGCCTCTATGCCTCGGCCAGCTATCTTAACCGGCATGGACTACCCGAGGCGGGTGAGGGTGAGAATCATCAGTTGATTCTTATGGACGAAGCCTTGGGGCATCTGAGCGATGTCATGTGGGTGCAGCGCCTTTTGCCACTGGCGCAGCCGGCATTCCGCTCCAACAGCCGCGATCTTCAGGCCATGGCCGCTGCCGCCGGACGCGGTCTGGCGGTCCTCCCCACCCTGATCGCGCGTCCCCTGGGTCTGGTGCCCGTCGATCTGGGTGAAGACGCCCCCGGCCGGGAGGTGTTTGCCGCCTATCACGCCGATCTGAAGCCTATGGCCCGGCTGCGGGCCCTGATTGACCATGTGGTACAAACCGTCCCCTCGCATCTCTAGCTTATTCAATTTTGAATGAAAATTATGCGAAATTGGCCATTTTGCATATTTGTGAATGAATTATATGGCTGTCATCGTTCCTTGCCGATGAGGAGGCTCTGATGAAAGCCATAGGCTATAGCCAAACCGGTCCCGCCACTGTGCTGCGGGATATGGATCTGCCCGAACCGGTGCCGGGGCCGCGCGATCTGATCGTTCGGGTCAAAGCGGTCTCCGTCAACCCGGCGGACACAAAGCTAAGACGATTTGCGGCCCCGACGGAAGGCCAGTCGCGCGTGCTGGGATTCGATGCGGCGGGCGTCGTAGAGTCTGTGGGGGCCAAGGTGACCCTGTTTCAGCCGGGTGATGAGGTGTTTTACGCCGGGGATATCACACGGCCGGGCACAAATGCCCAGTATCACGCTGTCGATGAACGCCTTGTGGGCGCCAAACCCAAAAGCCTGAGCTTTGCCGAAGCCGCCGCCCTGCCGCTGACGACGATCACCGCCTGGGAGATTTTGTTTGAGCGTTTGAAGGTGTCACGCGACGCCTCGGCGGCCCCGCACACCCTGCTGGTTATTGGCGGGGGCGGGGGCGTCGGTTCAATATTGATTCAGTTGGCGCGGCGGCTGACAAACCTGACAGTGATTGCCACGGCGTCGCGCCCTGAAACCGTCCAATGGGTTGAAAACATGGGCGCTCACGCCGTTATCAATCATACACTCTCGCTGTCGGATGAACTGCGTCGCATAGGGCTCACCGAGGTCGATTATATCGCCAGCCTGACGGCCAGCGACCGCCATTATGAGGCCCTGAAAACCCTTATCAAGCCGCAGGGCCATATTGTGCTGATCGACGACCCCGACACGTTCGACATCGTCCCGTTCAAGCGAAAGAGCGTGACCTTAAGCTGGGAATTCATGTTCACCCGGGCGGCTTTTCAGACGCCGGACATGAGCGAACAGCACCGCCTGCTCACCGCGGTTTCGGCTATGGTGGATCGCGGTGAGATTCGCACCACAATGACACAGGAGGCCGGGCCGATCACGGCTGCCAACCTGATCCGCGTGCACGAACAGATAGAGGCGGGTTCCAGTATCGGTAAAACGGTCCTGACGGGATTTTAGGACAGGCAGGCGGTTACCATCCGGGCCAAACATCACCTTGTATCGGGCTGTGGTTAATGCTTTGATTGAGACGACTTAGTCAAAAGCAAGAGGGGGACGATATGCGGCTTCTGAGCGCCTGTGCAGGGGTTGGCTCCCTGATACTGGCCTGCGGGGCTTATGTGCCCGCTCTGGCGCAAAATGGCGGATCGGAAGCGCGACCGGTAACGTGGTGTGATGAAAGCGGCCAATGTACCACCCAGAGGGTCTGGGACACCTATCTTCCGCTGACCCCCGGTCACTCCCGCCTCAGCGTGACGACGACCACGCCGTTTCAGGTGTGCCTGCTGCTGAAGCGAGACGATCACCCGCAACTGATCGCTGATCAGGACCGCTGCTGGTACGTCAACGGCAAGATGACGCTGCCGGCGGCCAATCTCCCGGCGCGGGCGCGCTTTATGCTGCTTCAGATGGACGTGAAGAATGACACGCGCCCGTTTGTGTCGATGGAGGTGGAGATGCGCTGCGCCGATCAGCGATGCCTGCAGGAGCGAGGGTGGCAGGGCAAAATCGAAAACGCCGCTCTCAAAGCCAAAACAGACAAGGCGTGCGCCCGGGCCAGTGAGGGCGAAACCCTGTGGGTGGATAGCTACCGCCCGGACCCGCAAAGCGGCACCTTTAGTGTTCTGATCGGTTGCGCCATGCGCTAGGTACGGCCTGTCTCGCTTTTCCTCACTTTTCGGCGTTGATTTCAGGGCAGGGGAGGGGGACAAGAGACGCTCCAACTCAGGAGCCTGCATGTCCCGCCCCAAGATTCTGCTGACCCGTCCCTGGCCTGAAGGGGCCTTCGCCTATCTCAGGGACCGTTATGAGGTGACGGTGAATGAGACCGGCGTGCCGCTGACGCAAGCGCAACTAATCGCGGCTATGGACGATTACGACGCCCTGTGCCCGACCGTGACGGACAGGCTCACCGATCAGATACTCAAGCCCGGCACACGGGTGCGGATGATCGCTAACTTCGGCGCGGGATTTGAGCATATCGACCTTGAGGCCGCCAAGGCTGCCGGTATCCGCGTCTCCAATACGCCCGATGTGCTGACCGAGGCGACGGCGGAGATTGCCCTTCTGCTGATGCTGATGACCAGCCGTCGCGCCTCCGAGGCCGAGCGCGGTTTGCGCGATGGGCGCTGGAACGGCTGGAAGCCGACGCAATTTCTGGGGCAGGGTCTGAGCGGCAAGACGCTGGGCCTCGTCGGCTTCGGGCGCATTGGGCAGGCAACCGCCCATAAGGCCAAAACAGCATTGGGGATGCAGATTGCCTATCACAGCCGCCATCGCGTCGCGCCGGAGATAGAGGCGCAACTGGGGGCGCGTTATGTGGGTTCGCTTGAGGCCCTGGCGGCCGAAGCCGATGTGCTGTCCCTGCATACGCCGGGCGGCGAAGCGACGCGGCATCTGGTCGATGCGAACCTACTCCGGCGGATGAAGCCCACCGCCATAGTGATCAATACGGCGCGTGGCTCAGTCGTGCACGAGGCCGATCTGGCGGCAGCCCTGAAAGCCGGGACGATCTGGGCCGCCGGGCTAGATGTCTATGAGCGCGAACCGCAGGTGCATCCGGACCTGCTGGCGCTCGATAATGTCGTCCTGTTGCCGCATCTGGGCTCGGCGACCCGCGAAACCCGTGACGAGATGGGTCTGCGGGCGGCCTATAATCTTGACCGCTTCTTTGCCGGGGAGCCGCTGATTGACCCCATTGCCTGATCTTCCGGCGGCGCGTCTGGTCGTGGACGCTATCGACGGCTGGCGCAGGGAAGGGGCGCGCTTGATCGGCCTGTGCGGGGCGCAGGGTTGTGGAAAATCAACCATTGCCGAGGCCGTGCGCCAAGACTTTGCCGAGCGGGGTCTGCGCGTCGCCGTCCTGTCGCTGGATGACCTGTATTTGCCGCCAGACAAGCGGCCCGTTTCAGTCCATCCTCTGTTTGCCACGCGCGGTGTGCCGGGCACGCATGATGTCGGTCTGGGTATCTCGGTGCTTGACGCGCTGAAAGCCGGGGCACCGGTGGACCTGCCGCGCTTTGACAAGGCAACGGATCACCCTGCGCCGCGTGCCGACTGGCCGCAGATCGTTGCCCCGGACCTGATCCTGTTCGAAGGCTGGTGCGTCGGGGCGCGACCACAGCGGCAGAGCGCCTTACGCACCCCCGTCAACGCGCTGGAACGCGACGAAGATCGGGACGGCGTGTGGCGAACCTATGTGAATCAACAGTTGGCCGGACCCTATGCCGATCTGTTTTCGCGTCTGGATCGGCTGATTCTGCTGGCCGCGCCGGGCTTCGAGGTGGTGCAGGGCTGGCGCACCCAGCAGGAAGAGGCCCTGCGGCACAGGTTACAGTCAGAGGGTGGTGATACGTCCCGCCTGATGGACGCAGCTGCGCTGAGGCGGTTTATCGCCCATTATGAGCGGCTGACGCGGCATATCCTTGAAGACATGCCCGCCTATGCGAATCTGAATATCCGCCTAGGGCCGGACCGAGAGCCTATGCCTTAACGTTTATCTCAGTGCGCCATGAGCATTTCGATCAGCAGCAGGGCGAAGATCAGCGAAGACACGCCGGCAGAGACCAGAAGGAAAGCGACGCGCCACAGGCCGCCAAAGCGGCTGACGCCATAGGTGCCACGCAGTTGCCTGTACATGTGGAAGGGGGGCACCAGCACCATGGCCCAGCCATAGATAGCGTCCGGCACCCCGGCCAGCGACAGGAGATGCAGCACGACCATCAGCAGCATCATGGCCGATAGCGAATAGGTGGCGAACACGGCATGGTCATACAGCGCCACATCCTTTCGCCACGCAAACATCAGCCAGATGAAGGGCAAAGAGATGGGGATCAGCAGCCACAGAAACTTATAGGCTGACGACTGGAGCTTATAGAAGAACAGGCTGGGGTTTTCCGCCAGCTTATGCAGAATCTTGTTCAGAGGTTCGATATCCGTGTGAACCTGATCCAGCATCTCTTTTGTCGGGGCACCATGGTCCGCCGTATGGGCAGAGCGCAGCGTGTTCAGCGTTTTTGTGTTGACGCTCAGTTGCGCATCAACCGCCTCGGTCGGCTGCCCCTGAGCGATCAGGGCTTTGCGGGACGATTCCAGCGTCTGCCGCTGTGCCTCGGCATCGGCGATTTTGGTATTGAGCGCCGCCGTATCCAGCTTGGCGTTGACGTCGGCCGTGGGTCCAAAATTCAGCACGGCAAAGGTCAGAAAAACCATAAACAGAAACAGGGCCACCGGCGAAATAAATCGGACGCGCTCGCCATTGATATATCGCCGCGTCAGTTCGCCCGGCCGCATGACGAGCATGGGAACAGTATGCCAGACCCGACCTTCGAAATGAAAGACCCCGTGCAGGATATCATGCCCGAAACCCAGCAGGGTGCGGTGCGTATGCGCCGACTGACCACAGGCGTGGCAATAGGGCCCGCTCAACTCCGTCTGACAGTTCAGGCAAAGGCCTGCTTCGTGATCACCGCTCGTGTGTCCGGCCTTGCGCCGGTCCACGGCGTGCGCGGCCAGCGCGCCCGTAGCGATATCGGTTAAGCCTTCCATTTCGGTGGTCATCTGACGGCCCCTGCCCGCGGATAACGATTGCAGTCACCACCCTAATCGGCAACACGGATAAGTAAAGGGGGGCGATCAGGCCGCCATAAAGGCGGTGCTTTTACATAAGCGGGGTGCTGGCCTTGGGTCGGCCGCCTTTGGCACCGTTGGCCCGGCTGGCCGTGGCGCGACGTTCGGCTCGGCTCATGGTGTGAGAGCCCAGAATATCAAGAAATAACCGTGACACTGAAATATCGGCATCAAGTGAGGGAATGTGCAGCCCATACCCGCGTCCTTGCACCTCAATCCCGTTCAGGTCCTCTGGCTTGGCGTCCTCAAGCCCCGCAATGGCCGTGAGCGGAAAGCCGACTGAGGCCCCGTTGGTCAGTTGCACGACAAGCTGGGCGCTTTGAGCATCGTAACGCGCACTTTCAGCGCGAAACGTGGTTTGCGGTTTGCGCCGGGTCTGTTCGAATTGCCGTACCGTGACCGGTTTAAACTCAGCCATGAATTTCACCCCACTTCACACAGATCGCTTCGAGATTATGGGCAATCAGGCCGCCGATCTCGTTCAGTTCGCTCAGCTTGAACCCTTCGTGGTCCCAAAGTTCCACAGGACCTTGCGGGCAATTTAGCCGAAACCTCGCCTCAGCCTCATTGCCTTTCAGGGCATGGACATGGGGCGGCGGGTGATCATTGGTGTAGATGGCAATGCGGACGTTCCGCAAGGTGAGCACTGTCGGCATGACTCTGTATAGCACTAACCTAGACCGTAGTCTAGGTTAGTGCGCTCAGTTAGTACTTTCAGGTCGCTTACGCTTCGATAAAGGCCAGCATGTCGGCGTTCAACAGATCGGCATTGATGGTCAGCATACCGTGCGACAGGCCCGGATAGATTTTCAGCGTGCCGTTCTTCACCAGCTTGATGGCTTCGAGCGCCGCGGCCTTGTACGGGACAATCTGGTCGTCGTCGCCGTGCAGGATCAGCACGGGCACGTCGATGGCCTTCAGGTCTTCGCTGAGGTCGGTTTCTGAAAAGGCCTTGATGCCTTCGTAATGGGCCTTGGCCGAGCCCATCATGCCCTGACGCCACCAGTTGTCGATCACAGCGTCGATCGGGGCGACGCCTTCACGGTTGAAGCCATAGAAGGGGATGGGCAGGTCTTTGAAAAACTGCGTGCGGCTGGCGGCTGTCTGGGCGCGCAGTCCATCAAAGACCTCGATCGGCAGGCCGCCGGGGAAGGCCTCGGTCTTCAGCATGATGGGCGTAATGGCGCTGACCAGAATGGCCTTGGCGACGCGGCCATTGCCGCCGTAGCGCGCCACATAGCGGGCGACTTCGCCGCCGCCGGTCGAGTGGCCGATATGGATGGCGTTTTTGAGGTCAAGATACTCCGCTACCGCGTGAGCGTCGGCGGCGTAGGTGTCGATGTTGTGCCCTTCGCTGACCTGTTCGGAGCGACCGTGGCCGCGACGGTCGTGGGCCACGACGCGATAGCCCTTGGCGAGGAAGTAGAGCATCTGCGTATCCCAGTCGTCGGACGACAGGGGCCAGCCGTGGTGGAAGACGACGGGCTGGGCGGATTTGGGGCCCCAATCCTTGAAGAAGATCTGGGTACCATCGGCGGCGGTGACGAAATTGGACATGGTGTGGCTCCGTTCGGGTAAGGCTCCGCCGGTCACGGCAAGAGGCCATTTTCAAAAAAGTCAGAAATTTGAGACAGTTCGGTTTGAGCGGGACGCTTACATTCGACGGATCAAGAGATAACGGGATCGCTGCCGTTACAGAAGCCGGAACTTTTGGAATAGAGTGTTGTTAAATACGCAACACTGTGGTCGCATAGCGACCTAGTGGCAGAATAAACTTTTGCGCGAAAAACAAAAGCGCCGATCCGCCAAAGCGGACCGACGCTTTTCACTTTATCATATCGCGCCAGATTAAGCGGCAATAACCGTCTGCTTCTGGCTGCCGAGGCCTTCGATCCCCAGCTCCATCACATCACCGACTTCCAGATAGACCGGCGGTTTTTGCCCCAGACCCACGCCCGGCGGGGTGCCGGTCGATATCACGTCGCCCGGGTGCAGGCTCATGAACTGCGACAGGTAGGAGACGATAAAGGCCGGCTTGAAGATCATGGTGGCGGTCGAACCGTTCTGATACGTCTTGCCATTAACGCTTAGCCACATTTTCAGATTGGCCGGGTCGGCGACTTCATCGCGGGTCACCAGCCACGGGCCGATGGGGCCGAAGGTGTCGCAGCCCTTGCCCTTGTCCCAGGTGCCACCGCGTTCTAGCTGAAACGCGCGCTCGGACACATCGTTGATGGTGCAATAGCCCGCGATGCAGCCCTCGGCCTCGGCTTCCGACACGTAGGAGGCCGTCTGGCCGATGACGATGCCGAGTTCTACTTCCCAGTCGAGCTTGGTCGAACCGCGCGGCTTTTTGACCTCATCGTTCGGGCCTATGATGGACGAGGTGGCCTTGGTGAAGAGGACCGGTTCTTCGGGGATGGGCAGGTTCGATTCGGCCGCATGGTCGGCATAGTTGAGACCGATGCACAGGAATTTACCCACACCGGCCACGCAAGGCCCGTAGCGCACGCCTTCGGGCGCCAGAGGCAGGGAGGCGGGGTCGATGGCCTTGAGTTTGGCCAGCGCCGCATCCGACAGGGTGGCACCGTTGATGTCGGCGACGATGCCAGACAGGTCACGGATGCGGCCATCAGCATCGAGCAGGCCGGGCTTTTCCTGGCCAACCGGGCCAAATCGCAGCAATTTCATGGGGTGTCCTCTTACGTGTAGGGGCAATACAGGCGAGGGATAGCGGGTTTGCCTCCCACCGCAAAGGACGTAATTGCTTTTGCCAGCAGAAACTATTTTTTATATGAAATTGAACCGTTGGCCCTGCCGTTTGTGAAAGCCCGCCCGTCACTGGCGAGGCAGCGCAGGGTCGCGACCTCGCACGGCGTATAAAAGGGTTATCGTCCCGTTTTGTGAAGCAACCGTTTCAAAAACGCTTCACAGCGACGGCAATGCGCTTTAAATTAATCACACGATTGGTCCGTGGCCGGAGGCCTTGAGTTGGCGCGAGTAAAAGCAGTGGAAAATGAAGCCTTGGTGGATGTCGAAGACATGGCCGAGGTCAGCGCCGAGAAAGAAAAGGGCATAGCTGGGGCTCTGACCCTGATGCGGGGGCTTGATGTTCTCGGCCGGGTTGCCAAGGGCGACAACACCCTGCCGAAGATTTCCCGGGCACTTGACCTCAACAAATCGACTGTCCATCGTCTGGCCTCCACTCTTGTCGATTATGGGTTCTTGTCATTTACCCAGCGCGAAGGCTACGCCCTTGGGACGCGGCTTCTCGAACTGGGACACGCAGCATCGCAGCAGATCACGCTGACGCGCGTGTCGCATGACCATCTGGTGCGGTTGGCTGCGGATACAGGCGATACGGTCAATCTCGGCGTGCTGGACGGCCATCAGGTCCATTACATCGACAAAATTCCAGGTACGCGTCGCATCGAAGTGCGCTGCGTCATCGGTGAGCGGCAATATCTGAGGCCGACGGGTCTGGGTAAGGCCTTGCTGCTCGACGCTGATGAAGACAAGCTACGAGAGGTCTATAATCGCGAAGCTCGAGAGTTTGCAAACTATCGTTATGACCTCAAGGGCTGGCTCGACATTATGAAGACCTACCGCGAAGGCGGTTACGCGCTCGACATGGACGAAAATGAAGACCGCATACGCTGCGTCTCCGCGCCCATTCGGGACTTATCGGGTAAAATCATCGCTGCCGTTTCTATATCGAGCGCTGCCCAGTATATGGACGATGCAAGACTTGAAACCCTAAAGGGCTACGTGAAGGAAGTCACCTTGACGATCAGCCGTGAGTTGGGTTACAAAGGGTAACAAGTTGCCGCAGCGATCGACGCCGGAGTGGGGCTTCAAGCCTGCTTCAGGACGGTCAGGCTCATAACCTGAAGGTCGTCAGTTCAAATCTGGCTCCCGCACCCAAAATATTAAACAATATCAGTTGTTTGCTAAAACGGCTCTTCTTCGGAAGGGCCGTTTTTGCGTTAGCCCAAACCTAGCCCAGAAATCAGCCCGGATTGAAGAGATCTCGCCATAGTGGTATATCGCTATCGCGTAGGTAGATTAGGGGTGAGGGGCTATGCAAACGCACACCATTCTTGGCGGTAAGGTTCAGCTCTTTAAGCGCGGCCAGGTGTGGTTTGCACGGGCGAGCGTCAACAAGCAGCAGATCAAGAAGAGTACGGGCAGTGACAGCCTGTCTCTGGCCCAGCAGGTGGCTGAGGACTGGTATCTCGGCTTGCGCGGCAAGTCGCGCGCTGGTCTTCCCCTGAAAGAGGTGCGCGAGGCGACCTTCAACGACATGGCCGACCTCTTTGAGGTCGAATACGAAATCATCACCGAAGGCGAGCGCAGCCCCAAATGGGTGGCTGGCCATAAGGCGAGGCTCCGGCTGCACCTGCGGCCCTTCTTCGGCAAGATGGGCATATCGCAGATTACGAGTGGCGATATCCAGAATTACCGCCTGCACCGCGCCCGGCAGCACGGGCGCTTGCCGGCGAAGGACGGGGAGGGGGCCTATGTGAAGGCGCTCAAGCCGCCGTCACGCAGCACGCTTCATGACGAGATCGGCACCTTGTCTCTGGTCCTGCAGACGGCCGTACGTCACGGTAAGCTCGGGGCGATACCGATGCTGTCGCCGCCCTATAAGAAGCAGAGGAAGGTGATCCACCGCCCGTGGTTTACGGGCGAGGAATACAAGCAGCTCTATAAGGCCACGGCAGCGGCCGCCAAGGCGGCCCCTGAGGCCTACCGCTGGAATTACGAGCAACTGCATGATCAGGTGCTGTTCCTCGGCAATACGGGGCTGAGGCCTGACGAGGCCAGTCGGCTGCAGCACCGTGACGTGACGATTGCAGTGGACCCCGACACGGGAGAGGAGATCCTCGAGATCGAAGTGCGCGGCAAGATGGGCTATGGCCCCTGCAAATCCATGCCCGGCGCTGTTGAGCCCTACCGCCGGCTACTCGCCAGGGCCAGGCCCATGAAGCTCGGTCGCAAGGTTGAGCGGGAGCGGCTGGAGCGGCGCGGGCAGGCCGTGCCCATCATCCCTGAATACCCCAAGCGCACGGACCTTCTGTTCCCCTCAAATCACACAGACCTGTTCAATGACATCCTCAAGGCGCAGGACCTGAAGGAGGACCGTGAAGGCCAGCCCAGGGTCCTGTACAGCCTCAGACATACCTATATCTGTCTGCGTCTGCTCGACGGGGCAGACATCTATAATCTGGCTAAGAACTGCCGGACATCGGTCGAGATGATTGAGAAGAACTATGCCATCCATCTGAAGCACATGATCGATGCCAGCGCGATCAACCGGCGTAAGTCAAAACCCAAGCCTAAGGCGAGGCGTCAGCGGGTAAAGACACCAGACGCCGATGGTGATGAATGAATCCTGCCCCGCCAGAGCCCGGTAGATGTGAGCGACAGCTCTCCACTGATTGAGGCGCGAACAAGATCCGGAACCGGATCAGCGCCGAACCGCCAGACCGCCTGCCGGGATGGCTTTGCCAAGGCGAACGCCGACAAGGCAAACAGGCCGAACGGCCTCTTTTTACCGCAGGTCACGGGAAGCAGGTTTTACCGGTTTTGGCCCTAAGCCGACATGGGTGCCGTCACTGAAATTGCAACAAAGCAGACATTCCGCACCGGTTTCTCGACACCGAAATATGGCTGCAAACCTTTTTTAAACTGGCGTCCTGAAGATCCGGTATGGTCCATTTGCCTCGGTTGGTATTGCGGCTCGAGACGTAAGATTATTCGGCAGTGAACTTGTAGACCATTGAGATGCTAATGCTCCGGGAACCTGTCCTCAGAGACGGCGGTGAAATGAGCCGCGTTACTGTTGTCGTCGGCATCGTAAATGTAAAGAGTGACAGGGCATCTCAGCTGCCTTGCCCACTCGATTGCTTCTCGCAGGGGCACTCCGTCACGACTGTCATAATCGATGACAATTGGTAGGGCGGCTGCTTCGGCTTGGTCGGCATCAGCGCAGCTATTATCGTGCTCCACAGCTTCAATTACCACGTTCACGCGTTCCCAACGATAGGGTCGCGTCCGCCGGTCGATAACATTCCAGATCATGAATTTTGCGCTATGAAAGGCGCTTGTCAGCTAATTAAAGGCTTGATGAGCAGTCACGACCTTACAGTCTTTGAAGGGCGGATGATAGAGCCGCCTTTTCCTAACAAATCTTGCAGCGCACCTCGGGTTAATGCTGCCCTCGGTTTTTGATCCGTCTGGTAAAATTGTTCCCCGTCGATGACGGCTTTCTGGAGGGCCAGCGCGCTTAATCACGGTCGCAGCTTTAAGCGCCACAGACGATGCTGTTCGGCTCGAACAGACGAAGGATTGAATGCCCGTATCTCCCGTATACCCACATGAGTATAGAATGCAGGCGATTCTTGTCGCCATTGGGTCGCTGGTGATAGTGTCATCGCATGGCGCGAACCACAAACCAAATGCCGATATTTGAAAATGAGATCGACCTTCTGCTGAGCGAGCTATGTCGAGAGTGGGGTTTCTGCAATCAACTCACTGCCATTGATCTAATCGCTGATGGTCAAGATTTGTCAGCGGATGACTTCGCTGTAGCGGTTCTCCTTGCGGAGCAGATGAACCCGGAGTCCGAGATAACGTGGCGTCGCCGCATAGCAGAAAAGTTCAGCGTTAAGGTTTCACCCCGTTCACTACGATCGTGAACGCCGTCGGCCCGCATGAGCCAATCCCGACAAGTTCTTGCGCGACGAACCAGTAGACTTGAGACAAGGGGGAGCCAGTGCATCAAAGTACAAAAATACGACGACCCATATGCCTAAGCTTGTAGAAGTTGCGAAAAATTGGTTTAGGCAAACTTTTGCGAAGAAGTGAGATTTTGAATGCCTATTTCCAGATCAAAAACCTATTGGTATATCCGAACCGGAGGTATTTTCTTAAAGGAAAATTATTGGAAAGCTTATGCCTTTCAGATATTTATTGTTATATATATAGGACTTCCTGTAGTAATTGCTCGGGTGCACGAGTCCGAAAAAATAGGACACCTGTTAACTATTCCTGCTATTTGGAATGGGTTGTTTGGATTTTTTTTATTCTTTATAGTATCTTATTTTAAGTCCACGTCTAAGCGAGAGCGTTAATGAATTATTGTGATATATTAATATAACTATTCGAAATTTCAAGATTTTATCCATCCAGCCTGCAGCTCATGCGGGATAAACCCTGTTCTATTGCCCCCTTGGCATGGGGCGGTCAGCCTCGTCCGTGTCTTCGTCCTCACCATTTAGTTCGATGCCGTGATAGGCACTCTAATCCTCAATAGCAGATTGAACCGCTATGAGTTTTCCGGAGCACCTAACTCGTGACTAGATAGCGCGATCATCGCAATGTCCGCCAACAGGAGGCCTATCGGTCCGACTTAGCGATGTCCGGTTAGGGCGCAAAGCTGAGGCTAGCCTTGAAGACCTATTGCCATTTCCCCACGAAGAGCGCGATATCTCCTGATAGACCCAGCGATCACGACGAGTATGACTGAGCTATTCCCAAAAGGCGCAGCCTACCCCAAAGGCTTCGATTGCGTTTGGATCGCATGCGATGGTGCCAACCAACTCGCTGCATTCATCACCGGCGGAAGCGGTCCGATACCGGAAAAGCTTTTTGTCGACCAGCTCATCAATATCGAGGATGTAGAAGATCGTATTGTTGATTTACGCGAAGACTCAGAAGTAACCCTTTTTACAACCGTGCCCCGACCCGACGACTTTTTAGGATTAGCACGACGTGGTCTTCATGTTTTTGATTGGACTGATATTCACCGCACCGTCAAAACATCGATCGGCACATATGAGCTAGTCGCCAGGCCAAGAACGCCGCGAAAAATCGATACGCTACCGATGGATTTGAGACTGGTTGCCGTCTCGGCTGGACTTCATTCATTACATTTTTCCGGTATTGAGCAAATCAACCCTATTCATCATATGGCGTGCCGTTTAGCCCCCGATCATCACAAGTAGCATTAACTCTATCGGAGGCTGTGGGTGCGAATGAGTTGACACGCGAAGGGAGCCAATCCCTGCGCCAGTCTATGCAGGCCTCCTCGCCGCAATGCTCATTTGGTTGTTCCTGACCGCTAGGTTCGCGTGGAGGAATCGAAGCTGGCTAGAGATGAGCTTTTCGGCGGGCGCAATTATCGTTTTCGCATTCACCGCCACTGGTGTTATTCGTTTCGCCTTCCGTGTTTGCAATGCTTTTTGACCCGAAGTAAGTTCAAAATTTCCACCATAGATAGTCGGCAGGGTGGCAATAGGGGCGATGGATTGTGAAAGTCGATGTTTTCCATGGCGATAGGCTAATCGGTCACGCCGACCTCACCGAAGTTGACCCTGCCATGGGTGTCGCCGCGGGCGTCTTCGAGCCAACATTGGCCTATTGTCCTGCACTTCACGCCGTCACGGTAGATGGTGTGGTCCAAGAAAGCAGTAGATGGAAGCTTTCAGTCCGGTCGCCAGAGTTTGGGCTTATCAATTGCGAGGGAGCCGGAATTGACGATGCGAGCGATTCCTTAGGTGAAATAGAAATCACCCTCCTCGGAATTCCTCATCCCGCATATGACGCCTATTTTAGAACGGATCCCATTGGCGGGAGGAAGTAGGGTTCAACTTTTTAACTCTGATTCAGTTGTTGTCTGGAAAGCGGAATGTCCGGTTTCGGGCGCGCATTTTTTTCTAACCGTGAACCTTCTCCTTTGGGCGCTCTGCTGCTTGGTGTCAGGGGGGGGTGACGTCGGCGATGGACGTTTGTACCGGTCGTTCACAGCCAGTTTGGAGGGGGTAGATGCCTAGTCAAGACGAATTAAATGTCGCAATCGCAGATCTCTATGCAGCATTTGAGGAGTACAGGCTTCCTACGTCACTCGATGCTGCCCCTAAGCATGACGCAATGAAGGTTCTAGCGACGCTTCAGTCAGCGCCACTCGTCGAGCTGCCGGCAGACAGGCTTGGCCCTTTCGCCGGGTCAGCGTTGTACACCATAGGAACTCTCAATGATTACAAGTACTTCCTTCCCCGCATTTTTGAGCTATCTTTTCGGCCTGAATATGTTGGTCTTGAGCCAGCTGCAATTGCAAACACGCTAGTCTATGGCCAATGGCTGGAATGGCCGTTGGTCGAAAGAGGCGCGATATGTCATTTTCTTAGGACAGCATGGCTTGTCGCCCGGGAGGGTGACATAGAGAAATTCGACGCGGATTCCTTTCTTTGCGCCAATTGCCGACTCGGCGAGAACCCGGCGACGTTGCTCTCCGACTGGTTACCATTTTCATCCGAGCATGCCGTGACGCAGGTCGCGTCTCTCGCATCTTCGATTCTGCCAGACATTTCAAAAGCTGGTTTTTGGGCAGATGTTTCCGAGAAAGCTCGACAGGATGTGATCAGCTGGATAGCTAGCGACATGATTTGGCGCTCTCTCAAGGACGCAGAGTCGCGACTCTCCGATGAACACCGTTGGATAGTAACCCGCGCGTTGGAGCTGTTAGTTCGGCACTAATTCCGAAACCTAAGCGCCATTATTAACTGAAGTGTCCTTCAAGGTCCGCTTTCGGGATTCGTAAGAGTTGTTGGAATGTCCGCCTTGGGCGCCAGGCTGACGAGTAAGGTTCATTCCGCCTGCGAGGCGTGCCTGAAGAACATCACGAAAATCAACGCAGCAAGCCAAAACGACTGGCCAGCTTCCGAAAAAATCCGGGTGCGGTTGCCGTCTGAATTTGACGCTCTTGGTACTCTAAATAGGCACGTTTTGATTGAAGGTGTTGCTCCGCCAACGTGTCGAAGTATCGGTCTAGCTCGCTACCTTGAGAAGCAGACCCTAAAAAATTCAGATAGTAATCGGCAATTATGCTTGGAACGAGTTTGTCGATTTCGATGATCGCTTTCCTCAAAAGTATTGCCGTGTCCGGATCGTCGGTAGTTAAATCAAACCAAATATCTTTTACGAAATCTCCATTCGCGTCGATTTTTACAAAGCAATCGGCCCCGATGCCAAAGCACCAAGCATCGGTTTCATATGAGCCGAACGCATCGCGCTCTGTGCCAACCATTGCCGAGTATGTTGTAGCGTTGAATTCGCGAACTCGCGGGAAAATCGGGTTAAGCGCGATGCCGACAGCCTCCAGGCTTAGCGCATGGGTGCTGTAGTTCTCAGACGGGGATTTGGCGACATAAATGTCCGTGTAGCCGATGCCTGAAGGAGCGCGGTTTTTCTCTTCGGCCATTGCGGCTTTATAAAGATCTTCGTCAACTTCATCCCGGACGCTTGCAGGATACAAATTGCGCATTCCCCATGCGTCTTCATGAATATGAATTACATCCACCACCACGCCATCCCCCACTCGTTTCACAGCTCAACGAGCCGGGAAAACCCTAAATGTGAAAACCGCTATTTTAAAGGGCCAGTGCAAATTGTGTCTCTACACTATTGCAATGCGGCCTTCGCGCTAGATAGGTGAGGTACATCGAATGGCTGCATTAGGGGAGAGACAGTCCTCTAGCTCACAATGTCCGAAGAGGGCGCTTACCTGCCTGAGAGCAGGCGGTTCAGTTTTGACGGTTTGAAAGTCATAGGTTTCCGTAAGACAGGCGCCAAGTCTTGCTGGGGCGAGATCTGAGAACGAGGGGATCATGGAAAAGCATAAAGAGTATTGGTTTAGGTGGACTTGGTTTGGCAGCGCTACACCGATACACCTAATGGGTGTGTTGACATTGTTTGGCGGCATAGCGGTTGCGTTTGCTATTTTTTATTCCGGTGTTTGGTTGCTGAACAACGGCTACGGTAGTTTTGGAAAGCCATTGTTCGGAGTTTTTGCCGTTTGGGTTTTGTGGCTGATAATATTCATCTCGTCGAAAACAGAGCGCCGATGAATAACCCATTCCATGGTTCTCGATTAGCCGAGGGGCGGCACATCGTCGACCCGCCGCAGGGCCACTATCCTAACCACAACTCTTTTAGTTCCGGTATGGGGTGCAACGCGGCCTAAACTTACCGTAATTGCATGGCCTTGAGTGGCGGCCAAAAAAGAAACAGATTAGATTGAGGGGAAGAAGTGTTCGGCTTTTTTAAAAAGAAATTACGTTACCAGTGCGCGTGCTGTGGCAAAACGTACAGTGGCTCACCTTCATTTGCCTATTTGAAGCCGAGCTATTATTTTGACATTCCCGAAAATGATCGGGACGAGAGAATTACGATCGATACCGATCTCTGCCATATTAAAGGCCGAGTTGAAGATTCTTCGGACGATATTTTTGCTATTCGCGCTACGTTGGATATCCCAATTCTTGGAATGAAAGACCCATTTTGTTGGGGTGTGTGGGTTACGCAATCGCGTGAAAATTTTTACCGTTATGTTGAAACGTTCGCTGAAGATCAGTCCGACGTCGTAACTTTTGGTTGGCTGGCTGTGACAATGCCGATTTATAATAAATGTCCCCCGGATCAGCCACATGAGCACCTGGGTTGCGATGTAAGCTGGGCGGGTGAAGGACAACGGCCTAAAATTTTCGTCCAAGAAGTAGATCATCCATTGTTTGTTGATCAACGTGACGGGATAACGCGTGATCGAGCGGTGGAGATTGCCAAGAGCTTTATGAGGACGGTGCACTTACGATGACGAGCATTGCCCGAGGTCCGCTTTCGGGTGTTGGGCGCAATCTGCGCCAATGTCGGCTTTGGGCGCTGGGGCGACAAAATTTTAGCTCGCAGGCCATTTCCTTGCGGTATGTAGGACTCTCAAAATTGAAACCTTCTCAGCGTCGAAAGTGTAAATGACAACGTAGCTGGGGTGGACTATCATTTCGCGCGTTCCCGGCACTCGGCCCGGCCGAAACAGTTTGGGCCGGGTCTGAAGCTTTGCGATCTTCGTTTCTATGAGCTCCTTCAGCCGTTGCGCGGCGTCCGGATTATTATCTGAGATGTAGTCGATTATCGCGAAGAGGTCTTTGCGCGCTGCAGAACGCCATTCAAGCGCCAGCACGACGCTTCCTATCGATAAGAGCTTGGGTTTCGTCCATCACCTCTTGATGATTGATGCCGGAACCTTCTTCCTCAAGAGCTTCATAGACCTTCGCTTTAAACCAGTCATCGTAGGCCTCTTGTGAAGTCATGAGTCCAACTGGCAGGCCGCCGTCTTTTGCGACGCGAGTAAGCAAGATGCGAACAGCATCGGAGATAGTTAGGCCGAAGTCAGCTAGTTTCTCAGCGGCAGCGGCTTTGAGTTCGTCATCAACGCGAACGTGAAGCATTGAAGTCTGGGCCATAAGAGCCTCCTCTCGCGCACCAGTATGTATCTCAATTGAGAGACGCGCAACTCATTTTGTGTTTTGCGTATGCGCTCAGGTAATTGGGCCTTTCGCGCTGTCCGCAATGGGAGCTGGCGGATGAACGTCCGTCGAATGGCCGCTTCGGGCGCTCGGCGGCAAATTGCGACCGAGCGCCTGTTGTGTCTCACAGGTCGATCTGTTCAGCCATTTCCAGTGCGTCATCCACCTCTATGCCGAGATATCTAACTGTACTCTCCAACTTGGTATGACCCAACAGGAGTTGCACTGCGCGTAGGTTGCCGGTCTTCCGATACAACTGTGCGGCCTTCGTTCGTCGCAGAGTATGGGTGCCGTACATGGTTGTCTCCAGTCCGATACTTTCGACCCACGAGTGAACAATCCGCGAGTATTGCCTTGTAGAAATATGAGGCCGTTGTTTGGACCGCCCCGGGAACAAATATCCGGTTCCGCCCGCTGGCAAATGCGCGAGCAATTTCTCAACCGCGAGCCTCGTGTGTTCTGTGATTTCAAACTTAACGGGCTTACCCGTTTTCTGTTGAATGACTGTAGCCCGATCACGGGCCTTGCCTGATTGACAAAGATCATTCACTCGTAAACGCACAAGGTCGCAGGCTCTCAGTTTGCTGTCTATGGCCAGGTTGAAGAGCGCAAGGTCTCTTGGCGACTTGCTCAATTCAAGTCTGACGCGAATAGACCACACGTGTTTGGGCTGGAGTGGCTTCTTTTGGCCCACTAGTAGGCCCTTGTTCCAAGGCTGAGCATGAGGGTGGTTGGGATCTTCAGACATGACGGGTTCTCCGCCGGCCCTCCCACCGCAACTCGCTTATGCATGGACACAGCATATCATGAATGCAAGTCGCTGAAACCGAACTTCGAAGATAGACGGCAA
The DNA here is from genome assembly GCF_037101385.1 of Asticcacaulis sp. DW145. Lineage (NCBI taxonomy): Bacteria > Pseudomonadati > Pseudomonadota > Alphaproteobacteria > Caulobacterales > Caulobacteraceae > Asticcacaulis > Asticcacaulis sp. DW145. Next base: position 323,913 of record NZ_AP029026.1, on the reverse strand, counting down.
TCGGGACTGAGTTGGGGTGTGTCATTTCAACCCAAAATACCGTTTCACTTGACGGTCGCATAGAAATTACCGATACAACCTTCATGACCCAGATTGCACGTCCCTTTGCTGTCGTGACCTTTCGCCAAAATCAGAGCGAACCGTTGCCACGTGCGCAAAAGGCTGTGCCCCAGGATCGATAGGTTTCTTCCTTTCATTTCTTGATATTCGCGGCCCTTTTGACCTGATCAAAAGGGCTTTTTCGTATGGACAATCTCCATGTTGCTGACGATTTCGACCACGCACAGACCCGCTACCGATCTGGGCTATTTGCTGCACAAGAACCCGCAACGCCTGCATAGTCAGGCCTTCGGTTTCGGGCAGGCGCACGTCTTTTATCCGGAAGCGCGCGAGGACCTGTGCACGGCAGCCCTGTTGCTGGAGGTCGATCCGATCGGGCTGGTGCGCAAGAGCGGGCCGTCGGGCGAAGGCTTTGCGCTGGAGCAATATGTCAATGACCGGCCCTATGTCGCGTCGTCGTTTCTGAGCGTGGCCTTGGGTCAGTTTTTCCGTACCGCCATGACTGGCCGGTCGAAGGACCGTCAAGAGCTGGCCGATACTGCAATCCCTTACGAGATTCGATTACCGGTTCTGCCGTGCCGGGGCGGGGAGACGGTGCTCCGGCGCCTGTTCGAGCCGCTGGGCTACGCTGTTTGCGCCGAACGGCTGGCGCTTGATGAGGCCTTTCCAGCGTGGGGCGACAGCGCCTATTTCGACGTTACCTTGTCGATCAAGGCGCGTTTGGCCGACATTCTGAGGCACCTCTATGTGCTGATTCCCGTCCTCGATCAGGACAAGCACTACTGGATCGGAGACGACGAGGTGGAGAAACTGCTGCGCCACGGCGAAGGCTGGCTCGACGCCCACCCTGACAAGGAGCTAATCGCACGGCGTTATCTCAAGAGTTTTAAAGGCCTCACGGCGCAGGCCATGGAGCGCCTTTCCGATGGAACGTCCGAGCCCGATCCGGTGCGCGAAGGCGGTCAGGAAGAGACTTTGGAGCGCAAGATCAACCTCAATCAGCAGCGTCTGGAGTGGGTGATCGCCACGCTCAAGCGGCTGGGGGCCAAGTCCGTCGTCGATATGGGATGCGGCGAAGGCAAACTGATCGGACTGATGGCGAAAGACATCGATTTCGACCGGATCAGCGGCTGCGACGTTTCGGTTCGGGCGCTGGAGATTGCGAGGGAGCGGCTGAACTTTGACCGTATGCCGGAATTTCAGCAGCAGCGTATCACGCTTATGCAATCGGCCCTGACCTATCGTGACAAGCGCCTGACCGGATACGATGCGGCTACCGTAATCGAGGTGATCGAACACCTCGAGCCTGATCGGGTGGACGCCTTCGCGCGATCTCTTTTCGAGTACGCCAAACCTGGGGTGGTCATTCTGACCACGCCGAATGCCGAATATAATGCCCTATTCGAGAACCTGCCTTCGGGCAAGTTCCGTCACCCTGATCATCGGTTCGAATGGACGCGGGCCGAGTTTGAGGCCTGGGCGCAAGCAACCGCGGTACGCTTCGGCTACGCCGTGACCTTCGACACGATCGGTCAAGTCGATGAGCGCCTTGGCGCACCGACCCAGGCCGGGATTTTCAGGAAACTATAATGACTGAGAAACTGATTACTCTACCCAATCTGTCGCTGGTTCTTCTGATCGGCGCGTCCGGTTCGGGCAAATCGTCTTTTGCGCGCAAGCATTTCCTGCCGACCGAGATCATCTCGTCCGACTGGTGCCGGGGGCTGGTATCCGACGACGAAAACGATCAGACGGCAACGAAGGACGCCTTCGAGGTGCTGAACTTCATCGCCGCCAAACGTCTGGCGGCGGGGCGGCTAACTGTGATCGACGCTACCAATGTCCAGCCCGAAGCCCGCCGTAGTCTTATAACTCTGGCGCGCCAGTACCACGTTATCCCTGTAGCCATCGTCCTCGATCTGCCGCGCGAACTGTGCCTTGAGCGGAACAAGGCGCGTCCTGATCGCAACTTCGGCAAGGGCGTCGTCTGGGGGCAGGCGGATTCGCTGCGCCGTTCGCTCAAAGGCCTGCGCAAGGAGGGTTTCAGCCACGTAACGGTCCTTCATACTCCGGAGGAAATCGACGCCGTGCGTATCGCGCGCCAACCCCTATGGCCCGACAAACGGACCGAGACCGGGCCGTTCGATATCATCGGCGACGTCCACGGGTGTTTCGACGAACTGCACACCCTCATGCTGAAGTTGGGCTATGTCATAGAGGGGCGTGACCCTTACCGCGCATCGCATCCGGACGGACGGCGCCTGATCTTCGTCGGCGATCTGGTGGATCGCGGACCGAAGACACCGGAGGTACTACGGCTGGTCATGGACATGGTCGATTCGGGCGTGGCGTTCTGCGTCACCGGCAACCACGACGACAAGCTGAAGCGGGCACTCGAAGGACGCGACGTCAAGGTCGCGCACGGTCTGGCGGAATCGCTGGAGCAATTGGCACGCGAGACGCCGGAATTCCGTCGTCGGGCCACCGATTTCCTCGATGGTCTGATTAGCCACTACGTTTTCGACGGCGGTAAGCTGGCCGTTTCACACGCGGGCCTCAAGGCGCACTATATCGGACGCGGGTCGCCGCGCATCCGCAGCTTCGCCATGTACGGCGAAACGACGGGGGAGACCGACGAATTCGGCCTGCCGGTGCGCCACAACTGGGCCAAGGATTATCGCGGTGAGACGATGCTGGTCTATGGTCACACGCCCGTGCCGGAGCCCGAATGGCTCAACCGTACGATCAATATCGATACGGGTTGTGTCTTCGGCGGCAAGCTGACGGCGCTGCGCTATCCGGAAAAGGAGATCGTCCAGGTCGAGGCGGCGCAAATCTATGCCGAACCGGTGCGCCCTATCGGTCACCGCATCCAAAGCCGCCCTGCTGACATGCTCGATCTGGAGGATGTAACTGGCAAACGTGTCGTCGAAACCGATCTGGCTCGAAACATCATCATCCGTGAAGAAAACGCCATGGCCGCGCTTGAGGTCATGAGCCGTTTCGCCGTCGATCCGCGCCTGCTTATCTATTTGCCCCCGACCATGTCACCGTCGGAGACCTCCGCGTTAGCCGAGTGGCTGGAACATCCGACAGAGGCCTTCGCCTATTACCACAAACAGGGAGTCGATCGCGTTATAGCTCAGGAAAAGCACATGGGCTCGCGCGCTATCGCCGTGGTCGGCCGCGATGCCGAGGCCGTGCGGCGCCGCTTCGGTGCCGAAGCGGCGGGACTGGGGACGATCTATACCCGCACCGGACGCGCCTTCTTCAGCGAAAAGCCTCTTGAACAGGCTTTTCTGCAAAAGCTCGCCGATGCAGTGGAAAAGGCTGGACTGTGGAACAGCCTTTCTACCGACTGGTTGTGCATAGACGCCGAATTGCTGCCGTGGTCGGCCAAGGCGCTGGCCCTGCTGGAGCAGCAATATGCGCCGGTTGGTGCGGCATCGACGCACATCCTGCCTATTGCGGCGACCCTGCTGGCTAAGGCCGGGCAGACAGAGTTGGCTGACAAGATGACGGCGCGCGCTGATATGGCTGTGGGCTATCGCGACGCCTATCGCCGTTATTGCTGGGACGTTTCGTCGCTAGATGACTATCGCATCGCGCCATTCCACGTATTGGCGCACGAAGGATCGTTCAACATGGACCGCGACCACCTTTGGCATCTGGAGGTGATTGATGCCTTGTGCGCCGCCGATCCGTCGTTTGTGAAGCGTACCGAGCGGCGGGTCATAGACCTTTCCAGTGACACGCAGGTGGCCGCTGCGACCGCATGGTGGGAGACGGAAACCACCGCAGGTATGGAAGGCATGGTCGTCAAACCGCTAGCCTTTACACAGAAGGGGGCCAAGGGACTAATCCAGCCCGGTATCAAATGTCGGGGGCGCGAATATCTGCGCATCATCTATGGCGCTGAGTATACAGCCCCAGAAAACTTAACCCGGCTCAAAGCCCGAAATGTCGGCGGTAAGCGCGCCCTTGCGCAGCGCGAATACGCGCTCGGTTACGAGGCCCTGAAACGCTTTGTCGCCGGCGAGCCGCTTTATCGTGTGCACGAGGCGGTGTTCGGCGTGTTGGCGCTGGAGAGTGAACCTGTGGACCCGCGCCTGTGAGGTATCGATGAAGACAATCATGCGCATCACCTTCGGCTCGCACCTCTACGGCACGGCGACGCCAGAATCTGATCTTGACGTCAAGGCCATTTATTGGCCCAGCGCCCGCGATATTCTGCTGCAACGGGTTCGCCCGGCTGTGACCGGTGGACGCGATAAAGCGCCAGGCGAGAAGAACACGGCGAATGATGTCGATTTCGAGGCCTATTCGCCGGCGAAGTTCCTTGAACTTCTGGCCGACGGCCAGACGGTCGCTCTTGACATGCTGTTCGCGCCCGATGCCGTGCACCTCGATCCGCCGCATCCAGTGTGGTTGGAGATCAGGGCGCTCGCGCCGCGCCTATTCAGCCGCCAGACGACGGCCTTTGTGGGTTACTGCCGTCAGCAGGCCCGCAAATACGGTGTCAAGGGTGAGCGTCTAGGAGCAGTGCGCCTTGCGCTTGAAGGCCTACGCACTCTCGAAGCTCGCTACGGCGCAAACGCAAAGCTGGCGGTTGCGGCGGCGGAGTTGCAGACCCTGACCGCGCAGCATCCGTTGTTGCGGATCGTTCAACTGCCCGAAGCAGATGGCTACCTGGCTACGTATTTCGATGTGGCGGGGAAGAAGGCAATCTTCGCGGCCTCGATTAAAGCCGCGCGGGCGATGGCTGAAAACCTGTACAACGAATTCGGCGAGCGCACCCGCGCAGCTGAAGCCAATCAGGGCGTTGACTGGAAAGCTATGTCTCACGCTGTGCGCATTGCCCGTCAGGCGGTCGAGTTTCTCGACACCCAGCGCATCGCCTTTCCCCGACCGGAAGCAGAGCACCTGCTTGCTATCAAACAGGCCGAGGTGCCTTATAAGGTCGTCGGCGAGGAGATCGAACGGCTACTCGAAGCTGTTGAGGCCGCAGCCGCTAGGTGCGACCTTCCCGAGAGGGCACCCGAGGGTCTGGTCGACGATTTTATTGCCGATCTGCACGGCAGGATCGTGAGAGGAGCGTTCCTATGATCTTGCCCTCAAAAATATCAGCCGACGCCCACGCCTATATCCGCTCACGTCTGGAATCGCTCGCGGCCCGCGAGGGTGTGCGTATTCTATTTGCGATCGAATCGGGTAGCCGAGCGTGGGGATTTCCTTCAGCAGATAGCGATTACGATGTTCGTTTCGTTTATGTGCGCCCGCAATCTGATTATTTGTCGATACGGGAATGGCGCGACGTCATCGAGACACCGACGCTCGACGACCCGGTCTTGGGTGTCCCACTTGACCTCAATGGATGGGATCTTCGTAAGGCGCTGAGGCTGGCTTTGTCGTCTAACCCCGTTCTGCATGAGTGGCTCACATCGCCAATCATTTACGCTCGGGACGAGGAGGCGACCTCAGCCATCCATAGCATTGCGGTGCAAGTCTCCGTACGGGATCAATTCCGCTATCACTATGATCGGCTCTGCCGCACTTCATTGAATCAGATGCAGACGCCGGATGGCGCAACCATCAAGCGATACTGTTACGCTCTGCGGCCTAGTCTGATGCTCAGGTGGTTGAACACGCGGACGGACCTCCCACCGATGGACATACACAATCTCTGTGCGGGATTGGCGCTGGATGAAGGATTTCTCGAGGTACTCTCTACATTGATCGAGTCAAAGAGCTCACGCGCTGAACGCGAACGCACCACGTCGCTCGATGTTTTAGACGAATTCATCAGGACGCAACTGGAGACCGTAGTGATGCGGCCGGATAAAATCGACGTTTCAACTCACCGATGCTTGCCCCACGCAGATGAGATTTTGTCGGGACTACTTCGGCCATAGCCGGAGGCTTTTGTCCGCTTTCGGGCGGTAACGCCTATCGTACCAGAAATGTCCGCAATGGGCGCATTGTTGAAGTTGGAGGCGTTCAGTCTTGGCTACCGCCGGTTCCCGCTGAGGCCGAACGGATTGATGAGCAAGCCGAACATGACGTTGAGGCCGCCCAGGTTCAATTCAGTGACCGTGCGCCCGGCCTCGTTTTCGATAATGCTGCGCGACATTGAGTGGTCCTGAAGATTGGCTGTGGCGGTCAACTTACCGTTTATCCGCCGACTGTAGCTTACGCTCCAGCGATGGGTCGGTTCGGAATAGCCCTGACCTGTAAGTTGCTTGCCAGCGGCATTGAGCGAAACCTGCACTTGCCCCTTAGTTGACGTCCGATAGCCGATGCGCACGCTGCCTGTGAGCGAATCCGCCTCAGTGATTGTCGTGAAGCTAGATGATCGCGGCGGTCGCTGCTCATGCTTGAACGTGGTTTGTAAGTTGACATCCCACTTCGACCCAAAACGGCGGTTATACATCAGGTCAAGGCCGTTTTCCATGCCGTCACCGCCATTTTCCCGCCGGCTTAGATAGACATTATCGTCAATATAGGTACTGCGTTCGACAAAGACATTTTCGTTCTTTTTGTAAAACCAGGTGGCTGTGAAGTTGAGATTCTTGGCGCGGTTACTGTATTCGTAGCGCAACTCATTGAGGTGCGTTTCTGAGGGTTTCAGATCAGGATTACCTGAACGAGCATTGCGGTCGTCCCAATAGATGACGAAGGGATTGAGGTCGCCGGCATTCGGGCGGGTAATGCGGTGTCCGTAATTGTATCTTAGTTTTGAGGATTCGCTTAGCAGGTATTGCACGGCAAAGCTGGGGTGGAGGTGGCTATAGCGCTGCGCTACAGAAGCTCGGGTGGTCACCTGATTAAGGGTCAGGTTCGTGGTTTCAAGCCGCAAGCCGCTGAGTACCGTCCAACGAACACCGATGGCTTTTTGATAGGTGACGTAGCCCTCGATCTGGTCCTGATCGACCTCATAGACGTTGCTGCGGCGGGTATCCAGTGTGCGCGCACCCGTGGTCAGGCTGATATCGTGCTCGGCATTGTTGGTTTTCGCCGCATTGGCGCTCAGTTCCAGGCCGGAGGTGAAAACCCCGCCCCAGAGTTGACGATTATAATCAATGCTCATGGCCAGCGTGTTCTGGGTGTTGTCACCGGATCGCAAGGTTCGCCGGTTTTGGGACGCGGTTGAAAAGTTATAATCCGACAGGTTTTCGCTCGATTGCGTGCTGCGGTTTTGCCGCAGGTCTGCCTTGAAGCTTTCCCCTTCTGTGTCTCCGTCATGACTATAGCTAAAACGTACCGATCCTTGCTGGCTATCATTGCGGCGGTCGTCACGGCTCTGGTATCGGGTGGTCAATTGCCCCATAGAATCGTGGTCTTCGAAGCGGCTATCGCCTCTGGATCTATAGTCGGATTGGTTTAGCGTCACCTCTAATCCCAATGCATCGGTATTGGTGGCATTAAAGCCGACGGCACCGATAAAGCCATAGCTGTCGGTTGACTGAGGCATGTCACTGAGGCCGCTGAAGCGCATTGTGCCTGCTTGTGAATAGCGTTCACGGTTGACGTAAAACTCGGGTTGGCGGGTATCCCGATTTAGGTTCAGGCTACCATTGAAGGTGAACCGGCCTTTGGCGACACCTGCATTGACGCTTGCATTATAACGGCCCTCATTACCGGCCCCTAGCCGTACCCCCAGGATTGGGCGAAGGCTCCGGTTTTTCTTCATGACGATATTGATGATGCCACCGCCACCATCTGCGCTGAATTGAGCGGACGGCGTGGTCATAACCTCAATAGAGGCGATAGCATCGGCGGGCAGGGATTGCAGGGTAATGGCGCGAAAATTGCCCTGCATCATTGCCGATGGCTTACCATCTACCAGAATTTGCACGGAGGAATTGCCACGCAGGGTCACATTCCCTTCCGGATCGACATTGACGCCTGGCGCTTTATTCAGGGCCTCAGCGGCACTCGATGTCGCAGTGGCTGGATCGGTTTTGGGATCATAGACATCGCGGTCGATCTTGCGAGCCGGTTTGGCAGCCGTCACTGTCACGGTTTCAAGATCGCTGTCTGACTTGGCTTTCTCCGGCTTTGACTTCGGTTTTTCAGTCGTGTCCTGCGCGGCAACCGGGCCAGCTAAACTCAGAGCCAGAGCGGTTGTGGCCAGAAGCGCCGCATAGGGCGGGTGGTGCCATTTCATGTCAGGTGTCCTGTGGAATTTTGCGCGCACAACCGCGGGCTCTCACGCGATGCGCAGAGTTTCCGGTGTCCGGCGGTTTAAGGGATTAGGTCAGACTTGAGGGGCTCTCGTCTTAAGCCGATTTTGAGCGGGCCCGCACAATGGCAAAGCCCGACAGGCGCAGACAAAGCCTAGCCAGGAACAGCGAAAGAATAATTCCAAAGATTGTCAGAACATACCACCAGGCCCCAAGGTGCTCTGTGACATCGACGGCACTGGCGGGCAGGCGCCCTATGTAGTTGTGGTCGCCGGTCGTGGTGAAGTAACCTACCTCGTCGGGGTTGGTAATCTTGTCGATTAGCCACAGCAGATTGACCAGCGTCAAACCCGCAAAGGCCGCCGTGAAGGTCAGGCCGACAAAGGCAATGGCGCTTTTGGCGCAATAGGTGATCAGGGCTCTGATCATGTGCAAGCTGCGGTTTGACGAGATGGCCCGCGACAACAGATAGTCCTCAATGAAGGGACTGGCATAGGCCTTGACGGTGCCGAACCCATGCAGTGCAGAGCTGGCTGATAGGCCCGCGGCCACCCGGTCCTCGAGATGCGCGCGCGCTTCACTGACGATATCGCGGCGGCTGGCTTCTGGCAGATCCGCCAGCGCCCGTTCAAGATCGTTCAGCCAAGTGTGGATGGTGCCAGCGTCGTTCATGACGATCTCCGCAAGAGAAAAGCGTTCAGGTTTTGAGTAAGGGTCAGCCAGTCATGGCGTTGAGCAAGGAGTTCCGCCTGACCTTGCGCCGTCAGCGCATAGTATTTGCGCGGGTGTGAAGCATCGGCCTCGTGCCGCCACTCCGACAGGATCAGCCCGGCCTTATTCAGGCGGTGAAGCAACGGATACAACGTGCCTTCAGAGAGGTCCAATCCCGCACCTTCGCGCAACTGGTCGAGAATTCGCAGGCCGTATTGCGGCCCTTCATCCAGCAAACTGAGGAGCGCCAGATCCAGAACACCCTTGTAAAGCTGGGTTCGTCGCGTGTCGGAGGTTTTGTCGGATGAAATCATAGTGCGTCACATGTTGCTTTGTGATGCAAGGTATGTGGTCGTGCATGATTAATTGCAAGCACTATTTTTTAGGGAGATGACCTTAGCCAGTTAATCAGGCGTTTGTCGAAGGTAGTCCGAATGCGTTCTTAGATGGCGAGCGCGCGGAAAAAGTGAGCGATGGGGTCTTCACACCTCACATTGGGGGCAGGGCGGCAAGAACTCTCTCATCGATGTCAGCTTTCAGGGTTGTGCTTTAACAGGTGTTCAGATGTCCGGATTGAGCACCTTCCGGCGGTACGAACTCGGCATCACTTGCATCTAAGAAAGCGTTCTCAATGGACTCTCTCGCGATTTGCCCGGATTGCGTTGGACCGCCTGAAAATCTAGTTTCGGCAGACACTTACTCTCATGTAATTTGACCCTGAGCCAGGTTTTCAGATAGTTGCGTATTGAGCAAATCAATAGGTACGGTTTGATGTGGCGTTGTCGAAAATTCCTTTAAACCTGACGACGGTTCGCCGACGCCTCTCCAGCCGAAATAGAACGCATGCGCCATTCAACACTCGCCAAGGCGATCATCCTCGCCCTTGTTTTGGCGTCTTGTAACACGGCTGTTGTTGCTCAGGCTCAACCAACGACGGTAGCGGCACAGCCCCCGGCGTCTAAACTTCCGCCGCTGACCGAGTTCGTTGGGACCTATACCTACCAGGGCGGCATCATGGAGATCGCTGCCCCTCCCGACGGATTGTACGCAGTGATCGACGGCGGCAAGTATCCTCTGCGTCGCAAGTCAGCCGATGTTTTTATCAACGGAGGCGGGGCGGATGTTATCTTCCACCGTGGCGCTGATGGGGTGGTCAACTCTGTCGAGGACAATTCTGGCCGCTATCCGCGTTTGTCCCCGCGCATCACCGCCCTGACTGAAGCCGGCTTCCGGCCCCGCCCGGCGGGTTCGCCGCCCTACCGCTATAAGGTGCCACGCAACTTGAGGGACGGCATCTCCGTGGGCGATGTCGCCAAATCCGCTCTTGGCACGGAGGCTGCAAATCGCATTGTGGCCGGCGTGCTCGACAAGACATGGCCTGACGTTGACGGGGTTCTCATCTTTCAGGGCGGCAAGCTCGTGCTGGAAGAGTATTTCTACGGCTATGACCGCAACACGCCGCACCAGATGCGTTCTGCGACCAAGTCGGTTGTCGGGGCCGTTGTGGGCGCGGCCGTCGCTAATGGTGCAATCTCTTTGGACGAGCCCGTCCTGCCCAGGCTCGGCTACGCCGACATTGCTAATCCCGATCCGCGTAAGTCTGCGATCACCCTGCGCCACCTGCTCACCTTACAGTCGGGTCTCGACTGCAACGACTATTCGGCGAGTTCTGCGGGGAGCGAGAGTAAACTCTACCCCACTGCGGACTGGATCCGTGTCATGGTTGACCTGAAAATGGTCGAAGCGCCCGGTACGGTGGGTCACTACTGTACGGGCGCTACTTTCCTCGCAGGTCGAATTGTAGAGAAGGTGACGGGTCGCACTCTGCCTGATTATGCCCAGGAACACTTGTTTGGGCCATTGGGTATCCGCCGGACCGACTGGGTCTGGAATCACGACCTGACCAACGCCGATAAAACCTTTGGCATGATGTCCATGCGCCCGCGCGACATGCTGAAGTTCGGTATGCTTTATGCGAATGAGGGGCGCTGGGGTAAGGCGCAGGTCCTGCCCGCCGCGTGGGTGAAGGAGTCGTTGTCGTCTCTCAGCACCGTCGAGAACACGGCTTACGGCTATCTTTGGTGGCGCATGTGGTTACGCGTTGAAACGCCAGATGGTCCGCGTCGCGTCTATATGAGTGCTGCGCAAGGCAACGGCGGCCAGAAGATTTACATCGTCCCGGAACTCGACCTGATCGCCGTCTTCACCGGATCGCGTTACAACACGGGCGCAGCCCCTCCCAACAAGATCATGGCAGGTGTCGTCCTGCCCGCATTGCTAAAGGCGCGCGGGATAAAAGGGAATGTCGGCGCCCCTGTCCGCTAACGCCAACCTGGGCCCCGAAACATTTCTCAACCATGTCCGGTTTCGAGAATTTGCAGGTCGTCCCAAAGGGCCGGTTTGGGCGCGAGGCGGCCCAAGACAAATGGTTCCCACATACGCAAATGTGCCGACGATGGCGTGTAGCCTTGATTAAAGCTCATGCCACATCAGGACTAATAAAAAGCCGACGCGCGTACGACTGGCCTGCGGGCGTCGTTGCCCAGCGCAGTCGCAAACCGGTCCCACAACATCCGGTGGCTATAGCTTGCGCCGCGCAAGAGCAGCCTATTGGTATTGAGATATGCCACCTCGCGCGCCACGTCCCCAAGGGTGCGCGCTGACGGCCAACCGACCGTGAAAACGCGGGAATGTAGCAATTGAACCATCATGAACAGTACAACAAGGGCCATCATAAGCGCCCATGGGCCGACGGAGGACCAGAGCCCCGCCGCCGTAGCAATCGCCGCCAGCAGCGAAAATCCTAGAGTTGCGGCGGTGGGGTTCCGCGGAGGCATGGCCCATCCGTCCGCCTCTAAAACTTGCCGTAACTTTGCGTAGGACAATCCCGCAATGTTGCAGAGTGGTGTGTCAGGCCGCACGGTTCTGTCGCCCACGGCAGAGCGCAGCCGATAGAATGCCATCTGGCTTGGGCACATGCCACCAGATGTCAACGAGCGAGGCAACTTCGCCGAGACGACATCGAATGCGTCGCCAACGGTCAAGCAGTCTCCGAACGCGTCATTAGCGAAACGGACTCCGAAATCTTTCTCGATACACAAAATAAGTTCGACGAAGTCGTCTCCGTCCACTCTCGATATTTTTGTTGAACTTGCGGGCAAGGCGGCCTCCCATGTCAATAAGTCGAGGCTATCACCGTGGCGGCGGCCAAGCCAGGCCGAATTCCGAGTGTGTTTTTCAGTTTTCCTTTAAGGGGTTTGAACCTCTCCAGATTTGCCGGAGGCTCCAACTTCTGAGAAGATTTAGCTACCGTACAGGTGATTGTCCCAAGGGTGCGGTTGGAGGTCCGCTATCGGACCAGACTTCTAGCGTTCATGGAACGTCCGCAGTGGGCGCGCAGGTGCCTAATGGCTCGAAGGCGACATCGGCAGCACCAAAACATCCGCGAAGAGCGGAAGTGGCAATCTTGCATTGCAGGCGGTTAGGGGGCGAGCTGGACGCGAAAATCGACCTCAAGAGGGCCAGAATTGCACAAATTTACGGTTTCACTTTACGCGAAGAGCAACTCGCGTACAATTTTGGGAACATCGCATAGCTCAAGGACGCTTGAGATATCTTCCCCAGATAGATGAAACTTCAATAAAAACACATACCCCAAGAACAAAATAAAACGATTGGATTTATTTAGCATTTGAATAATTTCATCTACAATTGCCGGGGTAAATAATAATTCTGCATCTAAATCCAATTTATTAGAGGCCAAAAACAATTTTGCCCCCTCGCAAATCAAATTCGCGTCGATTTTAGATAATAGAGAAATCAGACTCCCCTTGACGAGATCTGAAACATCGTCAAACATGGAAAAAAGAACACAAATGTCGGAGGAATTTAAATAATTTATACAGTCAAAAATAGAACTTAAAACAAATAATCTAGCTTTTTCATGAGGGTGATTTACATTTCTCAATATGGCGGACAAACAGGAGCAACACTTTATTCCCAATTCTGACGTTATATAAAGAGCGCGCCGAGAAATTATTTCGTTTTTCGATAAAATAGACATTTTTAAAACAAGGCAATCTTCCGATTTATAAAAGTGATTTAACACCTCATCAATACGATCCTCCCCATTTGGCATGTCAATTTCTAATAGTTTCATTACACGATATGGAGACCACTCCTTATTCATTTAATTTTGTCCAATATTTTCTGAAACTCTTATTTATGATTTCTTTGATATCCCAAATCCCATACCTACTGATAACACGACCCCCTTTGATATCAACGATAGCTTGAAGCTAGGAGCATTTATTCGTCTCGGAAACGTCCGGTTATGGGATCTTTCGGCAGCCGCCGAATGTCCGGTAAGGGCACTGAGGCGACCGTCTAGCGGTTATGGGGTCGTGATGTCCCTCTGAGCCTAATGATCACCGGAGTAGTAGGCCGCGTCCGCGAAGATCATCAAGGCGAGTATCGACGAGAAAAGTAGACCCATTTTGCCCCAGAGTTTGAGGTTCCCCTTCAATAATACGAATATCGCTGCTGCCATTCCGGCGATAGAAATCCATGCCTCTATAAATAGCAATGTTTCCATGGCCAAACTCCAGTGACCATCTCCGCATTCCCGTTCGAGTTCGTTGTGATAGGTACATAGTTGCGTTGGCGCGACCTGCATGAAGATCGTGTGTGCCACGAGGTGCAACGTGAACATTAAAGGGAGCAGCCAAGCGGCAACTGTAGAAAAAGACAGTTTCGGAACTGGAGTCATGCCAGCCTGTGACCGAGTGAAGCCTCATCGGTAGTGTTCCCACTTAAGAATGAATATGGGAAACAATAGTTCCTCATATCATAATTCAGGTCGCCTCCAAACGATACTCCCGATCATCGGAAAGTTGCTGGAAATTTATGCGCATCGACCAAGGCGTAGCATCAGAGAGACAAGCTCAAGTGAAGGTCGAAAACGCGAGCTTTCGTTAGCCGCTGTAGGTCCGATAACGGGATCTGATGACACCCGCCAAATGTCCGGTAATGGGATTTTGCTGCTACTCCGAAATGTCGCCTTTGGGCGCGAAGTGCCTAGGCCATCAGGCGGTAACTACAGTCAGATTGCGTGTGGCAATGGCTTGCGCAATCTCCGTGTAGAGATCGATGTCCACATCGCCAGCATCGATCTCTACAATCAGCGCAAAGCGTGCCGTTTTTGTTTCCGGAAACGGGGTCGACTTAAATTTCCACCACCCAGTTACGGGATGAACCACCAGCAGGTCACGCCGTGCGAGGTCGGAAGCTGGGATTTCAAGCTCATCTACGTGAAGAGAGCCGACGTCGCGTCGCTTAGAGCCGAATGTCCAATTGTCGGAGTCATCATTCGCGACAGGGAATTCTTCATCCGCCAAGGCTTCCCTGCTGACGCGCGCGAAGAAGGCAGCATCCTTTTCACCAGGACGTCGAAGACGGAAGCGGAGATTGTGTGAAGCGTAACCGTATTTCGTGCCACGTGCGGCTTCTGACGGGTTAGGGATGACGAAGGTGCTGAGGGCAACGCGAAGTTTTACTGGATGTAAGCCGAGCCGCCGCAGTGCTTGCGTTGGCCAGGGGAGGGTAATGGCTCGCATTTCATTATGCGCATGATTTGCTGATTTTGGTCCGCCTTGTTTGTAGGGCGTGATTTGGTCCTGAATGATCAGGGTCAGTGCATTGGAGGCACTACGACGCGCGCGATCCAAGTCTGGCACACCATAGCCATAACGCTGGAAGAGAAGATTGTATGATCCCTTCTGCGGATTCTGCGAAAGATGGGATCGCATTTGAGGCGTCCATCTGGCTGACGACACAAAGAGGGCGCGGATGGTTTCTGGCCAAAGCGAGGGATAATCTGCCCAAAGTTCGGTGATCGCTTTCCCCGCAAGCGCGGTGGCGGCACTTGTGTCGTGGCTTAACGAAAACACGGTCTGCGGATAGCCGCGGCTGGTGGTGAGCAAGGACAGGTCTTCATGCTGCAAGTGTGGTGGCGGATTCATGATGACCCAGTTGCCTCCCTCCATAACAACATCGGGTTTGATCGGCCAGTGGCTGGACCACGAGGCGGTTCTGGATGAGGGCGACAGGTCACCGGCCGGCGCGAGCGCAGATTTGTTAGGCACTACGGTCTTAGTGGTGTAGGCGCCAACTGCGATGACATTCCAGGCATGGGCGGGCGACTCGATTTCGTTGTCTTCGTGGTCGCAGGTACGCAAGTACGGGGCTCGGGAAAACTGTCTTTGATCGGAATTTCCGGCAGAGACGATCATGAGGCGCTGAACGGGCATCTGGCCAAGGACGCCGCTGGTCAACTGGTCGAGTGCACTGGACCAGGAGGTGGGGGCGCCATCATGCGGTGTGTCATCTTTGGTCGTGCTAGCCATCACGTAGGTTCGACGCCGTGCGCCGGTCGCTTCGGCAAAGTCAATGGCGTTAGATGTGACGGTTCCGAGTAGGTGGTGTGGATTGTGCCCGGCATCTGGAATGATTTTGATCGATTCTAATTGGTAGTTGATCGTGAACGGCTGGACGGCCTGTAAGCGGAAAGTCAGGTCTCCGTAGAGACATAACCCTGCCATCTGCGTCCCGTGCCCCTGATTGTCTTCTAGACTCCAGGCTGGATCGGCGGAATGGCGATGTGCCGAGGGCAGGGCTGGGGCTATGAGCGGGTGGGCGAGGCTTACGCCTGTGTCGAGGAGGGTTAGTCGACCCGCGTCAGGGGCACGATTAAACGTTGCCAACCGTAGGAGGTCCGCGGACCAGTCGTGCTGATCCTGCGCTGGCATTTCGTCAAAGAACGCAGCAGTTATTACCGGTGCGGCCAGAGCTTTGACCTCGGAAGAGATTTTGATGGCGGCGGCGAGAACATCACGTGAGGCATGAGCCAAAATGACGGTATCTTCAGGAAAGGTCAGTCGGTCGGTAGAGATTGTGATGCCGGCGGCTGGCGCACGTGCAATAAAGTTTTCCGCTGTCTCCCGGTCCAGCCAGATCTCCCAGGCTTTGATACCATTCTCGTCTGGAAAGATCGCCTGCGGGCTCCGCCAAAGAACCCTTAAGCCCGCTTCGACGATCGATCCAATGCTCTGGACGAGGGCAGCATTGGCTGGTTTCGTGGTGGTGGTGCCGTCCTCCTTCGTCTTCGACCTGTCCTTGGATTCGAAATCGGTAATCTTCTTTTTAAGGTTTTCCAGGCCTTTCGGTGTCGCGAAGACGGCTGCTTGGGCTTCCTGCTCGTGAAGGGGATCAGCTTCACGGTAGGTGAGCAATTTTAACCCGCTTTTGTCGAGACTGGCCTTTACCAATTCCTCGCCGGCGCGGCCTTGAATGTCGAGATATACCCCTGGCCTGCCTTCCAAGACGGGGTTCGGTAGTTTGTCGAGTAAGGCCAGAAGAGACTGTGCGTGCAGTGCGCGGTCGGTGACGTCTGAGCCCGACTTCGAGCCCCCGCCTCGCGGCCCTTTAAAGGTCTGATTTACGCTTAGTCCGCTTAGTACGAAGTGCCGTAGGTTTCTCGGCATTTAGCTTGCCCCCAATTCCGTGGAGCCGTCGACGACGCTCCAAAGAGGCAATTATAGCGGATGTTTCGATTCGCTCCGAATGATTCAATACCGCTCGGCGTGCTGCGTCCTCGCTTGCAGCTATAACGTCAGCCGTAGACAGCCCGGTCGCGACCTCGGTGACCTGACTCCAATTGATAGGACCGATGTCAAAACCCGTCAGGCGACGCTCCATAGCCGTGTAAATCTCATCTGTGGTCGGAAGTTCATAGCTCAACACCAGATCAAAGCGTCGTAAAATGGCGCGATCCAATATATCGGGCAGGTTGGTTGTCGCCACGATCAATGAGGGGCCTGTGTCTTCGTCGAGGAATTGCAGGAAGGAGTTGAGGATGCGGCGTGCCTCACCCGCATCGTTACCGCCGCCGCGGGTGGCGGCCAGGGCATCGATTTCATCGAACAGGTAGACGCCCCGAGATGATCTTACGGCATCGAAAATTGTGCGCAGTTTTTGCGCGGTCTCGCCCATATATTTTGTGATTAGGCCGTGTAGCAGCACGGTGAACATGGGAAACTTCAGTTCACCGGCAAGCGCCGATGCACTGAGCGTCTTTCCGGTGCCTGGCGCCCCCGACAGCAGAAGACGACGGCGAGGCCGCAGGCCTTTGCGCTCCAACGCTTCTGTCATTTTGGTCTCGGAGACGATTTGCGACAGCTCATCATCAATATGTTCGGACGTAATGACGTCCCTCAGACGAACTTCCGGATAGCTGGCGGACAGAAGCCCCGCGAGATCACCGCGAGGAGTCACCAAGGGCGTAGGCACCGAGGCGGTAACCGTCGGCGGCGCTTTGCCGGCTTCGGCCCAACCGCGAAGTTGTTCTGCCAAGCGCCGGTGCCCCTTCTGATCCTCGGACGCAGCCAATTGCATCGCCAGATCGAAGAACCGATCCGCGTCGCCTTCAGCATGACTTTTAATCAGTCCGATGAGCTGTTGCGCCGAAGCCATTTTTGTCCAGTTTCGCCTGAGTCGAAAGACCTTAAAGGTACAGCTTTTAAGGTCATATGGTTAACAAGAATTACGGTTCCCGTACCCTAGCACGAGATTGTGCGCAAATTTGGCACCATGGTAGATAGATTGCGGCTGAACCGCACCGGATTTGCCTGAGCGATTAATCGTGAGTGGGCTTCTCGACCGTCGCAATGTCGGCTAACGGACGGCCTATCGGCTCGACTTCGCAATGTCCGGTAAGGGCGCGAAGATGCCTAACCGATCGGATGGATTGCCATGCCGGGTCGCCGGGGATAGTCGCCCACGCGCCTCCTCATTTTCAGGCGCTAGCGCGAGAGCTAAAGTGAACTCCTGCCTGGCAATTGAGGGATTTACCTTTCCAAGCCGAAGGTGGGCTTCAGCGTTTTCCGGCTCTTCCTGTATCCAATCCTCACAAGTCGGCAAAACAATCGACGTGAGAAGAGGAGATGGAACGATACTGAGCCGCAAGGTCTCAAGGATCCAAAGTGACAGGTCTAGGCGCGCATTGAGTGGCCAATCGAAGCCATGATTTATACAACGGAACCAAGGGATTCCTGCGGCGAGGTCAAAGGTCTGAGTGAGCGATCGTGAAGCTGATGGCTCTTTCAGTGGCACGTTCGGCTAGTAGCTCGGTCATGCGACGGAAGATATCAGCTTGGGTGGCTTGGTATTGCCTGTCCTTGAGATAGGCGCTTAGGCTGGCTTCGATGCCTGCAGAAACGCCCGTGTCCAGGTCGTCATCGAAGTGATCGTCAAGCGCCATAGCCTTCATGATCGCAGAGGCAAATGAGATGAGGCCCATGCCGGTAATGGCCAGTAACCAGTAAGCAGCAGGCAATGTTTCAATCGGCAGCTTGTGAGCGTAAAAGCGTTCGGTCATGAATATGGCCGTAGCGACAGACAAAGCGACGTATATGGCTAGCCCGATCAACACAAAAGTGCGTTTAGAGAGTCCGAATAAAAGATCGCCGGGTTGTCCCCATCTGAAATAACGCCCTCTGAATAGGGCTTCGGCTCGTTGGCCGCGGACAGCGATTTTTATATTGAAAATCTGATCCTTGACGACTGCGTTATTGGCATGAGCCCGTGCGCGCAGGTGCAGGCAGTAGCTAGACAGACGGGTTAACTTGCAACGGATTTGGTCTGTATTTTCACGCGCCGAGTGAGTCGCCCGCAGGCGCGCCATCGTTTCCAGCAACCGGCCGAGGACGGACAGGATGCGTTCTTGGCGCAGGGCGATCTGCGCGCCCAATGCCGTCGCCATAGCCACCATCTCGGCGGCAAAACCTTCGCGATAGGAATGATGCTTCAAGCGAACGCGTTGCTCAATGAGTAGGCCTATCAGAAAGAGTATAATGGCAAGGAGGCAGGGCAGGGTGGGTGAGATGACGCTCAGAAACTGGTAGGTGGCCTGCTTTGTTGCGATTAGTCGCGCGATTAAGGTCTCGACCAGAGGCGTCGTCCAGGCCATGGCAAACCACAAAACGGGTTGCGAAAAGTGCCACAGCTTCAGGCTGCTTTTTCGACGACGTACGGTGACGTAATAGGTTGAAAGTTGTGCGTTGACGTGGGTCGTAAAGCGCCAGACGGTATCGCGCAGGTCTTTGTCGTTTCGTGGATCGAGGCGATCACCCGGAAAGCGGCGATCATACGCTTGCAGGCGCTTGCGAAACCACACGGCCGGACACGTATCCTCACACCCATCGAGTGAGGGAAGCGGTTCGCTGGGCACTTCGTCCGCGGGCAAAGGTGTTAGTGGCTGTAGGAATGATTCCTCGAAGGCGGTTGCGGCTTCCGTGTCTGACAGGAGGTTTAAATAAACATCTGCACTGAGGAGAGAATTACATTCCAAATCGGCATTTAGCGCGGACTGTGTATACTGAGAAGTTAACAAATCATTTGAAACGACCTCATCAATATGTCTGTAGATGCCATCTGTCAGGCATCTTTGATATAGAGTCTTAACGTCTCTGTTGCTCAGCATGATGACACCTGCCGATCTTATAAATACGTGCGGAGGGGCGATCCTCCTGAATCCCTATGCAGTTCGGGCTGGGTGTTTTTACGGTAAATATTTTTTTAATTTTTTCTCGTTCCGGGCGTGAAAAAGTTGGCGTTCGACTGCATAGGTATATGTAGGAGGGTTGTGCCATGACAAAACTTCCATCCGCCGATACGGTGCCGACAGGGCCACTTCATTCGGCTGAGTCATCCTTGCCTGTAGGGTTTGACACGTCGGCCGCACTGGCGAAGACGGTCCCTCCCGATGAGCCGCGTAAGTCGCGACCGCCGGATAGGGCACTCCCCCTATTTGATGACAAGCTTCTCCTTCGATTGATGGGAAAACTTGGCGCGTACGCCCGCTATCAGATCAAACTTTATCCATGGAAGTACTGTCCGCAGCCTGACCCGGACGATTTCGTTCAAGACGCCATTCTCGATGCCTTTGCCAACGTTTCCGGAGGCAAGGTGAAGCGGATATGGAACATCGAGCTTATTGATTTGGAAACCTTCGCTAGAGGCCACATCCGAAGTCGTATAAATATGCTGGTGCATTCTGCCAGAGCTACGACCACCACGCATACAGATGAAGTCGAAACCTATCAGGACACCTCCAATAGATTTAAAGGTCAATATTTGGACGAGTATATCGTCATCAGTGACCTGAGAATAGATTTGCTCAATGCATTTAGTAAAAATCAACAAGTTATGGCGGTCCTTCGGATCGTTATAAGAGACGTCCATTATAGCTGCACCGCAATAGCGCGCGAACTGCAATGGGATCCAAAACAGGTTCAGAGAACCTGGCTCCGTATTGCTTCAGTAGCACGAAACATAAGTAACTAAGGTGTGATCATGTCCACTCTAACTCACAATAGCGACCTATTGGTCTCCTCCTCAGAGGAAGATGTCGTACGCGTTTCGGTACTTGAAGAATCCATGCCTTGGGAGGACCTGGAAGAGCCGGTCACGACGTTCGCCTTTGAATCCTTGGTCGACAAACTTCAGGCCTTGCGTGACGCCTGTCCTGACCCTGAGAGAGCGGTCAGGCTGTTCAATAGGTCGCTGCGAAAACCTGAGGATGCGGAACCGTCTGCGGGGCCTGCACGTAAAGCGAAGCCTGTCCTGAACAGTCATACAGGGACCGACAACGGGACGTCCAAGCCGCCGCCGAATAAGCCCCTTACTGTGAGAAAGAAGGAGGCTCCGGAATTCAGATTGGTCAAATCTGTGGTTACGGATCCGCGTCTTGACGCCAAACTGACCAATTTTGGCAAAAAGACGCTCGATGACCGCTATCTTCTGCCGGGTGAGACTTATCAGGACATGTTCGCCCGCGTTGCGACGGCCTATTCCGATGACTCCGAGCACGCCCAGCGAATATACACCTACATGGCCAATCTGTGGTTCATGCCGGCTACGCCTATCCTGTCGAACGGAGGCGCCAAGCGCGGCCTGCCCATCTCCTGCTTCCTCAACTCGGTGCCCGACTCGCTCGAAGGCATCGTCAGCGTGTGGAATGAGAACGTGGCGCTGGCCTCGAACGGCGGTGGCATCGGCACCTATTGGGGCGGCGTGCGCTCCATCGGGGAGCGGGTTAGGGCCGGGGGGCAGACGGCAGGTATTATTCCATTTGTTCGGGTAATGGACTCGCTGACGCTGGCCATCTCCCAAGGTAATCTGCGGCGTGGTTCGGCTGCCGTCTATATCGACATCCATCACCCGGAAATCGAAGAATTCCTCGAAATCCGCAAGCCGTCGGGCGACTTCAACCGCAAGTCTCTCAATCTCCATCACGGTATCTCGATTACTGACGAGTTCATGTTGGCAGTGCGAGATGGTAGCCCGTTCGGACTACGCTCGCCCAAATCCGGCGAGATCATGCGGCTGATCGACGCGCGCGCCCTGTGGCAGAAGATCCTCGAAATCCGCATGCAGACGGGTGAACCCTATCTGATCTTCGCCGACACGGTGAACCGGTCCATGGCCCCGCACCAGCGTGAGTTGGGCCTTAAGGTCAAGCAATCGAACCTGTGCGCCGAAATCATGCTGCACACGGGTAAGGACCATCTGGGGCATGAGCGCACCGCCGTGTGCTGCCTGTCCTCTGTCAATGCCGAAACCTTCCTCGAATGGCGCGACGAACCGCGCTTCATCGAAGACATCATGCGCTTCCTCGACAACGTGCTGGAAGACTTCATCCAGTCGGCCCCGGACGCCATGTCGGCGGCCGTCTATTCGGCGCAGCGCGAACGCTCGGTCGGCCTCGGCCTGATGGGCTTCCACTCCTTCCTGCAATCGCAGGGCGTGGCCTTCGAATCGGCCATGGCCAAGTCGTGGAACATGCGCCTGTTCAAGCACCTGCGCCGCGAAGCCGACAAGGCCTCGGTCAAGCTGGCTCAGGAGCGCGGGCCCTGCCTCGACGCCGAAGAACGCGGCGTGATGGAACGCTTCTCGCACAAGCTGGCCATCGCGCCGACCGCCTCGATCTCGATCATCTGCGGCGGCACCTCGGCGGGCATCGAGCCGATCCCGGCCAACATCTATACGCACAAGACCCTGTCGGGCTCGTTTGCGGTGAAAAACCCCTTCCTGCAAAACCTGCTGGCCGAAAAGGGTCTCGATACGCCGGAAACCTGGGACTCCATCGTCGAACACGAAGGCTCGGTGCAGCACATCGACGCTCTCAGCGAAGACGAAAAGGCCATCTTCAAGACCGCCTTCGAAATCGACCAGCGCTGGGTGGTGGAACTGGCCGCCGACCGTGCGCCGGAAATCTGCCAGTCGCAATCGCTCAACATCTTCCTGCCGGGTGATGTCGATAAGTGGGACCTGCACATGCTGCACTGGACGGCGTGGGAACAGGGCGTCAAGTCGCTCTACTATCTGCGTTCCAAATCGGTGCAGCGCGCCGCGTTTGCTGGCTCGGAAGGCAGGGGCAGGATATCGACGTTGGGGGTAGGCAAGACCGATTATCAGGAGTGCTTGACCTGTCAATAGATGTTGCTTTGAGGCATGTCCCGAGGTCAGAGTGAACTGCTCCGAGTTTGCCGGGGGCTCTACTCGGGAGTAGATTGGTCGGGGCCGTCGCGATGTCTGCTTACGGGTTGCCTATGGGCTAGACCTCGCAATGACCGCTTCGGGCGCTCACCCGACTCTCGGGACCCGGCGCCGATAGCGGCCCGTTCCAGGAGGAGGCATTCCGACGACCTACGGCAATAGCATCCCGATAGCTTAGGTGTTGTCATACTTACCTGACTGTACTTAAGTGTCACTGCGGCGAGGGGGCAAACGTGTCGACGGCAATTGATTTTACCTATCAGTACGGGTTCCAATCCGGGGTAGAACTGACGGCAGGCGGAAAACCTCTACTTTCGCTGGCCACATGCGGCGCGGACCATTCACGACCCCATTTCTTTGATGGCAGGGTGCGTAAGCCCAGACTGATGGGCGAGATGCTCTATGTCCTTAGCGATATCGTCCGGACCCATTTTTTTCTCCCTCGCCCGGCCCTGCTCGATCCCGTGCTGACTAGCAATGAACATCTGTTGCGGCTCGAGGGGTTTAGCGGGTGTTGCGGTGTCTACGCACGCGTCGACCTACCGGAGTCGTTGTTCGACGGCGAATGCCACGGCCGAGGCACCACAAACGTCGATTTTAATGCCCCTATGCGCAACGCTCTGTTACGCGTGCGCGACCAGGATGAGGTCCAGTTCTCAGTTGGTACTGACGAAGTCGTTCTCGGCAAGGATGAAGACCGCATCGTTGAGAAAAAGGTCAAACTGCCTCTACGTTGGCTAAAGGGGTTCAGCGAGGTTCAGGCTTACCAGACACGCCTTGAATTGAAGATGGAGGTGGGAGCTGCTGACGCGCTTGCTTTCGTTCGGTCCTTACCGAAGGCGTCAAAGCCCAAGATGCCGAGCTACGCCGTCTCCGCCGCCCGGTCGATCCGCCTGAGCCAGCGACCGCAAGCCGGTGCGGTGCCCTTGCTTGGTACGCACCGCGTCAAAGTGATCGAGCCGCTTTTGGTTCGCGCGCGCAGTCTTAAAGTTTGGGCTGATGATAGTAGCGGTGCCAGTGCCTGGGAGGTTTGCTTTGAAACCGGCTCTTTTTTCCTTTTGATCAGCCCAGACGTGTTTCGCGGCTTTTCCGGAGAAGGTCAGCTCCTTTCAGCGTTGGCGGCTCCACCGTCAGACTTGATCATCGCAAAGGTGCGGGCCAGCCTGAAGTGGCAGTCGCAACTCGACGCAAACCAACTGGCGCAGAATTTGGGCCTCGACGCGGCCGACATCGAGGCAGCACTGGCCGTTTTGGGCAGCCGAGGACTTGCAGGTTTCGACGCCAGTTCCCAACACTATTTTCATCGCGAGTTGCCCTTCGACCTTGCCACGGTTGAAGACATGCAACCGCGTCTGCTGAATGCCCGGAAGCTTATTGCCGACGGCAAGGTAATGCGGCTGGACGGCGATGGTCTTTATGCCGTCCAGGGCACTGGGACAACGCACCGCGTTCGTCTTTCGGAAGGTCTGTCAAACTGCACCTGTCCTTGGTTCAGCAAATATCAAGGCCAACGCGGGCCGTGCAAACACGTTCTTGCCGCATCTTTGATCAACGACGACGACATGAGCATGGACGTTCAATGACACCTGACGACCTTGAACAGCTTATCCTGGACCCGAAAGACCATTCGCTATTGCAAAAGGCGTTGGCTCCGCTTTCCGAAAAAGACCGCGCTAAGTTGTCAGGGTTTGCGCAAAAGCTCCATTCCCAGCTTACCCGAAGCAAAGTCGCGCCGGATGCGTCTGACCGGCTGAAAACCTTTCTCGCGCCACGTTCCGGTAGAGGAGGAGACTTTTGGTACACCCCTCACAATCGCGGTGCGACGCTTGCTCTATTTGGTCTGTGCCCCGGCTCCGTGCTGAAAAAACGAGGCGTAACCATCCATTATGAAGACCAACAGGTCCTTGAACGCATTATCGAGGATCGAAGGCCTGAATGGCTCGATGATTGGCTTGCGTATTCGCTGGATGAACCCTTCCACCGATTGAATTTCGATACGGTCCGCCGGTGGATCAATAACGGCCTATGCAACAAGCCGCAGGTTGACGGCTATTACCAATTGTTCGCGTCTCACCTGATGCGTCTGCCCCGGCACAATAGCGGTGAAATCGTTCCTCCGATCAGCCAACAGTTGCTGGCCGACCCGGACATGCTCAAGGATATCGGCGCCCTCTTTCGCGTCGAAAGCATAGCGTTCAATACGAATAGCTGGCTGACTAATGGAGCCCCTTCGAACTACGAGACCTGGCCAGATGCGCTGGTGAAATTGTCGGCTGAAGGCCACGTTGACCGTGGGCATTTGCTAACCAGCATTCTGGAAGGCCTAAGGCTCGATCTCAAACAGAACCAGTTGTCCGGCTTCCATAGCCTCTACCGCCGGCTCGCACCTAGTCGCGACGAGCGGCTTCAGCATCAACCGGACTATATCGCTCTGCTGTGTCACCGCGTAGGCCATGTCGCGAAATTCGCGCTGGACATGTTAAACGAAATTGAAAAGGACGGAGTGCTGGACACCGGCGCTCTCCTTGGCGAATTACAACTGGTGCTTATTGGCGACAGCAAAGGCAACGCGTCTGCAGCACTCAAGCTTATCGGACGCATTCTTGCCCGCAAAGACGAGTTTGAGCCCCTGGCCCTGGCGACTGCAAGCGAGGCGCTGCGCCATGCCGCTGCAGACGTTCAGGGACAAGCCTTGTCCCTTCTGGAAAAAAGTGCTTCTCGCTTGAATAACTTGCAGCTAGATGCGCTCGGCGATATGGAAGCCTTCTTGGCAGCCAGTCACCGCCAAAGGCTGTCGGCGCTTCTATCGGCGCGGCAGTCAAACACCGAACCGACGATACCGGCCGCGCGCACTTCTGTCGTCGACGCGTCTCCATATTTCGTGATCTCCGCGGATATCAACGATCATAATGTCCTTTTCCCCGAAGACCGCCTAACGCCCATTGGCTCAGTCGATGAGTTGATTGACGCGCTGTTTCACGCGGTCGAGGTCGTCGAGTCCCCAGACGAGGTGGAACGAATAATAGATGCCATAGGCCGTTTCGCGGGCGATAAGCCTGCCGATTTCCCCGATCGTATTGCGCCCCTGCTTCATCGCCAACGCACTCAAGCCCAAAGTAATAAGGGCCTTGTTGTGGTGCCCTTCGGTATTGGCGGAGCCTTATTGGATCTCCTGGGTACGTGGATCAGCGGACAATTGGTCGACACGGCACGAAAGCCGGAGAGTCACGAGACCGCTTATGAAGCTTTCGTACCTTTGCGCGCCCATCTGGGAGAGCTGGCACAGCGCGTCGCTCGAGGACACCCATTCGTGGTCTTGTCCGCCCCGACACACAATGGCGGCTGGATCGATCCGCTGGTTTGGGTGGAGCGTCTGCATCAGGTTTCAAGCGAAGACGCAATCGGCAGCATGGATTTACGCCTGTCATTGCTGAGGCTGGCTCCCGATAACCGCAGAGATGCGTTGCCGGCTTTGGATGGTCTGCCCGACGGTTTACGCAGGGTCGCGGCTTTTGCTCTGGGCGGGAAGGAGATGCCCGAAAAAGCAGACCGCAGCGGCTACGCCGCCTGGATATCCGCGGCAAGATGCCGGGCGCCGTACAAGGACTGGCGCGCCGAGTTCGAAGCACTGAAGCTTTCTGACCGATGGATGGACAGCCTTGTGCCGGCGCAATACCACTGGCAATCGACCCATAGGAAGCAAACCTTCCAAAATCAAACGTTCAGATTTCCGCAGTTCGACATTTCCACGGGCGCTACGAGTGCTGTGCAGCCGGAGAAGCCGGGTGGCTTTCTTGCCGGCTTAGCCCAGGCGGTGAGCAATCCGCTCGCCACGTCGTGGGAAGCGATGCCGTCCGCCGCATTGGTTCGAGGAATCGAACAAGAGCGCCACTGGTACACACAGTATGAACTCTATGCCGTGTGGCTGACCCGATGGTTGGCTTACATTTGGCCACAAAACCCTTCAGCCGTGCACATGAAAGCGGTAAAGGGATTGGCGACAAATATCGATGAGGCCGGCGGCACCTGGGGCCCCCGGTTTGGGTTCTTTTACGCGCTGTTCCAGAAAAACCGGCCCTGGCGCGAAGCTGGACATCTCTTACTATGTCTCGGCCTGGCAGCGCGCGACGCCGACGTTAAAGGTCTAGCCGTGGATGCGCTGATCGAAGGTATAGATAGCCGGCTCTTCGATCCTGATCTTTTTGTAGCGACCGTCTCCCGGGTAGCTGAGGGAGAGTGGCTTAAACTTAACCGAATGGGTCAGAGCTTAGCGACGGTCATACAGGTCTCGCCCCTTCATGCTGCAGTGATCGGTTCCGTGGTGCAAAAATGGCTTCCGACACTCGATCACCATCAAACCAATAGCTTCGTAATTCTTGAGGTTCTCCTCGAAGTGCAAGCCCTGACTGCGGCGCCGTTGAGCCCAGACGCGCGAGCATCCCTTAGTATGATAAAGGGGGGTGGAAAGACAGCGAAGGCCGCGAAGCTGCTATTGAAGCGAGATGTGGCAGCCCGAGATTAATGCAGCTGTGGCCATTGGGCCGACTTCCGCTTCGGGCGCAAGGCGGTTGACCGTCGCTTGTGCTGATGCAATCGTAGCGAGCGCGACAGGGTAAAGAATGTATATTAAAGCGAGCTCCATCGGTCTATTATGCTCATTGCTTCTTGCGGGATGCGGGGATGTCCGCGAGCGAACGCTCACCCCATCCGTCCTTGAAAGCGATAGCAAACTCAAGCCAATCTTACGACGTTTGCAACCGGAAGACCGCGAGCTTCTCGTTCAGTATGTATTGGTTTACCGATTTGAGGTCTTACCGGTGTTCCGGGGCGAGCCGCTTGTAAAACAGCGCACGGTAAATGTTGGGCAGGCTATTGATATTTATCGGCAGTTTCGAAAGATCAACGAAGACTGCCACAGGAATTTAAGTCCTGTCGCTGTCCGCTTGGCGGATCTCAAGCTTAACTCTACCTCAAACTCGGATGCTGTTGAGGTCGAGCTCAACCGGTACACTGAAATAAAAGCGAAATGTTTTGCGCGAAAACGCGCTGTTAAATGACCAGAATTCTGACTATTCTAATTCCAAGAGATGAGTGATCGCGCGCATTTTCGTCGCATGCTATTTGACGCGCGCCGTTTAGGCGATGAGGGCAGCGACGTTGCCCCATGTCTTGGTCCGGTTGGTAGGAGAAAACTGGGACGGTGATGACCGCTTACGGGCGGTCAGGTCATTAACTCGACATATGACCGCAGTGGGCGCAAGCGCGACTTGTGCATCCCGGTGCAGCATCCGGTCCACCTATCTCTAAACTCCTTGCAGACCTATCGGAGTTCCTAGGCCGAAGCGGTTCCATCGCTCATAGCCGCAGGTATTGCCCACGTACAGGCAGCCGGAGGCGAGCACATTCCCGCACGCCTACATGGCAAGTTTATGCCCCTGATGTCGATAGGTGACGCAAGCCCTCGTACGCGTTACAACGTTGCATCCATGGGTGGCTACATGATCAATTTTGAAGATATGTTTGTTCTGGCCTTACGCTCAACGTACGCCTGCCTGATAAGCGCGTTGTCCGGTGCCGCACTTTGGCTCGTCTTTTTTTCGGCATCTGTCGTTCTCCAACTCTCGCAGAGCGTGAGCCTCCAGCACGGCATGGCGTTAGCCGTGGAGGGAGTGATAAGCGGCGCGCCGATGATGTTGATGGGGGGCGGTGTTGTATTTTTAATCATGGTATTTCTAGGAATGCCGCTCCAGGCGGCACTTCAAGCTTTACGGCAGACAAGCTTTCTACCAAATGCAGTCCTGGCGGCTTTGATGGGCTCTGCTCTGTTTTTGCTAGCCAGCGAAACTTTAAGACCGTTCGAAGGCTACAACGGCGCTTGGAATAGGCCGCTCGAGGTGAGGTGGAACGAATTGGGTATCGGTGCCGTGCTTGGTTTTTATTTTGGCTCAATCGCATGGCTCGTGCGTAGGCCCGACAGGGATGCGGCTAGGGTTAGGAAGATCAGTACGCCGCTTACGGTTTCCTAATCGGAACTAACCGACTATCTCTTCTCTTCCGCTATCGGGAGTATGTAGCGGCGTTGGCATGGATGGCTGACCGGTATGGGCGCGAGGTGGACCCTCCTAACAAGGGGCTTGGTCAGTTCAAGATATGGCTTCCCTCTGCTGCTTTCTGGTTATCCGGCGTCACCAGGAAAAAGGAAACGGACCCCTTGCGTTGCCGCCGGGTGATAGATGGTCGCGTGGCTTTCCGCCTTGAGCGGATGATAGGCCCAGATAAGATTATCGGCCGGGTTGCCTTGCAGCGCCGTGACCAGACGATCTACACCCGCCTGCATGGCGCCGCCTTCATTGCCTATGGAAAGCCACAGAGTTCGCGGCGTTTTCGCCTTCGTCTTCAATAATGAATCGGACATTTTGGACAGATTGCCATAGTCCCACCATAAGCTGGGGCTGACGGCGATGTACTTCTGAAACTGTCCGCCAAAGCGCAGAAAGGTATCGACCACAAACAGGCCCGCTAGCGACTCACCCATGATCGCGTTCACTCCGTCTGTGCGGTAGGCTGCATCGACCAGAGGCCTCAATTCTTCGACCATGAAGCGGCGGAAAAGATCGGCCTTTCCGCTGGTCGGCAGATCCTTTTTTTCCTCTGGATCGGTCGAGGGCGTGGTGAGCTCGGCCTTGCGGTCCTTGCTTTCGATGCCCACAACGATCACGGGCGCGTTGGCCCCCCATGTCCCACCCTGTTGAACCAGGCTTGCAATGTGCGCGAAATCTTGCCAGCCGTCTCCGCCGTCGAGGAGATAAATGACCGGATAGCGTTTGTGAGCGGTTGCCGGATCGGGATATTCGGTGGGCAGGGATATGTTAACCCTACGCGTGTCGCCGAGAATATGGGACGTGATGCGATAGCCCTTGCCTATTTCTACGGGAATCCCCGCACCGATGAAGCCCGTTTCCTGAGGCGTGGCAAAGGCGACAGCCGCCGTAGCGCTCATAGCAGTGCTTAGAAGAAACACCCGCCGCGACAAGACGGAGGCCGGTGTACCGGCACCGAGGGCGCCGGAGCTAAAGCTGTCCATCTCGTCCAAAACGTACCCCCTTTGACCGCACTCATGCGGTAGCTTGTTGGATGATAATCATTGCAAGTGCCCTTGGGAAGTCGAGAAGCTGCGGGCAAGGTTGGGCATCAAAGCCAGCTTTTTCCCATCAAAATCCATTCGGCGCGCCGTTGCGCCGTTCCTCCGTCCGAGAAACTGGGATGACCTCGGTTTAACCTACAGCGCGGTTCAGCGTTCCCATAAGTCTGTTAACTAGCAGGTCTAGTGTTGCCGGGTCGTAGGCCATGCTTTTGGTTACCGGCTCGGGATAAGGATCGGTTAAAATGGCGACCAGCTCCCCATATTCGGTCCGAGATATCTTCCATCAGGTCGGTTGACTGGTCGATGTAGGACGGACGCCGCGGCTGTCATTATGGCACCGCCAGCCACTTGAGTGTACCATTCGAAGTCCATTCCACCAGCGGCGACTTCGTCGTTGCGTTGCGCAAGCAGGATTAATTTCAAACTGCGTGCATCATTGACTAATCTAACCTCCAGAGTCTGATCCTTGAAAATGCTCTTCGTGTTTGCCCCTAGACGCTGTTCCGTCATGGACCAAAACATGGCACTATTCTGCAGTTCCATTTACCGCTCCTGCAGGTCCAGGTCCTCGACCGCCGTTCTGTGATGGTAGGTCCTGCCGGAATTGATGAACTTTTCAACCATAGCCCATGCCTTTTTGTCCGGTGTTTTCGGGGCCTTGAAATCGCGGCCCATGAAGTGGGCCACGCCGCCGCAGTGCGGGCACTTGTGACTAAATTGACGTTCAAACTGCCTCGCAGAACGCTCAAACTCTGTGCGGGTCGACTTTCCCATAGATCGTGGTTTTGCAAGGCTGACCAATGGCCGCTTGAACGACTTCCTGCAAGTGAAGCAGGCAAAGGGGAAAGCGTGCGTCCCGCATCCGTAATCAAGCGGGTTATGCATTTTTTGGCTCCAGTCCCTTGAAAACAAAGCAGGGCCCTATACCAGACGTTCCTGGCACGCGGCCGCTACCGTTTTTTGCAACAATTCGACCCGCTCACTAAGCCACTCCAGCTCGTCTTCACCTATGCTGTAGCTTGCTGAGTAACGGGCCTCGACGTACGCGCGCCTCAGCCGATCGAAGGCTTGGCGGTGCAGTTTTGTATCGTTCAGCCAAATGCCCCTCAGACGGTCATCCAATGCCTCTGCCTGGGAGCTAAGCATAGTGATGCGATGGCTCTTGGGGCTGTACAGTGATAACGTTAGCAGTACGCAATGGTAAAATGCTTCAGCGGCTTGATGTAAGTTGAACGCTGCTTTGTTCGAATGGCCGCGGCTTTTATGGAATTCGACAG
This sequence comes from Asticcacaulis sp. DW145, assembly GCF_037101385.1. Taxonomy (NCBI): domain Bacteria; kingdom Pseudomonadati; phylum Pseudomonadota; class Alphaproteobacteria; order Caulobacterales; family Caulobacteraceae; genus Asticcacaulis; species Asticcacaulis sp. DW145. Next base: position 292,924 of record NZ_AP029026.1, on the reverse strand, counting down.
CTTCGATGAACTGGCTCCCCGATTGGAACCACTGCTCATAATGCCCCCTGGCCTCCGCCAGCCGCTCTGCCTCTGTCAGCGGCTTAGGTGCCACCAGCGGATGCCCCGGGGCCTCATACAGCATGATGCCGTCGCGGGCGATATCGACGAAGAAGGGCCGGCCTCTGGCGAGGTTATCGTTCACTTCGGCCAGGCTGTGCACGATGAAGTTGACCGGGGTGCGGATATGCTCAGTTACGGTGTATTCGCGGATCAGATGCTCGTCGGCCCTGGCCCAGTAGTCCTGCAGATCGGTAAAGGCCTGACCGTTGACGACGATCAGGAGATCATAGTCTGAGCGATAACCGGAAGAGCGGTCTTCAACCCAGTCTCCGCGGGCATAGGACCCGAAGAGGATGATCTTGAGAATCCGCCCGGCCTTGCGCTTGTCAGAGAGCGCGGTCTTTGTCGCATCCTCGAACTCGTCAAACAGGATCTGCACGACACGGGTCAGTTCGCGACGTTTCACATCCGGAAGGTGTTCGAGCTTATCAGCCAGCATCAAAAAGGCCCCGCAGTTCGCGATCAGCATAGTACCGGAGCCGGGTTGCCACAATGGGGCGTTGTCCATTGAGGAACAGGAGCTGTGTATCCGGATGCATCCGACGCACCTCATCAGGCGTCAGAAGGGGCCTGCCGGTGTGATGCCCACTGTAGGAGATGCCGCTCTTATCGGAATCGAGATTGCGGTTTCTCGCTTCAAAGCTAACGGTCTCCTGTCCCAGCAGATCCGACACCAGCCGTGAGGTCTCATAGTCGTTGACGCCAAAGACCTGAAGCACTCCGGCGTTCGACAGAAACGTGCCGGCCCTCTGACCATAGAGGGCGCGTAACTGATGGATGTCCTGAAGGATAGGCCACAGCTGTACGCCATAGCCTGCCATCAGGCCCATGGCGCGCTCTACGAAGGACAGATAGCCGAGACTCGCAAACTCATCCAGCAGGTACAAAACGGGCGAGGGGAGACGGTGCCTTGCCCGCACCAGTTCCGTCAGACTTTGCGTCACAAGGAGCCTGAGCCAGCGCGCATAGGTGTCGAGCCGATCCGGCGGCAGAGCGAGATACACGGTGGCCACAGAGTGCTTCAGATCGCCAAAAGCAAAATCCGACCCGCTCATCACCTCCGTCATACGCGGACTATCCAGAAAATGCGTGTGCCGCTGGGCAGAGGATAAGACGCCTGCGGCCTCCCGATCGGCCTTGGACCGGTGGCGGTTCGCGGCCCGCCTGATCAGCCCATGACAGGCGTCACTGTCCTGCATCTGTGATAGAAGCGCCATGAACTCCGGTACATCCAGTGTCAGATACTCCCGCAAGGTCGCCAGACTGCGCCGGTGCCCAAACTCCTCGGTGGCGATATAGAGAATAATCCCCGTGATCAGGGCCCTGGCTTCTTCGTTCCAGTGCGCTTCCCCGGCGGTGCCTGGGGCATCGCACACCAGCGCATCGGCAAGCAGCGCCGCATCCTCCGCAATGTCGGGACTGTTGGGGTCAAGTGCCGCCAGCGGATTGAACGAAGCCGAGGGTATTCCCGTCACCCCGAAGGGATCCAGAATATAGACCGGCCCGAAGGCTGAGCGGGCGCGGGCGGTGATGCGGGCATTCTCCCCCTTGGGATCGACACAGACGACGGAACGATACTGCACAAGAAGGTTCGGGATAACGGTCCCCACGCCCTTGCCCGACCGCGTCGGTGCCAGTGTCAGAAGATGGGCCGGGCCAGCATAGCGGATGAGCTTGCCGCTATGCATATCCCGGCCGATCAGAAGCCCCTCACGGACCTTAGAAAAGGCCGCAATCTCCCGCTTCTCAGCAAAGCGCGCCGAGCCATGGGTGTCTGATCCATCCCCCTCATCCAGATGATCGAGAAGGGGCTTAATGAGAAGACGCCAGAGTACGGCAAGGAGGATGCCCACCACGATCAGATCCAGCACCCGCCGCAGAGGCTTTCCGCCGATCCCAACTAAAGCCAGACGCCCCTCAACCCACTCAGACAGAAGCGCCAGCAAAATCAAAATCACGAAGGACAAAACAAGGGCGACAACAACGTGCTTCCACACCCGAAACGGCGCCGCGAGAATCCAGACAAAGGCCCAGACCGGATCACGCAAAGCCCGAACCAGACCCTTGCGAAGTGCGCGTAGCACCAGAAGGACAGAACTGATCATCCCCGTGCCCCCCAATAGAGTCCCTAGCCGGTCTTGCCCGGACCGATCAGATCCTCGAACAGACGCCGGTCAATGTCGCGTGTAAGGAACCCCGGCAGCTCGCGCAGAATGAAGTCGCGCAGATAGTCCGCGCTGCTCTCGCGGCCCTCTTCGAGACGATGCAGAACCAGCGCCCCCAGCAGCACCTTGCGGCGCGTGTCTCTGGCCCGCTCATCCTTCGACAAGCGTGCCTGCAGTGACTTGCGCTGCGCCTCAAGCTGGGCCAGCCGTTCCTCAATGGATTTACGCGCCATGGAAACCCCCTTTGCGAGACACCAACCGCCTAGACACGCCCACACACCTTGCCGGCGGCTAACGCAAAGTCAGACCGACCAGGCACCAGTCCCAGCAGGGACCGGCCAGACCCACCAACGCGATAGGTGAGACGATAACAAATACCACCATTGCGCGCAATGTCTATTGTGGTATCGTCCCGATAATCCGGCCCGTCCGGACGCGCGCAAACCGCGCAGCACACCTGAGAAACCCGGCGAAGCGAGGGGTTTGAAGGGCGCACTTACGAGTTGCTTCGCAACTCAGGCGCGGCATCGCCAGAAGCGATGCGAAGAGAAGGCAAGACGCGGGGGCGCCGCCCCCGCACCCCTTATGTGGCGTGGCGTACCGTGTCGCCTGTGGAGCCTCTCCTTGTGGTGCATGGACTGCCACGACGTTGTGCAGCGTTCCGAACCGTACCGTAGCGTCGGCGTTTGTTTCTGAGTGTTCTGGCGTGTCGTCTGGATTTAGCCTGAGAGCGGATCATGGCCATCTACCACCTGAGCATGAAGCCCATAGCCCGCGGGTCGGGTCGCTCCGCCGTGGCCGCGGCCGCCTATCGCTCAGGCACCAGACTCACCAACGAACGCGATGGCCTCACGCATGACTACACCCGCAAGGGCGGCGTGGAGCATACGGAGATCGTCCTGCCAGAGGGTGTCGATGCCAACTGGGCACGTGATCGCGAGCAACTGTGGAATGCCGCAGAGAGGGCCGAAAAGCGCAAAGACGCCCGCGTCGCCCGCGAGATCGAAGTCGCCCTGCCGCATGAGCTGAATGCAGACCAGCGCTTAGAACTGGTCAGAGAGTTTTCTCAGTCAGTTTCTAATAAATACGGTGTGGCCGTGGACTTCGCTATCCACGCACCAGATGAAGCCATGGATGAGCGCAATCACCATGCGCATATCCTCCTGACCACCCGTACCGTTGGCCCTGACGGCCTCGGCGACAAGAGCGACCTTGAACGTGAAAACAAATGGCTGAAGGCGCATGATCGGCTGACTACGGACCAACAACTCAAAGCCCTGCGTCTGGAGTGGGAAGAACGCACTAATCATGCCCTCGCCAATGCGGGCCATGACATCCGTATTGATCACCGCTCGCATGAGGAACGGGGCCTGGAAATTGAACCCACCCAGCACGTGGGCGTGCACGCCACACAGATGGACCGTCGGGGTCAGTCAGTAGAGCGCGAACGGCTGGCCGAGGAGGCGAGGGCGCGCAATGCCGATCTGATCCGTCAGAACCCCAATCAGGTGCTCACCCTGATCACCGGAGAGAAGAGCGTCTTCGACCGCAAGGACGTCGCCCGCACACTCCATCGCTACATCAATGAGGACGCCTCAGAATATCAGTCGCTCTTCACGAAAGTCATGGCGTCAGATGAACTTGTACGTCTGGCCGAAGGCCCTGACGGTACGCGCTATTCCACCCGCGAACTCGTCGAGCTCGAAACGCGCATGGCAAGCCATGTCGAGGCCATGGCGGAGTGTACCGATCACACGGTCGCAGACCGGCATGTAGAGCGCGCCATAGGCCGTCAGGACGAGGCGATCAGGCGAAGCGTTTCTGCCAGTTTGCCGGACGAGATATCCGCTTCAGAAAGGGCGCGCCGTCTCCGAGATGTCGGCATGAGCGAAGAGCAAAAGGACGCGGTCCGTCACATCACAGGTGATGCGCAGATAGCCGTCGTTGTGGGCTTCGCCGGCGCCGGCAAAAGCACAATGCTCGCAGCAGCCAAAGAGGCCTGGGAAGCGCAAGGCTACACCGTGCATGGTGCAGCACTGGCGGGTAAGGCGGTGGCCAGTCTGGAAGAGAGTGCGGGGATCGAAGGACGCACACTGGCCTCATGGGATACACGCTGGAAGATGGGCACGTCTGAGCTTGGCCCAGGCGATGTTCTGGTCATAGACGAAGCCGGTATGATCGGCTCACGCCAGATGGATCGGTTTGTGTCGGAGGCCGAGCGCACAGGGGCCAAGCTGGTGCTTGTTGGCGACCACGAGCAGCTTCAGGCCATTGGTGCCGGCGCACCCTTCCGGGCCATTGCCGAACAGGTGGGCTATGCCTCGGTAGAGGACGTCCGTCGCCAGCGCAGTGACTGGCAGAAAGATGCCTCCAAAGCCTTTGCCACCCAGCGCACGGCCGAAGGAATGGCGGCCTATATCGCGCACGGACATGTGCACCTCAAAGTCGACCAAAACGAAGCAACAACCGCACTTGTCCGGGACTATGTGAACGACGTCGAAGCCCGCCCGGATGGCACACGCGCGGCCATGGCGCATCGGCGCGTCGATGTGCGCGAGCTCAACGACGGCATCCGTGAGGAACTGAAGGCGAGGGGGCATCTGAAGGGCGAAGACGTCACCTTCAGCACGGAAGATGGGCAACGTCCGTTCACCGAAGGGGACCGTCTGGTCTTCCTACAGAATGACCGCGAGATGGGTGTGAAGAACGGCACGCTGGGAACGGTCGAGCGCATAGAGAACAGCAAACTGATCGTCAGACCCGATGGGAGCCAAAAGACCGTTGAAATCGACGCCTGCAGTTACAAGGCCTTCGATCATGGCTATGCGACCACCATCCATAAGACGCAGGGGACGACGGTTGACCGGGCCTATGTTCTGGCCTCAGAGACCATGGACCGGCACATGACCTATGTGTCCATGACCCGCCACAGGGACGAGGCCACCCTCTATGCCGGTCGGGATCAGTTTGATGATCATCGGGACCTGACCCGGACCCTGAGCCGCTCCGGAGCCAAGGAGACCGTTCTGGACTATGTGGACTCAAGCGGCCGACGCCACGACACCGGACAGCCAGCCACAGGCACCACAGGCTTTGCACAGCGCCGCGGTATGGACAGCGACATCATCTATCCGGCGCGGCAATGGGCGGCCCCGGAGGCAGGGCCAGAGGCCGCGACAGAGTCCGTGCCACAGGCAGAGACGAGGCAGGAGCGTAGCCGAAGCATTGATGCCGCGTCAGCAGCTCACATAAGGCGCGACATCTTTGCCGGCTTGAAACTGCCGGTGACCGACACCGACAGTGGCAAGGAGCCCACAGCTCAAAAGCGCGACATATTCGCCGGACTGAAGCTGCCGGTGGCCGGCATAGACAAAGACTTCGATGCCGAAATCAACAGGGATCGGGACGCTCACAAGGTTTGGCGGACACAAAAGCCTGAGAGAGATCTGCCCTATGTCGGCAGTCGTTCACCGCTGGAGAAGGCCACCGATCGCTATGCCCGGGCTTACAGCGACATCCAGAAAATGGAGCAAAAGGGACTGCCCGTCCTCGAAGGCCAGAAGCAGGCATTGAATCAGGCGGCGGAAGCGCTCGAAAAGACCCAGCCCGGCGCGGCCAGTGTCATGGCCTCGGGCCTCGAACACGCACCCGGCATGCGGCGCGCCGCAACGGAAATGACTGGGGAGGCGAGGACGCAGGCCCTGATCAAGGGCATGGCGCAGGAGCGTCAGGCCCTCGCTGACCCGGCTGTTCGGGCTGATCGAATGGTGAAACGCTGGAAGGCTCTTACTGAACAGCATGACCGTCTCAGAGGCTGGCAGCACGCGGATGCGCGCAAGGCTCTTGAGCAGCGGATGCAGGAGACGGCGAGGGAGATCGCTCGTGATCCGCAGATGGAATCCCACCTGCGTTACCGGCGCAAGGAGCTGGGTCTTGGGCTGGAACAGAGCCGGGACAGTCTCAGCCGGGAGCTTGAGCGGAAGCTTCAGCGCGGCCTGGAACGAGACCGGGGGTTTGAGCTGTAGAGGGGGAGATCATGGAGGACGACACGTGGCCTAAGGGCAGCACCACTGATGAGGCGGAGGCCGCCACAAAAGCGTTTGATGGGCTGCGCAAAGCGATCGACAAGCGCGGCACGGCGACAGCGGCGGAGCTGAAGCTTATCCGGCAGGGCGTGGAGGCCCTGTTCGATCAGGTCGAAGCCCTTCAGGCGAGGCCCGACCTCGGACAGGATCTGGCTGGGCTCAAGGAGGTGTGCGTAAACATCGCTGACAGGTTGAAGGCCATGGAGACCACGCCGATGCTTAAGGGAGGCGTTCAGGCTTTCGAGCGGGCAGGCGCGAACGTGGTGTGGGCCGCGGTCAAAACGCTGGAGCAAAAGGCCCAACGCTTTGACAGTGCCGCCTTTACGCTCGAACGGATCACAAGGAATCTACAGGATCGGCAGAGGCGGTGGACGCATTTGATAGCTGTCGGCGGTCTCGGGTTGCTGGCAGGCGTTCTACTGGTGTTGTTCGTGTTGCCGAGACTGCTGCCGCTGGAAGTCAGAACCCAGGTAGCCGCTGCATTGGTGGGGACCGACCGGTGGGAGGCAGGTGCGGTCCTGATGCAGGCGGAAAAGCCCGAGGCCTGGGCTGCAATTGTCCACGGTGAGAAATTAAGAGAGAAGAACAGTCAGGCCTTAGGCCGCTGCCGAGAGTTGGCAAAGAAGAGAGGGGCGGCTCAAAAATGCAGCATTACAGTAGCGCCGTAGCGCCGGGCTCCAGGTTGAAATCATCCTTACGTGGCTTCGATCAGACGCAGACCCTATCTGAGGCCTAGGCCATGGCGGATCGCAACCTTGGCGATGATCATCATACGCCGTTACCGAAGGCACTGAGCGCGACAAGGCGTGGGAGAATAGGGAGAAAGAGTTCACCTTGCCACCGCCTGAGGTCGTTACGTGAGGCAGCGCAAATGTGACATCGGGATGTAGGGCGGGCGCTCCCTCTGTTCTGAGAAACCTCCTGCTTCCCGGTCAGCTGAATTGGCAATGAAAATCGCGAGCATCTTGGATTTGCACAACCCTGTGCTAGGGTTGCGCTTAGTGCAAGGGGGCGGCCGGTGCTTGTGATGCGGCTGGCGAAATGGCCGCGCAAGCCGGTAAAGATACGGAGGGGAATAGAGAATGCCGATATCTAAAGTTTCTTATATAAAATTGTTAACTGGTCTTCCGCTTTTTGCATTTTTATCATTAACCTCTCCCTTGTTGTTATTCTCTGAGTTTGCATTGGGTTACGATTTGATAAAGCCATCAAAGTATGGTGCGCTTTTTATATGCTCGATTATAAGTATATACCCTTTGTCATATTTATTAGCTATTTTAATTAGGGCATTTTTTTTCAACGGATTAATTATATACTGTAAATCGGGAAAAATATGCTACTTAAGTTCTATTTTAAAATCGGTCCCGGTGTCTGATGTTAAAATCGTGTCTATAAAGAAAATAAATTACGGTATATACAAGCTAAATTCTATACAATTTGAATTAAGTAATGGCAAGACAAAGTATATTCCTATTGCCTTATCAAGGGAGAGTCCTGAGATAATTGTTGAAAGGGTGGGGAATATTATAAATACTGGGCGGTAAAAATCGAGCATGATCAATCAGTGATACTTTGGTGTTGAGTTTCGCCAAAATCTGACCCTTTGAAGCTTGTAATTTTCGTTTCACGTTGACACTTGGTTCAGCCATGAGCCCGTTACACGATCTGGGGAAGCGTGGGTCAATCCACAGAAAACATGGAGGGGCAAGTTTTGAGGAAAATCAACGGTCATTAACTTTCAGGTGGAATTGGTCGTTGGCCGATCTACCACTAAATCGTTGGGGGGGGGGGCTTTTGAAATATGATGATGCAGTATTCCGTGTTTGAGAAAGGGCGTTCTGCTCCGGGCAAACCTCATCACATGTATGTGGTAATTGAGGACTCCGAGACTGGTGAGAAGTGGATCGCTCGGGGTGGACCTGACGCGAAGGGCATAATGTTTTTCGCAAAGGCTCTAACCGACACCCTAAAGCTAACATCAGAAGTCACAACTGCGGATAAAAGTCAGGATACTCAAGTGATAAAAGAGGGAAATAAATTAGTTAGCATACTGGACTCTACAGTAATAGAGGGTATTTCCGGGCGTGAGGCTGCTAATCAAGATCAAGAGTATTCAAACGCAGTCAACGAAGCGGCTATAGACTATACAGCTCATTCGAATTCCAACAGTTTTGCCGCCGGAGCCTATAAAGATCTTACAGGCAGGTCAGCGGGGAACTCGGATAACTGGGGCAAGGATAGAGACCCTAGCCAGATGACCCAATTTCGCCTCAACAAAGACGATGCATGGCAGAGCCGACTTCAGGATGCGAAAAATGAATAATAAACAGAAAGGGACGGTGATATTTTTTATTGGATTAATTCAATCAGCTATTGTTGTTACTGATTTGTCCTTTGAGTTATTTCAGCTGATTTATATTTGGAGTAGATGGGTGGGGCCGGCATTGTTCTTGATGTTCTGGCTTGGTGTAATTCTGATGATTACTGGGGTCTTCACCTATTTTCACCAAAAAGAAGCCCAGATCATAATAGCAATACCCCGCTCAAGTAGGTTGGTGCCTGTAAATCATATGATCGGGCGATTGGTTTGATCGAGCGAGTGCAGCCGTGTCTGAAGTTCGCCTAAAGGTCTTTGAAATCTGAAGAAAACTGCCTCAAGGCGATTTTTAGCCAGCGCGTGGATCGCGACGGCGAAAATGCGCCGTAAGCCACGGAGGCAACAGGGGAAAATCCATCCCGATACGATCTGCCGCGTCAGAGGTGACAGCTTTTACAAACCGACCCCATCGGGTCAAAAGATGACCTCAATCTATATGCTTACACAGGCGGAGACCCCGTCAATAAGGCCGATCCAACTGGTCTGAGGCCCCCAACGGACCGTGAAAAAGATGTCCTTCGGCTGATATTTGGGAATTTATACTTTGACAAAGTAGACATCAAGAATGGATCTGCGGGAAACATTGCAGCTATGGTGGCTTTTATGAATGACTCGCCGGCAATTACAATCGAGAATAACATATATGTAAACAAAAACTACTATTCATATGATCTGTCGAAAACCGATCCCGGGCTGTTGGCGCCCGATTATACTCACGTTTGGCAATATAAGTACGCGCCAGATAAAACTAGGCCGTTGGGTATTGCAGCGGATTCAATTAAAAAAAATGTCTGGCAAAAATTCATATGATATAACCGAAGTCAACATTGATACAAAATTTAATGATCTGGGCAAGGAACAGCAAGCGCAAGTGGTCGGAGGCTATGTTGATTCGCAAAATAGAGGGACTCATCGACCTCTGACATGTTCTCCGTCGTGTTGAAGTCCGGAGGTCTGATCCCAGATGTAATGAGGGAAGAAGAATGGTGAGACTGAAAAATAAAATAAATTTTATTGTTAGTATTTTATGCGCTTTAAGTGCTCTAAGTATTGCCTCTTGTTCAAGTGGGTTGGACATCGAGGTTGATCAAGGCAATGGGCAGACGTCTTTTCATGTCTTTTCATCAGGTGTGAATTACAGAAAGCCTTGTGTTAACAGCGTAAGTGTTCTGGATGGAAACGATTTAATTTGGTCAATAAGCAGCTCTCCCAAGTGCGTTGAGCTAAAACATCTCGTATATGGAGAAGTACCGCCTGGGTTTTCAGAGTACGTGGCTAGTCGCCCTCTCGTTCTTGGTAGAAATTATTTCTTGCGCGCGTCAGGTTACGGATGGGTCGGGCACGCAAAGTGGACTTCAAAACCTCTTGATGCGCAGCACAAACAGCGAGTGGAAGTTCAAATGTAAATATTTGGGTGTGTGACTGTGTGTTGAGTTTCACAGAAATTTGACCCTTTGAAGATTGAAATTTTCGTTTCACGCTGACCCCTGGTTCGGCCATGAACCCCTTACACGATCTGGGGAAGCGTGGGTCAATCCATAGCAAACATGGAGGGTCAAGTTTTGAGGAAAATCAAAAAAGATGGGTCAAACTGCAACTTTCCTCATTATTTTTGAAGTCGAAGAGCGGTACGCAACTGCATTCTCAGCCAGCGTTAAAAGCTTAGGTGACTGGGCAATCCTCACGCCGACAACAATAATGGTGAGAACCAAAAAATCTTCTGAGAGCGTCATGGAACAACTGCAGTCCTTGATTGGACCGGGAGATAGCTTGTGGCTCATCACTCCGTCCGCGCCGTGGAGCGGATATGGCGACCCCATTGCGTGTGATCACGTCGAGGCAGCATTGGGCCCGGAAAGCGGAAACTGGGTGCCGAAAGATTAGCCTGCGCTTCATTCTCTGGTCCTCTTTTAGGGGCCAGAGCCAACTCTAAACTGGATCAATTCCAGGGGGCAACGTCGGAATGAATAATGTAAATACGAATGAAAATCCAATGAGGCGCCAAGCTGGATTGCCTGAAAGGATCGCTTACGTCGTTAACAAGATAATTTGGGGGCCCACAAATTGATAAAGCCTTTCATCTTTACAATCGCATTGCTTTTACCCTTAGGAGAGGTCGCTAGATCAGAGGTGGCGACTTACGAAGTTTTCTATTTCGATTTTTCTATAGATCCTTTTGTTCCCACTTCGGAAAGTGATATAGAAAAAAGAGGCTGTTTATACTACATTAATTCTAAGGATTTCCATTCCTCTCTCAGAGAATATAAGCCAAAATCAATATATGACTCCAGAAACGTGAAAGTAAAAATTATTGGCAACAGGGGCCGTGTGTACTTTGTTGATGCGGACGGTAATGTTAAATCTGAAAATGCGCGATATTACGTTGAACCAAGACAATTTTCGTCACTACTGAAACCCAAAGGCAGTTACTGCAGGTAACCTCTCCGCGATTTTGTCGAATTTGGCGGCACGCGCCCTCTTCGGTAACTCTTATTTCTGTGGGGATTTTTTTGGCCGATATCAAATCCATCCACGAAGCGTCGTTATCCCAAAGTTCGCATGCTGGTTTCTTATGCGAAACATTGCCACAAAAGCCTAGGTCAGGGATGCCTATGTCACGCCGTTCGGGGCGGCGCAGGTGTTCACAACGGGCACGGCCAAGGTTGATATCCGCCTGCCTGGCGAATGGTGCCGGGACGAAGCCGCGTGCTCAGGTCTGAACGAGAACCATCACCGCGTCTCAATGATTTCTGTGCGATCGGAAGAGTGGTCGCTCCGAATTTTCTTAGTGCGAGTATTCTGGGAGCTGGCGTTGGGAACTACGATTGGACGAAGGGCTTCCCACGGAAAAAAATGCGGATGCTGAGAAATATGAAAACGCGACGAAGGTATGTTGCTCGGTATGGGATCGCTTTCGGTGCTACGATCGCGATTCAGGCACTCATAGTATTTAAAGCGGTGAAGGAGAACGTTTTGTTCTCCCCCGGATCTCTCGTAATTGTTTTTGGATTATTAGTTTGTAACGCTGCCATGCTTTGGAAGGCAATTTCTGGATATCCGAAATCGCACCATAAGTAAATCCGATATGCTTAATCACCCATTTTAGTGTAACTGTTGCGAACGGGCCAACTGTTTTGAGATTGTTATTCGTGAAATGGGGTGAAGCTGCACTTAAAATAATGGCTATTAAGAACATGATAACAAACATGATGCCAATAAAAAAATCAAACAAGTCCATCTGTGCCGGAGATGTATTTGTGTTAAATATCAAGGACTGTGGTTATATATTGGGCTTGGTGATCAAGGCGAACATAGATTTTCCAAACGCACCTATGCATGGCTCTAACTTGATATATATTTACAATCAATTTGTACCTGATTTTAATTTTAGCGGGCCTATTCCTTCTCCCGACAAGCTGTTAATTCCGCCGGTTTGGATTAATAAAATGCCTTGGACAAAGGGATTATTCGCGAATATAGGAAAATCTGATTTAACTGTAGATAAAGTTCTTAAACAGCACTGTTTTTATTCTGTAGCAAGGCGCACATTTGTAAACGAAAAATGTAATTCCAAAGCGGGTCGACCCATGTGGTGAATGGGCGCTTAATAGCTACAGATCAATTGACGATCTCATTAGCGATGCATTGGGAATTCAGAGAGCCCCAGATTCGTATTAATATTTAGACATACGCCTGCTAGGTTGTGGGTTCCAAAAGACGAACTGTTTGAACTGATGATATAGCGCAGTTGTAAAGGTATAACTTTGAAAAGACAATTTGGATCTATATTAACAAGGCTTAGTGTGGGCAATTCAATAACTGTAACTGAACATTATGTGCTTTCGATGTTAGTTGATTCTCTTCCTGATCATGCAAAGAATATTGTTGAGCGCCAATTTGAATTATACGACATAATGCAGAGGGAGGTGGATGGAAGAGCTTTGATTTTTTTTGTTTGCAAAAAGGTTATTGGCAATCCCGTTTCTGTTCCATTGCTGTCTGGATCCAAACTGGAAGACTACCCCTTGATTTCTGGTACGTTTTCCATAAAAGGAGAACCTAAAAAACTACATGCTAAGCTTCATGTCGTGCATGGTCGCGTTTTTTGCTTAAAATTGAGCTTTTCGATTAAGCATTTAAGAGAGATACAGTACATTCAGTTGATTAAAATTAAAGAAGTTTGGCGTTCTAATTTGCCTATTCACTGTTGAAATTCACCTAAACTGTCAAATCGCAGTCAAAACACACCCCTTTTCGCGTCCTACATAGTCTTCTGAGGCGCATACTTTACGAGGGGATCGCATAGCCTAAGGGGGCGAGTTGGACGCGAAGATCGACCTCTAGGAGGCCAGAATTGCGGGCGAATTTACAGTCAGGGCTGACTGAGCCGCTTCCTCACCCACTGAAATGGGAAAACTAAGACCTTAACCGCAGTGTTATGAAAACGGGTCCCCAATAGCACCGCGACTACGAAGTAAAGCGCTATCCTTATTGCCTCCAACGTGTTCGCGTCCTCGCGCTCTGCTTGACAACTTGCAATATGTTCAAAGTCTTTTGTTTCATCGATCGGCTGACCGGCACGCAGGCGTTCCAGTGCATGGCTATAGCGTTGAGAATTCCTCTCTACACACGCGTGATAGCTGCCGCTCAGCGGGGCGAACATAGAAAGTGCCAAAAGTCCATAACCGAGCACCGCACATTTTAGGCCCGGCATCGCCGTGTTTTTGTACCAGGAGTTTTTTTTCTTCATGACGCCTCTCAGTCCACCCGGGCGGTTACGGGAGGTTCGCCACAGTTATCCACTATTCCGGACTCAACGCAAACCTCCGGTCGAGTGCGCGATAGGCGAGATATCAAAAGGCAGGTCTCCCAGGTCAACCAGAGGGGAGTTGGGATGCGGCGAGTAAGATGAGTGGAGAGCTGGCTCCGGTTTCACGGACAGGTTTGCCGCTTAGCAAAGCTTGTGTCTGTGGTGTGATTATGCCGCTTGCCTCGATGTTCCTGATCCTAGGTAGGCCTCGTCTGGTGTCTGTCCGCCGAGGGTCGAGTGGGACTGGACAAGTCGAGCTATTGACCCCGATACCGCGGCGCGGATTCCTGTAGGAGAAGTTCGATCCTGCTATGGATTTCTAGGAAGCCAGCCCAAGGCTAGCCCCTCTCAATTTAGCTCATTTTTTAGCCCAGAAAAATTTCCAGAAGCAAATAGTAATTTTAAATCAATTAGATAAGCAAATTAATGGCGGGCTCATAACCTGAAGGTCGTCAGTTCAAATCTGGCTCCCGCACCTTAAGATAAACGCAATAATATCAACACGATAATAAAATTTATGCGTTTGAATCACTTGGCGCAAGTTTTCCTAGCTTGAGGTGAATCTCCTATTACCCTTTGATCTTATTGCTAAAGAAATTAAGCACAAATCACCGCTAAAACCTGACGGTCGTAGATCTTTATCGTTCATACGACCGTCATGTGGAGTTCGGTTGCTATTTCAAAATGGCCCTATATTGTTATTGAGTTTAGGCCTCCGGCATATCCGGTGCGGTTCAATCTATTGAAACGTGCGGTTTGTATATTACATCTTATGCGGAATGTGTATTAGGTGGCGTTCGAAATGGTCATTCGGGAGAACTTACACGTTTGGAAATGGTTCTTTGCGCCCTCGCGTGCAATATCTACCAGCGCTGATACCTCCGATAAGGTTGACATTATCGCGATGTCGCCTTTTGGCCTTAATCGGCACGCGAGGTCCCTTGGACGACGTCTAAGCGGACATCAAGTCAGATCTCTGTCGGAAATGCCGCAGCTTATCTTGAAGTTTGGGCTTCAGAATATCCATTATCTGCCGCAGACGGGATAATGCCTGCGCAACCGAAGTCGGCTTTGTCTCCCCCACTGATTTTACCTCGTCACCTAGGGGGGGCAATGTCCAGGCGCGCTCAAATCGCTCTTTGGGAATACCACTCCGCCAATACGGCGAAGGCCTGTTTGCGGGCACCGGTTTCCGACAGAAGGCCCTTGCGGTTCCACCCATTCTGATAAACCGGATGTTCGCGCCGTGGCGTCTGAAAGTCCTTCAGAATCCACGGAGATAGTCCGGCCAGAATGGGCACGGTGGCGGCGTTGGCCAGAGTCGCGCGATAGAAATCGGCCTGAAACTCTTCGGAAAACTTGCGACGGTCGGGAGCATGGAACCCGGCCAGCGCATCGGCCCCGAACTCTGAGAAAATCAGCGGCTTGTCCACCGGTGCTGACCATTTAATCGCGGGCACGTCCTCCAGCCGGTCATTGCCGTACCAGGCCGTATAGGTGTTGGCCGACAGGATATCGAGCTTATCGACCATAGGGTCGTCGATCGTCGCGTGCAGCACACCGTCCACCTTCGTCTTGTTGACCAAAAGCGCAGCCGAGGTCAGGCGCGAGGGATCAAGGCGTTTGGCGTCGTCGGCCAGCGTACCCATAAAATGGTTGCGCGCCTCGGTTTTCGGCGTCTCGTTGCCGACGCTCCAGATGATAATGCTGGCGCGGTTGCGGTCGCGCAGGATGTTTTCGGCCATCATACGCCGGGCGGTAGTCAGTGCGCGCGCATCGCCAAAGGCGACGGCCCAATAGACCGGAATCTCGCTCCACACCAGAAGCCCCATCTCATCGGCCAGTCGCGTCGTCACCTCAGAATGCGGATAGTGGGACAGGCGCACGAAATTGCCGTTCAGTCCGTGCTTGACCTCGGTCAGAAGGGCCCGCGACGCCGGTTCGGTCATGTTGCGCGCCGGGTTTGAGCCGAACTCTTCTTCGTGCAGACAGATCCCGCGCAGAAAAACGGGCTTGCCGTTGAGCAGGATCTGATGCCCCTTGACGGCGATGGTGCGCAGCCCCACGCGATCGCTCAGCGAATCCGTGCCTGCCGTCACCGTGACCTCATAAAGGGTCGGACCTTCCGGCGTCCACAGCTTGAGGCCGCGCGGGGCCTTCAGGTCAAAGTGCGCCGTGCCGGTCTCATCGGTGCGCCCGCGTGCCATCAGCTTGAGCGCGGGAAGAGACAGGGTGACGTCGCTGCCCGCCGACGCCGGCCCCATCAGACGGGCTTCGGCGAGGATACGGCCTTCGGGCGTGTAGCGGATATAAAGGTCGTCGATGAAGGTATCGGGCACGACAAACAGGCGCACCGGGCGCGTCACCCCGCCATAGATGTCCCAGTCGGTGACCCGCGGCGGTACGCTCTGGTCCGTATGGCTGGAATCGACGCCGAGGGTCACCTGATTGACGCCGTCGCGGACCAGCCCCGTAACATCCAGGGTGAAGGGGGTGAAACCGCCTTCATGCGCGCCGGCGGTTTTGCCGTTGACGAAGACCTGCGTCACATAGTTGACCGCCTCAAAGCGCAAAAGCACGCGCTCACCCGGCTTCGGGCTGACCAGAAAGGTGCGCTGAAACCAGATCAGTCCGTCATAATAGCGCAGTTGCGGCAGGGCCGCGTTCCACGCACCTGGCAAAGCCATGCGCGGGGCATTCTGCATGTCGTATTCAAACAGGGCATAGCGGTCTCTGGCCTCTTCGGCGGCGACATCAACGTCGCTGAATCGCTGGTTGCCGCGATTGGGCTTCCAGTCCATCAGGGTGGACCAGCCGGTCTTGTAGAGATCCTTGGAATAGGCCCAGGCCCCGGACAGGTCCTGATAGGGGCGGTTGAGCGCTGCCGTCAAACGGATGGCGGGCAAAAGCGGTGCATCGGCCATCACGACGGGCTCGGCGCTGGCGCGGGCCGGGACGGCCAGTGCCGCCAGACAGCTTCCGGACAGGAGGGCGGCGCCCGAAAACAGCGCGCGGCGGCGGGTCAGATCAGTCATGGCGTCCCTGTCTCTTTTATAGGTAAGGCCGTCGCCGCACAGCGGTCCTGCCTCTTGATCAGAGGATACGCGTCGGGACGATCTGCGCAATTTGTTTTTGAATGATTGTCCCTATATTTGAACTTGAGTTGTTCGCCTGCCGCCCTCAGGATGCACTTCCGCGAACGGCATCAACGCCGATGTCCATACTCTGCCAGAGGAACCGTCTGATGAAGCGTGCCCTTCTCCTTGCCACGACCGTGGTGTCTCTGGCCTGTATGGCGCCAGGCCTGCCCGCCGTGGCCGAAACGCCGGTCGCCGCGCGGCCTGCGGCCAGAATGCCCTTGAGCCGGGCGGAGATATTGACGCTGGCCGAGCGTGTGGCTGACTATCAACTGGCCACCATGGCCGGCGGCGAATTTCCGCAAAACGCAGCGCTCGGCACCTCGGACATGAAGGGCTGGGTGCAGGGGGCGCTGTTTGTCGGCCTTACCGCGCTGGCTGACCATTCGGACAAGCCGCACTTCAGGCAGGTGATCCTGTCGCGCGGGGTGGCCAACAAATGGGAGCTGGGGCGTCGCCTCTACCACGCCGACGATCACGTTATCGGGCAATCCTATCTGTGGGCCTACCGTCAGGGGGCCGGGCCGCAGGCCATTGCGCCTTTGAAGGCGAGCTTCGATCAGATCCTCGCCCATCCGTCGCAGGACGACCTGATCCATCACGAATATTCGGCTCCGGGTGGGGCGGGCTGCGATGAGCGCTGGTGCTGGTGCGACGCGATCTTCATGGCCCCGCCGACCTGGTTGCAACTGGCGCAGGCCACCGGTGACCGGCGCTACCGCGACTTTGCCGTGAAGGAGTTTTTCGCAACGACGGACATGCTTTATGACAAGGAAGAGCATCTCTATTATCGCGACTCGCGCTTCTTCGAGCGGCGAGACCCCAATGGACGCAAGGTCTTCTGGAGCCGCGGCGACGGCTGGGTGCTGGCCGGGCTGGCGCGGATGATCCCTTACCTGCCCAAAGGCGATGCCGACCGCACGCGGATGGAGACGATCTTCCGGGAGATGTCGGCCAAACTCAAAACCATCCAGAAACCCGATGGCTTCTGGTCGCCCTCCCTGCTGAGCGACCCCAAGACGGCCCTGCCGGAATCGAGCGGCACCGCCTTCTATGTCTTCGGGCTGGCGTGGGGGGCGAAGGCCGGCCTGCTTGACCGCGCCACCTATGAACCGACCATCCGCAGGGGCTGGGCAGCACTCGTTTCCGCCGTGCATGAGGATGGCAAGTTCGGCTATGTGCAGCCGATCAGCGACCGCCCGGACGCTGTCGGATACGACGACACGCAATATTACGGGGTCGGGGCGTTTCTGCTGGCCGCCACTGCCGTGGCCGATCTGGGTCTTGAACCCGCCAGGGTCCCGACCAAAGGCGCGAAACGCCGGCGTTGAATATGCGATGCGCCTCAAGGCGACGGTTGACGCAGGCGCTCATACAGAAGCCGGGTTTCCAGAAGGTTTGATATGCGCAGGGCCACCTCGATCACATCGAAGGGCTTGGCCACAAAGTCCTTGGCCCCCAGAGACAGGGCGCGACGGCGCGCCTGAAGCGTTGTATCTGCCGTCAGTACCAGAACCGGGCGGTATTCATCGGCGCGTTCATGGCGGCCAAAGGCTTCGAGCAACTGGAACCCGTCCACTTCCGGCATCATAAGGTCGAGAAGCACCAGATCGGGCGACAGGTCTATAAAGGCCTGCATGGCGCGCGACGGGTCGGTTATGCCGTGCACGTCCGTGTAGCCTTCACGTTTCAGAAGCGTGGTCAGCAGCAGCACATTGGCCTCTTCATCGTCGATGACGAGGATACGGCGCGACACGAGCTCTCCCGGTGTGATCAGGGGTCCCGGCATGGTTGTCAATCCTTCTGCGGCATTTGGGCCGGTTGGACGCCCGGCAGGGTGAACCAGAAGCGCGCCCCCTTCGCCGGGGCCTCATAGCCTATCTGGCCGTTCATGGATTCCACCAGACGTTTCGACAGGGCCAGCCCCAGTCCCGTGCCTTCGACCCGCGTTTTTGATTGTTGCCCCAGTCGATCAAACGGAGTGAACAGCCGTGAGGCGGCCGACGGGTCTATGCCTTCGCCATCGTCTTCGACCTCGAGGCGAATGTCCGCACCGTTGCGCCCATAGGCCAGACGCACGCAGGTGCCGGTGCGGTTATATTTGGCCGCATTGGCAATCAGGTTCAGAAGAACCTGTATCAGACGCCGCCGGTCCGCCTGGGCGATCAGACCGGTCTCAGCTGCCTCAAGCTGGAAGCTCAATCCGCCCGTAGCCACGATCGGCGCGGCCAGCGCGTGCACCTCCTGCACCACATCGTCCAGATCGACCGCTTCGATCGACATGTCGGTCGCTCCGGCCTCGATGCTGGAAATATCGAGCAGGTCGTTGATCAGGGCCAGAAGATGCCGTCCGGCCTTCATGATCTGCTGGACGGCGGCCCTGTGTGACGGGGACAGCGTCTCCTCATCCAGTTCCAGCAACTGCCCGAAGCCCAGAATGGCGCTCATCGGCGTGCGCAGTTCGTGGCTGGTCCGCGACAGAAATTCGCTCTTGGCCAGATTGGCGGCAATGGCGTCCTCACGCGCCATGCGCAGCGCCTCTTCGGTGCGTCGGCGTTCGGTCATGTCGCGCGTCACCTTGGCAAAGCCGCGCACCTGACCATTATCGTCATGCAGGCTGGTGATCACCACATTGGCCCAGAAGCGCGAGCCATCCTTGCGCAGTCGCCAGCCTTCGTCTTCGACCGTCCCGCGTTCGCGCGCCCTCTGGAGCATACGCGCCGGCAGAAAATCGCGCGTTTCGTCAGGATAAAACCGGCTGAAATGCTGCCCCAGAATTTCCGCCGCCGTCCAGCCCTTGATGCGCTCAGCGCCCAGATTCCAGCTTGTCACCACGCCGGTGGGATCGAGCGCGAAAATACCGTAGTCTCGCACCTCTTCGATCACCAGGCGGAAGCGTTCCTCGCTTTCGCGCAAGGCCTGTTCGCGGCCCCGCAGGAGGGCGCTGGCGCGCACGAGGCGCTGCGCCAGCCGCCCGATCTCGTCGGCGTCCTGCGGCAGCTCCGTCAGGGCCTCGCCCTGCGCCAGTCGCTCGGCATTGTCCTCAAGGTTGCCGATGCGGCGCACAATGCCGGTCGAGAACAGGTACACCGCCGCCAGACTGCCCAGCAGGCCCACGACGGCACTGATGGCGGTCAGAAAGAGGAAGCGGTTGCGGACCTCTTCTACGCGGCGAAGCCTCTGGTCCAGCAGGGTGTTTTCGCGCACCTGAATACGGTCGATTTCCTGGCGCATGGCATCAAGCACAATCTTGTTGGCAACCAGTGCGGCCTCGATTTCAGAGGTATTGTGCGCATGGGCCGTGCGCGCGTCCGCCAGTTCGACAATCGCGTGAAGCCCTTCGCGTTTGCGCACCGCCAAAGTGCGTATGCGCTCAAACCGGTTGCGGATCTCCGCATCCCGGATGATGCCGTCCAGTCGTTCAAAGGTCGGCGGCAGATCGGCCTCGGCTTTGCGATAGGGTTCCAGAAACCGCGCCTGCCGTGTCAGCACATAGCCGCGCACGCCCGCGGCGGCTTCGGCCAGAAGGGCGTGCACCTGATAGGTGTCGCGCTGAACGGCGAAGGCGCGACGCACATCGTCTTCGGCCTCCTCTTCGGCATGACTGGCCTGAAACAACAGGCTCAGCGACACCAGCAGGATGGCCAGCGGCAAAGCGACGACCACCAGCCCTTTGAGCGCCAGCGGCCGGTCGGCCCAGAAGCGGGTGAGGAAACGCGCCAGCCTCATGCCTCGCGCCCCGCCGTCAGATGCCGCGACGCCAGCACCGCCGCCTGCGTGCGGTCTGTGACCCCCAGCTTGGCGATCAGGCGCTCGACATGTGCCTTTACCGTCGCCGGGCTGATGCCGAGGTGTCGTCCGATTTCCTTATTGGTCATGCCTTCGGCAATCAGACTGACGATTTCGCGCTCACGCGCGGTCAGGCTTGACAGGGCGACCGGGTCGCGCTCGGCCGGTTCGGGCGCGCGCAGGGCGGCACTGACCAGATCGAGCGGCAGGGCGGTCTGCCCCTGTGCCACGCGCACAATGGCCGCTTGCAGGTCGTCAATGGCCGTGTCTTTCAGCACATAGCCCGCAGCCCCTGCCGTCAGCGCTTCACGCACATAGGCGGGCAGGTCGTGCAGGGTGAGCATCAGAACCCGTGTCGGCAACCCCAGAGCGGCAATACGCCGTGTCGCCTCAAGCCCGTCCATCTCCCCTTTCAGACGCACATCCATAAGCACCACATCCGGGCGCAAGGTCTGGGTCAGGGCAATGGCGGCCGGTCCGTCGGCGGCCTCGCCCACGACGCTGAAACCGCTGTTGCTCAGCACGGCCTTCAGCCCTTCACGCGCCAGGGCGTGGTCATCGACAATCAGTATGCGAAACGAGTCTAAAGCCAAAACGAAACTCACGAGGAAGGCGGCAGGGGCAGATGGGGCAGATGCGCGGTGACGCACACACCTTCAGCCTTTGCCTCCCACAGGAGGTCCCCGCCGATGGCCAACATCCGTTCATGCATCACTTCACGACCTACCTGCGTCCCCTGCCTGTCCGACCTGAGCGCGGTCTCAGCGGGCGTTATGCCGCGTCCGCGATCACTTATACGTAAGGTGATCCCCGATGGCGCATCCATGGTCAGGGACATCGTGACCGGGCAGGGACCGCCCGCGTGTTTGCGGATATTGGTGACGGCCTCCTGCGCCACGCGAAACAGGGCGGTTTCGACGGCGCAGGGCAGAATCGGGGCTTCCTCCGGCAAGATAAGGGTGACGCTGTACCCTGCCTTTTCCATCTCCTCCGCCAGATGACGTAGAGCCGCGCTTAGTCCCAGATCATCGAGCAGGGTGGGGCGCAGACCGCCGATAATGGCGCGGATCTCCTGCACCAGTTCGCGTGCAATCTGCGCCAGACGCACCCGCTGCGGCCCGGCGACGGGCTCATGCGCGCGATCTGTCCCGCCTTCGAGCAGGCGGACCAATGCCGTAGCGGTCTGAGCCACGCCATCGTGCAGTTCGTGCGACAGGCGGCGGCGCTCGTCTTCCTGCGCCGTGAACAACCGCCCAAGGACATATTCCAGCCTCTGCTCACGCTCACGCAGGGTGGCGGTGAGGCGACCGCGTTCAGCTTCGCGTTCGATACGACTGGCCGTGGCCCCCATCAGTTCCAGAACGAGCCGCACGGCCTCGCGGTCCTCGCCATCTGGAATGTCGCTCAGATCGGTGAAGCCGTCGATACTGACATAGGCAAAGGGGGCAGGGGGTGCTCCCTCGCTCTGACCCGGCGCGCGCAGTCCCAGCCCCGGACCCTGTGGCGCGATAGACGCCCGGCCCCGGCCCAGAAAATGCGCCAGTCGCCCGGCGCACGTCTGAAGCACGTTCTCGACATTGGTCATTTCGGCCAGCGCCAGCTCACCCCCGGCTTGTGACAACAGCCGCAGACGCGCCGCCCGCGCCTCCGCCGCGCGATAAAGCTCGCGCAGTTCGGCGACGGTTTCGATCTGCGTCGTCAGCAAAGGGGAGGCACTTTCCATTGTTCGTCTCTATACCGGGGAAGCCCTGTTGTGCATAGGCCATCCGGCCTAGGCCGCAAGGCGCGCCAGTCGGCGGATGCGCCGCCGGCCCGTCTGCCCCTACCTTCTCCTCACAAGCCGCAACGATGATGACGGCGTTTGAATTGGAAAGGTGCGACACCATGAAAAAGATGACTTTGAAGGCTGCCTGTCTGGCTCTGGCTTTGCCGCTGGCCTTTGCGGGCGCTCCGGCGCTGGCAGCCGGTAATGCGGCTCAGATCAGCCCGGCCGTCTATGCCCCGATCACCGTGGCCGAGGTCGAAGCCGCCCAGAAGGCCTGGGGCGAAGCGCTGGTCGCCATTTCGACCGAGAATGACAAGAACGGCTACGCGGCCGCCAAGCGTCTGGCGGAAAAGGTGCTGGACAGCGCCTATGGCTACAATTACGGCCCGGTGCTGTTCAAGCCGACCCTGACGGTGGCCCCGCAAACCTTCCGCACGACCCGCGACGGCGCGCTGGCCTATTTTGTGGGCGGTGATACGAAATTCCCCAACGACAAAGGCTTTGCGCTCAAGAGCTGGCGCAGCTTCAAGATCGACAATGCCGGCATCGTCATCACCGGCGACAGCGCTATTTCCATGGGCAATGTGACCCTGACCGACGCCAAGGGCAATGTCACCGTGGTGGACAAGACCTGGGGCTATGTCCGTGATGGCGAAGGCAAGCTGCGCATCGTTCTGCACCACTCCTCCCTGCCCTATTCGGCGAAGTAACCCCCCCTTACTGACGCCGTGTGCAGGCGGGTCAGACGCTGACACCCCCCGTCTACTGACCCGCCTGCGTCTTTTTCTCATTTTGCAGGGCCTGTTTGATGTTTCGCATAACCCGGCTGGTGCCGCTCGTTTTTGGTTGTCTTCTACCTTTTGCCGCTCAGGCGGCGAGCGAGGATACAGCCGTGTGGGGGGGCCTGCATTCTCATTTCAAGCTGAATGACCGCGTCTCCGCGACCCTCGAGGTGCAGAAGCGTTTTAACAACGACGCCTCGCGTCTGGGGCAGTATCTGATCCGTCCGAGTGTCAGCTATGGTTTCAGCCCGACCACGCGCGGGGCCCTCGGCTATGCCTTCGTGCAGACCAACCCGCCGGGGCCGGCCAAGACGGATGAACACCGTCTGTGGCAGCAGGTGTCGTACCGCGTGGCCGCCTTAGAGGGCGGCGCGGTGCTGAACGGACGCACGCGGCTGGAGCAAAGATGGATAGAGGGTCGCGACGAGACCGGCTGGCGGCTACGTCAGCAGCTTCGCTTCAGCAAGCCGCTCACACCGAAAGTCAGCGGCGTCGTGTGGAGCGAGGCTTTCTGGGCGGCGAACCGCACGCCATGGGGGCAACGCGAAGGCCTTGACCGGTGGCGAAACAGTGTCGGCGTGTCGGTGCCGCTTACCTCCAAACTGACCCTTGAGTCCGGCTATATCCATCAGTGGGTGCGCCGTCCCCGCGAAGACACCGTTGATCATATTCTGAGCCTCAGCCTGACGGCGCAGTTTTAAAGGACTTTTGTATGAGTGCCCTCCCTCTGGCCGTAATGGCCGCCTTCCTGTTCACCCCTTCGGACATGGCCCCGGCCGAAAGCCTGCGTCTGTCCAGGGGACTGGCCAAGATCGAACCGTCTCATTTTGCGCGTCGAGCCGTGATAAGGGGTGATCACCTCGACGACGCCATCGTGGTGTCCACGGAAAAGGCGACCCTTAAGCCCGGCCCGGCTCGAGGGGTCTTCATCTGGGATGGGCACGTTCAGGCCTCTGTTCAGCGGGCTTCCGGCCAGACGCGCTGGGAAGTCTCGCATCAGTTGACCTATACGGGGGCGCGGCGGGAAATTACGGAAGTCCGATACGAGATCGCCGGTCGTATCGTGAAGATTGAACCCACGACGGTTTCGCACTGGACCGACTATTGTCCGCTGTTTGAGATGCCCGGTGAGTGCAGTCAGTTCACCCGCGTCATTTTTGAAATACCTGAAGACGACGTGCGCGCTCTGGCAGAGGCCTATCAGCCCGGATCGCGCAAACCCTGGCTGATCCGGTTAAAGGAAGCGAGCGGTCAGGATGTCACCATTGGGGTCGCACCTGCGGAAGTGGCGGGCGTGTGGCAGGCGCGCCAGCAACTGGCTCTGACGAACTGAAGGTGACGGTTTAACCCGGATGAGACTGAGGGAAGGGGGTCGGGCTTCGTCCCGACCCCCTCTGACTTTGAGCGGACGCCGGGCTTAGAACACGGCGCGTAGTTTCAGCGTCACGGGCACGACGAGACGGCTACCCTCTTCGTTGATCGAGGCGAGGCCCAGACCGCCGATGGCGCTGTCGTTACCGTCAAGCTTGCCGTAGTAGCGCAGGCCCGTCTCCGCGATCAGTGACACGTTTTCCGACATTTTGTAGCTGACACCCGCTTCGAACCCGGCGGTCAGGACCGTCGTGTCGTCATAAAAGGGGACGTCGCGCAGGGACTGATTGATGGTCAGGTCGGGGACGGTGAAGGTGGCGCGGATTTCGTCGATCTTGCTGGCCCCGATGCGCCCGGCGATATAGGGCTCGAAGGTGCCGCCTTCGTTGAACCACTGGCGCACACCGACCGAGACGCCCATACCCTTGTACTCGCCAAAACGGCCATAGACCGCCACTTCGGCCACGGTGTTCGTGCCGTTGACGACGGCGGCGGTGCCGACCTGCGTCGTGCCCTCATCGGCCTTCACATAGTCGAAGTTGCCGAAGACCTCACGGCCGCCGCCGATGCCGTAGGTGGCTTCGAGATTCAGCGCGGTGGCGTTGTCGTAAATATCGTCGAAGCCGCGCGACTGAATGCGCAACTGTCCGGCATTGCCTGTGGCGGTCAGGGCCGAGGGCAGGGCCGGTGCCCCGGCGTCGCGCAGAGAAGCGAGGGCAGCCAGAGGAATCTCTCCGGTTGTGGTGCCGCCATGGACGTCGCCGGAGACAGGCACTTCGGTGCCGATAGAACCGCTGACGGCCCAGCGACCGGCCTCGACGGGTCCGGCCTGCGCCACAGAGGCCAGCGACAGGGCGGCGAGGGCAGAGGTGGCCATAAGGCTGAGTTGAATCGTTTTCATGTGATTTCCGTTGGTTAGGGCCTCATGCCGCAAAGGGAAGCCCCTCTGCGGATAGCGATGAGGCGTGGCAAAAGACGAGCGCCTGGCGACGGCTCAACGGAACCGGCGAAGGCGGCGGGGGATCTGTCTAAAACGCACGTTCCATCTTGCGATGTGCCAGAGATACGTCGCGATGCCGATTTCGGATTTAACGGAAAGGTTGTTATGTGGGCGCGATGTTAGATAAGCGCGGCCAGTAACGGGTTCGGAAAACGCCGCTCAACCGTTACCGCATAAAAGGTTTCGCGCAGGTCCGGCAGGGCGGCAAATTCCGCCAGAAGACCGCTTTGTAATTCGTCGCGCACCACGATGGGCGGCACGATGGCCAGACCAAACCCTTCGCGGGCCAGAAGGCGCATCATGGCCATGTCGTCGATTTCTGCCGCAATGACCGGACGGATATTCAGCCGGTTGATCATGGCGTCGAAACCGGCGCGAATACTGCTCGAATGGCCGGGCAGGATGAGGGGGGCCTCGCTTAAATAATCGCTCAGGCTCGCCCCGTCGCGCATCCGCTGCGGTGGCCCGATCAGGCTCACCGTCTGGTCAGCAATGCGATGTGAAATCAGGGGATTAAGCCGGTCGCGCACCGGTGCCATATTGGCCAGAACCACATCCAGCTCAAGGGCCTGAAGCCCCTCCAGAAGCTCGCTCAGAGCCCCTGAGCGAAGGACGATATCGACATCCGTGCGCGCCATCAGAGGCGTCAGGAACTGCATCTGAAAATTGCGCGACAGCGTGGCCAGGGCGCCAATGCGCAGAACCTGCCGGGCGCGCCCGCGGTTTTCCAGCGTGCCGATCAGCTCATCGCCAGCCGCAAAAATCGTATCGGCATAGCCGAGCGCCACTCGCCCGGCTTCGGTCAGGACCATCTGCCGCCCGCGTCGTTCAAACAGGGCGTGACCCAACTGCGCCTCAAGCGCCTGAATCTGCACAGACAGGGCCGATTGCGATACATTACAGGCTTCGGCGGCGCGCGTCAGATGCCCTTCGTGGGCCACGGCCCAGAAATAGCGCAGGTGTTTGAAATTCAGGCTGGCCATGGCTTTGTTCTAAATTATAGAACAAAACAATTCAATCTTTGAATTTTTTATATTGGTTGTCACCCCGTATCAGCAAGCGAACGGGAGTTTTCACCATGTCTGTTGCGCTACTTGCCGGGGTTTGTCTCGGTCTCTGCCTTATCCTCGCCGTGCTGCATATGGCTTTGGGGGCGCTCGGTGTGCGGGCCGTCGGCCTGCCGACCCTGCGCCGTCTGTCCACCGGCCTGTCCCTGATCGGGTTTGTCGTCGGGCTGATCGCACTTATTTATCTCGCTGTCGTATTGATCAGCGGGAACGCCCATCCGGCCCCCCAATGGTTCGGCCTGCGGTTCGATGCCACGGGCGCTGCACTGGTGGCCATGGTGACGCTGGTCGGCGGGGCGGTATTGCGCTTTTCGCAGAACTATCTCGATGGCGATGCGCGGCAGGACGCCTTTCTGGGCGGGCTGCACCTGACGCTCGCCACCGTGATCCTCTTTGTGCTGTCGGCAAACCTTCTGACCTTTGCGCTCGGCTGGGTGGCTATGTCGCTCACCCTGCACAAGCTGCTGGTCTTCTATCCGGACCGCCCGGCGGCCAGGCTGGCGGCCCACAAGAAGTTCCTTCTGGCGCGCCTCAGCGACGCGGCTCTGGCGCTGGCCTTTTTCTGCCTCTACCGCATAAGCGGCAGCCTCGACATGGCCGACATCGCCGCGCGCCTGCCGGGCGCGACCCCCTTTGATGTCACTGTGGCCGCCCTTCTGCTGGTCGTCGCGGCCGTTCTAAAATCGGCGCAGTTCCCGGTGCACGGCTGGCTGATCGAGGTGATGGAGACGCCGACGCCGGTCTCGGCGCTTCTGCACGCCGGTGTGGTCAATGCCGGCGGCGTCCTCCTCCTGCGCTTTTCGGACGTGCTGATGCAGAGCCCCCTCGCGCAAGGGCTTCTGGTTCTGCTGGCTCTGGGCTCGATCATCGTGGGCTCGCTGGCCATGATGGCGCAAAACAGCGTCAAGGCGGCACTGGCCTGGTCCACCGTAGCGCAGATGGGCTTCATGCTGCTGCAATGCGCGCTGGGGGCTTTCGGGGCCGCCCTGTTCCACATCCTTGCCCACGCCGCCTACAAGGCCAATGCCTTCCTCAGCGCCGGCACCCTGAGCGACAAGCGGCCAGTTCAGGAGCGCTCGGTTGCCGCCCTCCTGCCGCTGGCTGCCCTTGCCGGTCTTAGCCTGACGCTTCTGGCTACCGGCACCCTGTCGGCCAGCCTGCTCGTTACGCTTCTGGCCGCCATGGGGGTTGTCACCGTGCTTGAGGCGCGCCGCCCGCTGATCCTGACCGTCGTCACGGCGGGCATGGTGACGCTGGCCCTTCTGGGTCACGGGGTGATCGAGCGGCTTCTGGGTGAGACCTCTGTAAACGTCTCGCCGCTTCTGGCCAGCGTGACCGTCGCGGGCATGGTGATCCTGTGCCTTGGGCAGTGGCTGGCCTTGAGCGCGCCGCGCTGGCCGCCGGTCACGGCCCTCTATGTCCATCTGAAAAGCGGCTTCTACATCAATACCTGGCTTAACCGGAGTGCCCAGCCATGAACGCTTTTACGTCGCTCTTTCCTACGACGGAACAGGAACTGGACACGCGGTTAAAGGCGATTGTGCGCCGCGTGTCGCCGCAATGGCCGCTCAGAAGCTTTGTTGCCGTCAACCCCTTCATGGCCCGCAGCGGCGTCGATTTTGCGCAAGCCGCGCTCGATGTCGCCCGCAGCCACGGTGCACACCTGCTCCCCGATCCGGCCCTGCCGTCGCCGGTCGAAACCCTGAGCGATGCCTTCGGCAAGGCGCTGAATAAGCCGCTGAGCGATTTCGTGACGGGGCGGATTTCGCAGTGGGCGGCGGGCTTCTACGATCAGGGGCAGGCCGTCTGGGGCAATCCGTGGCAGGGCGAAACGCCCTTTGCCGCTTGGCGTGCCGAAGCCCTGCACGACCGCGCCCCCGAAATCTTTGGCCTCAAGGGGTTCCGCGCGCAGGTTGCGGCCCTGCCCACTGACGCCGTGGCGGCCGCAGAGGCTCTGCTGACGTCCCTGAACCTGCCTGCGGAGGCGCAGACCGCCTATCTGGAGCGGCTGATCTGCACGGTTGGCGGCTGGGCTGCCTGGATGCGTCACCGGGACTGGGAGGCCCAGCTCGACGGGCGCACGGATGAGGGGCTGCGCGACCTGCTGGTCATCCGGCTGGCGTGGGATGTGCTGTCAGCGCGCGCGCTGTCGGATGAGGGAACGCTTTTGAACTGGCGGCGCGCGCTCTGCGCCCCGCGTCAGGCGGTGCTGCCCGACGTGTCGCCGCTGGAAGCGCGCGAAACCCACTGGCGCGAGGGCCTGTTCAACAGCCTGCGCCGCCCCGCCGCGCCCGCACCGGCCCCGGTGGCGCAGGCCGTCTTCTGCATCGACGTGCGTTCGGAACTCTACCGTCATGCGCTGGAACAGGCCGGGCCGAGCATTGAAACCCTGGGCTTTGCGGGCTTTTTCGGCCTGCCGATAGCGGTGGAACTGACCGACGGTCGCCGTCAGCCGGCCTGCCCGCCGCTGCTGCGGCCCGGCGCGCTGGTTTGCGAGGCCGTCCCCGGCAAGGCCTCGTCAAAGTCCGCGCTGAGCCGCGCCGTCGAGGGTCTGAAACGCACCGGGGCGTCGGCCTTTGGCTATGTCGAAAGTTTCGGGCTGGCCTCGGCGCAGTCTCTGGCCGCGACCCTGTTTGCCAAGGGACCGCAGGCCCGGCGGGCGGCCACCGAGATCACCCTGTCTCTGCCCTTTGCCCAGCAGGCCGACATGGCGGCGGGCCTGCTGAAGGGGGCGGGACTGACCCAGCCGACGGCGAAGCTGGTCGTGCTGGTCGGCCACGAAGGCGAGTCGCTGAACAATCCGCACGCGGCAGGCCTGCACTGCGGGGCCTGTGGCGGGCGCAGCGGCGCGGTCAATGCGCGGGCCGCGGCCCTGATGGTCAATCACCCGGAGGTGCGGCGTCTGCTCAGGGCCGAAAAGGGCATCGACCTCAGCCCTGAGGTCTGGTTTGCCGGGGCGATCCACAACACGACGACCGACGAGCTTAGCCTGCTCGATGAGGCCCTGATCCCGGCGCATCTGCACGCCGAGGCAGAGGCCTTCAAGGCCGCCACGGTGCGGGCGGGCGAGAGGATGCGGCGGTTGCGCGCGCCGACCCTGAACGAGGCCCCGACCTTAAAGGCCTTCCGCCGTCGGGCGTCCGATCCGTCGCAGGTGCGGCCGGAATGGGCGCTGGCGGGTTGTGCGGGCTTTATCGCCGCGCCGCGTCACCTGACGCGCGGCAAGGATCTGGGCGGGCGGGTCTTCCTGCATTCCTACGACTGGCGAAACGATGACGGCTTTGCCGTTCTAGAGCAGATACTGACCGCGCCGGTGATCGTCGCAAGCTGGATCAACCTGCAATATTTTGCCTCAACCGTGGCCCCGGAGGTATTCGGGGCGGGCAATAAGGTGCTGCACAATGTCGTCGGCGGCAATCTGGGCGTGCTGGAAGGCAATGGCGGTGATCTGAGACTGGGCCTGCCGCTGCAATCGGTCTTCGACGGTCAGACCTTCCGCCACGAGGCCCTGCGACTGTCGGTCGTCATCTCTGCGCCCACCGAGGCGATTGACGGCGTCCTGAGCCGCCATGCGTCGCTGCGCGATCTGGTTGAAAACCGCTGGATTCACCTGTTTGCCACGGATGAGACGGGCGAAACGGTCATGCGCCGCACGGCGCAGGGCTGGCACAGCCTGTCGCCGGAGACGGAGGTCGCGGCCTGAAGCGGAGGGCCGTTTCCCCCGGAGAATCGGCAACACCCTCAAAGAGGGTTTCACAGTTGGCGCAATGCCCTCTATGATCGGCGCAGGGATTAGAGCGGATTTCGTTCAGATTGAACCGAAACTCCGCTCTAACCTTTTGTTTTGTCGCGCTTTTAATTCCGAAACCGTTGCACACGGTTCGGAAGGCGCTCAAAAGGGGGAACGCAAGTGATAAACGTCGAGTCACTGGCCAATCTGCCGGCCTATCTCCTGTTCCTGGGGACGGGGAGCCTTGTCTGGCTGGTGGGCATTACGGTTTATCTGTGGGTGACGCCCATTCGTGAGCTGGAAGAAATCCGCAAGGGCAATATCGCGGTCGCCATCCACTTCATGGCGGTCAGCCTGGCTCTGGCCCTGCCGATTCAGTCCGTCGGCCATTCGACCTTCGAGGCCGGCGACATGATCCTGTGGGGCGGCATCGGCATCGTGTCGCAGATCGTCCTGCACCTGCTGGTTCGTTTCTTCGGCAAGACCTTATATGCCCGCCTGACCGAGGCGGGTAACGAGAAGGGCGGCATCGCGGCAGCTCTGGCGCTGTCGGCCCTCAGTCTGGTGGTCGGGATGCTGAATGCCGCCGCCTTGTCGTACTGAGGCAGGGGACAGGACCATGACCCGGTATAATTCCACCAAAGCCTACAGGGCCGCCTATGTGGCCCGCCTCACCCGTCGCAGGGCGCGCTGGCTGGCGACACTGGCGACGACCGTTTCGGCTGTGGCCATGCTGAGCGGCTGTGAGGCACCGGAGGCGACGCAGACCTCTGACGCGGCACCCGTGACCGAGCAGATGAAGGTCTATAAGACGCTCGATGCGTGCAAGGCGGCGGAGGCTGATGACAAGCGCTGCGAAACCGCGTTCGCCGAGGCGTGGCAATGGCAGGGGCAGCAGCCGGGCTACACCGCCAAACAGCAGTGCGAAGCCGAATACGGGGTGGGTCACTGCGAAAGCCGCGCCAATCCGTCCGGCGGCAACTGGTTCGTGCCGCTGATGGCCGGTTTCATGATGTCCAATGCGATGAATCGTCTGTCACCGGACCCCTATGCCAGAGACCGCGAGCGTGAGCGCGACGGCGGCGGCGGGGGCTATCCGGTCTATGTCAACAGACAGGGCTATGTCTCCAGCTATGGGGGCGGGGGCCTGCGCCCGATGGGCTATCGGGTGTCGTCGCCCAGCGCATTGCCTTCATCTATCGAGGTCGAACGCGACCCGTCCGGGCGCGGCTATGCGGCGCGCGGCACCTCCGCGAAGACGCAAACCGGCTATCGCGCGTCCTCGCGCGGGGGCTTTGGCAAGTCCTCGGGCTTCCGGGGCGGTTGCTGCGGCTAAGCGAACGGGAACACGCATGGAACGCTGTCTGGTCCCGCCGCGCGCCAACTGGCAGGCGTGCGTCGAAGCCGAAGGGATGCTGTGGCATACCGCCAATGGCCTGCCTTACTGGCATGAGGGCGCAGCCTATCGCTTCACCGAAGCGGAGATCGAGCAGCTCCATGAGGCGACGCAGGCCTGTCACGACATGGCCCTGTCTGCGGTCGGGGCCATTATCGACAGCGGTGAGCTGGCCCAATATGGCTACGGGGCTGAGGCCATCTCGCTGATTGAGCGAAGCTGGCAGACCCGTGAGCGCGATATCTATGGCCGCATCGACCTCGCCTATGACGGCGTACACCCGCCAAAGATGCTGGAATATAATGCCGACACGCCGACCAGCCTGCTGGAGGGAGCGGTCGTGCAGTGGACCTGGCTCACTGATACCGCCGGGGCCGACGCGACGAACCAGTATAATGACATCCACCGCGCGCTGGTTGACCGCATGCAGACGCTGAAGGCGGAGCGTGATGCGGGCTTGCTGGGGGTGCGTCAACGCGGGGCCCCGCTGCACGTGGCCTGCGTCTTTCCGCACGATGAAGACACGGGGACCGTGGCCTATATCGAAAGTGTGGCGCGTGAAGCGGGACTGGAGGTCTGCTTTGTTCCTATGGATCAGATCGGCTTCAGCGAGGTCGAAGGCGGCACCTTCCTCGATCAGAACGATGGGCCCATCCGTCTATTGTTCAAGCTCTACCCGTGGGACTGGCTGCTGGCCGATGACTACGGCGCGCCCCTGACTCAGGCGGTCCTTAAAAACAGCATCCGTCTGTTTGAGCCGGCGTGGAAGATGCTTCTGGCCAACAAGCTGCTGATGGCCAGGATGTGGGAAATGTATCCCGACAGCCCCTATCTTCTGGAGACGCGCGTGAGTGATGCGGCGTTTCGCGCGGCCGGACGGGCCTTTGTGTGCAAGCCGGCACTGGGGCGTGAGGGGCAGAATGTATCGGTTTTCGCGCCGGACGGCGGGAACGCGACGGCGCGCACGGACGGCCACTATGCGGACAATGACTTTGTCTATCAGGCCTTTGCCGATCTGTTTCGTGACCCCGCCTCCGGAAGCTATGCGCTGATCGGAAGCTGGGTCATCAATGGCGAGGCTGTGGGCATGGGCATTCGCGAGAGCGATCATCTGATCACCGATGACCGGTCGCGGTTTGTGCCGCACCTGTTCAGGTGAGTCTTATCCCTTTGCGGCTGCCCTGGCCTGCTGTTTGGCCAGATCAATGTGGCGGCCCATCGCCTTGATAAAAGGGTGACGCGCCAGCAGGCGACGGCCCACAACAGCCACTACGACAAATCCGGCCCACACTTCCGGACGGTTCCATTCCGGATGCAGGTCGTAGATAAAGAATTTGAAGCCGATCGACAGCGCCAGATAGGGCAGCAGGATGGCACCCCAGCGCACGCATTCGTCCTTCAGAAAACCGCCTGCGCCTTCCGGATGAAAGCCCCACGCCTTATAGCTGACGCCCCAGCGGATCAGCACGATCAGGCTGACCACGATCAGTGAGATCACGGTGGAGATCAACACCATGGTCAGCGGGTGCGCGTGCTGCCAAGCGGCAGCGGCACTGTGCGGATCGGGCCCCATCTGTCATCCCCTCACTCTTGCCAACGATTGCACGATTAGGCCTCAAGCCCATCCGTCTGTCCACTAAAACTTGACGTTGCGGCGCGTGGCCGCCGTATCAGAGGGCGCGCAGCGCGCTCAGCAGCTTCGCCATATCGGCAGGGGTCGAGCTATAGCCCGGCGTGACGCGCACGCAGGCCCCGCCGTCAAGACCGGTGCGTGTCACAGTGAAGAGGCCGTGCGCCTCCATCAGACGCCTCGCCAGAGCCGTATGCGCTTCGGGAGAGGGATCGGCCTTCAGGCGCAGGGACGTAATGCCGATGTGCAGGCGCGGATCGGCGGGCGTCAGAATGTCAATCGTCTTCAGGGCGCGCGCCGGTTCGGCCCACAGATCGCGCAGATTGCGCAGGCGCGCTTCGACCGTCGCGGAGCCGAGCTTCGTGTGTAGCTCCAGGGCGTCGATGGCCGCCATTTGCGCGGAGAAATTGGCCGTGCCCGTATGGACGCGGGCGGAAACCGGATCGCGCGGATTGACGTTTTCGCCCATATAGGGGTCAATGGCCTCGACCCGGTCCTTGCGGATGAACAGGGCGCCGACGCCGACGGGTGCGCCGATCCATTTGTGCAGGTTGAAGCCTGCAAATTCAAAGCCTTCGGCGCGGACATCGACCGGGCTCTGGCCCCAGGCATGGGCGCTATCGACAATCGCATCGACGCCGCGCGCTTTCGCCATGGCGATGATCTCACGCACAGGCAGGCGCAGGCCGCTGCGGTGGCCGACATGGGTGAGCAGCATCATTCGGATCGCGGGATGGGTCTTCAGCGCCTGTTCGTAGGCGTCGATCAGGTTTTGATACGTGGCCGGATGGGGTAGGGCGAGGCGCACGACCTCAACCCCGCGCCGCGTTTTCAGCCACTGCATGGCCGTCTGCATACTATCGTAATCATGGTCGGCCATCAGCACCGCATCACCGGGTTTCAGGCGGTTGTAACCGCTGATCAGGGCGTGGAGCGCCTCGGTGGCGTTGCGCGTGAGCGCGATTTCGGACGCGTCGGCGTTCAGGGCCGTGGCGATCGTCTGACGCAGTTTGAGATAGTAGGGAACAAAGCCCCGCCGCGTGAAGGCCGCCCCTTCCTGATTGACCTGCGCCGTATAGCGGGCAAAGGCCGCTTCGACGGCGCGCGGCATCTGACCGAAGGCCCCGTATTCGAGATTGATCAGCCCCTCCGGTCGCGCCGGAAAGGCCTCAGCCACCCGCGCCCAGCCCGCCTCGTCCTGTGCCCCTGTGGGTGGCGTCAGCGCAGCGGGTGCCGATTGCGCGGCCGCAGTGGCGGGCAGCAGCGCCCCGACGGCGCTCAGAAGGTGGCGGCGATGCATGGCGTGCTCCTGAAAAACAGAAAAGGGACGGGCGCGAAACCCGTCCCTTGAAGGATAGTGTATCTTAAAACTAGAACCTGGCGTTCAGGCGCACATAGTACTGGCCGCCGTAGGTATCGTAAGGCGCGTTACGCGAATATTCGATACCGCGCGACGCCTGGAAGATGGCCTTTTCCGGGTACGCATCGAACAGGTTTTCCGCCGAAACCTTCAGTGACAGCTTGTCCGTCATATCCCACTGCACCGAGGCATCGACGAAGTTCATCGCGCCGAAGCGCTGGAAGATGTCGCCGGTCGAATTGCCGGTCGAGTCGGTCCAGCCGCCGTAGTGACGTGCGCGCACCTGATATTCGAACGCCCCCTTGCGGAAGGTACCGGTGAAGGTGGCGTTGTTCTGCGGCAGGCCTTCTTCGAAAACGCGCTTGGTGGTCGGGTTGGCGTTGAGCGTCCCGCCGGTGATCAGGGTCTTGTTGTTGTTATAGGCGAGCGTCAGGTTCAGACGGCCATCCCACAGCGAACGCACATAGGTGGTCACCACGTCGATGCCCTTGGTGCGGGTATTGTAGTCGTTGGTGTACCAGTAGACCGAGGTGAAGCTGGCGGCCGACGGATAGCCCTGCGCCACCAGCGCGTCCTTTTCGGCCTGGGTCAGGGTGATCTGAGAGGATTGACCCAGACGGTTGCTCACCTCGATCTGATACATGTCGAACGAGCCCGACAGGCCGAAATCGGTGCGCCAGACGAAGCCCGCGCTCTTGTTGGTCGACTCTTCCGGTTGCAGGGGCTTGGCACCCTTGCTGACGGCGATCGGGTTGAGCGGCGACAGGCGGCCCGTGGTGAAGAGTTGCAGGGTCACCGTGTCGAGGCCCTGCGACACGGCCAGCGAGTTGATCTGACCCGGTGTCGGCGCACGGAATCCCGTGGACCATGAGCCCCGCGCGGCGAAATAGGGCGTAAACTCGTAACGGGTCGAGACCTTGCCATTGGTGGTGCTGCCGAAGCTGTCGAAGTCTTCGTAGCGCACCGCACCGCCCAGCGTCCATTCCGGCGTCAGTCTGGCTTCGACATCGACATAGGCGGCGTTGCTGTCCTGCGACCACTCCCCGGCCTGAAGGTCGGAGAAGCCGGGGAAGCCATTGGCCCCGACGGCCAGACCGTTCTTGGCACCCGGCCCGACGGCGTAGGAAGCCTTGTCGCCGGCGCCCACCTTATAGGTTTCCTTACGGTGCTCGGCCCCGAAGGCGATATTGACCGGCTCGCTCAGGCCCAGATCGAGGCGATAGACGCCATCGGCATTGAGGGTGACTTCGCGCTGGGTCTGGGTGCCGAGGAAAAAGTTGAACGGCGAGGACGGGCCCAGAGAGGCGTTGATCGAGTTATAGAGGTAGAACTTGGTTTCGTTTTCACCAAGCGAGGCCGACAGGTCCCAGGTGAAGACCTCGCCGGTGTGGCGCACGCCGCCCACGGCCTGATAGTCCTGATACTTGGCCTGTTCGCGCGGCGTGAAGCCCAGCGGATAGACCGACTTCAGATCCCAGCCGGGGAAGGCGGGGGTGATGGTGAAGGCCCCGCCGACCGGGATACGCCAGTTGATGTCGTTGATGCCTTCGCCCTTGGCCGCCGTGGCAAAACCATAGGCTTCGGCAAAGCCGAGATTATAGGCGCCGTTGAGTGCCAGATTGTAGCTCTTGGTATCCGGCGCGCCCCAGTGCTGGACCGGGTTCGGCAGGACAACGCCCGGATTGGCCGCCTGATAGGCCAGGGCATCGGCGCGCTGATGGCTGCGCGAGGTCATTTTCGCGTCGGCCCACTCCACAGAAGCGGTGAGGAAGCCCTTGTCAAAGCGCGTCCCAGCCTTCAGACCGGCGCGCACGGTTTCGCCGTCGCCTTCATAATACTGCGAGCCTTGCACATAGGCGCTGACACCCGGACGCTCATCGAGCTGGATATTGATCACACCGGCAATGGCGTCTGAGCCGTACTGAGCCGAGGCCCCGTCGCGCAGCACTTCGACGCGACCGACGCTTAAGGACGAAATCTTGTTGAGATCGGCCCCTTGCGCGCCGCGCTGGCCCAGAAAGGCGGAACGGTGGAAGCGCTTGCCATTGACGAGAACCAGCGTCTGATCCGACGACAGGCCGCGCAGACGCGCCGGGCGGATGAACTGCAAACCATCCGACGACGGCAGCTTCAGCACCTGAAGCGACGGGATCACCTGCGCCAGATTGTCGGCCAGTTCCGCCGACGCGCCGTCCTGAACCGCCTTGGCCGAGATGACGTCGACGGGGGTCAGGCTTTCATACTTGGTGCGGCCCTTTTCACGGGTGCCGGTGACGATGATTTCCTGCGTCGTATCGGAGGCCGGCTGAGCCTGAGTTGCGGGCTGAACCTCCGCATGGGCCTGAGCGACCGGTGCCAGCAACAGGGCGGCCGGGAGGAGCGGCCACAGGGAGGTCGTGGCGCGCAGGGCGCGAGGAAAGGCGCTGAACATGTCTTTGTCCCCAAAACATGATGAATGATGGGGGCTTGCTAGGGGCGCTCTGCGACGCTTGAGTGATAGGAAAATGAATTTTTAATTATGGTGCGGCGCAGACTGGCTCACGCCTGAGCCGCAGAGGCCTGCGTGCCCAAGACGGCCGCAAGGCATTTGGTCAGAAACTGATCGAGGGTCGGCGTCACGGCATGAGGGTCCTTCGCCTTTTCGTCGATGCGTCGCAGGGTAAGGGCGTCCTGCGCATAGGGCAGGGCCAGAAAGGCCCGCTGCTCTTCGGGGCTCATCGGCCCGCCCTGTAAGGCCAGCGAAAGGACAGAGTCTTTCGACAGCGCGGCCTGATAGCCCGCTTCGGTTGCGCAGAGATAGCGCTTGGCCGCTACGTGCAAGCGGATCGGCTCGCTGACCGCGGGGGGAAAGCGCTCGGC
Source organism: Asticcacaulis sp. DW145 (assembly GCF_037101385.1). Classification (NCBI taxonomy): domain Bacteria; kingdom Pseudomonadati; phylum Pseudomonadota; class Alphaproteobacteria; order Caulobacterales; family Caulobacteraceae; genus Asticcacaulis; species Asticcacaulis sp. DW145. Next base: position 255,499 of record NZ_AP029026.1, on the reverse strand, counting down.
CGCCCAGGCCGCGCCCAAGGCTTCGTGCCGGTCATCGACGCCCTCTTCGGCCGGCGCGTGGCCAAGGTCGTGGACCATATGCCCGACATCGTGCAGTAAGGCCGCGAGAACCAGAGCGGGCGAAAGCCCCTGCGCCTCGGCCCGTGTCGCCGATTGCAGAGCGTGCTGAAGCTGGTTCAGATGGTGGAGACCGTAGGCGTGGTGGCCTTCGCCCAGATAGATGTGGCGAATCTCGGCGCTCAGCGCCCCGGAATTTGTCATAATAAATTCATGTTCAAAAGGGATGCGACATTTGAAAATATTATATAGATGGCCCCTGCGGTTCGCAAGCCATGGCGGCGGCGCGGCAGGCAGGGGCAGAGAAATCACGCGGCAGCGCGCGGCTTTCGCTTTGCGCACAGCCTGAAAGCGCGGTGATCGTAAAGGTGTCGGGACCGCCTGTGGTCCTTTCAAAATCAGATATAATTATTCAATCTGATTTTATATGTATCTGAATTATGCGTGCAGAGGGGAGTATCGGGTGTACGATATAGCCATTATCGGTTCGGGGATTGTCGGATTGGCGCACGCGCTTATGGCGGTGCGGCGGGGCCTGCGCCCTGTGGTGATCGAGCGTCAGGCCGCACCCATAGGGGCTTCCATCCGCAATTTTGGCTTTGTTACCGTGACAGGGCAGGGCGAAACCGACACCTGGCGCCGGGCCCGGCGCAGTCGCGACATCTGGGCCGACATTGCCCCGCAGGCGGGAATTGAGATCGTGCAGCGCGGGCTGCTCGTCACCGCGCAGCGTCCCGAAGCGATGCAGGTGCTCGAAGCCTTTGCGGCGCATGAGATGGGGGCTGCCTGCCACCTTCTGACACCCCAAGCGGTGCGTGAGACCTATACCGGCATTGGCCCGGCCCTTGAAGGGGCGCTCTACAGCCCGCATGAACTGCGGGTGGAATCGCGCACGGCCATACCGCGTCTGGTGCAGTGGCTGGCGCAAAACGGCGTCACCTTCCGGTTTGAGACGGCGGCGCTTGCGGTGGACGGTACCGATGTCGTCACGCCGCAGGGGCGGGTGCGCAGTGACGCCGTCATCGTTTGTCCGGGCGATGACCTGACTCAGCTCTATCCAGACCTCTATGCCCGCCAGGGCGTGACGCGCAGTCAGTTGCATATGATGCGTCTGGCGGCTCCGGGCTTTGATCTGGTCTGCCCGCGCATGTCCGACCTGTCGCTGGTGCGCTATCGCGGCTATGCCGAGCGCCCGGAAAGCGCGGCGCTCAGCGCGGTGCTTGAGCGTGAGCAGAAGGCGCATCTGGACGCGGGTGTGCACCTGATCGTCACCCAGAGCGCGGATGGCTCGCTGATCGTCGGCGACAGCCACCACTATGGCCGTGCCCCCGAACCTTTTTACGACGTGACGGTCGAGGCGCTGATCCTCGAAGAGTTCCAGCGCGTGCTGGGTATCGAACCGCCGCCGGTGACCGAGCGCTGGCTTGGCACCTATGCCAGCGCGTCGGAAGACCTGATGCGCCTGTCTCCCTCTGAACGGGTGCGGCTGGTCGTGGTGACCAGCGGCACCGGTGCCTCCACATCCTTCGGCATTGCCGAAGAAACCTTCAATGACCTCTATGGCAAGGACCCTTCGCATGACCACTAAGCCCGCAAATCCCAAGGCCGTTATCTTTGACTGGGCAGGCACCATGGTCGATTTTGGCTCTCTCGCTCCGGTTATCGCCATGCAGCAGGGCTTTGCCGCTGCGGGCGTAGAGGTGAGCGAAGCGGAGGTGCGCCTGCCTATGGGGCAGGCCAAGCGCGATCACGTCGCGGCCCTGATGGCGCAGCCTGAGGTGGCGCAACGCTGGCAGGACAAGTGGCGGCGTCAGCCGACCGATACGGATATTGAGCGCATCTATGCCAATCTGGATCAGCTGATGCGGGCGGCGGGAACCGCACGGGCTACCCTTATTCCGGGGGCGCGCGCGACCTTTGAACAGCTCCGCGCCGCCGGTATCCGGGTCGGCTCCTCCACCGGCTATACGCGGGCTATGATGACCCCGATACTGGCGGCCGCGGCGGCGCAGGGCTATGATCCCGAACTGGTCGTCTGCGCCGGGGAAACGCCGCAGGGCCGCCCCGCGCCGCTGATGATCTGGAAAAACCTCGTCGAGCTGGGCGTGTGGCCGGCCGCTGAGGTGGTGGTGGTCGATGATGCTCCCGTCGGTATCGCGGCAGGCAAGGCCGCCGGCGCCTATACCATCGGCATCGCCGCCAGCGGCAATGAGGTAGGCCTGACCGAAGACGCCTTCGCCGCCCTCGATGCGGCCGAACGGACCCGACGGCTGGAGGCTGCCCGGACCACGCTTTATGCGGCCGGTGCCGATGCGGTGCTGGACACGGTGGCCGATCTGCCGCACTGGCTGGGGCTGTGACGGGCCGATTTCCACAAAGGTCACAAAATCCCACATCGTATCACACGCCTGTCACGCCCGCCCTCTATCGACGGACAGGCTTGCCCCGAAGCTGTTTGCACCGCGCATCGCCATTGACAGGTTGCGGCAAAACAAAACACAACAGAAGCGTCGTATGTTTATTCTCCCCCGGGGCCGTATGCTTCAGGATACCCGCCAATCCGAAATCTACAATCTGCTTCAGGTGCATCGGACCTGCACGATCACCGATCTGGCGCAACGTTTCGACGTCAGCGACGAGACCATCCGCCGCGACATCCGTCAGCTTGAGGAGGAAGGCTTCGCCTTCCGGGTGCGCGGCGGGGTGACGCTCAAGGAAACGGCGGCCGAAGCCCCCTATCTTGTGCGTCGCAACCAGAATGCCGAGAAGAAACAGGCTATTGCGCTGAAGGCGGCGGCCCTGGTCGAAGACGGCATGACCATTCTGATCGACTCGGGCTCGACCTCCTACTGGCTGAGCCGGGCCCTGACCAAGCCGCGCAATCTGACCGTCATTACCAATGCGCTCGATGTGGCGCGGGAAATGACCGGCCGCAATGGCTGCAAGGTGTTCTTTGCCGGGGGCGAAATCGACTATGACTATCAGTCGTGCTTTGGCCCGGACACCGAAGCCTTTATGAATCGTTTTACGCCGGAAATCGCCTTCTTTGCCATCGGGGCGGTGGACTCGCGGCGCGGGCTGCTCGACTTCCACTATCCCGAAGCCTCGCTGAAGGCGGCCATCTGTGCGCAGGCCTCGCGCGTCGTGGCTCTGGTCGATTCCACAAAGTTTGAGCGGCAGGGCATCATCAAGGCGCTCGATTTCAGGCAGATCGACATTTTCGTCACCGATCAGACACCGCCGCCGCAATTGCTGACGGCGCTGAACGAGGTTGAGGTCCTGATCGCCTAGGCCCTACCCTAGGGCGCATGTGTGCGGATTTAGCCGCGAGCGTGTGTGGAAAAGCCCTGAAAACGCGGCTTTTTTCGTGTTTTGCCAACACCGTTGCACAAAAACCTCACAAAAACTCACATTTTCACTGCCGAAATACACATCTGTCACAAACCGCGGCTAAATGTGTCCTCCGCAGCCGGCCGCGGGGGGCATCTTCCGTGCATCGCGATCGCTCGGCGCGCTCATCCACGGAGACATTCCTATGAAGATGCTTATGACAGGGGCCGCCGCCGGCGCGCTGTTCTTCATCGCTGCGCCGACCTATGCGCAGACCACCACCCCGACCGCTCCGAAGGCGGGTCAGGCCGAAAGCGACACGATTGATACGGTTGTCGTCACCGGCTATCGCGGCTCGCTGACCAAGGCGCGCAAGCTGAAGCGTGAATCGAACGTCATCAAGGATGTGATCGTCGCCGAAGACATGGCCAAGTTCCCGGAACTGAACCTCGCGGAATCGCTGCAACGCCTGCCGGGCGTGCAGATCAACCGCGAAGCCGGTGAAGGTCGCCGCATCTCTCTGCGCGGTCTGGGGCCTGACTTTGCCCGCGTGCAGCTCAACGGCATGGAAGTGCTGGGCAATGTGGACTCGGCGCAGGACAGCCGGGGTCAGCGTTCGCGCGACCGCGCCTTTGACTTCAACATCTTCGCGTCCGAACTCTTCTCGCGCGTCGAGGTCGAAAAGACCTATCAGGCCGCGCAGCACGAAGGCGGCATGGCCGGTACGGTCGGTCTGTTCACGGGCAAGCCGTTTGATTACCCGTCGGGCACCAAGGGCGCCGTTTCGGTGAAGCTCGGCACCAACGAGTACACCAAGGACACCCAGCCGCGCATCGCCGCGCTCTACAGCCGCAACTGGGACGACAAGTTCGGCGTCGCCCTGTCGATCGCCTACGGCAAGCGCGAAACGACCGAGCAGGGCCACAACACCTATAACTATTCTAAGCCCAGCGCCTCGACCCTGGCGGGTCTGGTGACCAAGGGTCTCAACATTTCCAAGCTGAGCAGCGCGCAGCAGGCCAAGTTCCTGTCGGGGGATCTCTATTTCGCCGACGGCAACCGCATCTCCTCGTGGAACGCCAAGATGGAGCGTCTGGGCCTGACGGCCGCCGTGCAATGGAAGCCCGCTGAAAACGTGCTTCTGACGCTTGACGCCCTGCATGGTCAATTCACCACGGAGCGCAGCGAACTGCACCTGGCGACGCGCCCGCTGGCTTCGACCGGCTCTGTGGCTTTTGATACCGCCGCCAGCACCGTCTGGCCCGCCGCCTTCCAGACGAATTCGGTGATCAACAATATCGCCTGGGACAGCACCAACTACGTCACGATGACCGACGTGACGAACATGACCTTCGGCAGCGAAAACCGCCGCTCGCGCAACGAAAACCGCTTTGACCAGCTGGTGCTGACGGGCAAGTGGGATGTCTCCGAGCGCCTGTCGTTCGACGGCCATATCGGTTATGAGAAGTCCACCTACAAGACGCCTTACGACGACAAGCTCTATATGCGCGCCAAGGGCAACCTGATCGCCAACTACGGTTCGGACGGCCGTTCGGCGTCGTTCCAGTATCCGGGCTGGGACACGACCAATCCGGCCAACTATGCGCTCGATTCCTTCTACTACCGCGGTTTCAACAACTCTTCGGAGCTGAAGGAAGCCGTCTTTAATGGCCGTTACTCCCTGTCGGACGTGTGGACCCTGCGTGCGGGCGTGGCCTATCACGAGTTCACCCAGGACGGCATCGACAAGTTCTATGACGACAACGTCAACGGCACCCGCAGCAAGATGCGTGGCAAGCCGGTGGCCGACGTCACGACGGTCTTCACCAACAACTTCGGTTCGTGGCTGATCGGCGACTACGCCAAGACCTTTGCCAAGTATAACGAATATCACCGCTTCGGCCCGAACACCGACGGCACCGGCGGCGCGCTTCAGGACATCGAAAACGTCTATACGACCAGCGAAAAGACCACCTCGGTCTATGTGCAGGCCGATTGGGACAGCGATATCGCGGGCAAGCGTTTCCGTGGTAATGTCGGCCTGCGCGGCTATCAGACCGACACCAATTCGACGGGTTGGATTCAGGGCGACTCCTACGCCTATCTCGGCACGACCGACGTGGACGGCAACTATAGCGGCGTCCTCCCGACGCTGAACACCGTGCTTGAAATGACGCCGGAAGTTCTGGTGCGCTTCTCGGCCACGCAGAACCTGAACCGTCCGGGCATGGGGTCGATGGCCGCCAAGGGCAGCGCCTTCAAGGATGACACGAGCGGCGAAATCAGCGCCTCGCGCGGCAATCCGAACCTGAAGCCCTATAAGGACACCACGCTCGATCTGGCCGTCGAATACTATTTCGGCAATGTCGGCCTGGTGTCGGCCGGTGTGTTCCAGAAGGACGTCAAGAACTTCATCGGGTCTGCCGATTACAGCACCAAGGACAATAACGCGCTGACCTTTGCTCAGGCGGGTATCCCGATCTCTTCGATCCCCGGTGCGACGGCGAATACGATCATCAACGACTTCTCCATGCCGATCAATATCGAGGGCACGCAGCGCATCAAGGGGATCGAACTGGCCGGTCAGGCGCAGTTCACCTTCCTGCCCGCGCCCTTCGATAAGTTCGGTATGCAGGCCAACTATACGTCGCTGGATATCCCGGAAAAGATCACCGGCATTTCCAAGACCAGCTATAACGCCACGGTGTTTTACGAAACCGATCTTTGGGGGGCGCGCGCCTCGCTCAGCCATCGTGACCTGTGGTACAGCGGTCGCAACGACTCTGTGATGAGCGCCAGCACCCGTGGCTTCGAAGCCGGTACCTATGTCGATGCGTCGGCCTTCTGGAATGTCAGCAAGAAGGTTCAGCTCACGCTGAACGGCATCAACCTGACCAATCAGAAGGACACGCAGTTCTGGGGTCAGAACCGCTACCTCTATAACCAGAACCAGAGCGGTGCCACCTATATGGTCGGCCTCAGCTACAAGTTCTAAATCAAGGACGGGACACGGGTGCGCGGTCGTTCACAAGATGGCCGTGTGCCCTGCCGCCCCTTCCGGTAATCCGGCGGACGCCCTCTTCTCAGGAAGGGGGCGTCTTCCGCCTTCTGTTCAGAGCGTTCATGATCGTCTCTCACCGTCACCGCTTCATCTTCGCCGCCGTCCCGAAGACCGGCACCCATTCCGTGCGGCAGGCCCTGCGCGAGCAGATGGGGGATGAGGATGTCGAACAGGTGGGCCTGTTCGTCAACAAGCGCTTTCCGTGGGACGATCTGGCCGCCATTCGTCACGGCCATCTGTCCCTGCAACAGGTCCGCCCCTATCTGGGCGAAGAGGCTTTTGCCGCCTATTTCAAATTCGCTTTTGTGCGCAATCCGTTCGACCGTTTCGTCTCCTACTGCGCCTTCATGACGCGCGACAGCGACGTCTTTGCGCAACGACCCCGCGACGTGATGCACCACTTCCTGTTTGTCGCGCCGCCGGAGGGGCATATCCTGTTTCAGCCGCAATCGGCCCTGCTGGTCGATGCGGACGGACGCACCCTTCTGACCGACCGCGTCGGACGCGTCGAAGACATGCAGGGTTCCTATGACGCCATCTGTGCGCAGATCGGTCTGGCCACCCGCCCGCTCGACCGCGTCAACGGCAGTCGTCACGGGGATTATCGCCACTATTATGACCAGAGCTTGCAAGACGCCGTGGCGGCGCGCTACGCTTTGGATATTGACCTGTTTGGCTACACGTTCGAAGGCCTGAGATGAGCGAACCCGCTGCCAATCCGCGCAAGACGACGGGTGTGCGCGCGCTCGGGAAGGTCGATGTGGCGGCCCTGACCGAGGCCGTTCTGGGCATCCCCGAAGCCGTGTGGACAGCGGAAAATGCGGCCAAGCCCAACAAGTTCGGCGTGTTGGAAGACACCCGTCACATCGTCTTTCGCTTTGTCGATAGTCCGCGCGACTGGCGCGGGTCGCACGACCGGCCGCTATGGGCGGGTTGGCGTGCCCAGCTTGAGCCGGTGCTTGCAGCGGCGGTGCGCGACTATGGCTATGCGCGCGGCGTCTTTCCGCGCGTCATGCTAGCGCGTATGCCGGTGGGCGGTGTCATCCAGCCGCATATCGACGCCAATCCCGCCGCCAAATGGCCGCACAAGATCCATGTGCCCCTGACCACAAATCCCGGCGTCATCTCCTTTTTCGGTGGGGCGGAGCGCCATTTTGGGGTGGGCGAAGCCGTCGAGGTCGATAATCTGGGGCCGCACTGGGTGCGCAATACGGGCGACTGCGACCGCATCCATCTGATCTTTGAATATTACGACGCCGACCAGCCGGACCCGGCGTGGCTTGAGCCCTTTTTGCGCGGTGGCGCGCGATGAGCACAATGGCCGAGCGTGACCGTCGCCTGCGCGACGCGCAGACCCTGCGTGCGCAACAGCGGCTGCCCGACGCCCTGCACGCCCTGTCACAGCTGGAAGCCCTCTATCCGCGTTTCAGCCGCCTTTATCAGGAACGCGGTCACTGCCAGATTCAATTGGGCAATGCCCCGGCGGCCATCGACGCCCTGCGTCAGGCCGTGGCGCTCAATGCGACCCTGCCGGCCAGTTGGGATATGCTGGCGCAGCTTTACCGCCTGAGGGGCGACAAGACACAGGCGGAGGCCGCCGAGCGGCATCTGGAGACGCTGCGCCAACTGCCGCCGGAAATCGTCGTGGCCAACAGTCTCTATGCCGACGGCGATCTGGAGCCGGCCGAAGAGGTGCTGCGGGCCTATCTCGAACAGGCGGACGGTAATGTCGGGGCCTTGCGTCTTCTGGCGCGTATCTGCTTTGAGCGCGGCGCGTCCGCAGAGGCCGAGGCGCTGCTGGCGCAGGTGTTGGAACTGGCGCCCGACTATCACGCGGCGCGCTTCGACTACGGCATGGTGCTGCTGCACCTTCAGAAGCCCATGGCTGCGCGGCAGGAGGCCCTGCACCTGCTGCGTATTGAGCCGGATAATCGCGACTATCTCAAACACTATGCCGCGGCCTCGGTGGCGCTGGGCGATCATGAGCCGGTCATCGACCTCTATGCACGGTTGCTGGCCACGACGCCCGCTGTGGGAGCAGAGGCCGCCGACCTGCGCCTGTGGCGGGCCAATGCGCTGAAGGTCACGGGGCGTCAGGCCGAGGCGATTGCCGACTATCAGGCCTCGCTTGTCGCGCGGCCCGACAATGGCGTGGCGTGGTTCAGTCTGGCCAATCTCAAGACCTACCGGTTCTCCGAGGCCGATATGGCTCGCCTGCGCGCCGCCGAAGCGCGGCCGGATACGCAAGCGATGGACCGCATCTATCTCAACTTCGCTCTGGGCAAGGCGTATGAGGATCGCGGCGACTATGCCGCCTCCTGGGCGCACTATGAACGCGGCAATGCCCTGCGGCGGACGCTGAGCCGCTGGCGGCCGGAGGTGGCCGAGGCGTGTGCGCAGCGTCTGCGCACGGTCTTCACGGCAGAGGTGTTCGGTGCCCGGGCGGGCTTCGGCGTTGACGACGCCGACCCCATCTTCATTATCGGCCTGCCGCGTTCGGGCTCGACCCTGATTGAGCAGATACTGGCCTCGCACCCGCAGGTCGAGGGGACGCAGGAGCTGACCGAGATCAGCCGTTACGTGGCCGAACGCTGCGGGCGTGATCCGGAATGCGGCCTTCCACTTGAGCCCGAAGCCCTGTTACGGCTCAGCAAGACCGAGGCGCAGGCGCTTGGGGCGCGGTATCTGTCAGAGACCCGCACCTACCGGCGGCTGGGGCGACCGGTGTTTCTTGACAAGATGCCCAACAATATCTGGCATATCGGCCTGATCCAGCTCATCCTGCCCAGGGCGAAGATCATTGAAGTGCGGCGCGAACCGATGGCTTGCGGTTTCAGTAATCTCAAGCAGTTGTTCGGCACCACCAATCAGGAATTTGCCTACGCCGCACAGGACATTGGCCGCTACTATCGCACCTGTCTGGAGCTGATGCGCCACTGGGACACGGTGCTGCCGGGTCGCGTCCTGCGCGTGTCTTACGAGGATCTGGTCGAAGATCTGGAGGGCGGGGTGCGGCGTCTGCTCGACTATTGCGGCCTGCCGTTCGATGCCGCCTGCCTGCGTTTTCACGAGACGCAACGCAGCATCCGCACCCCCAGCTCCGAACAGGTGCGCCAGCCCTTAAGCCGTGCCGGCCTTACCCAATGGCAGGCCTATGCGCCGTGGCTGGGTGATCTGCGCGCCGCGCTGGGCGATGCCGTAAACCGATATCGGGAGTAGCCGATGCGTCTGTCGCGTCCCTTCTATCAGTTGCCCGTCCTGTTCGATGTGGCGCGTTTGCAAGCTGAGGTCGCCGCCCTGCCGCCGCAGGCCTTTGTGCCGCATCCGGACCGGGTGCCGGGCAACAGCGCCGTGCGCCTGATCAGTGCCGAGGGGCAGGAGACCGATGCCGTGCACGGCACGATGCGCCCGACGCCGTGGCTGGAGGCCATGCCCTATCTGAAGCAGGTCCTTGCCGGGTTTGGTGTCGTGTGGAGCCGCTCGCGCCTGATGCGTCTCGATCCCGGTACCGGCGTGCCCGAACACGCCGACATCAACTATCACTGGCACACCCGCGTGCGGCTGCACATACCGGTTTTTACCCGCCCCGAAGTGCGCTTTCACTGCGACGGCGAGGCCGCGCATATGGGCGCAGGCGAGGCGTGGATTTTCGACAACTGGCGGCGGCACCATGTGGAAAACCGTGCGGACCATCCGCGCATCCATCTGGTGGCCGACACGACCGGAACGGCGGCCTTCTGGCAATTTGCCACGGCCGCGACACCGCCGCGCGATCAGTGGCCGCGCGTTGCCTTCGACCCGCAGGCGCAGATGCCGTTGCTGACCGAAACCAATGAGCGCCCGGCCGTCATGCCCGCCGCCGAGGTGCAGGGGCTGGTTGAGGATTTACGCGGCGAGCTGGTGACCACGACGACGCAGACGCAAGGCGAGGCGTTCCATACCCTGCTGGAAAATTTTGTATTCGACTGGCGGCAACTGTGCGCCCTGCACGGCACGTCGGGCGAGGGGCTCGACGCCTTCCGGCATCTGGCGACGGCTGTTCAGGTCAGGGCGGGTGAGTTGTCCGAGGGACTGGTCATGCGCACCAATGGGGCCAGCGCCCGGCTGGTGCTCGAAAAGCGCGTCCTGCAACACCTGGTGGCCGAACCGCAGCCACGCGCCCCGGCTGTGGTGCGGTCAAAGGCTAAGGGGCCGCTGGACCGCCCCGTCTTTATCATTGCCGCGCCGCGATCGGGCAGCACCCTGCTCTATGAGACCCTGGCCGCGACGCCCGGCTTCAACAGCTTTGGCGGCGAAGCCCACTGGCTGATCGAGGATCACGCGGACTTACGTCCCGGCGCGCCGGGGGTTGATTCCAACCGGCTGGGGGCGGCCGAGGCGACGCCTGACCTGATCGCGGCCATCCGGGAAATAGCCTCTAACCGGCGGCAGGGTCCGCAGGGCGCCCCCCCTTCAGAGGGCGCCCCGCTGCTGGAAAAGACGCCCAAGAACGCTTTGCGCATCCCCTTTCTGAAGCGGGTCTTCCCCGATGCGCGCTTCATCTTCCTGTGGCGTGATCCGCGCGAGAACGTCAGCTCGATCATGGAGGCGTGGAAGGCCGGGGGCTGGGTCACCTATCGCACCCTTCCGGGCTGGGAGGGGCCGTGGTCGCTGCTTCTGCCCCCCGGCTGGCAGATGATGAGCGGGGCCCCGCTGGAGACGGTCGCCGCCTGGCAGTGGCGCAGCGCCAACCAGATCGCGCTCGATGATCTTCAGTCCCTGCCGGATGACGACTGGACGGCCGTGGCCTACCACGATTTTCTGGCCGATCCGGGGGGCGTCACGCGCCGCCTGTGCGACTTTGCGGGCGTGGCATTTGATGCGGCGCTTCAGGCCCGCACCGCTGCCGCCCTGCCGCTGTCGCGCCATACCCATACCGCGCCTGCGGCCGACAAATGGCTGCGTAATCGCGAATCCATAGAGCGCGTGCTGCCGGGCCTTGAAGCCCTGTGGTATCGGCTGGCGAACCTGTAGGGCTCAGGCGACCCTGAGCCCTCTCCATCAGGCTATTTCACAGGCGTCAGGCGGTTGGCGTCGATGAACTGACGCGCGACGCCCGGTCCCTGATAATAGGCCCCGAGCCACGACCCGCCGCCGCCATTGAAGTATTCGACGCGCACGCGGTGCTTGCCGGGCGTTAGGTCGGCCGAGCCATTGGCGCTGACGACGCCATGGTCGCCGTCATTATCGACGACCGTGCGCCCGTCGATATAGAGCTTGCTGCCGTCGTCAGACGCCAGAATGAAGCCATAGCTGCCCGCCGTTACGATGTCGAGATCGCCTTCGAATACCACGGCGACATTGTCCGTCTGCGGCAGGGTGAGGCCGTCGAGACTGAACTCATAGGCATGGCCGCTGGCGATGGGACTCAGGCGGCTGAAGTCCGGCAGACGCCCCGTCCCTTCCGGCAGGGCGTAGGCGTGCCAGGTGACGCCCTTGGGGGCGGCGGGTGTGTCCTGCACAAGACGGAAATAGCCGGTCGTCGGCACGCTGGCCGGTTTGCCGTCCACGAACAGGGCGGCGCGCACGATGGTCGATCGGGTAATGGCCACCGGTTTCGAATAGAGTGTCGAGGTGGCCGTCGGCGTGCTGTTGTCGAGCGTGTAGCGCACCTCGCCCGCCGGGTTCGGATTGCGGATAGTCAGGGTCGCGCCCTTGTTGACGAACAGGCCGCCGGAGGGCGAATTGCCCGCATTGACCGGCTCGATAACCGGCATGGCGTAGAAGCTGCTGGTGCGATAGACCTGATCCGGCGCGGGTTCGCCTTCCAGCGCCAGAGCCACCGGACGCCCCAGCCACGCATAGGGGATTTTCACGTCCAGCAGCCTGGCCACAGTGGCGGGCGTGTCGAAGGTGTTGATCGGCTGATCCACATCGCGGCCGGCGCGGATGCCGTGGCCATAGGCAATCCACGGGATTTCCAGCTCCGCCAGACTCTCGCCGCCATGCCCTTTGCCGACGCCACCATGGTCTGAGGTGACGAGGATGGTCGTGTCCTTGTCGATCCCGGCGTCAACGGTCGCCTGACGGATGAGGCCGATCAGGCGGTCGGCCTTTTCGACGGCCTGATAATATTGCGGCGTGCCGTGCCCGTCGGCGTGTCCGACATGATCGACGTGATCGAGGTGGATGAACAGGAGGTTGGGCTTCTTGCGGCGGATATAGTCAGCCGCCAGACTGGCCGTTTCGTCTTCGGTTTTCGGGTTCACGTCGTAATCGACGAAGCGATGGTCATAGAGATTGCCAAAGCCGTCCCACTGATAGATCGAGCCGACCTCCCACTCCGGGTGCTGATCGCTGACGATCTGAAACAGCGACGGGAAGAAGCCGCCCGAACCGGTGACCGAGGTCGGGAAGTTGAAATCCCCGACCTGCCAGTCGTTCTTGGTCACACCGTGCTGCTCCGGGCCGGCGCCATTGAGGATAGAGGCCCAGTTGGCGGCGCTGGTCGTCGGCAGGACGCCGCGCGCGTGCAGGCTGGAGCTGCCCGTCTTCATCATCTCGTGCATGACCGGTGTTTTGGCGGTGCGTACGCCGTCCGTGCTCATGCCATCGACGCCGATGATGATGACGTGGCGGGATGGTTCGGCGAAGGCAGGCGTCGCCAGAGCCACCAGAGCTGTGGCGGCAAGGGTAAGAGATCGCAGATTGCGTAACATCGGGGACTCCGGTCCTGAGACAAACCGCGCGCCCTTCCGGCGCGCTCATGAGTCCAATCCTAGAGCCGATGTGTGACAGTCATACGAAACGGTCAAAAAATGTGAGAAAATGTGAGATAATTTCTTTAATATGACCGAATTTGCAAAAAAGAAGGCGGGCACGCCTTCAAACTATCGCTTGCGCCACGAGGCTGCGCAGCGGGACGACGGCGCGGGTTCGCACCCCCAAAAGCGCCATGCCGCTGATCTTTCGCTGCACGAACAGGGTGTCGGCGGGCGGGCTTTGCCAGGTCGTCTGATCCATGGCGATTTCGTGCGCCTTTTCGCGGATCAGCGGCACGAAGTGACGGTCGGCGAAATCGAGCCTGGGCTGGCGCAGATGACGGATCATGATATCCAGCATGGCGTTCAGCCGCACGCGGTGCGTGGTCAGTACGGCGTCATTGACCGCCCCGATATCGCTGAGTGCCACGATCAGCCCTTCGCGATCTTCGTCCAGTCCGGCCTGCATCAGGGCGCGATAGGCCTCAACCGTGGCCTCAGGAACGGTGCGCGTCGCCCCGAAATCGAGCAGCACGACCTGCCCCGTTTGCGGCCGCCATTTGAAATTGGCGAAGTTGGGGTCGGTCTGCATCAGCCGCAGGTCAAACAGCTCGCGCAGCGCCAGACCAAACAGCGTCTCCATCACCTGATTGCGCGTGGCGGCAGGGGCGTGCGTCAGCGTCTCAATCGGCTCGCCCTCGACGAAATCCATCGGCAGGATGTTGGGGCGCAGAAGGGCCGCATGGGCGCGCGGCACGACAAAGGTCGGGTTGTCAGAGAGCGCCTCGGCATAGCGTTCCATTTGGGCGGCTTCGCGTAAGTAATCAGCTTCCTCATGAAGCTGCACACGCGCCGTCTCGATCAGGTCGGGCAGGTCCTTCACCTTCTGCGCCACACCCAGCAGCTTCAGGAGCCCGGCGATGTTGGCGACATCGGAATCTATGGTCTTCGTCACGTTCGGGAACTGCACCTTGATGGCCAGAACCTCACCGGTTTTCAGTTGCGCCCGATGCACCTGCCCGATGGAGGCGGCGGCAAAGGGGGTCAGCTCAAAGCGCACAAAGTGCTGGCGCCAGTCGTCGCCCCAGGCACCCCGCAGGACGCGCTCGAGGTGGTCACGCGGCATGATGTGAGCCTCTTGTTGCAGACGGCTCAAGGCCTGGGTGAAGGCCGCAGGCAGGATGTCGCCGCTGTCCATCGACAGGATCTGTCCTACCTTCATGGCCGCGCCGCGCATCCGCGCGAGTTGCTCGGCCATACGCAGGCCGTTGGTTTCATCGAACAACAGGCGGGTGAGATCGGGTGTCTGGCCCCGCGACATCTGCCTGGCGCTCTCCTTGACCATGTGACCCAGCCCGGAGGCCGCAAGGCCGCCCAGCGCAAACAGGCGCGAGGCAGGCCCGGCCGGCATGGCGGAGGGTTTCAGGATCGGCGGTTTTGGGGACATCTGGGGCACCGGGTTCAGACTTGGTACGTTACAGACACGGGTATGGATGCGTAAGGCACCTGAGAAGACCTGTCCGGCCCTGCGACATTTTGGCCGTCATCGGGCGTCCGTACCCGGACGTAAACCACACGAGCCATCACAGGCGTGCCGCCGGTATGATGCGAGGAGGTTACGATGTTGGGACACAGGCCCGGCCCCCGACTGGCCGTCAGTCTTGAAAGTGCGGCGCTCCTGCCGGGGCTCGGCATCGGCGAAAGCGTGGACCTGTCGCGACTGGCCGAACGCGTGGTCGAAGGCGGGGCCGAAGGGGTGGTGATCCACCTGACCTCTGATCATGGTCTGATAGAAGACGCCGACCTCGAACGGGTGGCGGCGGTGTGTCGGGCGCATCAAAGCGCGTTCAATCTGCGCATAACGACGGCCCAGGACCACGTGGAGCGCGCCCGCCGCCTGAAGGCTGACCGCGTTTATCTGGGGCGCGAAGCGCGTGTTGCCCAATGGACCGGCACCAGCCTGCTCCTCAAATCGCACATCGGCCATATCCAGAAGGTGCAGAGGGCGCTCAAAGACACCGAGATCGCCCTCTTTGTCACGCTGGACCCGACGCTCGAAGCCGCCGAGCAGGCATTGAAGTATGGTCTGTTTGCCATCGAACTGGATATGACGCACCTCTCGGCCTGTCTGCACAGCGGTGACATCGACCGCGCCTTCGATGCCCTGTCTCAGGTGCTGAGCCTTGGCCGCTATCTCAACCGTCACGGCGTGGAGGTGCATCTGGGGGGCGGTTTGCGCCCGGCCGACCTGCCTGTTCTGGCGCGGGCACGCGGCTTTCGTCAGATCAATATCGGGCGGCGGTTCCTGCCCGAAGCCCTGTGCGACGGGCTTTCGCCCGCGGTAAACCGTCTGCATCAGCATATGGTGCAGGCGGGTACGGGGCCGGATGCGCTGGTCGAGCGGCGCAGGCGCGTTCGTGCGCAGGTGGACGCTTTAGGGGAGACACGGCTGAGGCCATTACTGCGCGCTTTTTGCGACACGGAGGTGTCGCGTCTGGAGGACCCGCAGCTCTACGCCGCCGAACGCCTTTTGACCCTGCCGCCCGCCGATCTGGACCATCTGGTGTTCGACGCCGCCCTGCCGGCCAGCTTTGCCGGTATCGCACTCCTCAAACATCTGCGCGCGTCGTGGTTGGCAAACCGGTCGGCTACGCCCGTACGCCGGGCGGGCTAAAGTCAGGCCAACAGCGCGACCACGATGAGGCAGGCAACGACGAGGCTGGTGATGACCACCCGCAGGCGTAAGAATTTACCCGACAGCCAGCCCCGACGGCTGAGTGCCGTATCGACGGCCAGAAGGCTCAGGAAAACGGCCACCTCTATGCCGAGCGCGGCCCTTGCGTGACCGGTCAGGGCCAGAAGGGGACCGCACCAGGCAAGGAGGCACAGGAGATTGCTTAGGATCAGAAGCCAGAGCGCCTGAGCGCGTCCGCCCAGCACAAGCCCCCAGTGCAGGCCGCACAGAAAGGACGCTATGACCGCCCCATAGGTGACGGCTATCCCGGTGCCGTCGAGGCCCAGCACATGCCTTTGAAGCACCGCCATCAGCGCGGCGGCGATAAAGGGCAGGCCGCCCGACAGGGTCAGGGCCATGATCCAGCCCGACTCTTTTTTCGATAGAATGTCGTCCATCCTGACCTCCGACCTAGGGTCTGTCCCAAAACCCGCCGGGGTCCGTCAGCGCCATAAGGTGGGCGATGACGGGACGGAAGGCGAAAAAGCCTTTAGCGGCGGCGGGCCACGCCACCGCGTCCCATTGACGGGTGCGTTCATAAAGGGGGATCGGCCCTTCGTTGTCGCGCAGAAGGGCGTCTAATTCGGTCCGCGTCCGGCCGAGCGGCAGGCGGCTGGTGAGCAGGCTGCGGGTTCCAAACGCCGTCAGGGCGTCTTCCAGTTCGGTGCGCGAGGTAAACGGGCGGACCGCAGTCCCGATTTGACGGGCGACGGTCTGTGCGGCCGCAGCGATGGCGGCGGCGACCGAAGCCTTGCCCGTCACGAAGGCGGCCACCCCGACGATGGACAGGTCAGCCAGACGAAATCCGTCGGCGCCCAGGTCTTCGGGCGTCACCATCAGGACGCACGGCCCGCGCGGGGAGGGCACGGGGACGGGGAGGGCCGCCACAGGCGCGGGCGGCTCCGGGGCGACCGGGGCCGCGTATCGCGCCAGTCCGGTCGGGCGAAAACGCCCGGCGGAACAGGTGGCTATGGCCTCGGTTGAGGCGAGATAGACTTTGCCAGGTGTGTGCAGTCCGGCCACCCAGCGCCACGACAGGGTATTGGCCGCTTCGTCACCATCGAGGAGATGCTCAAGGAAAAAGGCCGCGCCCAACTGCCACGGCAGGCGCAGGGTATGCACCCAGATGCTGGCGAACGACATGCGTGCGTGATTGTGCAGATAGCCGGTCGTAATCAGCTCAGAGGCCCAGACGTCGAAGGCGTCAATGCCGGTGCGCCCTTCGACGGCGGCCTGATAGTCGCCTGTGGCGCGCACGTTTTCGGCCTCATCGCTGATCAGATAGGCGACATAGCGCGTCCACAGAGCCGGACGCATCTCCAGATAGCCGCGCCAATAGGCCCGCCAGCACACTTCGTCGATAAATTTGGTCGCCGCCGCGCCGTGGGCCTGCTCTGCGGCGCGCGCCAGTTCCCACTCTCCGATCAGGCGGTGGCGCACAAAGGGCGACAGGCGCGACACGTGCCCCGCTTCCTGTGGCCCGGGGTCGATATTGCGGTCGCGGGCATAGGCGCTTCCGGCGCGCGGCAAGAAGGCGCTCAGCCGCGCAAGCCCCTCAGCGCGGGTCAGGGTTTCAGGCGGCAAGGACGGCCTCCGCCAGTTCCAGACCGGAGAGCCACGCCGCCTCAACGCGCGGGCCTTTCAGCCAGTCGCCGCAGACGCCCAATCCCATTGCCGCGTCGTAAAGCCTGCCCTCTACACCGTCGCCCGTCCGCGCATAGCGCCATAGATGTGCCTTAAGCAGGAGCGGTTCGGGCAGGGGGTGGTTCAGAAGCGCCTGCCACGCGGCAAACATGGGCGCGGCCGCGTCTTCGCGGCTGAGGTCGATATAGGCGGCGGTCCAGTCGGGCGTCGCCTGCAAGACCCAGGCGCTTGCAGCCGAACGTCCCGGTTTGGCGGCATTGCTGGCGATCCATGCCAGTACCGGCCCGGCGGCGCGCGTCACCGGCGGCAGACCGGGCGGGTCTGAGGCGAAAGAGACCATCGTCGTCCAGCAGGGCTGGGAGAGATGCTGGCGGGCCGTCTGCGCAAAGCCGGGCACCCAGGGTGTCAGCAGGTGGGCCGCCTGTTCGGCAGGGATGGCGATAAGGACCTGAGCAAAGGGGCCGAAGGTACCGGTTTCGGCGCTGAGGTGCCAGTCGCCGGGCGCGCCGGTGATGGCGTCGATACGCACGCCAAAGCGCACACCGAAGGCCTCACACAGATGCGCCAGAGGCGAACACATCATGGGCGTCCCCACCCACGCCTCAGCACCTGCCGCCGGCCAGCGGGCGGCCAGCCCCTGCTGCGCCCACCGATTAACCTCAGAGACGAAGCGGGGATCGCGGACGGTGAAATACTGTGCGCCGTGGTCGAAGTGGCGGTCCTCTCCGTTCAGGGTTTCGCGGCGGGTGGACATACGCCCGCCGGGGCCGCGCCCTTTGTCGAACAGCTCCACCTCACGGCCCGCCTGCCGAAGCCGCTGCGCCGCCGACAGACCGCTGATTCCCGCCCCGATGATTGCGATACGATGTGACATGGATCGCTTACGCTCAGGCAGCAGCGACGGATCAGAAAATGCAAATGACGCTAGGGAAGCCTTGCGGGACGACGTTATATTTTATACGCTTGCCTCAGCCCATGCCGCCCGTATATTCCAAGATTCCGATTTCAAGGAAATGTCCACGAAAGAGATGACCTTGAGGAAATGCCAAAAAACGTCGGGCCGCTCAAATGCCAATTCTGTCCTCAAGTCATATCCTGTCCTTGATTGAAGAGACGTTCAGCATTGCCTGGATCGCATTTCCTTTTGATGGGGGTGACTGGACCGGTTCCCACTCTCTCGACTACTTCATCGGTTTTGACGCGGCGAGCGGGCCTTTACGCCCTCGATTTTTGGAAGCGGTTCACCCCGATGACCGGGCGGATTTACATTTTGACCTGCATTTGCTGACCAAGCGCACAGTCCCGCCCCCCCGTACCGTGCGACTCTTGATCGCGGGCCGGTCCGAGCGACATGTTCAAATCGAATTCCGTCATGTCCCCGGACCGTCTTTCGAGACGCTGAACCTGCTCCTGCTGAAGGACGTTTCTCAGGAGGTTCACAATATCCAGCGACTGACACAGTACGACCGTCGTCTGGAACAGGCGATGCGCACCTGGCAGATCAAAGGCCTGTGGTGGGCCGACAAAACCTATCGTCTGGTGGATTATGTCGGACGTGACGAACTGGTCTTTGACCGCGACCTTCTGGGCATGAACTATCTGGAGCTCGTCCCCAGGGAGGAACGGGCCCCCCTTTTGCAGGAATTCATGACCATAGCCCATGCGGAGGCGCCTTTTAGCCTGCCGGTGCGCATAGTGGGTGCCGATGGCTTGACACGCACCTATCAGATCAGAGGCGCGCCCTATATCGAAGAGGGTCGTTTTGTCGGCTGGTCTGGCTATGTCAGCGCCGCGCCGCTGACCGTGATGGCCCAATCGGCCGGTCGCACAAAAAACAGATTCATCGCCCGTCTCACCGCCGGCCTGCTTCGCGCCGGTTGCGCCGCTCTGGGCTGGAGCTACGGCGAGCTGGCCAGCCGGGCGCAACTCTCGACTTCCACCGTCAATCGCATCCTGACCACCTCCGGTCCCCTGACCGACGCCTTCCGACTCTCCAGCCTCGTGGCTATCCTGGAGGCCATGGAATCCGCGGGTGTGACCTATGCCACAGATGCCCAGGGCCGTCTGACCCTGAGTGTGAGTTGTGTGAACGAGCCTTAATGTAAACCCTGATGCTTTGAGCGTTTAGAAAAGCCGCTATTGAGTGTATTTAGCGCAAAGTTTGGCCGAAACGGCCTGAAATGAATGTAAAACTATCAATTTCTGTCGCAACTGTGCCGTTCTGTCGCATTCCGACACATATTTTTGTTTACCGACATATTTAACCTTTTACCGGTGCGAACCCGCCCTGTCCCGAACGCTTAGGAACGGAAAGAGCGCGCACCGGCAGAGGAGGGTGTCTCCGAAGCCGATACCAACCCGAAACGTCATAGGGGCGTTTTGTTCGTATTACCAGTTATCGGGGGCTAAAAATGCAAAACTTGCGTATCGGTACAAAATTGCTGATCCTCATCGTCATGATGGGATTAATAACCGTCGTTATCTCGGCGTTCGGAATATCGAGAATTAACTTCCTCAATGAAAATCTGGGTACGGTAGATAAGGTGAATTCTGCGGCAACGCTGGGTGCCCGCATGAACCAGAACGCCATAATACTCAACCGCGGTGAGTATCGCGTTGCGGCCGATCCCTCCCTACAGACCATACAGGCGGCGTCTGAAATCGCCGACAACAATCGCCAGCAGTTCGCGGAACGCCTGAAAAAGGCCTATGAGACCGCCGATGACGAGGAAAAGCGTCAACTCGACAATATTCAGGCGGAATACACCGAATACATGCGGGGCCTTGATAAAACCTATGAAATGGCCCGCTCTGTCAGCAGCCATGTGAACCTGTCCGAAGCCCAGCGCACGATCAACGGGCAGGTCGCTGAAAACCGAAAGCGTGCCGACACCTTACAAGCGGCCGTCAAGGCCTATGTGGATCGTATTGATGCGCGCGGCTCCAAAACGGCCGAAACCGCAAAGGCGCAAGGCAGTCAGGCCGCTATGGTCATGATCATTGTCGCGGCTTTGGGCGTGATCTCAGGCCTCGCGGCGGGTCTTCTGATGTCCCACTTCGGTATTTCGGTGCCGCTCAACCGCTCGGTTGAAGAGTTGCGCAAACTGGCCAATGGTCAGCTTGAAACGGAGATCAGCGGTGCCAACCGCGGTGATGAATGCGGTGATATTGCCAAGGGTCTGGTTATCTTCCGCGACAATGCGGTGCGCACCCGTGAACTGGAAGCGGACGCTGCCGCACAGAAGCTGCGCACCGAACAGGAGCGCAAGCAGATCATGCTGGGGCTGGCGGATGATTTCGAAAAGTCGGTCGGCGGCATCGTCACTCTGGTGTCGTCTGCGGCCACTGAAATGCAGGCCGCTGCCGCGCAACTGAGCGCCACGGCGCAGGAGGCCTCCGCGCAGTCCGTCGCCGTTTCCGCCGCCGCCGAAGAGGCCGGGGCCAATGTCACCTCAGTGGCGGCCTCGACCGAAGAACTGGGGGCCTCGGTCGGTGAAATCGGTCGTCAGGTCGAAACCTCGGCAACGGTCGCCGCGACAGCGGTTCGCGAAGCCGAAGAAGCGCAGATCGTGGTCAGCGAACTCAATGAAACCGCCACCTCCATCGGTGGCGTGGTCGATCTGATCGCGGGTCTCGCCAGCCAGACCAACCTTCTGGCGCTCAACGCCACCATCGAGTCCGCACGCGCCGGTGAAGCGGGTAAGGGCTTTGCCGTCGTCGCCGCTGAGGTCAAGGCGCTGGCTTCGCAAACCGCCAGAGCCACGACCGACATCTCTGAAAAGGTGGCCAAGATTCAGGAGGCCACCGAGCGCGCGGCGACAACCATGCGCAATATTGCGGGCACGATCCAGAGCCTGAACCATTCCAGCACGGCTATCGCCTCGGCGGTCGAGCAGCAAAATGCCGCGACGCAGGAGATTATTCAGGCGGTCAATCAGGCCTCGGTCGGCACACAGGAGGTGACTTCCAACATCACCGGTGTGGCGCAGGCCGCCGAACAAACCGGTGAAGCCGCCGTGCAGGTGCAAAACTCCTCCGCCGAACTCGCGGTTCAGGCTGAACGTCTGCACCACGAGATGGACAAGTTCCTGGCGACGGTGCGTGTGTCATGAGGAAGCCGCGCACCCAAAAGTCTAAAACTTCGAACGATGAGTCGCAGTCACGCATTGTCTATCTCGATGATGTGCCCTCCTTACCGCCAGAAGCTCAGGCCACGCTGGAACAGCTCGTTTCAGATATGTCGCGGCAATTGTCAGGCGTTTATGATCAGTGCCGCGACATGAAGGAGCGACACGGGGTGAGCAGTGAGGCGGAACTTCTGACCATCAGCCACGCCCTGGCGCAGTTCCGGGAGGGCTTTCGCGGTTTATTGCTGCGCAGTCTGAACGCTGAAGGCGCAGAACCGCACCCGGCGCACCCGGATCGTCCGATCTGAACCCACAGTGACGCGTAAGAGCGGAATGACGGTTGATGACATCGTCATTCCGCTCTGTTGGTTTGGGCTCCGGTCTAACGCCGGGAGGCCGCGTAGCGCATCACTTCATACAGGAAGGTTGATTCCACCGTCCCGGTCAGAAGGTGCGCAAACGGACCGGAGGCATAGACGGGCACGTCCTCGCCGGCGTGCTGGGCGCTCGACATTGGCGTTAAGGCAGTCTGATGGAAGTCGGGCGATAGTGCCTCCTCTTCCGTCAGCGGCGGGCTGCCTGCGGGGCGCGCGCCGGGGCCGGTGGCATAGCTGAGGCTCAGACGCGGCTGGCCGGTCTTGTCCGGCTCATTGACGCCATTCTTGCGCGCCAGCCCCAGAATAGGCTCGTTGCGCGTCGATCCGGCATTGAGCGTCAGGCCGTGACTATGGTCGGCGGTGACGATAATCAGGGTGTCAGCCGCGTCGGTCATGGCGAGCGCCGCCTTCACCGCCTTGTCCAGTTCATCGACGTCGGTCAGGGCGCGATACGCGTTGTTTTCGTGGTGCCATTTGTCGATGGAAGCGGACTCGACCAGCAGGAAGAAGCCGTCCTTATTCTGTGACAGGACCGAGATGGCGGTACGGGTCATCTCTTCGAGAGTGGGCGTCGGCCCCTGATCCTTGTGATCGACGACCGAAGGCAGGTCGCCATCGGCAAACAGGCCGAGCAAAGTCTTCGTCGTTTTGGGATCCACGGCGTTCAGGCCCGCCTTGTCGCTGACGAGTACCGCGCCCGGCAGGCTGCGCCAGTCGGCCGTGAGGTCACGGTCCTGACGCTTGCCGCCCTGCGCCGTTGTCACAAACCGCGCGCGGTCACCGCCCAGTGCCACATCAAGGCGCATGGCCTTCGGCGCTTCGATCATCTGGCGGGCGAGGTCGATGCACCCGGCCTGTTTCGCTGCGGCGGGCAGTTCAGCATCTGAGCGCCAGCCGCGCGACGGCACGTGGCCGTAGGCTCCGGCCGGTGTGGCGTCGGTCAAGCCGGCCGTGGTGACAATACCTGTGGCCTTGCCCTGCGCTTTCAGGGTTTCGGCAATGGTCGGGATGCGGCCCTTCAGAGACGAGGCGCAGTCATCGCTTCTGACGGTCGCATCGACGCCGATGGCGGCATTGATCGTCTTGACCCCTGTGGTGATGGCCGAAATCCCGTTGGCGGAGTCGGTGACGAACTTGTCGGCCGAATAGGTCTTCGACAGGCCCGTATAGGGCAGGCCCTCAAAGGTCAGGCGATACGAGGCCCCGTCCACGCCGCGCGTCTGACCGGCCAGTATCCGCCCGGCTGTGACGGAGTTGATACCCATGCCATCCCCGATGAAGAGGATGATATTGCGCGCCTTTTTCGTATTCGGCGTCCGCGCCAGGGCGGCGCGCAATTCGGACGACAGAGGGGCCGGGGCCTCGGCCATAGCCGGGGCAACGCACAGAACGGAGAGAGACAGACAGACGAGCAGGGACTTCATAGACGATCCTGAAAACGGAGGCACGGAGGGTCGCAGCACATGGCCGCCGCGAAGGGCAGCCGCCGCTGTTGTGTCGATATGACTATTCTCCGGTCTTGTGGTGGTGTTACGGCTCAAGCCTTCACCTCGATACGCGAGGCGCCGATTTATAATATAATGTAGGGGCCTGTCTATCTTTGGACCCGATCGCGCCGATTTTTCAGTCCGCGCATATCATTGACCCAAAGACGTTGCAGATCGCGGGTCCTAGGCAGACTGAGCCAGCAAGGTACCCACAGCGTTTTCGCCTTCACCCGGGAAGTCGCAACCGCAAGCGGCAGCGGCGGTCGTCCGCTTCTATCATTCGGCCATCAATGCGAATGATTACGGCACCGCCTGGTCGCAATGGGGCGAGGGCGGTCCACCCAACCAGTCCTTACCGCGGTTCAGCGCAGGCTTTGCAGAGACGAAGTCCACTAGGGTGACGATTGGGGAACTGCCCGAGGGCGATGCCGGAGCCGGGTCGGTGTTTCAGAGCGTGCCGGTCACCATCGATGCCGTGCTAAAGACCGGCGAGCATCAGCGCTTCAAGCGAAGCTACACGCTTCGCCGCGTCAACGGTGTGGACGGTGCCACCCCGGCTCAGCGCCGCTGGCATATCGAGCCGGCGAAGCGGGTGCCGGTCAGATAGTTCGGTGAAGAACGGAGACACCTGCCACCGAAAACCGCTTTACTCTTTCTGTTCCGCAACCGCCAAAACCAAGAGGGAGAAAACTATGTCTTGACGCACTGAAACCCCGCACCATTATACCTTTTAGCGGGTCAATTCTCAGTGAAAATCCTGGGTCAATTCTCGGCGAAAATTAACAGCCCAGGACCTCAGCCTGACCCGTCCGGATGGCGTACTCGTGTGCAGAGAGGCTCAGGCCGTTGAGCTGACCACGGCCGAGGGGGTGTGGGTATCTCCGTCTGACCAGCCGCTGCGCTGGCTCGCGGGCCTTTATGCCACCTCAGGATCAGAGATTTTTCGCCCCGTTCTGACCACGACGGCGGATAATCGTACCCTCTATTCCGAGCGGCGGAAGGACGAATACGCCGACCTCGCGGCCTTTGGCGAGGTCTCCGTGACACTGAGACCGAGTTGGACCCTGACCGTCGGCGCCCGCTATGCCTACTACCGCCACGATGTGCGAAGCCAAATCAACCGCAGCTATGCCGTGCAAACGCCGGATGAGATGGGTATCGAACGACAGGCCAGCGACAGACATCTGGCGCACAAGATCGTATTGCGCTACCAACCTACGGCGGAGTTCATGGCCTATGTACAGGCGGCGGAGGGCTATCGCGGCGGCGGCTACAATACCAGTGCATTGAAGGCCAACGACCCACTGCCGCCGCGTTACCGGGGGGATGAATTAAACAGTCTTGAAGTCGGACTGAAGACACGGCTCGACGAGGGGAGGCTCCTGCTCAATCACAGCCTCTTCAACGTCCACTGGGACAATATCCAGAGTGATCAGTTTCAGGCGTCTGGGCTGCCCGTGACCGTTAACATTGGCAGCGGCGTCAATCGCGGCTTTGAAGCCGAAGCCGACTGGCAGTTGCCCGATCAGTGGAGCCTGCACGGTGCGTGGCTGATCAACGCCTCTAAACTCACCAGTCCGGACGCGGGTTTTGTCAGCGAAGAAGATGCGACACTGCCCAATATTGCGAGGACAAATCTGCACCTGTCGGTTCGAAAGAGCATGAGCACCACGCGCGGCGCGTGGACCCATGAGGCCGGTTTGACCTATCAGGGGCGATCCCATCTGAATTTTGGCCAAGAGTCAGAAGCGGTCATGGGAGATTATGTGACCGTCAATCTGTCCGCCACCTATCAACGGCAAGACTGGAGTTTCGGGGCAAGGGCGCAGTTCCATTCCCCTCCGGATGCCAACACGCTGGCTTATGGCAATCCGTTTACGCTTCGGCTCGGCTCACAGCGGACGCCGCCCACGCCTCCAGTATTGTGGCTGACGGTGTCGCGTGCATATTAGAACACTCAGATGGTGATCAAGGCGCTGAGATTTGAGCCGCCTCTAACAAGCGTCGATTTTAGAGCGCTGCCTTAAGACAGCCGTTCGCCGACCTGCGCTCCTGAACCCACAAGCACGGCCGTCCGCGCCTCAACATCGCGAACAGAGCGGATGGCCGTCAGGTACTTGGCCTCTGAACATTAAAGGCGCACCAAATTGCGGTACATGCCCGGTAGATATGATCTCCGAGCGGGGTCGTACAAGATAACGCCTTCTCAGCAGTTCGTCTTTTCAGTATAACTTGCGCTCCCTCAAGCACCCGGCTCAAATGCAGTCCGTTCCACGCACCTTGATCTCCCGCTTAGTCGCGTTCAGCGCCATCCTGTGCATGGTGGCGGTCGTGATGGCTGGTTTTGAATTGGGGCATTCGGCCTTGCAAATTCTTGAACATCAGGTTGCCGGCGATCAGCAACTTGCTGATGGTGGATGGGCGGCGACTTGTTCCGATAAAGACGGGCAATGCGTTGGTCATTTGGGAACCGGTGAAACCTCAACTAACGATCTGGTCACGATCCACCACCATCACCACAATTCGAGTGAAGTGCCTCAAGGCCTGGCGGTAAGATCGCAAAATGACTCGATTAGTCTGGCTTTGACACAGGTTAAATTCGTGCCCGCGCAGGCTTCGCCTCTGGCGGACCTTTGGGCCGATCTGCCTTTTCAGCCTCCGCGCGTGTGAATGGATTTCGTTGACGCCTGATCCGCGCTTTGCGCCGCTCGTCTGAATCCTTCCACGAGATATCTTCATGACTTCCTCTTCCTTGCGCGGACCCCGCGCCTGGCGATGGCTCGCATTGGTGAGTGCGATCGCCTCCAGCCTTGTGCTGGCTGCACCGCTATGGGCGAATGCCCAATCAGCCCCCTTATCCCTGACCGAAGCCCTGAACCGCACGGTATCAGCGGATCCGACTTCCACGGCGACGCAGCGCCGCCTGACGGCTGCCGACGCCAATATTCGACAGGCGGGTGTTCGGCCCAACCCCAGCCTCGGGATCGAGGCTGAAAATTTCCTCGGCTCCAACCCGTATAGCGGCCTCAATTCAGCGGAATTCACCCTGAGCTACGAGCAGCCGCTGGAGCGCAAGTCCAAGCGTCAGGCGCGTGTCGGCGTTGCATCGGCGGAACGCGACCTTGTTCTGGCTCAGGGACGGGCCCGAACCTGGGACGCGATGAACACGGCGCAGTCGCTTTGGGTCGAGGCGGTCGCTGCCGAGGCCGAAATCGGCGTGGCACAGGAACGCCTGAACCTTGCCGAGCAGTCGCAAGCAGAAATTAGCCGACGCGTCAGGGCTGCACGCGATCCGTTGTTTGCCGGATCACTGGCGAATACGGATGTCGCCAATGCCCGCATTGCCCTTGATCAGGCGAGGGCGAAAGCGCGGCAGCTCAAGCTGCAACTCGCGGCGCTGTGGGGTGGAGGAGCCGATTTCACGCTCGATCCTACTGTGCTGCAAAATACCAGCGCGGTTTCGGCAACACCGAACCTGCTTGACACCCCTGACCTGGAGGTGCTGCGAGCGCGGCAGCGTCTGTCAACCGCGCAAGTCAGGGTCGAAACGACACGCAGGGTGCAGGACCCAACCTTATCTGCCGGTATCCGCCATTTCCGGGATGATGGTTCCGTGGCGTTTTTGGTCGGGGGCTCAATACCGCTTAACCGCTTCGACACCAACCAGGGCAATATCGAGCGTACGCGCGCCGATGCCGAGGCGGCGGCAGCCGACCTTGAAGTCGCCGAGCGTATCCGGCAACGCGACATCGCCGCGGCAACGATCCGCATGACAAATCTCGCGGAGGAAGCGCGGCGCATCGAGACCGAGGTCATCCCGATGGCGGAGAAGGCCGTAGCGCAGGTTCGGGAGGGCTTCGCACGCGGAGGATTCACTTACCGCGATGTCATCGGCGCACAGGAAACGCTGATCAACGCTAGAGCACGCCGCGTCGAGATCCTGAAGCAATTCCACATCGAAAAAGCCGCGCGGGATCGCCTTTCGGGTCAGTGGGCACCGCTGATCCAGACCGCCGCTCAAAACTGAATTTAACGGCGCGCCGTCACGGATGGGCTGCGCCTGAAGGATATGAAAATGAACTTTGTAATCTTAACCCGAAGCCGCCTTTGGTTACTGGCGGGTGTTGGCGTGATGGCGATGTTGTCCGCCTGTGGTGAAAACCCCAAAGGCGCCGCTGAAACCGAAAAGCCCGCTGTTGAAGCCGAACACACCGACGGCGAGCACGGCCACGAAGACGGTGGCGAAGGTGCCGAAAGCGCGATTCTTAGTGATGAAGCCGCGCGCGAAGGCGGTGTCGAAGTCGGCACGGCTGGGCCGGGCCAAATCGACCAGACGGTTGACATAGCCGGTCGCGTCGAGATCGCCCCGGAAGGCAAGGGCGAGGTGCGCGCCTGGTATCCGGGTCGCATCATGTCGCTCAACGCGCAACTGGGTCAGCAGGTATCTAAAGGGCAGGTCCTCGCACGCGTCGAGTCGAGCGAGAGTCTGCAAACCTATTCGATCCCTGCCGGTATTTCAGGTACGATCGTCGAGAAGAACGCCAATGTGGGTGACATTGCCGTCGAGCGCGCCATCTATGTGATCGCCAGCCCGAATACGCTGCAAGCCGCCTTCTATCTGTTCCCACGAGATGCCGAGACTATCAGAGCCGGTCAGGCCGTCAGCATCAAAACGCTGAGCGGCAAGGTCATAACGGCCAGAGTCAGTTCGCTTCTGCCGGCGGTCGATCCGCGCACTCAGACCATTACCGCGATTGTCAAACTACCGACATCAGCGGCCATGGACCTGCGTCCCGGCATGGCCATTGAAGGCCAGTTCGTGACCGCGCAATCCCCGGCGAATATCGTCGTCCCGACCGATGCCCTGCAAACCTTTGAAGGGCGCCAGGTCGTATTCGTAAAGACGGGCACGACCTATAACCCCAGAGCCGTGCAACTTGGACGTCAGTCGACCTTGTCCGCGGAAATCATCGATGGCCTTCAGCCGGGTGAAACCTATGTCACCAAAGGTGCCTTCCTCATCCGCGCGGACATCGAAAAGTCCGGCGCCGAGCATGAGCACTGAGGCCGGTCATGCTTGAAAAAATCATCGCGCAATCGATCCGGCACCGCTGGATCGTCATGATCGTCGTTCTGGCCTTGTCGGCTCTCGGCGTTTACAATTTCACCCGACTGCCCATCGATGCCGTGCCCGACATAACCAATGTTCAGGTTCAGATTAATACCGAAGCCCCCGGCTATTCACCTCTGGAGGCCGAACAACGCATCACGTTCCCGGTCGAGACCGCTATCGCCGGATTGCCGGGTCTCGACTACACCCGTTCGATCTCTCGCTATGGGCTGTCTCAGGTCACTGTCGTCTTCAAGGAAGGCACCGATATCTATTTTGCACGCCAGCTTGTCAACGAGCGGGTGCAGTCGGTTAGAAGCCAGCTTCCGGCCGGTTCTGAACCGCAACTCGGGCCGATCTCGACCGGTCTCGGTGAAATCTTCATGTACACGGTCGAAGCGAAGCCTGATGCTCGCAAGGCGGATGGATCGGCTTACACGCCGGAAGACCTGCGCACGCTTCAGGATTGGGTGATCCGTCCGCAACTGCGCAACACACCGGGCGTGACGGAGGTCAACACCATTGGCGGGTTCGAGCGCCAGTATCACGTGACGCCATATCCTGAGCGTTTGTCCGCCTACGCGATGACCATGGCGGATGTCATCCAAGCGCTGGAACGCAACAACGGCAATCGCGGCGCGGGTTACGTCGAGAAAAGCGGTGAACAGTTCCTCGTCCGCGTGCCGGGGCAGGTCAATAATATCAGCGACCTGTCGCAGATCGTCGTCGCGACCCGCATGGGTGTACCGATCCGCATTGCCGATGTGGCAGACGTCATCCTCGGTGAGGAACTGCGCACCGGAGCGGCGACCCAGAATGGCAAGGAGGTCGTGATCGGGACCGTCAATATGCTGATCGGCGAAAACTCCCGCACCGTGGCGAATGCGGTCTCGGCTAAACTGGCACAGGCGAGCAAATCCCTGCCGGAAGGCATCTCGGCGGTGTCGGTCTATGATCGCACGACACTGGTTGAGCGGACGATCCACACGATCGAAAAGAACCTCGCCGAAGGGGCTCTGCTTGTCATCGTCATCCTATTCCTGCTGCTCGGCAATATCCGTGCTGCGATTATCACGGCGTTGGTAATTCCGGTCGCCATGCTGATGACGATCACGGGCATGGTTGAAAACAAGGTCTCGGGAAACCTGATGTCGCTGGGGGCGCTCGACTTCGGTCTGATCGTCGATGGGGCCGTGATCATCATGGAAAACTGCCTGCGGCGGTTTGCCGAGGCGCAGCATAACCACGGGCGTCTTTTGACGCGCGACGAACGCTTCGATCTGGCCTCGAAAGCGTCGGCCGAGGTCATCAAGCCCTCACTGTTCGGTGTCCTGATCATCACCATCGTTTACTTCCCGATCTTCGCTCTGTCGGGCGTCGAAGGGAAGATGTTCCACCCGATGGCGGCGACGGTCGTGATAGCGCTTGGGGCGGCACTGATCTTGTCCCTCACCTTCGTTCCGGCGGCCGTCGCCATGTTCGTCAGGGGCAAGGTGCAGGAGGAGGAAAGCTTCGTCATGCGCGGGGCACGCCGGTTTTACGAACCGGTCCTTCGTCTGTCGATCAAGGCCCGTTACGCGGTTGTGGCCGGCGCCGTCATTCTGGCCCTCGCATCCGGCTTCCTCGCCACCCGTCTGGGCGCGGAGTTCATCCCGCAACTGGATGAGGGCGATGTGGCGCTTCACGCCATGCGTATCCCCGGAACCAGTCTGACCCAGTCCGTACACATGCAGGCTGCCGTCGAGGCGCGCCTGAAAACATTCCCGGAAGTCGAGCGGGTCTTCGCCAAGATCGGTACGGCGGAGGTAGCGACCGACCCCATGCCACCCAGCGTCGCCGACACCTTTGTCATTCTCAAGGATCGCAAGGACTGGCCAAATCCAAAAGAACCCAAGAATGACCTTGTCGAACGTATGCAGAAAGCTGTCGAAGAAATCCCCGGCAATAATTACGAGTTCACGCAGCCGATTCAGATGCGCTTCAACGAGCTTATCTCCGGGGTGCGCTCGGACGTGGCGGTGAAAATCTTCGGCGACGATCTCGATCAGTTGCTAAGAACGGGCAACGACATTCAGCGCGTCATGTCCGCTATTCCCGGCGCCAAAGATGTGCGTGTGGAACAGGTCTCAGGCCTGCCCATGCTCCAGATCTCGCCCGATCGCGCCGCCATGGCACGTCTGGGGTTAAGCGTCGCCGAGGTACAAGACGTGGTCGCGACGGCTTTGGGCGGCACGAAAGCGGGACAGATATTCGTGGGCGACCGCCGCTTTGATGTCATCGTCCGTCTCCCGGAGGATCGTCGGGCAAATCTCGCCGAGATCGGACGCCTGCGTGTGCCCGTCAGCGCTGGCGGTGACTTAGCCGACGGTCTGACAGGCGCCAGCTATATTCCGCTGGCCGATATTGCGCGCATCGAGATGATCAACGGGCCTAACCAGATCAGCCGGGAAGAAGGCAAGCGCCGCGTCGTGGTCACGGCCAATGTGCGCGGGGCAGACCTCGGCACCTTCGTGACGACCGTCAGGGAAAAGGTATCGACACAGGTCAAGATGCGGGAAGGCTACTGGATCACCTACGGCGGCACCTTCGAACAACTGACCTCGGCAGCACAACGACTTCAGATCGTAGTGCCGATTGCCCTGATCCTGATAGTCGGTCTGCTATTCATGCTGTTCAGCACGATGGAAGATGCCCTCATTGTCTTCTCCGGGGTGCCGCTAGCCCTCACCGGCGGTGTCGTGGCGCTGGCTCTGCGTGATATTCCTCTGTCAATATCCGCAGGGGTCGGCTTTATTGCCCTCTCCGGTGTGGCGGTGCTCAATGGCGTGGTCATGCTGACTTTTATCAAGTCGCTCAGAGAGGATGGCAAACTGCTCGATGACGCCATTATCGAGGGGGCTTTGACGCGCCTGCGCCCCGTACTGATGACGGCACTGGTGGCGTCGCTCGGTTTCGTACCGATGGCCTTCAATGTGGGCGCAGGGTCCGAGGTGCAGCGGCCACTGGCGACCGTTGTGATAGGGGGGATCGTATCTTCGACGATCCTTACGCTACTGGTCCTGCCAGCACTCTATCGCATCGTCCACGGTCGACGCGCTTCGAAGACTGAAATCAAAGCGGAAAGCCGGTCTTAATTAAGCCCGACGGGCGCGGCCTGTGGCTGCGCCCGTCATTTTCGGGAGGCTCTTATGTCCCACGATCACGGTAAACACTCCAATGACGACGGTCACAAGCATAACCACGCGGCGGGTGTGACCAACGAAAGACGCCTGCTGATCGCTATAGCCCTGACCGGGACTTTCCTGATTGCCGAAATTATCGGCGGGGTACTGTTCGACAGCCTGGCACTCCTGTCGGATGCGACACACATGTTGACCGACGTCGCGGCCCTCATCATCGCCTATATCGCGATTCAGATCGGAAAGCGTGCCGCCGACAGCAAACGTACCTTCGGCTATCGCCGGTTCGAGGTGCTTGCCTCCGTCTTCAACGCGCTGGCCCTTTTCGCCGCGGCCATCTACATCCTGTACGAAGGCTGGCAGAGATTTCATACACCGCCGGAAATCCAGACGACCGGGATGCTGGTCGTCGCGGTCCTCGGGTTGATCGTCAATGTGCTTGCCATGAAGGTGCTCCAAGGCGGTAGCGACGAAAGCCTGAACATGAAGGGCGCCTATCTTGAGGTGCTGGCAGATATGCTCGGCTCAATCGGCGTCATCATCGCCGCCGTATTGATCTACATCACTAAAATCCCCCAGATCGATCCGATTCTGGCGGTGTTGATCGGGTTATGGGTCGTGCCCCGCACATGGCGTCTTTTGTCAGAAAGTCTCCATGTTCTGCTCGAAGGCGTTCCCGCAGGCGTCGATCTGCAAAGAGTTCAGACTGAACTTGCGGCCATCAATGGCGTGCGCGACGTGCATGACCTGCATATCTGGAGTGTGACGACGGGTCAGAACAGCCTGACTGCCCACCTTCTGGTCGATGACCGACCGAACGACGACACCATTCTCGCCTTGGCCCACGAGGTCGCCAGTCGTCATGCCATCAGCCATGCTACGTTTCAAGTCGAGCGAACCCATATCGGCGAAGAACATTTTGCATCTGGCTCATCCTCGACAAGAACGACCGCCAGATCGCGCAGCAAGGACATAGCATCCCGGCAAGGTTCGTCGCATTGAGGGTGGTTTTTACGGCCATATAGACACAAAGATAGGGTCAGACGTTAGGTTTGAACAGGGCCCTTCTTAGGGCGAGTGTCCTCTCTACGGCATCAAGATGAGTATCAGGTTCCACTGAACCCGCCAAAAAAAGGGGCTATAAGGTCATAAGCGTCGTGTTCGCCTAAGGCAGCGGTCAGCCGTGATTGTGCTTTTCGGGAGCCTTACGGTTTACGCGGACTGAGCCAGCCGTTCGCGGTGATCCAGTCCATTATGGCACCCTGCCAGGTACTGCGGGGCAACAAAGGAAAGCCATGTTGCCCCTTACTGAAGATCCGCGCCTCAACAGGGACGCCCGCATGCCGAAGGGATTCGAGATAAGCCAGGCTATTGTCGAGATCCACCAGTTGGTCGTCAGCGGCGTGAAGAATCAAAGCGGGCGGTGTGGCGGTCGTTACGTTTCGATCGCTTGAAAACGCCTCGATCTGAGCATCTGATGGTGATGCACCGAGGAGCGCGGTCCTTGAGCCCATGTGGGTGATCTTGGCATCCATACTGATAACCGGATAGACGAGCACCTGAAAGTCTGGACGGAGATTTACGTTCTCAGGGTTCGGGGCATAAGCCTTCTGAAAATGGGTTGCCAGTGTCGACGCGAGGTGGCCGCCTGCCGAAAAGCCAACCACCCCGACGCGCGCCGGGTCGAGGTTCCAGCTGCTGGCGTTTAGCCTGATGTACCGCAGACCCTGCTGCGCGTCCTGCAGAGGCCCGATCGATTTATCCTCCATCGTCGCATCACTCGGCAGACGGTACTTCAGGACAAAGGCAGCGATGCCATGATCGATGAAGTAGTGCGCCTGCTGAACGCCTTCGTAGTCGAAGGTCAGGCCCGCATAGCCGCCACCAGGGATTATGAGGACGCTGGTGCCCGTCGCTTTAGCCGGTGACGGCAGATAGATTTGAAGCGCGGGCCGCGACACATTCTGTATCCAGCCCTTTTGCGCGCCTGTTTCGGTGTCTGCCACAGGTTTCGAATTTGGAATGGGGGCGTCACCGTAAAGGGGGACCTCCGTCATTTTGGGTGCCAAGGCTGAGGCCTGCTGCAGGGCCATCGCCGCTGGAGGCGTTGCGAGAAACGCGGCGGCGATGATGAAGGACGCGAATCTGGATGGCACGGTGTAACCTCCCCTTCTTGGCTTATCGCTTTTTACGTGACGGCATCCGCGGCGGCAAGGCAACCCCCCTGACAGGTCCCTACCCTGAATATGCGCGCATTTTGCCGGCACCCATGGCCCGGCGGGCGACTTGTGGCCGCCGGGGCAAGAAAAATGGACTGGGGGGATTGGAAAAGTGAGTTTGGAAGGCAGGTCATTCCCTACCGTGAGGCGGGATGATAAGCGTTGCTGCACGCAAATCTTGCCTGAGTAAGAGTTCAGTGCTCGAAACAGGACGAATGGGCGTATAGCTACATAAGACGCCAAACGACGGACGCGGCCTAAAAAGCTCGGCCCCATGGGGGAGTGTTATGATTGCCAAACGGTCTTTGACAAGCCCCTTAAAAGATGTGCTCGTGTCTCGCGTTCGGGCCGTCTTTAATGACCCCGCAAAGGGCGAAACCCCTGTCGTCCGGTCTAACCATGCGTTGTTTCAACCAGACTCGGTAATCTGGCGGGTGCATTCGGACGTGACCACCATGATGATCGGGGGCGTAACGGCGCTGCTTGTACAGATGCTGCACCCGGCGGCCCTCGCAGGGGTTTGGGATCACAGTCAATTCCGAGAGGACATGAGCGGGCGTCTGCGGCGGACGGCGCGCTTTATCGCTGTCACCACCTTTGCCGAACGAGAGCAAGCCGACGGGGCCATTGACAGAGTCCGGGCCATCCATAGGCAGGTTCAGGGGGTTATGGAGGACGGTCAGCCTTACCGGGCTGATGATCCGTGGCTGCTCGCATGGGTGCATGTTTGCGAAACGCTCGGCTTTCTCGACGCGTGGATTGCCTACGCAGAGCCTTACATGAGCGTCTCTGATCAGGACCAATATGTGCGGGAGGCCGGGCTTATCGCTAAACGCCTGGGCGCCCACCCCGTGCCCCAGACACGCGCCGAAGCGGAGCTGTTGATTACGCGCTTTCTTCCCGAATTGCGCGTGTCGACCAGAACCCGAACCGTGACCGAGCTTCTGTTTACGCAACGGCCCGCCTCGTTGTCCGCCCAGCCCGCGCATCATCTTATAATGACAGCGGCCGTAGATCTGATGCCAGCGTGGGCCAAGGCCTTACATCATCTCCATGTTGCGCCTGGGCTGCGTCCTCTCGTTCGAGCCAGTGCGAGAAGCGTTGCCAAAACCCTTCGCTGGGCCTTTCAGGACGCACGCCGCCCGCTTACGGACACGTGATAGGTTTGCGGTATTTCGACGACACCTGGCTCTCAGTCCCTCGATCAACCGCTCACCGTTCGCTTCGCGCCGCGCTAGTTAAGGGTGCCGACTATTCGGGGGCTATGCGTGCATGCGAGAGGGGATAAAAGGAAAAGCGGGACGACCATGCTGATCGCCGTCCCGCTTCCGCTCGTCTGATTCTCGCAGTGTAGAAGGCCGCTGACCGGCCTAGAACTTGCCGCGCACGCCCACAGAGACGCTGCGGCCATTGAAGGTATAGCCGCCGAACTGGCCGTTTTGCGTGAACTGCCACTGCGCTTCGTTGGTCAGGTTCTGGCCTTCGATGACCAGCGTGAACTGATCGTCGATCTTATAGCTGACATTGCCATCGAGCGATCCGTAGGCCTTGTCGTTGAGGCTGGCCAGACCGCCGGTGCCGACCGAGGCCAGCACATCATCGACCCAGGCATAGGACAGGCGTGCCCCCAGACGGTTCTTCTCGTAATAGACCGTCAGGTTGTAGCTGTTTTTGGCCACGTTCTGCATCTTGTCGATGAGAGTCGGCGAGTAGGTGGCCTCGGAGTCGGTGCGCGTATAGCTGGCCAGAGCGCCCAGACCGTCCCACGGGGCGGGCAGATCGCGGAAATTCTGCTGCCAGGCGAGCTCCATTCCCTTCACCCAGGCGCTGCCGCCATTGACCGGAGCGGTCAGGGTGTAGGTCTGGCCGTCGATAACGATGGGGGTGTTCTGGTTATAGACGAAGGTGGTGATGTCCTTATAGAAAAGGCCGCCGATCAGGGCCGAGCCCGGCGCAAAGTACCATTCTGCCGTCACATCATACTGATTGGCTTCGAACGGGTCGAGCAGCGGATTGCCACCGACCGCGGTGAACACCGTGCCCGAAGAGTTGAGCGTCAGGCGCGGCGACAGGTCGGCCAGAGACGGACGGGTGATCACCTTGGCGGCGGCGGCGTGCAGTTGCACGCGCTCACTCAGTTCATAGACGAGGTTGAGGCTCGGCAGGGTGTCACGATAGGTCTTTTCAAAACGCACGGGCAGGGCGGCGGTGCCATTATCGGCGTGGCCTTGCGAGACCTGTTCGGTTTCGGCGTAGCGCACACCCACTTCGCCGCGCAGGGTGCGCCCAAACAGCTGCGTGTCGATATCCGCCGCCGTGTAGGCCGCCGAGATCTTTTCCGCTACATAGTAGGAGTTGCGCAGATCGCCGCGAGCCGGAGCCGTATTGGCGATGGCCGACATATCGAGAATGGCCACGAACCGGTCACGGTTGGGGCTCAGCCACGTCGCGGGCAGGGTGGCACCTACTTCGCCGAGGAAGTTATCGACGTCGATCGTGTCGTAAAAATCGCGGCCAAACAGCGTGTTGTTGCCGCCGATGGTCTTGCCGCTTAAGTCCTTGGTGAAGTTGATGTCGCGGCGGTTATAACGGCGCGAGCGGTCGCGGAATTTGACACCCGCCGAAATCTGGCTGAAGGGGCCGAAGCTCAGCGCACGCTGGGCGTCGAATTGTACGGCGTTTTCTTCGTCGAGCGAGTCGTTGACACGCCATTCCAGACGACGGAAGGGCAGGATCGGGTCGCTGAGGCTGCGGGTCAGAAAGGTCAGGGTCGGCACGCCCTCGCCGACCTGCGGGAGGGAGAAGTCGAGTCCGCCCGATTGCCCCAGCACGCGGGTGCGGGTGATCGGCTTGTCCGTATTGGAATAGGCGCGCGCCACATAGACGCTGCCGCTTAAATCCCAGGCCCCCAGTTTTTGCTTGAGGCTCAGATCGGTCAACTGATTGTCGTGGATCAGATAGTCAATCTCACGCCCGATCTGTGTGCTGGTCGAGCTGGTGCGCCCACCCACCAGCGCGCCATCGCGCACCTGACCGGTATTGGCAACGAGGCTGGAGAGAACGAAGTCGGCCGAATAGGTCCGCTCGTCATAAAAGTCGTCGAGGTGGGAATAGATGTGCGACAGCGCGATTTCGGTGCCTTCGCGTGGCTGCCACTGGATGGCGGCGCTGACGCCCCAGCGTTCGCGGCGTTCGGTTTCCAGCGTCGGGCGCACGGCGCTCGGCACATAGGTGGTGTCGGTCACGCCGTCGCCATTGACGTCGATCTTGCCCGTCGTCCAGCTCACCCCGGTGATGCGGTCCGAGCGCAGGCTGCGGATACCGTAATTGGCCGAAACGAGCACGCCCAGCGTGCGGTCTTCGTTATTCCAGCTCCACAGGCCCGACATCTTCGGGTCGGCCTTCTTGGCCAGCTCAACATAGGTCGAGGTCAGGCTGAGGGCCGAGGTCGGGCGTTTGAAATCGAGCGGCTTGAAGGTGCGCAGATTGACGGTCCCGCCAATCGCGCCTTCATCCATGGCGGCCAGAGGCGACTTGATGACCTCAACGCCGGAGACCATTTCCGTGGCCAGCGTATCGAAACGGAACTGACGGCCGGACTGACCGGAATCACGGACGTTCTCATTCACGGCGGCGCTGCGGCCATCAATGGTCACGTTCTGAAAATTGGGACCAAGGCCGCGCACGCGCACGAAGAGGCCTTCGCCGCGGTCGCGCGTGATCGAAATGCCGGGGACGCGCTGAAGCGCTTCGGCGATATTGTTGGCGGGAAACTTGCCGATGTCTTCGGCATTGATGACATCGACGACATTGGTGGCGCGGCGCTTTTCATTGAGCGCCTTCGACAGCGAGTTGCGGAAGCTGGTCACGACGACCTCTTCGACCGGGGTGTCTGTGGCCGGCGCTTCGGCGCGCGCCACCGTCGCGGCGGTCGCTGCCGTGCGGGCCACGGGGGCGGAGGTCTGCACCTGACCGGCGCGAATGACCACCACCTGACCCTTCAGCGTGTAGGCGAGCGACTGACCGTGGAGGAGACGCGTCAGGGCCTGATCGAGGCTGAGGCGGCCGGTAAAGCCCGCCGTGCGCTTGCCGCTGGTCAGGCTCGGGTCGGCGACGATCTGCACGCCGGTCAGGCGCGACAACTGCACCAGAGCGGTATCAAGCGAGCCCGCCTTGATGTCGATATCAACGGCGCGCGAGGCGACGGCTTGCGCCTGAGCGATGTGCGGGGTCAGGCCCCCGAAGGTGAGAGCCGTCAGCGAAGCCGACAGGCAAAGAAGGCGATGAAAGGTCACGGTCTTATCCCCATTTGGCCGGTGCGCGGGCCCATCCCCGCTGGCGGCTCAGGCTTAAGGACGGACCGGGGCGGGTGGGACCGGACACAGTTTTTGGTGAAATATTTATGACGCGTCATGCCAACGGCCGAAGATGCTGACCGCATACGGCCGTTGAAAAAACGAGAATTTCTCATATGTATCAGTGACATGAGAAATTCTCAAAAGGCATACCAAGAGTCATTTTCAATGACCCTTGGTATCCGTTCGCCGCCTCAGCGCAGCGTGAGGACATCGCCCTGTTTCTCGACCGTAAAGCCATGAACCAGCGCCAGCGCCTCCAGCTGCGCTTCGGGGGCATCGAGACGGATGCGGCCTACGATCGGCCTCTGTTTGAGGGTGTCGTCGGCAAAGCGGATGGTCAGGCCGGACTGACGGCTGAGCGCCTGCACGACGCGCTCCAGCGGCCAGTGGTCGGGCTCGATCCAGCCGCGGCGCCAGTCGTCGCCCTGCGGATCAAAGCCGCTTAAGGGTTTGACCTGACCCTTGTCGAGGCTGGCGCGCATACCGCGCGTGAAATCGCCATAGCGGCGCTCATCCCCCGTCAGACGCACCTTGCCTTCATAAACGTCCAGTTCGACGCCCTGGGGCAGATAGCTGAGATTGAATTCGGTGCCCAGGACCCGCACCTGACCGCCCGACAGGGCGACAAAGAAGGGGCGCGCGGCGTCGTGCGCCACGTCGAAATAGGCCTCACCGCTTTTGAGCGCCACATGGCGGCGATAGCCCGTCAGGCGCGTTTCCAGACGCGAACCGCCGTTCAGCGTCACATGGCTGCCGTCGGCAAGGGTCAGTTCGCGCACCTCACCGGGTCGCGTGCTATAGACGGACAAGGGCGTCGTCCAGTCGGCGATGACCGGCGGCAGGAGAAACAGGCTGAGGCCGGCGGCCATGGCCACCCCTAAACCGCCCCAGACGGCGGGCCTTTGCCACAGGGCGCGGCGCGACACCGGCGCTTCGAAGGTGGCGAGGGCGTCATGCAGGGCGCGGTCCTGTGCGATCTGCAACAGGCGGCGATAGGCCGCCTCGTGCCTGGGATCGGCCCGGCGCCAGTGCAGGCCCTCATTGCTTTCCCCTTCGGTCAGGGTCTCATCGGCAAAGCGGGCGGCGGTGTTCCACAATATGTCGTCGGTGTCCGCACGCTCAGGCATCATAGCGTTTTCTTTTCTGTTCGGCTTTGGCCAGGGTCTCATGCAACTGACGCAGGCCCCGCGTTATGTGTTTTTCGACGGCATCTACCGACAGGTTGAGGCTGCGGGCAATATCACTGCAACTTTCGCCATGCAATCGCCGCCGGATCAGGACGTCGCGGCGCAGGGGCGGCATGTCCTTCAGGGCTTCGGTGAAGGCTTCGAGACGCTGCTTGTGCATCAAGACCTGCTCCGGCAAGGGGTTGTCGCAGGCCAGAGTGTCCTCGATGGCCTCGGTGGGGCGCAGACGTGCGGCTCTGAAATGGTCGCTGATCAGATTCAGGGCGATGCGTCGCGCCAGTGCGGCGATATTATCGACCGGATGATCGCGCACATAGGCGACCAGCCGCGCCAGCGTCTCCTGCACCACGTCTTCGCGCAGGGCGTGGTCGCGCACCTTGCCCGCGACAAAGCGCGACAGGCGCTGACGCTCATCAGCAATCCACGGAAAAGGCAGGGGGGCGGGCGGCATGACGGGAACCGCTCTAGTCGGCAAATGTGACAGATTTTTTATGACGGACGTCGTCGAGGCCGGGCTTTGGCGCTTAATCTGCCCTGTGTGGGATTTATGTTTTTGCCGCGTAGCGATGGGATGCGGAAAAACCGCTCATACGTTTCGACATATCGCTCTAGCGCCCACAGATTGGGGTTCGCTAGCGCCCCTGCCAGCCTTCGATCAGCAGGACCATGCCGACGGCGGGCAGATAGACGCTGAGCGTGTAGTAGGGCTGATCCATCGGGCAATGCAGGGCGTAGGCCGCCGCCGCGAGCGTCGCAAAGCCCAGTGCCGCGGTCAGACGCAACAGCCTGGGCTGCGATGAGGCGGTGCGGTTGAGCCACAGCGGCGTGATCAGACGCATGGCGACGCAGGCACTGACGATAATGGTCAGACCGCACAGGGTGGCCCCGCCAAAGCCGCCCTTCAGCGCCGCCGTCCAGCCGCCGTGCGCCACGGCCCACCACAGGCCTGTCGCCTGACTGATCAGAATGAGGGGCAGGGGGGCGAGGTCGCTCCAGTGGCAGCGGCCTTCGGGGCGCGACAGGGCGTTGGCGGCGTGCAGGGCCGACAGACCGGCCCAGCCCCACAGCAGAGGTTTGAACAGGGCAAAGCGGGTCTGCGTCAGCGCGGCCTCTATATCGCTGAGTTCCGGGCGCATCCCATAGATGCCCAACACCCAGATCAGGGTCACGGCGGCGAAGACAAGCGCCAGACCCAGAAGCCGCCCGGCGCTCAGCGGTT
Organism: Asticcacaulis sp. DW145; assembly: GCF_037101385.1. Lineage (NCBI taxonomy): Bacteria > Pseudomonadati > Pseudomonadota > Alphaproteobacteria > Caulobacterales > Caulobacteraceae > Asticcacaulis > Asticcacaulis sp. DW145. The sequence goes on along the minus strand of NZ_AP029026.1, from coordinate 214,670 downwards.
TAACGGGGCGCAGGTCTTCGGTCAGTCGCTCGATCAGGTCGCGCGGCGGCTTTACCATCGGAACAGCGCTCGCCCGATGAGCGATCCGATCAGGGCGGCGACCAGATTGGGCGCCAGATAGATCAGCAGCAGATAGGCCGGGGCGTCGTGGTCGCAATGCAGGGTATAGGCCACCGTCATCAGGGCGGAGGCGGCAAAGGCGCTCAGCGCCCCGAACAGGGCCGGATTGCCGGGCGCGGCCTGGCGCAGCCACACGGCCCAGCCGACCCCAAGCCCCACCATGCCGCCCAACAGTATGGTCAGGAAGCACCCCGGCGCGCCGTCGGACAGGCCAGTCAGCGCCGATGAAAGGCCGCTCACGGCCATATCGATGCCCGTCAGGGTCAAAAGCGCGATCAGGCCAAGCCCCATAAGCCCGGTCTGCACGCGAGTGAGCCTGCCTTCCGGACGCGCGGTGGCCTGTACCTGCCAGACAGCGAGCGCAGCCAGGCCGATGAAAAAGGTCGTCTTGGCATAGGCCGACAGGTTATCCGCCACGCGCCCTTCGCTGAACAACAGGCGCATTTCGGGCCGCGCGCCGTAAGCCGTCAGAACATAGGTGATGCCCGCCAGAAGGCTTAAGCCCACCCACAGCCACAGGCCACGGCGGCCCAGCGGGGCCACCGGGTTGACGGACTGGCTTAAGGTCTCGATCAGGTCGGGGGTCTTCTTGTTACTCATCTTCGTACACTTTCCGGGGCACGCCGACGCTGTCCCGTAACTTTTTCAATCCTCTGTGGACGATGACCTTGACGGCGGCCACCGATTTGCCGGTCAGACGCGACACGTCCTCCAGGCTTAGTTCTTCGACCTTGTGCAGGCGGATGACGCGCGCCTGATCGACGGGCAATTGCGACAACAGCACCTGAATGTCGCGCCGCGCGATGGTGGCCGGCAGGCCCAGAGAGGCCTCGTCCACCGGCTCGTTCATTTCGTTCAGCTCGACATGTACGTAGCGCCCGTATTTTCGGACGTGGTCGATCAGCTTGTGCCGCGCCACGGCGGCGATCCACGGCATGAAGGGGGCCGTGGGGTCATAGGTGTGGCGCTTTTCATGCACGGCAACGAGGGTGATCTGGATCAGGTCTTCGGTGTCGGGCGATTGCAGGCGACGGCGGAAATAGGCGGAAAGCCAGGGACGCAGGGCGGTGAGGAGGGCGCGATAGGGCTCCGCCTCGCCGCGCTGGGCGGCGCGCATCTGCTGCTGCCACAGGTCGGGTTGGCTGAGGCTCATGAAGTCGTCTCTGTTCCAGCGAGGCCGGTGACCAGACCCTCGGCCAGCCATTGGCCCAGCCACGCGCCGATCTGTTCGGTGGGGTCGCTGTCCGCAGCCCGAAGCGTCAGCCCTTCGCAGGCGGCGGCAAACCCCTGACCTGCGGCAAGCGCGCAGATCAGGGCATATTCGTCGGCCTCCAGCGTGCGAAAGCGCGAAGCGAGTGCGGTCTTCCACACGCACAAACCGCTTGTCTCCTCGAAATAGAGCACCTCCGGCGGCGTCTCGTCTTTCGAGAGGGCCCGCCACAGGGCGGGGGCATTGGAGCGAATGGGGCGGTGACGCAGGGACGGATTGAGGATCAGGCGCACCGTCTCCCAGTCGCTGACCTGCATCAGGGCCGTCGCGTCGAGCGTATCTGCGTCTTCGGCGGCAAAGGCCTGCCGCAGGGCGGCATCCATCCACGCCAGTTCGGTGATTTCGGGATCATCCGGGAAACGCTTCGCTAAAAAGTCCGCAAAGTCCTGCCCATAATCGTCCAGTGACCACTGGGTGGACGGGTGCTGTTCGACATAGGCGCGGGCCTCAGAGTGAAACGTCTCGTCCCCCAGCCACGCCCAGACCTGCGCATAGGTTTCCGCCATCGCGCCAAGAAGCCGCGCGCGGTAGGCGTGGTGATAGACGCGCATTCCCTCGCTTAGCGTGGGGGCGGGGGAGGCCAGAATCTGACCCAGAAAATCCCGTTGGGTGTCGGCCAGGCTCATACGTACACCACAGGCGAAGCGAGGCGGCGGGCCGTGTCGAGTTCGGCCAGAAGCTCAGGCAGGGGCGGAATCTCGTCGTCGCGCTCGATCATGATGGCGGCGTGGCTGAGGCGCGGAGCGACCTTGGCCCACAGCGCCCAAACCCCGTCAGGGATAGGGGCGTCGTGGGTGTCGATCAGCAGGGTCTCGCCTTCAGAATGACCGGCCAGATGCACCTGACGCACGCGCTCCAGCGGCAGGCCGTCCAGATAGGCCTGCGCCGAAAAGCCGTGATTGTGGGCGCTGACGAAGACATTGTTGAGGTCGAGCAACAGGTAGCAGCCCGTGCGACGGCACAGCTCCGTCAGAAAGCCCCACTCTGTGTAGGTATCCTCGGCAAAGGTGACGTAGGTCGAGGGGTTTTCGATCAGAAGCGGGCGTTGGAGGAAGGTCTGCACGCGGTCGATATGGCGGCAGACGGTGGCCATCGCCGCCTCGGTCAGGGGCAGGGGCAAAAGGTCGTGGCTGTTGCGGCCATTGACGCCGGTCCAGCACAGATGATCGGAGACCCATAAGGGGTCCACACGCCGCATGAGGGTGTGCAGCCGCCTCAGATAGTCGGGCCCCGGACCTTCCGGCGAACCCAGCGACATCGAGACGCCGTGCATGGCCACGGGATAGTCGGCCCGCACGCGATCCAGCACATGCAGGGGCCGCCCGCCGTCGATCATGAAGTTTTCCGAGATGATCTCGAAAAAGTCGATCGGAGGGGGCGAGGCCAGTATGGCTTCGTAGTGGGGCGGTCTCAGGCCGAGGCCGAAACCCGCAAAGGATGCGACGGAAGGGAACATGGACAGGTCCGGAGAAGGGCCGGCGTGACACCGGCCCCGCAGGGAAGATATTTAGCCGATATCGCCGATGACGCCACCCTGAGCCAGGCATTCCTTGGCCTTGACAGCCTTGAAGCCATGACCCTTGCAGACGTTCTGGCCCTTGCACTCGTGCGTCGTCGTAGCGCAGTCGGCCGTGCCTTTGCAGGTATTGATGCCATAGCAGTGGACGATGTCGTCGGCGGCCACGGCGGCGCCCTTGCTGCCCGCAGGGGCGGTGGCGGCGGTGGCGAAGCTGGCGGCGGCCATAAGGGCGGCGGCGGACGCGATGATGGCGCCGGTTTTAACAGTGATCATAGTGGCCTCTCTGAATAGGTGCAGTGCCGGTGTGGCATGAGGGAGTACGCGACGGGCCGCAGGGAGGTTACACGGTTTGGCATTTATTTTTTTCTTATTTTTTTGTCCGCCCTCTCTGTAACCTTTGTTTGGGCCCCCGCGTACCTCCTGCCAGACGCACTGAGGCGTCGTCTCGCAAGGAGAACCCCATGTCTGTTTCCCGTTCGGGTCTGGCTGTCGCCGCCGCCCTGTCCCTCGCCGCCGGTGTCGCCGTCGCCGCTGATACCAAGAAGCCCGAAAAGGCCCCTGCCGCCAAGGAAGCCTGCTACGGCATCGCCAAGGCCGGGCAAAACGACTGCAAGGCCGGTCCGGGCACGAGCTGCGCCGGCAGTTCCAAGGTCGATTACGACGGCAAGGCCTTCAAGCTGGTCGATAAGGGCACCTGCGTCACCATCAAGACGCCCAAGGGTAACGGCTCGCTCACGCCGAAGGCCTGACATGACCATCGGGGCGGGGCTGGGCTTGAAGCCGCAACACCATACGGAGGCGACGGGCGACCGCCGCCCCGGCCTGTGGTTTGAGGTTCACCCCGAAAACTACATGGTCGAGGGTGGCCCGCGTCTTGCGGCGCTGGAACGGGCCCGCGCCGAGCATCCCCTGTCCCTGCACGGGGTGGGGTTGTCTCTGGGCGGCCCCGATCCGCTTGATGCCGCGCATCTGAAGCGCTTTCGCGCCCTGATCGACCGCTTTACGCCCTTTGCGGTGTCCGAGCATCTGGCCTGGTCGCGCTTTGAGGGTCAAAGCGTGCCGGACCTTTTGCCGGTCTTGCGCACCACAGCGGAATTACAGCGGATTGCCGAGCGCATCGACGCGGCGCAAACTGCGCTGGGGCGGGCTCTGCTGATCGAAAACCCCAGCCATTATCTGAACCTGCGCGGCCACGACTATGAGGAAACCGATTTTTTGAGCGAACTGGTCCGGCGCACCGGCTGCGGCCTGCTGGTCGATCTCAACAATGTCTTTGTCAGTGCGCGCAATATCGGCATCGACCCGCAGACGTGGTTAGGCGCTATCCCCGCTCAGGCCGTAGGCGAGATTCACCTCGCCGGGCACAGCGAAGACCCGGTACGCGGTGCGCAGCTTCTGATCGACAGCCACGATCGCCCGGTCGCAGACGGCGTGTGGGCGCTGCTCGATGCCGCGCTTGACCTGTGGGGACCGCGCCCGGTCCTGATCGAACGCGACGGTGAGGTGCCCGCCTATGCCGAACTGATCGCTGAGCGCGAACGGGCACAGTCGGTTTTGCAGCGGGAAAGGGTTGCCGCATGAGCGCCTTTCATCAGGCCTTTGCGGGGGCGCTGGCGGGCGACACGGACGCGCTTTCGGCGTGGCTGGAAACGTCTGACCGACCGACCGTGGCCGTCTATCGCAATACGATTATGTCGGGGTTGGTCGAAGCGCTTGAAGCGGCCTTTCCGGCTGTGGGGGCGGCGCTGGGCTCTGACAATTTCCATCAGGTGGCCGCGGCCTTTGCGCGCGACCAGTACCCGGCCCATCCGATGCTGCACGATTATGGGGGCGGGTTTGCCGATTGGCTGGCAGCGCAGGATGCCCTGTCCGACATGGACTGGCTGCCCGATCTGGCGCGGCTCGACCATTTACGACTTGGCGTGCTGAACGCCGCCGACGTGGAGGCCACACCCTCCGAAGGGTTTGCCCGTCTGTCGCCCGAGGCCCTCAGCCACGCCCGCGCGCGCCTTATCCCGTCTGCGCGGATGATCCGCTTTGACACCACCCTTCTGAGCGTCTGGGACGCGCTTTTAACCGGCGAAGGCGAGGGACTGGAGCGACGGCCTGAGCCGGAAACCCTGCTGGTGCGTCGGCTCGGTGAAGGCGTCGAGGTGCGATGCCTCACCCCCGAGGTCGCGGCTTTTCTCAGCGTCTGTGCCGAAGGCGGTACGCTGACGGAGGCCGCAGAGGCCGCTATGGCCAGCGACCCCGCCTGCGATCTTACGGCCCTGTTCAGTCATGTGCTGGGCCTCTCCTGTCTTCACCTCTCAACCGAAAGAAACTCCCTATGACTCGCAAACTCACCGACTGGATCAATGCGCCCGCCCAACTCATGGCCAAGCTGCCCGAAGACGTCATCGCGCTCATCACCCGCTTCGGCGTGGCGGCCATCTTCTTCAGCTCGGCGCGTACCAAGGTCGATGGCCTGTTCCACATCACCGACGGTACCTACGTGCTGTTTGAGCAGGAATACGCCCTGCCGCTGATCCCGCCGCACGCCGCCGCCGTGGCGGCGACCGTCTCCGAACACCTGTTTTCGATCCTGCTGGTGCTGGGCCTGTTCACCCGTTATTCGGCGCTGGCCTTTCTCGGCATGACGGCGGTCATTGAAATCTTCGTCTATCCCGATGCCTGGCCGACGCATCTGAGCTGGGCGGGGCTTCTGATCTATCTGATCGGGCGCGGCGGCGGGGCCTTCAGCCTCGATCGGCGGCTGGGGCTGATTTAATTTGTGAAGTTTTCATTAAGTTTCGGCGTGTCTCCCGCGGGGCGGCGTCCCTTGGCTTGAGAGGGCGTGCTGTATGCCCTCAGCCTTTAGGGGATACTGGCATGAAATTTTCCACCAAACTGATGCTGATGGCTTCGGCCATGGGGCTGGGCATGGGCATGGCGGCGAGCGCCGTTCAGGCCGAAGAGGCGACCAAGGCCACCGAAGCGACCACCAAGGACAATGGCAATGTGACCGAAGTCGTCATCTACGCCAACCGTTCGACCGCCACCTCGGCCCAGATGAAAAGCGCCAACACCATCAGCGTGATGTCGGCCGAAGACCTTGAGCACACCGCCGTGCACAACGTCGCCGAAGCCCTCGCCCTGCTGCCGGGCGTCACCGTGACCAATACCGGCAACTCCTTCTTCGGCGGCGTGGACGGGGCCTCGCGCGGTGAAGGCATGTTCGTCGGCGTGCGCGGCATGAACACGGAATTTACCCTCGCCCTGATCAACGGCGTCAATGTCGCGCAGGGCATGCCCTATTCGCGTCAGGTTCAGCTCAGCCTTCTGCCGCCGTCGGGCCTGAAGACCATCGTGGTCAACAAGAACTCGACCGCCGAAATGGACGGCGACGCCATCGGCGGCACGGTCGATTTCCGCACGCCTTCGGCCTTCGGCTTCAAGGACGGCTATATGTCTTTGGCCCTGTCGGGCCGCGTCGAGAGCCGCGCGCGTGACTATGGTGAAGACGGTCTGGGTGGCGGCGTCAGCGCCGAATATGCCCGCCGTTTCGGCAACAACCAGCAGTTCGGCTTCTACGGCAGCGCCTTCTACGACAAGCGCAACTACGCCAACTCGATGATTGCCGGCATCATGACCGCGCAGCAGGACGGCAGCTGGGCCTATCTGCACTCGGCGACCAATACGTCGCAGGGCAGCAATCCGGCGGGCTTCGACAAGGAAGCCAATCTGGCCCAGACGGGTCTGAACGTCGGGGTTTCGACGGGCTTCACCGAGCGTTACGGCGGCAACTTCTCGCTCGACTGGCGCGCTGACGATACGCTCGATATCTATCTGCGCGGCTCCTACGCCTATGCGGAAACGCACCAGAATTCGACCCTGTCGCAGTTTGTGCCGGACAACAGCCGCGTCCTGAGCGCCACGACCGGTCTTTACGACCTGAACGTCACCAAATTCTCGGTGCGCGGCTGGTACGAAACCAACCCGGAACAGGCCGATCTCGGCACCATCACCCTCGGTGCGGTGAAGCGCGCTGGCAACTGGACCCTGTCACCCTCGATCTTCTATTCGGAAGGCGACAACGACCGTCCGAACCACATCGAAGCCTCGATGCGCGTCAACCAGTCGGACAAGTACAACAGCGGCCAGAAGGTGGACTATAGCGGCCTGTTCATCGGCTATAACAGCGATGGCTACCCCATCCCGATGCTGACGCCGACCATGGCCAACCTGACCAACAATTCGCTGACCCTGCTGCCCGCGCGTCGCGCCGGTCAGCTGACGCAGCAGTTCTCCGGTCAGGAAAAGATGGGCGGCCGTATCGACGCCCAGTACGACTTCGACGGCGGCAACCTCGCCTACATCAAGACCGGCCTGAAGTATGTCGCCAGCCACCGCCGCGTCATCAGCCGCGACTGGACCAACGACCATCTGGCCAACTATGTCGGCAAGTCGGTGACCTGGTCGGAAATGGGTCTGGCGTCGGACTATTTCGACTCGATCTATCCGGGCCTCTATACGTTCCGCGCCCCGAAGGTCAATCAGGACCGTCTGTTTGAAATCTTCTACAAATACTTCCCGATGGCCACCGCTCTGGCCGATCAGGACTATCTGAACGGCGACACGCTGAAGGGCGATGAAAACGTCGCCTCGGCCTATGTGACGGGCAAGTACGACTTCGGCGCGCTGGAGGTCATTCCGGGCCTGCGTTTCGAGCACAGCGACGTCAAGAACACCTACTGGAACACCACGAACAAGGCGTTTGAGTCGAATTCAACCAAGTATAACGAATGGCTGCCCAGCCTGTTCGTCAACTATCGTCCGGAAGCGGGCGGCGTCTATCGCGCCTCTCTGACGCGTGCCTATATGCGTCCGGCCATGGTTCAGCTTGGCAACAAGACGACGGTGTCGGGCGTCGGCGGCGACTCGTTGTCGATCACGCAGGGCAATCCGGACCTGAAGACGCTGAAGTCGTGGAATCTCGACCTGTCGGGCGAGTGGTCGAACCGCGAAGGCGGCTACGCCATGGTCGGTGCCTTCTACAAGAAGCTGACCGACTATATGTACGACAACGGCTCGACCCAGGTGAACACCGACCCGGCGACCGTGAAGAACGTCACCTATAACGGTAAGGTCTATGACTCGATCACCTACGTCCACCCGACCAATGGCGGCGAAGGCACGGTGAAGGGTCTGGAAGTCCAGCTTTATCAGAAGTTCGGCATGATGCCGGGCTGGCTGTCGGGCTTCGGGGCCGGTGCCAACTTCACCCGTCAGTGGACCGAAGTCGATATCGGCAAGGGTGAAAAGCACCAGATCCAGAACGCTCCGGAATATCTGGCCAACCTGCGTCTGAACTACGCCTGGAAGGGCCTGACGGTGGACCTGAACCACAACTATACCGGTGAATCGGTCATCGCCTACAACAACGTGGCGGGTCTGGAACTGTGGACGCGTCCGGCCAAGCGGACCGACCTGCACGCCGGTTATGATTTCGGCAAGGGCCTGAAGCTCGACCTGTCGGTGTCCAACCTGTTCAAGGACTATTCCTACTGGGCGCACGTCGGCAAGAACAGCCTGGCGATCAACGACATCGTGGACTCCGGTTCGACGACGCTCGTGACGCTGAAATATACCTACTAAGCCTATCCCCCTCAGGCGTATCTCCAGACGCCTGAGACCTGACCTCCGGCAGCCGCAAGGCTTCCGGAGGTTTTTTTCGTGTGATCAGTAAGCGTATCTCAGGCTGAGCGACAGGCGCTGCCCGGAGTCGATGATATCTGACAGGGCCAGACTGTCCTTGCCGACGTGCGCCCAGTAGCTATAGGCCCCGGTGAGATTGGTCGCCGACAGCGACAGGCGCAGATGCGGCCGGACCTGCCAGTCGGCGGCAAGGTCGAGCCGGGTGGCGGGCCTGACCCACACATTGTCCCAGTCGCCGGGGGTGTAAAGCGCGTTATAGCTGGCGAGATAAGCCCCCGTATGCTGGGCGCTCAGGGTCAGGGTTGCGCGTTTGTAGCGATAGGTGGCGGTGAGATTGGCCAGCCAGTCCGGCGCGTTCTGCATGGCGATCTTGCGGCCCAGTTCGTCGCTGCCCAGATCGACGTGCGTCCATTGCCGGCTGAGCGTGCCGCCCAGCGACAGGGTGCCGCCCGCCAGCGCCCAGTCGTGGCGCGCCTCGGCTTCAAGCCCCTGCGCCACGCCCTGCCCGCCATTGCGCGGGCTCAAAGATCGCAGGTCCACCGTGCGGCCAAACAACAGCTCCGACCCGCTGCCGCCACTGTCGAACAGATAGTGTTCCAGCCGTTTGGTATAGGCTCCGAAGCTGTAGCGCGTGCCGCCGGGGCTGCGCCCTTCGACGGCCAGATCGAGATTGAGCGCCGTCACGGGTTTCAGCGCCGGATTGCCCTGCCGCAGCAGGGAGGTGCCGTCATCGGCGGGCTGATAGCGCACACCGCTGCCCAAAAGCATGAAGGCCGGGCGCGTATAACCGCGCCACAGGGCCAGCCGCCAGACGTGAGCCTCATCCGGGCGGTAGTTGAGGCGAAGGCTCGGCAGGCCGACCCCATAGGCCGTGCGGCTTTGCCCCCAGTGGCCCGGTACTTCGGTCACGCCGGCGGGCGGGGCGGGGATGACCCAGAAGCGGTTGTCGATGCGCGTCTGCTCATAGCGCAGACCGGGCGCGATCTCCAGCCGCCCGACCACCCAGCGCGCGCTCAGATAGGCGGCGGCGACGGTTTCGCGGCCGTGCTGACGGTTGCAGTTGTCGTTATTGACCGAAAGCGTGGCGCAGGTATCGAAGCTCTGCGCCGTTACGTAGCGATGAAAATAGTCGGCCAGACGGTCGTGATCGACCTTGGGCAGACGCCAGTCGAAACGGCCCGGAAACACGTCGTCATAATAGCCGCGGATCAGGCCCAGATCTCTCCACGTCACGCCGCCGCGCCCCAGAAGATCGGCGAAATAGGCATTGGTCCAGTCGCGGTCGGTCACTTCGCGCACGCTTTGCGTCCATTTGACGCCAAAGGCCAGTTGACGAAGCGCGCCGGCATCCGCGGTATATTCGGCATCGAAGCGACCGCCCTGACGGTACTGACGGCTGGTCTGCACCGTGAACTGCCCGGCGCGGCGAGCCAGCAGGCGCTCCCCCACGGAATCCAGATCGGCGTACAGCTCAGGCGTCAGTTGCGGCGTCGGAAAGCCGTTCTCATAGCCGATCAGCAACCCTGAAAAGGGGCGTCTCTGGGCCTTGTTATAGCTGTCCATCTGATCGACACGCACCGAGGCTTCGATGCGTTCCGGCCGGTCGCTGCGTCCCTGACTGAAGAAGAGGGACGGGGTGAGGGTCCAGGCCCCCGTCTGGCGCCGCGCGCCCAGGCTGACGGCCGACAGGCTGGCCAGATCGGGATTGGTCTCGTACCACAGGCGGGTCGAGACGCTGCCGACCGACAGGCGGTAGCGCCCGCTGCCGTCATCGTTCCAGCTCAGATTGCGCCCGACCGTCTGGCTGAGGGTCGAATTCTGGTCCGTGCGGTTATGGGCGGCGGTGGCGCGCAGCCAGCCTTCCCACCCGCCGTCGAAGCGTCCGGTCAGGGTCAGGACATCGTAGCGCGCGCGGCTTTCGCCCGTCGAGGCGCCGACATTGAGCGCCGTAGCGGTCAGCAGGCTTTGGGGATTGGCCCCGGCGGGCAGGGTCCCCTTGGGCGAGTCCGACGACAGATAGGCCCAGCCCGCGTCATTTTGCGCCGACATGATGCCCGCGATTTCAGAATTGGCGTAGCGCCGCCGGTCTTCGGTATGGCTGAAATAGAGGCCGAACCGCTCGTCACGGCCAAAACGGCGGGCATATTCGACGCCGATACCGCCGCCCTGACCGGACGTATCATAGGCGTGGGCGCGACGGTTGTCGTAGGCGGAAACGCTCAGCGAGAGGTGCTGACGTGCGCGGAAGTCATGGGCCGAAGGCGTGCGGAAGTCGATGGCCGCGCTGATGACGTCGCCATCCATATCCGGGGTCGGCACCTTGCTGAGCACGATCGACTGAAACCCCGTCGGCGGCAGCAGGTTCAACTGGACGCCGCGCGAATTGGGCAGGCCCTGCGCCAGCGACACACCGTCGATCATATTGAGATTGAATTCGGTGTTCAGGCCGCGAAAGGCGCTGAACAGGCCTTCGGCGCGGGAGGCGGAATCGACCCCGCCGCTGAAGGAGCGTCCGGTATTGAGCACGGTGACGCCCGGCAGGACGCCCAGCGCCTCGGTCACATTGCGCGCCGCCGTGCGTTCCACATCGCTGCGCGACAACAGGGCCGTGGCCTGCGGCGCGGCGAGGCTGCCGTCGAAGCGATCCGTGTCCTGACGCGGATTGAGGATCGCGCGTTGCGCCACCACCACCACTTCGCGCACCGGCTCGGCCGTATCGACGGGCGGCGGTGTCGGTACGGGACGCGCGGCCGCAGGGGGTGCCGGTGGCGAGACAACAATAAAGGTGCGGCGGTCGATCTGACGGATCGACAGGCCGGAACGCGCCAGAACGCGGCGAAAGGCGGCTTCGGGTTCCAGCGTACCGGAGACGGCGGCTCCCGCATGGGCGCGCACCTGATCGCCGGAAAAGAGGATCTGCACCTGCCCCTGTTCGGCCACGCGACGCAAGGCCTGCTCCAGCGGCAGGGCAGGCACGTCGAATCGACGGGGGGCGGCCTGCGCCGCCGGGGCCCAGATCGTCGCGGTCATGACGGTCGCGGTCATAACGGTGGCCAGGCGTGGCAGATAGATCCTGGGCAGGGGCCCGCTCATCCAAAAATGCCTTCACTCACATCCCCACGGGCTTGATAGTCAGACGCCATGATAGATTTATGACGTTTCACCGAACACCGGTCGGGTGTGTTCGTGTCATCAGCCTGTCATCAAAAGCCTGTTTGACAGTTTTTTTGGCGGTTGAAGCGCACGGCGGCGTTAAAAGCTTTGGGGGCGCTGAGGCTCACAACCGGCGGACCATGTACGGTATCTATGACAGGTGGACGATGAGGCCGGACCCCGAAACCTACCGGGCGGGTAATGCCGCTGCGCAGGTGAGTGGGCTGATCGAGCGGCTGGACGGGCGTTTGCGCCGCTATCTGGGGCGGGCGCTGCGTCCTGACGATGCGGACGACGCCCTTCAGGACATTTATGCGCGGCTGGTGCGACTGGCGCAGCGCGAGCCGCCGCCGGAGTTCAATATTACCTACGTGTTCAAGACCGCTGACAGCGTGATCCGCGACCTCTATCGTCATCGCCGCCGACGTGAAGGCGATCAGCATGTCGAGCTGACGGACAATCTGCCCGAAGACGCGCCGACGCCGTTTGACGAGCTGCGCTGGCGTCAGAATGCGGAAATCTTGCGTCAGGCCATCCGTAAACTCAGTTCACAGGAACGTCTGGTGCTGATGCTGCACCGGGTCGAAGGCCTGAAGCTCACCGAAATTTCGCAAAAACAGGGCATTCCCCTGCGCAGCGTGCAACGTCTGCTCGCCGACGCTCTGGCCAAATGCCGACATAATCTCAAGGACAGCGGATGGTACGAACAGTAATCCCGTTTCAGGGAAAGGGTACACCGCCTCAGGACGCCGATGCGCTGCGTCTGGTCGAGGCGATGACCGATGCCGAAGAGGGCACGGCGAACGCGAACGGGACGGCAGGCGATGCATGGGCGCAGCGCGAGCTGGAGGCCGTGTGGGACGCTGTGGGCCTGCTCGATGCGTCGGATTTCGCGGAGACGCGCCCGCAGCGCACGTGGTGGCCCCTGGCGGTCGGCATGGCGGCAGCGGTTGTTGTGGGGCTCAGCGTGTGGTTTGTCGCCCAGCGCCCGGTTGTGTATGAAACGAAGGTGGGCCAGCGTCAGGCGGTTGTTCTGGCGGACGGGTCGCGCGTCACCCTGAATACGGGCAGCCGTATCGAGGTGCGCGGGCGCAAGGTCGATCTGATGCGTGGTGAGGCCCTGTTCGAGGTGGCGCATAAGCCTGACGCCCGCCCCTTCGATGTGCGCACCGATCTGGCGCAGGTCCGCGTCACCGGCACCCGCTTTACAGTACGCCGCGAAGAGACCGGCACCGATGTCAATCTGATCGAGGGCCATGTCGAGGTGCGCGGCCAGAGGTCGGACGCACAGCTTGTGAAGCTTCAGGCCGGTCAGGCGGTGGCGGTGGACCGTGCCGGTCATTTGGGCCCGGTCCATCCGGCGGATACGGCGGGTGTAACCGACTGGCTGGAAGGGCGTCTGACCTTCAGCCGCACCCCGCTCAAAGAGGCGGTGGCCGAGATGAACCGCTATAGCGATCGCAAGCTGATTGTGGTCGATGAGCGGTTATCAGCCTTGCGCATCGACGGCGAGTTCGAGGCGGGCAATACGGAGGCCCTCGCTCAGGCCCTGCACGCCCTCTATGGCGTGGACGCGCAGGTGAGCGAGGACGGCATCCGGCTGCGTGCGGCACGCAACTGACGGGTCAGGTTCGCCCCTTCGGGGGTCACGCGCCGACCGGTATCGGATTTTCGACAAGGCTCTGGTTGAAGGCTTCAAACAGGGCGTGTTCGTTCGCACCGGGATTGTCGCGCAAGGGGCGGATCGCGTCCACAAGCACCTCATAATCCTCTGTCGCCAGCGCGCTGAGGGTCTGCGCCACGAAGTCGGTCAGAGGCATGGCCCGGGGGTCGCCGCTCTTATAGATCAGGTCGGTATCGACCCACGGAGGGGCGATTTCCTGAACGCGGACATTCGTGTTGCGTAACTGAAAGCGCTGCGACATGGCATAGGAATGCAGGGCGGCCTTGGTGGCTGAATAGATGGCATTGCCCGCCAGCGGCACAAAGGCCAGGACGCTGCTGGTGTAAAGGATGGTCGCCTCCGGCCGCGTTTTCAGGTGGTCAATCAGGGCTGAGGTGACGCGGATCGGCCCCAGCAGATTGGTGGTGATCAGGTCCTGCGCGGTCTGGTCATCGACGGGCCCCGATACGTCGTCAAAGGGCATGAAGCCGGCATTGTTGAAGACGACATTCAGGTCGGGATAGGTCCTGATCAGGGTTTCCGCCGCCGTGGCAATGCTTTCGGGGTCGGTGACATCGAGCGTAAGGGCGGCCATGCCCGGATTGGCTTCGGTTACGGTTTTCAGCAGATGTTCGCGGCGGCCGGAAATAATGACCGTGTTGCCGAGACGGTGGAAGGCTTCGGCCAGACCGCGGCCAATGCCGCTGGTGCCGCCGGTGATGAAGATGGTGTTGCCGGTGAGTTTCACAGGATCAGTCCTTATAGGGGTAGGGGGGTATCTCAGGCCGTCAGGCCAAAGCGCGGGGCCGGGTGGGTGGCCGAAAGTTGCGGACCCAGCGCGCGGCGGGCGGCTTCGAAACGGTCCCACAAGTCAATGTCCTTAAGGGCCGGAATGGTGCTGATCTCGCCCTTATCGAGCCCGGCCAGCGCCGCATCGACCATCTCATCGGCGGGCATCACGATTTCGCTCGGCAGGTGCTCGACCGGCAGGCCGCCCAGCGCCCAGAAGTCGGTGCGCGTGGCCCCGGGCAGGACGGCCTGAGCGCGGATACCCTTGTCTGAAAGCTCATGGTTCAGCGACGTGGTGAAGGCGTGGACGAAGGCTTTGGTCCCGCCATAGACGCCGTTCAGCAGTTCCGGAGCGACGGCGACGATGGAGGCGATATTGATGATCGTACCGCCGCCACGGGCCACGAAGCCGGGCACCGCGGCATAGGTCAGCCGCATCAGCGCCGTCACATTAAGGCGCACCATCGCTTCCATGCGTTCGACATCGCTGTCCAGAAGCGGCGTATGGGTGCCGATCCCCGCATTATTGACCAGAAGCGTCAGGCTGGCGTCTTCGCGCAGCACAGTCTCGACCCGGCGCAGATCGGCCGCGTCGCCCAGATCGGCCGCCAGAACCTCCACCGCGCGACCGGTGCGGTCGGAGATAGAGGCGGCGAGGGCCTGAAGTTTTTCGGTCGTGCGGGCCACCAGAATAAGGTCATAGCCCCGATCGGCCAAACGGTCGGCATAGATCGCGCCGATGCCTGTCGATGCGCCGGTGATGAGTGCAGTGCCTTTGTGGGTCATAGTCGTCTTCCTGTTGAGATGAGCGCACCGTCGCGCTCGGCACAGTCCTTATGGCGTATTTGGAAAATGTCTGATATGACGTAGAAACGACGTTTTTAGGACACGCTAGGTGGATCAGACCCATGCCCCACGTTTCGATGGTACTCACACCGGGTTTTCAGTTTCTGGCGCTTGGCGTTCAGGCGGCCTTTGAGCTGGCCAACGTCCTGACGGCGGAGCCCTATTACACCCTCTCCCTAACCTCGGTTGAGGGCGGGCCGGTCACTTCATCCAGCGGTTTCTGCGTGCCGACGACAAAGCTCAGCGAGGGAGAGCCGGTGGATACGCTCCTGTTGCTGGCGGGCCTGACGCCACCCCCGCAGCAGAGCGAAGCCACCCTCGAAACGCTGCGCGCCGCCGCGCGAACCTCACGGCGCGTGGCGGGGCTGTGTACGGGGGCCTTCCTGCTGGGACAGATGGGCCTTCTGGACGGGCGTCGGGCCACCACCCACTGGTCCTATGCGCGAGAGATGCGCGAAGCCTTTCCGGGGGTGCGGGTCGAGGACGACCGCATCTTTATCAATGAGGGGGCGATCTGGACCTCAGCGGGCCTGACGGCGGGGCTGGATCTGGCCGTGGCGCTGGTGGAAAAGGATTTGGGCCGCGACATCGCCGGCGCGGTGGCGCGGCGGCTGGTCATGCATCATCGCCGGGCCGGCGGGCAATCGCAGCATTCGGAGCTTTTGGAGCTGGCACCCAGCAGCGACCGCATCCAGAAGGCGCTGATCTATGCGCGTGCCCACCTGACCCACCCCCTGACGGTCGAGGAACTGGCCGAAGTGGCCGCGCTGTCGCCGCGTCAGTTCAGCCGCGCCTTTCGCGCCGAAACGGGCCAGACGCCGGCCAAGGCCGTGGAGCATATCCGCCTGGAGGCCGCGCGCCTTCTGCTTGAAGACAGTCGTCACGGTCTGGAGGCGGTCGCCCGTGAAACGGGCTTTGTCGATTTAAGACGCATGAGGGAGGCGTTCATGCGCGCCTATGGTCAGCCGCCTCAGGCCGTTCGCCGTTCCATGCGCGCGGCCTGAGGCGACCTCACTTTCAGGGCGTCAGTACGACCTTGATGCAGCCATCGGCCTTGTCACGGAAGGTCTTGTAGAGGTCTGGCGCGTCGTCCAGCCGGCCGCGATGGGTGATGAGGAAGGTCGGGTCGATCTCCCCGCGCTCGATTTTATCCAGCAGGATCGGCATATAGCGGTGGACGTGGGTCTGCCCTGATTTGAGCGTCAGCCCCTTATTGACAAAGGCCCCGAACGGCACGGCATCGAGATAGCCGGCATAGACGCCGGGCATTGAGATGGTGCCGCAGCATCGGCAGGACAGGAAGGTTTCGCGCACCACATGCGGACGATCCGAGGCCAGCTTGACCGCCTGTTTCACCTTGTCGATGACCGCGTCCACCGACCCGTGCCCCGCGGCTTCGGTGCCGACTGCGTCGATACAGCGATCCGGACCCCGCCCGCCGGTCATTCGGTTCAGCGCCTCATAGACGCCATTGGATTCCTCAGAAAAGTCGAGGATTTCGGTCCTGCCATCGGCGGCGGCAAGCGCCAGCCGCTCGGGCACTTCGTCAATGGCGATGACGCGGCCGGCCCCCAGCATCCACGCCGACCTGATCGCGAACTGTCCCACCGGGCCGCAGCCCCAGACGGCGACCGTATCGCCGGGCTCAATATCGGCATTTTCCGCCGCCATATAGCCGGTCGGGAAGATGTCGGACAGAAAGAGGACCTGTTCGTCCGACAGATGGTCGGGCACTTTGAACGGGCCGACATCGGCGAAGGGTACGCGCACATATTCCGCCTGCCCGCCGGAGAAACCGCCCAGCATGTGGGTATAGCCGAAGAGGCCGGACGGCGAATGGCCCATAGCCTTGGCCGCCATCTCCGCATTGGGGTTTGAGCGTTCGCAGCACGAGGTGAGGCCTTTGCGGCAGAAAAAGCAGTCGCCGCAGGCAATGGTAAAGGGCACCACGACGCGATCGCCGATGCTGAGATTGGTGACCTGTGAGCCTTTCTCCACCACGATCCCCATGAATTCGTGGCCAAGGATATCGCCAGATTTGAGACTCGGCATCAGGCCGCCATAGAGGTGCAGGTCCGACCCGCAGATGGCCGTAGAGGTGACCTTGATAATGGCGTCACGCGGGTCGAGAAGTCGGGGATCGGGTACGGTATCGACGCGAACGTCGCCCACACCGTGCCAGCAAAGCGCTTTCATGGTCTGTCCTTGAGGATAAGGGGGAAGGGGGAAGAGGCCGGGGAGCCAAAGAAAGCGCGATACTGCGCCCCCCTTCTTGTGGAATGCACAGCGGGAGGCCGCCCCACTCTGTTCCTTTTCCCTCAAGACGCGCTTTTAGCCGCTCTTTAGGAACAGGCAGGTTTCACAAACGGCATGGCATTTTTAGAGCGCGTGGCGTTTGACTGACGGCACCCGACACCGAACGAGGTATGCCCATGCGACCTTCTTTTCTGCGACGAAACGGTCTGTCGATCTTTGTGCTCATCTTCTTCGGGCTGTTCTGGGCGGCTCAGGCCCTGACCGGCTGGGGCGTCTATAATGAGATGCGAACCGAGGAGGGGGCGGCGGCCATCGGGTTTGCCGCCTATCTGACGACCGGCAATTTTATCGAAGTGACGTTCGAGAACTGGGAGAGCGAGTTCTTCCAGATGGGCGTCTATGTGCTGGCCACGGTGTGGTTGCGTCAGCAGGGCTCATCGGAGTCGAAACCGCTTGAGGGCGACAGCGACGTCGATAAGGCCCCGCAAGCCCACGCGCGGGCACCGTGGCCGGTGCGCAAAGGTGGCTGGGTGCTGGGGCTCTATAAATACTCGCTCAGCTTGGCCTTTTTAGCTTTGTTTCTTTTGTCCTTTTCGCTGCACCTCTATGGCAGCTACCGCAATCAGGTCGAGGAGGCGGTCTTAAAAGGGCAGCCCACAGAAGGGCTTGGCGCCTTCCTGTCCGGCCCCACCTTCTGGTTTGAATCCTTCCAGAACTGGCAGAGCGAGTTTTTGGCCATTGGCGCGATTGTGCTGTTGTCGATCTGGCTGCGGCAATACGGCTCGCCGGAGTCAAAGCCGGTGGATATGCCGCACGACGAAAATCCCTGATTGTGCGAACCGGAGTCCCCCATGAACCCGACCGACAAAGACCTCAAAGACCCCAAGGGCGGAGGCAATGAGTCCGACAACGCCAATGTGCATGTCGATTTAAAGCCCGGCTGGAAGAAGCGGCCGGACCAGTATCCGCAGGCCGGGGAACAGCTCGGTCCACACGATCGCGGCGAAAAACAAGATGCGCGTAAAGGCTCTGATTGACCGCATTCTGATCGAGCGGGGAGGGGGGCGTATTTGTTCCTTCCCCCACCGTCCCTAAGTTCTCGGCGTCATCCGACATTCCCCCCTATTGCGGAGCCTGATATGCCGAAGATCAAAACGCTTGAAGACGCCTTTATCCATGAACTGTCCGATATCTACAGCGCCGAAAAGCAACTGACCAAGGCGCTGCCGAAGCTGGCGCGCGCCGCCACCCATCCGCAACTGGCCGAAGGTTTTACCCAGCATCTGGAGGAAACGCAGGGCCAGATCGAGCGCATTGACCAGATCGTCGAAGCGCAGGGTCTGAAGCTGAAGCGCGTCAAATGCCTGGCCATGGAAGGTCTGGTCGCCGAGGGCGGCGAAACCATTGAAGAGATTGAAAAGGGTCCGGTGCGCGACGTCATGCTGATCGTCGGCGCGCAAAAGGTCGAACACTATGAGATCGCCGCCTATGGCAGCCTGATCACTCTGGCCGATCAGTTGGGTTACGCCGACGCCTCCAGCCTGCTGAAAGAGACTCTGCAGGAAGAAAAAGCGACCGACGAAAAGCTCAACGGGCTGGCCACGTCCGAGGTCAACCGTCAGGCGCTCGAAGCCGCTGCCGAGATCGAACCGGCGCAGTAGGTCTCTGTTACTCATCTACTGAAAACGCTTCGGCCAGAGTGATGACCCCTTCATCAGTCTGGCTTTTTTAGTACCCGTCGCCGTGGAATGATCGATAAAGCTGGATTTATAGATCAAAAAATACCACTATTTTGATCTATAAATAGGGTGGTTATACATCATGACGTGGAAATGGCAGCTCGGGGACTGCCCCATTTTCTTTGGGGAGCGCACACAATGAGGGCGGCCGAAGCGGCCGTAAATCAGGGCGCGGCCTGGCCCTCGGACTGGCTGAACTAACTGACCCTCTTCGCGTCAGCGTGCCGGACGAGATAAGGGGATGCCGGGCGGCTAATCTGGAGCGTCCTACAATGCGATGCTGCGCTCTCCACGTCGCATTTATCTTCATCGCGGCCTTGCATATTGGCATATCCGAGAACGAAGTGCGGGCACTGGTTCTCTTCTCGCTCATCACCCACTTTGCCGCACTCATAGTCTTTAACCGGCCCTACTTTGCCTCCCTGTGAACCGCCGTAACCGGCCAAACTCTGACGTGCTGTATGTGTTATCGGGTGTTGTGACGATGGTGGCCGTAACGCGGCTGTGGCCGGGGGCCCGCGATATGTTTCGCTCTGGGAGGCTGTAGTGGAATCAGCTCGCCGTGAGTCTGGATTGCGGGATGACGGCACTGATCGGCCCGGAGAGTGTCATACCCTTCAGTCCGAGCTCGAACGTCACGACCTGTTCTGGATGACGGGTTTAGGGACCTCATCAAGCGATTTAAGCCCTCGTCCATGATAGACAAGAGCCTTCATCGTGGTTTTAGGCGAGCCCGGAGAATGTCTGCGCTCACCAGAGCCTTTAACAAGCTGGATGTTATTGTCCATCTGAGGTCACCTTTGTGATCCGACCGCTAGCCTTATCAATCAGCAGATACTGATTATCGACATGGATCCAGCGATAGCCGCGCTTCGGCGGCTTCAGGTGGCGGGCCTGCCAGCCGGTGACAATATAGTCGCCACGTCTGAAGGCTAAGGGCAAGCGGTCCCCGTGAGCCCAACGGCGACTATAGCGGTCATCGTTTTGCGACACGACCTCTGAAACCGTTCCGTTTTCGGTAATCAGTCCGAATTGGTGGCTGTCATTTCGTACCCAGTGTGACCCTCTGGCCGGAGTAGCCAGATTTCGACGCTGCCAGTCCGCCACCGTGTACGGGCTCTTCTGGTAAACGTCCGGGACCTTATCACCTTTGAGCCAGGGCCCGTGTCGTGCCGCCTGACCACCTTGGGCGTGTGTATCCGGAGCGCCGGGCACCTGCGGTGGGGGTTTCGAAAGGGCGGGGGCGGCCAGGCTCGTTGCGGCGGCCAGCGCCAGGGTGAGGGCGTATTTCATGATCGACCGTTCCTGAAAGGGCTAAGGCTAGATCCGCGTTCGCTCTTTTTGATCGCTAGGCGCGACGCAAGCGGTTCCCAAACTAAGCCCTTAGGGTGGGGAACGGGAGCATCGGGATCTACTCTGAGCCCCAGACCTCTGCTCACCAGAAAGATGTAAATGGGTTAAAGCCCGTGCTGACAAACAGGACGGCCAGTTCTGCTCAGGTAGTTTCCGAACCTTTAGTAGCCCTTAGGTGTCGTCTACCCTTAGCGCTGAGCATGAATTGGAGCGACCATGACCAAAGCCAAAAATCTCGCCCACCGCGAACCCCGTAAGCCTAAACAAGTAAAGGTAGCTACCCCGTCACAGACCCCCCTGTTTAGTCGCAGCATCACCGGAAGCGGCAACTCGCCCAAGAAGGGGAAAGGGCGTAGCATCCTCAGCCTCCCGGCAGCTCTGACGCCGCCGCAAGACCGATGAAGCGCTTCTGTTCGCTAATACGGTACAACGCCTGGTTCTGGAAAGTTAAGATATGACCAGTTTGCCTCCAGACTTGGAAGGCGATATTCCACGCCTTCGGATTTTACTTCAACGTGCCCTCGAGGTTGAAGCGGTTGATAAGCCATTGTCTATTCAGACCTCTCAGAGGCCTGCTGAAGAGACAAGTCTTGAACGCAGAGTTCTCGCGCATGAAAGAATTTTGCAAATCGTAATCGCACATTTGGTGCAAAGCGAGCCCAATTTACTCTCTCGTCTTAATGACGTTTTTATCACTCCAATGAAAATGGAGAGATGTGAAAATGAATATACGAACACAGAAAGCTTTGCTGAAGAGTGCGTTAGGGCTATAATATTGATTAATGATGTCAAAATTAAATAAATTTATATTAAAAGTGATTTGAATTTTATTGAATGAATTCATTATTAATCACTACAAGCTGTGGGTTTCAAATTTCCAAATTGAATTTTACATTGAATAAGTAGATTCCGAACCTTTTCGGATTTATCAAAAATTGATTAAATCAGTAGCCTGCGGTCGTCGCCGCGAAGCTAAATCGCGTTTTGTACATTTTAGGTCAGGGGCGGTGGCCAGGGGGAGACGCGAGGAATGTATCCTCTGTTTTGACTATAAGAGGCTAAGAATGAATACGCGAAAAGATCCCAGCGGCGGTGATCGCGGGCCGTTAAACGCGCCTGAGACTTCCGGCACACTTCCGCCTGGAGTTGCTCGCTGGGTTGGAGAGGACGCGGCTAACCGCGCGTTAAATGCAGAACGACGAACATCCGGATTGCGCGAGCAGTTCATCGCTGTGCTGGGCCACGATCTTCGAAATCCCCTTTCCGCGATTGTTTCCGGGCTGGCGGTAATGTGCAATAGCCCCCTGAATGACCGCCAAACGGAAGCCGCGAAATTGGTTGAGGCAAGTGCACTGCGAATTTCGACGCTTGTTGACGACCTGATGGATTTTGCGAGAGGTCGGCTGGGCACGGGAATGGTGGTCACCTGTGACGATGTGAATCTGGAGCCTGTGATCGCGCACGTTGTTAATGAGCTCAGGGTCACTCACCCGTCAAGAGACATAAGCTTACAGGTTGAACTGCCCGAGGTGATTAGCTGCGATCATCGGCGCTTGTCGCAGCTCTTATCCAATCTCATCGCAAACGCTTTATTCCACGGAAGTCAGGCGGGTCCAGTCACAGTCAAGGCATCGGTACAAGAGGATCGATTTGCCTTGTCGGTCGGCAATCAGGGGCTGCCGATTCCGCTCCCGGAATGCGAGAGACTGTTTTTGCCTTTTGCAAGAGGGGAGCGAGGCGCCCGCTCAGACGGGCTTGGCCTGGGTCTTTACTTATGCTCTGAAATCGCTCGCGCCCACAACGGAGGCATAAGAGTGGTTTCCGACGCTAGCCAAACGGTTTTTACATTTGAGATGCCGCTACCTCTGCGCCTGGCGTCCGGGAACATCAGAGAGCATTAAGACGAATCTCATTTAATACGCGTAAAGCGATGATTTTAATTTGCGTTTAATTTCCTGTAACTTGGAAGTTTTATTTATTTTATTTGCATTTTGGCATTAAAAAATGTTGAGGATTGAGTCAAAAATTGACAATTATTTAAAAATGCTTCAATGTGCGCCGGCGAATATTTTTACCTGATCTTGTCGTGGTCTGCCTCCGCTATAAGGTATTAGGCTTTACACCTGAGGCTCCATGACCGCCGCCGACAGACCGTCAGAAGAGCGCCTTCGAGCTGTCGATAGATCGACTGAAGGCGGGGGTGAACCTTTCGAGGCATCACCCGCTCGGTTTGTCGTCGTTGGTGTTGGCGCCTCGGCGGGAGGTCTGGAGGCCTGTCGTGAACTGTTCGCTGCCATGCCAGGCGATGCCGGTCTGGCCTTTTTGCTGGTTCAGCATCTGGCCCCTAACCATGAAAGCCTTTTGGTTGAGCTCCTGACAGGACGAACCGTGTTGAACGTCTCGCAGGCGTCCGATGGGGTGAGCATCGAGCCGGGTCACCTCTATATCATACCCCCGGGAGCCTATCTGGCCGTGGCTGAAGGTAAGCTGTTGCTTTCCCCACCCCCTCAGCCCCATGGCTTTCGCCTTCCTTTTGATTTTCTTTTGCAATCCATGGCGACCGAGCTGGGCCCCCGTTCAATCGGCATTGTGCTGTCTGGCATGGGCGCGGATGGAAGTGCAGGGCTTAAACCTCTGCGAGACGCCGGCGGATTCGTTATCGTTCAAGACCCGGAAGAGGCCGGTTTTGCTGCCATGCCCCGAAGCGCGATTCTCACGGCGTGCGCCGATGAGGTTCTAAAAGTCAGGGATATTCCCGCAGCTCTCATGAAACGCGTTGCCGATCTCAAGGCAGGCCTTGTGCCACCTATGCCGCCATTGCCTGGCAAGAGTTTAAGCGCGGAACCGTCGGTGCCGCTCGGCGATCCCTTAGCCGAAATCCTTGCCCTGTTACGCCATTCAACCGGCCACGATTTCACCAGTTATAAGTCCGGGACCGTTAAGCGGCGAACTCAACGGCGCATGGCAATGGCAGGACTGCCCGAAGCCAATATGCGGCAATATCTCGACCGCCTGCAGCAGGACGCAGGAGAACGGCTTCTTCTCGCCAATGATTTTCTTATCAATGTGACCCGCTTTTTCCGGGACCCCGAGGTTTATAGTTTCCTCGCTTCGAAAATAGCTCCCGAACTGATCTCTAAATGTCCCACTGACTTGCCTCTAAGGATTTGGGTGGCTGGTTGCAGTACCGGGGAAGAGGTTTACTCTCTCGTCATGGTGTTCAGAGAGGCAATCGAGGCGGCCAAAAGCGCATTGAAATTGCAAATTTTCGCGTCGGATATTGATGCTGACGCTGTGGCGATCGCTCGCGAGGGCTTGTACCCGGATTCAGCCATGGGGGAGATGTCGCCGCAACGCATAGCGAGGTTCTTTACAAAAGAAGGTGACCACTACCGGGTTTCGAGGGAAATACGTGGAGACGTGGTATTCACGGTTCACGATGTTCTGAATGATCCGCCGTTTTCGCGTCTTGATCTGATCTCATGCCGAAATCTGCTTATCTACCTGAAATCCGAGGCTCAGACAAAGCTCCTCTCTCTTTTTCACTTCGCCCTCCTCGATCAGGGCGTCTTGCTATTGGGGGCCTCGGAGACCCCAGGCAGCGGAGAGCCCTCCTTTTCAGTGATCTCTAAGGCGCAGCGACTTTACCGAAAGGACGGCCGCAGCCCGCCCAATTACGTTTCGGTGAGGCCTCGCGGCAAAGATATTTGGCCCCCATCAAGCCTTAGGCCAGGCGATCAGATCAGTCCGGGCCCCGCCACTCTGCTGAACTTGTCGCAGAAGGCGGTCATGGAGGCGTTCGCGTCCGCTTTTGTCCTTATAAATGATCGCTGTGAGTGCCTTTATTTTACAGGTGAGACTGACCGGTATCTCGCGATGCCGCGCGGGCCGGCTGTTCTGGACCTGTTGTCACTCGCGCGGGAGGACGTTCGCACCAAGCTGAGAGCCGCCATTCAGCAGGCAGTACACGAGAAAAGGCCCGCGAACGTAAAGGACGGTCGCCTTCAGCACGGAGGTGCCGATTTCGGATTTGAAATCACCATACTCCCGATCCAAAACGACGGACAATTGCTGTACCTGGTGTGTTTTGTCGATACGCCCCCAACGCCCCCTTCAGCAATGCCAAGGCGAGGTGCGCCACAAATCAGTCAGATGGAGGCTCTTGAGTTCGAGCTCGAATCCACACGGAGCGAGTTGGGTTCCGCTATTCGTAACCTCGAAATGTCCACAGCCGAGCAAAGGGCAGTCAATGATGAGTTGCTCTCGGTCAACGAAGAACTTCAATCAACAAATGAAGAGATGCTTACCTCTAAGGAAGAGTTGCAATCTCTGAATGAAGAGCTGACCGCCCTCAACAGTCAGTTACAAGAAACCCTGGAACGGCAAAGGACGACCTCTAATGACCTCCAGAACGTGCTCTACAGCACGGATATCGCAACACTTTTCCTCGACAGAGACCTGAATATCCGTTTTTTTACGCCGGCCACGCGTCAGTTGTTCAGCGTCATCCCCGCAGACATAGGGCGTCCGCTGGCCGACTTAAGATCCCTCGCAGACGATGCAGACCTGTTAGCGGATGCCAAACGTGTCCTTACCGAGCTGTCGCCTGTTGAACACGAAATCCGCGGCGAGAATGAAGCCTGGTACGTGCGTCGGATCCTGCCTTACCGGGTGTCCGATGAAGGCGTCGATGGTGTCGTGATTACGTTTGCCGACATCACCGAGCGGCGCAAGACGGCTATAGCCCTTGAGGCCGCTAAACAGGAGGCGCAACGAGCCAATGCGGGGAAGTCTCGTTTTCTGGCTGCCGCGAGTCATGATTTACGTCAGCCTCTGCAATCCCTAAAGCTGATCCAAGGGCTGTTGCTGCGTTCGGTGGAAGGTGAACACGCCCTTAAACTGGTTCAGCGTCTGGAAGGTATCCTTTCGGCCATCACCGGCATGTTGGACTCGCTGCTCGACATCAATCAGATCGAAGCAGGAACAGTGCATGCAGAAATATCGAGCTTCCCTATTAACGATCTGCTTTTTCGGGTTAGGGATGAATTCGTTTATCACGCTCAGGTACAGAAGTTAGAATTCATTGTGATTCCCTGCCGCGTGAGCGTGATTAGCGATCCGCAGCTTCTCGAGCAGATGGTCAGAAATATTCTCAGCAATGCCTTAAAGTACACACACACGGGCAAGGTACTGGTTGGCTGTCGCCGGCATAACCAGTCCATTACTGTTGAAATATATGATACAGGCATCGGCATATCGCCAGCCTCACTTACCGATATATTCAATGAATATGAGCGGCTGCAAGTCGGCAAACAGGACGATAACAACGGTTTAGGTCTCGGGCTGTCGATCGTTCAGCGCTTGGGGGTGATGCTGAACCACCGTGTGCGCGTTCGGTCTCAGGAAGGGCGGGGTTCGGTTTTTTCGATAGAGGTTCCCATCGACAATGAAAAGAAGGGAGCCGCAGACGTCCATCCGCGTCACGTCCCGACGCACAAGATGCCGCACGCTAAGACCGGGACCGTTCTCGTTATTGACGACAATCGAGATGAGCGTGATCTTATCGAACTGATGCTGACAGCGGTAGGGTATCTCGTCTATGCGGTGGCGGATGGGGATGCGGCTCTGGACCTGGTTAAGCGTCTCAAGCTTCGACCCGATTTGATCCTTAGTGAATTTAGCTTTCCAAGACCCCCAAATGGTCTGAAAGCCGTCGAGAGCCTCCATCGGGTCTTGCATACACCTTTGCATCCGCCCGTACCCGTAATCATGATTACGGCCGATATGAGTACGGCCACCCGAACCCTAATTGATGAAAGACAATTTGCCCGTCTTACCAAGCCTGTTGCCCCGGTCGTTATGGTCGAAGCCGTCCAGTTTGCCCTCGCCAACGCACGCGCCAAGGCTAAAGAGGCCGCCCCCCTCGAACGCTCTTCGGCAGCAGAGGGAGCAACTGTTTTTGTGGTTGATGATGACCCGATTTTCCGAGAGTTCGTGACATCCATACTTTCCCAAGCCGGGAGACATGTGAATGACTTCGGCTCATGCGAAGATTTCCTTGCCGCCTATGTGCCTGGATCCGAAGGGTGCCTCCTCATCGATGCCTACTTGCCCGGGATTAATGGTATCGAGCTTCTACAGCGTTTGGCCGAGGCAGGGCACCATCTCCCCTCGGTCATGATTACAGGTCGTTCGGATGTCGCTATGGCTGTCCTTGCCATGAAGGCCGGCGCCACCGATTTCATCGAGAAGCCTATCTCCCCGCACGATTTACTGGCGACGGTCGCGCAGGCACTCGAAATTTCACATGATGAGAATCGTCGTTACGCGTGGCGCAAGGATGCGGCCGCTGTTTTGGCGACGTTGACCACGCGTCAAAAGCAAATCATGGATCGAGTTCTGGCTGGTGATCCCAGTAAGAACATAGCGGCGGATCTTGGTATCAGCCAACGCACTGTTGAAAACCATCGAAACGCAATCATGAAAAAGACGAAGTCCAAATCCATGCCCGCTTTGGCGCGCTTGGCGTTGGCAGCGTCGGGCGGCGAAACGGTTTAGGTTGGGCCGATTTAAACGGTTCCTCGGCCACTTCAATTCATCCTCTGGAATCGCAGTTTACTGGGAAATCGACTCGGCCCTGGCGAACACTGACAGTGAGTATATTCCGAGCGTCCTAAAAAATTCCGAGAATGATATTGTGATCAACTCTGACAAAAAATTCTGAGAGACATTCTCAGAAAATGTATTCCTATAGGTACATTGCTATGCACGAACTTCAGGTAAGAGATAAGAAACGTAGTTCAGGAAAATTCATTCGCTATCTTCAGAATAAATTGGGTAATTTTGCATGGCGAAAACCCCTTATGACCTCGCCTGATGATAAAAGTAGGCGATTGCCGTGGATTGGTATTGTCCTGGGGATCGGGCTCATGGGCGGTGCCCTGTATCTCCTGAGCCGATAGGGTCAGGGTCAGAGAGTAAATCAGATGTGTGCCGAATTTCTCCACAGCCCCTCAATTTTGCGGATCAATCCGAAACGAACCGTTTTGCGTCCTTACTTCTTTACTTCGAAGGTGACGGCCCAGGCGCAAAGCCATATCGCCCGCGCTCAGCACATTTGCCAGCATATACTTGGCCTGT
The DNA here is from genome assembly GCF_037101385.1 of Asticcacaulis sp. DW145. Taxonomy (NCBI): domain Bacteria; kingdom Pseudomonadati; phylum Pseudomonadota; class Alphaproteobacteria; order Caulobacterales; family Caulobacteraceae; genus Asticcacaulis; species Asticcacaulis sp. DW145. Next base: position 187,125 of record NZ_AP029026.1, on the reverse strand, counting down.
CTTTCGATGAATGTGATCTGCAGTTAACGGAAGTTGGACAGGGCTTTATCAGCGGACATCCGCATGCGCGTAAATACTTTCTGGAGCGTTTTGAGGACGTAAAAAAACTAGTCGGTCCCTTTTTCGGGGGTATGGATGATATCGAGGCCCCGCATGCAGCGCTGATTGGTGCCTATTTCTGCCGGGAATATGCCTTCGAAGCGGCCGCCGTAATGAACCCTTCCATTGTGATGCACCCCGACCAGTCGGGTGTTGTGGACGGTGCAACGCGTTTCTGCCTGTCCGTCCGGTGTGTAGGGGAAGGACACCTTTCAACGCTGGCGTTTCGCTCTGTTCTCATCTTTGACGACGGAACAATTGACCTTGAGCCCGAGCCGACATTCGCCGTCGAAGCCCGCCCGCTCGACCATGTGTCTGCGGGCCCGGTGACTCTGGCCTTATCCGCAGACTTGTCGCTTTTTTCCGCGGTGATCTTTCCGATCACCGCGTCGCAGGCAATGGGAATTGAAGACCTGAGACTGGTCGAGTTCACACAAGAGAGCGGCCAGACAATGTACCTGGGGACCTACACGGCTTACTCCGGAAGCGAAACCACCACGGAATTATTTGAAACCCGTGACTTCCAGAGCATCCGGTTGACGCCGCTGCGAGGAGCGGCATCCGCGTACAAGGGGCTCGCTATGTTTCCGCGTCGCATTAATGGATATTACGCAGCTGTCGGGCACCTCGATCTCGAAAATCTCCATTATCTTGAGAGCCAGGACCCACATGTGTGGGATCATGGACAGACCTTGTTATCGCCCCGTTTCGGATGGGAGCTTGTTCAGATAGGCACCTGTGGGCCGCCAATTGAACTCGACGAGGGGTGGCTTGTACTGTTCTTTGGCGTGGGGGCGATGCGGCGTTATGGGCTCGGTGCAGTCCTCCTGGATAAATCCGATCCGCGCAAGGTCCTCGCGCGAAGCCATACGCCGATTCTGGCCCCGCAGCCTGATACGCGCGAAGGTTACGTGCCGAACGTTATTCATAGTTGCGGTTCAATAAAACATAAAGATCGCGTCATCATACCCTATGCCGTTGCTGAGTCATCGATCCGTTTCGTCTCCGTGACCATTTCGTCTCTTCTCGCGGACATGCGAAGTGCTCAATAAAAACACAAACCACTGTCTTCTCTGTTGCTTCTGAATGATATGGTGCGCGTCATCTCGACAGCGGCCATTAAAAATAGACTATTCTTGCTCTCAAGGCCGCTGTCGGCCGAACGGTTTATCGGAAAAGGTGATCAGTCCATGTCTAACTTTAAAGCGGCTACAATGAGCCCTGAACTCAAATCCGGAAGCGCGATTGCCATAAAAGGTGACGCGTTTTCAAATGATGACACTTTGGATGTGCACCTAAGCACAGGTCATTCTATTCAGGCTCGCATCGAGTCGGTAGGTGTCAGTCACCTCACTCTTGTTGCGAACGGACAGCTCCTCGAGTGTCATCCCTGGCGGATCGGAGATCGGTCACTTCCAAACAACCTTGGTCCCACATCCAACTGGCTGGTTCAGTAGGTCGTCTTCACACGGCCGGCGTTAAACGGTCTCGCGCACATACCGGGTAAAGTTATGAAACTTAACCAATTGAGTGATTTATTATTGTGTTTGAATTTATTTTAAAAATAAGAACGAAATGTATTTTGGAATAGATTGAGGTGTATTTTATAATATTATATGTTAATTTTTGTAGTGATCAAATATTTCAGTCTGTATTTTATTGTATTGTGTATATATTTTTTACTTGCAATTATTTAAAGCTTGGCTTCGAGCGCTTGTTCTGATGCGCACACGGTTTTCGTGAGCCAGCTTGCGACGGAAAGGGATCTTAAATGACCCGAACTCACCTTAATTTTCCAAACACGAACCGGCACCTGAAGAGACTTATAGGGGTTTCGATCATCGGTTGTTTTTTCATCGCAATGCCAGCTGCGGCGGATGAGGCCACGGCCAAGGCCGCGATCAGCCGTGCTGACGCGAGGGTCGAAATGGTAACCCGACAGGCGGGAGTCGCGGGCAGCGTGGGCGACCAGAGCTTCAATCAGGCCCGCCAGAGGCTTGTGAACGCACGTGTCGCTCTAAAATCCGGTCAGTACGATCATGCTGAAAGGCTTGCCACACAAGCGGCTCTGCTCGCCTCGCTGAGTAGCGAACGCGCCACCCTGGCCGCACTTCAAATCAGCAATGCCAGCTTACTCGGCACCGCTGACAGCGCCCCTGCGCAATAGGAGAGGGATATGACAAAAATCACCATTACACGCGGCTTAAAGGCTGTTCTTCTCTGCGGTTTCGTTGCTGTGGGGGCCTGTACAGCGATGGAGCCCAATCCACAGATTTTGGATGCGCAGGCGCGGTTATCCTCAGCTCTCAATGATAAGGAAACCGCCGAGCGCGGTCAGTCAGACCTGTCAAACGCAAAGCTCGCACTCAATTCCGCTCAGATGGAATGGACCCGAGGCAACAAGGAGCAGGCCGGGCATCAGCTGGTCATGGGGCAGACCTATATTGACCTGGCTGAAACCCGTGGCCAGCAGGCAAAAGTTGAGTCAGATAATACCCGCTTGGCGGGGCTTGCCCAGATAGCCAGTAAGGACCGTCAGTTAGCCGATAAGAATGCGCAGATCGCCGGGCAGGACCGCATGATTGCGAATAAGGAAGACCAACTTGCCGGAAAGACCGAGGAACTTGCAGCCGCCAGAGAACAATTGCGTGACTATCAAATGACGCAGAGCGACATGGGTTCGACTCTCATTCTTCAGGATGTGAGCTTTGAAACGGGCAAGTCAGAGCTCCTGGCTGGGGGGGTAAATCGTCTTCAACCGCTGATCAATTATCTCCGGCTGAGTCCGACGACAAAAGTTCGAATTGATGGCTTCACCGATAATGTCGGAGGCGCGAAGTATAACAAGACTCTCTCACTCGCGCGTGCGAACGCCGTCAGGACGGTCCTGTCGGCGGGAGGCGTTGGTAATGATCGTATTGAGACGTCTGGGTCGGGTATCGAAAACCCGGTTGCCACCAACACAACGAAGGCGGGCCGGCAGTCCAATCGACGTGTTGAGGTTACATTACTCAAATAAAGGGGAATTCAACCCGTCAGGGAGGCAGTGGCGCGCACAAGGAGCGGTCTTCGATCTTGTGGGCGCCAACGTCGTTTCCGGCCTCCAACGACAATGATTTTAAGGCGCAAATGTATCACACGCGCTTTACTGTGGCTAAGAGCCACAATCTGGCCAACGGGCTTGGCTTACGAGGGCTCCGAACCCCGTTCTCCCATCGTCGGTTTGCGATCGTATCAGGTCAATCACAGACGGGCGTAACACATTCCGAAATGCCAACTTTTTTTCGGCTCGTAATATGAGACGAGACCAAGAGCGTAGGCGGCAATTCTGCCCTGATGCCGGTGATCGGTCATTGAGCCAAAAAGCAGTTCAGGGCCCGTCAGCAAACTTACGCAAACTGGCAGAGCCCACTCTCCCCATTCAGTATCCAATTTTGGAGTGCGTCAATGAAGTTCCCCGTTGGCATCGATATGATCGAAGCCACCCGTCTTACGCGTCAGGGCAAACTCAAAGCCGCCCTCGCTTTGCTGACGCAAGGCACGGCGCCTAAGACAGCCGAAGTTCCCGGCGAGCTGTCTATAGATATGGCCGCCCCCTCGCGAGAGCCCGGTGCGTCATGGACCGCCCGCGCCCCTGAGTTCTCGGAGAGGGTGACAAAGGTCGTCCCTCCGCTCGAACGCCTTATGGCACAGTTAGGCGAGCACTTACCGGGTGGTGCCTCGCGGTTACGCAAGACGGCCACCCCTTTGCCCGCGCCCGAAGGCTCATCCTTTGAAGGTCACGTCTATTCTGACAGTACCGGACAGCGACCTTATAAATTGTATATTCCCGGGGCGCTAAGTGATGAGAGCCCCGCCCTTGTCGTCATGTTGCACGGTTGCACCCAATCCCCAGACGATTTCGCTTCCGGGACGCAGATGAACGCCCTGGCGGAGACCTACGGTTTTCTGGTTGCCTATCCAGGGCAGACACAAAGCGCAAACGCCTCAAAATGCTGGAACTGGTTCAATGCTGGCGACCAGCAGCGTGATCGAGGGGAAGCCGCCCTTATTGCGGGTTTGACCCGTGAGGTCATCCGGACCTACCGGATTGACCCCAGACGCGTCTTCGTGGCGGGTTTGTCAGCCGGCGGCGCGGCGGCGGCGGTATTGGGAGCAATCTATCCCGACCTTTATGTCGCTGTGGGGGTACATTCGGGCGTTGCCTGCGGTGCTGCCCGAGACATGACTTCGGCGTTTGCGGCAATGACTCAAGGTGCCAAAGGCCCCATTCGGTTCAATCCGCGGCCGCTGCGTACCATTGTCTTCCACGGGGATGCCGACCGAACCGTCAACCCTGTGAATGCCACTCAGATCACGGCTCAGGTGCGTGGGCGCACTCAGCTGAGGCGGGTGGAAACGACAGGGATTTCCGCAGGGGGCGTGCGCTATACGCGGACCATTGAAACGGACAAGTCTGGCGTCTCCCGACTTGAAGCGTGGGTGCTGCATGGCGCGGGTCATGCCTGGTCGGGGGGAAGTTCTGGCGGCTCATACACCGACCCCAAGGGCCCGGACGCCAGTGCGGAAATGGTGCGCTTCTTCTTACAGGTCGACCCGGAGATTTAGGCCTATTGATCCTCATAATATCCGGTAGATACATAAAGATCCGGATTTTGTTTGGCCCCTCGGCAGGCTCGGGCTGGGCCACCTTCGCCGCCGCTGCACTGGCGCTTCAAGCGACGGAGTTCCACCATAAATCGGTCCTCTAAGTGGACACACTGTAGCTTATGTTCACCGTCATGGCAGGGGCAGATGGCTCGACGCTAATGGCACCCGTGATGGGGGCGATGTCCTCCATCGTTCTCCCTACCGCCAAAGCCACGAGTCCATAAGTCCCCATTCGCCCATGTGTGGGATCGAAGGCGATCCAGCCGGCGTTCGGTAAATAGACTTCCACCCAGGCATGGGTAGAGGTGTCGGGCGTGGGACCTTCAAGTTCGGGGTCCATGAGATAGCCTGAGACTAATCGCGCCGCTATCCCCAGTGTTCGGACATAGTCTGCGAACAGCACCGCAAAGTCCCGGCAGGTTCCGGTCCCCCTGAGTAACGTCTGGCTTGGGGTCTGCGTGCCCTCCGTTTCACGCATCTGATATTCAAGGCGCTCGAACAGGGAGGTGTTCACATCTTTTAGGAGCGTCAGCGTGTCGTGCAACCCCGCTGATCGAAGAGGGCCCGTCCGGGCCCTCAAGATCGCTTGTGAGGTCCCGAATACCGGCTCGGTGAAAGGCGTCAGAGTGATCGCATCCCGTCCATAATCGAATGGCCATACCTGGATATGGGGGGCAACATCAAAGAGGGGCCAGCGTTCTGCGCTAAGTGTCAGGTCACATTTGGCCTTGATCACCAACTGATCTGTGGGGGCTGTGAAGCGAAGACGAGCGACCCGATTGCCGAACGCATCCTCAATCCAACTGATTTGGGCATCCGGTTCGACGACCAGATCAAAAGACAGTACTTCCAGCCCCTGGCCCTCGCGAGGCCGTAGACGTACCTCGTGGACGAAGATGTTCACGGGCTGCGCATAGCGGTAGGATGTGTCGTGCTGAATATGAATTTTCATAAGACCACCACCGCGCTTTCTTAATATTATTTACGTAAGAAGCTGTAATAATTACAGAATTCGGATTTTTTACATTAGACCTGTTGTCGTGATGCGGGGGCAGGGATGGTCGACTTCACCTTGTTACGTAGCAGGTAGGGCAAGACTTTTCGTCGCCCGTGCCTGATGGGCAAAGGCGGCAATAGCCTCGTTGTAAACTTCGAAATTCTCGAGAAAGCCCATGTGATTGGCGTCCTCCACCAACAGGAGCTGTCCCGACCCGAGAGAGAGGGCAAGAGTTTCGCTCGAGGACGGCTTGGTCACGATATCCATTTTGCCGCCGATCACCAGTACGGGGACCGCGGAGTGCCTCAGGGCTCCCTGAGACTCCCAGGCAAACATCGCCAGATTACCGCGTGCTTGAGCGCCCGGTGAGTTTCGCGTACTGAGAAGGGCGGTATGGTTGAGCTGGTTGTGGGTGACGTGTCGTCCAAAACCGACCCGGTTAGCCAGATGGGCTCCACCATTAAAGTAGGTTTGCCAGCTATTGAGCCAGGCCAGAGGTGTCAACCACCGTGTCAGTACCATCATAGGCTCAATGAGCGGCTTCTCAAGCGCAAGCGCCAGCCGGTCGAAAATCATGGTGCGCAACGGGTTGGTATTGGTGGTGTTCACAAGCACGACGGCGGCGACGCGGGCTTCAAAGAAGTCTGGAAAGTCGCGCGCCAGAGTTTGCAGGACCATACCACCGATACTATGACCGACCAGAATGACTTTTTCCTCTGCCGTCTGTTCAATGACCGCCTTTAGGCTGACGGCGAAGGCCGTCAGCGTAATGCCCGCAGTACCCGCTCTGGAACGTCCCATGCCCGGAAGATCCCACGCAATAACTCTGAAAGCGTCGGACAAATCCTCTTTGGTGTAGCCCCAGATCGTACTGTCCATACCCCAACCGTGCGTCAGTATGAGGGGTGCGGCCTCCACCATTCCCTGCGTTTCGACATAAAGCGAAGCATTATTTTGGTCAGTGATCTGATGCGCGTCATCCCCTCGAGCCGTATTGAGTGGTCTGCGATCTGGTCGTGCAAGAAGCTGACTCATAAGGAGGCCCCCGAACGCAGACCAGACAATCAGACACCCCAAAAGCCATAAACGCCCGTCTTCCCGCACTCTGATCCAATCGCCATCGGTGCTGCGGTAGAGCTCTCCTTGATACCAGCTCCAGCCGAGATAGACCGCGGCGGCCAATATGGCCCAGGAAAGCAGTGATGTAAGAAGGCGAGCCATCATAATGAGGGGCATAAGGTCCTGCAAAGTAGGGGTAAGGGGAATTTGCCTTGATTGGTATTTATGGGGTGAGTAAATTCTATTCCTTCAGGAAGTTATGAAGGTGCTTTTTTTAAAGTAAGCGCTAAATATGGAAAGTGTTATTATTGGTATGCATGAGAGCGAATTGGAATATTGTCTATTTATTTTAAATTTACATTCGGATGAATTTTACAATGAGTGGCGTTGGAGAGGCTATTTTTCCGAATTAATGTCATCCGGTAGGTTTAATTATCGGCGCTAACAAATCTGAGACGCTTGCGCCTGGGTTCGCTTATCGATCTGAACCTGTCGGGAGAACACGGAGACGCATCAGACACCACTGAAGCCGCGTGTGATCATGGCAAACCGATCAGGTTATTCCCGTTTCCAATGGCCATGGCGGATCGGGGCTTTTGCGAAAAATTTTTCATTTCGATCATGAGCATCTGCCCCAAAGGGTCGTTCATGGCTGCGGGTATGGCTGTCGCGGATCTCAGTCTTTTTTATTTTGGTTATATTCGATTAAGGGAATATATTTAAAATTAAGGGCATTGAATACTGATAATTATTCGACTTTAAAAGTATATGATTTGTCTTTTATTTTTGATAAATTGCAGCCTCATCTTTATTTGGAATTTAAAATGTCAAAAATTACTACCATCGAAGAAGCGTTTGCCCATGAGCTTTCGGATATCTACAGCGCTGAAAAGCAGTTGACAAAGGCATTGCCCAAGCTGGCCCGCGCCTGCACCCATCCGCTTCTGGCTGAAGGGTTTGTGATCCATCTCGAAGAAACGCGCGGCCAGATCGATCGCATAGATCAGATAGTCGAAGTGCTGGGTCTCAAGCTGAAGCGTGTGAAGTGTCTGGCGATGGAAGGCCTTTTGGCCGAAGGGGCAGAGACGATCGATGAAATCGAAAAGGGCCCCGTGCGCGATGTGATGCTTCTGGTCGGTGCCCAGAAGGTCGAACACTACGAAATCGCTACGTACGGATCGCTGGTCGCTCTGGCGGACCAACTGGGCTACCCCGACGCCTCGCAGCTTCTCGCTGAAACCCTGGCGGAAGAAAAAGCGACAGATGAGAAGCTGAGCAGTCTGGCCGCCTCTGAAATCAATCAGGCCGCGCTGTTTATGGCTGGTGCGGTTGAACCGGCGGAGTAACCCCTTGTCCGTCGCCGGGTGGGCCAGCGAGTGCGCCGCCGAAGCTCTGCTTACTTAGTGACACGTAAGAAAGGTAAATCTAATGATCAATGAACACACCGTAAACCCGTCTCATGCCCCGTCGACCGAAATCAAGCTGACGCCGCAGTCGGGGCCGCTGGCCTCCCATACAGAAGAAGCGCCCCTGACTGATCCGGTCGAGGATATGGACAGCGAAGGTGCCGACTTTGATAGCGAAGACAACGAGGATGACGCCCCCCTTCCGCCCGACTCTGAGCCCGAAGAAATCGACTTCGATGAGCCGGACGCAGACGGGGAAGAAGACATTGGCATGCCTCCTGATGCAGTTCCTCATGATCACTGACGCAGAAAAGCCCGGCTCGCCGGGCTTTTTGTTCAACAGGGTGGGGCAGGCGCGTCAGGGGCTTCGGATTCATAAAAGCTGACCCAGGCGCTTGGTTCAGGCTATAACTCTGTTTGCTGTAAGAAGTGTTCCCGCAAACGGGCTATTGGCAGGAAGGGTCATTTCACTCAAATCGCTCCGACCTATGCTGGATCGGCCATATGTCAATATCAAAACCACCGCGCCCATTGTAATCAAAACCACAGTTATCATAAAAGCGGCAGACCAATCCGATACAAAATTTTGTATTCTTTCTTTATTTGTTGATTTAACGGCTTTCATTTGATGTCCATTTTCCAAAATTAAATCTAAATTTTTCTTGAAATATAATACCATTTATTAGAAAAAATATCAATTTATTAAATTAGAAATGAATTAATCATTGCTCAATAATTGAAATGAATTTAATATTTATTTTAAATGCATAATATGCACCAATGATATATTTAAGTCACGATAAAATAATACAATAATTTATGATATGTATATTTTAAGTATAAATTGCATCCTGTTGCTCACAGATGCTCTTCGTTGATAGCTATGGATAGACCTGTAAGCCTTTTATCCCCGGAAGGGAGTTTTATGACCCAAGATAACGCCATTGAATGCCGGATGCTCGCTCACGAGCAAATTCTCCAAGGTCTCATCGCTCATATGGTTGAGACAGAGCCTGCGTTCCTCGAAAGATTGAGCGCTACGTTTTGTCGGCCTGTTCGGGTGGCAAGAGCCTTACAGGACTACACAGACACGGCGGATTACGCCGCTGCCTTTGTCCGCGAAATTGTCAAGCTCGGTGAAAACCGCGCGGCGCAACAGGGGGGCTCACTGGTAGCAAGGTGGGACGATCTGTGGCCTACGCGTGGCGAAAGCAATCTGCAAAACGAAAACATTCCGGTGCGTTTCGAAATATTCCATCGGGAAGGCATTTGGGAGCTTTTGCGCGATGGGCAACTCATTGGCGGGTATGTCCATCACACGGGGGCACGTGAGGCTGCGCTCACGGGGATACAGAGGCTGTTTGAGGAGGGACGGGCGGCCGAGATATGGCCACCTTTCAACAAACCTGTGGATGGGCAGCTTTATGGTAATCCGGCGGCAGACACCCCAAACAAATAGCCGAGAGATTGCGTGGAAGTGAATTCCCTGCAATCAGGCAAAGAGCTTGAGGGGAAGAGGTGAAAACCTCTGCTCATCGTTGTATCTAAACCGATTGAGCAGAAAAATGCTGCATATGCTTCGTCCCTCAAATCTTGTAGATTGTCCCGGCCGAAGGCCACGGCAGTTGTCAGGAGTGGTGCCGGGCAGATGGCGTCCACTCGTCCATGCCGGGCCATAGAATATGAGACCTTTTGAGGAAGGTTGGCCCTCCGCCGGGGCACGGGCATGCCGATTTTCGTGTACCGGCGGTGGCGATCCGAATGCATGGATTTGGTATTTGTGAATACTCACGTTACTAATCGATCAAAAACGACTGTCTATTTGATCGATTAATGACGCGAGTTTAGATCATGCAGTTGGAAAAGCCCGCTGATATTTAGCTAATTACGAAAACGCTCTTCGGGATATGGGTGATGCGGCAGGCAAGATCCGCTTCACCCGACGCCACGATATAGTGGTCGCCATCCTCGATAATCCCCGTCGTAAAGACGACATCGCGCAGATACATCTGGTGTTCGATGGGCCGCGTCAGTTCGGCATTGGCCTCCAGCAGCGGGGTTGTTTCGGTGTGCAGGACACGGCTGGGGTCATGAGCGTCGAGCACTGACCAGTAGGTGCGATAGATGCCCACCACCTCATGCGGCTCGACCCCGTGCCACAGGGTCAGCCAGCCTTGAGGGGTCAGGATCGGCGGGGTGCCACCGCCCATGCGCTCCATGATCAGTGTGCCCGAGGGCGGGCGCAGGCCCGGCCGCTCAAACGGCTTCCAGAACAGGGCGTCTTTGGAGACCGCCAGATTGATCGACGGCCCGGCGCGCCAGTCGCTGCCGGGCGGATAGGCGAAATAGAGCGCCCCCAGAGGCCGCGTCTGCGCCCAGTAATAGCCGTCGATCCGTCCCTCGAAGATGAGCATGTCCTTGTTTTGGTGGTCGAGGACGATCCCTTCAAAGGTCCAGTCCAGCCCATTTTCGGAGCTATAGAGGGTGGTCGAATGGCGCTCAGGGCTCACTGAACAGGTGGTCATCAGCCAGCGGTCCCCGACGCGGCTGATGCGGGCATCTTCCACCCCATAGCATTGAAAACTATAGGCCGGTGCGATGGCACGGTCGTAGTGCAGCGTGAGAACACGTGTACCGTCCGGGCTCAGCTCGACGGGCAACAGCCACGACAGGGAGGTCAGGGCCATGACCTTCCACTGCCCGCCAGCGAGGGTGAATTTGCGCGGATCGGCCGTATTGGCCTGATCGAGCGGCCAGGCGTCGAGGCCATAGCCCTGCGTCTGCTCGTCCCAGCGGATGGCATGGACATGGCCATCGACAATCGGCTCGCGCAGGGCCTCGGCGACGCGCACCATCATCACCAAATTGCCGTTCTGCAGACGCAGGAGGCCGGGATTAAACGCCCCCAGCACAAAGGTTTCCGCCTTCAGGTGCCCGGCCAGCGGCGAGCGCGACAGGTCAATATCATCAGGCGTCAGCACAAGCTGATCAATGGGGTAGGGCATATCGCTCACCGGATGGAACATATAAGGCGTGGACATAGGGATGACCTCAGGCCCGGACCATCGGATATTCGCGGTAAGCGGGATATGGGCCGCCACGGGGTTGGCGTAAGCAATCGGCAAAGTTGCGAGAGGCCACAGCGATCCGCATTTTCTTTTGATGCCCGCAACCGCAGTTTGTCCGTCAGCGTCCTTACAACAGATGGAGACGGTCATGGCTGTCGAGACGACTTCGCTTGCGGGCAAACGGGTTCTGGTGACCGGCGGCACGACCGGCATCGGGCGGGCCACGGTGGCGCTGCTGGTCGAACAGGGGGCGCGCGTCGTCACCTTCGGGCGGCATCAGCCGGAGCTTGAAGACGCACTGGCCCATGCGCGGGAGGTCAATCCGGACGCCGACATCCATGGTCTGACCGCCGACGTCTCCACCCGCGACGACGTAGCCCGCGTTTTTGCAGCGGTGGACGACCATCTGGGCGGGCTCGACATCCTGATCAATAATGCCGGTCTGGCCGTTGGCAGCGCGCAGGATGAGGCGGATGAGGACTGGCGTCTGGCGGCAGAAACCAACTTCCTGGGCTACATCGCCTGCGCCCGCGAGGCCATTCTCCGCATGAAGGCTGTCGGCGCCGGTCATCTGGTGTTTGTGGGGTCCATCAGCGCCGAGTTTATGGGGCCGGGTACCAGCGTCTATGCCGCGACCAAGGCCGGGATCGAGACCTATGCCAAGACATTGCGCAAGGAGGTGATGGATTTCCATATCAAGGTCACTCTGGTCGAACCCGGTTCGGTCGGGGCGGACATGCAGGAAAAGAGCCCTGAAGAACAGCGCGAGGCCATCGCGCGCAACGAAATGCTCTATGCCGAAGAACTGGCCGATACGATCGGCTTTGCCCTGACGCGCTCAGTACGCACGGATGTCTCGGTTTTGCGCGTCGAACCACTGCTGGAACGTTCGTGATGGCACGCAAAACGGCGGCCGTAACGCCTGAGACCCTGCGGGTACGGGCCGATTTGCAAGACAGTAAGGCAGCTGAGGCAAGGCTGTGCATGGGCGGACTGACGCTGGAGGTCCGGGCCGGACGCGATACGCCGTGGCTGAAAATTTCGCGACCCAAGCGTGGCGGTCTGGCGCTTCGCCTGATCTTCAGTAGCGGACCCTATCGGATTGAGGGGTTGGAGACGACCGCGGCGGGCCTAAGTTTCCGCGCGCAAACCGAGACGGGCGAATGGACGGTAGAGGTGAGCCTGAAGGGCGAGACGCTTCTGAATGTGCGCAGCGCCCTGCGACCTGCCTTCGACCTCCTTCTGCCCTTCTGGCCGCGCGATCTTTATGTGCTCGATGCGCAGGACGATCCGCTGACCACAAAGGGTCGCGTCGAGGCCGCGCAACGCGGCTACAATACCGGCCTGTGTTATTTTTGTGTCGAGGAACCGGCGTTTGGCTGCGCCCTCTATGTGCAGAACCTGACGGCGCTCAATCCCTATTTTCTGGCGACTGCCACCAAGCCTGACGGCGTGGTGGGCGGTGAGTGGCCGGAGCTTGGCTATCAGCCGCCTGCCGCGCCCAACGGTAACTCGCCGCCGACCGCGCCGCTGAAGGCCGGGCAGACCTATGTCATTTCCGACGCCTATCTGGGCCTGCGCACGGAGTGCGCTCGCAATGAGACGGAAGAAGCGCGCCTGTTTATCGACATGATCGGCGACATCTATCCGCATCTGGATCGGCCCGAACCGCGCTTTCACGACTGGCCGGCGCGGGCTGAACAGACCCTGCACGACCTGAAGACCGCACCTGAAGCGACCATTCGCCATTACGGCCAGGTCTATCTGCACCCTTATACCGCCTCGGAATATCCGGATTCCATGGTGCAGATGAGCGTTGCCTCGGCGATTGATGAATATCAGACCCTGTTCGGCAAGGCAGAGCCCTACCGCGATGTGCTGATGGCCGGGATGGGGCGCTTTTTCGACAAGGAACTGCGGGTCATCCGCCGATATCTGCACAATGTCGGGGAGGACAAGAACGCCAATGCAGTGGATTCCTGGTACCTCTATCATCCGCTGATGAATCTGGGGCGGCTGGCCCTGAGGGGGGACAAACGGGCGCGAAAGCTGTTTCTCGATTCGCTCGACTACGCGGTCAGATCAGCGCATCATTTCAGATATCTGTGGCCCATCCAGTACGATGTGCGCGACTTTTCGGTGATTACCGAGACGCGGGGTGACGGCTATGGCCAGACCGATGTGGCAGGCCTCTACGCCTATGTCATGCTTCAGGCGCATCAGTTGACCGGCAACGACCTCTATTTAAACGAGGCCCGAGCGGCCATGCAGGCGACCGAGGGGATGCGTTTCGAACTGGTCTATCAGGCCAATCTGACGGCCTGGGGGATTGCCGCCTGTATCAAGCTGTGGCGCATGGACGGTGATGAGCGCTATCTGGCACAGGCCGAGGTGTTTCTGGCGAGCTTTGTGCACAATTGCGTGCTGTGGGATTCGCAGATTGAGAATGCCTCGGCCTATAGCAACTTCTTCGGCGTCACCTGCCTGCACGATGCACCCTATATGGCGGCCTATGAGTGCTTTGAGTCCTTCTCAGCCTTTGACGAGGTGCTGCAACTGGCCGGGGAGCAGTTGCCGCCCAAGGTCAAGCTGCTGCTATCCGAATATCGCCGCTTCGCCTTTGACAGAAGCTGGTCCTACTATCCCGACGCCCTGCCGAAAGAAGCGCTGGCGACCACCATCCGCAACGGCCATATCGACCGGGCGCTGTCGTTTCCGCTGGAAGACCTGTACGCCGACGGGCAACCGGCGGGGCAGGTGGGGCAGGAGATCTATGGATGCGGCGGAGCCTTTATCATCGCGGCGCGTGGCTTTTACGGTGTCGATCTGCCTTTTTGGCTGTTTGCCGACTACCCCTATGCGGTAACGCGCAATGCGGCGGGTCTGATGCTGGTTCTGAAAGGCCCGACGGGGCAGACGGCCTGCGTCCGCTTTCTGGCCAAGAAGCGCCGTAGTTTACCGGGCCTGACCCTGAGGACCGACGAGACCGATGTATCGCTGAAGACCGAACATAACACCCGTCTGGCACAAGTGCCGGCAGATGCCACTGTGTTTGTTAGCTGGTGACCAATAACGCTCGGCGTCAGCCGACTTGAATTTTACCGCAGCGGGACAGCATGTCAGAATCCCCCTTCGTCAGCCCATCTGTTGCCATCGGACACCAGAGGTTTTGAGTGAGACGAGTCGCCGGTGCCTTTTTAAGGCTCAGCCAGCCCCCCTACGTCTTTGGTAAAACACGTCAAAGGGATGACTAAGGGCCCGACCGTCTGCTGACCATCAGTTCACTCGACGCGTGAAACTACGAAAAACCTTGTTACAGTTCAGTCTTAGATAAACGCCTCAGTTTACGAGTTGTGGGATATCGAGCCCGCATGGCAATTGCCCTTCGCTTAGACCCGTACACATCAGAAGCGCTCCGTCCAGAGCATCGCCCTGGGCGTCCGCAATCAGCGAAAGGACCTCTTCCGACAGATAAGGCATGTAGCGCGGCGCAACGCCCCCTAGGAGACAAACCCGCGGTGCACCCAGTCTCGTCAGGCGTCGTACATATGTCTCAAGCCAGCCAACATTGATGTTGAGGATATCGAGCGCCAAGGGGTCGCCCCTTTCGGCCAGTTCCATCACATCTGGCGCAAAGGTCCCAAAATCGGTGGGACGCGCTGTCGCTAGCCAGGTTTGAAGGTCAATACCCGCGCTGGTGAAGAAGCGATTGACGCGCTCGGTCAGGGCCGTACCTTCAATCAGTCCATCGCGCGCCATCAAAGCATAACGCAATGCCTGACGACCAAGGGTCGCGCCCGAACCTTCGTCGCCCAGTGTGAAGCCCCAGCCACCGACCTGATGGCTTTCGCCCGACAACCACGCATAGCCGACCGAACCCGTCCCTCCGATGAAGATGGCCCCGTCACGGCCCCCAAAGGCCCCAAGACACGCCGTATGGGCGTCGGTGGCAACCTTGACGCTGTTGAACGCTGCGGCCTTGGCGGCAACCCTTTGACGGTCAGCTTCGGTGACCACACCGGCCAGTCCCAGCCCCAGCCGGCAACGCGGGAACAGGTGTCTATCCAAGCCCGCCTGATCCAGGGCGCGGTCGATCGCCTCGCTGATATTGCGCCAGCTGTAGTCGAGGCCGAGCTGAATATTAGCCGGGCCCGACAGGCCCTGTCCGATGATGCGGCCTTCGTTGGTTGTCAGGCGGGCGCGGCAGCGGGTGCCACCACCATCAATGCCGATAAGGTATTCGTGCATCGGCCAGTCCTCAGTTCTGCGGTTGCAGGGCGTCGCAGATCGCCCTGACCAATGAGGCCTCGGTGAGACGATAGCTGTCGCTTGACAGGCCCAATTCCAACTCGGCAGGCCCAACTTCCTGCAAACGCGAGCAGGAACCATGCACCCAGTTGACGCCGGTGGCACCGATGATCTCGCCGATCTGCGCCGCGTTGATGCCGCCACCGGCCATGATGTCGATACGCCCGGCGGAGGCTTCAACCAGCGCCCGGACGATGTCCAGCCCTTCGATGGCGCGCATTTGTGTGCCGGAGGTCAGGACGGTGTCGAAACCGAGCCCGATAGCCGTTTCAAGGGCTTCAAGCGGATCGGGCGTCAGGTCGATCGCGCGGTGAAGAGTCATTTTCAGGCCTGTGGCATGGCTGCACAGGCGGGCCAGAAAGGACTCGTCGAGGTAGCCTTCCGGAGTAAGGGCCCCCATCACCACGCCTTCCAGACCATGATCGGCCATGGCGTCGATATCGCGTCGCATGACATCCAGATCGTCTGGCCCATAGACAAACCCGCCTTCGGTGGGGCGGATCATGGCGCGGGTGGAGTGGCCGAGTGATTGCGCCGTGCGCACGAGGCCCGGCCCCGGCGTAAGTCCGCCCAGGCTGAGCGCGCTGCAAAGCTCGATACGCGCGGCACCGCCTTCGACGGCGGCATAGAGCGAACGCGGGCTATCCACGCAGACCTCAAGACGGCAGGGGTGCGTTTGCGCGGGCCGGGCAACCGGCTCCACCAGCAGCGTGGGGTGTTTGTAAGGCGCCATTTAAACTCTACTTTCCCGCCGCAAGGGTAAGGCCAAGCTGTTCCAGATAGCGGGCCTGCGGCGGCATGGTGTTTGCGTATTCGGTGATCGTGCCCTGCATCTGGCGTAGTATGGCGGAAAGGTCCTGCGGTTCGATGAGATCGGCCAGCGGGTCATAACGCTTCGGCATCACGCCTTGGCCGAACAAGACGGCCAGCCAGCTTGGGATTTGAAACAGGTCTCCGCGGGACATGATAACCCGCCCGCTCTCGCGAAACTGATCCAGCTTGTACTGGAGTGAAGCGGGAATGCTCATCTCGCGACAGTATCGCCAGAATTCGGAATCGTCGCGCTTGGTCAGCTTGTAATGGGCGATCAGGAAATCGCGGATGGTGTCATAATCCATGCCGACCGCCTGATTATACTGCTGGGCCAGAAGCGGATTGAAGTCCGGGTCCGGGAACAGATCCATGAACTTGATCAGACCCGAATGGATCAGGTGGATAGAGGTGGACTCCAGCGGCTCAAGAAAGCCACCGGACAGGCCGATGGCGACGACATTCTTGTGCCAGAATTGTCGGGCGCGGCCCGTGCGGAAACGAATAAGGCGCGGATCAGCCAAGGGCGGGGCATCGAGGTTGTCGAGAAGTATCCGCTGCGCCTCATCCTCGCTCATGAAGTCGGCGCTGAAGACGTGGCCATTGCCGGTGCGGTGTTGCAGCGGGATGCGCCATTGCCACCCCGCGCTATGGGCCGTGGCCCGCGTATAGGGCAGGGGGGCCGAGACATTAGAGCAGGGCACGGCCCAGGCCCGGTTGGCGGGCAGCCAGTGGCTCCAGTCCTCAAAACCCGTCTCCAGCGTCTTTTGCAGAAGTAGCGCGTGCATACCGGAACAGTCGAGGAAAAGATCTCCGTCGAGACTCTCACCCCGTTCGGTCTCCAGGCCAGTAATAAAGCCATCTTCGGCGCGCTGATTCACCTTCGAAATGCGCCCTTCGTGGCGTATCACGCCGCGCGCTTCGGCATAGCGGCGCAGGAATTGCGCAAACAGACCGGCGTCGAAATGGTAGGCATAGCCAAGGGTGGAATGCACGCCGCTGTCGTGACGGGGGGGTGGCGCAAAGCGGCCCTGCCGGGCGGCGACGCTGGCCAGTGAATAGGCTTCGAAGGCCGTGGTGTCTCCGGACAGGGCCGCGCGTGTATAATAATGATGGAAACCGGCCCTTCCGATCTGCGCCCCGATCACACCAAAGGGGTGAATATAGCTGTCGTCCTTCTGATGCCAGTTGCGAAACTCGATCCCCAGCTTGAAGGTGGCCTTGGTCTCGCGCAGAAACGTCGTTTCGTCGATGCCTAGTAGCCGGTTAAAGTCCTGGATTGGCGGAATCGTCGCTTCGCCCACGCCGATGGTGCCTATGTCTTCCGACTCTATCAGATGAATTTGACCCAGACGGCCTTCGGTAAGGCGGACCAGAAGCGCCGCCGTCATCCACCCGGCCGTCCCACCGCCGACGACAACAATCTTTCGAAAACCGGGTTGTTTACGAGGTAAATCCTGCATGGCGTGCCGGGGCGAGAAAAGGGTTGGAGCGGGGCGTGAAGGCGTAGGGTCACAAAGTTTGCGAAACGGCGCAATGGCATTTTGGTATTTTGGTGGTTATGTTGCCAATTTGCATCAAGGCATATAATTGGTAATATTACCTCCTTATTCCCACGGGGTTATATATTACTGATTTAATTATATTATTGCGAAGTTTTCTGAACGATCTGAGAATTTTGGTTTATTTATATGGCAAATTTGGTCTCTAAAATGTGCAATTAATAAATCAAAAATATGAATTATCGTTGACAGAGTTCAAAGTTGTCATACTTTCGTTATACGAACGCAATTTCAGCACCTTGATGGCGAGAAACGGCGTGCGAGCAAACGTGGATTTATGACCATTAAGGGGACGAAGTGATGAGTTTGAAACGCTCTGTTTTGATGAGCACGGCGCTCGTCGGGGTGATGCTTTCGGGCGCGGCCTATGCACAGCAAGGTGGCGACGTTCAGGAGGTTGTCGTCGTCGGCATCAAGGGCAGCCTGCAAAAGGCTGCGGCTGTAAAGAAGAAGACCGACGCCATTGTCGATGTCATCTCGGCCGAAGACGTCAGCAAGTTCCCCGACACCAATATCGCAGAGTCGCTGTCGCACCTGCCGGGTGTCAGCGTTGACCGTAACTTCGGCGAAGGCGAAAAGGTCTCGATCCACGGTACCGACCCGGCTCTGAACCGCATTCTGGTCGATGGCCACTCGATCGCCTCGGCCGACTGGGGCGGTAACCCGAACGACCCGACCAGCCGTACCTTCAACTATTCGCTGATGGCGCCGGAAATCGTCGGTCAGCTCAAGGTCTATAAGAGCCCCGAAGCGTGGATAGACGAAGGCTCTCTGGGCGGTACGGTTATCCTCGAAACCCGCAAGCCGCTGGACCTGAAGCCCGGCACCATCACCGGCTCGCTCGGCTACAGCTATAATGACCGCTCGGAAAAGGGCGATGTCCGTGGTTCGGCGCTCTATAGCTGGCATAACGAAGCCCGCACTTTTGGTGTCCTCGTCGCGGCCACCTATGACAAGCAGCAACTGCATCGCGCCGGTATCGAATATTTCGGCTATATGGGTGCCGGCGCCTTCAACAGCGCCTTCACGGTGTCCGGGAACACTGTCACCGGCCCGAAGATCAACGGCGCAGCGCCGACCCTGGCGTCCTATAACCAATTGGCGGCTGCCAATGTGCCCTGCTGCTTCAACTGGGCCTATTTCGACCAGACCCGTCAACGCACCGGTGTCAGCACGGCCATCCAGTGGAAGCCGAATGACGACACGCAGTTCGACCTGACGGCCCTGCATATCGAAGGCGACTACACCAACTATAACCAGTCGATGTACGCCGTTCCGGTGTGGAACAGCTCTAACTCTCGCGACTTCACTGTGGCGAATGGCCTGATCACCGGCGCTTATGTGCCCGCCAAGGCCCCTGGCACCGGCACCCTGACGCAGTATGACGCCATCCTGCGCACCACGGTGGTCAAGACGGACAGCGTCAACCTGGCCGGTAAGTGGAATGCCGGTGACTGGAAGGTATCCGGTAATGTCGGCTGGACGCAGGCGACCGGCGGTAAAGAGCCGGAGCGCATGATCAGCTTCGACCTGAACTCGGGCTTCCAGTTCGGTTTTACGGCCAACAGCACTTATATCAACTACGATACCTCGCCCACGACGCCCAAGTCGTTCTTCCGTTCGCCGTCGTCTTCGACCAGCACGATCAACGGCGTGACCGGCAACTACGTCCAGATGGGCGGCATGGAACGCAGCCGCACCACGGACAAGGAAACCTACGGTCAGATCGACTTCCGCCGCAATCTGGACGGTTTCTTTGAGACCGTTCTGTTCGGCGCCAAGCTGACCAAGCACGAGAACTCGCTGGATGCCGAAGGCTGGGACTACTTCGCCAACAAGACGCTCTACCTCAGTGACTTCGCTTCGCAACTGACTCCGGACGGCCTGTGGGCTGATATGGGCGGCAGCGGCAACGCCATGCAGTATCTGGGCCTGACGCGTGACGGCATCTTCGGTGTCATCAATGCCAGCATCACCCGCTATAACGGGCCGAAGTACGGCATGGAATTCACCGTGAAGGAAAACATCGCGGCAGGTTATCTGCAAGGCAACTTCCGTCACGACAAGTGGCGCGGTAACGTCGGTGCGCGACTGGTTTCGACCGAAGACCAGTCGAACTACTGGGAAACCTCAGACGGCGGTACGACCTATACGCCCAAGAGCGTCACTCAGAAAGAAACCAAGCTGCTGCCGAACATCAACGTTGTTTATGAAGCCGCCGATGATGTCCTGATCAAGGTCGGTGCGGCGCAGGTGATCGCCCGTCCGCGCTACAGCCAACTGGCCGGCACTGTGGAATTGAACGACCGTCAGCTGACCGGCGGTGGCGGCAACGCCAACCTGAAGCCTTATGAATCGACCAACTTCGAAGCGTCGGTGGAATGGTACTTCGACAAGACCGGCCTTCTGGCGGCGGAACTCTTCCACCGCAAGATCAGCTCCTACGTTGTCAACGACACGCAGGAAAAGGTCTTCTTCAACAAGCTGACCAATGCCAACGCGACCTACTCCTTCTCGTCGCCCTTTAATGCCCAGAACGCCTCTGTCACCGGCTTTGCGCTGCAAGGGCAAAAGGATATCGCCTACGGCTTCGGTATCATCGCGAACTACACCTTCGCCGATGCCGACACGGGCACGACGGCCTACAACATGCCGTACCTGTCGCGTGATACCATCAGCGTCATTCCCTACTACGAAGAAGGTCCCTGGCAGGTTCGCCTGAGCTACAACTACCGCTCGCAATACTTCACGGGCATCGGTCGTCGTAACTCGAAGGACTTCACCGACTCCTACAAGCAGGTCGATCTGTCAGCCACCTATAAGGTCAATGACAAGATCTCGGTCTATGCCAACGGTCAGAACCTGCTCGACGAGATGTACTACTCGTTCAGCTCGTTCGCAGACGCGCCGACCGCCTTCTACAAGAACGGCCGCCGCTTCTTCGTCGGCGTGAACCTGAAAATGTAATACAATGTATTCATATTTCTAATATGAATATTTAAAGCGTTCTGTATGTATTAGTGGTGCAAACTGGCCCGCCCTCAATTGAAGCGCGGGCCTTTTTTGCTTTGAGCCGATTTAAAATTTCAAATTAAAATCGTTTGCAAAAACTTATTTTAGTTGATTGAATTTTTTGAATTGCTATTAATTTGAGGCGCCTCTTGCGGGGCGGGTGGCCTGAGGGCTCTGCAAAGCCAGGGAGAACCATTCGTGCATCGGACAGTGATTTCGAAGGGGCGTGGGGCCGGCGGGATGGTCGGGCTGATCGCTTTTTGTCTCTGGCTGATTGTGGCCCTTTCCCTGACGAGCGTGCCGGCGCGGGCGGAAACCGTGAAAGGGCCTGAGACGCGGACCCTGACGGAGGGCTGGCGTTTTCGCATCGCTGAGGGCGATCCCAATCGCGCGGCGCATCCCGAAGTCGCCGAGTGGATGACGGCAACGGTGCCGGGCACGGTACAGAGCGACCTGATCGCGTTGGGCAAGCTCAAAGACCCCTATGTCGGCCTGAACGAGGCGACGACGCAGTGGGTCGGCCTGTCGGACTGGGAATACGAAACGTCGTTTACGCTCGATGAGGCGACGCTGAAGCGCGGGCATGTCGACCTTGTATTCGACGGGCTGGATACGTTTGCCGAAGTGACGCTGAACGGTAAGGCCTCGCTTTTGGCAGACAATATGTTCCGTAGCTGGCGTGTGCCGGTTAAGGACATGGTGGTGGGCGGGGCCAATCGCCTGCATATCCGGTTTGCCTCACCGATCAATAAAATGCGGCCCTTTATGCAGGGGCTCAGCTATTACCAGCCGGGGGCGTATGACTCGGCCTTTGGCGATGAGCCGCTGGGGCAGAACAGTTCGGCCTATGTGCGCAAAGCCGGGTATCAGTACGGCTGGGACTGGGGTCCGCGCCTCGTGACGCTGGGGCCGTGGCGACCGGTGCGGCTGGACATTTATGACGGTGTGCGCCTGTCGGACTTTTATGCGCAGCAACAGCACCTTGATGATCAGGTGGCGGCCCTTGAGGCGCGGTTCGAGATCGTCGCCGATGCCGTGCGCAACGCCACGCTGGAGGTTACCGTTACCGATCCGGACGGCAAGACGCAGACCCAGACGCAAACCCTTCCCCTTTATGCCGGGAGCAACAGCCTCAGCCTGCCGGTGCGCATCGACCATCCGAAACGCTGGTGGCCGGTGGGCTATGGTCGGCCGGATCGCTACACCATCCGTGCGCGTGTTCTGAGCGACGGCGTGGTGATGGGCGAGCGCGTGCAGCGCATCGGTCTGCGCACCTCGGAAATCCGTCGTCAGAAGGATGAATGGGGGCGCAGCTTCGACATACTGATCAATGGCGTGCCGATCTATATGAAGGGCGCCAACATGATCCCGCTCGACATGATGCCGCCGCGCGTCTCCGATCCCTATCGGGATCGTATCCTGAAAACCGCCATCGACGCCAATATGAATATGCTGCGTCTGTGGGGTGGGGGGCACTATTTCGACGACGGCTTCTACGACTGGGCCGATGCCCACGGCCTGATGCTGTGGCAGGACTTCATGTTCGGCGGCTCCATCCCGCCATACGACGAAGCCTACCGCGAAAACGTGCGTCAGGAGGCCTATGATCAGGTGCGTCGCCTGCGCCACCACCCCTCCGTTGTCATCTGGGGCGGCAATAATGAGGTGCAGGTCAACTGGGATAACTGGGGCGACAGTCAGGCGCTGAAGGACAAGGTCGGCCGCAAGGAGGCCGAGCTTATCCATACTGGATTGGTGCGTCTGTTCGATCAGGTGCTGCGCGGCGCGGTCGATAAGTATTCACCGGGCACGCCTTACTGGCCGGGTTCCCCGACGGCCGACTATGATGGTCCGTCGGATGGTGACCGCGACGGGGACCGCCACTACTGGACGGTCTGGGGCGGCAAGCAGCCGGTGGAAACCTATCTGACGGTGACGCCGCGCTTCATGTCGGAATACGGGCTGCAATCCTTCCCGGTCATGGCGACGATCAAGACCTTTGCCGGCCCGAAGGATATGGCCATTGATGCCCCGGTGATGATCGCCCACCAGAAGTTCGATAAGGGCCGCGGCAATCAGCGCCTTCTGATGTATATCAACAGTAATTACGGTCAGCCCAAGCGCTTTGAGGACTTCGTCTATCTGTCGCAGGTGATGCAGGCCGAAGGTATCGAGCTGGCGGCGCGGCATCTGCGCGCCTCACGCCCGCAAAATATGGGCGGTCTCTACTGGCAACTGAACGACGTGTGGCCGGTGGCCTCGTGGTCGAGCGTCGATTATTATGGCCGCTGGAAGGCGCTGCACTATTCGGCGCGTCGCTTCTATGCCCCGGTCTCCGTATCGCTGCTGCGCCGTGACGGCGTGACCGAGCTGTCGGTTGTTTCCGATCGTCAGAGCGAGGCGCGTCTGCACTGGCGGCTTAAGGTGATGACCCTGGACGGCAAGCTGTTGTCGCAATGGACGCAGGACCTCAACGCCGCCCCACTCAGTGCACAGGTCATTATGCGGATCAGCGATGCCGACCTGCTGAAAGGCGCTGATCCCAAATCGACCGTGGTCAGTGTCGAGCTACTGGAAAACGATCAGGTTCTCTCGCGGCATCAGAGCTATTTCGTCGCCTCCAAGGCGCTGGCGCTCCGCGATCCGAAGATCAGGTCGCGCCTGACCCGCACGACGGACGGTTATCGCCTCACCTTGTCGGCGCGCACGCTGGCGCGGCAGGTCTGGGTCGATACGGACGCGCTTGAGGTGAGCCTGTCCGACAATGCCTTTGACCTGATGCCGGGTGAGACCGTCAGCCTCGATCTCAAAACCTCAGCTTCCGAGGCGCAACTTCGCCGGGCGCTGACCATCCGTTCCCTTTATGGCGCTGCGCAATGACTTCCCGATCTGTATTTTCTGCTGTGAAACCCCTTCTGCTGACCGTAAGCCTCAGTGCCCTGTCTCTGGGGGCCCTGTCCCTAGGTGCGGCGCTGGCGCAAACGGCTGAGCCGCCGCTCGACCCGCGCATTGCCCGCCTAACAGTCGAGCAAAAGGCGGCGCAGATGCAGAACCGGGCGCCAGCCCTGCCGTCGGCGGGACTTACGGCGTATGAATGGTGGAACGAGGGCCTGCACGGCGTGGCGCGAGCGGGCGAAGCCACCGTATTCCCGCAGGCCATCGGGCTCGCGGCCACCTGGAACCCGGCCCTGCTGAAACAGGTGGGGGATGTGGTTTCCACCGAGGCGCGCGCCAAGTTCAATTCGACCGATCCGGCAGGGGATCACCCGCGCTATTTCGGCCTGACCCTGTGGTCGCCCAATATCAACATCTTCCGTGATCCGCGCTGGGGGCGGGGGCAGGAGACCTATGGCGAAGACCCCTTCCTGACCAGCCGTCTGGCCGAAGGCTTTGTCACCGGGCTTCAGGGGCCGGACGCGCAGCACCCGAAGGTCGTGGCCTCGGTCAAGCATCTGGCCGTGCATTCGGGGCCGGAGGCCGGGCGGCATGGCTTTGCCGCCTCGGTGTCGCCCTATGATCTGGAAATGACCTATTTGCCGGCCTTCCGGTATTCGGTGATGACCACAAAGGCGCAGTCGGTCATGTGCGCTTACAATGCGGTGGCAGGGGTTCCGGCCTGCGCGTCGGACCTGCTGCTTAAGACCTATGTGCGCGACGCCTGGGGCTTCAAGGGCTATGTCGTCACCGATTGCGACGCCATCTACGACATGACGCGCTTTCACTTCTATCGTCTCAATGACGCTGAATCCTCGGCCGAGAGCCTGAAGGCCGGTGTCGATCTCAACTGCGGCAATGCCTATGCGGCCCTGCCCGAAGCCGTGAGCCGGGGCCTGATCCCTGAATCCCTGATGGATCAGTCGCTGAACCGCCTGCTGGATGTACGCAAGCGTCTCGGCATCGACGGCGCGCCCAGCCCGTGGTCGAAGATCAGCCCGGACGCCATCAATACACCGCAGGCGCAAGGATTGGCGCTACAGGCGGCGGAACAGTCGCTGGTCCTGCTCAAAAACAATGGCGTCTTGCCGCTTAAGCCCGGTCAGACCGTCGCGGTGATCGGCCCGAATGCCGACACGCAGGAGACGCTGCGCGGCAATTACAATGGCATAGCGCGTCAGCCGGTGACGCCCTTGGCCGGATTGCGGGCGCAACTGGGGGCCGCGAAGGTGCTCTATGCACAAGGCGCGACCTTGGCCGAAGGGGTGCCGACCACCGTACCGGAAACGGCGCTACGTACCTCCGACGGAGCGGCGGGTCTGACGGCCAGCTATTACGCCAACGCCGACTTTACCGGTGCGCCGGTCGAAACGCGCACCGAGCGTACCGTAAATCTGGAATTCATGAACCGCCTGCCGGTCAAGGCGCTGAAAGACGGCCCTTACAGCATCCGCTGGAGCGGCCAGATCGCGCCCCCGGCGGCGGGCACCTATCGCCTGAAAGTGTTCGTGGATCGCTGCTGGTCCTGCGAGGCCAACCAGCACGATGAGGTGCGCCTCTATCTGGATGACAAGCCGGTCATCGTCGATACGGGCGACGGCAAGTCGCTGGAAACCGAACTGACCTTCGACAGCGCCGCCGCGCGCCGTCTGCGTCTCGAATATCGCCATGTGGGCGGCGATTGGGGCGTGCGTTTGCAATGGATCGCTCCGGCGCAGCCGCAAATTGATGAGGCGGTCAAGGCCGCGCAGGCCGCCGATGCTATCGTCGCCTTTGTCGGCCTGTCGCCCGACATCGAAGGCGAGGAGCTTCAGATTCTGGTGCCGGGCTTTGACCGTGGCGACCGCACCGACCTCGGCCTGCCGCGAACGCAGGAGGACCTGCTGAAAGCGGTCAAGGCCACGGGTAAGCCGCTGGTCGTGGTGCTGCTGTCCGGTTCGGCGGTGGCGCTCAACTGGGCCGACGCCCACGCCGACGCCGTGGTGGCCGCCTGGTATCCGGGCGAGGCGGGGGGCACGGCCATTGCCCGCACCCTGACCGGCGAGTCTAACCCCTCCGGTCGCCTGCCGGTGACCTTCTATCGCTCGGTGCAGGACCTGCCACCCTTTATCGACTACCGCATGGAAGGGCGCACCTATCGTTATTTCAAGGGCAAGCCGCTCTATCCCTTCGGCCACGGCCTATCCTACACGCAGTTCAGCTATAGCGATCTGAAACTGGACACAAACGCTCTGAAGGCCGGTCAGCCGCTGCGCCTCAGCGTCCGTGTGCGCAATACGGGTCCGCGCGCCGGGGACGAGGTGGTGCAACTCTATGTCAAACGGCCGGATGCCTTTGGCCTCAATGCCTCGCTGGCGGCGTTTTCGCGCGTCAGCCTCAAGCCGGGCGAAAGCCGGACCGTCGTCATGACGATTGACCCGCGCGATCTGAGCACGGTCACGCTTGAGGGCGAGCGCGCCATTCGGGCCGGGGCCTACAGCCTCTCGGTCGGTGGCGGTCAGCCCGGATTTGCTCAGACCCTGAACGCTGATTTTTCGATCTCGGGCCAGATGGCGCTACCGAAATAACCACAGGATACGACCCTCATGATGGATCGCAGACAGATTCTCGGCGGGCTGGTCGCTTCGGCGGTGACGCTCGGTTTTTCAGCCGGTGACGCCTGCGCGGCCCCGTCGCGCTTTACGATAAAGGATGATGACTTCCTGCTGGACGGCAAGCCCGTGCACCTGATGGCGGGTGAGATGCACTATCCGCGCATCCCGCGTGAGCTGTGGCGCGATCGCCTGCGCAAGCTGAAGGCGCTGGGGCTGAATACGCTTTCGACCTACACCTTTTGGAGCGCGCATGAGAAAAAGCCGGGCGTCTATGATTTCAGCGGCAATCTCGACGTCGCCGCCTGGGTGAAGATGGCGCAGGAAGAGGGGCTGCACGTCCTGTTGCGGCCCGGCCCCTATGCCTGCGCCGAATGGGACAATGGCGGCTATCCGGCGTGGTTCCTCAATGACCCGGACATCCGCCCGCGTTCGCTCGACCCGCGCTATATGGACCCGGCGGGGCAGTGGCTGAAGCGGCTGGGGCAGGAGGTGTCGCACCTTGAAATCGACAAGGGCGGACCGATCCTGATGACGCAGGTCGAAAACGAGTATGGCTCTTACGGCAATGACCTCAACTATATGCGGGCCGTCCGCGATCAGGTGCGCGCCGCGGGTTTCAGCGGTCAGCTCTACACTGTCGATGGAGCGGCGGTCATTGAAAACGGCGCCCTGCCGGAACTGTTCAATGGCATCAATTTTGGCACCTATGACAAGGCGGAGGGCGAGTTTGCGCGCTATGCCAGGTTCAAGACCAAGGGCCCGCGTATGTGTACCGAGCTGTGGGGCGGCTGGTTCGACCACTTCGGAGAAATGCACTCCAATATGGAAATCCCGCCTTTGATGGAGAGCCTCAAATGGATGCTCGACAACCGCATCAGCTTCTCCTTCTACATGCTGCACGGGGGCACTTCGTTCGCCTTTGATGCCGGGGCCAATTTCCACAAGACGCAGGGCTATCAGCCGGATATTTCGAGCTATGATTACGACGCCATGCTGGACGAGGCCGGGCGCGTCACCCCGAAATACGAGGCGGCGCAGGAACTGTTCCGCCGCTATCTGCCACCGGAACGCTTCACGCCTCTGCCCGCGCCGGAAAAGGCGCTGAAGATTGAGCGCTTTACCCTGCGCGAAACGGCCCCGCTAGCGCAGCTTTACCCAAAGGGTGTCAGCCATCCTCAACCTAAAACCTTTGAGCAGATGGGGCAAAACCACGGCCTGATGCTCTACCGCCATACCACTAAAACCGCTGTGTCGGGCCGTCTGAAAGCGGCTGAGGTGCGCGACTACGCCCTCGTCAGCGCCGGGCAGGTGCGCGTCGGGACGCTGGATCGCCGTCTGAAAGAGACCGAGATTGTGGTGTCGCTGAAGGCCGGGGAAACGCTCGACCTGCTGATCGACGCCATGGGCCACATCAACTATGGCGATCAGATCGGCAAGGATCAGAAGGGCCTGATCGGGCCGGTCACGCTGAATGGCAAGCCGCTCACCGGCTGGACGCATCAGGGCGTGCCGCTCGATGATCTAAGCGCCTTGCGCTTCAAGCATCAGCGCGTCGAAGGCCCCGCCTTCTATCGCGGTACGTTTGAAACCCCTGAGGCGGGCTTCACCTTCCTCGACCTGCGCGGCTGGGGTAAGGGCTATGTCTGGGTCAACGGGCACAATCTGGGCCGCTACTGGTCTGTCGGGCCGCAGCGCGCGCTCTTCGTGCCGGCCCCCTATCTCAAGGTCGGGGTCAATGAGGTCGTCGTGCTCGACTTGCACGATCAGGGCGAACGCTCACTGGCCGGTTCGGGATCGCAGATCTGGGACCTGCCGGGTCTGGTAAAAGGATAGGATTCATGCAGCGCAGACAGTTCCTCACCGCTTTGGGGGCAACCACCCTGGGCGCATTGGCGACGCCCGCTCTGGCCGAGATTCCGCTCATGTCGCCTCAGGTGGCCTCCGGCGTGCGGCTGCCGCCGCAACAGCGCGGCTTCCGCTCGGCGGCGGTCGAAGCGACTATCGCCAAAGCCCGCCGCGCTATCCGCAACCCGGCTCTGGCGCGGCTGTTTGAAAACGCCTACCCCAATACGCTCGATACAACGGTTGAACTGGGGGAGGTCGATGGCAAGCCCGACACCTTCGTCATTACCGGCGATATCAAGGCCCTGTGGCTGCGCGATTCCTCGGCGCAGGTGACGCCCTATCTGCCGCTGGTGACGCAGGACAAGGCGCTGCAACGCCTGTTTGTCGGTCTGATCCACCGGCAGGCGCGCTGCATCCTGATCGACCCCTATGCCAATGCCTACATGCACGACCCTAAGGCGCGTACCGATCTGTCGTGGTCGCAGACCGACTTTACCGACATGAAGCCGGGCGTGGCCGAGCGCAAATGGGAAATCGACTCGCTGTGCTATCCGGTGCGCCTGTCCTATCTTTACTGGCGGCAGACGGGAGATGTCAGCGCCTTTGACGACACCTGGCGCGCCGCCATGCACACGATCGTCGATACCTTCCGTGTGCAGCAGCGCAAAGAGACAAATGGCCCTTATCGCTTTCAGCGCACGGCGTCCGAACCCACCGAGACGCTGGCGCGCGGCTATGGGGCCCCGACGCGCAAGGTGGGGCTGATCCATTCCGGCTTCCGTCCGTCGGACGATGCCTGCCTCTATCCCTTCCTCATACCGGCCAATCATTTTGCCGTGGTCAGCCTGCGGCAACTGGCGGAGCTCGCCGAACCGTCAGGGCTGGGGGCGGCGTTCGCGCAGTCCTGCCTGGCGCTGGCGCAGGAGGTCAGCGACGCCCTGAACGCCTATGGCCGCCTCGGCGCGCCGGTGGGTGGTGACATGTGGGCCTATGAGGTCGATGGCTTCGGCAATGGCCTGTTCATGGACGACGCCAACGTGCCAAGCCTTCTCAGTCTGCCCTATCTGGGGGCCTGTCGTATCGACGATCCGCTCTATTTGCGCACCCGCCGCGCAGTGTTGAGCCGCCGCAACCCCTATTATTTCGAGGGCAAGGTGCTGTCCGGCGTCGGCAGCCCGCATTCGGAGCCGGACACAGTGTGGCCCATCGCCCTCATGATGCAGATACTGACCACTCAGGACAAGGCGGAGCAACGCACCTGCCTTGAAGGGATTTTGCGCGCTTCGGCCCCGCGTGGCTTTGTCAATGAGTCGGTGCACAAGGACGATGCCAGCCATTTCACCCGCTCGTGGTTTGCCTGGGCCAACAGCCTGTTCGGAGAGACGGTGCTGACCCTGATGCGGAGCGCCCCCGACCTTTTGTGACCTTGTGATGTGCCGCGATATCCCGCGACTATGGAGTGCCTTTCGATGATCAATCGCCGTTCGCTTCTGGGGGCCGCCTCTGTGGCCTCCGTTCTGCCGGTTCAGTCTCTGGCCGCTGAAGACGACCTGTGCGCCCATGTCGATCCTTTTATCGGCACCGGCGGCCACGGCCACACCTATCCGGGGGCGACCCTGCCGTTCGGCATGGTGCAGTTGTCGCCGGACACCAGCAATAATGGCTGGGATTCCTGTTCCGGCTATCACGTCAAGGACGGCTCGATCATGGGCTTTTCGCACACCCACCTGTCGGGGACGGGCTGCGCGGACATGCTCGACTGTCTGGTCACGCCGCGCACCGGAGCCGTCGTGCTCAATCCGGGCGAGCCGGGGCAGATCGAAGGCAGCTACCGCTCGCGGTATACCGATGAGGTAGCCAGCCCCGGCTATTACGCCGTCACCCTGACCGACAGCCGTGTGCGCGCCGAACTGACCGCCACCTTGCGCACGGGTCTGCACCGTTATGTCTTCCCGGCCGGAGAGGCGGGGCACCTTCTGATCGACTGGGCGCACGGGCAGCGCAACTGGTGGGAAAAATCGCCCGCGACCAAGCTCGACAATACGAGCCTGCGCCTGATCGGCAATGACACGCTGGTGGGCGGGCGTCAGGTCTTCATGTGGGCGGGTGGGCGCTGGATTTTCTTTGCGCTGAAACTGTCGCGCCCGTTCAGCCGCGCCGAACTGTATCAGAACGACGCCCCGGTCGGCGGCAACGCCGCCGCCGGTGGCAAGCTGAAATGCGCCCTGCATTTCGATGACGCCGGATCGGCACCGCTGCTGGTCAAGGTGGGGATTTCGGCGGTTGATATCGACGGAGCCCTGAAAAACCTTGAGGCCGAACAGCCGGGCTTTGATTTCGAGGGCACGCGCCGGGCAGCGCATCTGGCGTGGCAAAGCGAACTGTCGCGCATCCGCGTGGACCTCAGTGACCCGAATGACCGCAAGGTTTTCTATACGGCCCATTACCACAGCCTGCTGGCGCCGACCCTGTTTTCCGACGTCGATCGGCGCTACCGCGGCATGGACAATCAGGTGCACCGCCTGAAGCCCGGCGAAGAAAACTATTCGACCTACAGCCTGTGGGACACCTATCGCGCCGCGCATCCGCTCTATACGCTGACGCAGGGGCCGCGCGTGCCCGGTATGATCGGCGGGCTGGCGCGCATGGGACAGGAAAGCCCGGCGGGCGCGCCTATCTGGCCGCTGCAAGGGCGCGAAACCGACACCATGATCGGTTACCACAGCGCCGCCGTTCTGGCCGAGGCCTGCGTCAAGGGCGTGCCCGGCGTGGACTATAAGGCGGCCTATAAGGTGATCCGCAAACGCGCCTTTGATGACGATGTTCACGGTTTCGGCCTCTATCGCCAACTGGGCTATATCCCGGCCGACAAGGTCGATGAGTCCGTTTCGCGCACGCTGGAGTTTGCCTATAGCGACTGGTGTGCGTCAAAACTGGCTGCAGCCGTCGGTGCCCATGAGGATGCGCGCAAATTGCGCGAACGCTCGCGTAATTATCGCAACCTCTTCGACTCCTACATCCACTTCATGCGCGGCAAAAAGGCCGACGGTTCTTGGGTGACGCCCTATTTCCCGCAGTCTCTGGGCCACGATCAGAAACGCTGGCGCGACTATACGGAAACCAATGGCTGGCAGGCGACCTTCCTCAATCAGCACGACCTCTATGGCTATATGCAGATGTTCGGCGGGGACAAGGCGTTTGAGGCCAAGCTGGATGCCCTGTTTAACGCGCCTTCGGACCTCGATCACGGCTTGCTGGACGACATCAGCGGGCTGGTCGGGCAGTATGCGCATGGCAATGAGCCCAGCCACCACGTCGCCTATCTCTATGCCTATGCCGGTGCCCTGCCGAAAACCCAGTCGCGTGTACGGATGCTGATGAAGGCCATGTACCGTGCCGAGCCCAACGGACTGGAGGGCAATGAGGATTGCGGCCAGATGAGCGCCTGGTACGTGCTGAGCGCGCTCGGGCTCTACACGGTTGATCCGGTCAGCGGGGTCTATGTCTTCGGCTCGCCTCTGGTCAATCGGGCCCGCCTTGCGCTCGGTAACGGGCGGCATCTGAGCATCGTCGCCGAAAGCAATGGTCCGGATAAGGTCTATGTCAGCGGGGTGCGACTGAACGGCAAGGCGTGGAACCGGTCGTGGATTTCTCACGACACCCTGATGCGCGGTGGCGAATTGCGCTTCCTGATGAGCGCCACGCCCAACCCGGCCTTCGGGGCGCGGCTGGCCGACCGGCCGCCGTCCTTCGTGTGATGGCACGGCTCCTGTGTCTGTGTCTATGGCTGTGCCTGTGCCTGTGCCTGTCGGCGCAGGCGGTGGCGGCAACCCTGATCACCGCCCCTGACGCCAGCCCGCAGGCCCAGACCACTGCGGCATGGTTCCAGGAGGAGCCGGTGCTGGGTGCGTTGCGCGGGCAGGTGGTGCTGGCGCAGCGGTCGCAGGTGGCCGCGCTCTTGCCGCCCAGGGTGCGTGCCGCGTGGCAGGACTGGAGCCAGACCCTGCCGGCCGTGCGCTCGGAAGCCTATGCGCTGTTTTCCAAAGACAACTGGCTGATCATCGCCGGAGACGATGATCGCGGTCTGATGTTCGGTATGGGCCATGTGCTGCGCAAGGCGGAGCGGGGGCGGGTGCGCGGCCTGCCGCTCTATGTCGCGCCTGATAAGGCCATCCGCGCGCATCAGATCGGCTACCGCTTCAAAAACAACAGCTATGATGCCTTTACGCTGGCCATGTTCGAGCGGCATCTGCGCGACCTTATCGTGTTTGGCACCAATGGTCTCCAATGGATCGCGCCCCTTTCGGATGATGCCGCCGAAAGCCCGCTGTTTCCGGCCCCGCCGCTCGACACCCTGATCGGCGTGTCACGGCTGGCGCAACGCTATGGCGTCGATTTCCACCTCTATTACCCGCAAATGATGGCCGACTATGGCGACCCGGCGCAAAGGGCGGTGGAGCTTAAGCGCTTTGAAGCGCTGGTGCGCGCCACGCCGCATGTAAGCAGCCTGTTCATTCCGGGTGGCGACCCCGGCCATACCCCACCGGATATCCTGTTCCCCCTGATCCGCGATGAAGCCGCGATCCTGCGTCGCTATCACCCGAACGCCACGGTGTGGGTGTCGGCGCAGGGTTTTGACAAGGCGCAGTATGAGCGCTTTTACGCCCTGATGGCAGAGGAAAATCCCTGGTTGACGGGGGTCTTTGTCGGGCCCCAATCGCGCGACACCCTGTCTGTGCAGCGCGCGCGCATTCCGGCACGTTACAAGGTGCTTTTCTATCCCGACATCGCCCATACCCTGCACGCGCAGTTTCCGGTGCCGGGCTTTGATCCGGCCTTCGCCCTCACCGAAGGGCGCGAACCCATCAACCCGCAACCGCAGGCGCAAAGCTATATCTACCGTCATTTCGCCGGGGATTTTGAGAGCTTTGTCACCTATTCCGAAGGGGTGACGGACGATGTGAACAAGATGTTGTGGGCCGGGCTTGGTATGGACCGGTCACAGAGTGCATCGGTCCTCGCGGCGGACTATGGCCGCTATTTTCTGGGCGACGCCCGGTTCAGGGCGGTGCCGGAAGGGCTGGAGCGCAACTGGCGCGGGCCAGTGCGGCGAAACGGCGACATCCCGCGCACCCTGAAAACGCTGAGGACCCTGCCGCACCGCGACAACTGGCGTTACGACATGCTGGCCTATCGCGCGCGCTATGACGCCTATGTGCAGCGGCGCGCTGTGGCGGAGACGCAACGTGAAGACGCCGCCTATCAGGCCCTGTCTAAAAACGACTTTCAGGCAGCGCGTCGCGCGCTTTTCACCCCCGACGACGCAGACACGCAGGCCTTGCGCACAGAGATACAAACTCTGGCCGCACGGCTCTATAGCGCCATCGGCCTGCAACTGAGCGTGCGCCTCTATGGGGCCTCCAACTGGGAGCGGGGGGCCAATCTAGACCGGCTTGAGGTGTCGCTGAACGACCGCGTATGGCTGATGCGTCAAATGGATCAAATCGAGGCCCTGCCCGCGCCCGCCCGCGCTGAAAGTTTGGCGGCCTTGTTACGTCGCGATGCGCCGCCACCCGACGGGTTTTACGATGATCTGGGCGATCCGCAGGCCTCACCGCATCTGGTGCGCGGCACTGACTGGGCCGATGACCCGCAACGCATGGCGGGGGCCCTAGAGAGCATTGCCGACCGCACGCCGGATGACGGCTGGCGACTGGCGTGGATCACCTATGCCGAGGCGCTGTACGAAACCCCGCTGGAACTGCGCTATGCCGGGCTCGACCGCACGCGCCCCTATCGCCTGAAGGTGGTCTATGCCGGCGAAGACTATGCCCTGCCATTGACTCTGATCGCCAATGACACGACGACCCTGCACGCGGCCCGCGCCCGCCGCAGCAATCCGGAGACGGTGGAGATGGACCTGCCGCCAGAGGTCACGGCGCAGGGCCACCTCAGTCTCAAATGGTTCCGTCCACAGGGCCTGGGCGGTTCCGGGCGCGGACGGCAGGTGGCGCAGGTCTGGCTCTATCCGCTATAGGCCGCCTGCGCTTTCCGTTACCGCGTAATAACGCCTACGCTGCTGAAGGCTACGGTCGGCTTGTCCTGCACGGCGCGGGGTAAGACCAGTTTCAGATAGCGCCCCTTGTGCGATGTATCGAAGCGGATGCGCTGTTCGCTGCGGCTGTTGGCGATGTTGGAGAATTCGCCTTCGCCTGCGGGCGTAAAGGTCTGACCGTCGGCGCTGACCGAGGCGACGTAACCCGCCGGGGCACCCATCTGGGCCACTGTGTTCACGTCCAGATAGATGTCCTGCACGCCGGGCGTCAGGGTAAAGCCTTTGAGGTCATAGACCTTGCCCAGATCGAGGATCAGTTCGGCGGGCTGGCCCTTGCGGCCGACAAAGCCTTTGCCCTCGAGAAGCGCGTTCGGCGTATCGCTGCTGGCCGACACCACGCGCCAGCCGACGGGGGCGACATCGAACTGGGCCACCGAGGCTGCGCTCAGCACCTTGCGCGCCGGGCTGAAGGCGACGGCCCGCACCTGACCGCCTTCCGGAAGCGGGAAGGGGGCCGTAAAGAGCGTCGAGGCCGTCGTTGGGGCGCTGCCGTCCACTGTGTAGAACAGCTGCACGTCCTTTTCTGCGGCGCTGAGCTTGACCTGTCCGGTACGGTCACGGCCGATCGAGGGTTCCTCCAGCACGGGCGGCATCAGGAACAGGCCGAAATCGCCGAGAATGGGCGAGGCGGCGGCCTTGAGGATGCGGATACGCACCGCACGTGTCGTCACGGGGGCCGACAGGCGCGTCAGGCGCTTGTAGCCGATATAGGTGTGGGTTTGCAGGGTGCGCCAGCGGCCGTTTTCGAGGATGTCGATGGCGAAATCATCGACGCGCACGCCCTTGCGGATATCCTCGGCGGTGCGGATGACGTCGAAGGTCTGGGCCTTGGGCAGGTCAAAACGGATCCATGCCCCCGCCTTGTCCGAGGTGCGCGCAGCCCAAAAACTGTTGGCTTTCAGGGCCTGTGCCGGGCCGAACCCCTCGCCATAGGTCGAGGAGGCCGTCACCTTCGCCCCGGTGGCCAGATTGCGGGCAAAGGTCTTGTCCAGAATGGCCTTCCAGCCGCTGAGTGAGGCCACATCGGCATCGGGCACGCGGCCGCGACGGTCAGGGGCCAGGTTGAGCAGCAGCGTCGTGCCGCGCCCCACCGACTCGAAATAAACGCGTGTCAGATTGGCCGGGGTGCGCGGGCTTTCATCCGCGTGCCAGAACCAGCCGGGCCGGATCGAGGTATTGGTCTCCGCCGGGTTCCAGATCTTGCCGCCGCGCACACCAGCATTGCCTTTGGCCATGGTGTATGGGGTTTCATCGACCGTGGGCCAGCAGGGATCACCGGCCTGACCATGCTCATTGCCGACCCAGCGCACATCCATATGCTCATCGGCAAACATGACGGCGTGCGGCTGGTTCTTGCGGACAATAGCGCGCACGGTGTCCCAGCCGTAATAGGTGAGGGCGTCAATCTTGCGCCGTTCACGCGCGCCGCCGTAATAGCCGTCACCGCCATTGGCGCCGTCGAACCACACCTCAAACAGCGGGCCGTACTGCGTCGTCAGTTCTTCGAGCTGATTATGATAGTATTCGACATAGGCCGGGCGGCCATATTCGGCGTGGTTGCGGTCCCACGGCGACAGATAGACACCGAACTTCAGACCGTGCTTGCGACAGGCTTCGGCCATTTCGCCGACGATGTCGCCCTTGCCGTTCTTGTAGGGGCTGAACTTGACAGAATGCTCGGTGTAACGGCTGGGCCACAGACAAAAGCCGTCATGGTGCTTGGCCGTCAGAATTATGCCCTTAAGACCGCCCCCCTTCGCCGCCAGTACGATCTGATCGGCACTGAAATCGGTGGGGTTGAACAGGCCAACTGGCTCGTCGCCATAACCCCATTCGCGATCGGTGAAGGCGTTCATAGTGTAATGCATGAAGCCATAGGTTTCGAGCCGCTGCCAGTCATACTGACGCGCCGACGGGGTTGCACCGAAGGGCACTGGACCTTTGGGCGTGCGCGCCAGGGCGGGACCGCCGACCAGACCGGCGAAAACGGACAGGGACAGGGTGCGACGATCCATCATCATGGCCAATTTGCCTCTTTGGTTCATAATTGGTCCCACCCTAATTCAGCCGGATGCAATTGCAAGCCTTAAGTCCGTGTCCCAATTTCCTTAAGTCAGTGTCCGGATTTTTTCGCTTTCAATGCTGAAAATGTAAGGGTTCGACTTGCTTCTGCCTCTCGAAAAACGGTAAGCACTGAAAGTGTGAGGGGATCGCTGACCCACAGGAACAGTTGAAGGTTTTGGCGAGTAAAATGTATTTAATATGTATCGTCCAATCCTGGAGCGTCGGATATCACTACCTCCCGCCTCGCTTTTTGGGGTGTGGAGGCGTACGCGCAATGCTCGAAAATGCAAACTTCCAATTGACTGAAAGCCAGAAGCCCCACATGAAATGTCAGGGGAAATACTGGAAGTGACATGAATAAGTCAGCTCTGCGCTCTGCCTTTCTGAAGGATGACGGCGGCCACGCCTATATGCTCATCCGCAACGCTATTCGTGACGAGATCACTGAGGGCAAGCTGAAGCCGGGGGTGGCACTCGCCCCGGAGCGCGAACTGTGCGTACTCTACGGGGTTTCGCGCATCACCGTGCGTAAGGCCGTGGAGGGGCTGGTCGAAGAGGGGCTTCTGACCCGCACGCGCGGGTCCGGCACCTATGTGTCAACCCCGGCGATTACGCGGGTCGAAAAGAACTTTTCGATCCTCACTTCCTT
This sequence comes from Asticcacaulis sp. DW145, assembly GCF_037101385.1. NCBI lineage: Bacteria > Pseudomonadati > Pseudomonadota > Alphaproteobacteria > Caulobacterales > Caulobacteraceae > Asticcacaulis > Asticcacaulis sp. DW145. The sequence continues at coordinate 149,953 of NZ_AP029026.1, read as the reverse complement.
TTCCGAAGATATCCGCTCACGCGGTTATAAGCCGTCTAGTATCTGGCTGAAAAAGACCACCAGCATGACGACTCCGGAAGAAGCGCTGGCGCTGGGCCTTTCGCCTGGCTCGCAGGTCCACCGCTTTCACCGCATCAGATGCGCCGACGGTGTGCGCGTGTGTCTGGAGTTTGTGGTCGTCCCGGCGCAGTTCCTCCCATCGGTCGATGTGGTGGAGGAGTCCCTATATGAAGCGATGGCGGTTGCCGGCAGCCGCCCGGCGCGAGCCCTGCAACGCCTTCGTGCCGCGCCCCTGAGCGAGGCGCATTCCGAGTTGTTGGGTGTACAAACGGGCGCCTGCGGCCTGTTTATCGAGCGCCGCGGCTTCCTCTCCAACGGCACCGCCGTGGAATTCAGCCAGTGCTATTACCACGGCGAGGCCTACGACGTGATCGCCGAACTGGGCTGACTTGGCCTCGGGGTCCCAAATGTCTCTTGTCTCCGGACGCATCCAGTAGCGGCTTTGAATCGCGGCGGCACACCGTCGTGCGGTCGTGCCTTTCGCGGGTAAGGCGGGATGATTGCATCTCGAGTCGCTAATCCCTCCAGGCAAAGGTGCAGGCTATGGACAGGCGACAAGTTCGTCTATATCCAATACCTATATAGAACCTCTGCATTACCTTTGAAGGACCTGCCAATGGGATTGAAGTCACCCCATCACTCGCACTGGATGCTCTGGGGCTGGTTTGTCTGTGTTCTCAGCGCGCTGATATGTGTGAGTGCTGTGGCTGCACAGGCGCAGCCGATAGCGACGGTGCCGGCCCTCTATCCCGCACCCCAGTCCCTCACCCTGACCGGGCCCGATCTGAAGCCAGGGAGGTCTTTGCTTCTAGTAAAGGGCGACAAGGTTGATGCCGAAACCGAAACGCTGGTGCGCACCGCCCTGACAACGGCAGGGGTCCAAATGGTCCGCGTGGTCAAACGCCTGCCGAAGCGCTTTACCGGCGACTATGCGGTGATCGGCACGGTCAACGACGCCGAGGTCAAGGCGGCGCTCAGCGTGACAGGTGGGGCGGTTCCCACACGTCCCGAATCCTATCTACTGACCACCCGTCAGCAAGCCTCCGGGGCTTTGATTGTGCTGGCGGGTGCAGATGGCGACGGCCTCTATTACGGCGCCCAGAGCCTGAAGCAGTTGATTGCGCAGGGTCGCCTCCCGGCGCTGACGATAAGTGATTATCCGTCCATGCCAGTGCGCGGCACTATCGAAGGCTTTTACGGCAAACCGTGGAGCATGGCGCAGCGCGCTGCCCATATCGCCTTTCTGTCGGGCCTTAAGGCCAACACCTATATCTACAGCCCCAAGGACGACATCTATGCGCGCGACAAGTGGCGCGAACCGTACCCGGTTGAGACGTTGAAAGACTTGGGCGGGCTCGTCGCACAGGCCAACCGACACCATGTCAACTTCGTCTATGCCGTCTCACCGGGGCCGTCCATCTGCTACAGCGATCCGGCCGATCTGGCGCACATCCGCGCCAAGTTTGCCGCCCTGCGTAGCGTAGGGGTGCGCAGCTTCTACGTGGCGCTCGATGATATTGAGTATAAAAAATGGAACTGTGCGGCCGACGAAGCGGCCTTTGGGCCGTCCGGCGACGTAGCGGCGGCGAAGGCCCAGGCCAGCCTCCTGAACGCCGTTCAGGCCGATCTGGCCGCCAGCGGGCACGGCGAACTCATTATGGTGCCAACCGAATATTACGACGCCAAGGTTTCACCCTATAAGACGGCGCTGGCTGCCGCGCTTGATCCGCGCGTGGTTATCCAGTGGACGGGCACGGACACCGTGCCGCCGTCAATTTCAGTGGCCGATGCGCGAAATGCTACCAAGGCCTTCGGACGCAAGACGCTTTTGTGGGACAATTACCCTGTTAATGATTTCGGTGAGTCTGCCGGACGTTTGCTGATGGCCCCCTATGCGCGGCGTGAGGCCGGTCTGTCGGCCGAACTGAGTGGCATTGTCTCCAACCCGATGAATCAAGAGGTGGCCAGCCGCCCGGCCGTAATGGGATTGGTAGCCTTTGCGTGGAATGATCAGGCCTATGAGGCTGAGCGCACCTGGCGGGCCGCGGCGCGTGACCTGGCCGGGAATGACGCGCAGGTAACGCAGGCACTACTGACCTTTTTCGATACCCAGCATCTGGCCCCGACCTTCGGCAATCAGCCGTGGCAGACGCAGGCTCCGCGCCTTAAAGCCGTTATCAACCGCGTGCGAGATGCGTTGGCGGGGACAGATATGGCAGAGCGTCGGGCGGCGCTGAGCGCCCTGTCGCAATGGGCAGATGATCTGAGTGCCGCGCCCGACCGCATCCGCGCCGGCGTGACCGACAAAGGCTTTGTCGAAGAGGCAGCTCCGTGGCTTACGGCAACCGCCCTGTGGGGCAAGGCTTTGCGTCTGACGGTCGATGGGCTTCAGGCAACCGATAACCGAACGGCCAGGGATCGCTTCGCGGCGGCGCAAGCTTTGTCAGAAGAGGCCTCAAAACTGCGCTCTATTCCGGGCGCGACCCGTCCTGAGCGACCGATCAAAGTCGCCGACGGCGTGCTCGACGTGTTTATCAATGAGGCGCCCGGATTAGTCTATTGGCCACCCGAGGGCCAATGACAACGGCACTAAGGAGTGGCTGACTTTAGAGATCGGTCGCAATGGTCCAGCGGAGCTATCGTTTCTACCGGCTAAAAGCGGACGGGCAACCGGTGGCGCAGTGGACCCAGGGCAACGCCGGGGCTCTATCATTGCAGCGAAGGCCTCTTTAGCGGTGAACTGCCTTATCGCTTGTTTGCTGACAGCGACATGCAGTCAGACGGAACGGATGCTAGTCCCGAAGTGCGCAATAGCTTTGAGGGCTGACGCCCGCCTTTGGGCCTGGGTTCAGCAGGAGCTCATCAAAACCTGTTTTCGTACTCACTCGCCCGAAAAAGCCTGACTTTCTCTCTAACCGGCTGCATGATCATTTATCGCATCTGGAGGTCACAATGAAAGTAGCAGGGTTTGCAGGTGGGCTAAGCTTAGGCCTTCTTCTAGGTCTGGTGGTCCCGGTTTGGGCGCAAGGCGAGGCGTCACGCGTCGCGGCGCTCGAAGCGCGCCTATCAGCGCTCGAGAGACGTCTTCCTGATCCTTCGGAGCGAAACCTAGAGTTATCGGCGAGTGATCAGCTGCGTTTGACAGTTGGACAGTCTTCAATGACGATGAAAAAAGATGGCAGTATTGACCTTCGTGGCGTCGACATTCATGTGCTCGCCAAAACCGTTGAGGTCAAAGAAACCGGGTCAGTCGCCGTTCGCGGCAGCAAGATCGGCGGAAATTAGTCGCACGCATCACCCCTGTAGATGAGCCAAATTTGTTCTATTTGCTCTCTTCCCTTCATTTGGAGAAGAAATTCTTTGTCTCGCAGGAAAAATGGCGACCGGTTTTGTCTTCTCAAGGGCTTATAATGCTTGTGTTTTACAAAAGAGGAGTTTTATTGCTAAAATTTAATGTATCAGCATGCATCTGATCGGCAATATCAAAGCCTCTATATTACGTAAAGACACCGTCGCCTCGCACAATTTATGTAATGAAGGGTCGCCAAAATGCAAGATTTTGCTTTGATTTCGAATCCGGGCGAGCAGTTAGGGATCGCCCTACTCGTCATGATGATTGTGTTCATAGTCCACTCAATGAAACGCCAAAAAGCCAAGTCTGTCCTCATTCGCGACTTAAGAAATGGCGAGATTACGCCTGCAGACTATGAAATGAGCGTTTCCAAAATTGATAGCGGCCTATGGAGGCGAGCGTTAGTTTATGCAACAGTGGCGACTATCGTCACAATAATGACGCTCTTTGGAAATGGCATTATTTTCTTGTTTTAAATTTTTGTAGAAATTCAGCATTACCCATAAAGAAAATACCTAATTTTATGACTATAATAAAATTTTGCACTGGAAAAAGCGTGTGAAACATTTTTTGCTATTCTACAGATATCATTCAGATTACCTCACTAAACGTGAGGCATTCCGAGTTGAGCACCTGAAGTTAGCGAGGGCTGCATCCGCTGAAGGAAACCTTCTTCTAGGGGGAGCACTTGTTGATCCAGTAGACACGGGGGTCTTGCTGTTCTCAGCGCAGACAGCGGACGTGGTCCACCGGTTTGCGCTGGCAGATCCCTACGTGATCAATGGACTGGTTGAATCATGGCAGGTACGTGAATGGCACACGGTTGCGGGGCAAAATGCGGCATTCCCTATGGATTGAAGGGCCGTCTCGTTCGCGGCTTCCAGATTATTGGCCCCTGAAAGGTGATTTTAGCTTTTGTGCGGACATCGGAATGGCTTTTGAGCCGTTTCTGTTTGCGATCTCGGTTAACGCCTAATGGTATACCCGAAGAGGCTGTCATTGGGGCACGTGACACCCGTAAGACGCGCAGTTATCAGATCTGCCGCCATGGCCGCAAAGGTGATTCCGTTGCCTCCAAACGCAAATACCCCGTAGCAGTTTTGACGACCTGGGATTGGACCTATTGTCGGAAGTCCAGTGACGCTGTTCCCGAAGGCGCCGCACCACGATGTCTCGGCGGTTGCATCGGCCTGAGGGAACAATTGACTCAGCTTTTCCTCGAGAACTTTAGTCTTTGCGGAAAGTTTCGCCTCGCAATGATCTTTGCCATGCCAGATTTCATCTTCTCCGCCGCACATTATCCGCCCGTCGGAAGTTGTTCTGGCATAGAAATAAGGAGAGGACGCTTCTGCGATAAGAGACTCGTGTCGCCAAAGCCGCTCTGGCTGGGGCTTTGTGACCATAACATAGGTTCCAACCAGAGAACTGTTTTCAGGCAGAAGTTCAGGGTCAACGTGATATCCGGTTGCATAAACGACATACCGGCAGCTTACGTCAAAAGAACTTGTTTTCACGAGCACCCGATTGCCAGGTACCACCTCCACGACCTTCTCCGGGGCGACAATTTGCGCCCCTAATGATTGGGCGTGCGCTAAGAAGCCTAAGGTGAGAAGAATTGGATCAGCCGTAAAATTGCCCTGGCAATGGATCGCTGCAGTGTGCCTAAACTCAAATTCGCTCGACAGCGCCTCTGAGGACAGTAGCGAACAGTATAGACCCGCTGCGCGACGTAGCCTTACTTCATCATCCATCTCCGCCGCGGACAGGAGGTTGCCCGCAAGTAAAAGCGAGGGTCGATGGCGTAAGTCGCACTCAATTCCGAGACGATTTATCCTGCCGTAAAGACTGTCGAGCGCTAGGCGTGATCTCTGCCAAGCCTGAACAGCGCTGTCACAGCCTATCTGTGCCGTCAATTTCAATAAGGGCTGATCGAGATCGTATTGCAAAAGCGCAGTGCTCGCACGAATCGATCCCTGCAACGGCGGCCGTTGGTCAATGATGACCACCTCCAGCCCCGCTTCACTTAGTGCGGACGCGAGTAAAGCCCCCGTTATGCCCGCACCTACGATAACAACATCCGCGCTTATGCCTGATGTGAGAAAGGTCGTCGTAACTGCGCCTGCGCGCGCTGACCACGCCGGGGCACCCGACCAGAGCTTTTGTGGGGTTTCGAACATTGGAGCCTCCTCATGTAAGGAGTGCCCTAGTCAGCATCGCCCGAGCGATGCCTAAATTGACCGCGCTTTATAATGAATTTGAAAGCCCGGTTTAAACGCTCATTATGGCAAAATGGGCCAACGGGGCCAACGCGTCCAGTGCGCTGCTCCCAAATTCCTAGACATCAAAAACGAAAACGCCAGAGAGCCCGCTTTGGGTCACGGTGAGGGTGGTTGGCAAGTGGCTGACCAGCAGCGCTCAAGTTGCGGACGCGTGCCCGGTCTAATAGAACCAGGCACGCGCATCGCTTCAACGCAGGTCTCCGCTCACGATCCAGCATAAGCGGAGACTGGACGGGTCACTTGGCGTCGATAAACGCCTGATTGACCTCAGCCGATTTGGCATCTTTCAACGCGCTACAGGTTTTCATCGTCTCCAGCGTGCGGTTGAAGGACAACTCTCCACGACCGGCGGCGATCACCTTCGGCCGCATCAGGGCGTCGATCTCGTCTGCCTTGGCGGCGTCGCAATAGACACCGGGCAGCGAGGCAATGCGGCCAGCGCTGAAAATGCCCGCGCCAGCAGAGAAGGACGCATAGTTGGCTTTCAGCCAAGTAAAGGCCGTGTCGCGCGTCTCGCGGCTATAGAACAGTCCCCCCAGGAGGCTGATCTTTTCGGAATTACGCAGCCGCTTGTCATTCATGGCGGTATTTAGAACCCAATCCGCCGTATCAAGCTTGGCGCCGGCCGTGACCGCGCCCAGCGCCCGGCCACGGAAACCTTCCTGCGTCGAAGTGACGGCGCGTTCAAACATCGCTTTTGCGGCGGGCAGGCCACCTTCCTGAACGTAGATGCTGAGGCCGCTGCCTAGATAGGTCTGGTCTAGCGCATTGGTGTTGCCATTTAGATAGGCCGTCGCAGCGTCGAGCAGGGTTTTGCGGACAGACGTATCTTTGGCACTTCCGGCGAGCAGGCTAACAAGGCCACGGCGACGCGACTGAAGCTCTGCGGCTTCGGCCTTGTAGGCCCCATTGGCCGGGTTAAAGCCCATGGCGCCCAGACGTGGGCCATAGATGCCTCCGATGACCCCACGGTATTTGGCTTCGGTTTCGCTGGCCACCATTCCGTCGCCCCACAGGCCTGTCAGGCGTTCGCCCGCGCCGATGGCGACGCTGGAGTCCGGATTGTCGGCCAGAGCCTTGGCCGCGGTGATCAGCTCTGCGGCAGGCAGTTTACCGGCCTCAAACTGCGCCCAGAGGCTGTCGATGGCGGCTATACCTTCGGCGGCGGGCAGGGTCGCTCCGGTGGCCAGCAGCGCGTCCCAGTCGCTGGGGGTCAGCGAGAAGCGATAATAGCCCGTGCCGCCCGCGTTGGGGATGATGGCGCCAGGTTTCGCCGCACCCAGATCCACAGTCGTCTTGTCCATAAGCGTGCAGTTGCGCTCTGACCCTTCGCGCAGACAGACCGGGATGATCCAAGACTGGGGCGTCAGAGTGCTGCTGTAGTAGCTGTAGCGCGACTGGGTGCCAATAAGGCGACCATCTTTGCGAACAATATCGACAACCGGTACGCCTTGTTGGTTGATAAAGCTCTTCATCGACTCCAACACGCGTGGGTCCTTAGCCGCATCGGCCAGAGCACCGAAGAATTCTTCGGTCGTGGCGTTGCCGTAGGGGTGACGTGACATGTGAAGACGCACGCCTTCGCGGAAGTTGTTGTCGCCCAGATAGGCAGCAATCATGGCAATGACCTGACCGCCCTTACCGTAGGTAATACCGTCAAAAGCGGAGTCGATATCGCCGTTTTTGGTGATCTTCTCATGAATGGGGCGCCCCACCTTCATGGCGTCGGTGGGCATGGCGCTGAATCCTTCGGCCAGACCGCCCACGCCAATATTGAGTTCAGGGCGCCATTCGTTTCCGATACGGAAGCCCATCCAGTTGGCGAAACTTTCATTCAGCCAGATATCGTCCCACCACGCCGGGGTCACGTAGTCGCCAAACCACTGGTGCGACAGCTCATGGGCGACCACCATCCCGAAGGTTTTTCTCTGGCTGGTCGGCGCACCATCATCCAGCAACAGGATCGTGTCGCCATAGATGTCCGCCCCGGCGTTTTCCATTGCGCCCGGCATGATGGGAGAGCCGATCTGGTCCAGCTTGGGGTAGGGGAAGGGCTGGTTAAAATAAGATTCCAAATGAGCGACGATCGACGGCGTTTCCGTCAGAGCGTAGTTGAGCTTGTCCTTGTTAGGCTTGGTCGCGATGATGCGTATCGGCAAAGGCCACGAACGCTGTGGCGTCGGCGGTGCGACGCCTTCGGCTACTGCGAAGGGTCCGACGACCATGGCTACCAGATAGGAGGGCAGGGGTTTGGTCGGGATGAAGTTGTGGGTGACGAGATTGCCCGATTTGACGCTATCTTTTTCGGGCGCATTGCTCGCAACTACAAGGCCCGGTTCCGTGGTGATGCTGACGGAGTAGGGGGTCTTAAAGCCCGGTTCATCGAAGGAGGGAAAGGCAGCGCGCGCATCAATGGACTCAAACTGCGTCCAGGCGTACCAATCGTCGCCGACCTTGACGCGATAGAGCCCGGCAGGGCCATCTCCGAAAGGCGCATCGTAGTCGAATTTCAGCGTTACCTTGCCCGCCTGCAGCGGCGCCTTGAAGTCGACGCGGGCAACACCCAACGGATCGACCTGGGTCCAGACAGCCTCGATCGCTTTGCCGTTTTGAACAGCAACAGCTTTGGTCACGGTAAGGTCGCGGCCATGCATGAAGAGCGACGCAACCCTCGTCTTAAGGTCCAGATCGATCTCGGTATGACCTGAGAAACGCTCCTTCGAAGGAATAATGGTAAGGCTGAGCCGATAAGCTGAGGGCTTGGCCGTATCGGGTAGCCGACCTTCGGGGTAGTCGGCGGCAACAGCCGCACTTGGGGTCGCTACAGAAAGGGCGAAAGGGGCCATTACGAGGCAGGTCGTGACCGCCAGGGCGCGCAGAAAAGGACGCATTCAGAAAATCCGTTTTGAGACCGTATACTTTGATACGAACGCATTTGACTAACAGCCGGGTGCAGATGTGCGAAATTAAGTTTTTGTAACCTCACAGCTCGCCGCTTTGGACGCATCATTTTTTGGGCAAATGAAGCGAGAATCCGATAAGCTACACCGATGGCTTCTCAACTCGACATGTTTGGCGTCCCCTCCAATGCGCCCGTAACCAAACCAGTCCGCAAGCCCAAAGCGACTTCAAAACGTCTGAGTTTGAAGGATGTCTCTGAAGATGACATAGCTCGACATTTGGAAATGACGGGACGATACCGAATATTACGACAGATTCGGCCTCGTGACGTTTGCGAGTCGCCTCGACCCGGATTCCCTCTCATTGGCGCAATCGTCGACACTGAGACCACGGGTCTGAACAAAGGCGAGGACGAAGTCATAGAGATCGGGGTTATTGCCTTTCGGTTTAATCCCGAAGGTCAGGTCGGCGACGTAATCGACGTCTACAGCTCTCTGCATCAACCATCTCGACCTATTCCGTCAGAGATTACAGCTTTAACCGGAATTACCGATGAGATGGTAAGAGGACGCTCGATCAATCTCGATGCCTTGGAACGGATTGTTCTTCCAGCCGACCTGATCATCGCGCACAATGCAGGCTTTGACAGACCATTTTGTGAGCGCTTGTCCCATGTCTTCGCGTCAAAACCGTGGGCGTGCTCCAACGAGGAAGTGGATTGGAAAGGTCGTGGTTTCGAAGGGACGAAACTTGGCTATCTCATCAATCAAGCTGGCTTTTTTCATAACGGACACCGGGCAGTCGACGACTGTTTCGCCTTACTGGAAGTTTTGTTGCAACCGGGCCTTCATGAACTGACGCCTTTTGCCGAACTTTATCGGGCGAGCCAACGCGAGCGAATCCGGATTTGGGCAGAATATAGCCCCTTCGATAAAAAGGACGTCTTAAAAGCCAGAGGCTACCGTTGGTCTGGCGGGGAAGGGGCGACGCCCAAGGCCTGGTGGACGGAGGTTGATGCAGAGCTCTTTGATTCTGAGATCAAATTTCTCGAAGCGGAGATTTATAACCGCAGTGATGTTGACCTCACGTCGCGGCGATTGACCGCTGTCGACCGTTTCAAAGGATAAGTAGTCCTTGTTACTGGGCCATGTAATAAATCACCAACGTCGCAGTTTGACCGAACGTGGTTCATGGCCCGCTCTAAACTCTGTTCATTTTTCGCGCCGGGGATGTGCTGAGTCGCTTTTCGGAGCAAAACACCATATTTCAACGCTTGGCCTGTGGCGGAGATACTGACGCGGCGGATTGCAAATCCGAAGACCCCTAATCAGATAGGGCAGGCCATCCAACCATCGCTACCCCTGAGATGTTTCGGGTTGCACTGAAATCGTCAGATCAGCGAGTTGGCCATAAATTATATGATCCGCCTGCCCAATCAGGGGCATCGTTTTCTGCGCATATCCCTGCGAAGCCGTGAATGCCACTCAATCAGGGGTTCTGATCCTCATTTTACAAACGGCAGATCAATCCGCGAAGCCGTGGAACCGCCCCGAACTACCGTAATCAAGGGAGGTGGCGTGATCTGAATGGCCTTTAGGTTGCGTTGACGAGGGTCGGCCCCGGCAACTGTGAGTCTCAGACGCGCCCCCTTCGGCACGACAAGCGACACCGGCGTTAACGTGATAACTACGTGCGCCGTCTCATCTGGCTTTAAACCCTGAATGTCCGAAGAAAGACCGGAATGCCAGGGTTGCCCCAATGTGTCATAAGGCGGTTCGGACACCTTCCGATGAGCTAGGTTCAATCGCCCAAACGCTATAACCTCTGCCTCTCCGTTGGGGGCAATCATGTCGAGATAGACAAACAGATTGGCTTGCGGATCGCTCGACATGAGGTTTAACCGCGCTATGGAAGAACCTATCAATGTAATGGGTTCGACTAAGGGCGAGCTCGTATAACTCAGACCGTGGGAGTCCATTGGCTTAGCCCAAAACGCAAAGTATTCCGCGGGTGGCAGATCATAATCCACTGTGAAGGCGTCACGTCCTTCGGATCCCGGCCCAACACTTAGGTCACCGCTCCCGCTGAGAAACCACGGGACCGGTAAGGATTGAACACCGGGCAATTGGTCTGAACGAACGTAGCCACCCTTATTACCGCCCAGACCGCGAACCCAGTACGTAGCGCGCGGCTCCTGATCGATACCGTTAGCAACACCCTTCAAATGATGATCGAAGTAACGAGTGACTTCACCCGTAAAATCGAAGTTTTCTGGCGTACTGCAATGCCCCCCCGGTCCAGCCAGGAACTTGCCATCAAGGTTCGCCGCTCCGAGAATAACCTGCGCAGTTGGCTCGTCCTGCCAGTTGCCCCAGAAATAGGTAGCAATCCCCGCTTTTCGGATCGCGTCCAGGTATCGATATACTCCCACCTCTTCCCAATAAGGGTTTCCCGTTAACGCTGATACGCTGTCCCGATAGGGCATACCGTACCAAAGAGGCGCCATAGGTGTGTTATGAGCATGCTGCGTGACAGCCTTCTTGAGCAAAGCGCCATCTGGATCGGCATCGACTGGGAGGCTAGCAAGATCCACAGATGCTGGCTCATCGGGGCGGGTGTTAAACTGGGCCGTAATGCCACCGTTACGCACAAACGCATACTTATCTAGATCCGAAGCCCCGATAAACACTGCTTTTAGAGACGGTGGCGCTGTCGAGGCGGTGTGAAAGGTTGTGCCGCCCAAGTAAGAGCACCCGATCATGCCAACCGAGCCGGTGGCGAAGGGTTGGCGCGCCAACCACTCGATCAGGTCGTAGCCATCCTGAGCTTCGGTGCGGTCCTGAAAGCCGCGCCGGGCCCCAAAAGACGCTCCCTTGCCACGTATATCTGCAACCGCGACCACATAGCCGGCGTGCAATAGCGAGCGCAATGCGAGCTGATCACTCAACGCCTCCTCAATCACCTCACCCTTTTCGTTACGAAACCTCGCTCTGTAAGGCGTGAAGACAAATATGACCGGCCTTCGCTCGCGTATCGCCAATCCCCCAGACGCGGGAAGATAAATATTCACCGCAATCCGCGTGCCATCTCTCACGGGAACGTATAGAGACTGACGCACATAATCGTTGGCTGTCTGCTGGGCGCGAACATTCGCTGCAATAGCTGTCGCTGTCACAAATATAAGAAACAGCACAAGCGTATGGGCTAGCCAAGACCTCACGTTGATCTTGCGCAAGGCTTTCAAACCTTTTTCTTCAAATAGCCGTTCATCTCAATCCACCGGACGAACGCATCGAACCACCCCGTACTCGTTGTCGGCTTCTCGTACATGCCAAAACCGTGACCACCTTTCTCGTAAAGATGCAGTTCAACCGCGCGCCCGGCATTTCGCCAATTCACAATGAGGCTAAAGTCGTTCGCGATTAGTCCATCGTCAGCCGCTAAAGCCACGAATATCGGAGGTGCATCCGCAGGAACGTCGACGGCCGACAGCGGACCATAGACATAGCCTAAAAATGCCGGCTTGGCCGACTTGCTTTGTAGGGCAGTCCACAATGTCAGTCGCGCCCCTGCCGAAAAGCCGGCCATACCTATTCGGTCCGGGTCGACGCCCCACTTTTCCGCATTGGCGCGCACTAGGCTAAAAGCTGCCTCGACATCAGCAATCTGTGGCGCATCCGAAGGGACCACCCATGGCCGCGATGCGCCTGACGCCGATGGCGGTGGACCTTGTGGTCGTGAAAATTCTTCAAGGGTCGCAGCTGTCTGATTCAGGCGGTATTTAAGCACAAAGGCCGCGACCCCCATGTCGGCCAGACGTTCGGCTAAGTTCCAGCCTTCATTCTCCATCGAGAGTGTACGAAATCCGCCTCCGGGTGCGATTATAACCGCCGCACCGGTGGCTTTGGAATGGCTGGGGAGGAAAGGCGTCAATGTTGCTTCAGTTACATTCCTCGCAAATACGCTTCCGTACTGCCGGTGCCATGATTCCTGTACAGTTGCCCCCGGTAGTTGCCCTGTATTGAGCGTTATAGCATTGGGTTGGTCCGGGGTGACTATTGCGACCATCTGGCTGTCCTGGGCCGAAACAGACCCTGAAACGGCACTAATTAGCGCGGCCATCACCACTATTTTGTGTATAATACCCACGGCTGTGTCCCTAATCTGTTCTTCGTTGGGCTCATTGCGGCCCACAATTATATCTAAAGCAAAATCAAAACTCAGAAAAGATAATTGCTAGACTTTACTATTTCAAAAGCATGCAGTTTATCCCATTGCGCCAAGGCGACAACTTTTGTCACTCCGCTTTGCCATAACCGTGTAGCCACTCTCCAAAGATCAAAGAGGTTTAGCTCTTAGGGGACGCGCCTAGAGCGAAGCATGCAAGGTTCGAAAACAGAGCTACCACGGGCCTTCACGGCAGCTGAAAGCAGAATGGCTCCCACAAAGCCATTCCGCTCTTATGGTCCTCAAGGCTTATTTGGGGGCATCAACGACTTCGATGGGCAGCCCAAGGCCCGTCAATTGAGGCAGGACCTTCTCCTTATCGCCCACCACGACCCAGACCAGCTTATCCGGCTGGATAAGGTTACGCGCCGAACTGTCCAGCGCCTTGGCGTCGAGCCCTCCCAACTTGCCTGCGACGGTTTCGATATAGTCGAAGGGGCGCTTATAAAGCGCATCGCTACGTATCTGGCCCAGTACGGCCTCAGAGGTTTCAAAACTTCCCGCCAATTCACGCACGCTGCCGTTTATGGTCAGTTTGAGCTCTTCTGGCGTTACTCCTTTCACCCCCAGAAATTCCATCATCTGAGTACGCAAGGCAGTGATAGAGTCGCCTGTACGGTCAGCCTGAACCGGGGCGATGACAATGAATGGTACCTGGTTTTCATAGCGGCTGATGGCCGAGCGCACGCCATAGGACCACCCCTTGGTTTCACGCAGGTCCATGTTAATACGCGACAGGAAGCTGCCCCCCAAAACTTCATTGGCCTGCGTAAGGGTCAGGAGGTCGTCCGTACCGCTTGCCTTGAGCACCTCACCGGCATAGATCACCGACTGCGGTGATTGCGGGCGATTGACGAGAATAATCCGCGGCGTGGCTATGGGGATGGCCGACGTGAAACTTTTCTGACCGGCAGCAGTGGAGGGGGCCTTCCACTGGCCGAACCGGGTTTCAAGCTTTGCCTTGATGTCGGCGAGGGTCGTATCCCCAACTACGAAGATTTCCAGCTTGTCCGGACGAATCCACGCGTCGTGAAAGGCCGAAAGATCCGCAGGTGAAAGGGTGGATACGACGTCCGCCGTACCATTGCCCGATGAAGGACGACCGTAAGGGTGGTCGACACCAAAAATCGCCGTAGAGAGGGTGCGCGACGCAATGGCCTGAGGCTGGGTCAGCTCCTGCGCAATGGCCGCCAGGCGCTGGTTGCGCACCCGGGTAACAGCCTTCTCTTCAAAGGCAGGGTTCTTGGCGATATCCGCAAGAAGATCGAGCGACGGATCGAGGTTGGCGCTCAAGGCCGACAGGCCGACGACCGTGCGGTCCATGCTGCCGTTCAGCGTGATCGAGGCCCCCAGACGTTCCTGCGCCTCCGCAATCTCCACGTCCGAAAGGGTCTTGGTACCTTCGTCCATGGCCGCCAGCATCAACGAATGCACTCCTAGACGGCCCTTGCCGTCCGAAGCGTGACCGGCGTTGAAAGACAAAGACAAACGTACGACCGGCACGGCAGTGCGACGGGCAAAGTGGACCTTCACGCCGTTCGAGAGGGTTATGGTTTCCACCGCTGGGAAGTCGATGTTCGTGATATCGCCAACTGGGGGCAATTGGCTACGGTCAACAGCAGTAAGCGGCAAACCCGCCGCGATTGCATCGGCTTCGGCAGCATCGAGATAAAGTGCGGGACCGGAGGTGATGCCGGCGCGCTCGCCGCCCGCGCTACCGGCTTCCTTATAAGCATCGCGAGGTCCTGGTACGACAGATATGGCAAAAACCGGACGGGTCAGCCACTTACCCATAGCTCTGGTGACCTGAGCGGGAGATGTGGTCGCAAAGGCGTCTAGCTCTTTTTTATAAGCCTCAGGATCATTGAGATAAAGCGCCCCTTCGGCGAGTTGCGTCGCCTTACCGCTGAAACCACCCACCGATTCCAATCCGCTAATGGTGCTGGCGATATGTCGAGTGGCCACACGTGCAACTTCGTCGGCCGTTGGGCCCTTAGCGATATAATCAGCAACGATTGCGTCAAGGCGTTTGGATACTAATTCCGCGTCAACGCCCGGCTTCACATCGACGCTGATTTCGAAAAAGGAGAGTTGCGCAAAAGTCTGAAGCTCGGCGCTGACGCGCACAGCCAGTTGTTCGTCGCGGACCAGAATATTGTCGAGGCGCGAGCTGGACAGACCGCCCAGAACACCCGCTGCCATATCAAGCGGGATACGGTCGGCGCTGTCGAGCCCCGGAACCGCCCAGTAACGGTAAAGTCGCGTCTGGGCGACGCGATCCTTCATTACCATGTCCTTGCGGGCGCTGAGGGTAGGGATGTCAACCTTGACCGGAGCAACTGCGGCGCCTTTGGGAATATCGCCAAACCATTTTTCGACCTTGGCTTTGGCGGTGGCCTCGTCGATATCGCCGGCCAGAACCAGCACAGCATTGTTCGGGCCATAGCTGGCGCGGAACCAATTCTTCACATCTTCAAGACTGGCGCTGTCCAGATCAGCCATCGAACCGATCGTAGAGTGATGATAGGGATGACCTTCAGGAAGCAACCCTTCAAGTTGAGCGTATTCGACCAAACCATAGGGCTGGTTATCGCCCTGCCTCTTTTCGTTCTGAACAACGCCACGCTGGTTATCGAGTTTCTCCTGGGTGACCGCACCCAAAAGATGACCCATGCGGTCGCTTTCCAGAAAGAGAGCCACATCAAGCGCGGGAGTTGGAACGGTTTCAAAGTAGTTGGTGCGGTCGAACCAAGTGGTGCCGTTGAAATCCGTCGCGCCGACCTGCTGGAGGGGTTCGAAAAAATCACCTGAAGCGTTTTCAGAGCCGTTGAACATCAGGTGTTCAAACAAGTGCGCGAAGCCGGTCTTTCCTTTCGGTTCATGTTTTGAACCGACGTTATACCATACAGATACAGCAACGACGGGGGCCTTGCGATCTGTATGTACGATCACACGCAGTCCGTTTTTCAGCGTGAAAGCCGAGTAGGGAATGTTCACCGCCTTGACCAGTTCGCTCACCGGCGCGGCCTTTATTTCCACAGGCGCAGCCATAACTTGAACATGCCCAAGCGCGGTGGTCATCGCGAGGATCGATGCAAAAGCCGTGAGACCAAGAGAACGAAGGGAAGGACGTATCATGCAGGCATCTCTAAGATTGTGGTGACGACGCAAAAACTATTAACGGTTTCCGGCCAGTCCGATCCCGAATGGGACGGTTGGAGCGAGCATGCCACGCAAAGTCATTATTGCAACGACTTTCCAACCCATGACCCACCAACCTCCCCACTCAAAGCTATTGCCGGATTTTTTTGCCGCTGGAGGCTCCGGCTAAACGGGTATCCACCGATCGTCTGCCCCTCATGGCCCCGCTATAGGAGACAGGCTCACAACACCGTCAGTTATGCGCGCAATCCTCTAGTTTCGTGCATGCTGACTTCGGTTTCATTCTTGTTTCAGTCGGCCCCCTATGAAGCACAACAAATTCTGCATGGGAGACCCATTTCTTCACCTTTGCAAAGCCCGCCCAAACAGCCTTCCTCGCACCTATGTAAGGGACCCGCGTCGGGATGATCGACATCCCGACGGCGAGCCACTCCCGTAGACCTACTCGTTCTTTTTGCCGCCCGGGGTCCCGACATTGCCCTGAGCGCCACCGCCGGCTTGGCCAGGTTCGGTCGGGTTGCCGTTTGAGCGGTCGGGATTAATGACATTGGTGTTGTCGATGATCGGCACCTTGCCATCTATCTTGACCGGGGTGCGAACATTCTCAGGACCGCCAGGATTGACTACGCCACCACCAGGGAGGGTCGGGATCGGAGCTGTTCGGTCCACGCCCGCCGTTGCACCCGTACCATCATCCGGCGCTGGGTTTGTGACATGGCTGCCGTTACGGGGATTTTTCACATCATTGGCAGTCAAGTCAGTCGGCAGCGCTCGGCGCGGATTGCCCTCTGGGTTCGGCCGGCTGGCCCCGCCACCGGTGAATCTATAACCACACATGACGTCGCCATCGTCGCCACAAGGCGGCTTAGGGCCATACTTTTTGTCCCATTCGGCCTGCATGTCGGCATCGGACTTCGTCAACCAGTCCCAGATGCCGGGATTATCGACATCGGAAATCATCGAGTTGTCGCGCCCGGGGGTGCGCGTCCGTTCGGTGACCGAGGTCAAGGCAGGTGCAGTTACGTTGCGAGACCCGGTCAACGTGTTCTGGGCATTGGTCACCGTGGTCTGGGCGTCGGCGCGTTGCGTCGGGCCGGCAACTCCGGGAGTTACGGTCGTCGAGACACCGGTACGTCTTCCGCTGACAGCGGCCTGCGCTGCGGTGATGGCGTCCAAAACCCCGGCCCCGCTTGTTCCGAGAAGGGGTGTACCGAGATCCACGCCGACTCGTTGCATTTCGTTAACATGGTCGTCGACGAAGCGGTCGCTGGTTGCAAGACGCACGCCCATCGACTGGGCTTCCTGAAGAGTGACCATTTTCTTGACATAGGCAACCTGCGCCATGTTAGCCAATTGTTGGCGCGCCAAGTTGCGGTTGTATCCCGGCGGTAGGGCATAGGCGGCGCCAGCGGCCAGGATGAGCGTAATGAGGCCGCATGCCGACAGTAGATGGGTTTTACGCATGGGATTATCCTTTGTGTGGAGGAAAAAGACGTCGGGAGAAGCTAAAGGCAACACAAGGTCTTTGAGGATTTCGCTCTGATCGTGTGGCACGCCCGGCCAGGACAGTCGGGCTTAATCCTTGCGGGGACGGGTAAACCGGCGCCCGTTTGCAGCCGGCCGAGAGGGCTCGGCAGGTTGCTGTTGGGAGAGATGACCGTGCCCGACAAACCGATCAGGTGTATGTCGCAGGAGTCGTCCGGCCGCATCAGGACGGCACGGGCGGAATAACTCTGCGCATCGCCGTAGCGGCTCCTGTGATGAGCCGCCGTGCCCACCAGTGCCACAGGCTTAAGCCCGACGTCACAGCCAACACGTAACGGGCTGCCGCGGCGACCAGACCGGCGCTTGGAACAGCTCTGCGGGCGAAGAGAGACATGCGAAATTCCATCGAACGGAGGTCCATAATGGACCGGGCCAATCATGCCCGAATTTCGCGGATTGAACGTGTTGCAAGCTGTTGCATCCCGCTGCAATTCGCGGCGGTCAGGTGTTGCAACCCGGTGCTTTGTAGGGTCGCGACCTGTTACAGTGAGAAGAGTGGTCTTTCTATCTGCGTGTCCGGAGCTGATTTGGCATGCGCCCTAGCCAAGTTTGGACAAGGTATTTTTTTACTGCGCGAAAAGAATTCGGTAATTTTTATGAGGCTGCATAGGTAGTGGGTCGGATAAATTCGATTTTTGGGCGATTCCGTGGAAGAGACGACCAAGTTAAATCGGGGAGGGAGAACGCGTGGGGCTTCTAGTCTATATGATTTTTACAGGCGTTGCGGTCGCCGGCATTGTGGTGTGGATGGAATTTAGAAGTCAGACCCCTATGTCGCAACTCATCATGCGCCTTATTTTAGTCATCTCTACAGCCGTCATTTTCTGGTGTCTCTGCTTTATGGCCATTCAATCCTGGTCGGGCACCGGAGATTGGCCAAACCTTCTGGTTCTCGCTGGAACCCTAATCTTATTCATATACCCCTCTGTGGCTCCAGCGGTAGGGGGGCCAGTGTTGGATACCTTCTGGCGGTTATCGGGAGGCTCATATTTTCTAGGCACTGGCGGCAATAAGAGCGTCCGCGCTTTCGGCGAGTAGGTCGCAAGGTGTTAGCACCCTCTGTGCCGTGCGCCGCGGCTTCAGAAAGCTTGGGAGATAACTGTTTTGCGAAGTTTGAGGGGCGCGCAGTTCGACGGTACTGGCGCGCGGTTCCTAATCACGATCGCGATAGCCGTGGCGCTGAACCACGCGTTTGCCGGTCTTCTTGCTAAGCGTTATATAAAGCTCCACCCATCTCTTTCTGTCCGCGAAGGAATAATCGCCAATGCTTCAGCGAGCTAGAAACTAGGATGGGGATCATCTCCCACGATATTTGTTATGTATATCCCGTTGACATATCCCATGTTATGATTAGTTTAAGGTAAACTCCTGGAGGTGTATCATGGCTCGCACAACCTTATTTCACTCGAATCGCTCGCAAGCAGTTCGCTTACCTAAGGACGTGGCTTTTCCAGAAGGGGTCAAAGACGTAACTATTTTGAGGGAAGGGGGGCGTCGTATCATCGTGCCGTCGAACAGCGTTTGGGACGATTTTTTTGCGGCCCCAGGCATTGATCTTGGCGAGCGCGACCAACCGATAGAAGAAGTCCGCGAGCGCTTCTAATGCTTCGATATATGCTTGATACAAATCTATGCATCAGAGTGCTCCGAGACCGGCCGCAGTCAATCCGCGAACGGTTCAACGCTGAAGCTGATGGGCTTTGCATCTCCACAATAGTATTGGCGGAACTGTTGCACGGTGCTGAAAAGTCTGACCGCCCGGCTTTTAACCGAACAAAGGTCGAACAGTTTGCTGCGCGGCTCGAGGTGATTCCATTTGGGCCAGAGGCTGCCGCCCACGCCGCAGACATTCGAGCGTCCTTGGAACGTAGGGGTACTCCGATTGGCGGTTATGATGTACTAATTGCAGGTCATGCCCGAAGCAGAGGCTTGGTTGTTGTCACTGGAAATTTGAGTGAGTTCTCCCGCGTTGAAGGGCTTCGTAGCGAGGACTGGCTTTCGTCAGACCCGATGGCGAACTAATTTAGCGTCACCGTTTCTTAGAAAGTCGTGTGGAGTTAGATGTTTCTCACTCCAGATTACCGTTCAACCCTGCTTCACGGGCGCGCGAGATTTTGAACTGGTTCGCGATTTCCCATAATCTATATTATGCGTTGTGCGCATTCATGGCGTACAGCTTGACATTTTCCCGCCTACATGTACAATGAGTTAGGATTCCTTTGTGTGGAGCTTCCGATGCCAAGCGTAGCCATTGATGACAATAAGCGATTGCATTTGAGGGTGTCGCCAGAAGCAAAAGCCAAGCTGATCCGGGCCGCGGCGATTCAAAATACGGACCTCACCAACTTCATCATGCAGACAGCGTTGAAAGAAGCAGATTCAGTGATTGAAGCCGCTGAAGCCGTCGTCCTTTCTAGACGGGATTTCGCTCGGGTCCTTGAGCTGCTCGAAAACCCGCCTAAGCCAAATGCAAAACTGCGGGCCGCTATTGCAGCTTTGCCGTCCGCACTATGATCCTCCCGGACTGGCACGAAGCACCAATTGCCAAGTCGCATGATCGAAAATCATTCAACTGTGGCGACACCCAGATGAACGAATTTCTGCAGCGATTTGCTCGGCAGAGTCATGAGCAAAACGCGTCGAAAACCTTTTGCGCTATCGAAAACGCTAAGTCACAACGGATTCTCGGTTTCTACACGGTAACGCCGTCCGCAATATCGCACGATCAGGTCCCCGCACATCTCGCAAAAGGATTGGCGAGGCACGAGATCGCGGGCTTCAAGTTGGCACGGATAGCGACGGACCTCTCCGTCGCAGGGTTAGGGCTGGGTGGGCAGCTACTAGCGGCCGCAGCCCTTAGATGCTTACGAACTTCAGAACAGGTTGGGGGAACGTTGCTCATCATAGACGCAAAAAACGTGCGTGCTGCGAGTTGGTATGCTGCATACAGCGCCGAACCGCTCAAAAATCTCCCCCTGACATTAGTAATGCCATTGGCCACCTTTTCCCCTAGCTTTCAAGATAGAGGTTTCCTGTAAGCCCCCGAGTTGAGGACTATGTTGAATATTGCCGGTCCACCCCTCCCCGCACTTGTCTCAACTTAAATTTTATTTCCAGAATATATATTATGCGCACCAAAGCGCGCTTGTCGGGATGGCCCACAGGCCATCGCCGAACGGCACAGGATACTCGCCGGAATAGAGCACGATCCCGTTGAAGGATTTGCCTTCAGTCATATTCGCCTTGAACCACTTCAGATGCTTGAAACTGTCCGCATCGATATTTGTTCCGGCTTTGACTTCGATGCCGACGACGGCATCATCGTTTTCAACCTCGTATTCCATCTTCCGATACCGGGCTATGCAACCTTGGCCAACGGACGAATATCAACCTTATCCTCGTGCGCGCGAGCGTTCGCCAATTGATAGGCAGTTTGCATACGCATTAAAGTTTCCGCCTTTACGCCAAACGCCTTTTCGAAACGGATCGCCATTTCCGCAGAGAGGCTGGAGTGGCCATTTAGCAAAGTGCTTAGCGCCTGACGAGTCACCCCAACGTGGTCAGCCAAGGCCTTGATCGTGATACCATAGGGCTCAACAAATTCAGTTCTAAGCCACTCGCCCGCGTGGACCGCCAACGCTGCATGCATTTTAATCGCCATGATAATCCTCCAGATCCAAGTTAATTAACGCTCCGTCTTGATCCATCTCAAACGTCAGACGCCAATTTCGAGTGACCGTCATTGACCAAGTGCCCACACGATCTCCCCCAAGTGCATGGAGACCGTAATTGGGAGGCGCGAAGAGTTCGTCCAGATCAGCAGCAGCGTCGATGAACGCGAGCATCTTTCTTAGCCTTGAAACGTCTCCGACAAGGCCTTTAGCGTTTCCAGATTCGAAAAACCTTCGCAGCCCCTTGTGACGGATGGACTCGATAAGCATGCGTCAAGTTATACTTGACGGCCTAAGGCGCGTCAAGTATCGCTTGACACACCTTACATGCAGAAAAGCCGAAAGCCTCTTAAAGCGCTATGGGACACTTACAATAGCCGCTGAGGCGCAATCAGACTAAACGAGGCGTAAGCGTGGTCTGCCGTGCCCGTACGCGTTCCAAATAAATCTAGGCATCGTCACTTAAGTTCGCAGATCTGCGATTATTTCTAGAGACCCGTATGTTCGTGGACGGATCGCAGATCGTGGCATCGTGGCTTACAATCACGCATGTCTGGACAACTACGACCAAATGAGTGTTTCTACTCAACTGATGTCGAACGAATTCGCTTGCTGAGGTTCTTGCCTCGAGCCGTTCTCGCCCTAGCCCGAACCTACGCGCCGCACATACTCGACCGATTTTAAACTGAACTATCGTGGAACTCTAACCGCCCGGAGTGGCAATACCACCCTCTCCGGTCGGTCATAGGTCTGACAATTTCTCATTGCTTCGGGCATATTTGTCATATAATTTTTTGCCTGAGCCCTTCGGTGGGTGAGATTATTCAGGAAAGTCTGCCGGTATGCCCTTTCTCCCCTCGCGTCGCCTGACCCTCTCCGCTGGCATGGCCGCCTCCGTGTCGGCGCTTATGCCGGGCACCCCTGCTGCGGCAAAAGGCCACCATTTTGAGATCGGGCCATCCGACTTTCTGCTCGACGGTCGCCCCATCCAGATTCGATGTGGCGAGATGCATTTCCCCCGCGTGCCTCGTGAGTATTGGCCGCATCGTCTCAAGATGATCAAGGCAATGGGGTTAAATGCCGTATGCGCCTATCTGTTCTGGAATTACCACGAGTGGGATGAGGGCCAGTTTGACTGGGAGGGGCAAAGGGATGCCGCTGCCTTTTGCCGGATGGCCCAGAAAGAAGGTCTTTGGGTCATTCTTCGACCGGGCCCCTATGCCTGTGCCGAATGGGAAATGGGGGGCCTGCCCTGGTGGTTACTGAAGGCCGAAGGCGACGCCTTTCTGCGCACCCGTGCGGAGGCCTTCACCGAGCCGGCGCACCGCTGGATCGAAGAGGTGGGTCGCCATCTTGGCCCGCTTCAGGTTACCAAAGGCGGCCCCATCCTGATGGTGCAGGTCGAGAACGAGTACGGATTTTTCGGCAACGATCTTGAGTATCTGCAAGGCATGCGCAAGGCCGTTGAGCGGGCCGGGTTTGACGTGCCTCTCTTCCAGTGTAATCCGACCCACGTTGTCGCCAAAACCCATATCCCTGAGCTGTTGTCCGTTGCGAACTTCGGCAATGACCCGGAGGCGGGGTTTAATGCCCTGCGCTCCGTCCAACGCGCGCCATTGATGTGCGGCGAATATTATTCCGGGTGGTTTGATGTGTGGGGCGCCGGGCACCGAACCGGTGGCGTTCAAAGCTCTGTGGCCGACATCAAGTGGATGCTCCAGCAAAACGGCTCCTTCAGCCTCTACATGGCGCACGGCGGCACGAGCTTTGGGCTCTGGGGCGGCTGTGACCGGCCGTTCCAGCCCGACACGACCAGTTACGATTATGATGCGCCGATTAGCGAAGCGGGGCGGATCGGGGAAAAGTTCGAGGCCTACCGCTCGGCCATGCGGCCGTTTTTGAAGACCGGGGAAAGGCTGCCCGCCCCCCCTCCGCAGAAAAACACGATGGCTCTGGCCCCCTTCACTCTTGAAGAGTGTGCCCCCGTGAGCGCCGGCTATCCCTCAAACCCCGTTCGGACGCGTGAGCTTCGATCCATCGAAGCCTATGGCATCAGCCGCGGTCTGGTCTCTTACAAGGCCGTCTTGCCGGCCGGGCCTGAGGGCGTGCTCAAGGTAAACAAGGCGCGCGATCTGGCCTGGATTAGGGTCGATGGAAAAGAGGTAGGCACTTTTGATGTGCGCCATCAGCGTACCTCTGTGGCTATCCCTGCCCGATCGCGTGACGCGGTCATTGAAATCCTGCTCTATACCATCGCGCGCGTGAATTTTGGGGTGGAGGTTCATGATCGCAAGGGCATTCAGGGGCCGGTCACCTTTACCCCCAAAGGCTCGGCCCCCATACCTGTCGAGAACTGGGAACTGCGGGCAATTGATTTCGGTGCCAATGGCGACCTGCCGAAGCTCAACTGGACGCGGGACAAGGCGAGCGGGCCGTCCTTCTATCGCGGCACCTTCACCGCGACGTCGCGCGACGATACGTTCCTGAACCTGTCGAACTGGGGCCTTGGCATCGTGTGGATCAATGGTCGCTGCCTGGGTCGCTACTGGAGCATCGGCCCCACCCAGACCATGTATCTTCCGGGCCCCTGGATTAAGAAGGGGGTGAACGAAATTGTGGTCCTCGATCTTACGGGTCCAGACACGCCGGTCGTCCTCGGGCAAACGACCCCCATACTGGACGCGCTGCGACTCGACAGGGATCTGCCAAAACCGAAATCCAATCGCACCCTGGCTCTCGCAAACACCTCTCCGACGCATTCGGGGGCGTTCCGTCAGGGGTCAAACAGCCAGGACGTGATGTTTGAGACACCCGCAAAAGGCCGACAGTTCTGCCTTGTCTCGCAAAATGCGCATGACCAGAAAGGGTTTGCCGCTGTTGCCGAAATTGCCCTTCTCGATAAGGCGGGACAGCCCATCAACCAGTCGGAGTGGTCCGTGGCCTATGTCGACAGTGAGGAGGTCGCGAGCCTGAACGGTGCGGCCGTGAACGCGATCAACGGTCAGGCCGCCGATTTCTGGCATACGGCCGTTCGCTCAGCCGACGTCCGCGATCACCCGCATTATCTGGCGATTGACCTCGGCCGGACCATAGAAGTTGCGGGCTTCCGTTATACACCGAGACAAGGCGGAGACGGCGTAACGGGTCGCATCAAAGACTATCAGGTCTATGTCGGTGACGCGCTAGTGGTCGAACCTTAGTGGCGCAGCCGCTGGGGCGTTTACAGCCGCCGGGCACGCCCAATCACGGGAAATGCCCGGCCTCAATGCCGCTTTCAGGCGGACCTGACCTGAGCCAGGAAGGCGTGAACCTGGCCCTGGAGCCGTTCGGCCTGTTGCGCCAGTTCGGAGGACGCACTCAGGACCAGAGACGCCCCCTGCCCGGTCTCCTCCGCCATGCGGGCAACGCCGGAAATGTTTGAGGAAACCTCAGAGGCACCGGCAGAAGCGCGCGTCACGGAATGGACGATCTCGTGGGTGGCGCCGCCTTGCTGCTGGACGGCACTGGCGATCGTCGCCGAAGAATCATTGAGGGCCTGAATGGTCGCCGAGATGTTTTCAATGGCGGCGACGGCCTGAGTGGTTGTCGTCTGAATGGCCGCAATCTGCTGATTTATCTCATCGGTCGCCTTGGCCGTCTGCTGAGCCAGTGTCTTGACTTCCGAGGCCACGACCGCAAAGCCGCGTCCGGCCTCGCCCGCGCGCGCGGACTCGATCGTGGCGTTTAGCGCGAGCAGATTGGTTTGCGCAGCGATGCCCGAGATCATATCGACGATGCCGGTGATGCGCCCGGACGCCTCGGAGAGTTCGTGCACAATCGCGCGCGTCGTCTCGGCTTCGGAGACCGCCTCCCGGGCCTTGGCCAGAGAGTGCTCAACCTGCCGACTGATTTCCGAAACGGATGCGCCCAGTTCTTCGGCCGCGCCCGCCACGGACGTCACATTGGTCCCGGCTTCCTCGGCGGCCACAGAAACCGATCTGGCTTTAAAGGCGGATTCCTGCGCGGTTGACGTCAGTTGCTGAGCCGTCGCTTGCATTTCCGTGGCAGCCGCCGACACCATCTCGACGATCCCGCCAACCGCGGTCTCAAACCGCGAGGCCAGTTCATTCATGGACTGCTGACGCTGGCGCGTCTGTTCGCTTTGCTGATCGCGCTCCCTTGCCGCCTCGGCTTCGGCCTTAAGCCTCAGGCTTTCGCGGAACGACATCACCGCCTTGCCGATGGCCCCCACTTCATCCGAGCGACTCGCCTCGCGTACCTGCGCATTGTGATCTCCAGCCGCCATGCGATCTATGACCGATCCCAGATTTCGCAGGGGCACCCCGACCATCCGGCTTATCAGCACGTACAGCGCACCCAGAGCCGCGACAATGCTGAGCAGGGAGATGAGGATCATATGGCCCAAGCTGCGATTGATGTCTGCATTGAGGGTCGCAACCGGAACCTCGACCACAACGGCCCATACGTCACCCGTGGCCCCGGCCTTGATGGGGAGCGCCAGATAGCGCCAGCTTTTTCCGTCTATGCCCTTGCCGTCAAACGCGACCTGCTTACCGCTCTCAATCGCCTGTTTCGCGGCACTTGCGGTGCTGGGGTCAATCTCTGTGAGGGGCTTGCCCAGTGTTTTGGCGTCCGGGTGGCTGACAGCCAGACCCGTGGAAGACACAAGCGCAACGAAGCCGGTGCCGAAGGGTTTTGCCTTTGCCATCTCCGCATTGAGGCTACCCAGATCAATATCGACACCCGAAATGCCTATGAACTGCCCGTTGACTTGCAGCGGGTGCGTGAACGAGGTCATCAGGACCGGTTTACCCGCCACAGGATAGATGTACGGCTCAATAGCGACCGCACGACCTTCATTTTTGGGGCGCTGATAGTAATCGCCTGCGCCCGGCTTGTCATAATCGGCGAGCACTTCCCGGATGATCGTCCCCGATCCCCGGTTCCAGTAGGAGATGAAGCGGCCGGAGGCATCCGTGCCCTCGGTGCCCGCATATTTGGCGTCCTGCCCATCAAGGGCGTTCGGCTCATAGGCCGTGTAAGCGCCTAAAATCTCCGGATTGCGCTCAAGAACCGATTTCAGAACGGCATCCTGAGTGGTGCGGGAGGTGGCCCCGCTTTCCTTCAGCGCGATGGCCGCAGACCCTATCTCTGCCGCCGCTTTCGCCGCCAGATCAAGCCGACGCGAGACGGCCTCTCCCTGGCTTTTGGCTAGGTTGAGCTGAATCTCTGCGTTTTGTTTGTGCTGAGCGTCCGCGCTCTGGCTGGTGATCACAACCGCACCGACGCCGAAGGCGAGGCACAGGGCAAGCCCGCAATAGGCGGACAGCTTCAGAGGCAGCGACTTTGCAAACATACGAAACACCCGATCTACAACTCAAAAATGCGTAGTCGATCATGGTTTCGAAACGCTTAATTTCAACACACGGTTACGCGACCTCTGCGCGCAGAGAGGACACACGCCGTCTGTGCCTTGTCTGTGCGCCGTCCTATTTCGCCGGGTTGTGTTTCGCCAGAAAGTCGATCAGGGCCTGAGCGGCACTGAGACGGCTCGCCTGTGTTTGCAATTCGTGACCATTGTCGGGCAATTCGACAAAGGCGACCGGTTTACCGGCGCGTTGCAAGGCATCGCGCAGGGCGCGCGATTGGCCTGATGGGACCACGGGGTCATTGGGGCTGGCAATGAGCAAAACGGGTTTGCTGATGCCAGCGGCCCCAATGACCGGAGGGGGTGTCTGGCCAAACTGCGTCTCGATCAGGGCCGGTGACAGGGCGTCGGCGACGAAGGCTCGCGGGGCCGCGGGATCGGCCTTCAGCGACGCTATGGCATCGGCCGGAGCATTGCTGCGGGCGGTCTTAAGGTAGTCCGCCGGGTCGATAATGCCATTAATAGACGCCGCACAGCGATAAGGGGTCTGCCCTTGTGCGCCTTTGAGCGCCGCATAACCGCCATAGCCTTCGCCGGCGATGCAGACGCGTTTCGGGTCAATAAGGCCCTGCGCCGCCAGATAGGTGACGCCGTCCGCCAGATCACTCAGGCTCTTGCCTGCCCACTGCCCTTTTCCGGCCTCCCGCAGGGCCGCGCCATAGCCATCCGAACCGCGGTAATTGGGTTGCAAGACGACATAACCGCGCGAGGCCAGAACCTGTGCGAGCCAGTCATAGCCGCGTCCCACATGCGCCCGAGGCCCATCATGCGGCAGAACGACCAGCGCGCGCTTTTTGACCTCGCCCTGACGCGGCAGGGTCACAAGGGCCGAAATAGTCAGGCCGTCGGCAGCCGCATAACGCACAGTGCGTTGCGACGCCACCCACTCCGGCGGCACGTCCGGATAGTGGGAGCCGATATCAACGCGCTTGCCTTTGATGAAGTCATAATAGGCCCACGACCCCGGATCATCACCCCCCTGAGCAAACAGGATCATTTTGGCCGGGTCATTGGCCATCGCCGCGACGCGCACGGCCTGACCCGGTGCCGTATCAACCGCATGGCTGTAATAATCGGCAAGGTCAGCGTCGAAGAAGGTGTAGGTGGTAACTTCGCCGTCATGGGCAAAGCCCGCCAGCGCCCCCGTCTGCGGATGGAAGACCGGACGGTCGCGCGTGGCGTCCTCATTAAGCGGCTCCGACACCTTGCCGTCGAGCGACAGTTCGACATAGTGGAAGCGCTTGCCTTCGGAGCCAGGCGCTGCATCCAGCAGCAGCAGGGACTGACCGTCGCGCCCGCGGCCTACCAGGAAGGGGGCGAAGGTGTGGGCCTTGGCGTCGATCTTGCGCGTTAGAAGCGGCTTCCACTTACCGTCCTGGAGCGTCTCAATAGCGAAAGTTTCGCTGATATAGGTATATTGCGCACGCACCTGCGGCTGCCCCTTATCATCGGTCAGCCAGTCATCGACATAGCTGCCCTCCCGGTCAAGATCACCGCCCTTGTCGTCGATGATCCGCCCGCGTCCGGTCTGCGGATCGACCTTCCACAGATAGACGCGCTGCGCCACCTGCCCGGCGATCGACTTGTCTCGCAGTTCGAGAAACGGGCCCACCAGAGTGAGCTTGCCGTCCATCATCACGGGCTTGGGCAGGCCGAGCGGCATCTGGTCGTAGTCGCCGCCCATGCGCGCGCCAAGGCTGATGGATTGCCTGGTGCGCAGATCGACAATCGCGGCCGCCTCATGAGCGCGCACCCCGTAACTCTTGCACGGCGGCGGCGAGAGGGCGGTCGAGATCATCATGGCGATCATCCAGTCCAGTTTGGCCCCCGGATTTTCCTTGGCACCGCTGCCGAAGCCGCCGTCTGTCAGGGCCGAGCGATAATCATCGACCGATTGCGCCGCCTTGAACGCCTTATCCAGCCCCGACGGACAGGTGCTGCGCGACGCGGTCCGTGTGTCCGACAGCACGATAAAATCGTTATCGAGAAAGGTCAGGGCCGAGAGCGGGTCCTCGCTGAGGCGGATGACCTGATTGCTGCCGTCATCGACATTATATACCGTGAGAAGCCGCAACCCTGCCTTGCGCGTAATGAAGGCAAAGCGGCTGCCGTCCGGCGACAGGGCGATCTGCTCGACACGCGGCGGCACAATGAAGTCGCTGATCGGCGGCGGCGCGACCTCCTCGTTCAGGTGCGGCCGGGCAGCCGCCTTGACGATCACCTGAGTGGTTTCGGACGTGTTGGTCTGAGCCCAAACTGGCGTGGCGGCCAGACAGAGACTCAAGGTCGTGCCTATTGTCAGGCCCGAAAGGCGTCTGCGCATTTAATCCCCCTGTTATCTAGTTTGTCGCTAATCTCTCACAGGTTGAGACAATTGACAAGCTCGTCAAAAAGGAGGCCTGCGCGGCGGTCAGGCTGGCGCCTGCCAACCCTCAATCCCAGTATAAAGACTGTCGCGCAGGTGGCGGATGTCAGCATTCAGTTCGCCCAGCGCCTTAGGGCTTTGCCCGGATGCTTCCAGCAGGGCCTGTGCCAGACACCCGGCCCGGCTCTGCATGGCGCGACCGGCGGGCGTTAAGGTGAGCAGCACCTGACGCTCGCTTTGGGGATTGCGCGCACGGGTGACCAGCCCCCCCGCCTCCAGACGTTTCAACATTGGCGTGAGCGTGCTCGATTCCAGCGCCAGGGTCTCAGCCACCGCGCCGACACTTTGTCCGTCCTGGCGCCACAACACATTGAGCACCAGGTATTGTGGATAGGTCAGACCCAACTCGTCCAGTAACGGCTTATAGATGCGCTGAATGGCGATCCCCGCCGAATAGATGGCGTAGCACAGCTGCGCTTCCAGAGGCGGCGGCGCCTCGTTGTAGGTGTCTGGCATGTTTGGCTCCTTTTTCTCTCTGTAACTGAAAATATCGCAAAAAACAATATCGCGATAATTTTTCACTTGACGGAGAGGTGTCGACCCTCTAATTCATAACTTATCGCGATAACAATTATTCCAAAAACATATGGAGATGACGATGACAAACATGAACTCTGTGGCCCTCGCGGCCGCCTTCGCTCTGATGACGATTTCGCCGGCTTCGGCAAGAGATGCGATCCCGCAAACTCAAACCGTCCGAAATGTCGTGCTGGTGCACGGTGCCTTTGCCGACGGCAGCGGCTGGCGCGCCGTCTATGACCGGCTGACCCAGCGCGGCTATCGCGTGACCATCGTGCAAAACCCCCTGACCTCTCTGGCCGATGATGTGGCGGCCACAAAACGCGCTCTGGATCAACAGGACGGTCCGACCCTTCTCGTCGGCCACTCGTGGGGCGGGACGGTCATCACAGAGGCGGGTGATGATCCTAAAGTCGCGGGGCTGGTGTACGTCTCAGCCCTCGCACCCGACGCAGGTGAAACGACCGCTCAGCAATATGAGGGCTTCGCACCCGCTACGGCGTTTGTCCTCGATACACGAACTGATGGCTTTGCCTATGTTGCGCGTGACAAATTCAAGTC
This sequence comes from Asticcacaulis sp. DW145, assembly GCF_037101385.1. NCBI lineage: Bacteria > Pseudomonadati > Pseudomonadota > Alphaproteobacteria > Caulobacterales > Caulobacteraceae > Asticcacaulis > Asticcacaulis sp. DW145. Next base: position 119,823 of record NZ_AP029026.1, on the reverse strand, counting down.
CGGGTTCGCCCACGATGTCAACGACGCCGAGGCCGCCTTTATGGCTGACTCTCAGGTGCCTATCAACCTGTCGGCTTTTGGCACCAAACTGACCCACGCCGCGTGGCGGACCCGCCCGAGTTGGGCTGTTATTGCCACCGAGGATAAGGCATTTGATCAGGCCATGCTGATGCACATGGCGCACCGCATAAACGCCAAAATCACCAAGGTGTCGGCTAGCCATGCCCTTTTCCTGTCACAGGCGCAGGTCGTGGCCAACACAATCGACACGGCGGCGCAAACCCTGTCCAAAGGGAAATGACCCGCCCGCCCGGTCTAGCTTCCGGAGCGGCAGCCCCTCTGGCGCTGTCGCTTCCGGTTGCTTTTTGGCCGCTAGGCAGGCATCGGATGAATCGCGACCACCCTTGCCCTTCGCACCAAAGAGATTCACCCATGCGGCACCCTCAACGACTGACGCTGCGCAGCCCTGCCCTTTGGGGCCTTTTGATTGGCTTGTCTCTGATAGCCCCGTTGGCGTCTCCGGCACCCGCCGCGGCACAGCTCTTTCAACCCGGTGGCCTGGCCGCACCACTTAAAGCGCGAGTGGGTCCACCGCATCCGGACACAATCGCTGCCTATACGCAGGCCGGGGCTAGCCGGACACAGGGACATGAGTTGACCGAACACGAATGGGCTCTGGTCGAACAGGCTATCCAGAGCCTGCCGCCTCTTCATCAACGCATCCTTGAAAGCCACCTCGCGCGCCTCAGCTTCATCGAGGCCCCGTCGAGCTCGGGCACGGCGCTTACCCGAATGTACGATGGACCGGACGGCCAGCCGCGCTTCGACATAACCCTGCGCGCCGATGTACTCGATCAGTCCCTGTCAACGTTTCTGACCCGTAAGGAACAGTCGCTGTTCAGCGATAACGGCTCCGGTCTGAGCGTGCAGGTGAGCGCCGGAGACGCCCGGGCCCTGCCCTACCTGTTGCTTCATGAAGCCAGCCACGTGGTGGACCGGACCCTTGGCCTGATGCAATCCGGGGATGGCATCTCCGACATTTGGAAAGACTATCGAACGCTGACAGAGCCCTACGCCGGCAGCCTTCTGGCGCAATCGGTTTATCGTCGCGCCCCTCAGCTCCCTGCTGCCAAGGGCCCGGCGCTTTATCAGGCTCTCTCCCGCTCTCCTTTCGTGAGCCTCTATGCCACGGCTTCGGCGGGTGAAGATTTCGCAGAGCTTGTCACCTGGGAAACGCTGTCACGCCGAGACAGGACGCCTCTGGCCTTTGAGGTGTGTGACCGCGACGGTCAGGTGATAGCGCGGGTCGAGCCCCTTAAGCAGCCCGGGGTACAGGCCCGGCTTCAAGCCGTTGCGGCCCAGTTGGCCGGGTACTGAAGCCGCAGTTCAACGAAGTTCTGAAAGGTTCACGGATATGGCGATCCGCCTTCCTCCCCTGCCCTCATGGTCGGCTGCTGGCATCGCGACTTTTGTCGGCTTCGGTGGAACGATCCCACTGGTCATACAGGCTCTTACGAACGTCGGTGCCACCGTCGAGCAAGCTGGCTCTGGCGTCACGGTCCTGTGTCTGGGCATTGCGCTTGCGGGAGCGGCTCTTTCGTTTCGCTATCGCATACCTGTTGTTCTGGCCTGGTCTACGCCAGGAGCCGCGCTGTTAGCCGCCAGCACAACGCATCTCTCGTGGGCGGCGGCGACAGCCGTCTTCGCCGCTGCCGGCATCATGATGATAGTCGTCGGTGTAACGCCCTTATTCGGTCGACTGATCGCGCGCCTGCCTGCCGCGGTGGCCTCGGCCATGCTGGCCGGAGTTCTGCTACCGTTTTGCCTGAACCTGTTCCGTTTGAGTGCGACCCATCCCGTGCTGATTGGCGGTTTACTCGTCGTCTTTCTGGCAGCCCGCCGAAAGGTCCCGCTCTACTCGCTTATTCTGGTCCTGGGCACCGCCATCGCCTGGACCGGCCTGCGCGGCGAACTTCACGCGCCGCCACCCGGTGCGATCTTCGGCACGCTTTTGCCTGAAATGCCCCGAGCCGACATCTCAACCCTGATCAGCTTAAGTCTGCCTCTGTTCCTTGTAACGCTCGTGTCGCAAAACCTGCCTGGTCTGGTCGTCCTGCGCTCAGCCGGCTATGAACCCCCTGCAGGGCCACTGATTGCCGCCACGGGCCTCGCAACGCTGCTGGCCGCGCCGTTCGGTGCGCACGGCGTCAACCTCGCGGCCATTACGGCCAGCCTCTGCACCAGTCAGGACGCTCATCCAGATGCCGGTCGCCGATGGCTCGTCGCCGTCATCTACGCAGGCCTCTATCTGACTCTCGCTCTGTTCGCGCCCGCGCTGGTGCGCATGTTCGTTTCGCTGCCGCCTGCCGTCATAGCCGCCGTTACGGGGCTGGCCCTGATTGCGCCGCTCATCAGCGCGCTTGAAACCAGCCTGAGCACACCGGATGAACGTGACGCCGCTATCGTCACCTTTCTTGCCACAGGCTCAGGCGTCGTCTTTCTGGGCCTTGGCAGTGCTTTCTGGGGATTGGTAGCCGGAGGTGTCGCCCTGACGATGAAGCGGCTCTTGCCGAGGCCTGCATCCTAAACGCTCAGGTGCTCTCTCTGGCGCGCAACTGAAACCCCAGATCTATCACCTTGCGCGGAACAGGTTCGCCTTCGATCAGAGCCAGCAGCATTCGCGCCGCTTCGACCCCGACCTCATAGCGCGGCGTCTTGATGGTCGTCAAAGACGGCACGGTACATTCGGAAATCGCCAGATCGTTGAACCCGGCAACGGCCAGCCGGTTGGGGACCGCGATGCCCTGCCGCAGACATTCGAACAGGGCCCCCTGCGCCAGGTCGTCGTTACAGAAGAAGATGGCGTCCGTGTCAGGGGCCTGTTCCAGCAGGCGTTTGAGGAGGACCGCCCCTAAGGCCACCGACGACTGATCCGGCACCAGCAGTTCGCGGTGAGACTCATAGAGCCCGGCCCGGATAATCGCGTCGCGATACCCCCGATTACGCGCCAAAGTCCGCGGATCGAGTTGCGAGGCGACAAAGGCGATGCGCTGACGCCCCCGCGACAGAAGATGCTCGGTCATGGCCTGAGCCGCCGCTTCCTGCGAAAAACCGACGCTGTAGGCCCCTTCGCGATCGGACAGCTCCATCATATGGACGATAGGAATCCCGGCCTGTTCCAGGAGCCTGCGCGTGGAATCACGGTGATTAAAACCGGTCAGCAACATACCGTCAGGCGCAAAGGCCAGATAGGCGCGCACCAGCGCTTCCTCCTCTTCGGCCGAATAGTGGTTGACCCCCATCAGCATCTGATAGCCGTGCTCGCGGAAGACCTTTTCGATGCCGGTGACGGTTTCGACAAACACAGAATTGCTGAGTGATGGGACCAGAACGGCAATATTCATCGAGCGGTTCGAGGCCAGCGCACTTGCGGCGCGATTGCGCACATAGCCGATATCGTCGGCCGCCTGCTGGATGCGGCGACGCAGATCTTCCGAGACTTTTTCCGGATGGCGAAAGGCGCGCGACACCGTAATCGTCGAGACACCCGTCATTCGGGCGACATCGTCAAGGGTCGCCCGACCCGTACTGGAGGCGCGTGAGGCCAATATTATCACCCTGTTTCGTTTTGCCAGCTCCAGGCGGCCACAGTCTCAGCCATATCACCGAATCGCGCAAAATGGCAATGACAGCGCTATCATTTTTTATTTTTCAATCCAATGGGGGACGAGCACGTCGCTCATAAAAATGCCCATCGCCCGGCTGCCACTTTCCATCGTCCGCAAGGTGATAAAATAAAATTGATTTTGTTATTACTGACTTTTTTATCACATGCCATCGATTGAAGTCAGACTATTTGGTCGGGCGCTTGACATGTGGTCCATATCCGATTTACCAATTGTCCGACCGATAGCTGCGTTATGAAATGTTAGCGCTGTCATTGGCAATAAAAATCTGACTGGGAAACAACGCCGAACGAACCGCATTGGACACGGGTCGTTTATCTATCCGCTTCAATGATACCGCTATCAGCCGCCTCAATGTGCTCGAAGAGCGCCCAAAGGCGGTCGATTTTGCACAAAACCACGTGCAAACGTATGCAATTTGCAATGATAGCGCTGACATTGACGCCTCATGTGAAGGGAAAGACACACATGCCTCTTTTCAAGCGCCATATCATCAGCTCGGTTTCGGCTATGGTTCTCGCGACCCTGGCCGCCGGTGCGTTTGCACAGGAAGCCGCACCGGCGAAAGATGCCGAACCCTCCGACGACAGCACCATCGTCGTTACGGCCTCGCGCATTGCTTCGCGCGGCTTTAAGGCGCCTACCCCCACCAGCACCATAGGCGCGCTGGAAATCGCCCAGAATGCGCAGCCCAACGTCTTCACGACCATCGCGCAACTGCCCTCGCTTCAGGGGTCAAGCGGCGTCGCCACCAACACCTTCAGCACCTCCAGCGGTCAGCAGGGTCTGAGCTCGTTCGCGCTACGCGGTCTGGGTGTCAGCCGCACCCTGACGCTTCTCGATGGTCAGCGCGTGGTTCCGGCCAATATCGGTACCGGCGCGGTGGACGTCAGCCTGCTGCCGCAACTGCTGATCAAGCGAGTGGATGTCGTCAATGGCGGGGCCTCGGCCTCATGGGGTTCAGATGCCGTCGGCGGCGTCGTCAACTTTGTCACCGATACCCGCTTCGAAGGCTTCAAGGCCAATATCGCTCTGGGTCAGACCACCTATGGCGACGACAAGCAGGGCGTTATTCAGGTTGCCTTCGGCAAGTCCTTCCTCAATGACCGCTTGCATACGGCGACCGCGCTGGAATATCACCGCGAACAGGGTATCGAAGCCGGTGATTTCGGTGAGAACGCCGCCAATGGACGCACCTGGTACCGCTCATCGACCCTGGTCAATACGGGCATTACCAATAATGGCCTGCCGCAATTCCGGAATGTCGATCACGCCCAGTCCTATACCTACTCCAAATATGGCCTGATCACCGCCGGCCCGCTTCAGGGCATTGCCTTCGACCAGAACGGCAACCCCACTAACTTCGTCTATGGGTCGAGCGGCGTGCCGCAAAAGGACGCGGCGGGCACGGTAGCGGGCTGCTATATCGGCTTCTGCGTCGGCGGGGACACCTCGGCGAATGTGGGGATCGGCGCGACGCTTCAGTCGGGCATCAACCGCCAGAACTTCTACAACCGCACCTCCTATGATCTCGACGACAATAACGAGATCTATTTCACCATCAATCTGGCCAAGGTCGGCACGCACAATCAGCCAAACCCCGGCACGACCCAGGCCGGTCTGACGATCCAGTGCGCCAACCCCTATGTGCCGCAGATCATTTCGCAGGCCTGCGCTACGAACAACATCACCAGCTTCAAGCTGGGGACGGTGACGCCCTTCCTGCCCAATATCCGCGTCAATACCGAGCGCACACAGGAGCGCTTCGTCGTGGGCGCAAACGGTAAGTTCAACCTGTTCAACACCGACTGGTCGTACAACACCTACTACCAGCACGGTAAGGAAACCTCGGACATCAAGGTCCGCAATCTGCTCCTGAAGGCGCGCTTCACCGCCGCCATCAACGCCGTCCTGCTCAACGGAGCTATTGTCTGCGCCGATCCGGTCGCCCGCGCCAATGGCTGTCAGCCGATCAATGTCATCGGCAACCAGAAGCCCAGCGCCTCGGCCCTCGCCTATCTGCAACCGGCTGTGGGCGCCTTCCAGCACACCATCCAGACGCAGGATGTGGCGAGCTTCAACGTCTCGGGCGAACCCTTCTCGTTGTGGGCCGGGCCGGTTTCGGTGGCCTTCGGCGCCGAATATCGTCGCGAAGCCTATAAGGCCGTCGCCGATCCTTATGGCAACGGATCATCGAGCCCCTATACGGCGGAATATCCGGCCGATCCGCTGCTCAGCACCGGCGGGGGCAACTTCTACGCCGGCAATTATCGCAACGGTCGCGGCAGCTATAACGTCAAGGAAGCCTTCCTCGAATTCAACATTCCGCTGATCAACTCGGAAGCCGCCGGGGTGGTCAATCTGAACACCGCCGGGCGCGCCACCGATTACAGCACCTCCGGACGCGTCAACGCCTGGAAGGTCGGCCTGACGTGGGATACCCCGTTCGACGGTATCCGCGTGCGTACCGTGCAGTCGCAGGACGTGCGGGCACCGAACCTGAACGACCTGTTCGGGCCGATTGTTTCGACCAACCTGCCGAACTTCACCAACCCCTTCACCAACTCGACCCTGACCGTGTCGCAAAATCAGGGCTCGAACCCCAATCTGAAGCCGGAAATCGCCAAGAACCTGTCGTTCGGCGTGGTTCTGGCCAATCCGAAGTGGCTGCCGGGCTTCAACGCCTCGATCGACTATTACAAGATCGAACTGACCGACGCGATTTCGGGCGGACCGAACGCGACCCAGCTGGTGCAATACTGCTTCGACGGATCCGTGCCTTCGGCGTGCAGCACCTTCAACCTGACCGGCGCCAACCCCTACGTTAATGTCGGCAGCATCAATGCGGCCTCGATCAAGACCAGCGGCGTCGATTACGAGTTCAGCTACCGCTATGCACGCCCCTTGGGCCTGCCCGGCGAACTGATCCTGAGAGCGCTGGCCACGAATGTGCGTGACTTCACGACCATTCCGGGCCTGCCGGGCACCATCCCGTCTCAGACCGCCGGCCAGAACTCCGGCGCGACTCCGGACTGGAAAGGTCAGTTCATCCAGACCTACACGACAGAGAAATACACCCTCACCCTGCAAGAGCGCTGGTTCAGCGATGGTGTGATCGGTAATCAGTATGTGGTCTGCCGCAGCGGTTGCCCGGTTTCGACCTCGAACAATCCGACGCTCGACAACAATACGATGAAGGGCGCGACCTATATTGACCTTGGCGGCACCTACAATATCCGCAAGGGTGTCGCGGCCTACTTCAAGGTCGATAACCTGTTCAATGTCGATCCGGAGCCGTCACCGCAGACCAATACCGGTCTCGATGTAAACCCGGCCCTCTATGATACGCTGGGCCGCTTCTACCGCATCGGTCTGCGCCTCAACTTCTAACCGACGATACCGAGGGGCACCGACCTGCAAGGGCTCAAGGTGTCCCTCAACGCTTCCAAGTCATCTCACTTCGCCCGCCGCTCGGCTCTCTAACCCGAGCGGTGCGGGCGGCATGCTTCCCGGACCACGTTTCTCCCGCCCCATCCGGGAAGCATGTTTCCTTTTCCTCGGCGCGCTTCGGCCCGACCCGCGAGGTAATTATGCCAACCCCACACGCTATCGTCGTTATGGGCATCAGCGGGTGCGGCAAGACCACACTCGGCAAAGGGATAGCTCAAGCGTTAGGCTACAAGTTCATCGAAGGCGATGACCTCCACCCCCAAGACAATGTCTCAAAGATGTCCGCAGGGATTGCCCTGACCGATGAGGATCGCTGGCCGTGGCTCGAACGTGTCGCCCAAGCGCTGGATCGCGCGTCGCCTGATAATGGATGCGTGGTCTCGTGTTCAGCCTTGCGTCACTCTTACCGTCAGATGCTGAGATCACGGTGCAGAACACCCATTGTATTTGTGTTTCCGGAGCTTTCACCTGACGTCGCCCGTGCCCGACTTCAGAGACGGCCGAACCATTATATGCCAGCCAGTCTGGTCGACAGTCAGTTCGCGACGTTGGAGCCTCCCGGCCCGGAAGAGAGCGTCCTCCGAATCGACGGCCTGAGGTCCACAGGCGCATGCCTGAGGTATGCGCTGGCAAACCTCTCCCCCCAAACCGCAGATCTCTTAATCCAAACCCCTCAAGCTACTTTATGAAGGTCTTATCCATGGCCCTAAAACGCCTGATAATGATGTGCGTGACGGTATATCTGGTCAGCGTGACCTGCGCAGAGTCCGCCGCCCTTCACGAGTCTGTTTACCGGGTCGCGCCTGAGGATCCCAAGGCTGTGACCGTCCGCGGGGCGGGTGACGGCAGGACCGATGACACCCTGGCCATTCAACAGGCCATAGATACCGCCGCAAACTCAGGTGCCGGGGGTATCGTGTGGTTGCCCAGCGGGCGCTATCGCATCACAAAGAGTTTGCTCATCCCTCCGGCTGTCAGACTGAACGGCGTCGGTGCCAGACGGCCCGTCCTGGTCTTAGGCGATCATACGCCGGGCTTCGACCACGGGGTGGCCACCATGGTCATCTTCACCGGAGCGGATCAATATCAAAGCGGACAGGTACCCGTACCTGTCCCGTCGGCACGTCCCGAGACAGCCATTGTACGAGATGCCAATTCCGGTACCTTTTATTCAGCCCTGTCCAATGTTGATTTCGAGATGGGCAAAGGGAACCCGGCTGCCGCTGGTGTTCGGATGCGGATCGCCCAGCATGCCTTTCTAAGCCATATCGACTTCCATCTCGACTCTGGGTTTGCGGGTATTTACCAGGCCGGCAATGTCGCCGAAGACCTTCATTTTTTTGGCGGCCGTTATGGTATCGTCACAGAGAAGACCTCGCCTGCCTGGCAGTTCACACTGATTGACGCCACCTTCGAGGGGCAGCGTGACGCGGCCATCCGCGAGCACGAAGTGGATCTCACTCTGATTAATGTCCAGATCAAAGACACGCCCGTCGGTATCGAAATTGACAGAGGGTACAGCGACAGCCTGTGGGGCAAAGACGTTCGATTTGAACGTGTTTCCCAGGCGGCCGTCATTATCAGCAATGAAAACAGCCCCTTCACCCAGATCGGCTTTGACAATGCCCTAGCCGCAAGGGTGCCCGTTTTTGTCCGGTTTCGCGAGTCAGGCGAGATTTTGAACGCGCCGGCGCCTGTTTATCGGGTGTCTGAGTTCAGCCACGGCCTCAAGATTGAGGCGCCTGGGCAAATGGGCCGTCTGGCCACTTCATTTACAGCAAAGCGACTGGACAAGATGCCTGCCTGGGGCGGCTCGGTGTTGCCCGCCTTGCCGCCCGTCGATCAGTGGACCAATGTCCGAGCGCACGGTGTCGTCGGAGATGGGATGGCCGATGACACGCAGGCGTTACAGCGTGCCATCGACGCCAACCGCGTAGTCTACCTGCCTTCCGGCCATTATCTCGTCAGCGACACGCTGCATCTGCGATCAGACAGCGTCCTGATTGGACTGCACCCCAGTGCAACCCAGATCACTTTGGCGGAGAAGACCCCAGCCTATCAGGGCGTTGGCAACGCGAAGGCCCTGGTCGAAAGCGCGCGTGGCGGGGAGGCTGTCATCAGTGGGGTGGGCCTCTTCACCGGGGGGGTCAACCCCCGGGCGACCGCTCTGATTTGGAGGGCCGGAGAGCGCTCGCTGGTCGAGGATGTCCGAATTCATGGTGGACACGGCACGCTTTTGCCCAGTGGCAAACGGGTCGATTTTTCCAACCCCTCTTTCCGGATGGATGGGCAGTACCCCGGTATCTGGGTGACAGATGGCGGAGGCGGCTACTTCGTCGGAAACTGGACGCCCAACACCATGTCGGACGCCGGCTTTTACGTCAGTAACACCAAAACCCCAGGCCATGTTTATGAGCTTTCCGCTGAGCACCATAACCGTCACGAGATCGTACTGGATGGCGTCGAAAACTGGGAGTTTCTGGCGCCACAAACCGAGCAGGAGGTCGTAGATGGCCTCGAGTCGATGTCCCTCGAGGTGCGGAACTCAAAAAACATCCTTTTCGCTAACTATCACGCGTATCGTGTAACCCGCAGCCTCAAGCCGGCGGCCACGGCGGTGAAACTCTTCAACGTTGATAATATCCGCTTCCGTAACATGTCGACCAATGCGGAAAGTGGCTATGCCGCCTGTGATACGGAAGGGTGCGGCACGTATCTGAGGGCCAGCAAGTTTCCCTTTGAAAACGCCATCACCGACGTGACGCACAAGCTTGAGGTCCGTGAGCGTCAATTTGCGGTCCTCGATGTTTCAGCCAACCCGCCGCAGCCTCCGGCGACGCCTCGCCCAAGAGGACTGGAGACCGCGATTGTCGAGAAGCGTGAAGACGGCTTTTATTCTATTAGCGGCGGCACCGTCGACGATAAGGGCAATCTCTACTTTGTCGATCACCACTTCCATCGCATCTATCGATGGTCCCAAACGCGCGGTCTCGAAGTCGTTGCAGATGCGCCTCTGGATCCGGTAAATTTGGCCGTTGACCGCTCCGGGCAGCTCATGGTCCTCTCGTCGGACGGCTCGGACACGTCCGTTTTCAGCTTCGATCCGTGGACACCCACTGCCCCGATTACCCGCATTGCGCCAAGGCCTGCCGCCGTGCACCCCGATGCCATCATCGCCTTCCCCGGCAATCTGTGGAACAACGGTGAGTTCAGAGATCAGCTGGATCCGGTTACCTACCAGTTTACCACGCTCGCTGAGATGTTCCGCCGTGACATGGGCGTGCCCAAAGCACTGGAATATGTATCGCCCGATGGAAGCCTTGTCCTTCCGGCGTTTCGTGTGCACAGGCAAGGCCCTCCAAATTTCCTCGGATGGAGATTTTCAGACACGTTAGACACTTATGGCTTTGTGACAGGCAGATTGGGTGAACGCATACGGGTCAGCAACGGGTCAGAGGGTCGCATTTATTCCGGGATCCTTGGTCAGGGAGGGACGCTCACTGACCTGAAACCCCTCACCGAGCGTGCCGGTGAAAGCGTCGCCGTAGATGCGCAGGGCCGGATGTTCGTCGCCAACGGGCAGATTTTTGTCTACGGCGCCAACGGCGACCCAATGGGCCGGATCGACACTCCCGAGAGGCCGCTGCAACTGTTGTTTGGCGGACCTGACCGGCAAACCCTATTCATCCTGACACACCACACCCTGTACAGCCTGAGCGTCAAGGGGTTCTGACTATGTCACTGACGCATGATACCCTTGCGATCGTCGTGGTTCTGGTCGCCGTCGCGTCCTTGATTGGCCTGATCGCTTGGCTCAAGGTTCAACCGCTTCTCGCCTTCGTGATAGCCTCCCTTCTGGCGGCCCTGATGCTGGGGATGCCCCTCGATAAGATCACGCATTCCATCGAGAGCGGCATAGGCAGTATGGTGGGTTCGCTTGCGGTTCTGCTGGCTTTGGGGGCCATATTCGGGAAAATCATCGCCGATAGTGGCGCGGCGAGGAAAATAGCCCGGGTCCTGATAACGGGGTTCGGTGACCGGCGGATCACCCTCGCCCTGTGCCTGACGGGTTTCATTGTCGGCATACCCCTCTTTTACAACGTGGGCTTTGTCCTTCTGGTGCCGCTGATCTTTTCTGTTGCCCGTCAGTCCGGAGGAGGTCTCGTTTATCTGGCCTTGCCGGTTATGGCGGGTCTATCCATAGCGCATGGCTTCCTGCCGCCGCACCCGTCTCCGGCGGCTATCGTGCCGATGTTTGGCGCCGATATGGGCCTGACGCTCATTTACGGTCTTATCGTCGGTGTACCGACCGCGCTGATTGCAGGTCCTGTGTTTGCGCTGAGCGCGCGGGGCATCCTCTCTAACCCGCCACATCTCTTTGTTATGGATGAGACCGCCGAAGACGCATTGCCGTCCACCTCCACCAGTTTTCTCACCGCGCTGTTACCGGTCATCCTTTTAACCGCGTCTACGGGGCTCGGCTATGTGCAGGGCCTGAGCCCAGAGACAAAATCCCTGATTGGTTTTCTCGGCAATCCCATGATCGTTATGCTAATCTCGGTAATGGTCGCACTGGTGACCCTTGGTATCGGTCAGCGCCAACAGCTGAGCGTACTGATGCAGGGCTCCTCCCTGGCCTTGCGCGAAATTGCGCCGATCCTGCTGATTATAGCTGGTGCTGGCGCCCTAAAGCAGATCTTTATCGACGGTGGCCTCAACGAACAGCTTGGCCTGCTGCTCAAAAATCTTCCCATTCCGCCCCTGGTGCTCGGTTGGCTGATCGCCGGCGTAATCCGCCTGTCGCTCGGTTCGGCGACCGTGGCGGGGCTAACCGCGGCAGGGCTCGTCGCGCCCTTGGTTAAGCTTTCCGGCGTCAATCCTAACCTGATGGTTCTGGTGATTGGGGCTGGCAGCCTGATGTTCAGTCACGTCAATGATTCCGGGTTCTGGATGTTCAAGGAGTATTTCGGTCTGTCCGTGAAAGATACGTTGAGAACATGGACCCTAATGGAGGGGCTTGTGGGCATTTTCGGCCTCATCTTTACGCTCTTGCTTAGCCTGTGCGTCTGAACTTCTGACATCGTAGCAGACACCGGGAAGGTGCTGGCCGACCTAAGCGGTCTCGCGCTGCAAATCACCTAGCGTCCATAAGGCGCCGGCGAGAGCAACGGAAATAGCCAGACAGCTCCAGTCAAAAGCTTTAAGAGGTGTGGCCGTCAAATTCGGTACCCAAACGAAAATCGCGAAAAGGAGGTACATAGGCATCTTGCCGAGTCAGGGATCGATAGCCAACTGAATGCGACGACCGCGCACCAAAGTAAGTCTAATGGCCAGGTGAGGCCAGAAGGGCCAGTCGTATGCGATGAGCGGGCTGGCCCGAAAATAACAAGCGGAAGCGCGGCCTATCATCTGCCCATTAAGACGCCTTGGCTTTATGTATGGGAATGAAAAATGGCAGAGCTGAATTGCCTGTCGATCTTCCCCTTCTATCGGAATTTACTCAGCCCTCACTCCATGATAATTATCCTTCCATAGGAGAATAATTATGCCAGCGCTGTCCCGAACCTTTACCCCTGCCCAGGCCGCTGCCGTTACAGGTGTGGATGTAAAAGCGGTTCACAACGCGATCGACAAGCACATCGTGGTTGCTCAATCCCGGCCCGGCATTGTGAAGTCGAAACGCATACTGTCTGATCTGGCGGTTCTGAAACTCAAACTCTGGAAAGAAGTCGGGGGCGCTTTAAGCCAGGAGCGAAGGCTTGCGCTCTTTGCAGAGATTGAACGCGAGCCAAAAGCGAAAACGGTCAAGGCCGGTGATTACCTCATCGTCGACGTCGCGGCGGCTCGCAAGGAAATCGAGAAAGCCGTGAAGGACCTGACAGAGGCGGAATCGGACGTCACGGCAGACCCGGCCGTGATGGGTGGTGAACCCGTCTTCAAAGACACGCGTATCCCTGTACGGCTTGTGGCCACCATGCTGCGCGACGGAGCGTCAGAGGCCGAACTCCTTGAGGGGTATCCGAAACTCAACGCGCGGCGGCTGGAACTGGCACGGGTCTGGGCGGCTGCGCATCCGGCCGTGGGGCGCCCCAAAAAGCTGCCAGAAAAAAGCGGCACCCTCCGGTCCAGCGTGTCGCTTGGAAAGCTGTCGGGCGTGGGCGCGTGAGGTTCCTGATCGACGAGTGCCTCCACACCTCACTGGTAGAGGTGGCGCAGCAGGCCGGCCATCATTGCGATCATGTGAACTGGCTCGGGCTCAGCGGCACGACGGACTGGGACCTCATGCCGCGGATTATCGACGGGGACTATACCTTCGTCACCAACAACGCGGCCGATTTCCGACGTCTGTACCGCCGAGAATCCCTCCACGCGGGTCTAATTATTATCATTCCGCAGGTCCCACCTGCACGGCAACGCGAGCTCCTGGCGGCTCTATTGACTTACCTTGGTCCTGACGGGCGGCTTGTAAACGAAGTTGTCGAGATTGTGATCGACGGCGATGAGGTGAGGCTCGAGGTTTACGACCTGCCTGACGATTGACTACCCTCATAAACCAGAGCCCGATGACCTCGTGGCTACTTGTCTCCCTGCTCACCATCATCATTAAAGGCCCATTGGTTCTTACGGTGGATACCTGACCAAGGGTATTGCCAATGCCTGTCCGGGAAGGCAAGTCAGAGACTTTCAATCGGAGACAGATCCATGAATACCTCTGACCTCATCGACAAAATCGCAACCGAACACGGCGTGACCAAGACGGCGGCCAGGGCCATCGTTGACACGGTATTTGGCAGCATCGTGGAAGCGGCCGTTCTGGGGCAGGAAGTCAACTTTCCGAGCTTCGGCAAATTCAAGGTCCAGGAAAAGCCCGCACGCGAAGGGCGAAACCCCTCGACGGGCGCTACCATCCAGATCGCCGCCTCAAAGAAGCTGGTCTTCCAACCGGGCAAGGCGGTTAAGGATCGACTGAACGCGTAGACCCGCGCTCCAAACGGCAAAAGCCCCGGGATAACCCCCGGGGCTCATAAGAGCCGTCGATTGCGGGGTCTCTCAAATGCACATCGACCCGATCCTGTGGTTTGCGAATTTATCGTTGGAACCGCAAACCCGGCTCCACCACACACGATTGATAGTTCGCGACGTGACGGTCTATCTCGTTGCCCGCCACATAGTTTGAGTCGAGCGTCATCCGAAGCTCGATCAATGAAGTGAGTAACCGCACACATCTGCCAAGGCCTGGTTCCCACCTCCAAGGGCTCGGTTTCGGATCCGATTTCACAATCGCGTCGCCCCCGCACTCGATGATCGACAGAAAGCTAAAACCGCTAAGGCGGTTTGCGAGGATCACACTGCCTATTTTTGTCGCGGAACCGAGACGCCCTCGGTCGTGTGGACGATCGGCTTAATCGTGCCATCGGCATTGTAATAGAGATGTTCGACCGCCACGGCCCGACGACCCAGCCCGCCCTTTTCGCCGTTCAGCGTCAGCTTGCCATTATGGTAGAAGAAGTAGGGTTGCCCTTTGAACTCGACGATGGCCGGATGGATGGTGAAGCTGTTTTCCGCGGGCCCGCTGATCTCGCCACGATAGGTCCACGGCCCGGTTATGGAAGGCGCGGTGGCGTAAGAGATCAACTCGTCGTTAGACACCGCCTTATCCATCGAAGCATAGGTCAGGTAGTAGGTCTGACCGTGTTTGTGGATCCAGGGCCCCTCGACATATTTCGGCAGCGGAATTTGCTGAATCGGGCCGTCCAGTTCGGTCATGTTGGGCTTTAGGCGGGCGTAATAGCAGTTGGCATTGCCCCAGATCAGCCACGCCGTGCCGTCGTCTTCGATATAGACGGTGGGGTCGATATCGTCCCAGGTGTGCGGCCCTTGTGGCGTCATGTCATTGCTGATCAGGGCGGAGCCGCGCGCATCGACAAAGGGGCCGGTGGGGCTGTCGGAGACGGCGACGCCTATGGCCTTGCCCGGATGGGTTTTGTCGTGTTCGACTGCGGCATAGAACCAGAACTTGCCATTGCGTTCCACGACCTGCGACGCCCAGGAATCGCGGATCGCCCATTTGAAATCCGTGGCCTTCATGATCGGCCCGTGCGCCTGCCAGGTCTTCATGTCCCTGGTGGAATAGACCAGCCACTCACGCATGGTGAACATCTCATCGCCCGTCGCCTGATCATGGCCGACATAAAGGTAGAGGGTGTCCTTAACCACCAGAGCCGCAGGATCGGCGGTAAAGGCGTCAGTAAACAACGGATTGCCGCCCTTCGGCGCGGCCTGCACGGACCCCGAAAACGACATCGCGTAAACCGCTATGGCGGACACGCCCGCCACCGCGCACGCCCGCATCCATCCTGACCGGATCATGATAAACCTCCCGTATCTGTTTAGGGCAATGTGGCACTGATATTTGTCTGAGTAAACTGTCTTCCGTACAGCCCCCTAATAGCGGCTCCCGTATCAAAGTTTTCTGGACTCTTCATCGGAATGGCCCTCCTATGCGTACATAAGACAGACAAAGGGAGCCAGATCATGCGCGCAGCGAAACGTGGCTCCGGCCGGGGTCTTTCCCTTTGCCTTTCTCTGATGGCTGGGCTGTTGGCCCTGCCCGCGTGCGCGCAAACACCGCTCAAAGCCATCGTCACTGCGGAAAATGCCGCGGGCCGTTTTAACGGCATTGTGGTGGCCTCGGTAGAGGGGCAGTCCACCGAAGCCATCCCCGCCGGCCGGCTTTCAAAAACCCGCAAGGCCGCGACTTTGGACACGCCGTGGCGACTGGCCTCGATCAGCAAGCAGATTACCGCCGTGCTGGTGATGATGTCAGTCGAACGCAAGGAGGTGTCGCTCGATACGCCCTTGAAAGCGGTCTTGCCGGAATTTGCCGACCTTCCCTCCGGAAACGTCACCGTTAAAGCGCTCGTGCGGCATCAGTCGGGCCTGCCTGACCCCTCCGAAACGCCGGCCAATGCCGATGGCGTGGCGCAATTCTATAGCCACGACAAGGCCGATCACGGGTTTTGCCGCGGGCCGTTGCGTGCTGACCCGGAGGCCTTCCACTACAATAATTGCGACTACTATCTGCTGTCGGATGTGCTGGAAAAGGTGACGGGACGTCCCTTCGCTCAGCTTCTCGAAGAGCGGATCAGCGGGCCACTGGGCCTGAAAACCCTGCGTCTTTACCAGCCGGGCGATCGCGAGCCCTTCACCGCAGTCGATAGCGACGGCGCGCCGGAGCCGGTCCTGTCCCTGTCGGTTTATGAGGCGGCGGCCGGCATAAAGGGCTCGGCACGTGATCTGATGCGCTTTGATACGGCGCTCATGTCCGGACGCCTGCTGTCGCGTGACAGCCTGAAAGCGCTGTGGGAAGGAGAACCGTCGCTCGGCTATGTGGCGCTGGGGGCTTGGGCCTACACGGTCAAGCCCACGGGCTGCGCCCAGGCTATGACGGTCGTTGAACGACGCGGTGCGGTCGGCAATGTGCAGACGCTCAACCTCATCTGGCCGGAGCGGCAGGGGGTCATCATCGCCTTCAGCCGCACCGCCGCCACCGACTGGGGACAGCTTTGGCAGGATAAGGGGTTCATGCGGGACTTAGTCGTCGCCGCCTGGTGCCGCTAACAGGGAGACACAAGATGCATAGACGAACCCTCCTCACCGCCCTGGCGGCCAGTGCCACCTTGTCCGGTCGGGCATGGTCGAGATCCGGCCGCTCCGAGGACATGACGGTGTTCCGGGCGGCGATGGCTATTCATCCGGGGCTGTTGCGGTACAACACGCCCGCTGAAATCGCCGAGCGCCTTGATGCCGTTGAGCGCGCCTATGAGGCAACCCCTTCGAGCGAAAGCCGTTATCTGATCCTGTCACGCTTCCTCTCCTCGCTCAATTGCGGCCACAGCTACTGCAATTTCTTCAACCAGAAGACAGCAGCGGTCACGGCCCTGTTCGACCTCCCGACCCGCCTGCCCTTCTACTTCGAGTGGCTGGGCGACGAGATGATCGTGCGGCAGGACTTTAGCGGCACCGATAAGCTGAGCCCCGGTACGCGCGTGACGTCCGTCAACGGTCTGCCGGTGGCGCAAATGCTGGCGCGCCTCTTGCCGGTTAGCCGTGCCGATGGTCACAACGGCGGCAAGCGCCGCTCTCTCCTCAGTGTACAGGGGACGGAAACCATTGAGTTTTTCGACGTCTTTCAGGGGCTTTTGTGCCCGCCGTCCGGGGACACCCACCAGCTCGACGTCGTCTGGCCGGATGGTCGCGCCGGACAGGTCGAGGTGCCGGTGATGACGCTGAAGGCGCGTCAGGCGACGATCACCCGCGTGCCCGAAGACAGCCCGGACCCGCGCTGGACCTGGACGATGCGCGATGACGGTATCGCCGTGCTCGACATGCCCGGCTGGGCCATGTGGAACAGCCCGTGGAAGTGGGAAGAATGGCTGGAAGACCGCCTCGACAGCCTGAGCGGCGCGCGCGGGCTGATCATGGATATTCGCGGCAATGAAGGGGGCGATGACTGCGGCAACCCGCTGCTGCGTCGCCTGATCGACCGACCGACCCAGGCCTTCAACTTCGTGGAAAAGGTGCGTTTTGAAACCGTACCGGACGTATTGGCACCCCACGTTTCGACGTGGGACGAAGGCTTTAAAACCATTGGAGTCGGCGGGCGTAAGCTGGACGACGGGTTCATAGAACGCCCCGCCAGGGACACGGTGCCCGCACTTTTACCCTCGGCCAAAAAGCTGCGCGTGCCTGTGGCCGCCCTTATCGGGCCCGCCAACAGCTCCGCCACCTTCGGCTTTATCTATTCGGCGCGCCAGACGGGCCGCATTAAACTGTTCGGACGCCAGACCGGCGGCAATCTCAAAGGCATCAATGGCGGCGGCTTCTTTTTCACTCAGCTACCGCAAAGCGGCATCGAATTCGACCTGCCTCTGGTTGGCTATTTCGCCCCTACCCCGCAACCGGACAAGGGCATAGATCCGGACGTCCTTGTCGCCCCGACCGCGCAGGATATTGCGCTCGGACGCGATACGGCTATGGACGCTGCCGCCGCGTGGATCCGCACTCAGCCGAAGGCCTGACACCGCAGATAACAGAGGGCATTTCGATATTCCGGCCTTAGCTCAGGCGCGATCTGAGAAAGTCTATCATCACCCGCACCTTGTTCGGCAGATAGGCGCGGCTGGGGTAGATGGCCCACGCGCCCGTATCGAACGTGGTCGGGGTCGGACGATGGTCGGGGAAAAGATCGACCAGACGCCCGGCGCGCAGATCGTCAGCGATCAGAAAGCCGGACAGCAGAGCCGGACCGCCGCCTGACAGCACGGCGGCGCGCAGGGCCAGAGGGGTAGAGATGACCACATCCCCGTCCACCGACACCTCTTCGAGCGCACCCTGCGCATCCCTGAACTTCCATGTCGAGCGAAAGGCGCGCAATCCCAGAAGCAGGCATCGGTGGGTGAGCAGGTCGCGCGGTTCGGTGACTGGCGCGGCACGCGTAATATAGTCGGGGCTTGCCACCACATGATAGCGGGTTGAAAAAAGCCGGGTGGCGACCAGATCACCCTCAATCGCCGGGGCCAGGCGGATAGCCAGATCCATGCGCTCCTGAACAAGGTCGAGATTGGCGTCGGTGAAGACACAGTCGAGCTTTAGACCCGGATAGAGGGCGCAAAACTCGCCGACCAGAGGCGCAATCTGCTGCACTCCGAAAGCCACCGAAGCCGTCAGCCGCAAAACCCCTCTGGGTTCGGCATTGACGTTGGAAGCCTCGGCGGCTGCCCGGCGCATCTCATCCAACAGGGGTTCGATGCGCGCCAGATAGAGCGCCCCCGCTTCGGTCAGGCTGAGCGAGCGGGTCGTGCGCTGAAAGAGGCGGACATTCAGCTCCGCCTCCAGTCCCGCAATGACGCGCGAAACGGTCGAGGGATCGAGCAACCGTTCTTTCGCGACGGCGGCAAAGCCTCCGGCGTGAGCAACGGCAACAAAGAGGTCGAGCGCCTGCGTGTCCATTCATGCAAAATACGCATGAGTATCATGCCTGTCTATGAATTTATTGCGGATTTAACGGCGCATATAAGGTGATCACGGAGCACCACTCCCGACGCCTCACGAGACAGGACCCCTACCATGACCCTCTTTACCGTTCATTCGATCGACTCCGCGCCGGCCGGTTCAAAGGCGCGCCTTGAAGCCGTACACAAGGCCTGGGGCTTCACGCCGAAACTGCAAGGGACGCTGGCCGAAAGTCCGCTGGCTCTGTCGGCCTATGACGGGCTGTTTACCGCCGTCGCCGCCGAAACAACCTTCAGCCCGGCAGAGCTTCAGCTCGTCTATCTAACCGTCAGCGTGCTGCACGCCTGCGAATACTGCACCATGGGTCACACCTGGCTGGCGCGTAACGCCCATCTGGACGAAGGTGTCATCCAGGCTCTGCGTAACCGTGCGCCGGTCACCGACGCCAGACTACAGGCCTTGCGCCTCTTTACCGAAACCGTGGTGCGCGAACGCGGCTTTGCCGGAGATGCGGCGGTGGACGCCTTCCTGGCGGCGGGCTTTACAAAGGCGCAGGTGCTGGAGGTCGTTACGATCATCGCGGTGAAAACCATCTCCAACTACACCAATCACCTGACCCATACGCCCAAGGAAGGGTTTATGAGCGACCCGGCCCTCGCCTGGACAGCCTGAGCGGTTCAGGCCTTGCCGGAGAGAGCCCGTGCGGCGGCCGTGACCGCGTCTCTGGCGCTGTTCAAGGTCAGTCCGGTCAACTCTGTGGTCAGGCGGCTGTCGGCCACGGGG
Organism: Asticcacaulis sp. DW145; assembly: GCF_037101385.1. NCBI lineage: Bacteria > Pseudomonadati > Pseudomonadota > Alphaproteobacteria > Caulobacterales > Caulobacteraceae > Asticcacaulis > Asticcacaulis sp. DW145. The sequence goes on along the minus strand of NZ_AP029026.1, from coordinate 99,889 downwards.
TAGCGACCGAGATCGGGCCTGAGCGTGGCGAGCGATTTGTCGAACAGCGACAGGACGCGCGTCACGCTGAGCGGCAATGTCTGCGTCGGAATGCGCTTCGCGTTTTGCGGCAGGACCGTGCGCAGGAACTGGCCCATTTCAGACAGGGAGAGGGTATCGGCCGCGGCCAGCAGGCGGTGCCCTCCGACCGGTGCGGTCATCGCTTTCACGTGCAAGGCCGCCACGTCACGCACATCGACGATGGGAAAGGCCACCGGCGGCACGGCGGGGTACTTGCCCTGAATCAGCATCGACACGACGTCGAGCGATGTGCCCCAATGCGCATCCAGCGGCGGGCCCAGCACCAGACCGGGATTGATGGCCGTCAGGGCCTGACGGCGACCAACCTGGTCCATATAGGTCCAGGCCGCCTGCTCGGCGCGGGTCTTGGCGACGACGTAAGGGGTGTTGAGCGACCATTCGGGATCGGACCAGTCTTCGGGGCCGAAGGTGAAGCGGCGTTGCGCGCGCGGCGCATACATCATGGCGGCAATCGACGAAGTCATGCAGATGCGTTCCGCTCCGCTGGCGGCTTTCAGAACGCGCAGCGCGCCATCGCGAGCGGCGGGCACCAGAGCTTCGCGGTCAGTGGGCTGCACCAGCGGAAAGGGTGCGGCGACATGATGCACAAAGCGGCAGTCGCGCGCCGCCTCGTCCCAGCCCTCATCGCGTTCCAGATCGAGGGTGACAAAACTCAGACGATCGAGCGGCAGACCCTGCGCCCGAAGGGCCACGCGCACCTCTTCGGCGCGCGATGGGCTGCGCACGGTGCCCCGCACCGTGAACCCCTCGGCCAGAAGCTGCGCCGCCAGATGCTTGGCGATAAAGCCACCGATGCCGGTGACAAGTACTGTGTCCGTCATTGTTTTAATCCCTGTACCTTAGCGTAATTGTAAGCAGAAGAGGTTGAAAGCGCCGACTGAGGACCCAAGACCCTCTGAAGGCGTACGAAGGCCACATGGGCCTGTTCCTGTTCCTGTATTATCGCCATCTGACGGGACAGACGCTTTAGCTCGCCTTCAGTCACAATGTCATCGGACACGAGTCCTGCTCTTTGGCGGCTTTGGTCGATTTGAAGAGCGCGCACACTCATGGCAAGGGCTTTCTCACTGGCAAGGCCCTGTTTGTACGCGCCTTCGTATTCTGCCACGGCGAGCTGGCTGTCTTCGAGCGCTTCGGTCAACGCCGCGTGATAGGACGCTATCGCCGATTTCTTATAGGAGGCCGCAGTTGCAACATCGGCATCTATTCGCCCGCGATCAAAAATGGGCGAAAGAAGCTGCGCCGAGAGGCTTTGTATGGGGTTGGCACTCAATCTGAGTCCGTTGGACCCATCCTGCAACCCCAGGAAGCCCGACAGACTCACTCGCGGCCAGCGTGCAGCGAGGGCTATCTGGTGGTTTGTTTCTTCACGGGCGACCTCGGACGCGGCAGCTCTCACCTTGGGATTAAATGCAAGTCGGTCGAGGGGCAGCGCCGCGACCGCGGCGGGCGCCGGCACTGGAGGCAGGGCCTTGGGCCGCAACGCATCATTGAGTTGATCTCTGGAATATCCTGTCAGGGCTTCAATTTGGACCAGGGTAGCTTGACGCTGGGCCTGCAATCCTTCGAGTGCATTCTGTTCCGCTGCAAGGTTGGCTTCGAGATCTTGCGATCGTCCTCCCCTAACGAGCCCGGACTGTAGGCGGGCGGTTTCGCGTTGAACCTGACGCAAACGGAGATTAACGATTTGAATTTGCAAGTCGATTTTTCCGTCTAGGGCGCGTAGTGCGATCAACCTCTGGGTAAGGTCCGCCAACAGACTAAAGGCCGATGATTCATATAGAGCCGCATCACGGTCTCGGGCGTAACCGGCGCGGGCTTCTTCTAGGGAGAGGCGGTGACGGACATCAATCTCCCAGCGTGCCTCCAAACCGGCTCGCCCCAGACTAGCGTCGGTATTGGAACCAATTTGATCGTTCCCGGAGTAGCCTGTTATCAGGCCATCAACACTCAGCTGACGCCGCGCCCGCTGAGCTTTTATTATCGAAGAACCCGCTTCAACACGCGCCCTTATTGCCTTAAGATTTGGATTGTCGTTCAAAACGTGCTGCGCGAGGCAGATCAGACCAGGATCCGCAAACTCCGACCAAAGAGTTTGATACGTGGCGACGGCAGCGGGCTGCTGGTCTATACATGCAGGCGAGGCTGCTGGAGGTTCCGCTGCGAATACGGGTGTTGCAGCGGACAGGCTAAACAGGAAGACGACGGCCCTCATTTCGGCGTTCCTTCAGAGGGACTTCCTATGAAGACGTCCATTTGCTGGCCGACAAAATCCGTGCGCGTGTCCTCCGGGAGGGCATAAACGACTTGTGCAACCCGGGTGTCGACGCGCGGCGAAGCTGATGTCAGATTTTGCTTTGGTCGAACATACGGCTCGCTTCGGACAAAGCTTAGAGGATACTTCCTTGCATCCCCCCTAAACGTGGCATAGGCGGAGGTTCCTGTTGACAGCCGAGTGAGAAACTCTTCATCCACCTCGGCTCTCACATGAAGACGTGAGACGTCGCCCAAGGAAATCAAGACCTGATTAGAAGGCGAGCCGACAAATTCACCCGGTCTTACGTTCAACTCCAGGATTCGTCCAGGGATGGGGGCAGTCAGCGTCAAGCGGGACTTCGTCGTGCGAGCCGCCTCGAGGGTTGCCTGCGCTTCTTTCACACGCGCATCGGCGAGTTTCAGAGCGTACTGGCGTTGCTCGGTTTCTTCAGCTGAGACGGCCGCCTTGTCATCGACGTTAGAGATCCTTTTATAGAGTGCAAGCGCATCTGCAGCCTGAATCCGTGCACTGTCTACTACGGCTTGCCTGCGCGCAATCTCTGCATCAATATCGCGCTGGTCAAGGGCAAGTAAGACCTCTCCCTCAGTGACGTCCTGACCGACCTTGACGTTTAGGGACCGAACGATCCCCGGCAACTCGACACCAAGTTGAATAATCTCGCTTCGCGGTTCAACAACACCTACAGCTGCCAGCGCACCTTCGGCGGGAGACCGAGGCGGTGGGGTTGCTGGAATTCGTGCCGCTTCCACGGGCTTAAAAAACACGGTGAAGATTGCAAATCCCATCCCAAGTACCGCTAGCGCGGGAAGGATCAAGTTTGACGGCTTAAGCGTCCACGTCTTGGCTTTCGACGAACCCGCCATAGTACTATTCCTTATGAATGAAGGCATCGGGCGCTTGGTCGCCGATGAGGCGACCATCGCTCATTTCGAGAATACGATCGGCGTGAGAGTAGATCCGATTGTCATGGGTGACGACGATCACACCGCGCTCAGGTGTACTGGCGATCTGCCTTAAAATGTCCATGACGCCCTTACCCGATGCGGCATCCAGAGCTGCTGTAGGTTCATCACAGACAATCAGACGAGGTGAGTGGACAAGGGCTCTGGCGATCGCGACGCGCTGCTGCTGTCCACCTGATAGCTGGCGTGGGAGCTTGTTTACATGGTCGCTCATTCCGACCGCGTCGAGAAGCTCGCAGGCTCGCTGAGAGGCCTTCTGCATCGACAGACCTGACGCCATCAGCGGCATACCCGCATTTTCAGCCGCCGTGAGTGCCGGTAGAAGATTATACTGCTGAAAGATAAAGCCTATATTCTTGCGTCGGAACATTACCTTTTTGCGATCATTCATCTGCGTCAGTGAATGTCCGAGAAGTTCGATTTCGCCGGCAGAGGCCGATAAAATCCCCGATAGAATAGATATGAGCGTGGTTTTCCCGCAGCCGGAAGGCCCCACAAGCATTGTCAATTCGCCAAGCCTGATATCTGTACTTACATCGTGAAGGACCTGCACCTGGCCATCTCCAGCGGCAAAGCTTTTCGAGACATGTCTAAGTGAAACGTCTGACATTGCGCCCTACCCCCTGAACACAACAGCCGGATCAAGGCGAAATACCTTGCGCAGACTGAACAGGATGGAACCCAAAATGATTATGGCGATGCTTACCCCGGTGCCCGCCATAACCTGGGCGTAGAGCTGAAAACCCTGAAGCGCGGGTTGATTTTTGGTGGCGAAAAAGAACAGCGCAGTCGCGCCCATCCCAAGGCCATACCCCATTGAACCTACGACGCTCGCCTGAAGCAGGACCATCCTGAGAAGCTGACCATTGGTCACACCCACAGCTTTCATCGCCGCAAACTGCTTTAGGTTCTCAACAACGAAAATGTAAAAGGTTTGAGCGGTAATCGCTGCGCCAATAATGGCACCCAACGCAATCGTAATACCAAAGTTAATCGGGATGCCTGTCCGCTCAAGGTAGTAGTTGATGCTTCGCCAACGAAATTGCGGAGCGGTCAGCGCCTGAAGCCCAGTCGTGTGTGCAATGCGTGTTGCGAGCGCTTCCGCAGTCACGCCGTCACGCGCCTTTACGACAATGAATGGCATCTTTTTACGCTGCGGCGGCGTAATCTCCATTGCGGTCTGGTAAGTGACATAGAGTATCGGAAAGGTCAGGAAGGTGGGCTTTTCGTTGCATACGCCTCGAATCCGAAGACGGTTGTCGTTCAGTTCGAAGGTACGGCTATTCTGAAAATCGCCTTCCGGCCACACGAACAAGAAGCCATTTCGGTCCATAATCGCGGATTGAGGATCGCGGATGGCGTCGCGTCGGCCAGAAAGCATGTCATCGCATAAACCGATGAGAGAGACATCATCCACCCCAATCAATTGGACCTGCTGAGTCAGGCCATCTGCGAGCCGAATGGTCGATAGGCCCTTGTAAAAGGGGACAGCCCAATCTACCCCCGGTACTGAACGGACGCGGCTGAGCTCTACGTCTCGCATAGGCTCGACTTCATCCACGTACCGTACACGAGGATCCATAACCCAGACGTCAGCTTCCCGGACGCTGGTGATGGCATTGGCTGTACGCGACATGATCCCCACAAAAATAGAGACTTGTTGCGCCATTAAAAGTGTGGCGAAGGTAACGCCGAAAACAAGACCGAGGTACTTTGCCCGGTCTCCTAACAACATCTTAAGTGCGACGGCGTTCATGGAGTTGCCATTAAGTGAACCATTGAGTATCATAAATGGCAATAAATTAATGGACCGTCAAGTACCATTATTATGAGCGATATGCCAAATTTGTCAAAAGGGCGGCGCGGCCGGCCGATCAATGCCGACCTTATCCCTCAAATTTTGAAGGTAGCTGGCGACTTGTTTCTGGAACTCGGCTACCAGGGCGCGACCATGGAGGCCGTGGCCAAAGGCGTTGGCATGTCCAAGCTTACGCTCTACAGGCGGTTTCAGACCAAAGAAGAACTATTTGCCGCCGTCGTTCGTGCAAAGTGCGAAGAGTTTATTCCAGAGGCCCTGTTTGAACAGTGTGACGAGTTGCCGGTAAGGGAAGCTCTTCTCTCTATAGCGATTGGTCTCATGAACCTCATGAACAGTCGTGAGGCTATGTCAATTGAAACGATTCTTCGCGCGGATGGGGCCAATCACCAAAACTTACGCGACCTTTTCTTCGAGGCTGGGCCCGGACGTGTCAAAGCGGCAATGGCGAGATATTTTCAACGTCTTTCGGCGCGCGGCACCCTTAAGATTGAAGACCCAGTCTTTTATACGCATGTATTTTCGTCGCTAATCAAGGGATCAGACATACATATGCGGTGCGGCATGGGCATTGGAGATCGACCTTCTGATGAAGAAATTGGTCACTACTGCACCAAAGCGGTAGATTTTTTTGTTCGCGGCCTTGAACCCCCCAGGTAGATTTGGTCCATATGCAAAATAGCGGTTTAAATGTTGTTTTGTCGTACAATTAACTATTGACGAAATCGCTCTGGCATTTAACTCTGACAGGCGGATAAGAGCGCGCTCATAAGCGCTGAAAGGGCCGCAGGGGCCGCACAAAGAGGCATTGGAGAGGTTTCATGAGAATGACCAAAGCGGTTTTCAGAACGGTCGCGCTGCTGGGGGTCGCCCTGTTCTCGGTCGCCCAGACGGCGGACGCCGCCACGGTGAATATCGAAAGCCCCTCCGGAAAGGTCAGGGTCCATATCAGCGATGAGAGCGGGCACCTGACCTATAAGGTGACCGCTGATGGCAAGGACGTACTGGCCGCCTCGCCTCTTGGCATCCGCACCAACGCCATCGACGTGGGTCAGCATACGGTCATTACCAAGGTCAAGCGAGGCAAGGTCGCCGAAACGTACCGCCTCTATGGCGTCAAGCGCTTTGCGGAACACAAGGCCAATACAGCGACGCTCTCTCTGCGGGACACGGGCAGCGTGGCCTTCGCCGATGTGCAGGTGGCCGACGACGGCGTTGCGGTCAGGCTCAGATTGCCCGCGCAGACCGGCCGCAAGGTCGAAGCGGACCTTTCGGGCTGGCGACCCAGCGACGCGGACGCCACAATGTGGGTATCCGAACTCAAAGAAGATTACGAAAACCCCTACTATCAGAGCCGTTTATCGCAACTGTCAGGCAAACGGCTCGGCGCGCCGATTACGCTTAAAATCAACGGACTGTGGGTGACCCTCACAGAGGCCGCCGTCAGGGACTATGCCGACAGCGCGGTCGGCGTGTCTCCGGACGGGCTGCTCCTCAACACACTTTACGCCAATCCCGAGGGCTGGACGACGGACGCCGCCGTCATTCAGCCGTGGCGGGTCACGATCATTGCGCGAACCCTCACCGAACTGGTCAACTCCACCCTCGTTCAAAACGTGAACCCGGCCCCGTCCGCCGAGTTGGCCCGGGCCGACTGGATCAAGCCGGGCCGCTCCACGTGGCAATGGCTGGCGATCGGTGATCCCCTCGAAGACGATCAGCCGCAATGGGTCGATTGGACGAAGACGCTTGGCTATGAATATTATCTGATCGACGACGGCTGGGCCAAGTGGAAGCAACCCTGGCCGACGCTGGAAAAAACCGTGCGCTATGCGCGGGAAAAAGGCGTCGGTATCTGGGTGTGGGTCCACAGCCGCGAAGTCTTTGAAGCCGATGCCCGCCGCAGCTTTTTCAAACGACTGGCCGACGCCGGTGTGGTCGGTGTCAAGATCGACTTCCCGGAACCGGGGAGCCGGACGTGGTCGAACTGGTACGAAGACGCCGCCCGCGATGCCGCCGCTGCGCGTCTGATGGTTGACTTCCATGGTGCCATAAAGCCCAGCGGCACCGAACGGACCTGGCCCAACGTCCTGACACGCGAGGGCGTGCGCGGTCATGAATGGCACATCACGCGCTATAACCGGAAACTGCCGGCGGCGCATGACACCATCCTGCCGTTTACGCGCTACGTGGCCGGGCCGGGCGACTATACGCCCACCGTCTTCACGCCGAAGGAACTTCAGGGCAATACGTGGTCGCACGAACTGGCGCAGATGGTCATGTTTACCTCGCCCTTTCTGTCGTTCGGCGGACACCCGCAGACCTATATTTCCAACCCGGCCTTCGGGGTCATAAAAGACATGCCGGCCGTCTGGGATGAAACCCGGGTACTGGCGCCCAGTCAGCCGGGCGAGGTCGCCGCCCTTGCCCGTCGGTCGGGTGAGGCGTGGTACATCGCGGTCATCAATAATGAGACCCCAAGGTCGGCGCACCTGAAACTGGACTTCCTCACGCCCGGGAAGTGGCAGATCGAAGACTATGCCGACGACCGTCAGAACCCCGCCGCCTTCATTACGGGCAAACGTCACGTCGCCCCCGGTGAAAGCCTCGACATCACCTTAAGTCCGCAGGGGGGCTACGTCGCCCGGATCCGCCGGCAATAAGACCACACGTCCGGATCATCGGGGTTTGTCGTTACGCGTGAGCGCCGCCAGCCCCGAGACCGGCCCTGCGCCCGATCAGATACTGGCGCACGGCACTGTCGCCCGAAAGACCGATGGCCAGATCATAGGCGCTGGCGGCCTCGGTCATCCGCCCTGTCCGCCGCAGCAGGTCGGCCCGCGTCGCCCAATAGGGCTGGTAGCTGGCGGTCTGCACCGGGTCGATCAGGTCGAGCTGGCGCAGCCCGAATTCTGGGCCCTGCGCATTGCCGAGCGCCATCGCAAAAGCCACCTCGACCCCCAGACCGGGCGCGATGTGGCGCAGGCCCGCATAGAGATGCGCTACACCCTCGCTGTAATCACGCCCCGTCAGCCGGGCCTCAATATGCGCGCTCTGGATCGCCGCCATCAGCTGAAATGGCCCCGAGTGCTGAAAGCGCGCCGCGCGTTGCAGAACCTGCCCCGCTTCGCGCATCTGATCGGCGTCCCACAGGGTGGCGTCTTGCTCGGATAAGGGAACATAGGCCCCATCACGTGTACGGCTTTTGTGACGGGCGTCGCTATAGAGCAGAAGGGCCAGACAGCCCAGAGCCTCCGGGGCCTGCGGCATCAACTCTGCCACAAGGCGCGCCAGCAGCAGACATTCCTGCGTCAGGTCCTCCGCCCCCATGCGCGTGCGCGCCTCGTCCCAGCCAATGCCGAACCCGGCATAGATGGCCTGAAGGACGCTGTGCAGGCGCGGCGGCATATCTTCGGCGTCCGGTATGACGAAGGGGATACGCGCCTCACGGATCTTCGCCTTGGCGCGTGTGAGACGCTGGCTCATGGTCGCCGGTGAAATAACAAAGGCGTGGGCGATGCGGTGCGCCTCGACCCCTAAGACGGTATTGAGCATCAAAGCGATGTGCAGGTCTGCCGCAATCGCCGGGTGGGCGCAGACAAACAAAAGTTTTAAGCGCTCGTCCGGAAAGACAAAACCCGGCGCATCCTCTGCCTCCGGCCTTTGCGCCACCGGATCGGCCGCATAGGCGGCGGCCGTCTTACGCCGGCGCAGGGTGTCCAGGATGGCGCGCCGGGCCACCTGATAGAGCCAGGCCTCCGGGGAGGTGGGCACGCCCGTGTCAGGCCATAGCCTGAGCGCCGCCGCGAAGGCCGCGCTCAGGGCATCTTCAGCGAGGGCGACATCACCAAAACGCGCCGCCAGATAGGCCGTCAGTCGCCCGGACGACGCCTGAAAGACACGTTCTATGAGCCGCTTATCCTCCCGCATCAGTCACGCGGGGGCGGGGGCAGGCAGGGGCGCACTTCGACGGAACCCCCGCGCGTGATCGGGGCCTTGCGCGCCCAATCCAGGGCGGCATCGAGATTCGGTACGTCGATGATGAAAAAGCCACCGACCTGTTCCTTGGAGTCGATGAACGGACCATCCTGCACGCGCTGACCTTTGGTGTCAAAACGCAGGACGGTGGCGGTCTCAGGCCCGGCCAGGCCCGCGCCCGAAACGAAGATGCCCGCTTCAACAATGGCGGCAGAATAGGCCATCCAGCCGCTCCAGTAGGCGGGGGCGTTTTCGGAGTTGCGCTCGGCGAAGCCTTCGGCGGACTCGGCAATCAGAAGCATGTAGTGCATGACGTGTTTCCTTCGTGGAACGAAGACCCAGATGTCTTCGGCTGACTGACGCACAAAGACAGGCGGATTCGACATCGCCTGCGAAAAAATTATCCGAACATTGTTTTTTGCCGCCCGCAAGGCAACTGTGCCCATGGCGCAGTCAAAAAGCGAAAGCATTGCTGGCCTTGCCGCGAAATTCGGTGATAGGTTGATCTCACCTGCCTCCCGGGACCCGCACATGACCTCTGCAGAGCCTGCCATTATCATCCATAACCGCGAGCAGTTGCTCGACAGTCTGTGCGAGGCGGCGGAGATCGAGCACAACCTGATGTGCTGCTACCTCTACGCGGCCTGGTCGCTTAAGACGGAAGCAGACGACGACGTAGCCGAAGACCTGCGCGAGACCGTGCGTGGCTGGCACCGGGCCATTGTTGACGTTGCCATCGACGAAATGACGCATCTGACGCTGGTCGCTAATCTGATGAACGCTATTGGCGGCGTAGGTCACCTCAGCCGCCCGAATTTTCCGGTGGCCGATGGCTATCACCCGTCGGGGATCCAGGTGCGGCTGGCGCCTTTTACGCCCGAAACCCTTCAGCATTTCATTTATCTGGAACGGCCCGAGGGCAGCCATGAACCGGATGGCCGCGGTTTTGACAATCGTCCGGCCTATCAGCGCGCGCTGGCCGGTCTGCGTCTTATGCCATCGGCGCAGGACTATCTGACGGTGGGACACCTCTACCGCTCGGTAGAGGCCGGGCTTGAGCAACTGAGCGAACAGATGGGCGAAGCCTCGCTCTTTTGCGGCGATCCCGCCCTTCAGGTGTGTCCCAGCATACTGCCTTTGACCGGATTGGTGCGCATCACCGATCTGGCTTCCGCAAAAAAGGCCATCGAGACCATTGTGGAGCAGGGCGAAGGCACGGAGATCGGCTGCAAGCGCAGTCACTACAGCCGCTTCGTCAAGATCCGTGAGGCTTATGAGGCGCGCCTCGCCGACACTCCGGACTTCAAGCCCGCCTATAATGCTGCCCGCAATCCGGTGATGCGCAAACCGATCCACGACCCGCAAGACCGCGTGTGGGTCGAATGCGACCGTCCGCGTCAGGTGCTCGATCTGGGCAACGCCGTCTATAACCATATGCTGCGATTTCTGGCGCAGGGCTTCGCCTCCACCGACATGGCCGAGAAGCGGCTGATGATCAATACCTCGATCAGTCTGATGCGGGCGCTCGACCCGCTGGCGCGCGAACTGGCCCGTTTAAAGGCCAATGAGCACGACGACTGCAATGCCGGACTGAGTTTCGCCACGCTGCGCACACTGGATACGCCCGGTTCGACCCCGGCTATTCGCAAGCTCCTGGGCGACCGGCTGAAAGAAATTGAAGAGGGCGGACGTCAGATCGCGTCAAGTCCCCGCGTGGAACGCGCGCTTTCGCAACTAAGATCAGTTTACACCACCTACCTTCGGACAGCCACCGTGACCGACACCCCTGACACAACGCCGCCCGAAGCCGCACCGGAGTCTTTGAAAAGCGTCGCCCCTTCCGACGGCAGCAACTCCGCGCCCGAAGTGGTTGAAGGGAAAGACCTCACCTTGGTCGTCGATATGAAACGTTGCATCCATGCGCGCTTCTGCGTGACGGGTGCCCCCAAAAGCTTCATCGCAAATGTCGTGGGCCCCTGGCTGCACCCGGATGAAACACCGACAGATCAACTTATCGAGGTGGCGCACGCGTGCCCATCCGGTGCCATTGGCTACCGCGGGAAGACGCGCCCGGATGAACGGGCACCGGCAGTCAATATGATGCGCACGCGTGAGAATGGTCCCAATGCTATCCATGCGCCACTGACGGTGGCGGGCGAGACGATCGGACTTCGCGCGACCTTCTGCCGCTGCGGAGCCTCAAAGAACAAGCCCTATTGCGACGGCTCCCATCATGAGGTCCAGTTCACAGCTACGGGGGAGCCTGAAACACAGAGCCTTGAGCCCCTCGCCGTACGGGACGGGCCACTGCTGGTCGATCCGCAGCGCAATGGCCCGCTGCGCATTACCGGCAATCTCGAAATCTGCGCCGGGACCGGGCGCGTGGTGACGCGGGTCGAGAGCGCTCTCTTGTGCCGCTGCGGTCAGTCGGGGGCCAAACCGTTCTGCGACGGCAGCCACCGGGCCGCCGGGTTCGAGGCCGAGGGGGTTTAGGCGCCTTTAGCCCTGAATGGCAGGGAGCGACTCGGCCAGGGTTAGCGCCGTCTTGAGGTTCTCATAATGGTGCCACATGGAATAGAAGGCCCCGTCGCCGTCGCCGCGGTGCAGGAAATCAAGCGTGCGCTGATGGTCGGCAAAGACCAGACTGCGGAAGCGGTCGCCATAGAGAAGCACGCTCAGATTGCGCATGGCCGGGCTTTGCTGACGCCGCTGCCAGGCCTGTTCCGACATGAAGACGAACTCGAAATTGTGCGTCGCCTGAGCGATCTGGCGATGGAAGTGGTGATTGCGCGGCTCATATTCTTCGTCCGCGCTGGTATTGATCAGCCCTTGCAGAGCCTTCTCCATCGCCGCCATGTCGTCTTCGGTATGCCGCGCGGCGGTGATGCGCGCAATCTGGCAATCCAGCCACTGATGCGCGTCGATCAGGTGCTGCGGGTTCAGTTGCGCGACCGCCAGCTCTGCGCCCGCAAAGCCGTCTGACGGATCGACATTGACGCCCTGCGCATAGGCCTGCGGCATGATGTAGATGCCGGAGCCCTGCCGCGACTGCACCGCGCCCTTGACCTCGAGCATGACCAGCGCATCGCGGATAACCGCCCGCCCGACGCCATAGATTTCAGCCAGATCGCGCTCGGTCGGCAGCTTGCCGCTGGCGCGAAACTCACCCGAACGGATACGCTCCAGAAGCGACTTGCCAATGACCTGATAGGCCCGCAGATCGCGTTCGTTCCACGCTTCCTCGCTCAGCACAGGCTCGGCGTCGCTATGGCCGTCACGGCTTTGTCTGGATGCCATTCTGGGGTTCATCAGGGCTCTCAACTCTTTCCGATCTGCTGGAACCCGGTGCGTCAGGCCCGAACCATAGCAGCATACACGTTTTATTGGCCAACCAATATCAAAATCTTGACGTTATGGCCTCAGAACGCGCGGCTCAAAACGCTATATCTGTTACTTTTTAACTCCTCGCCCTGTATGCAGATTGACCGGCCAATGCCGGGCGCACTTACACGCTGATGGGGGCCTTTTCGGGTTTGTACAGGGCTTTGAGGTTTTCGAAGTGATGCCACATAGCAAAATAGGCGCGGTCGGCATCGCCTTTTCGGATCGCCTCCAGCGTGCGCCTGTGATCGAGGGCGCACAGTTGTCGGGTAGCGGCCAAATTGGGATAGTCGCCCAGAGTCTGCGCGGTGGCCGCCTGCGCACGCCGCTCCCACATCTGCTGCGACAACCACATCAGTTCGCTGTTGCGCGCGGCCTGCGCCAGCGTGGCGTGCCACAGGCCATTCAGGCGGTTCAGTTCGGTCGGTGACGGTGCCTGGCGCAGCCGCTCGACCAACTCCTCCAGCGCACCCCCCTCGTCAGCGCCCGCAAGGGCCGCCTGTCGGGCAATATGGCTTTCGAGGCATTGCTGGGCGTGCAGGATATCGAGCCATTTCGGCGCGGGCGCTTCGCTCAGAGGGCGATCGGCGAACTCTTCCTTGCGATCGGGCCAGCCTTCGGCGTAGGCGGCCTTGGTGATATAGATGCCCGAACCCTGACGCGACTGCACCAGCCCCTTGACTTCGAGCATGACCAGAGCGTCCCGAATGACCGCGCGGCCGACGCTATAGACCTCGGCCAGTTCGCGCTCGGTCGGCAGCTTGCCCGTCGCATGAAACTCGCCGGACCGGATGCGTTGCAGCAGGGACTGCCCGATGATCTGATAGGCTCTCAGATCGCGCTGGGTGCGTAACTCGTCCGAGGCTAGGTCTTCGTTTGACATGACGTTCCGCCGCACGGCTGTTGAACGTCTTGGATAGCGCGTGCCCGCCCGCCGGGTCAATGCGCCCGCACGCATTTGATCGGGTGCGCTGCCCGCAGCTATCTCGTCGTCACGGCCCGGCCTAGAGCGCATAGCTCTGGCCAGCCTGCAAGTCGGCCACCTGCCCCCAGACGAGCTTCTGCTTGCCATGGCTGAGCGGTGCAAGGCCCGACTGACCCGGCGGCGGCACAAGGCGGTATTGCGCCTTGCGCGACGCCCTGACTACACAGTGGGTCAGCCTGCCCTCGGCCCATTGCAGATCGACGCTCACACCGCCGCGCGCGCGCAGGCCGCGCACCCGCCCGTTCGCCCACGATTTCGGCAGGGCCGGCAGAAGGCGCAGGCTGCCATTGTGGCTTTGCACCAGCATCTCGGCGATGGCCGCCGTCGCCCCCAGATTACCGTCGATCTGGAAGATCGGCTCCGGCGTGTAGGGGTGGGTATCGAAGAAGTTGGCCCCCGTAGACTGACGAAACAGCTTTCTCAGCATGGCCAGAGATTCTTCGCCGTCGCCCAGCCGCGCCCGGAACATGGTGAGCCACGCCGCGCTCCAGCCCGTATGACCGCCCCCATGCCGCAGGCGCTCGGTCAGGGTGCGCCGCGCCGCCTCAGCCAGATCGGGCGTATCGTGGACATCAATCTCAATGCCGGGATAGAGGCCGAACAGGTGCGAGATATGCCGGTGACCGGGCTCGGCTTCGGTAAGCGGCTCGCTCCATTCCTGCACGCGGCCATCGGGCCCGATCTTCAGCCGGTCCAGTCGCGCCAGCGCCGCCGCACAGGCCTCGCGCAATTCAGGCTCTGCCGACAGGGTGTCCGCCGCCTTTTTTGTCAGTGTCAGGACGGTGAAGGCCATGGACTGCGACATGGCGCACCCCATATCGACATAGCCGACCTTGCCATTGTCCATGACATAGCTGTTTTCGGGCGAACTGGCGGGACCGGACACCAGCTTGCCGGTGCGCGGGTCTTCGACCAGATAGTCGAGCGTAAATTCGGCACAGGCCTTGAACACCGGCAGGGCGCGCGCCCGCAGGAAGTCGAGGTCGCCTGTATAGAGATAATGTTCCCAGTAATGCAGGGTGAGCCACGCCAGACCCTCCGGCCACAATCCCCACTGCACATTGCCGTCCAGCGCCGTGTGCCCCCACGGATTGGTCGTGTAGTGGGCCACGGCCCCGCGGCAGCCATAGGCGATCTGCGCCGTCTGACGCGCATGGGGCATCAGGCGGTCCACATAGTCGAACAGGCTGTGGTGCAGTTCGGACAGGCCGCACACCTCGGCCGGCCAGTAGTTCATCTGGATATTGATATTGATGTGGTAGTCGGCGCTCCACGGCGGGGCAAAGCCGTCGGCCCACAGGCCCTGAAGATTGGGCGGCAGGGAACCGGGCCGGTTCGAGCCGATCAGCAGGTAACGCCCGAAATTGAAGTAGGTCTCGATCAGCGCCTTTTCGGCCGCGTCGGACGCCGCCGCCAGACGCTCGGACGCCAGAACCGGGACGCCAGACGGTGCCAGCGTCAACTCCACGCGGTCGAACAGGGCGCGGTGATCGCGAATCTGATCGCGGGCGAGGCTCTTCCAAGAACGGGCGGCGAGTTTGGCCTGCGCCGCCCGGGCGACGGTTTCCGGAGCGGGCGCCAGCAGATCGGTGGCCCCGGTCAGGGTCAGAAGGACGGAACGCGCGCCCGTGATGCGGAAACCCTGACCGTCCGGCGCAACGCGGCCGCCGTCGCTGCGGCAGGCCAGATAGGCGCAGAAATGCACGCCATAAGGCTGGGGCTGACCGAACATTTTCAGTACCCCGCCCTGCCAGTCGAACGCCACATCGCGGTCGCGCCTGAGCATCGCCGTCAGGGACAGGCCTTCGGGGGCGCTGGTTTCGATATAGACGGCCAGACACTGATCCGGGGCCGAGGCCATCACGGTGCGGCTGTAGGTGGCCTTGCCAATCTTATAGCGGACCGTGACCTGACCCGTGGCCATGTCGAGTTCGCGGCTATAGTCGCTGACGGCCTCGCCATGGCCCATCTCCAGCCGCAGGTCACCCAGCATCTGATAGGACCCGTAATCAACCTCATTCATCGGGCCCATCATCTGATCCTGCGCCAGACGATTGGCCTCGACGCGGTTGCCGGCGAACAGAAGCTCACGCACCTTGGGCAGGGCGGCGCGCGTCGTCTTCGGATTGTCTTCGACCGAGCGCCCGGACCACAGCTCGATATGGTTCAGTTGCAGCCGCTCGCTTTTGATCCCGCCATAGACCATGGCCCCCAGACGGCCATTACCGACCGGCAGGGCCTCCATCCAGCGCGCCGCCGGGGCGTTGAAACCGAGCACCCTGGTCGAGGCCCCCGCACCCGATGACCCCGTCTGTGCACGGGCCTGCGCCGCCAGCAGAGGCAGGGTGCTGAGGGCCAGAAGCCCCCCAAGGGTTTCGCGGCGGGTCGATCGGGTCATGGCAGTCCTTATCTAAACATTGGCCGCGCAGAAGTGGCGGATATAGTCCTCGTGCGGTGGCATCCGGTCACGACAGGCGGCGATCACTTCGCGCGTCTGGCGCAGCCAGGTTTCCGAGCGCGCCTCAGGGATGCTGAGCGTCAGCGGATCGGGGGCCGCCGGGCGCAGGCCCTGCCCCCACATGACCGCCAGCCAGTTGCCCGTTCGAAACTGCTCGCCGCGCTCCTGCGGGATGCGGCCCCGGCTGCGGAACAGGTCGAGCCGGTGGGTCAGGGCGACCGGCACGGCCATGTCGCGGCAGTAGGTCCAGAAGGCGCTGTCCCGGCGCGATCCGGCATAATAGTGCAGGATGAGAAAGTCACGCACCTCCTCATATTCACGCGTCAGATCGGCATTATAGGTGTCGATATCGGCCTGATGGAAGTCGCGATCGGGGAACAGATACTGCAATCGCGCGATACCGTTCTGAATCAGCATGATCGAAGTCGATTCCAGCGGCTCCAGAAAGCCGGACGACAGGCCGATGGCGACGCAGTTCTTTTCCCAGAATTTCCGGCGGCGGCCGGTCTGGAAACGGATGGCGCGCGGTTCGGCCAGAGGCTCCCCATCGAGATTGGCCAGCAGGTTTTCGCGCGCCGCGTCCTCGTCCATGAACTGACTGCAATAGACGCTGCCATTGCCGACGCGGTGCTGCAACGGGATACGCCAGCGCCACCCGGCACTATGGGCGGTCGAGCGCGTATAGGGCACCGGCGGCTCGGTGGCGCGGCTGGGCACAGCCAGGGCGCGGTCGCACGGCAGCCAGTGCGACCAGTCCTCAAAACCGACCCCCAGCGCCTCGCCCAGCAGGAGCGAGCGGAAACCGGTGCAGTCGATAAACAGATCGCCCTCGATCAGGCGCTCGCCGTTCAGACGCAGGCCGGTGATGAACCCCCGCTCATTCAGATCGACGTGTTCGATGCGGCCTTCGACACGGCGCACCCCTTCGGCCTCGGACATCTGGCGCAGGAAGGCGGCGTAGTGGGCGGCATCGAAATGATAGGCATAGCTGATTTCAGCCAGCGGCGAATTGGCCCCGGCGGGCGGCATGAACTTGCCGGCCTTGGCCGCCAGCGCCTGAAGATTATAGGAATCGAGCGGCGTCTCATCGCCACTCAGGGCATGGCGCAGCCACACCGAATGAAACGGCAGGGCCCCGAATTCTCGTCCGAAGGGGCCGAACGGGTGCACATAGCGGTTATCGAGAGCACCCCAATCGACAAATTCGATACCGAGTTTGTAGGTGCCATAGGTCGCCTTGAGGAAGGCGTGTTCGTCAATGCCGAGAACCTGATTGAAGACGCGGATATAGGGGGTTGTCGCCTCGCCCACGCCGATGGTCGAAATCTCTTCGCTTTCGACGAGGGTGATGGTTTCGACATCGTCCTTGAGCAGTTTGGCAAACCAGGCGGCGGTCATCCACCCCGCCGTGCCGCCTCCGGCAATGACCACGTGTCTTATCTTCTGGGACATGTCCCTTACCGCTAGCTGAAAAAAAGATGCCTGACAAAACACTTGTCAGGCATCGAGGCCCGTATCCAGAGCTATTTTTCAGGAGGGGGAGCGCTCTGGACACGGTGTAGGCGGGTTCCCGCGAACGGGAACCCGCAGGAGGCTTAGAAGGTCGCACGACCCGTGAGGGTGAAGGTACGGCCGTCATAGTCGATCCAGCGCACGAAGCGGTGATCGTTTTCGAACTCGTAACGCTTCTCGTCGGTGATGTTATAGGCATCGAGCGAGATGGTGAAACGATCGGTCAGGTTATACGAGGCCGACAGGTCGAGCTGACCGCGTTCCTTCACCGAACGCGCGCCACCCGTATAGGTGCCGTTGGCGTTCAGAGGATAGTCGGTACGGTAGTTGTAAACCGCGCGGATACCGTATTTCGGGGTCTCGTAGTACAGGATGGCGTTCGCCGCGTGCTTCGAGATACCGGGGAAGGGCGCGATGGCCGGGCTCTTCGACTTGGTATAGGCGTAGTTGAAGTTACCGCCAAAGTTCTTCCAGAAGCCCGGCAGGAAGTCGAAGTTCTGCTGGATGTTGAACTCAAGCCCGTCCACGGTCGTGTCGCTGTCGAGGTTGTAGGCCCCTGAGGCTGAGATATACAGCTTGTTCGTGGCCGTGCTACGGCTAGTAGCGGTACACGTCTGGCCATCCCACGACAGCGGCCCATAACCCCAGTTCGACCCATCGGCCGGACACAGGATGGCCGGGTCCGAGGTGCCCACGATACGGCCGGTGATGACCTTCTTGAAGTAGGCCAGCGAGATCACGCCGTTCGGACGGTTATACCATTCCAGCGACAGATCGTAGGAGTCGGCGAGGTATGGACGCAGCTTGTTGTTACCAATTCGGATCGACGCCGTCGCCGAAGTCAGATTGCCAGCATTCTGGTTCGAGCTTACCGGCTCACCAATGCGAGTCACCGGCGAGAATTGACGGTCCTGCGGACGGACGTAGGTCTTGTAATAGGCGCCACGCAGGATCAGGTCATCCTTGATGTCGGCGGCGAAGATCGCCGACGGCAGCCAGTAATGATACTTGTTTTCCAGACGCTGCCACTTGAAGTCCGACAGGGAGCCGACGGCACCGGTGAAGTTGCGGTAGGTGTCGAGCGAGTCGATGGTGTTCTGCGTGCCTTCGTAACGCGTACCGAAGTTACCACGCAGACGGTGGCCCAGCACTTCCGTTTCGTACTTGAATTGGATGTAGGCCTGGGTCAGGTCGTTTTGGGTGCGGTAGTTGTTATCGGCAAAGGCGCCATCCTTGTACAGGATATTAAAGCCGCGCGTGGTCAGACCGCCACCCGAGGGGGTGTAGATGTCCACGGGGGTGACCGCCGCAATGAAGCGCTCGGCATCGATAACCTGCCAGTTCTTGCTGATCGAAGCATTGCCGTTCATGAAGTCGTTGACGAAGGACGGGGTATAGACCAGGTCCTGCGTGATATTCTGCAACTTGGCGCCATAAGCCATGTTACGGAAGCCGCGCGACTTGAACTCATTCTTTTCGAGGCGCAGCCCGCCCTTGATGCTGGTGATCGGACCGAACTTCACAAAGCGTTCCGCATCGATCTGTGCGGACGTCACCGTCTGCTCAGCGAAACTCTCCGAACCGGAGATGTTCAGGTAGTACTTGCCGTCAGCCGTGTTGTAACCTTCCGGGTCGTCGCTGCCGCCCCAGATCCAGCCCGTGTTGAAGATGCGGTTTTGCGGGGTCGGGTTGACCGTGTAGCTGAAGCCATCCAGATCGCCGAAGCCGGTCGTCAGACGGCCGCTGATCCCGTTGCCGCCGGTGACCGGGTTGGTTTGCAGATCGAGCTCGGTTTCCAGAGACTGGTTGGCCCCTTTTGAACCGGCAACAATGGCCGAAACCTTCCAGTCTTCGTTCGACCAGTCGAGGTTGCCGATGAAGCCCTGCGACTCCTGCTTCTGCGAGTAGAGGCGCGTCGACGACTTGGCCGGGAAGTTAGCGTAGTCGGCCGTCTGATAGAGCCAGCGACCGTCAGAGGTCTGAACCGGCGTGCCCGACGGCGTGATGGTGCCCGCGCCATCCCAGACGGCGTTGATCAGGAAGTACTGGGTGGTCTTCGGCAGATCGCGCTGGGTGTAGTAACCGATCAGGCCGACCTTTGTGTTGTCGTTCGGCTTCCATTCAACGCCGCCCGAAGCGGTCCACAACTGACCGATATTCTCACGGGTATACTGACGGATGGCGTCCAGCGCATAGACGCCGGTATTGCCCTTCGAACCCGTTGTGGCGGTGTTGAAGTTTTCGTTAGGCAAAGCGCCGACCACGCTGTTCAGCGTGCGGCAGAAGGAGCCCGACGACGGACAAGCTGTGGCCGAATAGTAATCGCCATAGGTGGCGGCAAACTGCGACTTCGACAGGCCCGTCAGGCCCGGCGTCAGACGGCTGTAGCCGTTAAAACGCAGCGTATCACGGCGGAAGTTTTCTTTCTTGTAGGCCACCGTACCAAAGACGGCCAGGGTGCTGCTCAGGTGCTTGTTATAGCCCAGGGTGAAGGCGGGAGCGGTCTTACCGCCCAGCTCGTTATATTCCATCGCCGCCTTGAACACGCCGCCGTCCGTGCGCGACAGGGCGCCGGCGATTTGCATGTCGATATTGCCGGAGAGGCCGCCCGACTGGGCATTGGCCATCGGCGACTTTTCGATGACGAAGGCCGAGAAGATGTCGGAGTTAAAAGCACCGAGCGGCGCGCCCTGATCATTGGCGAGCGACGGCGGCGCGGCAAAGGCCACCCCGTTCAGCGTCGTGCGGGCGTAGGAGCCTGGCATACCGCGCAGGTTGATGGTGGCGTTACGGCCTTCGGCTTCGCGGTTGATCTGGACGCCGGGGACGCGTTGCAGGGCTTCACCCACGTTCAGGTCGGGGAAGCGACCCAGACCATCCGAGGAGATACCATCGGTGATTTCGATATTGTTGCGCTTGGCACGAACGGCGTCGGCATAGCTCTTTTTCAGACCCGTAACCACGACCACTTCCGGCTCAGCCGCGTTCTTGGCCGCTTCCTGCGCTTGCGCGACAGCGGCACCGCAACCCATCAGCATGGTGGCGCCAAGAAGGATGGATTTCGTCCCCCTCGCGTATGACCGCAATTTCATCTCTAACTTCTCCTGGGATATCTGGCCTTACTCAATTGAGCGGCACAGGCTTGGTGCAATTCCGTGCCCCGCCTCTGTTCTGTGCTTGCCGTCAGGTAAAGGTCTGTCAATTACACCTTCAGGACCACCTGACCGCAACACAGAATTTAAAGTCGCGGCGAACTCAACTTAAGCATTTTTTGCTTTTTCTATCGTCTTATTGATAACGCTACCCGCACAACTTACTATGCGGTCCGCGTCCATCGCACTCGAATATGCGCCGAATAATTGGCCTGTCAATTTGTAATATGGCTGACACAAACGATTTTTGCGGGCCAATTTTGACGCAATTGCGAAACGATTTTTGGCGGTTTGTTTTTAATTGTTATATTTCAGCTATTTAAATTCTTTGCGAGCACGAACAAGAGGTCAACCAAATTCCAATCTCGTCGAACCACTGTCTCATATATGACACAAAGTGAGATAGCGCCGATATGAAAACCGGCCTCCAGCGCTTTGGTTTACCAATGCGGTCGAGGGAATCAGGCCGCCCGGACGGAAAATAGGTCAAACCAATATTGGCGCGCCAAAATGCGAAAAATCGAAAATCGAGGGCCAAACCGGCGCTCAACGCCCGTATGGCCAGGGGGCCTGTCTATCCGCGGTAATAAGCGACAAACGATTGACCGCTTAAAAAAGCCTAGAAAATCTCTGCCCTAAAGGCCTTGCTACGCCCATACACAGCGTATGACCCCGATCACGCCGGACCGGGCCAAGGGAAAAAAGCGACAGATGTTTGACATAAAAAAATTGACAGGCCAATTTTTTGACGCATAGAGTGAGTGACCAGAGCCTTCACAGGCAAAAAAGAATTATCGGGCCGGATCAAATATTAAATATAATATTTCTTCGGCTTAACAGTAAACCTGGCCAGACCATCCCGCCTCATTCCCAAAAGGAAGTGTGACTAAGGCCTGATGTGGCTGAGGCGTGAACCGACGATCCTCGCGCCTATCTTCCTCTGTTGAGACCTGACAATGCCCGCTCTTAGCCGCCGGACGTTTCTTTCGACCTCTATAGCGACGGCGACCACGCTTGGTCTCGCGCCCGCCCTTCACGCCGCAACCGCTCCGTCAGCCGCGCAAGCGGTGCTGAAGCGTTTTCTGGGCCGCGACGCCGCGCGCATCCGCCTGAGCCTCGATCCGTCAGGCGCACTGCCGTGGTACGCGACCACGACGACGGGGGGGCAGGTCACCATTCGCGGCAATTCGCCGGTCGCGCTGACGCACGGGGCCTATAGCTATCTAAAACGTGTGGGCGCAGCCCAGACCAGTTGGGAAGGCGACCGCGTCGCCCTGCCCGCGCGCCTGCCGACGGCGGACACCGCCAAGGTCGAAAGCCCGTTCGCCCACCGCGTCTATATGAATACGTGCACCTTTGGGTATACGACGCCCTTCTGGGACTGGGCGCGCTGGGAGCGCGAACTGGACTGGATGGCGCTGCACGGCATCGACATGCCTCTGGCCATGGAAGGACAGGAATATGTCTGGCAGGCCCTGTGGCGCGAGCTGGGCCTCAGCGACGCCGAACTGGGCGACTACTTCTCAGGCCCCGCCTTCACGCCCTGGCACCGCATGGGCAATATCGAAGGCTATCTGGCCCCCGTGCCGCAAGCGTGGATCGAGAAGAAGCACAAGCTACAGGTGCAGATTCTCGCCCGCATGACCGAGCTGGGCATGACGCCCATCCTGCCGGCCTTTGGCGGCTATGTCCCCAAGGCCTTTGCGCAGAAGCACCCGGAAGCGCGCATCTATCCCATGCGCCCGTGGGAAGGCTTCCATGAGACCTACTGGCTCGATCCGGCCGATCCGCTGTTTGCCAAGATCGCCGCGCGCTTCATTGCGCTCTATAGCGAAACCTATGGCGGGGGCCGTTATTATCTGGCCGACTCCTTCAATGAGATGCTGCCGCCGATCTCGCACGACGGGTCGGACGTCAAGGCCGCCAAGTATGGCGACTCCACCGCCAATACCAGGGAGACGGAAACCGTCGTCGATCCGGCGGTGAAGGCCGAGCGCCTCGCCGCGTATGGCAAGGCCATCTACGACTCCATCCGTCAGGCGCGGCCCGACGCCGTGTGGACCATGCAGGGCTGGCTGTTCGGCGCGGACAAGCATTTCTGGACGCCGGACGCCATCGGGGCCTTCCTGCGCAACGTGCCGCAGGACAGGCTGATGATCCTCGATATCGGCAATGACCGCTATCCCGGCGTCTGGCAATCGAGCAACGCCTTTCAGGGTAAGCCGTGGATCTACGGCTATGTGCACAATTACGGCGCATCCAACCCCGTCTATGGCGACCTCGGCTTCTACCGCGACGATATCAAAAGCGTTCTGGCGCGCAAGGATACCGGCGATCTCAAAGGCTTCGGCCTCTTCCCGGAAGGTCTGCACAACAATTCCATCGTCTATGAATACGCCTATGATCTGGCCTGGGGTCAGACCGACCAGACGGTGAGCGAATGGCTCACCATCTATCTGAAAAGCCGCTATGGGCAGGTGACACCTGCGCTGGTGGCCGCATGGACCACCTATGTTGAGGCGGCGTTTTCGACGCGCTACTGGACGCCGCGCTGGTGGCGCAGCAAGGCCGGGGCCTATCTTCTGTGCAAGCGCCCGACGGCGGACATGGTGGAGTTTGAGGGCCATCCGGGCGATCGCGCCAAACTGCGCAGCGCCGTTGCGGCCTTCCTGTCGCTGAAGGGCTTTGAAGGTTCGGCCCTTTATCGCCACGACGTGATCGACGCCGTGCGGCATCTGGTCTCCGAAGAGATCGACGACCGTCTGATCGCCGCCATGAAGGCCTATAAGGCGGGCGATATGAAAACCGGCGACGCCCTGCGCGAAGAAATCCGCGCGCTGGTCACGCAGGTCGATACGCTGATGGGGGCCCAACCCGACACGCTGGCGAGCTGGATCGACGCGGCGCGCGCCTATGGCGATACGCCCGAAGACAAGGCCTATTATGTGCTGAATGCCAAGGCGCAGGTGACGGTCTGGGGCGGCAAGGGCAATCTCAACGACTATGCCTCAAAAGCGTGGCAGGGGCTCTATAAGGACTTCTACCTGCCGCGCTGGATGAAGCTTCTGGCCGCCTTGCGCGTCTCGGCGAACGGTGGCGCCCCCTTCGATCAGAAGGCCTTTACGCGCGACCTGATCGGCTGGGAGCAGGCGTGGGTCAGGGCCGATATCCCCTTCAAACGCCACGCACCGAAACAGCCGCTCAAGGCGGCCCACGCCCTTGTCGCACAACTGGGGGCCAAGGCATGAGCGCCGCCCGTTATACCGCCCTTGATGTGTTTCGCGGCCTGACCATCTGCGTCATGATCGTGGTCAATACGTCGCCCGCCGGGGCCGAGCCCTTTGCGCAGCTTCAGCACGCGCAATGGTTCGGCTTTACCCTGACCGATCTGGTCTTCCCGTCGTTTCTGTTCGCCATCGGCAACTCGATGGTTTTCGCCTTTCGCAAGCCTCTGCCACAGAAAGCGTTTCTGCTGAAGGCGCTGAAGCGCTCGGCCCTGATCTTCCTGCTCGGCTATCTGATGTACTGGTTCCCCTTCGTGCATCAGACGCCGGATGGCGCATGGGCCTTCAATGATATCGGCCACACCCGCATTATGGGCGTGCTTCAGCGTATCGCGCTCTGCTATCTGTTTGCAGCGCTGGCGGCGCGCTATCTGTCGGTAAAGGGCATTCTCATCCTCAGTGGCGGGCTGCTGCTGGGCTATTGGGGCCTGCTCTACGCCTTTACACCCGCCGCCGACGCGCTCACCATGACGGGCAATCTGGGGGCCAAAATCGACCAGTTCGTGCTTGGGCTCGATCACATGTACCGCGGCGGAGCCAGGGGTTATGATCCGGAAGGTCTGCTCTCAACCCTTCCCGCCATCGTCAATGTGCTGGCCGGCTATCTGTGCGGCCGTCTGATCCTCAAAACCGAAGACCGCTTTGGCACCGTCCTGATCCTAAGTGGTGTCGGGCTGGCCCTCGCTTCCGTCGCCCTCGTCTGGAGTTTCGGCTTCCCCTTCTCCAAGCGTTTGTGGACCTCATCCTTTGCGCTACTGACCATAGGGTTCGACTGCCTGATCCTGTCGGGGATCATTGCCTATGTCGATGTGGCCAAACGCAGCGAGGGCTTGGGCTTCTTTGAGACCTTCGGGCGCAATCCGCTCGTTATCTATCTGTTTTCAGAGCTTTTGGTCACCGTCCTGCAAACCTTCAAAAACGCCGAAGGGCATGGCCTTTACGACCTGATCGGCCTTAACCTCTTCCGCACGCCGGTGACGGGATCGTGGGGCGCTTTGGCCTGTGCGGTCGCCTATATGCTGGTCTGCTGGGGATTGGGCTGGTGGATGGACCGCAAACACCTCATCATCAAACTCTGATCCGGGTAACCGGAGCGTCCTGTTTCTGTTATAAGCATGAATAATATGACCGATATCATTCCTCCCCTCTACTATATCGGCGTCGATGGCGGCGGCACGCGCTGCCGCGCGCGTCTGCGCAACCGGGCCGGTCAGGTGTTAGGCGAAGGCTATGGCGGCGCGGGCAATATCCGGCTGGGGCTGGGGCTTGTGTGGCGCAATATCATGGCCGCCGTCGATGAGGCCTTGTCACAGGCACAGCTCACCCATGCCGACCTGCCCGACATCCATATCGGGCTGGGGCTGGCCGGGGTCACCTCGGCCACCAGCGCGCAGGTGACCGTCGATGCCGGGCCGGATTTCGGCGCGATCTCGGTGGCCAGCGACGCGCACGCCGCCTGTCTGGGGGCGTTTTCCGGCAAGGACGGGGCCATTCAGATCTGCGGCACAGGCAGCGCGGGCTATATCCTCAGCGACGGTGTGGGTCAGGGCATTGGCGGCTGGGGGTTCGAAGTCGGTGATGACGGCTCGGCGGCGGGTCTGGGCCGGGCGGCGCTGCGGGCGGCGCTGCGCGGCTTTGACAAGATCGCCCCGGCGACCGACTTCACGCGCGAAATGATCGCCTCGTTTGGCGGGCAGCCCGCCGATGTGATCGCCTTTGTCACCACGGCGACGCCCAGCGATTATGGCGCGATGGCCCCCACCATCATGGGCTATGCCGAAAAGGGCGATCTGGTCGCCACGGCACTGGTGCGCGCGGTGGCCGAAGATATCGGGCTTTATCTGCGTCGCCTGCACCATCTGGGGGCCAAACGCATCGCTCTGGTGGGCGGTCTGGGCGAGCCGATCCGCCCCTGGCTTTCGACACGTGACGCAGCCCTCCTCAGCGAGCCGGAACAGGACGCCGTCGAAGGGGCGATCCTTCTGGCCAGAGGGGCCAGCAACGGTCTGGCCTCGCCCGGCAAGATCCTCGTCTGACCTGATTACCGTTCTCCCCGAAACGCCGGACAAAGCGTGTGCCGGCTTCGGCAACTGGGCGCATCCTCTCCAAACTCCGGATTTTTGAGAGGATGCGCCTCTTTTATGATTGCGTGACCGATGACACCCAACCGACGCACCGTAGTGGCCAGCCTCCCCGTTATCGGCATGGCCAGCACTCTGGCGGCCCCGGTCGCCGCCGCCACCTCCCCGGCGTCAAGCAGCCCGCGTCAGCGCCTGCGGCTCGATGACGGCTGGCGCTTTCATTTCGGTCATGCCGAAGACCTGGAGCGCGATTTTGGTTTTGGGGCCAACCAACGCACCCTTGCCAAACAGGGGCGCAGCGGGGCCAAGCCGGACGCGGCCGATTACGACGATTCGACCTGGCGGTCCGTCATCCTGCCGCACGACTGGGCGGTCGAACTGCCCTTCGTCAATAACGAAGACTATCGCCGCAACCCGGCGGACAAGGACGATGAGGACTACGCCGCCGCGCACGGCTATAAGCCGATCGGGCGCAAGTTTCCGGAAACCTCGGTCGGCTGGTATCGCCGCCTGATCACGCTGGATAAGGCCGATGCGGGCAGGTGCCTGTGGCTGGAGTTCGATGGCGTGTTCCGCGACGCCACCATCATCTTCAATGGCTATATCCTTGAGCGTCACGACAGCGGCTATACCTCCTTCCGCGTCGATATTAGCGACTTTATCAATACGGACGACACGCCCAATGTGCTGCTGGTGCGCGTTGATGCGTCCTATGGCGAAGGCTGGTTCTACGAAGGGGCCGGCATCTATCGCCATGTCTGGCTGGTCAAGGCCGACCCCGTTCACGTGCCGCAATGGGGCGTCTTTGTGCGGCCGCAGACCAACGGCACGGTCGAAGCCACGGTCGATCTCGTCAACCGCAGCGAGGCGGCGCAAGTTGCCACGCTTGAGGTCACGGCACTGGACAAGGACGGCACCGCGGTCGCCACGACGCGCCAGACGGTTGAGCTGAACGCGCAATCCCCGGCAACCCGCGAGGTGCGCCTCACCCTGCCGCAACCGCGCCTGTGGTCGATCGACAGCCCCTATCTCTACACGCTGCGGGTCGAGGTGACGACGGAGGCGACCCACGATCTCTATTCGCTGCGTTTCGGCCTGCGCGACCTGCGTTTTGATGCCAGGGAAGGCTTCTTCCTCAATGGCCAACCCGTCAAGATCAAGGGCACCAACAACCATCAGGACCATGCGGGGGTGGGTGCGGCCATTCCGGATGCGCTTCAGGTGTGGCGTCTGAAGCAGCTCAAGAGTCTGGGCTCCAACGCCTATCGCACCTCGCACAATCCGCCGACGCCGGAGCTGCTCGATGCCTGCGACGAGCTGGGCCTGCTGGTCATTGACGAGGTGCGCCAGATGACCTCCAGCCGGCAGGGCCTGAGCGAGCTTGAGGCCCTGATCCGCCGCGACCGAAACCACCCCAGCGTCATCCTGTGGTCCATCGGCAATGAGGAACCGCAGCAGATGACGGCGCGCGGCCTTAAAGTCGCCAAAAGCATGGCGCGATGCATCCGTGAGCTTGACCCGACGCGCAAGGTCAATGCGGCCATGAACAAGGGCTTTGGCGACGGCATTACGACGGCGCTGGACGTCATCGGCTTCAACTATCACGAAGCCCAGATCGAGCCCTTCCGCGCGCGCTTCCCCGACATGCCGATCATCGGCACCGAAACGGCCAGCGCGGTGTCGACCCGCGGTGAATACAAGACCGACGCCAAACGGCAGGTCGTGGCCTCTTACGACACCGAACACCCCTATTGGGGGGCGACGGCGGAAACCTGGTGGAGCCTCTATAATTCAAAGCCTTACCTGCTGGGCGGTTTCATCTGGACCGGGTTCGACTATCGCGGCGAACCGACGCCCTTCAACTGGTGGCCGTCGGTTGCCTCCAATTTCGGCGTCTTCGACAGTTGCGGCTTCCCCAAGGACATCTATCACTATTACCGCGCCTGGTGGCAGGACGAACCCGTGCTGCACCTTTTGCCGCACTGGAACTGGAGCGAAGGCGAGACGGTTTCAGTCTGGGCCTATTCCAACTGCGATGAGGTGGAACTCTTCCTCAATCGCAAGTCGCTGGGCCGCCAGACGATGCGGCGCGACTCGCATCTGGAATGGGCCGTGCCTTTTGCGCCGGGCACCCTCACCGCCTATGGCTATAAGGGCGGCATGGTGATGATGAAGAGCGAGCGCAAGACCGCCGGTGCACCCCATCGTCTGGTCCTCAGCGCCGACCGGACACAACTGAGCGCCGACGGTCAGGACGTGGCCATGATCAGCGTCAGCGCCGTCGATAAGGCGGGTGTCACCGTGCCGCTGGCCGACGATCTGATCCAGTTTGCTTTGACCGGTCAGGGCCGCCTGATCGGCGTCGGCAACGGCAATCCCAACAGCCACGAGCCGGACAAGGCCTCTTATCGCCGCCTCTTCAACGGTTACGCACAGGCCATTGTGCAGACGACCAAAACCGGCGGGCGCTTCACGTTTGAGGCCCGCGCCGAGGGCCTGAGCGCCGCCACCCTCACCTTTACTTCGCGATAGAGGACGTCATGACCTTTAAACTCAGTTCCGCCCTCCTGCTGCTCTCGGCGACGCAGGCCCTTGCCGGTGAACCGATCAGCACGCGCTTCAATGCCGACCCCTCGCCGCACGTCTTCAATGGCAAGGTCTATCTCTACGCCACGGACGACGCCTCCAATTCCGGCACCTACTGGGATTCGACAAGCTGGCGGCTCTATACGTCCAACGACCTGAAAACCTGGCGCGACGATGGGTCGTTTCTGAGCGTCACCGTGTTCAAATGGGCGCGCCCCGATGCCAAGGCCTGGGCCCCCGAAGCCGCCTATCGCAACGGCAAATACTACTTCTACGCCCCCGTAGGCGGCGATAAGATCGGCGTGGCCGTGGCCGATACCCCGGCCGGGCCGTTCAAGGATGCGCGCAGCGACGCCCTGATCGACAAGGCGCGCGACGCCAATGCCGGGGACGAGCCCATCGACCCGCAGGTGCTGATCGACGATGACGGTCAGGCCTATCTCACCTTTGGCACGCGCGTGCCCAAGATCGTCAAGCTCAATGCCGATATGACCTCGCTGGCCGGGCCGATCGAAAATCTGGTCATCGAGGGCTTTCCGGCCAATGATCCCAAGAAGAAATATGGTGAGGCCCCCTTCCTGCACAAGCATAAGGGCCTCTATTATTTCAGCTTTTCGACCGGCTGGCCGGGGCAGATCGTCTATGCCACCTCAAAAACGCCGATGGGCCCCTATACCTATCGCGGCGTGATTTTCGACTATCTGAAAATCTCGACCAACCATCAGGCGATTATCACCTTCAAGGGCAAGCCGTGGTTCTTCTATCACGACAACCTGCTGCCCGGCGGCGGCGATCACAAGCGCTCCATCGCCATCGAACCGCTGCGCTACAATCGCGACGGCACGATCCGTGAGGTCAAGGTAAAGCCCTGAAGGCCTATTTCAGGGTCAGCACGATCAGCGATTTGGCCGGCTGCGTCAGCACCAGATACCCGTTTTCGAGCCGCGCCCCGTCAAAGGGGTGCGGCTTTACGGTGTCTGCACGCCCGAAATCATTGTGGGCGTCCATCGCCTCCGCCGTCAGTATCTGCGCACTGAGCGTCTGTACCCGCAGGTCGCGCAGGTCGAGGCGCATCTCCACGGCCTCCTGTGGCGACAGATTGCTCAGCGCCACCAGATAGTCGCCGTTGGTCGCGCGCGCCGCCGCCCCGCTGAGCGACGGCATCCAGGTGGTACCGACCTTGATATCCGGGGCCGCCAGCCGCAGCGGCAGGGCGGTCGCCTCCTGAAACGGTACGTACATCTGATAGGCGTAATAGGTCGGCGTCAGCACCATCTGAGGCCCGCGCGTCAGGATGAGGGATTGCAGGACATTGACCGTCTGGGCGATATTGGCCATGCGCACACGGTCGGCGTGACGGATGAAGATGTCGAAATTCACCGCCGCCACCAGAGCGTCACGCAGGCTGTTCTGCTGATAGAGATGACCGGGATCGGTGCCCGGCTCGACCGTGTACCAGGTGCCCCATTCGTCGATAAACAGTGCCACCCGCTTTTGCGGATCATGGGCGTCCATCACGCGGGAATGGGCGCTGATGTAGTCCTCCATCTTCAGGGTCTGCACGAAGGTATCGGCCCAGTCCTGCGCGTCGAAGCCCGTGGCGGGTTTGGTCACATCGACATTGCCGGTGGGCGAGGTGTAATAATGGAGCGACAGCGCGTCCATATTCTCCAGCGCCTCATCCATCACGGCGTCGGTCCATTCGGTCAGACCGTTCTTCGCCCCCACGGCGACACGGGTTGCCGCCTGACCGGGCTGCGGATGGTAGAAGGCGGTAAAGCGCATGAAGTCGCGCCCGTACTGCTGCGGCGTCATCTTGCCGCCACAGCCCCAGTATTCGTTGCCTATGCCGATGAACTTGACCGGCCACGGCTTGTCACGGCCATTGCGCCGACGCTCCTGCGCCAGCGCATCCTCACCGTCCGAGGTCATATATTCGATCCACTGGCGCATTTCGGTCGGGGTAGAGGCGCCGACATTCATCGACACATAGGCGTCGGCCCCGATCTGTTCCACAAAGTCGAAATATTCATGCGTGCCAAAGGCATTGGTTTCCGGCGATCCGGCCCACCAGTTGTTCTTGCGCGCCGGGCGTTTGGCCCGTGGGCCGATACCGTCGCGCCAGTTATATTCATCGGCAAAGCAGCCGCCGGGCCAGCGCACGACCGGCACGTGGATGGCCTTCAGTGCCCCCACCACATCGCTGCGGATGCCGTGCACATTGGGGATGCGGCTGTCGGGTCCGACCCAGATGCCCTCATAGATACCGCGCCCCAGATGTTCGGAAAACTGACCGAAGAGGTAGCGGCTGATCACCGGGCCCGACGGTTCGGCCATCAGCACACCGGAGGCGCGCAGCGGCTCGGCCAACACGGCCCCGGCCATAAGGCACCCGCTTAAAACTATGCCCGCCAGATAGCGCCACAACTTTACGCTTACGCTCAGATCGTGTCTCATGCCCCTGTCCCGAAAGCAGCCGTAACGCTCAATTTGGCCAACCAATTTCGTAGCCTTGACGAAAGTGGTGTGTCAATTCAATTTACAGACGCCAATTGCGGCTCACGAAACCGTATTGGGTCCAAATCAAACCTTGAGCACCGAACAAAACTAACGATAATATACTCAGACCAATAAAACAGATCGGGAGGTGAGTATGCGTCTTTCACGTCGGGCCTTTGCGGCCTTAACGGGCTCTTCTCTCGCGGCGGCGGCCCATGCCGCCCACGCCAAGGGTCAGAGCGCGCTTGACGCCAACGGGCACGTGATCCGCCTCCCGGCGCCCGATACACCGGGCTTTCAGTATCAGCGGCTGAGCGAAGGCGTGCAGTTCCATCTGAACGGCGTCACGAAGACGGTCCTGTTCTATGGTCCCGCCACGGTACGGGTGAACGCGCATCTCGGCAAAAACCACTGGGCGAACAAAAGTATCGTTATCTTGAGTCGCCCCAAATCCGTCGCCTTCCAGATCGAGGACGGCAAGACCACGCTGCGGATCAAAAGCGCGGCCCTGAACATCGAGATCGACAAGGTGTCGGGCGCGCTGAGCTTCCTGTCGGCCGATGGCCGCCTCTATACGCGCGAACGCGCCACGTCACCGCAGGCCATTCGCCCGGTCACCTTGCAAAACGCCCCCAGTTATGAGGTCGAAAACAGCTTCACCCTGAAACCCGGCGAAGGCATTTACGGCTTCGGCTATGTCAACGAAGCGACGCTGAACCGCCGCGGTCAGAACCTGCTTCTGGTGCAGACCAATACCGGCATCATCATCCCCGTCATGGTGTCGTCCGAGGGCTACGGCATCCTGTGGGACACCTATTCCAAGATGCGCTTTTCTGACGGCGCGGACGGCGCGACCCTGTGGGCCGAAAGCGCGCCGGGCGGCGTCGATTACTACTTCATGGGCGGCGGCAGCGCCGATAAGGTCATCGCCGCCTATCGCACCCTGACCGGGGCCGCGCCCATGTATCCGAAACAGGCCTTCGGTCTGTTCATGAGCAAGGAGCGCTACAAGACGCAGCAGCGTCTGGTCGAGGTGGCCGAGACCTTCCGCAAGGAGGGCTTCCCGCTCGATTATATCGTGCAGGACTGGCAATACTGGGGCTCAGACAAGGACGGTAGCTGGAGCGGTATGATCTGGGACAAGGAACGCTTCCCCGATCCCGATGGCATGATCCGCAAAATCCATGATCTGCATCTGAAGCTGATGATCTCTATCTGGCCATCCATCGGCAACGATACGGCGTTGGCGAAAGAACTCGACAGCTACGGCCTGCGCTTTAAGCCGCTGCACTGGATCTCCAAAAAGGCGCGCATCTACGACGCCTTCAGCGCCAAGGGCCGGCAGATCTATTTCAAGCACATCAAGCACGGGTTGCTGGACAAGGGCGTCGATGCCCTGTGGATGGATGGCACCGAGGTCGAGGTGGGCACGGCCTGCTGGGACGCCTCGGAGGTGGAGGCCGATATCAAGGGCCTCGGCGTCAATGCCATGGGCGACTTTACGCGCTACCTCAACCCCTACACCCTGATGACGACGCAGGGCACCTATGACGGGCAGCGCGCCACCGGCAATAAGCGCGTCCTGACCCTGACGCGCTCGGCCTGGGCCGGGGCGCAGCGCACAGCCGCCACCTCTTGGTCGGGCGATATCTTCGCCAGTTGGAAGACCTTTGCCGAACAGATTTCCGGCGGTCTCAACGTCACCATTACTGGCAATCCCTACTGGACGCAGGATACGGGCGGCTTCTTCGTGACCACCTTCCCCGGCGGTGAAAACAACCCCGCCTACAGAGAGTTGTTTGCCCGCTGGTTCCAGTTTGCGGTCTTCAACCCCCTGATGCGCGTGCACGGCACCAGTATCGAGCGCGAGCCCTATATTTTCAAAACGCTGGACTCAACGGTCTATGCCGCACTTCTGGAGGCGGTGCATCTGCGCTATCGCCTGCTGCCCTATATCTACAGCCTGAGCTGGCAGGTAACATCCTCACACTATACGCTGATGCGGGCCCTGCCGATGGACTTTCCGCACGACCCGAAGGTGTACGACATCAACGACACCTTCATGTTCGGCCCGGCCTGCCTGGTGCAGCCGGTGACGCGCGCCATGTATAATCTTCAGGACCCGCCGGCGACCACGATTCCGGCTGAGGCGCTGCGCACACCCGACGGCCGGCCCGGGCTGGCGGGCCAGTATTTTGAAGGCGAAAATTTCGAGACGCCGAAGGGCAAGGTCATCGACGCGAAACTCGATCACACCTGGCCGGGGCCGCCTCTGGCCGAAGCGCCGGGGGGCTTGAGCAGCCTCAACAACTTCTCCGCCCGCTGGGAAGGTCAGGTGATTGCCCCGGAAGACGGCGCGTTTGAGCTTGGGCTCGAAGGTGATGACGGCTTCCGCCTGTTTATCGACGGCAAGCTTGTGGTCGAAGACTGGTCTAACGGCGCACCGCGCTATAAGGGCACCCCGCTTACCCTGAAGCGCGGGCAGGCTGTGGCGGTGAAGATCGAATATTATCAGGCGACGTCCGGGCGGTCTTTGCGTCTGGCGTGGCGCACGCCGGCCGATCTGCGCGCCCTGGCCGAAAGCCGCAAGGTGCGGGACCTCACTACACAGACCTATCTGCCGGCGGGCAACGGCTGGTACCACTTCTGGAGCGGAGAAAGGCTCGCGGGCGGTCAGAGCGTGACGCGCGAAACCCCGCTCAATGTGTTTCCGTTCTTTATCCGCGAAGGCTCGATCCTGCCGCTGGGGCCGGTTGTGCAGTACGCCACCGAGCAACCGGACGCGCCCTATGAGGTCCGCATCTATGCCGGGGCGGACGCCAGCTTTACGCTCTATGAAGACGACAACGAAACCTATGACTACGAAAAAGGCGCGTACAGCACCTATACGCTGACCTGGTCGCAGGCGACGCAGAGCCTCAGCATCGGGGCCCGCAAAGGCCGCTTCCCCGGCATGGTGCAAAAACGCGCGCTGCGTCTTGTGCTGATCGACGGGCAAAACCCGCCACGGACCCGCAACCACCTCTATGACGGACAAAAGGCCGTTGTCAGCTTCAAAGGTTAAACGAAAGGGGGCGTTTGCCCCCTTTCTTATCAGACCACGCCGTAGATTTTTAGGGCCACACCAAACTCATGGCTGGCCGCTGGCGGAATGTCGATGACCAGACCGTCGGCGCTCTGACGGAAGGTCAGCGGATCGCGGCTGCCCACCACCTCCACCCGCTTGACGCGCTTCTGATCCCGGCCTTGCAGGGAGCGGATAGTGACCGTCTGTGCCGGCCGGCCCAGCGTGATCGCATAGAACGCCTTGTCCTTCGTGGTAAAGCGCAGGTCTTCGGCGGTAAAGGGCTTCTGGGCGCTTTCGCCGAACATGCCGACGCCCACCTGAGTGGGGCCTTCGCCAAAGACCCGCCACGGGCGTGTACCGTAAATGGCTTCGGAGAAGCGTGCCATCCAGGATCCGATGCCTTCGACGATCTTGCGTTCTTCGGAATCGATCGTGCCGTCCGGGCGCACCGGCACGCTGAGCAGCAGATTGCCGTTCTTGGAGACGATATCGCACAGGCGATGGACCACGTCGGCCGCAGGCAGGTAGCGCTTTTCGTCATACAGGCGGCGGTTATAGTGCCATTGGCCAATGCAGGTGCAGGTCTGCCACGGCCGCGCGTCGATGGCCGATTTCGAGCCGCGCTCGACATCGGCGACGATACCGCCATTGAAGGGGCCGTGCGGCTTCATATTGACCACGCCCTCAACCTTGCCCCCATGCCATTTGGCCGAGGCATTGTAGAAGTGGGCGGTGACATCGAGCCCCACCTGTCCCAGAGGCAGATCGAAATTGTCGAAATAGACGATATCGGGGCGATAGCTGTCGATCAGATCCTTACAGCGAAGATACCATTGGCGCGTAAAGGCCGGATTGTTCAGCGGCGGCTTTTCGTCCCACACCCGGTCGTTTAGTTCGTGCCAGGCATTGGCGGAGGTTATGTTATCGAAGCCATCGGGCAGGGCCATGACCGGATCACCGTAGAGCATACGGGGATCGAGCCCTTCCCACCACTTGCCCTTGCCATCGAGCGCGTTCAGCTTGTAGGCGTCATAGCGTTCGCCCTGACGCGGGCCTTCGGCATCATAGCCATAGGCCGTCTGGAACCAGTGCCAGGCGTGGGCGGAGTGGTTGGAGACGCCAAAGCGCAGACCCCGCTTACGCGCCGCCTTTTCCCAGATGCCGACAATGTCCTTGCGTGGGCCGATACGCGTCGAGTTCCAGTCATGGAAGCGCGAGGCATACATGTCAAAATTGTCGTGGTGGTTGGCCATCGACATGAAGTATTTGGCCCCAGCGCTGACATAGAGATCAAGCAGCTCATCCGGGTTCCAGTTTTCGGCCTTCCAGCGCGGCAACAGGTCCATAAAACCCGTATCCGCCGGGTGGCCATAGGTCTTGACGAAATGCTTATAAGACCCGCTGCCCTGCAAATACATTTCACGCGCGTACCAGTCGCCCGCTTCCGGTACACATTGCGGGCCCCAGTGCGCCCAGATGCCGAACTTGGCGTCGCGGAACCAGTCGGGCACCTGATACTGGCTCTGAAGCGAGGCCCATTCCGGCTTGAACGGCCCGTCGGCTATCTTGTCAAAGCCCGGTTCGACCAGCTGAGCCGCCCTGGCGGGCAAGGCCGAAGCCAGAGCCAGACCCGCCGTTCCCCGGACCCATTCGCGTTTGGTGACTTTCATCTGGCCTGCCTCATATTTTATCAGAGAAATGGAAGATTGTATCCAAACCCTAATTTGTACGACTTATTTTGGCAAGTCCTTAACATGGTCGCCAGGTGGGTGCGCGGGGGTCGCAGCTTCCATGAACGCGGTCAGGGTTAAGCGCCCGGCGGCCGGATCTTCACTGTGGATTTTTGTCGGAACTATAATTCCGGAATGGAGGGCACGCGACCTGTAGAGAACCA
This sequence comes from Asticcacaulis sp. DW145, assembly GCF_037101385.1. Lineage (NCBI taxonomy): Bacteria > Pseudomonadati > Pseudomonadota > Alphaproteobacteria > Caulobacterales > Caulobacteraceae > Asticcacaulis > Asticcacaulis sp. DW145. The sequence continues at coordinate 63,875 of NZ_AP029026.1, read as the reverse complement.
GGCGGTTAAAGCGGGCCTCAACCTCCTGCACGACGTCGAAAAGGGGGTGGGCAGCGTCCGGATAACCGCTAATCGCAGGGGTCATCCGCAACTCATCGGCCAGTCGCCTGTTATAGCTTTCAGCGCGGTCAGTCGAGATTCGCTCGAAGCCGGTCGAACGATGGCGGTAGAACCGTGTCCCTCCCCATGATGAGTCACACAGATAGACGACCACAGCCAGATTTTTGTCTGGTGTCGAATCGTAATGCGGCAAAGCCTGCGCCAGCATCAGCTTTTCAGGCGGATAGGAGACCATCGCAAAGGACGTCGTCATGGACATCTCATCATCGTCCGAAACGCCAAACACATGTTGGGCCAGGGGCTGTAACGCGTAAAAGAGAGCGACATTCAGGGCTTGGGGAACCGCTGCGCGCACACCCGGGTATGCCACGCCACCGGGCCCAAAGCGCGCTTCGGTCGTCGCGTATTGGACAAGACGTTCCGGATGCAAAAACGCCTCGTCAATAACAATCAGCGGCTCCTTTTCTGACCCCATTAGCGTGGCCTTTGGGCGGGCAGCGAAGTTCAGGTCATAGTCGGTTTCGTTGATCATGCCACATCCTCATGGGCTTATACCCTTTTGCCTCAATGCGATGCGGGTTCCACCACCCCGTAATATTTGTCCGCTCCATCAAGTCGCACCTCGGCATAGTCGAGCACCACGCCGGGATCGAGCGGCCAGAGCTTCAGGCTGTGCACCCCGGCCTCCAGCTTTTTGAAGCCTTGCGTCTGGATGGCCTTGTTGGTCAGGACATTGCCGCGCCAGACATCGCTGCGGCCCACGGTCGCGAAATCCATCAACTGCACCGGGCCGTCATCCAGTTGCACCGCGACCTTAAGGCCCGTCGCCGGGTTCAGCGCATGGACCGGCAGGGCCACGACGCTTAAGGTGCCGCCAACGGCGCTATAGGTGGTGAAGCTATAGGTCAGGGGCGTGCCCGCAGGTGTCGTGCGCGTGGGCAGGGTCAGGCGTGAGCGCAGGCTGTTGCCGGAATGGCCAAGACCCTCCAGCCGCTCCCAGTCGTCACCGCTCTGTGTGGCCAGCGGAATGATCACACGGCGGTCGTTTTCGATAAACGGCGTCTGGGGCGGCGCCGGCAGCAGCTTGGTATAGACGCGCACCGTCTTGCCGCCACAGGCGATGTCGATGGGGCCGGTGGACGCCCCGCCGTCATAGGAGACGGTCAGGCGTTGCTCAAAACCGTTGTCGGTGGCCAGACGCCCGCTCGTACCGGAAACCTTCAGGCTGTCTCCCGTGACTTTCAGCGACCAGTCGCGCGCCTCGGTATCGCGGCTAAACAGCTCGATGACCCGGCTGCGCGGCTGACCCGTGACAAAGGTAAGCGCGTTTTCGTCGTTCCACCAGCCGCCGGAGACCGCCGCGGCACAGCCCTTTTCCGGCGACACCGACCATTGCGGCCAGGTGGGTTCCAGAAACACCGGCAGTTTGCGCGGGGCCATATCCATCATGTGGTTCCACTTGCCGTTTTCCAGCCCATTATAGGCAGCCGTATCGGCGACCAGGGCCTGATGCGCCGCCTTGGCTTTCGCCACATAGGCGTTGGCGCTGGCGCGGCCCTGGCGGGCATAGAGCCCCGCCAGATCGAGGTTCAGTTTGCGGCTGTTGAGATTGGCCGCACCGCGCACCGGATAAAGGATCATCTCGAAGAAGGCCGACTGACGGTCGGCGGGTAGGGTCTTTTCCACCGCCTCGGCGCGGGCCACCAGATCGGCATAGGCCTTCAGACGCGCCTGCGCCTTTTCGCCATCGGGCTTGACGAAATCGCTTTCGGTCACCGGCGTCACCGGCTCGGTTTCGGAAAAGCCCATATATTCGGGCTTCCGTTCAAAGGCGAGGTCGTAATAGCCCATCATCAGATCGGCGATCTCTGAGGCCTTGTCCGCCCCAAACTGCTCCGCCGCCCATTTCGTCAGGTGATCGCGCGGGGCTTCGGCAAAGCCGTCCGCATCGAAGGCCAGATCGAGGAAATATTGCGTCAGATACTCAATCGGCTTGATGTCGCCGACATTGACGATCCAGAGGCGCCGGGCGTCCAGCGCATAGGCCTTCTGCATTTCGGCATGGATCAGCGCCGGGTGCGTCGTCCCCAGCCACAGATAGTCGTGCGGACGCCCCCAGTAGGACAGGTGGTAATAGACGCCGGAGCCGCCGGACCGCTTGCGCTCTTCCGGATTGCTGAGACGGCGCACATAGCCGTAATTGTCGTCCGCCCACATCAGGGTCACGTCGTCGGGCAGTTTCAGCCCGGCATCGTAGGCTTCCTGAAGCTCATGATAGAGCACATAGGCCTGCGGCACCGTCTCCGGCGCTTTGCCGAAGGTCGAGCGGATCAGGTCGCGTTGCAGGCTGATCACCGACTGCAGCACGTCCTTGCGCGCCTCAAGGGTGTCGGCGCCCTGCATGGGGCCATCGTGCAGGCCGCGCAGGCCGACCGTGTAGATGTTTTCGTCGCGGGCCGTCTCCTTCAGGCGCGTTCGCCAGTAGTCGAGGATCTTGTCGCGGTTGACCTTGAAATTGAAGGGACCGTTGCGCGCCTCATCCCATTCGCGCAGATTGTTGCGCGCCATCGGCTCGGCGTGCGAGGTCCCCATGACAATCGCGTAGGCGTCGGCCAGCTTGGGATTGGCCTTATTGCCGTAGAACTGCACGGTATTGATGTGCATGGCCGGCCACAGCGTATTGGCCTTCAGACGCCACATCAGCTCAAAGACGCGTTTATAGGTTTTAGGCCCGATATTGCCGACTTCGGGCTCCAGAGTCTTGCCCGCCCACGGCTCAAGCCCCCAGTCCTCGTCATTCAGAAAGATGCCGCGATACTGCACCGACGGGGCCTTCGACAGACGCGGCGCGCCGTCGATGACGAGGCGGCTGACGCGACGCGGCTTGACATCCGCCCACCATTCCCAGGGCGATACGCCCAGCTCACGCGACAGGTCGGTGACGCCATAGACGGTGCCGCGCCGGTCGGAGCCATAGATGAGTACGTAGGTCTTGCCCTTATGCGCGAAGGCGACGCGGCCATAGCGTTCCCACTGGCCTTTCAGCGCGAGCGGATCAACCCCCGCCGCCTTGGCCAGTTGCGTGACAGCCGGCGCATCAAAACGGCCGATGACGACGCAGACCTGCGCACAGTCAGACAGGCGTTTCGATACCTTCGCCGTCTGACCCGTCAGGGCCTTCAGATCATCCGACAGCATCTGCGCCGCCAGCGACGTGGTCTCGGTCTTGTCGTGCACAATGCTGAGGGGCTGCGTGCCGTCAAACAGGGTGGTCTCCGCCGCCGAGGCCGCGCCCGAACAGGCCAGTAGTAGGGTCGAAAAAAGCCAAACTCGTGACATGGGATTTCCTCTGATTAATTCGTCTTTTCAGTGGCTGTCAGGCGGAAGCGATAGCTGATCGGCTGCAAGGGGATGCGGTATTTGACCAGCGGGCGTCCAATACTGTTCCAGCCAGTATCGCCGCCTACGCCGGCCTGAGCGATATCGACCAACAGCGACCCGTCACCACGCGGCGCAATATCTGAGGACTTCCATGTGCCTTGCGGGCGCATATAGAGGTCCTCATAGGGAAATGGCAGGGCATTGACCGACAGAGGCTGCGCCCCGCTGACGCGGACACCAAAGCCTGCGGCATCAGCCAGGCTCAGCCAGCGCACATCCGTCTTGTTGCCCGACTCTTGGGGGCGAGCATAATCGTGATACTGCGCCCGCACGGACCCGCTATAAAGCCCCAGCGCCGCGCCCGTCTTGCGATCGGCATAGGTTTCCCACGGTCCGCGCCCGTACCAGTTCAACCCGTCCAGCGCTGCATCGAAATCGAAGCGCAGACCGACGCGCAGCGGATCGGGCAGATCGTCTTTTAAAGGCACAAAGTCAGCGGTGACATCGACCTGACCGTCGGCGGCCATCTGATAGGTGATGTCAAAGCGCCCGCCGCCTTCGCCCAGCGCATAGCGCACCTTGATGCGGTCAGCGGCGCTGTCGATATCCAGTAGACGCCTTGTGGTGGAATAGTGTTTCCAGTCGGCGTGGCTTTTGGCGAGGCCGATGCCCACATCATTATCGGTCAGGCCGCGCCAGAAGTTGGGCGTCCCGCCGCTGAGAAGGCGGCGGCCGCCCTGCTCATAATGCATCTGGCCGGTGCGCAAATCGACCGTCAACTGCCGGGCAGCGGCTCTGAGCGACAAAACCTCATTTGTGCGCAACAATTGCACGCCGCCTGCCGTCAGCGAAGGCAATGGCCTGGCCGGGCGTAGGATGAACTGACCAAACGCCAGTTCAGTGCCACCCGGCACGCCCTTGATTGCGCCCTCATGCGCCACCGCGCGCAGGGTCAGGATCGCTTCTCCGTCAGCCGGCAAATCGGGCAGGTTCAGCGCCAGAGGCTTCGTCTCGCCCGCCTTAACCACAGGCTTTTCCAGCGGCCCATCGGCCAGACGGTGGCCGTCTATCGTCACCTCCCAGCGCAGCGCATAACCGGACAGGTCGCTGAAGTCCTGGCGGTTGTGCACAGACACGTTACCCGCTGGGTCCTGACTGAACGTCAGCGGCGCCTGTACGTGTCGCAACTCATAGTATTCAGGATCCGGCGTGCGGTCGGCCTGCACGATACCGTCACCCACGACGCTGTTGTCACCGCGTTTGGGGTTGAGGTCGAAACCAGACGCCCAGTAGGTGCGCCCCGCGGAATCTTTGGCGTAGACATACTGATCGACCCAGTCCCAGACGAAGCCTCCCTGAAGCTTTTTGTGCGCGCCGATCGTCTCCCAGTAGTCAGCGAAATTACCCAGGCTGTTGCCCATGGCGTGGGCGTACTCCGTCTGGATCATCGGCTGGGTGAATTGCTGGTTCTCGGCATAGTCGCGCATCCGATCGATATCATCGTACATGGGCGCGTAGATATCGACATAGGCGTTCGGCCTGTGGTCTTCGGTCAGGGCGCTGTAGCCCAGGAAGGAAATGAGGCGCGTCGGATCATTCTGGCGCACCCATTTTGCCGCGGCCTCGAAATTGGGCCCAACCCCCGTCTCATTGCCCAGTGACCAGAAGATGATTGAGGGGTGGTTCTTGTCGCGCTCGACCATGCGGCTGACCCGGTCGAGATGCGCGGCGGCCCAGTGCGGCTTATAGCCCAGTTGCACGCTGACATCACCCGTGTCGCGACCGAGCGTCATATATTCATGGCTCTCGATATTGGCCTCATCCATGATGTAGAGACCGTATTCGTCGGCGAGGTCGTAGAGATACGGGTCGTTGGGGTAGTGCGAGGTGCGCAGCGCATTGACATTGGCCTGCTTCATCAGCTCGACATCCTTGCGCATCAGCTCCGGCGACATGACGCGGTAGGTCTTCGGATCGTGCTCGTGACGGTTGACGCCCTTGATCAGGATGCGCTTGCCATTGACCTGCACCTCACCATTACGGATTTCCACCGTGCGGAAGCCGATCTTCCTGGCGGTGGCCGAGATCAGGTTCCCCTTGGCGTCCGTGACCTCGATCACCAGCCGGTAGAGGTTGGGCGTCTCCGCCGTCCACGCCTTGACGCCTTTGAGCGTGCCGCTCAGTTGCGCGGGCTTGCCGACATTTGCTTTTGCTGACGTTTTAAGCACCTGCGTCTCGCCGTCATAGACGGTGGCGGTCACCGTGGCCGCACCCTTCTGACCGGCCAGTTCGGCCTCCAGCGCAAAGACGCCGTCCGTATAGGTCTTGTCCAGCGAGGCGCGCACGGTGAAATCGCGCAGGCGCGTCTTTGGCTCCGCATAAAGATAGACCGAGCGCTCTATGCCCGACAGCCGCCAGAAGTCCTGATCCTCCAGATAGGAGCCATCGGCATAGCGGTAGATTTCCAGCGCGATCTCGTTATGACCGGGCTTGAGGAACTTTGTGACATTAAATTCGGACGGCAGCTTGGAGTCTTCTGAATATCCGACCTTCTCGCCATTGACCCAGATGTAATAGGCCGCGCCCGCCGCCCCGATATGCAGGAAGGCGTCCTGACCGGCCCAGTCGGCCGAGACGTCGAAGCTTCGTTTGTACGAGCCCACCTCGATCATATCGTGCGGGATGAAGGGCTCATTGGCCGGGAAGGGGTATTTGATATTCCAGAACTCCGGCAGGCCGAACTTGCCGTCACCCTGCGCCTGAATCATGCCGGGGACCTGAATTTTATCCCAGCCGTTGAGGTTCGCGCCGGTTTTATAGAAGTCCCTGGGGCGGTTATCGACGCCCTTGGAGAATTTGAAATCCCAGGTGCCGTCCAGTGACAGGAAGCGCTTTGACGCCGATGTGTCGCCCTTCAGGGCCAGATCGCGGCTCTCGAAGTTGAAGAAGGTCGCCTTCATCGGTTCGCGGTTCACCGCCACCACCTCAGGCTGCTCCCATTCGGCTGTCCCCTGCGCTGGCGGCGCTTGTGCAAACGATAGCACGGGCGCAAGCATCGCCAGCCCGGTGAGAACCGAGGCCAGCGCGTATGGGCGATAAGACATGGTGTTTCCTGTGGTTGAGACGCCGTAAGACGCCTGAAAGCCAATTACTGAATGCAGGTTCTAGGCGGACCCGCAATGAACTCGATCTCAGCCACCTGCGTCTTCGCCTTTCCGGCCATGTGCAGCCGGTAGCGGGCATAGGCCACGGTTTTGAGGTTAAACACACGCGTCATGTGGGGGCGACCAAAGACTTCCCCCTTGCGACGGTCCAGTTCGCGCCAGCGTTTGCCATCCCAGCCCTCCAGTCTCCACGCCGAAGGCGTCGGCCCCTCTGCGCCAACGCTGACGCTATAGGCCTTCAGGCAGACCGGTTCGGATCGCTCAAACGTCGCGCTGTCTCCCGGCACCGCAGCCCAGGTCGTCGAGGTCTTGCCATCCACAAGCGCTGGCACCGAAGCCTTGAGCACCGCGACCGCCCCGTCATAGACCCACTGGCCGGGCGTGTCGCTCATGGTGAAGGCAAGGCGCCCACCCGCTCGAATTTGGCTCTGGGTCACATAGGGAACATCCAGGGGTCGCCCATTCAGCGTGACTGCCGCGATAAACGGATGCTCTGGCGAAGCATTGGCGGCGGTGATCTCGAAGGTCTTGCCATTCTCAAGATGCAGGACGCTGCGCGCATGACGCGGCCCGTGCAGATAGTAGCGGTCGGTCGTCAGTTTCGGAAACAGACCCAGACGGTTAAAGACGTAGTTGGAACTCATGGCGCCAGCATCTTCATCACCGGGATAGGCCGTATCCGTGAAGTATTTGAACGTATCGCGCGCCCAGTAGGACGACTGATCCGCGCGCCCGATGGCGTGGAACAGCCACGGCGTCGAAAAGGACGGTTCATTGGTGATGTCGATCAGATGCGCGCTCAGAGCATATTCGAGGCGTTCATTAAAGCGCACACGCCCGCCCATAGCCTCGATCAGGCCGTCGAGATCATGGAGTACGCCGTAAGAATAGATCCACGCCGTGCCTTCGTAATAGCCGACATTGTTGTGGACCTTGCCGTCCCAGCCCAGCTTCGGGTCAATGTCCTGAAACCTGCCGTCCGGATAGCGCGGCATCAGGAAGCCACTGAAACCGTCGCTTTGCGTGGCCGGGTTCCAGATTTTTTTCCAGTTGGCCGAGCGCTTGAGGAGGGTCTGTGCTTCCTCCGTGTGGCCGGTCTTTTGCGCCATCTGCGCCGCATAGTAGTCGTTCAGCGCGAAGCCCAGGGTCGATGAACCGGATTTGGCGCGCTGATTGTTCGGTTCGGGGCTGAGATCGCCCACACCAAAATAACCGTCGGTAAGATAGCGCGGGCGGCGACGCTCAAAAGCGTTGAAATGGGTGACGCGCCAGGCCTGCGACCAGTCTACGCCGTCTGCGCCGCGGATCAGCGCCTCACCCAGCACATTATCCACTTCATCACCGCCCTGGCCCACATGGTAATTCTGGCCGCCGATAATGGCCGTATCCGCCGCCCCGAACTTGTCAAACGTATGGATCAGGCTGTTGAGGTTGGCGGTGTACGCCTTTGGCGAAATCAGAGACATCAGCGGGAACAGGGTGCGATAGGTGTCCCACAGCGTATAGTGATCGTCCCAGTTGGGCCGATTGAGCTCGGCCTTGGGCTGATCCAGAGATCGGTCGCGCGGCTGAATGGAGGCGTGATAAAGCGCGGTGTAAAAGCGTCGTGTCTGCGCCTCGGACAGGCCTGAGACTTCGATCTTGGACAGTTGCGCATTCCACGCGGCTTGCGTTTGCTGGCGCACAGCGTCGAAGTCCCATCCGGGGATCTCCCGATCAAGAAGTGCCTCAGCGGTGTCGGCGCTCGTAAAGGAGACGGCGAGCTTAACCAGCACAGGTTTTGACGGGTCGCCGTTGAAAGTCAGCCACGCACCCAGGCGTTCATCCCGGCCCGTCTGGCCTTCGTTCGCGCCCGGTTTCGCCGTCGCATTATCGAATATGCCCCAGCGCGTAGGCGTCTGACTGACTTTTGCGACGAACCAGATGTCGATCAGGGCGGGATTCCAGTACCCCCTGGCCTTCACATGACCGACGATCTTGCCGGTTTTTGAATCATAGGTCACCTCTGCGGCTTCGGAGGCGACCAGCCCGCCGACCTTGCGCGTCACATCGATGACAAGCTGCGCCTCTTCAGTTTGCGGATAGGTCACACGATAAAGGGCCGAATAGTGGGCGGGGGTGATTTCTACGCGCGTTTTGTATCGCGCCAGATCAACCGCGTAATAATCCGCCGCCATCTCAACATTGGCCTTATCCGACAGATGGTCAGGCTCATTGAACAGAGGCGCCCCCACCTGCGGTGACAGCAAAAACGTCCCGTAGGTCGTCACGCCGCCTGAGCCTTGGGTGTGTAACTGTCCAAAGCCGGTGATCTTTTCAGCCGGATTATAGCCGGAATTGTTGGGATTGAGCGTTTCCGGCGAGGGATGGATCGAGCCATTCGGGCGGGCCGGGCCCGGAATCGTGTCGCCCTCATTATCATTGCCAAGGCCAATGTGCAGATCGGGCAAGGTGAAACGCGCAGGCTCGGCGATCGCCCCCGTCGGGCCGCAGATATAGGCACATATCAGCAAACTCGCGCCTATGGATCGCCTCATTCCCGCCTCACCCATTGTCATTTCTTGTTTTACCTGACGAAAAAGACGGGCCAGCAAGATCTGCCGGCCCGCACAGTCAGGATGAGTGCGACGAGACCGAAGGGAGGAGCCCCGCCGTTACGCCTACTCAGTTATCGGGCTGCGAAATGCCACTAAAGCAACCCAATTCTGTTATGTCCGCACCGGCGGACGAACCTCTGCCAAAACGCGCCTCAGACGGGCGACGCACGATCGCACACCCCTGCGCCTTACCCACCTATTGGCCTGACCTTTCCGCAAGCCGTAGCGAAGCGTTGACCAATTTGGCTTTCAATTGATAGATAGGTAAACCAATTTTGGCGGATTGGCAACAGGTCTGGAGAGCACCCCTCACAGCATTAAATATCTGTTTCGTGAGAGTTTTATTTATGAGGACCGGTCACCATTATTTTTCAGGGCTTAAATCCTGCACACCTGCGCACGCAGCGATGCCCTCGCCATTTGGTAAGACCTAAATCCTTTGCACGGAAATCCCTGCCATTTTAGCCAGCGCCGTTTGACAGGACACACCGAGCGGCTTTTTAACACCCATCTAGCTTGTCATGTGTCTATATGTATAATATCATCCCGATATGAGAGTTTCTTTCCGTCCCTAAGACGTTCTGCAGACGTCTTTTGGGTCAGAACCGTGTTCCGGTCGCCCACTCCCTGATGCGGAGCACATACTTTTCCAGCCTCGCCTGAAAAGGCGAGGCTCTTTTTTTGATCTGTGAAACGGTTTATACCGGACGGGGACGAATGAGGCTTGAGACCGCGCCATCGTCTCTATATTTAAAATGCAATCCTATAAAAATAAAACCGGGAAATGCCCTCAGGAGTTCCTATGCCCCGCCTGCGTCCCTCCGCCCTCGCCTGCCTGCTGCTTATCTCTTCGGCTCTGACCGCCGCCCTGCCCTTTTCTCAGGTCCAGGCTCAGGCCCCGGCGGCCACAGGCGGACTGCGGCCCAATCTCGATGGTCAGATTTCGGCACCACTGCGCTACCGGCCGGACAAGGGCGATTTCGTCATCCGTAATGGCACCGAATATTTCAATCGTGCGCTCTATGGCGGGCATACGGCCTTTCGTGTCGATGCGGGCGACAAGCCGGAATTTTCGCTCTACCTGCCCGGACGCGGCGGCAATCTGCGGCTGGGGCTGCGGACCGCCGCAGGCATCAAGTGGATTAATGACGCGCAAAGCACCGAGAGCCGCTATCGCCCCGGTGAGATGCTCTACACAATCCGCGATCCGCTGATCGGTGCGACAGGCCGCCTTGTCATCGAAGTCATTGCCGACCACGCCAGCGAAGGCCTGTTGCTGCGCGCCAGCGGAACCGCCCTGCCCAGGGGCACGGAGCTGGTCTTTGGCTATGGGGCCGGTAACGGGCAGCGCGGCAATCGCGACGGCGATATCGGCACCGAAAAAGTGCCGATCAGCCAGTATTTCCAGTTCAAGCCCGACTATGCCGACGGCACGCGCTATGACACCGACACTCAGGTCTTTCATGCCGACAGCCGCACGGCGGGCCTGACCGGCACGGTATCCGTCCCCGCCGCACTGAAGCTGTCCGATGCCACAAAATGGGGCGATGCGGCACAGCTTCTGGCCTCTGACGACAGCGCGCCTATACAGGTGGTCACCGGCCATGTAGCGCTGGGGACCAGTCCGATCTATCTGGCGATACAGGTGACGCGGCGCGGCGCGGCCGAGGAACTTGGCACCTATCGCGATGTGACGGCGGGCAATTCAGGCGCACGGTCCGAAACCCTTTCGACCTCCCCCGCCTATGCGGCCTCCGAACTGGCGGCGCGTTTTGAAGACGCCCGCCGCCATTTTGCTCAGATACGCAATCGCGTGCGTACCGAAACCCCCGACCCCTATCTCGATGCGGCTATGGGGGCGCTGAACATTGCGTCTGACGGTCAGTGGGATGAGCGCGACGGCGGCGGCATCATGCACGGGGCTATTGCGTGGCGGGCGCGGCTTCTGGGCTGGCGCGGGCCCTATGCGCTGGATGCGCTGGGCTGGCACGACCGCGCACGGCAAAATTTCAGCGTGTGGACGCGCAAACAGAACACCAGACCCATTCCCGATTTCGTCGCCCCGCCCGAAGAGAAGACCAATCTGGCGCGCAATCCGGACGGGCTGCACACCAATGGTGACCTGTCCAACACCCACTACGACATGAATATCGGCTTCTTTGACGCGATGTTCCGTCATCTGTTGTGGACGGGTGATCTCGAATACGCCAGACGCGTGTGGCCGGTGATCGAGCGGCATATGGCGTGGGAAAAGCGTCTGTTCCGCCGCGAATACGGCCCGGACAAGCTGCCCCTCTATGAGGCCTATGCCGCCATCTGGGCCTCGGACGATATGCAGTATTCCGGCGGCGGCGTGGCCTATACGACGGCCTATAATCTCTATCACAACCGCATGATGGCGCGCCTCGCCGCCCTGATCGGCAAGGACCCGACGCCGTATCAGACCGAGGCCGCTCTGATCGAGCGGGGGATGCAGACCTGGCTATGGATGGAAGATCGCGGGGCCTATGGGGAATTCCGCGACTATCTGGGCAAGCAAATGCTGCACCCCAGCTACGGCCTGTGGAGCTTCTATCACAGCATAGACTCCGGCGCACCCGATGCGCTTCAGGCGGCGCGCATGGCGGCCGATCTGGAACGCCGTCTGCGGCCGCTGCCCGTGACTGGCGAAGGCGTGCCGAATGACCGACCCTACCGTATGCTGCCCTCGTCGGACTGGATGCCCTATAGCTGGTCGATCAATAATGTGGTGATGGGCGAAAACCTGCACACGGCGCTGGCCCTGTGGCAGGCCGGGCGGCCGGACAGCGCCTATGACATTACGCGCGGCAGCCTGCTGGCCAGCTTTTTTATGGGCATAGCGCCCGGCAATGTCGGCAGCCTCAACTATCTCGACGTCTATCGCCGGGAGTCGCAACGCGACTTTGCCGACGGCACGGGCGTCATGGCGCGTACCGTGGTGGAGGGCCTGTTCGGCGTGCGCCCGGATGCGCTCAGTCGCACCCTGACGCTCAGCCCCGGTCTGCCGCCGGAATGGGACCGGGCGCGACTTGTCCATCCGAATCTGAGCTTTGCCTTTCGGCGCGCCGGTCAGACCGATATCTGGACCGTCACCCCTTCGGACCGGCGCTTTAGTAAAGCCTTGTTCGACCTGCCCGTGCGGCGTGACCGCGTGGCGCGCCTGACCGTCAATGGCCGGGCGGTGCGATGGGACGCCCCTGAAGGCATAGGCGCGCCCAGGCTGCGCCTTGAAACGCCGCTGACGGGCCGCACCGAGGTACGCATCGTCTGGGCCGGTCAGGCCATCGACCCGGCACGGGCCGACAAGGTGCCGGAAGCCGATCCGGCCTTTACGGCCATGTATCAGGGCCAGTTTACGTGGCTGGCCCCCAAGAGCGCGACCCCCGTTCTGCCCGCCTGCCCCGTGACCGCCCCAGCCTGGGCCACATCCCCCCAGACCCTGCGCACCGAAGCCATCGACCTCAGCGCCGCCTTTAATGACAAGGTGACCAACCTCTTCCAGCCGGGCAAGTATCGCTCGCCGCGCTCGCCCTTCGTGTCGCTGGCCATGCCGGCGCAGGGGATTGGCGCGTGGGCCGGGCACGTCAACGCCACGGCGACGATTGACGACGCGGCCTTGCGTCAGGCGGGGGGCGAGATCACGACCACCAAGGGCTTGCGCTTCCGCACGCCCGCCGAGGGCAACAATATCGCCTTCGCCTCCCTGTGGGACAATTATCCGGACGAGGTGAGCGTGCCTTTAAGCGGACAAGCGAAACGTGCCTTCCTGCTGATGGCGGGATCGACCAACCACATGCAAAGCCGCCTGACCAATGGCGAGGTGATCGTCACCTATACAGACGGCACCAAGACCGTGCTCATCCTGCGTAATCCGGAAAACTGGTGGCCGATTGAGCGCGACTACTTCATCGACGACTATCAGTTCCGCCTGTGCGGCGAAGTGCCGGTGCGCGTGGACCTTAAGACGGGCAAGGTGCGCACACCGGGACCCGACTGGAAGGGGCGTGCCGACCGCGAGAGCATAGAGGGTGGCGCGGCCAGCGTTTTGAGCCTCGACCTTGATGCGAACAAGACGCTGCAAAGCCTCACCGTCCGCGCCGTCGCCAATGAGGTGGTTATGGGTCTGATGGGCGTCAGTCTGGAGCGCTGACCGCTTTGCTCCCGGATGGGCGTCAGCCCGGATACGCCGATGCCTCTTCGGGACGACGCGCCTTTGGCCGAAAAAACGATTCATTTTGTCAGACCAATGTTGAAGGCTGATCTGTAGGTTATCTGGCACGAAGTCTACCTACTTCCGAGGCAACGTCGCGGGAGACGCAATATTTGTCACACAAATATGCACATTTATAAGATTATAAGTGCCTCCTACAGCGCTAAATCAAATCCCGCCACTTTCTATCTGCTTGTTTTTATTGAAAAGCAGGGTACGTACGGGCTTACCCTGACCAAAAAGAGACGGTTATACAAATATTGGACTGACCTAATTGACAAAATAAATCTGACCCCTGTAAGAATGTGAGCGTTACCATAAAACAAGACGGAAGGGCCCGCGCCCGCCGAACCGTCACCACTTTCCAACGGGAGGAGCCCCATGATACGTCAAAATACGCGCGTTCAGCGCGCGACCCGTCTTGCCCTTATGTCTGCGACCATTCTGGCCGGTTTCAGCTTCGGCGCGGCGCAGGCCCAAAGCGCAGACACCCCTACCGCCAGTGCGGACGTCACCGAAGTTGTGGTCACCGGCTATCGCAAGAGCCTTCAGGACGCCACGCGCGCCAAACGCAATTCGGTCAATTTTTCGGATTCCATCTTTGCGCAGGACATCGGTAAATTCCCCGATCTGAACCTCGCTGAATCCCTGCAGCGCGTACCGGGCGTCCAGATTTCACGCAACGGCTATACGGGCGAAGGCACGCAGGTGAATGTGCGCGGCCTGGGCGCCAGCTTCACCAAGATCGTACTGAACAATGCCGGCGTGGCGGTGGCCTCTGACGGCGGTATCGACGGCGGGGCCTCCAACCGCGAAGTGGACCTTGACCTCTTCCCGTCGGAACTGTTCACCCGGCTGACCGTCTCGAAAACCCCGACGGCCAGCCAGCTTGAAGGCGGCATGTCGCTGGTCAATCTGCAAAATGCCCGCCCCTTTGACAACAAGGGTCAGCATCTGACGGTATCGGCTTCGGCCTCCTACGGCGAAGCCTCCGGCGACGTCTCGCCGCGTGGAGCCGTCACCTTCTCGAAAACCTGGGACAGGTGGGGCGTGCTGGTCGGTCTGGCCGGTTCGCGTCAGCGCACCCGGTCGGACGGCTTTGACTCGGTGGGCTGGACCAATGCCAACCTGGCGTGCCCCACGACCGACACGGCGTGCAGCAACGCGCAGGGCAACAATTTCAGCTTCGCCACCGTGGTGCCGGCCAATGCCGGCAATGGTCTGACCACTGGCGCTACCCTCGACCTGAACGCGCTTCTGGCCCTCAATCCCGGCCTGACGGCCAATCAGTTGACCAATGCCATGATCCCGCGCCTGGGTCGTCTCAACTATGTGGATGGTCACCGTGACCGCCTGACCCTGATCACGGCTGTTGAATATCGCCCCTCGGACACCCTGCGCTTTGCGCTCGACATCATGGCCGCGTCGGCCAAGGGGGAATACGACCGGTCGAGCTTCAACTGGTTCGTGCGCAACTCCTCGACGGCCGCCACCGGCGGTATGGTGCCGATCAATCTGAAGGTCGATGCCAACAATGTGGTCACCTCAGGCACCTTCGCCAATTCGGCCATGTTTGTCGAAGCGCGCAAGTTCGATGAGCGCCTCGACTTCGTCAACGTCAACCCCAGCGTGAGTTGGCAGATTTCGCCGAAACTGCGCCTTGATGCCGCGGCCAACTACACCCATTCGGTCTTCTTCCGTGAAGCCCCGAGCTTCCTGTTCAACACGCCGTTTAACTCCGGGCTGACGATCCAGTACACCAACGACGGCATTATCCCGACCATCAAGCCGAGCCGCAATATCGCCGATCCCAACCTCGGCTGGACCTGGAACCGTGTGAATATCCAGAACGTCAAGCGTTCGACCTATACGGCCGGTGCCCACGCGGATCTGACCTACGACTTCGAGAGCGGTGCATCGCTGAAGGTCGGGGCGGCCTACGACGAGGCCGATCGCAAGATCACGGCCTTCGACAACTCGGCCAACTACCAGACCGCCGCCTTCGCTGCCGTGCCGCAAAGCGCCATCGCCAGCTATCTGGGCGTTGGGCCGGCTTCGGACTTCACGCACATACTCGACGGCACGCCGGGCTTTACACAGTACATCCTGCCCGACCTCAACAAGCTGAAGGCCGCCACCAACTATGCTGCCTTCAACAGCGCCGCGCCTTTCACCAACAACTCGGCGCTGGGCACCCCTTCGGGCGTGATCAACGAAAAGAACAAGGGCGCCTATATCGAATACAACACCCAGGTGCCGCTTGCCGGTCTGGTGTTCAAGGTCAATGCGGGTGTACGCCGCGCGGTGACGGATCAGACCGTGACCGGCCCGGTCACCGTCAACGGTGTGCGTCAGTTCGTAACGGCCAGCACCACCTACAGCGCCAACCTGCCGTCGCTCAACGTCTCGACCATGGTGACGGACAAGCTGCTGCTGCGCGCCGCCGCCTCCAAGACCCTGACCCGCGCCAATCCGAACAATCTGCTGCCGGGCGTCAGCTTCTCTGATCCGTCAGCGCAAACGGCATCTGCGGGCAACCCGTCACTGCAACCCTACTATTCGGACAATCTCGACTTCGGGGCCGAATACTACACCGGAGGTCTCGGCTACGTCAGTCTGGCCCTCTTCAAGAAGACCGTCACCGGCTACACGGTCGTGCAGCAATCAACGCGCAAGTTCACCGACCTCGGTATCGACTTTGCGTCTCTGACGGCCCAGCAGCAGCAAGCGATCAATGACCGTGGCGGCCCCGCCACCGCCGATGTTTTCGTCAACCAGCCGGTCAATGTGAACACCATCAATCTGACCGGCGTCGAACTGGGATGGGTGCAACCGCTCGACTTCATCGTTGACGGTCTGGGCTTCAGCGCCAACTACACACATCTGGACGACGAAAAGGACGGGGCAGCGGCGCAGCTTTCGCCACAGACGGTCAATGCCACTGCCTATTATGAGAACGACCTGTTCTCGGTCCGCGCCAGCTATGTGTGGTTCGACGAACGCATCGCCGCGGGTGCCCCGCAAAACGGGCTGCTTCTGCCTCTGATCGCGGCGGACCGGGCCCAGGTCGATCTGTCGGCCAGCTACAATACCGACTGGTTCGGTCAAAAGGGTCAGTTGACCTTCGAAGCCACCAACATCACCAATGAGCCGTTCCGCACCAACTTCGGTTATGCCAACGCGGCCTACAGCCACTTTAACCCCGGCGCCACCTATCACCTCGGCTGGCGCAGCAAGTTCTGATCTGTCTCCCCGAAACGTCCCTCTGGGCGGACAGGCTTTTCCCGGCCTGTCCGTCTTTTTTTCTTTAGGATACTTGCCCGGACCTTTTGGCCCTTCACAAACAAGCTGACGACTTTTATCGCGTCAGGGAAAAACTGCGCATGACCTCAGCCATTCCAACCACCCGAAGGGCCCTGCTGACAGCGGCCGCCGCGACGAGCCTTTTGCCAAAGACGGCGGTCGCCAAAGCCCGAAACGGACGCGAACGCCTGTCGCTTAATGAGGGCTGGCGCTTCCATGCGGGCGATCCCGAAGGCCTAAACGGCGCCCTGGACTACGACGTCCGTCCCGAGATCAAAAAGAGCGAGGATGGCAAGGAGGCGGACGCCCGCCCCGTCGATGCCACTCTGGTCAGCGCCACGCGGCCCGTGCTGAAACCGTGGATATTGCGCACGGCCAATCCCTTTATCTCTGATCCCAACAAACGCCACGTCCGCCCCGAAGGTCATCCGGGGGCGCAGGTCAGTTGGGTGCAATCCGCCTTTGATGACTCCCACTGGAAAGCGGTTACCCTGCCGCATGACTGGGCCATCGCGGGCCCGTTTCTGGAGACCGGCCCCTATGGCGGCATGGGGCGGCTGAAGACCTGGGGACCGGCGTGGTATCGGCGCGAGGTGCACGTCCCGGCCTCCGACAAGGGCCGTTGCCTGTTCCTCGATATCGACGGGGCCATGTCCTATGCCACCGTCTGGTGCAATGAAAGCCTCGTCGGGGGCTGGCCCTACGGCTACAATTCCTTCCGTCTCGACCTGACGCCGCACCTGACCTACGGCGGTGCCAACCACATCGTCATCCGCCTCGACAACCCGCCGGAGTCGGCACGTTGGTATCCGGGAGCGGGGCTTTATCGCAATGTCTGGCTGGTCAAGACCGACAGGGTGCATGTGGCCCACTGGGGCACGCAGATCACCACACCGCGCGTCTCTCAGAACGAGGCCACGGTCGATATCGTCACCCGCGTTGATAATGATGGCACTGAAGCGGCCGATATCACGCTCGTCACGCGCCTATACGCGCTGGACGCAAAGGGGAAGCCCAGCGGCCGCGCCATCAGCGAAACCCCGCGCCAGTCCGTGCACGTGGCCGCCGCATCGAGCACCGTCGTCAAAGCCTCAGTTACCGTTTTACAACCCCGCCTGTGGGGGCCACCGCCGACGCAGGTGCCCAACCGCTATGTCGCGGTGACGAGCCTTATGCAGGGCACGCGTGAAATCGACCGCTATGAGACCCCCTTCGGCATCCGCAGCCTGCGCTTCGACGCGGACAAAGGCCTTTTTATCAATGACCGGTTTGTGCCGCTTCAGGGGGTCAATAACCACCATGACCTCGGCGCGCTTGGGGCGGCCTTCAATGTGCGGGCGGCTGAGCGGCAACTGGAGATGCTCATGGAGATGGGGTGCAATGCCCTGCGCATGAGCCACAACCCGCCCGCCCCGGAACTGCTGGACCTGTGTGACCGGATGGGGATTGTGGTGCTGGATGAGGTGTTTGACTGTTGGGAAAAGCGCAAGACGCCCCTCGACTTCCACCTGATCTTCCCCGACTGGCACGAGGCTGATCTGCGCGCCATGCTTAGGCGCGACCGCAATCACCCCTCGATCGTCATCTGGAGCGTCGGCAATGAGGTGGGCGAGCAGTATTCCGGCGAAGCAGGGGCACAGATTGCCCGGCGGCTGGTGACTATCCTGCGCGAGGAGGACACGACGCGACCGGTCACCAATGCGATGAACTGGGCGCAGGCCGACATGCCCCTGCCGGCGGAGATGGACGTGATCAGTCTCAACTATCAGGGGGCGGGCATCCGCAGCCTGCCCAGTAAGTTCCCGGCTTTCCGCGCCCAATTCCCCAACAAGATCATCTTCCAGAGCGAAAGCTCTGCCGCCGTGTCCAGCCGCGGTGAGTATCAGTTTCCCGTGCCCGGTACCAATAGCGGGCCGGTGCGTCCCGGCGTCGGGGGCGACCCCAAAACCCGGCAGGTCAGTGCCTACGAACTGTTTGCCGCCGACTTCGGTTCCTCACCCGACCGTAACTGGGCTGCTCAGGATCAGAACCCCTATGTGGCCGGCGAATTTGTGTGGACCGGCTGGGATTATCTGGGCGAGCCCACCCCCTATTACGAGGCACGCAGTTCCTATTTCGGCATTATTGATCTGGCAGGCTTCAAGAAGGACCGCTTCTGGCTCTATCAGGCGCGGTGGCGTCCCGACCTGCCGGTGGCGCATCTGCTGCCGCATTGGAACTGGGCCAAAGATACGGGAAATGGCCGTGAGGGGGAGGTGACGCCAGTACACCTGTTCACCAACGGGGATGAGGCCGAGCTGTTCGTCAATGGCAAGTCGCAGGGGCGGATCAAGAAGCGCCCGTTCGAATACCGACTGCGCTGGGACTACGTCATCTACGAACCGGGCGAAATTCGCGCCGTCGTCTATAAGGACGGCAAGCCGTGGGCCGAGGCGCGTCGCCAGACCACGGGGGCCGCCCGCGCCCTGACGCTGGAAGCCGACCGCAGCGTGATTGATGCCGATGGCAAGGACCTGAGCTTCGTCACCCTGCGCATTGTCGATGACAAGGGCGAGACCGTACCCTTCGCCAAGGAGACGGTGACCTTCACGCTGGAAGGTCCGGGCGAGATCGTTGCCACCGACAATGGCGATCCGACCGATTTTACGGCCTTCCCCTCGCCCACGCGCAAAGCCTTCAACGGACTGGCTCTGGCCATTGTGCGCGCGAAGCCGGGGCAGAAGGGCCTGCTGAGTTTACGGGCACAGTCGGAGGGTCTCAATAGCGCTCACCTCGCCATTGCAGCCCACTAGATCCTTATCCCATTGGCCTCGTAGCCCGAAAAAAACCCACTGTCCGAAGACAGTGGGTGAAAGTCTGAGAGAGAAATAAACCGAACCAGGCCTTAAAACATCAAGACCGGGAGCCGGGTAACTACGTGATCAGATACACGCTCACGTTCTCACATACGTCCCATCACCGGCCATGGACCGTTTGGGTCGTCAGAGTGGGGCAGGCCTCACACCCGGGCGGAGGCCAGATAGGGTCAGAAACAGCGCCTTGAAGCGTCGCTTGGGTGCTGTTTAATTATTTCAATTTGGTTTAATAATGGCAGTTTGGCTTCGTTTTTTCAATCTCCATCCTGGATTTAATAAATATCTGATTTTATTTCTTATTTTTTCGAAGCGCCTGCTTCTCTTTTTTTTGCGCATTTTAGGGTTCCGCCTGACATTCGGCATGGTGAGCGCGGGCAGAGAGGTCTAAGGTGCAGGCAAAAAGACGGAGGAGATTTCCATGCACAAGAACACCATCTGCCTGTGGTACGCGCGCGAGGCCGAAGAGGCCGCGCGCTTTTACGCCAGCGTCTTTCCTGACAGTGCGGTGACCGCCGTGCATAAGGCTCCGACCGACTTTCCGGGTGGCAAGGCGGGTCAGGTTCTCACCGTCGAATTCACTGTCTGCGGCATTCCCTGTCTGGGGCTTAATGGCGGCGATGCCTTCCAGCAAACCGAGGCCTTTTCGTTCCAGATCGCCACCGAAGATCAGGCCGAAACCGACCGCTATTGGGATGCGATTGTCGGCAATGGTGGCAAGGAAAGCGCGTGCGGCTGGTGCAAGGACCGCTGGGGCCTGTCGTGGCAGATCACGCCACGCGCCTTAACTGAGGCTATGACGCAGGGCGGCGAGGTCGCGCAACGCGCCTTTCAGGCCATGATGACCATGGGCAAGATCGACGTGGCGAAGATCGAAGCGGCGGTGAAGGGATAGGTAGCCACTTATTGCCACGAATGGCTAACTGTGGCTACAGGTCCTTTATAAGGACGGCCGCAGACCCTCCGCCCGCACGCGCCAGCCGGTTTTGGGGAAACCGGGCGCCGCTTCGCCCTGCCCGTCCCAGCCGCCGGCCATCAGGGCGACGGCCATCAGAAGACTGCCGTTGGACGGGAAATAGGTTTCGGCGGCGCGTTGATAGCCCGGCCCGTCCGGCCCGGCATCGGCCTGCGCCCCGGCACCCGTTGTGGTCGGCACAAAGGCCGCGGCATGGGCATCGAGATGTACGCGCGGCGTCATGCCGCTTTGGCCATAGTGGTTGTTTTTGGCGTCGAAAAACAGCCAGTCGATGGCCTCTTGCGGCGCGTTCAGCCGCGCCGCCGTCATTGCGATCATGGCGTAATCCCAGCCCCAGGTCTGGCGCAAATCCCAGTCGCGTTTCAGACGGTCCAGCGTGCGGCGCATAGTGGGCTTATCGATATCCCGGCCCGGCAACCAGCCCAGCGGCATCAGGAAGGAGGGGTGGTCGCGGTTCTGGCATACCTCATCTAAGGCATTTGATCTGCACGCGCCCGCCGCCTTGTCCCAGAAACCGGGCTCAGAACGCACAGGCAGATAGAGGCCGTCCTTTTGCGGCAGGTCCGGCCATTTGGTGAGAACCGCGTCCCAGTCGGCACGGCGGCCCCTACCCGCCCGCTCGCGCCACGCCTGTGCCGTCTCGATCCCCCAACGATAATAGGCCACCTCAAAGGCCGGATCATAGGTGGTCAGGGGGTCGAAATTCTCCTGCACCGGAATGATCGGCGGCCCCAGCCGGTACTTGCCCGTCTGTTCGTCGAGATAGGGGAAGGACGCGAGCAATTCGGCGCTCTGTTCGACCAGTTCGCCATAGGTTTTGAGGATGCGCCCGCTATCGCCTGCCCGATACAGAAGTTCACACATATAAATGGGGTGCGGCTGCTGCCACATGATGAAGGGCGAGACCTTGGACGGACTATCGACGCCATCCTGCCCGATCATCTTGGGCCACCACGCGCCTTTCAATCCCTGCTCGGCGGCGCGCGCCTTCGCCTTGGGCAGGAAGGTCACATACCAGCCGAGGCTCTTTTCCAGAAGGTGCGGCCGGCCCCACAGGGCAAAGTGCGCCGAATGCCAGGGGTGCATCTCAAGGTGCGACTTGCCATTCCAGCTATTCGAGAACAGCCCCTCCTCCTGCGGCGGGAAGGCCCCGGCCGCATTCACCGCCATCAGATATTGCGACAGGATGACCCGGCGCTCCAGCTCCGGCGCACGCGGATCGGTCGAGCCGCTGAAATCAACCATCCCGCCCTTCGACCAATAGTCGATCCAGTGGGTTTCAGTGGCCGCCTTGGCCATGCCGGGCTGTGGCAGGGCCGCAATGGGATCAGGCGAAAAGGACGCCATGACCGTCAGGGTCGGGGTTTTGGCGCTGACCCGATAGCTGTGCGGCGCGATCGCTTCGATACCGGCCCCCGGGGCGGCGATGGCCGCGTGATAGGTGGTCGCGTCGATCTGACGCTTCAGGCGCACTTCACCGGCCTTGCGCGATATCTCGGTCGTGATGTGCGCGTCCGGGTTCGTCCAGTCCGACGGGTCGGGGTTCAGCGTCTTCGACACACCCGCAAAACGCACAAAAACGCCCAGCCGCCCCTGCGTCACCAGCGCCGAGGTGACCTCAGCCATGATCGTGTCGCTGTCGGGCAGGACGCGGGTCACGACTGTCACGGCCTCTGCGTCATAGACAAAGCGGCTGGTCAGCGTGCCGGTCCACAGGTCGAGCGTCTGCTGCGTCTCTTTAATATCCGCAAAGCGCGCAGGTGTCCCATCCTTTGCCCGCAGGTCGAGAGACAGCCGCCCCAGTGAGAAGCGGTGCGGGTTTTCGCGGATCCATGCGACCGCGGGGTTCTTCGCGGCCTCGGCCCAGTCTTTAAGATAGCCATAGCGGCGCTTTTGCCCGCGCACGTCGATCTCGATCTGCGTATCGCGGACCGTATAGCCCTGCGGATTGGGGAAGCTGTGCCACGCCCATTGCGCCTCAATCAGCAGCGGCGCGATTTTCGAATAGGGCTCGGTAAAGGTCTGAAGGCCGGTAATGTCCGCCGTCAAGCCGATATTCCCATTGCCCACCATCAAAGGCGCATGCGGATCAGGCGTGGTCAGGATCGGGTTGTGCCGCCGCACCAGCGCCTGACGGTCAATGCGGGAGCCCTGCGCCTGAGCGGGCAGGGCCAGAGACGCCCCGGTGGCTGCGACGGTGACCAGAAGGTGACGGCGGGAAAGCGAAATCGGCATGGGCGGTCTTCCTGTAGGGGGGTCAGCGGGTTCTTGCGGCCGCGTTAGGGCGGCCCGCCACAACCGGACGGCGGCCTGCGCAGTCTCTTTATTTGTAATCTTGTATCACCGGAGAGCGGTTTTACCCCCGCTCAGGCCCTTTTAATTTCGGCTCAGGGTCCGAATTTACCCTTTTCATAATACCGCCATCCCGCCATGGCAACCGTATTTGGCCGGATGATTTCTTCACGAACGCGCAGGTTCAATCAAAAAATGGCCAAAAAGTCACAGTTTTTTTCATCCATTTACGCTGCAACGCCGCACTATTTCGCAAATGAAAAGAATTTCAAAAAATACGTCGAAAGTGAGCATTTTCGTTTACACCCCACCGGGCTTAGAGTATCTATTTTAAAAAATACATTCCGATAAAAGGGACGAAAATGCCATCAGCCAGATGGGTGGGCCTGATCTCCGCCGCGAGTCTTGCCCTGTCTTTTGCCGCCACGCCTCAATTTGCGGCCGCCGCCGTGATCGGCACCAATACACCGGCCCCGGAGGTGACGCCGAGCCGCCTCAGCGAGCTTCCGGCCAGTCAACGTGCGGCGTGGGCTGAGTATATTGCGCGCTCACAGAAGCAGATGGCCTTCGACAAGGCGACGCTGGCCGCCGAGCTTCAGCCTGGCGAAACCCCGCCCCCGCCGCCCGTCGCCGGCAGCGGCAAGATGGCGCTCAATAAGGACGCCGCCTGGTACGCCACACCCGAAGCGCGCGCCATGGCCGACACGATTGTAAGCTTCCAGACCCCGTCGGGCGGCTGGAGCAAGAATCAGGATCGCACCAAACCGCCACGCCTGCGGGGTCAGCGCTTTGGGAATAATGCGGAGACGATGGAGCTGAATACGGGCAGTTTCGATGCCCCGCACGACCGCTTCTGGACCTTTGTCGGCACGCTGGACAATGGCGCGACGTGGACGGAGATGCGCTTTTTGGGCCGCGTGCAGGCGCAAATACCCGGCAAGGATGGCGACGCCTACCGCGCCAGCATTCTCAAGGGCATCGCCTATCTGCTGATGGCGCAGTATCCCAATGGCGGCTGGCCGCAGAACTATCCGCTCGAAGGCGGTTTCCACGACGGGATTACCTTTAATGACGATGCGGTGGCGCAGGCCGCCCTGCTCCTGACCGATATCGCCGAAGGTAAGCCGGATTTTGCGTTCGTGCCCGCTGATCTGCGCCGCAAGGCCGGTGAGGCTGCCGCGCGCGCCTTGCGCCCCATTCTCGACGCTCAGATCATGGTGAACGGCCAAAAGACCGTCTGGCCGCAGCAGGTCGATGCTTTGACGCTCGCCCCCATTTCGGCGCGCAATTACGAGATGCGCTCTCTGGCCAGTTCTGAGAGCACGGATGTGCTGCTGTTTCTGATGCGTCAGCCGAAGCCCACGCCGGAGGTGCGCGCCGCCATCCATGCAGGCGTCAACTGGCTCAAAGCCCACGCCATTTACGACAAGGCCTTTACCGAGGTCAGCAAGGACGAGGGCCGCAAGCTGATCGACAAGCCGGGGGCGGGGCCGATCTGGTCGCGCAATTACGACATTCAGACGGGTAAGCCCATCTTCGGCGACTGGGACAAGTCGATACAGGACGATGTCAATAACATCTCCAAGGGCCGTCGCAATGGCTATTCCTGGTACGGCAACGGCCCCAAAAAGGCGCTCGATGCCTATGCCGACTGGGTAAAGACACACCCGAGATAAACGGTTTTCCGGCCGCAGCATGACACCGGTGGCCACGCCTCAACGCACCAATCACACCACCCGGAAACCAATCCGGGGACGCACAATGGGAAGGGATTAAACACCATGAAACTCAGAAGCACCGCCCTTATGTTCAGCGCCTCTCTTCTGGCACTCAGTACCGCCAGTGCCGCGCTGGCCCAGAATACGCAAACCGCACAACCTGCCGCATCGGCTGCCGATGGCGTTCAGGAAGTGATCGTCGTGGGTGCGCGCCGCGCCGAACAGTCGGCCATTAACCGCAAAAAGCGCGCGGCGACAGCTCAAGATTCCATCGTCGCCGACGACGTCGGCAACTTCCCGGACAAGAACGTCGGTGAGGCCATCGCGCGCATCGCCGGTGTGGCCCTCGACGTAACCGACTCCGGCGATCAGGGCGGCTTCACCATTCGCGGCCAGACCGCCGATCTGATCCGCATCGAAGTCGATGGCATGTCCATGCTGCCGACCGATTCGCAAAACGGACGTTCCGTAACGGCCCTCAACGACATGTCGTCGGATCTGATCAAGAGCGTGGACGTGATCAAGGGCCAGACCGCCGATATGCGCCCCGGCGGCGTCGGCGGCACGGTGAAGATCGAACAGCGCGGCGGTCTCGACTTCGCCAAGCCTTTGTACAAATTCAATCTGCAGTATCAGCGCAATACCCTGGACGGCAACTGGTCGCCGCGCGCCAACCTCATCCTGACGCGCAAATTCCTCGATAACCGTCTGGGGGTCCTGTTCAACTTCACCTATGACGACGCGCGCACTTCGACCGATTTCAACAGCGTGTCAGACAAGCAGATCGGCTATCAGCCATCCGGCGATCACGACAACTCGCCGGAAAAGACCTTCACCACGCCCTACGATAAGGTGGCCGCCGCCGTCACCACCAAGGCCGGCTGCGCGGCCCTGCCGACGACGGGTATCAACAGCCGTCTGAACTGCTATGCGCAGTGGGAAGACTATGCGCCGTCGTTGCCGCGTATGCGGCGTGAAAACCGCCGCGATACGCGCACCTCGTTCCAGTTGCGCGCCGACTATCGTTTCAGCGACAGCCTGACCGGCTTCATCTCCTACAACCCCAATATCCGCAAACAGGATTTTCAGGCCTATAACCTTCAGATCATCGCGCCTTCCGGCTCGACCTCGACGGCGGGTGTGCTGAGCACCAACATGCGCAATGTGGTGGTCAATGCCAACCATTACATTACCCAGTACGATCTGATCCGTGGCAATGGCGTCACCACGCTGAACTATGACAGCCAGGTGCGCGATATTCAGCGGACCAATGAACAGCACTACACCCAGATCGGCCTCGACTATAAAAAGGGTCAGTGGATCGCCAAGGGGCGCATCCAGTACGGCTTTGCCAAGGGCGAGCGCGAAGATGATGCCTTCAAGATCATCGCCTCCATCCCTTCGGCGCGTTTTTACATGATCCCGGAAAACGGCCTGTGGACGTTTGAGGTGCCGAATGTCGATCTGAGCAGTCCTTCGGCCTTCTACCCCACTGCGGCCGACAATGCCGGAGCGACGCCGCGTCCCGGTGTTTTCCAGAATCCGACGACCACGGCGCGTCTGGAATACACGCCGCAGGCCGACAAGAATAACGAGCTGAACCTTCAACTCGATGTGACGCGCTTCTTCGATAATTTTGGCCCGCTAAAGACGGTCAAGTTCGGCGTCTCTCATACGGCGCGCGAAAACAAGACGTGGCGCGAGGGCGGCTTTAACATCGCACCGGGCGTCACCCTGTCGCGGGCCCGCAGCCTCGACTATATCCGCCTGTGCGACCCCAGCGTCAGCGGCGCCAACTGTCAGTATGGCTCACGCACCCTTGTGACCAGCCCGACCAGTCAGGACCGTCTGGAAAAGGAGCATATGCTCACCCCGGCCCAGTATCGCGAACTGCTGCAAAACAGCATCATCAAGATGCCGGGCGCCAACTATTTCGAAGGCATGCCGGACCGCGGGGCCCTGATCAATTCGTGGACGGCGTTCGACTTCGACAGCTTCTTCGGCACGCTTGGCAAATATGCCGACCTCAGCCACCACAATCTGAACTGCCTGTACGAATGTATCGCGTCGGACGGCAAGACCTATACCCGCCCCAGCTACTCGACTGAAGAAGACACGACCTCGGCCTATCTGATGGGCGATTTCGAAACCCGTCTGTTCGGTATGCCGGTAATGGGCAATCTCGGCTTCCGCTATCAGCGCATCGAGGTGCATGCCGCACCTTCGATCAACTTCTATAACCGCACGCTCGATACGACCAAGGTTTCGGCCAACAATCCGGCCCCCTATACCGACGTTTTTGTGTCGCGCCGCATCAGTCAGATCGACCGCCAGTCGGAAGACTTCCTGCCGAGCTTCAACCTGGCCGTCTGGCCGATCGAGGATCAGGTGGTCGTGCGCTATTCGATTGCCAAGCAGCGCGCGCGCCCCAGCATGACCAACCTGACCGGGACGAGTGCGGCCAACTGCTATAAGCTCGATCAGGCCCTGCTCAACTTCTATGCCAATAATCCCGGCTATTTTGACGACGGTGACCCGGACACCGAAGACCCTACCGCTTCGAGCGCTACCCGCTGCTCGGGTCGTATCGGCAATCCGGAGCTGAAGGGTTATGAGGCCACCACCTCCAACCTGTCGCTGGAATGGTATCCCAACAAGGACACGCAGGTGTCTGTGGCCTCCTACAGCATCGACGTAAAGACGCAGCGTCCCGAAAACGTCACCCTGCCGGAGTACGAGCTTGAGGGCACCAAGTACATCGCCGATACTTTTGAAGATGGTCCCGGCGGGCTCAAGCAAACCGGTTTCGAAGTGTCGGCGAAGACCGCCTTCACCTACCTGCCGTGGTATCTGCGGTATACAGGCGCGGGCTTCAACTATTCCAAGACCGAGTCGAACGCCGCCAATACGGCGATTGACCCGATCACCGGCAAGGCCCTGCCGCCGCGCGGCCAGTCTGACTACTACTACAACGTCAATCTCTGGTACGATGACGGCCGTCTCAACGCCCGCGTCGCCTATCAAAAGCGCGACTTCTATTATGATCGCATGGACGCCAGCGAAAGCGCCAACCGCGTGCCGAACGAAGCGACCCAACAGGCGCTTGGCATCAACCTGGAGCCCTATGGCGGCGCGACCAGCTACTTCAAAACCGTGACCCCCATCTACAAGAACGGCTCGAAGTCGCTGGATGCGCGCATGTCCTATAAGGTCAACAAGAAGCTAGAACTGTTTGCCGAAGGCAAGAACCTGCTCGATGATATGGTGACGCGTTATTCGCCGGAGGAATACCGCAATGTCGGCAATGGTACGCCCTATGTGTTCGATACCCTCTACTATGGTCGCCGTTATTACTTCGGTATCATCACGACCTTCTAAACCCTTTTAAGTACGCGTAACTTTGCCCGTAACTGAGTCCGGCCCCCTTCATCCGGGGCCGGACCCTTTTTAAGGACGTTTCCCATGACCTTGCACCCGCGCCTGAAACACGCCACCCTGTCGCTGGTCATGAGCGCCCTTCTGGCCGCATCGGTTGTGGCCGCCGATGCGCCGCAGACAACCCCCGTGGCCGGGATCGAAGCGCGCTGGCTGACCCTGCCGAAGCGTCCTGATACTGTTTTTGCCCCGGACCGGGTGCCAAGCCGTCAGGCGATCCTGCCCGTGCTGGAATACGTCGCCGCCGCTCAGATCGCCGATATGAGCCGCCGTCCGATCCAGCTTTCGACGGGCTCCAACCTCTCTGAAATTTCCTCCAACTGGGTGGCCGCCACCTTCTATGTCGGCGCCAGCCGACTGGCGCGGATCAGCGATAATCCCGACACGCTGCGCTTTCTGACCGCCACGGCGGAGCATTATAACTACGCCTTTCGCGGCGCGCGGGCCGAGCGTCTGATGCTCAATGCCGACGAGCTGGCTATTGGCGACCTCTATCAGGAACTCTATGCGCGCCGGGGGCAGCCGGGCGTGCTCATGCCCTTGCAACAGCGCCTCGATTACATGGTGCCGCACCTCAACCGCCCGCAGGAGACCGAGGCCCTGATCTGGTGGTGGAGCGACGCCCTGTTCATGGCCCCGCCGGTGCTGGCGCGACAATCGGCCCTGACCGGCGATCCTAAATACCTCAAGGCCATGGACAGGGAATGGCGACGCACGGCCGCGCGTTTGTGGGTCGAACAGGACCGCCTCTTCCTGCGCGACGAGCGTTTCAAGGACCAAAGCCATCTAGGCACAGGCGGCAAACCCATCTACTGGGCGCGCGGCAATGGCTGGGTGATGGGCGGCCTCGTGCGCGTGCTGGAGGCCATGCCCGCTGGGTTTGAAGGCCGTGCCTTCTATGTCGATATCTTCAAAAAGATGGCCAGCCGCCTGATCGAATTGCAGCAGGCCGACGGCCTGTGGCGCAGCGACCTCAATGACCCAAAGGGCTATCCCGAAGCCGAAACCTCCGGCTCGGCCTTCTTCGTCTATGCGCTGGCCTGGGGGATCAATCACGGTCTGCTGGACCGCGCCACCTATCAGCCGGCGGTGACGAAGGGCTGGGCGGCGCTTAATCGCCATGTCCTGCCCAATGGCCTGATCGGCGCGGCGCAAAAGACCGGCGACCGCCCGGTCCCGACCAAGCCCACCGATGTCGGCCCCTATGCCACCGGGGCCTATCTGCTGGCCGGAATCGAGGTGATGGACCTCACTGAACCGGTACAGGCCTTGCCCGAAGCGCCCCTGCCGCGCGACGGCGAGGACGCCATCTTCGCCAGCACACCGCAACCCATCGCGCCGGTGACCGTCGTCGGGGACGCCGAAAAAGCGCGCCGCGAGGCCGAAATGAAGGCGACCCGCGCCCTCGCCTACGATCCGGCGACGCTGAAACGCCCGGCCCCGGTTGAAAAGCTGACGCCACCCGCTGATCAGACGCCGCGCGCCGTCGCCCGCTTTGCGCCGGATCGCCTCGATGACCTCCTGTGGGAAAATGACCGCGTGGCGCACCGCATCTACGGCCCGGCATTGGAAGCGCGCGAAGCGCCGTCGGGTTCCGGCATCGACGTGTGGGCCAAGCGTGTGCGCTATCCCTTCATGGACCGGCAACTGAAATTCCCCAACTACCACACCGACCGCGGTGAAGGGCTCGACTATTACGATGTCGGGCGCGGGCGCGGCGCGGGCGGGCTTGGCATCTGGTACGACAACAAGCTGTGGACATCGCGCAACTTCTCGACCTACCGCATCGACAAGACCGGCGGCGATGAGGCGAAGTTCAGCGTCGATTACCGTCCCTGGCCCGTCGATGTGGTGCGCAAGGTATGGGAGACGCGCACCTTCTCCCTGCCGCTGGGGTCGAACTTCACGCGCATGACCTCAACCCTGCGCTCGGACACCAAAGACCCGCTGATCGTCGGCATCGGCATCAACAAGCGTAAGAGCGATGGCGGGTCGGGCGTGGTGACGAAGGACGCCAAAAACGGTCTGCTGAGCTTCTGGGAGCCGGACGTCGGCGATCACGGCCATATCGGCATCACCATCGCCGTCGATCCGGCCCTGGTCGAAGGCTTTACCGAAGACGCTGAAAACTATCTGATTCTGGTGCGCGTCACGCCGGGTACGCCCTTCGTTTATTACATGGGATCGGCCTGGGACGGCGGGCTTGATTTCAAATCGCGCGAGGCGTGGGACGCCTTCGTCGGGACGCAGACCTTCAGCTTTAAACCTGTACCGTAAGGAGTACCCCATGTCGGATTCGACCCGCCGCGCCGCGTTGAAGGGCCTGTGGGGGGCCTCGGCCCTGCTGCCTCTGGTCGTGGGGCAGGCCGCGCAGGCGCAAACCCCGGCGACACCTGCCCCCGCCCCGCAAGGGCCGATCCCGCGCCAATTCATCGACCCGAAGACGGGTCGCCGCGTGATCCGAATATCCGACGAAGACGGCTCTGGCGTGCTTTACTTCTACCGCCCGGTCTATACCCCCCAGGGCGATCTTATGGTGATCAAGTCGCCGTCGGGCATTGTGGCCGTGCGCCTGAGCGACTGGAAGACCAGCCTGCTCGTCAAGGGCAAGGATAACGAGCTTCTGTTCATGATGCGCACCACGCGCGAAGCGGTCTATGCCGTCACCGACCCCGGTGAGGGCGAGGCCGAGGACCGCCCCAAGACGCTCTACGCCATCCATGTGGACACCAAAACGGTGCGCAAGCTGACGCGCATCCCGGCCGGGCGCATCACCGGTTCCAATGCCGATGACACCCTGCTTCTGGGTCAGGTCGCCTATGGCGCCAAGCCCTTACAGCCCAAGGACAAGGGCTCGCTGGAAAAGTTCGGTCAGGCCGAATATGCGGCGCTGGGGCCGGACGGCAAGCCGCTCAACTTCGCCAGGGCCAAGGGCGTGCGGATGCTGGAACGCTGGGCGGCGCGCGTGCCGGCGGAGCTGTTCACTATCGACCTCAAAACACAGGCGCGAAGCGTCCTCTACACAACCGAGGAATGGATCGGCCACGCCCAGTTTTCACCGACCGACCCGACCCTGATCCGCTTCTGCATGGAAGGGCCGTGGCACCGCGTGGATCGCATCAAGCTCATCCGATCCGACGGCACAGGGCTGAAAAGTGCGCACACCCGCAGCATGAATATGGAGATCTGGGGCCACGAATTCTTCAGCCCCGATGGTAAATGGCTGTGGTACGACCTGCAAACGCCGCGCGGTCAGGTCTTCTGGGTGGCGGGCCTCGAACTCGCCACCGGCAAGCGCGTCTGGAAGCGGCTGGAGGCCAACGA
The DNA here is from genome assembly GCF_037101385.1 of Asticcacaulis sp. DW145. Taxonomy (NCBI): domain Bacteria; kingdom Pseudomonadati; phylum Pseudomonadota; class Alphaproteobacteria; order Caulobacterales; family Caulobacteraceae; genus Asticcacaulis; species Asticcacaulis sp. DW145. The sequence goes on along the minus strand of NZ_AP029026.1, from coordinate 32,542 downwards.
CTGGGGCGTGCACTTCAACATGGCGCCCGACAATAAAACCTTTGCCTCGGACGGCGGCGATGCCGACATGGTGGCCCACGCACCGGACGGCAAATGGATTTCGCTGCTGGAGGCCGAAACCATCGTCGATGCCGACCTGCCCTCCTATGATGCGGACCTGATCACGATTGAAAAGTTCAGGGCGACGCGGCTGGTCGATATGACGGCGCACGACTACCGCCTTGAGCCCAATCTACGCTTTACGCCGGATGGCCAGTGGCTGGTCTTCGTCTCCAACATGCACGGCGCCAATCACGTCTATGCGGTCGATGCCCGGCCGGGGGTGCCCGGCTGATCATGTTTGAAAAGACCTATTACGCCACCCACCCGGATCAGCTGGCGCTCGCCGATACGCAGACCCTGCGCGACCGCTATCTGATCAGCGGCCTGTTCGCGCCCGAAGCGGTCAGGCTGAACTACCTCCATCAGGAACGCCTCGTGATCGGCGGGGCCGCCCCGGTGCAGCAGCGCGTCGCCCTGCCCGTGGTGAGCGAGCCCGCCTCGGCCGCCGGGTCGTCCTTTCTGGCGCGCCGCGAAATGGGCGTCGTCAATGTCGGCAGCGGTGCGGGTACGGTGCGCGTCGAAGGCGTCGCCTATGCGCTGAGCCCGCTCGATGCCCTCTATATCGGCGCGGATACGGGCGAGGTGACGTTTGAAAGCGTGGACGCCGCGACCCCGGCGCGCTTCTACCTCGCTTCGACCCCGTCGCATGTCAGCTATCCCACCCGGCACATACCGCTGTCGGGCAGTCACCCGCTGGAACGCGGCAGCCTTCAGACCTCGAACGACCGCATCATCCATCAACTGATCGTGCCGCGCGTCTGCCGTTCGGCGCAGTTGCTAATGGGCCTGACCCTGCTCAAGCCCGGCAATGTGTGGAACACCATGCCGCCGCACCTGCACGACCGCCGCTCGGAGGCCTATTTCTATTTTCAGATGGGCGAAAACGATCGCGTGTTTCACTTCATGGGTCAGCCGGGCCACACGCGCCACCTGGTCGCCGCCAATGAAGACGCCATTATCTGCCCGCCGTGGTCGATCCATTGCGGGGCGGGGACTTCCAACTATGCCTTCATCTGGGCCATGGGCGGCGAAAACCTCGACTATGGCGATTTCAGCGAACTGGACCTGTGCCAACTGGCCTGAGGCCGCTTGTCGTCTGTCCGGATTAGAGTGGATTTTGTTCCTTAAATCAAAATCCACTCTAATTGTCTGTTTTGTCGCGCATTTGATACCGAAAACCGTTACACACTTTTCGGAATGCGCTCTAAGGGTTACAGTCCATTTCGTTTGAACGCGTACTGACCTTTGTCCGGACGGCTGGGGAGCCCCTTATGACGACATCGCCTGTTCATGCCACGCTGATCGCGGCGGCCCTCACCCTTGCGGCCTTGCCCGCCGCAGGTCAGAGCGTACCGCCGGCTTCGGCCACCCGGGCGGCGGCCCCCGCCTCGCTCATTCCCGCCGAGGCCTATACCCTGCCCAACGGGATGCGGGTGGTGCTCAATGTGGACCGGTCGGACCCGGTCGTGGCGGTGGCGCTGGTCGCGCATGTGGGCTCCGCGCGCGAAGTGCCCGGACGCACCGGCTTTGCCCACCTGTTCGAGCACCTGTTTTTCCTGAATTCGGAAAACCTCGGCCCCGGAGGGCTCGACAAGCTGTCGGCGCGCGTGGGCGGTGAAGGGGCCAATGGCTACACCAATATGGACCACACGGTCTATTTGCAGACCGTTCCCAATGATGCGCTGGAAAAGATGCTGTGGGCCGAAGCCGACAAGCTCGGCTTCTTCATCAATACCGTCACACCGGCCGTCGTCGCCAAAGAGATCGAGGTCGTCAAGAACGAGAAGCGTCAGCGCGTGGACAATGTCCCCTATGGTCAGGTCCTGCCCATCGTTCAGTCGGCCCTGTTTGCCCCCGACCACCCCTATAGCTGGACGACGATAGGCTCGCTGGCGGACCTGTCGGCGGCCTCGCTTGAGGGTGTCCGCAGCTTCTACCGCCGCTGGTACGTCCCCAACAACGTCACCCTCGTGATTTCCGGCGACTTCGATCCGGCCCAGACCCGCCAGTGGGTCGAACGCTATTTCGGCGAGTTCAAGGCGGGTCAGCCCGCCCCCATCCCCACCCCGCGCCCGGCCAGCCTGAGCGAAACGCGCCGGCTGAGCTATGTCGATAAGTTCGCCCCCCTGCCGCAGCTCACCCTGGTGTGGCCCGCCACACAAAAGGGCGCGCCGGAGACGGTGGCGGATGAGCTGTTGTTCGCCGCTCTGACCGAAGGGCCGGATGGTCCGGTCTATCAGGCCGTGGTCGAAGACGCCAAGGTCAGCGACGGCGTGGACGGCTTCGTCTGGGACAATCAGATCACCGGCCTCGGCCTGATGCAGATCCGGGCTTTTGAAAATGTGCCGCTGGACACGGTGCGGGCGGCGGTCAGTGCGGGTATGGCCCGCTTCCGGCGCGAGGGCATCAGCGCGGAAAAGCTGGAGCGCCTGAAGGCGTCACGCGAGGCCGCCCTCTATCAGCAGGTGGGCAGCGTCATCGGCAAGGTGCAGATGATCGCCGACTCCGAAACCCAGTCCCGCCGTCCTGATCTGGTCGATACCTATCTGAAGCAACTGAAGGCCCTCACCCCGGCGGACGTGATGGCGGCGCTCGACCGCTTCGATCTGGCGCGGCCGCACCTTGAACTCAGCGTCTTGCCAAAGGGTCAGGACGCGCTCGCCCTTAGCGGATCGCAACCGGCGAAGGTCGAGGCCGAAGAGGCGATTGTGCAGGGGGCCGAAGCGGCGGTTGATCAGACGGCCGGGCGCACGCAGGTGCCGCGCACGCCGTCGCGCATCGACCGCACGGTTGAACCGCCCGCAGGCCCGACCCCGCAGGTGAAAACGCCCGCCATCTGGAAAGGGGCCCTGCCCAACGGGACGGGCCTGACGGGCATAGAAGACCACGAACTGCCGGTTGTGGCCTTCCAGATCGCGATTGACGGCGGTCAGTTGCGCGACGACCCCGCGCGCCCGGGGGCGGCCAGTCTGGTCGCCGACATGCTGGTGCGTGGCACCCAAACCCGCACGCGCGAGCAGTTCCAGAACGCCCTGAAAGGCCTGGGGGCCAGCCTGTCGGTCGATGTGGGCCAGGAACGCACCCTGATCAGCGGCACGACCCTGGCCCGCAATTTCGGGGCAACGGCGGCGCTGATCACCGAAATGCTCACTGAACCGCGCTGGGACCCGGAAGAACTGGCGCTGGCCAAGTCCGCGGCGATTGCCGGGATTCAGGCCTCCCGCGCCGAGCCGGAGGAGGTGGCGGAACTGGTCATGCGCCGCGCCCTCTATAAAGGCAGCGCGCTGGCCAACGATGTGCGCGGCACGCCGGAATCGGTCACCGCCCTCAGTCTGGATGACCTGAAGCGCTTTATGGCCAGCACCTATGCGCCGCAGGCCGCCCGCATCCGCGTGGCCGGAGCGATCAGCGAAGCGGAGGTCGCCAAGGCTTTTGCACCGCTGGCGGCGCGCTGGACCGGACCGGCACCGACCCCGATGGGCAGCATTGCCTTTAGCGAACCGGCGCGCACGCAGATCCTGTTCTACGACGTACCGGGCGCCAAGCAGTCGGCTCTGCTCTTTGTGCGGCCGGGCCCGGCGCGCGGTTCGGGCGACTGGTTCAAGGGCTATGCGGCCAACTTCATTCTGGGCGGGGGCGGCTTCGCGTCACGCCTGACGCAGGAACTGCGCGAAGGCAAGGGCTATACCTACGCGGCCGACTCGCGCTTTGCAGGCGGCACGACCGGCGGGCGCTTTGAAATGACGGCGCCGGTGCGCGCCAATGTCACGCTGGAATCCGCGACCCTGATGCGGGACATCATGCGCGACTTTGGCACCACCTACACCCAGGCCGATCTCGACCTGACCAAGGGATCGCTGATCAAGGCGCGCGCCCGCGCCTTCGAGACGCTGCGCGCCAAGCTGGGGCTTCTCGCCCGTATCGGAGATGACGGTCTGCCCGCAGACTATATTGCCCGCGAAAACGCCACCCTGTCCACGCTCGACAGAGCCACGGTGCAGCAGGTGGCGCGCACCTATCTGAACACGGATCGCATGATACTGGTGGTGGTCGGGGACGCGGCGACGCAGGCCAAGCGTCTGGAAGCACTAGGCTATGGCCCGGTGCAGATGGTCGAGCCCTTCCGGTAAGCCGCAAGCCGCACCGCGACTACCGTTGCACACGTTTTGGAAGGCGTTCTCAACACCTTACCAGCTCTGGGCGGTGCTCTCATCCTCAAGATAGAGCGCCGACAGGCTGTCGGAATAGTCCATCAGAAGTTCGGAATATTCTTCCGCCGACATGCGCTGCATGCGGTTGACCCGCGACATGCGGTAATTCCAGAAGGAGCTGATGTGGCTGAGGATGCCAATATGTTCGCCCAGTTCGAAGAACAACGACGGGCCTTCGAGCAGGAAGCGACGGAAGGGGCCGGGATCATGCCCCTTGGTCAGGGCCAGATAGGCCTGATCATAGACGGCCAGCGTGCGACCGACCGAGACGATGGCCAGTGAAATCCGCTTGGCCAGACGCGGGCGGATATCGGCCAGAAACTCCAGCACCGCCTTGTCGCGCGTCAGCATGGGCTGGTAGGTCGCGAGCCCGTTGAGCACCTTGTTCAGTTCGCCCTGAAGCTCGGTATAGCGCCATTTGAAATAGAGAAAGCCACGCCACGAGAAGATGCCGTCGGAAAATTCGGCGCTGGACAGGCGCAGCGTCATGCGCAGCGGATCGAGTTCATTATCGAGTTCGTTCGCCAGAATTTTGCCCGCCAGTTTAAGCGTCGCCTGCTGCATGGCCGAGCCGAAGGCCTCGCGCACCAGACTCTCGATTTCGCCATTGGCAAAGCCGATCATGCGCGCAATGTCGGCCTGGGTGATATGCAGATAACAGCTTGCGGGGCGATAGCCGCGCCGCCCCAGATGCTCGCGCACCAAAAACGGATCGAGCGACGGCAGTTCATCCAGCGCGCGCAACACCTCTACATCCGGCAGGGCCGCGATGGTTTTGGTGTTATAGATGTTGCGTAAGAAGTTGTCGTAACCGACCTGCCCCACCAGCACCGACTGCCCGCCCAGTTTCAGATCGTCCGGATCGAACGGCAGGATGATCTTGGTCGTGGTGCGGCGCGGCTTAGTGAACAGGTCCTGCTCATTGGCGCGCAGCGTGTGTTTGAGGATCAGGGCCCGGTTCATCTGCCGGTTGGCAAAGAACGGCTTGGCCGTATATTCCGGCAATTCGCCGTGCGCACGATAGACGTAGCCGAGGTTCAGCACGCGCGACGTCGAGGCCGTCTCGCCGAGATTTGCGAGGCTGCGCACATCCTTCTGCGTGCCGGACATTTCAAAAACCATAAGAGGACCCCCGCCCTGCTTATCTGCGTCAGCCGCCCGCTGCGACCGCCGTCTGCCAATAGGGTTACGCCACTCTATAATCGCGAGTTATGGGATCACAGGATTAACCAGTGGTAAATAAACACCCGTCCGTAGCGAATGGGAACCCACTGGCATTACACATTTTCGTGCATATTGTGCGCCAATGCCCTATAGGCCACCCTGCGGGGGTGTGATCGCCTTGTGAAAGGGAATGCCATGCGTCGTTTTCTGGCCCTGATCTGCGTCTGTGTCGCCGTCGTGACCCTGAGCGGATTGGGGATCTGGCAGGTGCAGCGCCTGATGTGGAAAACGGAGCTGATCAAAACCGTCACGGCGCGCGTCCATGCCGCTCCTCAGCCCCTGGTGCGCGGACCGGGTGGCTGGCCCGCCTTCACCGCTGAGCGCGATGAATACCGGCGCGTGAGGCTGCGTGGTCATTTCCGACATGACAAGGAAACGCAGGTCTATGCTCTGACCGATTTAGGTGCGGGCTACTGGGTGATGACGCCGCTGGAGACACCAGACGGCACGGTCATGGTCAATCGCGGCTATGTGCCGACGGATAAGCGTGATCCGGCCACGCGCACCGCCGGGCAGATAGGCGGCGAGGTCGAGGTCACTGGCCTTGTTCGCCTGAGCCAGGACAGGGGCTGGCTGTTCTCGCAGCCCAACGACCCGGCCAAGGACCAATGGTTCCTGCGCGACGTGGCGCAGATCGCGAGGGCGCGTCAGCTCAAGGTGCCCAACTGGTTCGTCGACGCCGAGGCCACGCCCTTGCCCGGCGGCCTACCGCAGGGCGGACTGACCGTCGTACGCTTCACCAACAACCATCTGGTCTATGCCATTACGTGGTTCAGTCTGGCGGGCGGTCTGGCCGGCATCAGTCTGTGGCTAAGCCGTCGCGGCCGGCGGGGAGAGATGTCCGGGGATGAGCCACAGGCAAAGTAAAAGCGCCCGTCCGATGGACGGGCGCTTCGTTTATTATTCTCGTTTCAACCCCGTTTAAACCTCTCACGCCGTCTGGGTGAGCCAGCGCGCCAGACGCTCCTCATTGCGGTCCATAATGGCCAGATGCAGGCGACGGAACGGCGCATTGACCAGCTCCAGAGACACATCAAACATGCCCAGACCGCGACGCGGGGCGACGGCGGCGACGATGTGATCGCGCGGAATGGCGATGTCGAGCAGGACGCCCTGATATTCCAGACGGTCTTCAAAGACGCGCAGTTCGCAGCGCCAGAGAACCGGGGTGAGGAAGAGCGCAATCGACACCGGGATCATACCCAGCACCACGCCCGAAAACTGTTGCAGAACCGTGCCGCCCGCCAGATAGGCCTGCGCCATAAGCAGAACGCCTGCGACAATTTGTAGCAGGGCCGCCGACAGCAGGGCGATTTTGACGACCGGTCCGAAACGATAGGTGTGCAGAGCATCCGTCATGTCAGTTCCTCCATAGCTGACGCCAAAACTCACAACAGCGTCAATTTGTCTCATCCTTACGCGCCGCAACGGTTTGCGCAAGTCGAATCTGCGGCAATCTGACACATATGTCATTTATTTATCCCCAAGCCTGCGCCTTCTCACGCATTTTTTACATAAGTGCCGAATTTCAAATAACAAAAATACCGGCATGGTTAACAGGATGCGACCGATCCGCCTGAGACAATTTGTCCCTTGCGCTTCTTCCCAATTTCATTAGGACGCGAACGCTTTGACATTTGAAAACCTCCCGCGTGCGGGACTTACTTCGGTGAACGCGTCGTGCATCTGAATTTTTTTGAAGGCAGGAACCTGATCCGCAAGGGCCTTATTGCGGGCCTGATGGTGACCGCCGCCGTGTCCTTAAGCGGCTGTGACTGGGCGCTGATGGACCCCAAGGGTCCGGTCGGTCTGGCGCAAAAGGACCTGATCATCCTCGCCACCCTCCTCATGCTGATCCCGGTCGTGCCGGTGATCGTCATGACGCTGTGGTTTGCGTGGCGTTACCGCGCCTCGAACACCAAGGCGACCTATGATCCGAACTTCGAGCACTCCAACCGCATCGAAGCTGTGGTCTGGGCCATCCCGACGCTGATCATCATCGCGCTCGGTACGGTGACGTGGATTTCGACGCACCAGCTTGATCCGCACAAGAAGGTCGAAGCCGCTGCCGACAAGGCGGGCGTGACCCCGATCGAGGTTCAGGTCGTGGCGCTCGACTGGAAATGGCTGTTCATCTATCCGCAGTACGGCATCGCCACGGTCAACGAGATGGCCATGCCGGTCGGTGTCCCCGTCCATTTCGAGATCACCTCGGCCAGCGTGATGAACTCCTTCTTCATCCCGCAGCTCGGCACGCAGATCTACGCCATGAACGGCATGCAAACGCACCTGTCGCTGCGCGCCGACCACGCCGGTGTCTATGACGGCATTTCCGCCAACTATTCGGGCTTCGGCTTCGCCGACATGAAGTTCAAGGCCAAGGCCGTGGACCAGACCGGCTTCGATGCCTGGGTGGCCAGCGCCAAGGCCTCCGGTCAGACGCTCGATGCCGGCGCCTACAAGAGCCTGCACCAGAAAAGCACGCTGAAGGCCCCGGCCTATTATGCAGCGGTTCAGCCCGCCCTCTTCACCAAGGTCCTCAATGGCTGCGCCGATGGGGGTCTTTGTAAGGAAGACGCCTTCAACATGGCGATGATGAAGAATCTGGTGCCCGGCGCGGTCGATTGCGTCGCCCCTGAGATCCTGACGTCCAAAAACAAGACGGCCGACAAGGTGGCGCTGAACCGCGCCACTCCGGAAAGCTGAGTTCCGCGCCGCCCCCAAACCTGACCCGTAAAAAGATTATAACCCATGTCCAGCCCTGTCGCCGAACTCCACGAAGACCCCGTTCTTCGCTTCCTCTTCGGTAAACTCGATATCAGCTCCGTGCCATGGCACGACCCCATCATCATGGGGGCCGGTGCCGGTATGGTCGGTGCCGCCGTGCTCGTGCTCGGCCTGACCACCTATTTCAAGCTCTGGCCCTATGTGTGGAAAGAGTGGCTGACCAGCGTCGATCACAAGAAGATCGGTGTGATGTACATCATCCTGGCCCTCATCATGCTGTTGCGCGGCTTTGCCGACGCCCTGATGATGCGCGCGCAGCAGGCTTTGGCCTCGGCCGGCGGGCACGGCTTCCTGCCGCCGGACCACTTCGACCAGATCTTCACCGCCCACGGCGTGATCATGATCTTCTTCGTCGCCATGCCCTTCGTGATCGGCCTGATGAACGTCATCATGCCGCTTCAGATCGGGGCGCGCGACGTGGCCTTCCCGTATCTGAACAGCTTGAGCTTCTGGTTCACGGCGGCGGGCGCGGTGCTGATCAACGTCTCGCTGGTCGTTGGTGAGTTTGCCCATACGGGCTGGCTCGCCTATGCGCCGCTGTCAGGCTTGCAATTCTCGCCCGGTGTGGGGGTCGATTATTATCTCTGGGCCATCCAGATTTCGGGGATAGGTACGACACTGTCCGGGGTGAACCTGATTGCGACCATCTTCAAGATGCGCGCGCCGGGCATGACCCTGATGCGCATGCCGGTCTTCACCTGGACGACTCTGGCCGCCAACATCCTGATCGTCGCCGCCTTCCCCATCCTGACCGTCACTCTGGCGCTGCTGGGTCTCGACCGTTACCTCGGGATGCACTTCTTCACCAATGACGGCGGCGGCAACGCCATGATGTACGTCAACCTGATCTGGGCCTGGGGTCACCCGGAAGTGTACATCCTCGTCCTGCCCGCCTTCGGCATCTTCTCGGAGATCGTGGCCACCTTCTGCCGCAAGCGTCTGTTTGGCTATGACGCCATGGTCTATGCGACCATGTGTATCGCCATCCTGTCCTTCATCGTGTGGCTGCACCACTTCTTCACCATGGGCGCGGGTGCCAATGTCAATGCCTTCTTCGGCATCTCGACCATGATCATCTCGATCCCCACCGGGGTTAAGGTGTTCAACTGGCTGTTCACCATGTACCGCGGCCGCGTGCGCCTCGAAGTGCCGATGCTGTGGACCATGGGCTTCATCATCACCTTCGTCATCGGCGGGGCGACCGGCGTCATGCTGGCCATTCCGGGGGCAGACTTCGTGCTGCACAACTCGGTCTTCCTGATCGCCCACTTCCACAATGTGATCATCGGCGGCGTTTTGTTCGGCTGTATTGCGGGCCTCAACTACTGGTTCCCCAAGGCCTTCGGCTTCCGCCTGCATTCGGGCATCGGCAAGGTCAGCTTCTGGTGCTGGCTGATCGGCTTCTACGTCGCCTTCATGCCACTCTATGCGTTGGGCCTGATGGGCATGACGCGCCGCTTAAGCCACATGGATAACCCCGTCTGGCACGTCTATCTGATCGTCGCCGCCTGTGGGGCCCTGATCATCTTTGCCGGTATCATCGCTCAGATCGTCCAGATCGGCTATTCCATCTGGAAGCGCGATGAGCTGCGCGACGATAGCGGCGACCCGTGGGATGGCCGCACGCTGGAGTGGGCGACCTCTTCGCCGCCGCCCTTCTATAACTTTGCCGTCACCCCGGCCATCGGCAACCACGATGCCTTCTGGGACGCCAAGCAGACGGGTCAGGCCTATATCCAGCCCAAGTCCTATGAGCCGATCCACATGCCGCGCAACACGGCAACGGGCCTGCTGATCGGTCTGGCCAGCATTCCGTTCGGCTTTGCGCTGGTCTGGCACATCTGGTGGCTGGCCGTCGTGACCCTGATCGGCATGATCGGGCTCGCCATCCTGCACACCTTCAATGAAGACCGCGACTATTACGTTCAGCCTGATGAGATCAAGGCTATCGAAGACGCGCGCTTCGCCAAGCTCAACACAACGACGGAGGCGTAACCATGAGCAGCACCCCCGTTAATCCGGCGGAAAACCCCGTCGGCGCCTTCAAGGATCAGTTGAAGTCCGCCTACGACCACAATCCGAACGAAGCCCACGACACGCACGACCACCACCATCAGGACGAAGAAGCCAAGGTTACGCTCGGCTTCTGGATCTACCTGATGAGCGACTGCCTGATCTTTGCGACCCTGTTTGCCACCTTCGCGGTGCTGAAGGATGCAACCGCAGGCGGCCCCAATGGCCGTGAGCTGTTCGATCTCGGCTTTGTCGCCATCGAAACCTCGCTGCTTCTGCTGTCGTCGCTGACCTTTGGTCTGTCGATGATCTCAATGCAGAACAACAAGCTGAACGGCGTTCTGGGCTGGCTGGCCGTGACCGGGCTTATGGGCCTCGGCTTCATGGGCATGGAAATTTATGAGTTCAACCACCTGATCCACGAAGGGGCCGGTCCCGACCGTTCGGCCTTCCTGTCGGCCTTCTTCACTCTGGTCGGCACGCACGGCCTGCACGTCACGTCGGGTCTGATCTGGATGGGCGTCATGTTCGTCCACCTTTTCCGCCGCGGCATCACCCCCGCCAACCGCATCCGCATGATGGAGCTGAGCCTGTTCTGGCACTTCCTCGACATCATCTGGATCGGCGTTTTCAGCATCGTCTATCTGATGGGAGCCGCCTGATGCACATCCCTGACAAGCCCACCCTGCACCCTGCCAAGGACCCGCATACCGAGCTGGCCGACCACCACGCGGTGGACAAGCTGAACCACGGCGACGCCCATGGTCACGATCACGGGGCTGGCCACGCCTCGGTGAAGGACTATCTGATCGGCTTTAGCCTGTCGGTCATCCTGACGGCCATTCCGTTTGTCCTGACCATGCTGAAGCTAATGCCGGCCTCGACACTGGTGCCGGTCATCCTGATCCTCGGCGTGATCCAGATTGTCGTGCACCTGCGCTACTTCCTGCACATGAACAGTTCCTCGAGCCAGGTATGGAACAATCTCGCCTTTATCTTTACGGCGATCATTGTCGGCATCCTGATCATCGGCTCCTTGTGGGTGATGACGCACCTCAACCACAACATGGCCCCCGGCATGATGAGTGGCGGCGGTCTGGGCTAACGCCCCCACCTCACAGACGACCCACGCACCGCCCGGACCCGTCCGGGCGGTTTTTTTTCTGCTGCAAACCAAAAATAAAATGATCATTGCAAATTCAAAATATATGAAATATTTTTTCTAAAATACCAGAACCCCTTAACGGACAGGTGGAAACCCATGCGGCACATCTCACACTTTATCGGCGGTCAGGCGGTAGCGGGGGTGTCGGGCCGGGTGGGTGAGGTGTTCGATCCCAATACCGGCCGGGTGCAGGCGCAGGTCGATCTGGGGACGCCTGATGAGCTGGCGCAAGCCGTAGCGGTGGCCAAGGCCGCGCAGCCGGGCTGGGCCGCGCTCAATCCTCAGCGCCGCGCGCGGGTGATGTTCGAGTTCAAGCGCCTGCTGGAGCGCGATATGGACGCCCTGGCGCATCTTCTGGCGTCTGAGCACGGCAAGGTCATTTCCGATGCCAGAGGCGACATTCAGCGCGGGCTGGAGGTGGTGGAGTTCGTCTGCGGCATCCCGCACCTGCTGAAAGGCGAATATACCGAAGGGGCGGGGCCCGGCATCGACGTCTTTTCGCTGCGGCAGCCGCTGGGGGTGGTGGCCGGCATCACGCCGTTCAACTTCCCGGCCATGATCCCCATGTGGATGTTCGCCCCGGCGCTGGCCACCGGCAATGCCTTTATCCTCAAGCCGTCCGAGCGTGACCCCTCCGTGCCCGTGCGGCTGGCGGCGCTTTTGCTGGAGGCCGGGCTGCCCGAAGGCGTGCTCAATGTCGTGCACGGCGACAAGGTGGTGGTCGATGCCATACTCGATCACCCCGACATCCGCGCCGTGAGCTTCGTCGGCTCGTCTGACATCGCACAATACGTCTATGGACGCGGGTCGCAGAATGGCAAGCGGATGCAATGCATGGGTGGCGCCAAGAACCACGGCATCGTCCTGCCCGATGCCGATCTCGATCAGGCGGTGGCCGATATTATGGGCGCCGCCTATGGGTCCGCCGGCGAACGCTGCATGGCCCTGCCCGTAGTGGTGCCGGTGGGCGAAGAGACGGCCGAGCGTCTTAGGCCCAAGCTGCTGGCCGCCGCCGAAGCCTTGCGCGTCGGTGTCTCGACCGACGCCGAAGCTCACTATGGCCCGGTCGTGTCGGCGGCGCACAAGGCGCGCATCGAACACTATATCCAGATGGGCGTCGATGAGGGGGCCGAGCTGGTGCTCGACGGGCGCGGCTTCAAACTTCAGGGCCATGAGGACGGTTTCTTCCTGGCCCCCAGCCTGTTCGACCACGTCACACCCACCATGCAGACCTATCAGGACGAAATCTTCGGCCCGGTGTTGCAGATCGTGCGGGCCGGAACGCTGGAAGAGGCCATCCGCCTGCCGTCGCAACACCCCTACGGCAATGGCGTGGCCATCTTCACGCGCAATGGCGATGCGGCGCGTGAGTTCGCCTCTCAGGTCGAGGTCGGCATGGTCGGCATCAATGTCCCCATCCCGGTGCCCGTGGCCTATCACTCCTTCGGCGGCTGGAAGCGCTCCGGCTTCGGCGACCTCAACCAGTACGGCATGGACGGCGTGCGCTTCTACACCCGCACCAAAACCGTCACCCAAAGATGGCCGCGCGCGGGCCAGAGTCACGATTCCAGCTTCATTATTCCGACTATGCGTTGACGTTGGAATAAAAATTCCATTTACTGCACAAACAAAAAAAGCCGACCAATCGGCACGCCCATCCGGGGCCCTCTGCCACACGCCTTCGTCCCGGAGATAGAACAGATGACGCAGCCGCAAGGCGCACGGTTCCACGGGAGGAACTCTTATGTCGATTCACCGCCGCCACCTGCTGGCCGCCAGTCTGGGTATGGGCCTTGGTTTGGGCCTGACCGCCTGTCAGAAATCCGGTTCTGCCGCCGCCACCGACGGCATCGTCGTCAGTTTCAGCGACCTGTCGCAGCCCTTCTTCGTCGCCATGCGCCGCGATCTGGAGGACGAAGCTCAAAAGCTGGGCGTCAAGGTTCAGGTGCTGGACGGTCAGAACAATTCCTCCAAGCAGGTCTCCGATCTGGAGGCCGCGCGCGTTCAGGGCATCTCGGCGGTGATTATCGCGCCGACCGACTCCAAGGCGCTGGCCTCGGCCACCGACGCCCTGATCGACGAAAAGACCGTCGTTGTCTCCGTCGATCGTCAGATCGGTGGCGGCAAGCACCCGGTGCCGCATTTCGGGGCCAATAATGTCGAAGGCGGGCGCGCCATGGCCGACTGGGTGGTCAAGACCTACCCCAAGGGGGCCAAGGTCGTGGTCATCACCAATGATCCGGGCAGCACCTCTTCGATTGAGCGCGTCAAGGGCGTGCATGAGGGGCTGGCGGCGGGCGGTGCGGCCTATCAGATCGTCGCCGAACAGACCGGCAATTCCAAGCGCGATCAGGCCTTAAGCGTCACCCAGAACGTGCTTACCTCAATGGGCGGCGCGCACCCGGACGTCATTCTGTGCCTCAATGACGACATGGCTATGGGCGCGCTTGAGGCTATTCGTGGTGCGGGCTTTACGACGCAGCAGATCGCCGTCCTGGGCTTCGATGCCATCCCCGAAGCACTGAAACGTATTCGCGACGGCGAAATGGCCGCCAGCGTCGAACAGAATCCGGGCGAACAGATCCGCTCGGCCCTGCGCGCCGTCGTGGCCAATCTGAAAGACAAGACCCCCATCGTCTCCAAAAGCCTGACGCCGGTGCTGATCACCCGCGACACGCTCGCTCAGGCGTCGCGCATTGGCGAAGTGAAATAGGCCGGTCATGGCCCTGCTTGAGGCTCAAGACATCACCAAGCGTTTCCCCGGTGTCGTGGCGCTGGGCGGGGCGAGCCTGCGCGTCGAACCGGGCGAGGTTCACGCCCTGCTGGGCGAAAACGGCGCGGGCAAATCGACCCTGCTCAAAATCCTCGCCGGGGCTCAAGGTAGCGACGGCGGGCACCTCACCTTTGACGCAAAGCCCCTGCGTCCCGACGATACGCCCAGCCAGCGCCAAAAGGCGGGCATTGTCACCATCTATCAGGAGTTCAACCTTCAGCCCTATCTGAGCGTCGCCGAAAACCTCTACCTGGGGCGCGAGCCCCTGCGGTTCGGCCTGATTGATCACCGGCAGATGCGCGCGGATGCCCGGCGTATACTGGACGATCTGGGCCTCAGCCTCGATCCCGATCTGGAGGTCAGCCGCCTCAATGTCGCCGATCAGCAGATGGTCGAAATCGCCAGAGCCATGACGCTTCAGGCAAAGCTGATCATCATGGACGAACCCACAGCGGCGCTTAGCCCGCGTGAAGTGGACATCCTGCATCGCATTGTCGGCACGCTGAAGGCGCGCGGCATCGCGGTCATCTATGTCACCCACCGCCTGAAGGAGGTGAAGGCCATCTGTGACGCCTACACGGTGTTGCGTGATGGGCGCTTTGTGGCCGGCGGACAGGTTTCAGACGTCAGTATCGACGACATGGTGCGCCTGATGATCGGGCGCGATGTCGCCTTTCTCAAGCGCCCGCCGCGTCAGGTCGCGCCGACGCCGGTGCTGCGTATCGACGGGGTCAGCCGCCGCCGCGGCGCGCATGAGGCGCGCGGCACCTCGCTCGACAACATCTCTTTTGAGGTGCACGCGGGGGAAATCGTCGGTCTGGCCGGGCTGGTCGGCGCCGGCCGCACCGATCTGGCGCGCGTGCTTTACGGGGCCGACCGCAAGGATAGCGGACGCATCCATCTGTGTGGCCGCGCCCTCGACATTCAATCACCGGCGCAGGCGCTGAGCGCCGGGATCGCGTTGGTGCCCGAAGACCGCAAGCAGCAGGGTTGTTTCCTCGATCACTCTATCCGGCATAACCTGTCGCTATCCGGTCTGAAGGCCCTGTCGCGCCCCGGTGGCTTCGTCGATGAAGGGGCCGAGCGACGCCTTGTTGAAACCTTCCGGCAGAAGCTGCGCATCCGTATGAGCAGCCCCGAAGCCGCCATCGGCACCCTGTCCGGCGGCAATCAGCAAAAGGTGCTTCTGGCGCGCTGCATGGCCCTGTCGCCCAAGGTGCTGATCGTCGATGAACCGACGCGCGGCATTGATGTGGGTGCCAAGGCCGACGTGCATCAGGTCCTGTTCGACATGGCGTCTGAGGGCATGGCGGTCATCGTCATCTCCTCCGAACTGCCCGAAGTGATGGCCGTCAGCGACCGCATCATCGTCTTCCGCGAAGGCCGCATCACCGGCACGCTGGAAGCCACCGACGCCGATGAAGAAACCCTGATGGCGCTGATGGCCACCGGCAGCGCCCCGCAAGCCCCCAACCCTTGAGTCCCCTTGATGACCGCCACCCCAGCCCTCGCCCCTGACCCGTCTGCGCCCCCGGCCAAAGCCCCCTTCGACACGGTGGCCTTTTTGCGGACCTGGGGGACGACCCTGTTCCTGCTTTTGCTGATTATCGGGTTCGCGGCGTGGAACCCACGCTTTCTGTCGCTGCGCAATGCGCTCAACATCCTGACCGAGGTGTCGATCTATGGCGTCATTGCCGTCGGCATGACCTTTGTCATCCTCACCGCCGGGGTCGATCTGGCGGTAGGCTCGCTTCTGGCCTTTGCCGCGATTGCCGCCGCCTGGGTGGTGCAGCATATGGGCGGCGACCTGCCGCAATGGCTGGTGGCACTCAGCGTCGCCTCGGCCATCGGGCTGGCGGCAGGCTATGCGCACGGCAAGACGATTACTTGGCTAAAGGTGCCGGCCTTTATCGTGACGCTGGGCGGCATGACCATCTGGCGCGGCGCGACCCTGATTCTCAATGACGGGGGCCCGATTTCCGGCTTCGATGCCGGCTATCGCTGGTGGGGCACAGGGGCGGTGCTGGGTGTGCCCGTGCCCGTCATCCTGTTTGCGCTGGTGGCGCTGGCCGGGCATGTGACGCTGCGCTACACGCGCTTCGGGCGGCAGGTCTATGCGGTGGGGGGCAATGCCGAGGCCGCGCGGCTGGCCGGGATCAACGTCAAGGCCATACTGATCAGCGTCTATGTCATCGTCGGCTTTCTGGCCGGGCTGTCGGGCTTTTTGCTGTCGGCGCGTCTGGGCTCTGCGGAGGCCGTGGCGGGCATTAATTACGAGCTGCGCGTCATCGCCTCGGTCGTCATCGGCGGGGCCAGCCTGTCGGGCGGGGCGGGCAATATTCGCGGTACGCTGATCGGGGCGCTGCTGATCGGCGTGCTGTCGAACGGACTCGTCATCATGCACGTTTCGTCCTATTTCCAGCAGGTGGTGATCGGCCTGATCATCGTGGCGGCCGTGGCCTTCGACGCCTATGCCAAATCGCATCGCGGAAAGGTCTGATCGCATGTCCTCTGGTTTGAAACGCCGTGGTTCGGTTCGCGCCCTGATGATGGCAGTGGCCCTGTGCGCCCTCAGTGTCCCGTCCATGGCTCAGCCGACGGCGACCCCGGACTATACCGTGCTGGCCAATCCCTTTGTCGGCGTCGATGACGGCGGCAATACGGTCCCCGGCGCAGGCATTCCCTTCGGCTTCGTCTCCTTAAGCCCGGACACGGCCAATGGCGACACCAATGGCTACGACTCCAAAAGCGCCATTCTGGGTTTCAGCTTCACCCACGTCACCGGCACGGGCGGCACCAGCAAGTACGGCAATTTCCGCGTCACCCCGACGTCTGGGGAACTGGGCGTCAACCATCTGGTCTTCGCCAAGCACAATGAGACGGCCTCGCCCGGCTATTACGCCGTGACTCTGGCAAATGATCCGGCCAAGGCGGTGCGCGTCGAGCTGACCGCCTCGCGGCTTGTGGGCTTTCAGCGCGTGACCTTCCCCAAAGGCGCACCGGGTCAGTTCGTGCTCGACGCCACCTCGGTCATCGGCCTGCGCGGCAGCGGTCAGCGCACCACGGCGGCCCAGGTTGAGGTGGTGGACGACCACACCCTCTCCGGCTGGGCCAGCTTTGAAGGTGGCTGGAACCCCGCCCCCTATAAGCTCTACTTCTACGCTGTGTTCGACCGCCCGGCGGTCAAGTACGGGGCGTGGAAGGCCCGGCAGGGCGAGGTGCAGATTCAGGAGGGCATCGGGCGTCTTAACGGCGGCAATCAGACCAAGAGCGCGGCCAATCGTCAGGGGCTGATGATCGAATACGACACCGAGCAGGAGTTTTCGAACCGGCTGGGCGGCTTCATGACGTTCGATACGGCGACCGACTCGGTTGTGCAGATGAAGCTGGCCGTTTCGTTCATCAGCGTCGAAAAGGCCAAAGCCAATCTGGCCGCCGAACTGCCCGGCTGGGACTTCGATGCGCAGCACGCCAAGGCACGCGACCTGTGGAATGGCGCGCTTGCCAAGATCGAGGTCGAAGGCGGCGACGATACCCAAAAGCGCAACTTCTATTCGGGGCTTTACCGCAGCCACACCATGCCGCACGACCTGAGCGGCGAAAACGTCTGGTGGAACTCAACCGAGCCGCATTATGAGGATTTCTATACCCTTTGGGATACGTTCCGCACCCTGCATCCGCTGTTGACCCTCATCCAGCCGCAGCGTCAGCGCGACATGATCCGCTCGCTGATCGACACCTATGCCCATACGGGCTGGCTGCCGGATTCGCGCATCGCCGGGGCGAATGGCATGACGCAGGGCGGGTCAAACGGCGACGTGCTGATCGCCGATGCTGTGGTCAAAAACCTTGGTGGCTTCGATGTCAAACAGGCCTATGCCGCCTTGCGCAAGGACGGCGAGGTCGAAAGCGACAAGCCCTTCCTTCAGGGGCGCGTGCTGAAGGACTATCTGTCTCTGGGCTATGTGTCGCTGAGCCAGACGCGCTCCGCCTCGCGCACGCTCGAATACGCCTATAACGACTTCGCCATCGCCTCCGTGGCCGCGCATCTCGGTCAAAAAGGCGATCAGGCCCGCTATCTCAAACGCGCCGAGGCGTGGAAAAAGCTGTGGGACGACGATCTGGGCTGCATCCGTCCACGCTATGCCGACGGGCGCTGGCTGGAAAACTTCACCTGCACCTATGACTATCCGGACAAGTCCGGCCCGTGGTGGGAGGCCCCCTTCTATGAGGGCAATTCGCTGCAATATTCGACCTATGTGCCGCACGATGTCGAAGGCCTGGTGGCCAAGACCGGCGGGCGCGAAGGCTTTGTGCGCTGGCTCGACCGTCTGTTTGACGACGGCTATTACCTTCAGGGCAATGAGCCCGATATTCTGGCCCCGTGGCTCTATATCCACGCCGGACGTCCGGATCGCACGGCCGAGCGCGTGCGGCGCATCCTGTCGGTACACTATAAGCCGACGCGCAACGGCCTGCCCGGCAATGACGATGCCGGCACCATGTCGTCATGGTATGTGTGGGCCAGTCTGGGGCTCTACCCCAATGCGGGGCAGCCCTTCTATTACATCGGCTCGCCCCTCTTCCGGAAGACAACCATCCATCTGGAAGGCGGCAAGACGTTTCAGATCATCGCGCCCCAGACCTCAGAGGCCAATATCTATGTCGTGGGCGCGCGTCTGAACGGCAAGGCGATCGACCGCGCCTGGCTCACCCATGCCGAACTGATCAAGGGCGGTAGGCTGGAACTGGATATGGCGGCCCAACCCAACGGCTGGGCCACAAGGTTTACTAAACCCTGACAACCTGACCGGTGGCGACCGAATAGGCCGCCGCTTCGGCCAGTTCCAGCGCGCGCACGGCGTCGTCATAGCCCACCATCGGCTTAGCCTTGCCCGCCACGATGTCGGCAAAGTGCGCGATTTCGCTGCGATAGGCCTCAGCATAGCGGTCAAGGAAGAAGTTCTGGAAGGCATCGAGCACCGGGCCCTCGGCCCCCCAGTGCGCCACCGTGCTTTCCAGCACATTGTCGGCCTTCAGAAGCCCCTTCTGCCCATAGGCTTCGAGGCGCTGATCGTAGCCATAACCGGAGCGGCGCGAATTGCTTATGACGCACAGGCGGCCTGAGGCGGTTTTCAGTGTCGTTTTGGCGGTATCGACATCCCCCGCCTCCCCGATGGCCGGATCGACCAGACAGGCCGCCGCCGCATAGACCTCAACAATCTCTTCGCCCAGAATAAAGCGCGCCATGTCGAAATCGTGGATGGCCATGTCCTTGAACAGGCCGCCTGAGACCTTGACGTAGGACACCGGCGGCGGTGCGGGATCGTGGCTGACGATCAAAAGGCTTTCCAGTGCGCCGATGCGTCCGGCCTCAAGCTGTTGTTTCAGCGCCGCAAAATGGCGGTCGAAACGGCGATTGAAGCCGAGCAGAAGCGGCTTATCCCCACCTAATTGGGCCGCGGCCCCGCGCGCGGTTTCCAGATCCTGATCCAGCGGCTTTTCGCACAGGACCGCCTTGCCCGCTGCGATGCATTGAAGGGTCTGCGTCAGGTGCTGATCCGTCGGTGAGGCAATGACCACGCCCCTGACGTTCGGATCGGCCAGCACCGCCTCAAAAGTCGATACCTCCGACCCCAGCGCCTTTGCCAGTTCCACCGCACTGTCGCCCACCGGATCAACAATGGCCTTAAGGTGCAAGGCCGGATGGGCGGCGACGTTTCTGGCGTGGATACGACCGATACGCCCGGCCCCGATGACAGCCACTTCAAACATTGCGTTTCCTTTGTATGGGGTACGGCGCAAGCCTGATCCCGCTTTGAAATATTTATTCCATTTTTGAAACCCAAGCCTTACAAAAGGGTTCCACGTCTGGCTTTGCATTTTGGAACAAATATTCCATATTGTGTCAACTTGGAAAATGGTTGATTCTCTTCTCAGCGGCGGAGTGCCCCGATGAGCCCACACCCGGCGGAAACCCCCGAAGACGTCACCCCCGGCGGTGACGCCCCGCAAACGCTCGATGCCCTGCGCGCGGCCATCATGCGCCAGTATGACGACGCCTCACGGCGCATGAAACAGGTGGCCAGTTTCGTGCTGGACAAGCCCGAAGACGTGGCGTTCGAGACCCTGGCCGTGGTCGCCGAACGCGCCGATGTACAGCCTTCGGCACTGGTGCGCTTTGCCAAGACGCTGGGCTATGCCGGGGCGTCTCAGATGCAGAAGGTCATCCGAGATGAGCTGCTGTCCAGCCATATCAGTCTGGCCTATGGCGAGCGGGCCCGCGCCTTCGGGGCCTCTGAGGGGATAGGGGCCGAGGGGCTTAGTTCCATTCTGGATGAGTTTGCCGAAGCCGATATTCTGGCCCTCACCCATTTGCGGCAAAGCGTGTCTGCCGAGCAGATTCGCACCAGCGTCGAGGCCATTATCGCCGCCGATAACGTCTATATTGCCGGGTTTCGCCGCGCCTTTCCGGTCGCCTCCTACCTCGCCTACGCGCTTCAGCGGGCGGGCAAGCGTGTGGTGTTTTTGGATGGCGCGGGTGGGCTTTGGGAGCAGCAGGCGCGCGGCATCCGCGCCGAAGACCTTTTGATCGCCATCAGTTTCCGGCCCTATGCCGAAGAAACCGTGCGTTGCCATGCGCTGGCGCTGGAACGCGGCGCGCAGGTGCTGTCGATCACCGATTCCAATGTCTCGCCTCTCGTCAAGCCGGGGCATCAGAGCCTGTTGCTGCGCGAATCGGAAGTGCGCGCCTTTCGTTCGCTGACCGCGCCCCTGTGTCTGGCGCAGTCCCTCGTCGTGGCCTACGCCTTTGCCACCTAAAGCCCCTCGCCGGGCGGCGGCTTCGCCACCTTGGCCGCCGCCTCAATGGCGGCTTGAGCGGAATGATTCTGAAAAGATCATTCCGCTCTCATCGCAAGGGTGAAATCATTTTTGAAATGATAATTGCAAAATTCCAAATAAAGAAATAAACATTCCAAAAGAGGCCGGTTCAAGCGCCTCGTGGGAGGTTTTATGGGCGCTCGCACCCTTGGCGGACTGGATGTCATCACGCTGGGCCGGTCCAGTGTGGACCTGTACGGGCAGCAGATCGGTGGCCGTCTCGAAGACATGGCCTCGTTTGCCAAATATGTCGGCGGCAGCCCGACCAACACCGCCATCGGGGCGGCGCGGCTGGGGCTGAAGGCCGGGCTGATCACGCGTGTCGGGGCCGACCATATGGGCCGCTTCATCCTTGAGGCCCTGCGCCGCGAAGGCGTCGATACGGCCGGCGTGGTGACCGACCCGGCGCGTCTGACGGCGCTGGTGCTTCTGGGGATCGTCGATAAGGACACCTTCCCGCTTATCTTTTACCGCGAAAATTGCGCCGACATGGCCGTTGATATGGCCGATATCGACCCGGCCTGGCTGACCTCGGCGCGCGCGCTGGTCATCGACGGCACCCACCTGTCGCAACCGGGCGTCTTTGCCGCCAGTCTGGAGGCCGTGCGGCAGGTAAAGGCCGCCGGCGGTCAGATCGCCTTTGACATCGACTACCGCCCCGTTCTGTGGGGCCTGACGACGCGCGACATGGGCGAGCAGCGCTACGTCGCCGATCCGGAAGTCACACGGCGTCTGGCCACCGTCACGCCCCTGTGTGACCTGATTATCGGCACCGAGGAAGAGGTGCGGATTCTGGGTGGGCATGAGGATGTGATTACCGCCCTGAAGGCCATCCGCGCCCAGACGAACGCCGTGCTGGTATGCAAGCTGGGGCCGGATGGCTGCGCCATCTTCCCCGGCGAGGTGCCCGACCGCATCGCTGACGGGCTGGTCGTGCCGGGCTTTGCCATTGAGGTGATGAATGTGCTGGGGGCGGGCGATGCCTTCAGCGCCGGTTTTCTGCGCGGCTGGCTGGGTGGTGAGGACCTCGCCACCTGCGGGCGCTGGGCCAATGCCTGCGGCGCGCTGGTGGTGACGCGCCATTCCTGCGCCCCGGCCATGCCGACCTTTGATGAATTGCAGGCCTTTATGGCCGCGCAACACCCGATGACGGCTGAGGCCCAAAACGCGCTCGATCACCTGCACTGGGCGCGCACGCGCCACCGCGACTATGACGCCCTGATGATCCTCGCCATGGATCACCGTTTCCAGTTCGAGGAGATGGCCAGCGATTTCGGGGCCGAGCTGTCGCGCATCTCAGCCTTCAAGCGGCTGGCGCTTAAGGCCGTGGATCGTCTGGCACAAGGCCATGCCGATTTCGGCGTGCTGCTGGATGGGCGCTATGGGGCCGAGGCGCTTAGCGAGGCCGGACACACGACCTACTGGATCGGCCGCCCGGTCGAGGTGCCGAAATCACGACCTCTGCAATTTGAAACCGGGGCCGATGTCGGGCTCGACCTGCACACCTGGCCCGTCAATCAGGTGGTCAAGTGCCTGGTCCTCTATCATCCCGACGATGAGAAAGCCCTGCGTGACGAACAGGAGCGTCAGTTGATCACCCTGTTCGATGCCTGCCGTCGCTCAGGCCATGAACTGCTGCTGGAACTGATCCTGCCCGCCGGTATGGTGTCGGACACTACGACGCGCGCGCGCGGGATGCAGCGCCTGTACGACCTTGGCATCAAGCCCGACTGGTGGAAGCTGGAACCCGTCGCAGACGCCGACAACTGGCGACACATCGAAGCCGTCATCGCTGATAATGACCCCTTATGTCGCGGCGTGGTGGTGCTGGGCCTCTCGGCACCGGAAGAGGAACTGCTGGAAGCCTTTGGGGTCGCCGCCCGCTTTAAGTGCGTAAAGGGCTTTGCTATCGGGCGGACCATCTTCCACGATGTGGCGGCCCAGTGGCTACGGGGCGAAATGGATGATGACGCCGCCACCGCCGCCATGGCAGACAAGCTGTCGCGGCTGGTGGACGGGTGGCGGGCCATTCGTCAGCCCCGCCAATAACCGGGAGAGACGCCATGACCCTTATCCGACTGACCATGGCTCAGGCCCTGACGCGCTGGATGGCCGTGCAAATGGTCGACTCAGAGGACGGCCCTGTGCCCTTTTTTGCCGGCGTCTGGGCCATTTTCGGGCACGGCAATGTGGCGGGGCTGGGCGAGGCCCTCTATGCGGTGCGCGATCGGCTGCCCACCTATCGCGCCCATAACGAACAGGGCATGGCGCACGCCGCCATCGCCTATGCCAAGCAGAGGGCGCGACGGCGCGCCTTTGCCTGCACCACCTCCATCGGGCCGGGGGCGACCAATATGGTCACCGCCGCCGCCGTCGCCCATGTCAACCGTCTGCCGGTCCTCTTCCTGCCTGGCGACGTCTATGCCAGCCGCCGCCCCGACCCGGTCCTGCAGCAGATCGAGGCGTTCGGCGACGCCACCGTCTCGGCCAATGACTGTTTCCGGCCCGTCTCGCGCTATTTTGATCGCATCACCCGTCCGGAACAGATACTGAAGGCCCTGCCCGCCGCCATGGCCGTCCTGACCGATCCGGCCCAGTGCGGCCCGGTGACGCTGGCCCTGTGTCAGGATGTGCAGGCCGAAGCCTTTGACTATCCCGCCAAATTCTTTGAGCCGCGTCTGTGGCCCCTGCGACGCGCCCCGGCCGATGCTTATGATCTGGCCGCCCTGCATCAGGCGCTGACTGAGGCCAAACGCCCGTTGGTTATCGCCGGGGGCGGTGTGCGTTACAGTCAGGCCGAAAGCGCCCTGTCGGCCTTCTGCCTGAGCCACCGCATTCCCTTTTGTGAGACGCAAGCCGGCAAGGGCGCCCTGCCCCATGACCACGCTCTCAATCTGGGGGCCATCGGCGTCACCGGCACGAACGCCGCCAATCAGGCCGCGCGTGAGGCCGACCTGATCATCGCCATCGGCACACGACTACAGGACTTCACGACCGGTTCGGCCGCCCTCTTCCCGCAGGCGCGCATCGCCTCGATCAATACGGCGGCGTTTGATGCGCACAAGTTCGACGCCCTGCCGGTTATTGGTGACGCCAAGACCGTCCTGTCGCAGATCACGAGCGATTATCAGGCTCCGCCGGACTGGACCGAGCGTCTGAGTGCGGCGCGCACCGTCTGGGAGGCCCGCGCCGACGCAGTTATGACCGCTCAGGGCACGCCTACCGAGGCGCAAGTTCTGGGCGCGCTGATGCGCTGTGCCCCGGAAAACGCCGTGGTCGTGGCCGCCGCCGGAGGTCTGCCCGGCGATATGCACAAGCTGTGGCGCACGCGCCAGAGCGGCGGCTATCATATGGAATACGGCTATTCCTGCATGGGCTATGAGATCGCCGGCGGACTGGGTGTGGCCATGGCCGAGCCTGAGCGCGAGGTCTATGTGCTGGTCGGCGACGGCAGCTACATGATGATGAACTCAGAGCTGGCCACCGCCGTGATGACGGGGGTGCGCCTGACCGTCATCCTGATCGACAATCGCGGCTTTGGCTGTATTCACCGCCTGCAAAAGGCGACGGGTGGAGCGCCGTTCAACAACCGCCTCGAAGACAGTCACCACGAAACCCTGCCGTATATCGACTTCGTGGGCCACGCCCGCGCCATGGGGGCCCATGCCGTGCACGCAGCCTCTATCGACGCACTGGAAAGTGCCATCGAAGCCGCCAGAACCCGCGGCGGTGTCAATCTGATCCTTATCGAAACCGAGGCCACGCAAGGGCTTGGCGAAGGCGGGGCCTGGTGGGACGTGGCCGTCCCCGAAGTCTCGGATTCCGCCGCCGTGCGGGCCGCGCGCAGCGCCTATGACCAAAAACTCAAAACACTCAGGGACCCCTCATGACCATTACCTTCGGCGTCAGCCCCATTGCCTGGATCAATGACGACATGCCTGAACTGGGCGGCGATACCCCGCTCGACAGCGTCCTGAAGGACATTGCCGAGGTTGGTTTCGCCGGATCGGAACTGGGCGGCAAATTCCCCAAGGACGCCCCGGTGCTGAAGGCCCTGCTGGGCGGCTATGGGCTCGAGCTGGTCGGCGGCTGGTATAGCTGCGAGCTTCTGACACGCGACGCCGAGGCCGAAATCGACGCCCTGCAAGGGCATCTGGCGCTTCTGAAAGCCATGGGCAGCCGCGTTTTCGTCATCGCCGAAACGAGCAATGCCATCCACGGGCAGAAACACATTCCCCTGAAAGACCGCCCGCATCTTGATGCCGAGGGCTGGGCACGTTTTGGGGCGCGTCTCAGCGCGGTGGCCGACTATGTCAACGCTCAGGGCCTCAAACTCGCCTACCACTACCATCTGGGGACGGTCGTACAGGACGAAGCGGACCTCAAGGCGTTTCTGGCCCACACCACGCCCAATGTCGGGGTGACGCTCGATACGGGCCACGCGGTTCTGGGCGGTATCGACCCCTATGGCCTGATCGACAGCCATCCGGAACGCATCGTCCACGTCCATTGCAAGGATGTGCGTCAGCCGGTGTTTGACCAGACCGCCGGAGCTGAGGAGAGCTTCCTCAACGGCGTGCTGGCCGGCATGTTCACCGTGCCGGGCGACGGCTCGATTGACTTTGACCGCGTCATGCAGGGCCTGAAACGCATTGGCTATGCTGGCTGGATCATTATCGAGGCTGAGCAGGACCCGGCAAAGGCCGATCCGCGCGCCTATGCCGAGCTGGGGCTGAAAACCCTACGTACCGCCGCTGAGGCCGCCGGTCTGTCAGAGGCCGCCCGATGAGCCATCTGCGCGTTCGCCCGGCCCCGCCAGACGCCGAAGGCCGCGTCACCGTCATTACGCCGCAGTCGGCGGGCTGGACCTATGTCGGTTTCACGCTGGTGCGGCTGGTGGCCGGTCAGACCTATCGTGGGCAGGACGAGACGCGCGAAACCTGCCTCGTCATCGTCAGTGGCACGGCCGACATAGAGGCCGGGACAGAACACTTCGCCGCAGTGGGTGGTCGTCGCTCGCCGTTCGAGGACGCGCCGCCAGGCGCCATCTTCGTACCGCCCGCCACCGCCTATGCCGTAACGGCTCAGGACACCGTTGAACTGGCCGTGTGCACCGCACCGGGTCAGGCCGGTGATGCGGTGCGCCAGATCGCGGCCTCCGAGATGTCGCGCGAAGTGCGCGGTCAGGGCACCAATACCCGCTACGTCCGCAACATCCTGCCGCAGGACCGCCCGGCCCACAGCCTGCTGGTGGTCGAAGTGGTCACCCCCGCCGGTCACTGGTCGAGCTATCCGCCACACAAGCACGACAGCGCTGAGCCTGAGTTGGAGACGCAGCTCGAAGAAACCTATTATCATCGGATCGACCCGCCGCAGGGTTTCGGCTTTCAACGCGTCTATACCGACGACCGCAGCCTCGATGAAGCCGTGCTTGTCGAAGACGGCGACGTGGTGCTGGTCCCGCGCGGCTATCACCCGGTCGGCGCGCCGCATGGCTACAGCCTCTACTACCTCAACGTTATGGCCGGGCCGGAACGTCGCTGGATCTTCCGCAATGACCCGCAGCACGAGTGGATGCTGAAGGGCCGAGGGGTGTCGCGAGAGTGAGTACGGGGTCCCCAAAACTTCACCCCTCACATGTTATGAAAATCGGATTTTTCTAACCTGATAAACTCTACATGTTCGGAAATTCACTTTGTTCGAACATGAACAAGAATGCAGGGGTCACGACCCCTGCACCCCGAAACGCGGTGCGAGCCGGTCTTCGGGCGAAGCCCCCTCCCCCTATCCCCCTCTGCACTTCGCCAGGCGCGTATGCTCCCGGTTAGGGGTGAAGGGGCCCGCGGCCCCTTCGTTTGACTTCTAGAAAAACGCCAAAATCACAAATCCACGAAAAGGGCACTAGGAAGCCCGCACAGCGCATTTTCATGTTTTGGCCATACGCCATCAAAAAAGAAGCTGAAGGCCCCTCACGGGCCGCCTGAGCGCCTCGGCGATATCCGCAGAAGATTTCAGCCTCGTTTCGCCGTTAAGACTCTGATTTTGAATCAGAAATTCAGCGTTTCAGCGGGCCGACAGGCACGGGTTCACCGAAATCGGGTGTGCCATCCTTACGCCACTTCACATATTGCAATCTGGAGTGGCGGTTAGGGTCAAAAAGCGAGTTGCCCTTGATCTCCTTGTAGTCGCGGGCGTGATAGACGATGACATCGCGGCCGCGCTCATCGACGGTGAAGCCATTGTGCCCCGGCCCCCAGATAGTGTTCTTTTCCGAGCTGACGAAGACGGGTACGGGCGACTTGCTCCATGAGGCCGCGTCCATCAGGTCGGCATCGGCCCTGGCCGTCAGAAGCCCCAGACAGTAGTTATGATCGGTCGCGGAGGCCGAATAGGTCACGAAGATGCGGCCATTGCGGATCAGCACCGCCGGCCCTTCGGCGACCTTATACTTCACGGTCTCCCAGTCATAGGTCGGGATGGTCAGGCGCACCGGCGTCGCGGCAAAGGTCGTGGCCGTGGCCATGGGCGCGAGGTAGAGGTTGGAATTGGTGTCGATGCCGGGCTCCTTCTGGGCCCACAGCATGTAACGCACCCCACGATGCTCAAATACAGTGGCGTCGAGATTGAAGGTGTCCCAGGGCATCTGCACTTGCACGGGCGCGTTCCACTTGGCGGTCAACGGATTGGCCTCGGCGGTAGAGATGACATAGGTGCGCACACGGAAGGGTTCGCCCTTATCCCCGGCCCCGAAATAGAGCCGCCACTGGCCATCGAAATGATGCAACTCCGGCGCCCATATATAGCCGCCCATCCGGCCCTCGGTCGGACGCCGCCACACGACCACCTCTTCGGCCGCGGACAGTTCGCCCAGCGTCTTCGCACGGCGGATGACCAGACGATCATACTCCGGCACCGTGGCCATGAAATAGTAATAGCCGTCGCTGTGTTTGAGGATTTGCGGATCGGCGCGTTGCCGGATAATGGGGTTGATGATCGGCGCGCTTTTAGCCTGCGCGATGACGGGCGCACTCAGGCCAGCGGCGGCCGCAGACCCGATAAACAGACGACGCGATAAAGAGGTCGGTTTTGGCATTTCGGCTTCCCGTTTGATTATGTCTTACAATTACCCTATCGCCCTCCCCGGCCCTTGTCAAAACGCCCTTTCAAACCTTTTCCTTATCTAAACCTCTGAAGGCGTTAGAGGCGTTCAAGAGTCTTAAGTTACAGAGTTAAACGCCTCCAGAGGCCTGAAATTCGCAATGGAGTCATCGGACTAGGCCTCCACAGCGTTCCCGTTGTGTCGCGTCTGCGTTCCCGAAGTGTCAAAGGCCGCGTTCCCGAAGTATCAGGGGATTGTTCCCGATGTGCCGAAGGCCGTTCCCGATGTGTCGAAACTTCGGTGCGGGGCCGTGGTTTTTGAATCAATTTGGCCAAGCCTCGCTCAAAACTCGTTCAAACCGATTCCCTTCCTGTCAACAGATTCGGTTTTTGTGATGGTTTGTTGTCAAACACCGGAGAGTGATTCGTCACTTCGGGAACGCTTTGGTGGGGGAACGAAAAGACAGAAGATGAAAGACGCAGGGGCCACAGGCCCCTGCACCCCTATACGCTCAGGCCTCTATGATCTTCGGGCGAAGCCCCTTCCCCACCAAGCCACACAATAATCGCTAGTCGTTTGTGCCCCGTTGTGGGTTGCAGGGGCCTGAGGCCCCTGCGTTCTTTACCCTTACCTTCTCAAAACCTAAGCCCGCAACTGATGGCGGTTCTTTTCGTGATAGCGTTTGACGAAGCCTATAAAGGCGCTCTGATAGCGGTCGGGGGCGCGGTCCGCACTTTCAGCCAGCCAGGCGCGGAAATCGGCGTGCAGGGCGTGGAAGTCCCAGCCGCGATAATGTTTGCGCAGGTGCTCCAGCGTGTCCTCAGTGATATAGCCGCGCGGTTCGTCACTGGCGCTGACGGGCTTGGGTTTGGCCGTCGGTTTGACCACTTCGACGGGTGCGGGGCTGGCGTCGCGGCGCACCATGTGCAGCAGCGGTTCGCGCGAGGTTGCGGCTTCGGTCAGGCTGAGGTCGTAGCCCGGCAGGTCGTTGCGGCGCACGATGGCGGCGATTTCGAACTTGAAGCGGCGGTACTGACCTTCGGCACCGGACTTTTCGAACAGCGTCGGCAGGGCGATGGCGAAGCCGCCCTCGCCGGCCCCGCCGGCGTGCTTGCGGGCGACCTTGTATAGCCAGCGCTCGCGCCCGCCGGTGATGTCGAAATAGGCGCGGTCGATGGAGAGCACGCCTCCATTCATCAGCACGCCCTCATAGAACCAGCTTGAGAGCGACAGACTGAGCCCGCGTGAGCGGTCGGTCTTTTCATCGACCAACTGGCTCCAGTTGTCGAGCCAGGAGAAGGTGGCTTCGCGGCGCAGGTCCGAGCGGATATTGGTTTTGACGGTTGTCGATTGCAGCCGGTCGAGCGCCTGACCCAAAAGCTCATAGGAGCGGCCCGAAATAGGGCGGCCGATGGAGCGCAGCAGGTCATAGGGCATGATTTTCAGCGTGCGCGGGATTTCGTTGACGCGACGCTGTTTGAGGTCGTTCAGCACGCTGGCGCAATAGATCAGAATGTCAGCGTCCCAGATCGTCGCCATGCCATAGTCGGGATTGGCCGACACGTGCACCCAGACCTTGCCGTCCGGGGACGTATAGTCGATGGGCTTGAGACGCTTCGACTTGGCCAGACTGAAGAAAGGCCTCTCCATCATCTCGCGCTGATCGCGCAGGCTCAGATCGGCCAGATAGGGCAGGAAGAGATCAATCTGTTCGGGCTTGTCTTCGGCCATGATCCTGGCAGCCATGTCTGCATATTTGATGAGGAAAGATAGGTGAGACTCTGGAGCCTCCGGCCCTGGATTCTGAAAAGTTTCTTCGAGGAAACTTTTTCATACGCCGATTCTCAGGATGAGGTGAGTGTCGGGGTGTGGGGCCTTTTTAGCGCTATTGCTTCGCTGTCTGAGCGCTAGGCCCCACACACCCTGAAACCAAAAAAGTTTCCTCGAAGAAACTTTTTACCGCAGCCCCTTGCCCTGCTTGTCCAAAGTCTCAAGCGCCTTGCGGAACAAGTCGGTCAGCTCGCGTGCCGAAGCGCCCGATCCGGCATGCAGACGCAGCGACACGCCGTTACGGTTGGACGACATGATGCTGAGCGCCGGACGGCCGGACGGAGCGGGCAGGGTGAGCAGGCTGCGGTCCTCGGCGGCGGCCGGCGCATCGACTGTCATCAACTGACGCACCACCTCGGCGGCGGGAATGCTCGGGCCACCTCGAACGCTGGCCTGCAGTTTCGCCACTTCCTCGGCAGCGTACTTCATCAACGGCAAAAGTTCGGTGTCGTTGGCGGCTTCGAGGGATTGGATACGCTGCGCCAAAGGGTAGCAGGTTGCGAGCTGAATGTCGGCGGGACTGGCGAAGGCGGCGACAGCCCAAGCGGGCAGGGCGCCGACGCTTAGCATTTTCGACAGCCAGCCTTTCGAGAGGCGCAGGCGTTCGGCCATACGCACCTGCTTGCCACCATAGTGCTGATCGAGCGCGGCCAGATAGGTACGGGCGCGTTCAAAATCCGAGACGTCCTTACGCGCGCGATTTTCGATGTCGGAGATGCGGAAGGCGGACTCGTCGTCCAGCGCATAGACCTGCGCCAGGAACATCATGTCCGGGTAGTTGTTGGCGCGCAGCCATGAGATGGCCCAGTGGCGACGGGAGCCAGCGATCACCTCGTAATCGTGCTCAGGGTCATTATCCACGCGGCGGACGACCGCCGGGACCTTTTGCCCGCCTTCGGCCAGAATGGCGTCGATCAGCTCACGGCAATTGGCTTCGTTGAGCGACTCCTGATGACGCGGGTTTCCGGCCCAGATGCGCACACGCGCCGGATCGAGCAGAAGCTGGGTGACCTGCTTCACCTCGCCATTGGCGACGCGGGCCAGGGCGGATTCCCGCGCCAGAAGCGTGGTGGCTGATCGTACGCTTGCCGGGGCAGGGGCGGCCGGAACCGCCGGAGAGGGACGGGCAGGGGCCGCCGGTGCGGGTGTGCTTTCGGCCAGCGCGTCGTTAAGTAGGGCGGACAGATAGTCGGACTGACGTTTGGACATGGTGTAATCCCCTATAGGGCAGCGGCCAGTGCCGCGCCCTTCTCGTTATCCACACGTCCCCAGCGCAGGCGGATAAGTTTTTCGATTTGGCCCATCGCCTCGTCGATATTGCTGCGGCAGCGTTTGTGGGTTTTCGGTGTGCCCACAGGCTTTTCCAGCTCATAGACAGTCATCATGCGCAGCGCCGCGTGACTGATTTCGGCGGACTCCAGTATGGGGATAGGGAGGAGGGCCGGGCCGAAGGATTGCTCCATAATCCGCTGGATCATGGCATGGCTCGGGTCGTTGGAATTGAACTTCGAACAGATCAGGCGGCAGAAGTCGTATTCGACCTGAATGCCGGCCTCCTGAAGCTGGGTGATGACCTGCGACATCATGGAGAGGAATTGCACGGTCGAGCAGAAGTCGGGCGTCGTCGCCGCCAGTGGCACCAGAAGCGCATTGGCCGCCTGCATCACCGCCAGCGAAATCGTGCCCAGCGCCGGAGGCGGATCGAGCAGGACAACATCGTAATTTTGCGCCAGCTCATTGAGCCCCTGTTTCAGCTTGCGAAAGCGAGAGGCCAGTGTGCCGCCGCCTCCGGAACCGGCCGCCGCCAGTTCATATTCGACATCGAACATCTGAAGATTGGAGGGGATCAGATCGACATTGGGCCAGATGGTCGATTTGACCGCATAGTGCAGGCTGTCCTCGGTCGGTTCGATCGACAGATAGGGGTAGAGAGTCTCTTCGCGGCGGATGGCAAAATGCGGATTGAAGCCGAACAGGGTGGTGGTGGTGGCCTGACTGTCGCAATCGACGACCAGCACGCGATAGCCCTGAACGGCCAGATAGTGGGCCAGATGCGTGGTGACGGTCGATTTACCGACGCCGCCCTTGAAGTTTTGCACCGTGATAATGGCCGGCGGGTCTTCCGGAGAGCGACGCGGCGACGCGCCCAATACTTGCCGCATATTGAGGAGCGCCGGAATATCATAGCCCAGACGCCGCCCCGTATCGCTTTCGGGCGGGGGAGGCAGGCGGCCATCCTGTTCGGCCATGCGGATGCGGTTGGTGGAACAGCCCAGCAGTTCAGCGGCTTCGGCAATGCCCAGGCGCACATTCAGCGCCTTCGTGGCACCGGGGAGGAAGGCGGTGCGGCGCAAACGCTCAACCATCTGCTCACCGGCCTGCGCCAACTGGGTGATTCGCTCAGCTTCGGCAAGGTGAGGATGAAACCCCTCATTATTCCAATGATTTGCGTTCAC
>NZ_AP029025.1:315000-1342519 GCF_037101385.1 Asticcacaulis sp. DW145 | reverse complement strand
GTCAGGTTCCTCGTGCTGGCTTTTGACGCGCGAACGGCAAGCTATCGGATAGCCACCGGCTAGCGCGCACCTTTTGCGCAAAGGTTAATGAAGTGTTAATTCTGTTGGTGCGCCGATTCTGACGCAGGGTCCAGACGGAAGGCCTCCGGCAGCTAACGGAAAGCTGTGCGAAAGTCGCCCGATAGGCACCGGCTATCTCACCGAAAGCCCTCAGCTTGACGACGGACTGCTGTCTGTTAGCTTTCGGTTAGCCATAGCCTAGCTTCCCAATAGCTAACGGAAAGTTAATAGCTAGCCGAAATCCAGCCGATAGCCTGTACATAGCTTTCGCGTCGCTATCGGATATATATCGGATAGTTGGTAGCTATCCGCCTCCGGTTGTGATGACACCTCGCAGTGGCTGAATGAGGTTTCATCTCAATAAGTTATTGAATGAATACAAGATAGCCTTTGGCTATCTTTTGGGTATCTGGTAAAGAGCCTCCGGCGGGCAGGGGCACGGCCCCTGCACCCGGAACGGGGAGGGGCGCTTGGACAAAGAGATCAATAGTGCCCTTTGGCGCTTTATCCGTCGCGACACCTCCGTCTCGGCTTTTGAGGCTTGGGTCTATGCTTATGAAGCCGCGCTCAGCACAGCCTTAGGGGCAGAGCTTCATTTCAGGCTGCTGGAAATGAACTATGCCGATCGCAATCAGGTCGAAGACATGCGCGAACAGCTTGAGGCGCAATTGCGCCCGGCCCTTACGTGCGAATGTCTGGCCGTGGCGGATGAGGATGTCATTCCAGTGGCCGCAGCGTTGGCTAACCTATGAAGGTGTTTTACGCACGGGCAGGGCGCTTAGTCGGCCCTGCCGGTTTTTGGACTATATGGCTCCTTCACTCTTGTGGACCGTCGAAGACCTCCGCCGCGCGCGTCCCGACATTACCATCGCCGAAATGGCCGATTTGGTGTGTATAGAGGAGAGCCAAGTCAAAGATATTATTAAATATCAACGCAGTTAGCTGAAGGCTATCCGATAGCTAGATGGCGGGCGCGAAATCTCGATCATACCTCCCCAGCTTGCTGGGTGGGGGGCCTTCCCTAACTTCAACGACACGACATTCTGAAAAGTCGGCAAGGCCCGCGCCTCTGCGCTACTGGTAAATGCACCCAATCTATCCCCACCGGAAAAAGCGCGGTTACCCTTGGGCGCATGACCGAGACGACAGACATGGCAGCCCCTTTGACCCCGGAACAGCGGCGCGCGCATTTGCGCGCCTATGTGGACCGGATGCTGAGGGCCCTGACCGCGATGGACGCGCCCGAAACGCCGGACGAGGTCGCCAAGGGTGTCCGCACGGCGCTGATGATCGAGCGTCTCTATGCCCGCTGCGACGCGTCCGAGACGCAGGCCCATAGGCTCCCCATCGCCTCCGTTGACAATCAAAAGCTGAAAAATACGCCCGACGAACCCGGCCACTGGCTGGACCGCGATCCCGTCGGTGAACTCAAGGCGCAGATTGAACGGATGAGGGCCGTGGCGCGCGCCCGGACCGAGCCACATCCCGAAGCCAAACCTCAACCCGCGTCCGTACCGCCGGCGGAGGCTAAACGCGAACCTCGGATGCCCAAGCCGCCTTCGCGGCCCCTGACGCCGCAGGAGGCGGCCTTGCGTGAGCGCGTCCTGAACACAGTGGCCATCCCCCGGCCGCAAGATGCCTTGCTGGCGTACCACGATTTCGGTCTGATCCATGACGAGGATGTGGAAATCATCCACGGTGACCGGCTCAGGGCCTTTTATGCCAGGGGCGAGACGCGGGAGACGATCCTGAAAGGGCTCAAGCAGTTTAGCCGCGCGGATCTCAACCTGTTGTGGCCTGATCTGTTCCCGCTGGATACGGGGTGAAGGAGTCACCACGAACGGCACGAACGCCACGAACCTCTTTGTGCTGAAACGCCTGGCCCGCAGGGGCCTGACCTTTGTGCGGCCTGCGCGAGTGAGGGGCGCTGCGCGCCGAAAGGTTTTGAACCACAGATTTCACAGATGGCACAGATTGGCGCTACGCGCCTCTGCGTGACACAGACACGGATAATCTGTGAAATCTGTGTCAACTGTGGTTTCTATAAATCTTGCGTGGCAAAACACAGCATTTGATACGTCAGGCGCAGGCCTGTGCCACAGGCTCGCGTTCGTGCTTTTTGTGCTTTTCGTGGCTAAACCTGCCCCACCTCACACTCAGTCTTAAGCAATCGCGCACCGACATCCGGGGTCCGGGGTCAACTGACCCCGGATTCTTACTCTTGCCCAAAACCCAAACCCGAAACCCAACTCACCCCAGCAGGCTGGCGGCGATATTGATGCACAGGGCGAGGATGGTGGTGTTGTAGAAAAAGGCGAAGACGGCGTGGCCGAGATTGAGGCGGCGCATGGCTTTGGAGGCGACGGAGACGTCGGCGGTCTGGGCGGCGGTGCCGATGATGAAGGCGAAATAGGCGAAGTCGAGATAGTCCGGTTCGCAGTCTGCATCCGGGAATTTAAGGGGCGGGGGCTCGGCGCGGCGGATGGCGATGTAGTAGGCGTGCGCGTAGTGCAGAGCGAAGGTGGTGTGGACGAAGACCCAGGTGGTGACGATGGTGGCACCGACCAGCGCGAGGTCGAGGCCTTTGCTGAGCCCGGTTTCGTCGTGGGCGGCGATCAGTTCGCTGGCGATGGCGACGACGCAGACGGCGATGGCGGCCCCGGTAAGGCCCAGAATGGTCCACTTGCCGACATCCTGCGTTTCGGCGCGACGGCGCATATCGGCGGTATTGGCGGTCATCATCAGCCGGGCGAGGGCGATGAGGTAGAACAGGGCCGCGCTGTTCCACGCGACCAGCACGCTTTGCGACAGGCGCAGGTCGGTGAGGGTGCCCAGAAGCGTGCCCAGCCCGAAGGCGAGGGCGATGGCGCGGCTCAGCCACGGGCGGGTACGCAGGGTGCGGACAAAGGAAAGGGCGGTCATAGACAATGCTATGACCGCCCGCCGGAAAATGTCCAGTAGGGGAGGGGGCTTAAACCGTCTTCGTTACCTTGTTGAGGTGCGG
This sequence comes from Asticcacaulis sp. DW145, assembly GCF_037101385.1. Taxonomy (NCBI): domain Bacteria; kingdom Pseudomonadati; phylum Pseudomonadota; class Alphaproteobacteria; order Caulobacterales; family Caulobacteraceae; genus Asticcacaulis; species Asticcacaulis sp. DW145. Next base: position 1,339,455 of record NZ_AP029025.1, on the reverse strand, counting down.
CGGGCTGTCGGGATTGAGGCCACGCGCCAGCGACAGGCGGTTGGCGAGGCGATAGAAGCTCTGCAGGCGCAGGATGGGCTCAAGGATGGGCTCGGCGGCCAGGGCGGGCAGGGTATAGGCGCCCGGCGTGGTGTCGGCCAGCCACACGGCGGCCCCGCGTCCGGCAAATTCCGCGGCCACGTCGCGCACCCCGTCGCCGGCCGTGTCGGAGGTGGCGAAGGCCAGCACAGGGAAGCCCTGATTGACGATGGCCATCGGGCCGTGCCGCACCTCGGCGGCCGAGAAGGCCTCGGCGTGCAGAGCGCAGGTTTCCTTGAGCTTCAGGGCCGCTTCCTGCGCCACGCCGAAACCGTAGCCGCGGCCGATGACGAAGAGGTTGCTGGCGGCGGTCAGGGCGGGGAGGGCGGCGGACCAGTCGAGGTCGAAGGCCTGACGCATCTGGGCGGGCAGGGCGGCCACGGCGGCCTTGAGGGCGGCTTCGCCGGACCATTCGGCGGCCAGGGCGGCAAACCCGGCCAGCGCCGCGAGGCACGACTTGGTGGCGGCGACCGACAGTTCCGGTCCGGCGCACAGGGGCAGGACTTCGTCGGCGAGGGTGGCCAGGGGCGCGGTTTCATCATTGACCAGCGCCACGACGAAGGCCCCTGCCGCCTTATAGGCTTCAACGGCGGTCAGCAGGTCGGGCGAGCGGCCCGACTGCGACACGGCGATGCACAGGGTTTCGTCGGCGACGACCGGGGCGGCATAGACCGAGGCCACCGACAGGGCGGCGGAGCTGACCGGCACGCCCGTCAGGGTCTCGATGACATACTTACCGTAGGTGCAGGCGTGGTCTGACGAACCGCGCGCACAGGTGACGACGGCCCTGGGCGGCTGGGCCTTCAGGCGCGCGGCGATGCGGCTCAAAGTCCCGGCATTGCGCGTCAGGAAGCGTTCGACGGCGTCGCCCCCTTCGGCTGCCTCGCGGAACATCAGAGTCGTGGTTTCATCCAGCGGCGCGGTGACGGAAGCGAGGGACATGCGGGCGGTTCCTTACAGTTTTTTGATACCAATATCGTATATTGGTATTACTATCATTGGCCATCTGACGCAACCCTTATCGCAAACGGGCATGTTTTGTAACTTTTGCCCGGTGTTTTCGGCCTAAATCGTCAGGTAATGCCAATTAAAGGTCATAACCAATATTGTCATTGGGCTGTGATTGTGTCAGTTTGGCAGACGTAACCGGGTCTTCCCTCAACCTTCCCGGCCCCTATGGAGTGGTCTGCCTTCCCCCGGCGGCCACTCCCTTTTTTTGCCCTTCGCCTGCCCGTAAGACGCCTGACAGGTGAGAATGTGTCCGCAAAGACACAAAACGAGGGCATTGCGCGCGATTTCGCCGGGTGGGGGCGGCGGTTTTCGGAGTTACACAATTCCGTCACCTAAGTTTGTGCGTTCTGTCACACAGCCTCCCTATAAGGCCGACTAATGGCATGGGCGTGTTCAGAAGGGGGCCTCCCCAACGCGCCGCTGCGTTGGTCTGGAGAGATGCAAATGAACACTTCCACGAAATTCCGCCTGGGTCTTCTGGGCTTTACCGCGGCTGTCGCTCTGGCGGGCTGCTTCGGTGCCGACAACGTTGCTTCGCCGGGCGAAGGCGTCCTGATCGGCGGCGGTTCGTCCTCGTCTTCGTCGTCTTCTTCCAGCACCTCGGGTGTGGCGGCCGCTTCGTGCCCGACCGGCACCGACAATATCGGCGTCATCACGCTCGCCGGCGGCGCTCAGGCCCGTAACTGCCAGCTGCCGACCACCATCACCGGCAACCTGACGCTAGCCAAGCTCGACGGCGTCATCTACTCGGTGTCGGGCCGCGTCAGCGTCGGTGAGGACATGGGTCCGAACGTGAACGCCCCGATCGCCGGTGCGCGTCGCGGCGTCCTGACCGTTGAGCCGGGCGTCACCGTCTTCGGTTCGGCGGGTCTCGACTACATCGCGGTTCAGCGCGGTTCGCAAATCTTCGCCGAAGGTACGGCGACCAACCCCATCATCTTCACCTCCAAGAACAACGTCACCGGCGCTTCGACCGCGAACTCGATCGGCGAGTGGGGCGGTCTGGTCATTCTTGGCCGCGCGCCCTCGAACTCCTGCGCCACCGACGCCGTTCCGACCAATCTCGACGGTTTCAACAACTGCGGTGCAACCTTCGAAGCAGTGGCTGGCCTGAACTTTGGCGGCAACAGCCTCGCTGACAACTCCGGCACCCTGAAGTACGTGCAGGTCCGCTACACCGGCTATCAGGTCGATGTGGGCAAGGAACTGAACGGCATCACCCTGGCCGGCGTCGGTGCAGGCACCACGATCGATTACGTGCAGGTCTATAACTCGTCGGACGACGGCGTCGAATTCTTCGGCGGCTCGGTCAATGCCAAGCACCTCGTGCTGGTCGGCAACGACGATGAGCAGTTCGACACCGACAACACCTGGTCGGGTTCGGTGCAGTGGATGATCGCCCTGCAGGCGGCCCGCAGCTCGAACGGCTCCTTCGCCTTCGAAATGTCCTGTAACAAGGGTGGCAACGGCGGCATCCGCTCGATGTGCCCGACTTCGGCGGCGGTCAACACCGGCACCCTGCGCCCGTTCACCTATCCGAAGGTGTCGAACGCCACCATCATCATGAAGAACACCCTCAACACCCAGGCGCTGAAGCTCGACACCGGCACGGGTCTGCTGCTGATGAACTCCATCATCCGCACCACCAGCCCGTCGTCGAACTGCCTGCTGGTGCAGGACGACAACACGGTGATTGCGCAGGTCGCCTTCCGCTCGGTCATGGGCATCTGCGGTGGCATCGCTTCGGTTGGCGTTCAGTCGGGGGCTTCGAACACCGGTCAGACCCTGCCGACCGTCGCTCAGGCCGAAGCCCTGTGGAACACGGGTAACATCACCCGCGTGTCTTCGGTCACCTCGGTTCTGCTGCCGACCGTCACCAACAACTCGATCGGTACGACGACGACCCTGACCAATGACATCATCAACGGCGCGACCGAAAACGCCGTCCCGGTTACCAACCCGACCATCCTCAACGACGCGGCCAACAACAACCTCGGTTTCTTCACCAACCCGACCTATATCGGTGCCGTGAAGGACGCCAGCGACAACTGGTACAAGGGTTGGACCTGCGGCATGGGCACTGGCGAGAAGTCCTGCCAGTAGCAGGCGCAAGCGCGGCGGGGGAAACCCCGCCGCAACGCGCTCTGCTCTCCAAGTCCTTCAGCAAAGGTTGATCCCATGAAACTGCAAACTCTCTCCCTCGGCGCCTTGCTGATGGCTACGACGTCTCTGGCGGCTGTCAACGCCGCGGTGGCGCAAGACCAAAACCAGGCCCAGACGGCCGCCGACCAACCGGCGGAAGCCGCCACCGGCGACTCCAACGCCAGCCCGGCCAACGAAATCACCGAAGTCGTCGTGCGCGGCAAGAACCTGCCCAAGACCATGCGGCGCACGGCGGAAGTCACCTCGATCCTGACGTCCGAAGACCTCAAGCGCACCGGCGACGACAACGCCGCCACCGCCCTGACGCGCGTCGCAGGCCTGTCGCTGGTCGAAGGCAAGTTCATCTATGTGCGTGGCCTTGGCGAGCGCTATTCCTCGGCCCTGCTGAACGGCGCGCCGCTGCCGTCGCCGGAGCCGCTGCAACGCGTCGTGCCGCTCGACCTGTTCCCGGCGTCGCTTTTGGGCCGCGTCTCGGTGCAAAAGACCTATTCGGCGGAATATCCGGGTGAATTCGGCGGCGGTGTCGTCGATCTTCAGACCGTGGCCCTGCCGCGCGACAACTTCCTGAGCCTCGGCATCGGCACGGGGTACAACAGCGAAACGACCGGCAAGAAGACCGTTACCTATTTCGGTTCGGCCACCGACTGGCTGGGCTATGACGACGGGGCCCGCAGTCTGCCGGACCCGCTGCGCGATGCGCTGGCCAAGGGCAAGCTGGTCAATCCGAACAACTACCCGGCGACGGGCGCGGGCGCGACCAGCGAGTTGCAAAAGATCGGTCATTCCTTCACCAATGCCGACCTCAACCTGCTGCAAATCGGCCGTCCCACCCCGAACTTCAGTGTGAACGGCAGCGCCGGGCAGACCTATACGGTTCTGGGTGGCAAGCTCGGCGTTGTGGCTGTGGCCGACTTCTCCAACAACTGGTCGGTAAAGGACGGCATCCATTACGAGGATGACTATCAGAACACGGCCAATAATGTCTCGCTGAACAGCCTGCTGTCGCTCGGCTATACCCACGGTGCCCACACCCTGAAGTGGACGGGCATGTATATCCGCAAGACGACGAAGTTCGCAGCTACCCGTGACGGGTTTAACTCCAACGGCTTTTTCTATCGCAAGGACCGTACCGGCTGGTATCAGCGCGAACTGGGCCTGAGCCAGATCACGGGCACGCACGCTCTGACGCCGAAGCTGGTGCTGGACTGGACGGCCTCCTACGCCGTGACCGTGCGCGACACGCCGTATGACAAGTTCATCAACTACACGCTGGATACCTCCAACGCGGCGACGAAGGGCCTCTATTTCACCGACCTGCGTAACGGCGGCGGTAACGAAACGGCCTTCTCTAACCTTAAGGACGTGGCGAAGTATCTGGGGGCCAACCTGACCTGGGACTATAGCCTCGGCGAAGGGCGTGATGGCAAGCTGATGGCGGGCGTCTCGGTGCTCGACAACCAGCGCGACTATCAGCGCCGCGCCTTCGAGTTCAAGTCGGTTAATGACTCGCTGGCCAAATATACCCGCATTGATTACCTCTTCTCCGACTACAATATCCGCCCGGACTTCCTGCAACTGTGGGAAACCGGTTCAGACTCGCCGCAAGCCTATAAGGGCGGTCTGTTCGTGTCGTCCTACTACGTGAAGACCGATCTGGAAGTCATTCCGCTGGTCCGCGTCGCTGCCGGTCTGCGTTACGAAGTCGGCAAGGAGCGCAACGATCTGCGCTTCCTCTATCAGACGAACACCAAGCCGGATCGTGCCTCTACCCAGATCAAGGAGACCTACCTCCTGCCGTCGGGTACGGTGACCTGGAACTTCAAGGACGACATGCAACTGCGTTTTGGTGCGTCCAAGACGATCGGCCGCCCGCAGTTCCGCGAACTGGCCGAGCCGACCTTCCGCGAAGCCGACAGCGACCGTTCGTACACGGGTAACCCGCTGCTGAAGGACACCGAGATCACCAACCTCGATGCCCGTTATGAGTGGTATTACGGCGCGGGCGAATACCTGACCGCCGGTCTGTTTCACAAGACGCTGGACAAGCCCGTCGAAACCATCTCGACCGGTACTCAGCTCCAGCAGACCTTCGTCAACGCCCCGAAGGCCAATATTCAGGGCTTCGAAGTGGACTATAAGGGCCTGTTCGAAAGCCCCATCAAGGGCGCTTTCTTCGAGAGCAAGCAGTGGCTGGTGCAGGCCAACTACACCTTCACCGACTCCAGCGTGAAGGTAAAGACGGGCGACAAGATCGCCTTCAGCCGCACCACCTTCCAGCCGGTCGAGGCCAGCCTGTACATCAAGGACGGCGCCAAGCTGCAAGGTCAGTCTGACCACCTTGCCAACGTGCAGTTCGGCTGGGAAGACAGCGAAGCCAAGTCGCAGGCGACCCTGCTGCTCACCTACGTCAGCGAGCGTATCTCGGTGCGCGGCTCGGGCATTGTCGGCGACCCTGACATCATGCAGGAGCCGGGCACGCAGGTCGATTTCGTGTGGCGCAAGGGCTTCGACGCCTTTGGTCGCGGCCTGAACTTCCAGCTTGAGGCCCGTAACCTGACGGGCACCGAGTACAAGGAATATCAGACGATCAACGACAAGCGCGTCTATGTCGATCGCTACGATCCGGGCACGTCGGTCTCGGTCAGCCTTTCGACGCAGTTCTAAAAAAGAGGCCGTCCGGTTCGCCGGGCAGCCTTCTTGCTACTGACAAAAAAGCCCTCCGGAGTGATCCGGAGGGCTTTTTTCTTATCTTGAAGGTCACTGAACCCCCGACAGTGTCGGGGGAACGGAGACTATTTCGCGGCCTTGGCTTTTTCGTCTTCGCTGAGGCGCTGGAACAGCAGATCGACCATCTCCTCGGCGTTTTCGTCCGTGGCGGTCGAGGCTTCGACGCCGCAATAGCTCTGGTCCGGCAGGCGGCCCCAGACGACCAGCGGCGCGTAGTAGCGGGCGAGGTCGCTCAGCGCCTCGTGCTGATCCCTGGCCGCCGTGTCAGGCAGGACCAGCATACCGTCAAAGCGCTGCGAGCGGACAAGGTCCTTCAGCGCGCCCTGACGCTTGGCCGGGGTCTTGAGCACCAGCAGCTCATAGCCGCGCTTGAAGACGGCCTGGGTGAGGGCGCCCATCATGCTCAAGAGGTGCGGGTCGCGCAGCTTGCGGTCGCCGTCGTCGGGCAGGACGAGGCCGATGGTGCGGGTGCGCTTCAGACGGAGGTTACGGGCGGCCTGATTGACGACGTAGCCATGTTCCTCGGCAATCGCCGCGATCTTGTCACGCAGCGGCTTCGGGATCAGGGGGCTTCCGGCCAGGGCCCGCGAAACGGTGGACACCGAGACGCCGGCCATGCGGGCGATATCGGCCATCTTGAGCGGCGCGGTGGTCGAAAGAGTCTCTGTGGTCATTGTCTCCTCAAGGGGTTCGGATGGGTCCGGAACAGACGCATCAGCGCGCCAGCCAGCCCCCATCAACGGGGATAATAACTCCGTTTACGTAATTTGACACGCGGGAGGCCAAAAAAACCGTCGCGCCACCCAAATCTTCTGGCGTCCCCCAGCGGGCGGCGGGAATCCGGTCGAGAATCGCCTTGGCGCGTTCGGGGTCGCTTTGCAGCCCTTCGGTCAGTTCCGTAGCCATATAGCCCGGCGCGATGGCGTTGACATTAAGGCCTTTGGACGCCCATTCGTTGGCCAGAAGCCGCGTAATCCCGGCCACGCCCGACTTCGACGCCGTATAGGAGGGGACGCGGATGCCGCCCTGAAACGACAGGAGGGAGGCCGTATTGATGATCTTGCCGTGGCCCTGTGCGATCATGTGGCGACCGGCGGCCTGACACATGAAGAACAGGGTCTTGAGATTGAGGTTCATCACCGCGTCCCAGTCTTCCTCGGTAAATTCCGTGACGTCGCCACGGCGGATCGACCCGGCATTGTTGACGAGGATGTCGAGCCCGCCCATGACGCGCAAAGTTTCGGTGATAATATCCTCCACCGGCGAAATGGAGGTAAGATCGGCGCGGATAAAATGGAACCGGCGTCCCAGAGCCGTGACCTTTTCGGCGGTGGTGTCCGCCCCCGACGAGCCGACGGCGCAGATATCGGCCCCGGCTTCGGCCAGAGCTAGCGCCATGCCCTGCCCCAGTCCGCGATTGGCTCCGGTGATCAGCACGGTTTTCCCGGAGAGGTCGAACATCGAGGCAGCGGACATGGCATTTCCTGAGTAAAAAAGGGCGTGATTAATTTTGATCTATGATGATTGAACGGGATTGTCCACGCATTGTCATCGGGCTTGGCCCCATGCTAGAGCAACAGATATTGCTTTTCCATCCTTTGCGTTCCGCCTGCTGAGTCTGCCATGATCATCTCCGCCTCGACCGATTACCGCGAAGCCGCCCGGCGTCGGCTGCCGCCCTTCCTGTTTCACTATATCGACGGCGGGGCCTATGCCGAGCGCACACTGGCGCGCAATGTATCGGACCTTGGCGACGTGGCCCTGCGCCAGCGCGTGCTGAAGGACGTGTCGTCGCTCAGTCTGGAGACGGAACTGCTGGGTGAAAAGCTGTCCATGCCTATCGTTCTGGCTCCCGTCGGCCTGACCGGCATGTATGCCCGGCGCGGCGAGGTGCAGGCGGCGCGCGCGGCGCAAAAGGCCGGCATCAACCTGACCCTTTCGACCGTCAGCGTCTGCCCCATCGAAGAAGTGCAGGGCAGGTGCGACAAGCCGATCTGGTTTCAGCTCTATGTGCTGAAAGATCGCGGCTTCATGAAGAACGCGCTGGAACGCGCCTGGGCGGCCGGTATCCGCACGCTGGTCTTCACCGTCGATATGCCGGTGCCGGGGGCGCGCTACCGCGACGCCCATTCGGGCATGAGCGGGCCGAACGCCGAAATCCGCCGCCTGTGGCAGGCGGTGACGCACCCGCACTGGGCCTTTGATGTCGGCCTGATGGGGACGCCGCACGATCTGGGCAATGTCTCGAAATATCTCGGCAAGGCCACGGGTCTGGCCGACTATATCGGCTGGCTGGGGGCCAATTTCGACCCGTCGATCTCGTGGAAGGATCTGGAATGGATCCGCGACTTCTGGAAGGGCCCCATGGTCATTAAGGGCATACTCGACCCGGAAGACGCCAAGGATGCGGTCAGCTTCGGCGCCGACGGCATTGTGGTGTCCAACCACGGCGGACGGCAGCTCGATGGCGTCCTGTCTTCGGCACGGGCGCTGCCGGCCATTGCCGACGCCGTGAAGGGCGATCTGACCATTCTGGCCGACTCCGGTATCCGCACGGGCCTTGATGTAGTGCGCATGATCGCGCTGGGGGCCGACGGGGTGCTGCTGGGCCGGGCCTTTATCTATGCCCTGGCCGCCGGGGGGGAGGCGGGGGTCTCCAACCTGCTCAGCCTGTTCGAGAAGGAAATGCGCGTCGCCATGGCGCTCACCGGCGTCAAGTCGATCCGCGAAATCGGCCCGCAGTGTCTGGTGCCGGGGGGCATGACTGTCAAAGATTGACAATTTTGGGGGCGGGCGTATCCTTTAGAGCGGAATGATTTCTAATGGAATCATTCCGCTCAAGCCGCCATTGAGGCGGCGGCCAAGGCGGCGCAGCCGCCGCCCGGCGAGGGGCTAAACAAAAATCTAGATCATCATGTTTCTACCAGAAATCATAATGATCTAGTCAGGAGATACGCCATGACCCTCAACATAAATCTGACGCCGCGTCTCGAAGATATGGTGCGTGAGAAAGTCGCGGGCGGCCTGTATAATAATGCCAGCGAAGTGATCCGCGATGCGCTGCGCCTGATGGAAGCCAATGATCGGTTTCAGGCGGCCAAACTTGAGGCGTTGCGCGAGTCGATCCGTGAAGGCATCGAAAGTGGTTCAGCAGGGGAACTGGATATCGAAGCCATCAAGGCAAAAGGTCGCGCCAGAGCGAAATGACCCGGATTTTAAAGACGGCACGGGCGGAAGATGATCTCGAAGCCCTGTGGCTTTATACCAAGGGTCATTGGAAATGACTCTTGGTATTCCGTTCGAGAATTTCTCATGTAGCTGATACATATGAGAAATTCTCGAGTTTTCAACGGCCGGATGCGGTCAGCATCTTCGGCCGTTGGTATTATATTCCCAAAGATCGTCCTGACGCTGCGGATAAGATGCTGGATCGCATTGCCGAAACGCTTAGAAAGTTGTCTTTGCATCCCGACATGGGGCGACCCCGACCGGAACTCTACGCTGAGCTGCGCAGCTTTCCGATCCGGCCCTATGTGCTTTATTATCGTCCTGTAGAGCAGGGTATCGAACTGGTGCGGGTATTGAATGCCGCTCGCGATATGCCTGCCGCCTTTGAAGCTTAACCGAAGCGGCCGCCGATATAGTCGGAGGTGCGTTCGACCTTCGGCTTGACGAACAGTTCTTCGGTTGGGCCGTATTCGACCATCTTACCCAGATACATGAAGCCCGTATAGTCCGACAGGCGCGCCGCCTGTTGCAGGTTATGGGTCACGATGATGATGGTCAGGTCGCGCTTCAGCTCTTCCAGCGTGTCTTCCAGCTTGGCCGTCGAAATGGGGTCGAGCGCCGAGGCCGGTTCGTCGAGCAGCAGGATTTCCGGCTCAACCGCGATGCCGCGGGCGACGCACAGACGCTGCTGCTGACCGCCCGAAAGCGACAGGCCGGACTTGGTCAGCTTGTCCTTCACCTCGTCCCACAGCGCGGCGCGGCGCAGGGCCTTTTCGACCACCTCGTCCATCTGCGATTTCGACTTCTTGTGGTACAGCTTCACGCCGAAGGCCACATTGTCATAGATCGACATGGGGAAGGGGGTCGGCTTCTGGAAGACCATGCCGACGCGGGCGCGTAAGCTGGTCAGATCGACCTTGGGGCCCAGAATGTTCTCGCCATCGACCAGAATCTCGCCTTCGGCCCGCTGACCCGGATAGAGGTCATAGATGCGATTCATGGTGCGCAGCAGGGTGGACTTGCCGCAGCCCGACGGACCGATCAGGGCGGTGATGCCGTTGCGCTTGACCGGCATGGAGACGCCGAACAGCGACTGATGCGTGCCGTAGTAGAAGTTGAGGTTCCGCGTTTCCAGCACAAGCTGATCGGCCGGGGGCGGGGTGATGACGCTTTGGAAATCGGTGTCGGACATGACGAGGCCTTACTTGTGATCTTTGTCGCGGGCGAGCCAGCGCCCCAGAATGTTGACGCCCAGAACCGCCAGCGTAATCAGCAGCGCCCCGGCCCAGGCGAGGGTGTTCCACGTCTCGTAGGGGCTCATGGCGAAGGGATAGATGGCGCCCGGCAGGCTGGCGAATGGCTTCGACATGTCGAAGCTCAGGAACTGGTTGTTGAGGGCGGTAAACAGCAGCGGCGCGGTTTCACCCGAAATACGCGCAAAGCCCAAGAGGCCGCCGGTCAGCATACCCGCCCCGGCCGCCTTCCAGATGATGCTGCGCACCGTGACCCATTGAGAGGCCCCCAGCGCCATACCGGCTTCGCGCAGGGCATTGGGCTGAAGGTTCAGGATGTCTTCGGTGGTGCGGGTCACGATGGGCGTGGCGAGGATGCCGAGCGCGATCGCCCCGGCCCAGCCGGAGAAGCCGCCCATGGGGACCACGACCCACCAGTAGACGAACAGCCCGATCAGGATGGACGGGGCCGACAGAAGCACGTCATTGAGGAAGCGCACGACGTGGCCATAGGGGGTGTTGCCGCCGATTTCGGCCAGCCACGTCCCGGCCAGCACGCCGATAACCACGGCAATCATCATGGCGACGCCGCACATCAGAATGGAGCCGACAATGGCGTTGCGCAGGCCGCCGGGCGAGTCCGGGGCAGGGGTGTCGGCGGTGAACAGCATCAGGTCCACCCCGCCGACGCCCTTGGTCAGCAGCGAGAACATGATCAGGGCCAGCGCGGCGAGAGCGACCAGCGCGGCCCCGGTGCAGATAACGACGAAGGCCTGATTGGCGAATTTGCGGCGAAGGGCGCGATCCATGCTCTTGCCTCCCTTAGTAACGCTGCGAGGACAGGAGCGCCCTGGCGATGGCCAGAACGGTGAAGGTAATCAGGAACAGCACCAGACCCAGCGCGATCAGCGAGGCGAGGTGGACGCCCGAGGCTTCGTTGAACTCATTGGCGATGGTCGAGGCCAGCGTCGAGCCCGAAGCGAACAGCGAGTCCGGGAAGCGGTGCGAATTGCCGATGATGAAGGTGACGGCCATGGTCTCACCCAGAGCGCGGCCGAAGCCCAGCATGACCACGCCGATCATGCCCTTCTTGACGTAGGGGATCAGCACCGAGCCCACCACTTCGTAGGAGGTGCAGCCGAGGCCGAAGGCGGCTTCGCGCACCTGCGGCGGGATCGAGCGGAACAACTCACGGAAGACCGCCGACATATAGGGCAGGATCATGATGGCCAGCACGATGGAGGCCGTGAAGATATTGGCCCCGTTGGGCACACCGGCCAGCAGCTTGCCCCAGAAGCTTTCGGGGTCGAGGCTGGTCAGAATGGGCAGTTGCACCGTGCGCGCAAACCACGGCGCGAAGACGAACAGGCCCCACATGCCATAGACGATGGAGGGGATGCCGGCCAGAAGCTCAATGGCGGTCGAAACCGGCTGGGCGATGGCCTTGGGGCAATACTGGGTCAGAAAGACCGAGACGCAGACGGCGATGGGCAGGGCAATGGCCAGAGACAGCACTGCCGTGATCAGCGTGCCGACGATGGGACCGGCGGCCCCATAGACCTCGGTGACCGGGTTCCACGTGCTGGAGGTCAGGAAGCCGAAGCCGAACTTGGAGATGGCGGGCCAGCCGCCGATCATCAGGGCGACGATCAGGCCGCCCAGAGTCAGGAGCAGGGTCGTCGCCGCCGCGAAGGCGAGGCCGCGGAAGATCGGGTCAACGGGATCAGGGTGGCGGGCGCTCTGAAGAGACATTGGGGTTTCCATAAGCTTACTGAGCGGAGGCGGCAGAGGCCGCCACGGCGGGGGCGGCGGTGGCCGGGGTATAGACCGGCTTACCGTCCGGACCGGTGATCTGCGACCACTGGGCGCGCATCATCTGCTTCACCTCAGGGGGCAGGGGGACGTAGTGCATCTTGGTCGCCAGGGCGTCGCCATTGGTATAGGCCCAGTCGAAGAAGGTGAGGGCGGCGCGGCCGCTGGCCGGCTTGTCCTGCTTTTTGTGCATGACGATGAAGACGGTACCGGTGATCGGCCACGCCTGAGCCCCCGGCTGATCGAGGAGCAGAAGCTGATTGCCGGGCGCGTGCGCCCAGTCGGCACCCGCTGCAGCGGCGGCAAAGGCTTCGATGGACGGGGCGATCATATGGCCGTCGTGGTTTTGCATATTGACGACGGCGGTGCCGGTGCGGGCGGCGACGGCGAATTCGACATAGCCGATGGAGCCAAGGGTCTGCTTGACGAAGGCCGAAACGCCTTCATTGCCCTTGCCGCCCAGGCCCACCGGCCATTCCAGCGCGTCCGAGGCCCCGACCTCTGCCTTCCACGTCGGGCTGACCTTGGCCAGATAGTTGGAAAAGAGGAAGGTGGTGCCCGACCCGTCGGCGCGGTGGATGACCGTGATCGGCAGGTGCGGCAGTTTGAGGCCCGGATTGAGGGCGCGGATGGGCGCGTCGTCCCAGCGCTTCACCTTACCCATATAGATATCGGCCAGAAGCGGGCCGGTCAGGTTGAGCTGGCCGCTCTTGATATCGGGCAGGTTGACGATGGGCACGATGCCCCCCATGACGATGGGGAATTGCAGCAGGCCGGATTCGTCGAGATCGGCAGGCTTGACCGGCTTGTCCGTCGCGCCGAAATCGACCGTTTTCACCTTGATCTGACGCACACCGCCGCCGGAGCCGATCGACTGATAGTTCAGACGGATGCCGGTGGTGTCCTTATAGGTTTCGGCCCACTTGGCCCCCAGCGGCGCAAAAAAGGTCGAACCCGCACCGGTGATGTCGCCCGCCGCCGGCGCGTCCTTGCCTTCAGCGGTCGCCGCACCCTTGTCCGAGCACGCGGTCAGCAGGAGCAGCGCGCCAAGCGCCAGGGCGAAGGGTTTGAACATCTACTCGTCTCCGATGATCCGACGAACACGCTTCCGGTGAGGATGACGTATCCGAATCCAACCACCGGTAAATCACCGCTGCGTTAAACAAATATGACGCAAGGGTAAACGGCAGGCGGCGCTGTGAAGCTGAGGCGGCGTTACAACAGTTTTATGACAGTTGTGTGAATGTCGCCAGAGGGGCGACTGGTCTAAACCGCCCGCACGGCGCGCAGGAAGGTGTCCACCGCGCTGTTGAGGCGCGCGGTTTCTTCGGCCAGATGCGCCGATTCCGCGCTGACGCAGGCGGCGGTCTGGTCGGTTTCATCGGCGGAGCGATGCACAAGTTGCAGGGTGCGGCCCACGGCCTGAGCGTCGGTGGCGGTCTGTTCGATGGTTTCGCCGATGCGGGCGGTCAGGCCGGTCTGCGCCTCGACGGCCTGAGCGACGTCTTGCGCCGTGCGGCCCATATCCGTGATGATGCTGCGGATGGCCCCGACGCTGTCCACCGTGTCGCGCGTCGCCGACTGAATGTCCTGAATCTGGCTGGTGATGCGGCGGGTCGCTTCGGCGACGCGTCCAGAGAGGGTCTTGACCTCGGCGGCCACCACGGCAAAGCCGCGCCCGGCGGCCCCGGCACGGGCGGATTCGATGGTGGCGTTCAGCGCCAGCAGGTTGATCTGACCGGCAATGTCGTCGATCAGCCCGATAATGTCGGTGATCTGCGCGGAGCGGGCCGAGAGCGAATCGAGCTTGGCCGCCGCGTCGGCGGACCGGTGCGCCGCTTCGTGAGCAATGGCGTCCGAGCGGGCGCTGCGTTCGGCAATATCGCGGATGGCGAGGCTCAGGGCCTGCGCCGCTTCGGCAACGTGGCGGGCGCGCTCCTGCGTGTTGCGCGTCGCCGTGGCGGCGGTTTCGACGCCTTCGCGGGTACGGATGGCGATTTCCGAGACATCGGCGGCGCGTTCGTGCAGACCCTCCACGGCCTGTCTCACACCGTCGAGAATACGGCAGGCGGTCTGTTCAAAGGCGGTAGCGGCGTCCGACATAGCGGTGCGGCGGCTGGCCTCGGCCTGAAGCGCCGTGTGTTCGGCGCGCAGGCGGTCGTGCTCCATGGCCTGCAATTGCTGCGAACGGGCGGCGTTTTCCTGACGCACGCGCTCCGCCGCATGGCGGTGGCGTCCGACCATCAGCCCGGCCGCAATGGCCGCCAGTGCGGCGACGCCCAGACCGATGAGCAGGGCGTTGCGGATGCCTTCCAGACGTTTCAGATAGGCGTCCACGCGGATATCGACCCCGACCAGACCGACAAATTGCCCCTTGTCCACCAGCGGCGCATAGCCCGACAGGAAGGTGCCCCATTTGTCCGTATAGGTTTCCGCCTCGACCTGCGGAGCCTGGGTCTCAAAGGCCTTTTCAAGCACGGGGGTGCGGTTGTCATAGGTTTCCATCACGCCGGTCGGCACGATCTGATCGCCGGGCTTGGGGATGGAGGCGTCCATGATGAAGTGGGTCTTACCGTCCACGCGGATCATGGTGTAGATGTAGGCGAGGTCCGGATTGCCGCGCAGCAGGGCGAAATAGGGGGCGCGCACGTGCTCGTAATCGGCATTGCCCTGATCTTCGGGGCGGGTGATGCGGGCGTGGGCGGTGGTGTCGGTCAGTTGCGCCGCGCTGACAGCAACGCGCATCAGATTGGTGCGGACTTCGTTTTTCAGCGCCGAAGAGGCGGTCAGATAGACCGCCAGACCGGTGACGGCGGCGGCGGCAAACAGGGTGCAACCGGCAATCAGCCCGTCGCGCCAGCCCGCGCTCCACCCGATACCCAGACGTTTAAGCATAGCCGCCCCCCACATCCCGCCCGCGCACGTCTGTGCCGGCTCGTTTTCTGAACTGAACGTCCAGTAACCGTTCGTTTTTTAATGGAGGGTTAAGCCGGCAGGTGCTGAGCCCCAAAAGCTGTTTATGGTGCTATTTTGCCGGGTGAAGCCGCGTTATTTCAGTATGAAGAGCACTTTCAGCACTTCGCGCAGTTCGCTGGCCAGCGCTTCGCGGTCGATGTCGGGATTGGAAACGGCGCGGATCATCATACCGTCGAACAACATGCCGATGATTTCGCCGCGCGCATCCATCCGCTTGCGGTCGCATCCTGGATTGAGGCGGTCGCAGAGGTTGCGGCCCAGTTCGCGCTCCTGCACGTCGGCGGCCTGAACGATAGCGGCAACGCGCGGATTGCGCGCCGCTTCGGCCAGCACCTCAAGCGCCAGAGCGCTCTTGTCCGGGCCATATTTGTGGTCCAGCGCGAAGTCCACGGTGAGCAGGATCTGATCCAGCAACTGATCGTCCGGCGTGTCGTCCCATTCGGCGAACTTGGCGCGCATTTCGGCCAGATCGTTGGCGACGATGGCTTCAATAATGGCTTCTTTATTCGCAAAGTAGCGATAAATAACGCCGACACTCATTCTGGCTTCGGCGGCGATGTCGGCCATGGAGGCACCGTGAAAGCCGGAGCGTCTGACGCAGCGCAGCGTAGCGTCGAGAATTTGCTGGCGCCGCTCCTCACGGCTTTGGCGCGACCGCGGTGCGACAGGGGAATCGGTAAGAGGGGACTTCAAAGCTGTACTGTTCATCCGCGGTGGCAAACCCTTCGTAGATAAGGGAGTTAACATTTTTTAATGTTATCTCTGCGCTTGACATACACCAAAAAGCCGCGTAAGGCCAGAAAAAATGAGAATGATCGTTCACTCTCATTTCATGCTGACACTTTCTTGCGCCTAGGTGCGACAGGTGTAGGGCTTGTTTTGCGTTGCACACTTTGATCTGCGCCGACGTATAAGGCGGCATTTACAAGTGACAGAGTTCAGAGGTCGGAGGCGCTCAGCCTCTCTGGCCGCTGCTATGATATTTCGTTCCGGAGAGAACCCGCATGAGATCGCAATCCCCCCTTATGAAATCCGCAGCGGTGGTGCTGGCGCTTGGCCTCACCCTCACGGCCTGCGGCAAAAAGGAAGGCGGCCCCGGGGCGGGCGGCATGGGCATGGGCGGGCCGACCGAGGTCGGGATCGTCGTGGTGGCCTCTGAGCCGGTCAATCTGACGACCGAGCTGTCGGGTCGGACCTCGGCCTACCTTCTGTCGGAAGTGCGTCCGCAGGTCAGCGGCATCGTCAAGGCGCGCCTGTTCACCGAAGGCAGCTATGTCAAGGCGGGTCAGCCCCTCTATCAGATCGACGCCGCGCCGTTTCAGGCCTCCTACGCTCAGGCGCAGGCCACCGTCGCGCAGGCCGAAGCCAATCTGACGGCGGCGCGCCTCAAGGCCGAGCGCTATGCCGAGCTGGTCAAGATCAACGCCGTGTCGAAGCAGGACAATGACGACGCGCAGGCGCAGTACGCTCAGGCCAGGGCGACCGTCGCCGCCGGTCAGGCCGCGCTGCAAACCGCCGGCATCAATGTCGGCTACACCAAGGTCATGGCCCCTATTTCGGGTCGTATCGGCAAGTCGAACGTCACGCCGGGTGCTCTGGTCACGGCGGCGCAGGCGACCGAGCTGACGCGCATCCAGAATATCGACAATATCTATCTCGACATCAATCAGTCGGTGACGGAGCTGATGGCGCTAAAGCGTGCGGCGGCGGCGGGTCAGATCGGCGAAGCGACGACGGCGGATGTCGAACTGGTCCTCGAAGACGGTACGGTCTATCCGCTCAAGGGCAAGCTGCAATTCTCGGACGTCAGCGTCGATGAATCGACCGGCACCGTGACGCTGCGCGCCCTGTTCCCCAACCCCAACGGCGTCCTGCTGCCGGGCATGTATGCCAAGGCGCGCATCGTGTCGGGCGTGGTCGGTAACGGCATTTTGGTGCCGCAGCCGGCGGTGACGCGCGATCCGAAGGGCAATGCCACGGTCATGGTGGTGTCGAAGGACAACAAGGCCGAGCCGCGCCCGATCAAGGTGGCGCAGACGGTCGGTGACAAGTGGCTGGTGACCGAAGGCTTGCAGGCGGGTGACAAGGTGATCGTGGAGGGTCTTCAGAAGATCCGCCCCGAAGCGCCGGTCAAACCCGTCAGCGTCGGCGCGGCCAAGGAAGCTCCGGCGGCCGCGGGTTCTGCTCAAAAAGCTAAGTAATTCAAGCGTTTTAAATAAAGGACTGACGATGCGACGCCCGAAGTGTGTCCGTCGTCAGCCCTGATACTCCGGTCCCGGCCTGTGTTGGCCTGCTTTCTCCGTTTCATCGGGCGGGACCAGACCTCCATCTGCCAGACCTCCATCTGACTGCATCCGTTCCTGCAAAGGCACCGTCATGATCTCGCGTTTCTTTATCCACAGACCGATCTTCGCCTGGGTGGTGGCCATCGTCATCATGATGGCGGGCCTTCTGTCCATCGCCAACCTGCCGATCGCCCAGTATCCGCAGATCGCCCTGCCGCAGGTGTCGGTCAGCGCCTTCTATCCGGGCGCTTCGGCCAAGACGGTCGAAGACTCGGTGACCCAGATCGTCGAGCAGCAGATGAAGGGCATTGACGGCCTTCTCTACATGAACTCGACCTCGGATTCGAGCGGTGCGGCGACCATCACCCTGACCTTCAAGGCGGGGACCAATCCCGACATTGCGCAGGTTCAGGTGCAGAACAAGCTGCAATCGGCGACGCCGCTCCTGCCGCAGGAGGTGCAGCAGCAGGGCCTGACCGTGGCCAAGGCGACCTCCAGCTTCCTGATGGTCGTCGGGCTTTATTCGGAAGACCCCAATGTCTCCGAGCATGACCTTGGCGACTATATGTCCTCGACCCTGGTCGATCAGCTCAGCCGCGTCGATGGCGTCGGCACCATCCAGAACTTCGGGGCCCAGTACGCCATGCGTATCTGGCTCGATCCGGCCAAGCTGACCAGCTACAGCCTGACGCCGACCGACGTGATGAACGCCATCCGCGCCCAGAACACGCAGGTCTCCGCCGGGCAACTGGGCGGTCTGCCCGCCGTGAAGGGCACGGTGCTCAACGCCACGATCACGGCACAATCGCGTCTGACCCGCATCGAACAGTTCCGCAACATCATCCTCAAGAACACCGCCGGCGGGGCCGTGGTGAAGCTGGAGGACGTGGCGCGTGTTGAGCTGGGGGCGCAGCAATATACCGGGGCGGTGAAGTTCAATGGCCGTGAAGCGACGGGTGTCGCCATCAGCCTGGCCACCGGGGCCAATGCGCTGAACACCGCCAATGCCGTGAAGGCCAAGATGGTCGAGCTGGAGAAGAACTTCCCCAAAGGGTACCGCTATGTGGTCCCCTTCGACACGACGCCATTTATCGAGCTGTCGATCCATGAGGTCGTGAAGACCCTGATCGAAGCCGTGGTGCTCGTCTTCGTCGTCATGTTCCTCTTCCTGCAAAACTGGCGCGCCACCATCATCCCGACCATCGCCGTGCCGGTGGTGTTGCTGGGGACGTTCGGCGTGCTGGCGGCCTTTGGCTATTCGATCAATACCCTGACCTTGTTCGGGCTGGTGCTGGCCATCGGTCTGCTGGTCGATGACGCCATCGTCGTGGTGGAAAACGTCGAGCGCGTCATGCACGACGAAAAGCTGCCGCCTATGGCCGCGACCATCAAGTCGATGGAGGAGATCACCGGGGCCCTGATCGGTATTGCGCTGGTCCTGTCGGCGGTGTTCATCCCCATGGCCTTCTTCGGCGGCTCGCAGGGCGTGATTTATCGTCAGTTCTCGATCACCATCGTTTCGGCTATGGCCCTGTCGGTGGTGGTGGCCCTGATCCTCACCCCGGCCCTGTGCGCCACCCTGCTCAAGGCGTCGGACGCCGACCATTCGCAAAAGAAGGGCTTTTTCGGCTGGTTCAACCGCAACTTTGACCGCATGGCCAATGGCTACCGCAACACGGTGGGCAAGATCCTCAATCAGGGTGGCCGTTACATGATCGTCTTTGCGGTGATCGTCGGCCTGATGGCCTTCCTGTTCACCCGCATCCCGACCTCCTTCCTGCCGGATGAGGATCAGGGCATCCTGTTTACCCTTGTCCAGCTTCCGCCAGGGGCGACGGACGAGCGTACCGGTCAGGTCATGGATCAGGTCGGCGCGCACTTTGCCAAGGACAGCGCCGTGGAATCGGCCTTTACGGTCAGTGGCTTCTCGTTTGCCGGGATCGGTCAGAACGCGGGTATGGCCTTCGTCCGCCTCAAGCCGTTCGAAGAGCGTAAATCGGCCGACATGAAGGCGCCCGCCGTCGCCGGGCGTGCCATGGGAGCGTTCAGCCAGTTCCGGGATGCCATGGCCTTCGCCATCATCCCGCCGGCCGTCTCCGAACTCGGCAACTCGTCAGGCTTCGACCTTCAGCTGAAGGATGTCGGGGGTCTGGGTCACGAAGCCCTGCTCAATGCCCGTAATCAGGTGCTGGGTATGGCGGCGCAGAATCCGTCGCTGATGGCGGTGCGTCCTAACGGCATGGAAGACACGCCGGAACTGAAGCTCGATATTGATCAGGTCGCCGCCGGTGCCATGGGCGTCAGCCTCAGCGATGTCAATGCCACGCTTTCGACCGCGATGGGCGGGGCCTATGTCAACGACTTCATCGACCGCAACCGCGTCAAGAAGGTATTTGTGCAGGCCGATGCGCCCTTCCGCATGAAGCCGGAGGATCTGAACCAGTGGTATGTGCGTAATGCACAGGGCCAGATGGTGCCGATGTCGGCCTTCACGACCGCGCACTGGGCCTACGGCTCGCCGCGACTGGAGCGCTATAACGGCGCGCCGTCGATGAATATTCAGGGTATGGCCGCACCGGGCAAGTCGTCGGGTCAGGCCATGGCCGAGATGGAGAAGATCATCGCGCAACTGCCCCCCGGCATCAGCTATGAATGGACCGGCCTGTCGCTTCAGGAGAAGCAGTCCGGTGCGCAAGCCCCCATGCTCTACGCCCTGTCGATCTTCGTCGTCTTTATCCTGTTGGCCGCCCTCTATGAGAGCTGGTCGATCCCGGTGGCCATCGTCATGGTCATTCCGCTGGGGGTGCTGGGGGCGTTGATTGCCACCCTGCTGCGCGGCCTGTCGAACGACATCTACCTTCAGGTGGCCCTCTTGACCATCATCGGTCTGTCGGCGAAGAACGCCATCCTTATCGTCGAGTTTGCCAAGCATAACCACGAAAGCGGCATGAATCTGATCGACGCCACGCTTCAGGCGGCCCGCGTCCGCCTGCGCCCGATCATCATGACCTCCATGGCCTTTACCTTCGGCATCCTGCCGCTCTTCTTCGCCAATGGCGCGGGGTCGGGCAGCCAGAACGCCATCGGTACGGGTCTGGTCGGCGGCATCCTGTCGGCCACCTTCCTGGCGGTGTTCTTTATTCCGCTTTTCTTTGTCATCATTGAAAAGATGTTCAAGGCGGACGAAAAGCACCTTAAGACTCTGGCGGCGGAGCGCGAAGCTCTGGCGGCGCTGGAACAGTCGCGTCACAACCGTGAGGACCACTAATGACTAGCTCGCTTAAACTCGGTCTGATGCTCCCGGCCACGGCTCTGGTCCTCAGCGCCTGTACGATGGCGCCGAAATATGAGCGCGGCACCCTGCCGGTGGCCGATCAGTTCCCGACCCCCGCCACCGCGCAGGGGGCCTCGGCAGAAACCCTGCCGTGGCAAAAGGTCTTCCTCGACCCGCGCCTGCAAAGCGTCATCTATGAGGCGCTGGTCAATAACCGCGACCTGCGCATCGCCACCCTCAATGCCGAGCGCGTGCGCGCCCAGTACAGCGTGCAGCGCGCCGGCCTGTTCCCCGGTGTCAATGGCACAGTCAGCGGTCGTCAGGCTAAGGAAACTCCGGATAGCTATAGCGCCGATGTCGGGGCTTCGTGGGAGTTGGACCTGTTCGGACGGGTGCGATCGCTGAGCAATGCTGCGCTCAACACCTATTTCGCCTCGGCTGAAAATCAGAAGGCGGCAAAGGTGTCGCTGATTGCGTCGGTGGCGACGGCGTGGCTGACCCTGGGCGCCGATCAGGAGCAGTTGCGCCTGTCGCGTGAGACCCTGCGTCTGCGCGAAGAGAGCCTGTCCCTGACGCAAAAGCGTTTCGACCTCGGTGCCACCGACGCGCTGGGCCTGCGTCAGGAGCAGACCCTGACCGAACAGGCGCGCGCCGACGTGGCGCAACTGGAAGCGCTGGTGCAGCAGGACAAGAACGCCCTGCGCCTGCTGGTCGGGGTGGAGGTCGATGCCGCCAACCTGCCCGATGCCCTGCCGGAAAATGCCGTGCTGAGCGACCTGCCGGTCGGCCTGCCGTCGGACGTCCTGCTGAAGCGCCCGGACGTGGTGGCCGCCGAATTCGATCTGAAGGCTGCCAACGCCAATATCGGGGCGGCGCGCGCCGCCTTCTTCCCGCGCATCTCGCTGACCGGCGCGGTGGGCAAGGCCTCTACCGATCTTAACAACCTGTTTGACGGGGCCGACACCTGGAGCTTTGCGCCGTCGATCTCGGTGCCGATCTTTGCCGGAGGGGCCAATGTCGCCGGGCTGGAAGGCTCGAAAAAGGCGCGTGATATCGCGCTTGCCACCTATGAAAAGTCGATCCAGACCGCGTTCCGCGATGTGGCCGACGCTCTGGCTGTGCGTTCGACCATCGACACCCGCCTGACGGCCCAGACCCGTGTGGTCGAGGCGGCCAGCGAAACCGAGGCCCTGTCGCGCGCCCGTTTTGACCGCGGTGTGGATTCGCGTCTGACCCTGACCGACGCCCAACGCACCCTCTATGGCGCGCAGCAGGGGCTGATCACGACGCGCCTGACCCGCGTGCTGAACCTGACGCGGCTCTATTCGGCCACCGGCGGAGGCCTGCAATAGAGCGGTTTGCCGTTTGCGCTTTGACCGCCTGAGAGACTATAGATACCGGTCTCTCAGGCGGTTTTTTTATGATCTCACTCAATCCTCATCTGACCCTTACGGTACAGTCTCTGGGTCAGGAGGCCCAGCCTCTGGTCATTGTCGATGAGGTGCTGACCGATCCGCAGGCCCTGATCGCCGAGGCCGATGCCGCGGCCTTTCGCACGCCGGCACCCGGATCGCGCTATCCGGGTCTCAACGCGCCCCTGCCCGATGCCTATAAGGCGGTGGTGGCGACGGCGCTTCTGCCCCGCCTGTTGCCGATTTTTGGCGTGACGCCTCAGCCGTTGCCCCTGTTCGGCTTTTTCGGGGTGGCGACGCAAGGGGGGGCCGATATGGCCGTGCGTCAGGCCGCGCCGCATATCGACGCCTTCAATCTCAACAGCTTTGCCAGCGTCCATTATCTGTTTGCAGGTGATCTGGGCGGGACGGCCTTTTTCCGCCACCGCGCCAGCGGGCATGAGCTGATCACCCCCAGCCGCAGCTATAGTTTTGAGCGCGCGCGGCGGCTGGAACTGGACGGCTTCGAAGGGACAGGTGCTGCGGCGCGGGGGCAATTCTACGAAGAGATTGCCGCGGTCGAGCCGCGTCTCAACCGGCTGATCTTCTACCGCGCCGGGCAGATACATTACGGCGAGGTGCGGTCAGACGAGGGGCGGCGTCTGACGGCCAATCTGTTTTTTGGTATCCGATAGCTATCCCGAAGCGCATTCCGAAAAGTGTGCAAGGGCTTTGAAATCAAAGGCGCGATAACACAAAACGTCAGACGAAAATCAGGCCTCGCGCCGCCGCAGTTCCGCCGACGGCGCAAAGCGCCGCAGATAGTCTTCGTGGGCGGGCAGGGTGTCGGCACGGCTTTCCACCATCTTGCGCCAGCGGCTCATATGCAGGCGCAGGTCGGTGGGGTCCACGCTGTCCACGGCCGGGTGAACGGCTTTGGGCAGCAGTCCCTGACCCATCAGGACGGCCAGCCAGCTCGTGTCGCGGAACAGCTCCGGGTCGCGCGCCACCACAATCGCCGTTTCCCGGAACATCTCGAGCCGCTCTTTCAGGCTGTCGGGCATGTCCATGGCCTGCACCCACTGCCAGAACGGCGTGTCGTCGCGCTCGCTCACCTTATAGTGGGCGATCAGGAAGTCTTTGATATTGTTATAATCGAACAGCACCTCCTTATTGTACTGCGCGACGACCGACGGCACGATGCCGGTGCGGGGGAACAGGGCCAGAAGGCGCGTAATGCCTGACTGCACCAGATGGAGGGCGGTCGATTCCAGCGGTTCGAGGAAGCCGGAGGCAAGACCGAGCGCTACCACATTCTTGTCCCAGACGCGCTTGCGGTGGCCGGTGACAAATTTCAGCAGGCGCGGATCGGCCAGAGGGGCGCCGTCCAGACAGCCCAGCAGACGCGCCCTGGCGTCTTCGACGCTGATGAACTGATCGGAGAAGACATAGCCATTGCCCGTGCGGTGTTGCAGCGGGATGCGCCAGGTCCAGCCGGCTTCGCGGGCCGTGGCGCGGGTGTAGGGGGTGATGTCGGCGACGCGCTCACACGGCACGGCCACGGCGCTGTTCATCGGCAGCCAGCGCGACCAGTCTTCGTAGCCGCAGTTCAGCGCCCCTTCGATCAGCAGGCCGCGAAAGCCGGAGCAGTCGATGAACAGATCGCCTTCGAGGCGGCGGCCATCGGCGGTGACGACCGCCGTGACAAATCCGGTTTCCGGATGCTGTTCGACGCTGACGATGCGGCCTTCGTGGCGGATGACGCCGCGTTCGGCGCTGTAATTGCGCAGGAATTTGGCATAGAGGACGGCGTCGAATTGAAAGGCATAGTTCAGGTTCGGCTTGTCGCCTTCCGACATCAGATGCCCGAAGCGGCCCTTATAGGCGGCGACGGTCTCCAGATTATACTGCGTATAGTCATAGTCCCCGCCGCGACGCCACCAGTCGGCCAGCCAGTAATGGTGGAAGGGGAAGCTCTCGATTTCCCGCCCGCTGTGGCCAAAGGGGTGGAAATAGCTGTGGCCGCGGGCGCGCCAATCGACGAACTCGATCCCCAGCTTGTAGGTGGCGTGGGTTTCGCGCACGAAGGTGGCTTCGTCTATGCCCAGAAAGTCGTTAAATTTGAGGATGGGTGGAATGGTGGCTTCGCCGACGCCGACAATGCCGATTTCCTCCGACTCGATCAGATCAATCTCCAGCGCGTCGCCCAGCGCCTTGGACAGGCCTGCCGCGGCCATCCACCCGGCGCTGCCGCCGCCGACAATCACAATCTTCCTGATGGTCTGTTGCATCCGATAAACCCTATACAGTCGCTGCCCGTGATACGGCATCCGGGGTGGGCATGGTTTCAACCTGTTTGCGCACATAGCCGAGAACGCTCTGGAAATGGCGGATCAGGTCAGGTTCGGCGATCTGATCCGCGCGCACATCATAGGCGGCGGGCAGGCGGCCGTGACCCAGACAGGCCGCGATCCACCACGCCTCGTCGAAGGTTTCCTCATCATACATCGGCATGTGCCCGCAGGCGGAGAACAGCTCCAGCCGGTAGGCCAGTTCCGGCGGCAGGCTCTGACTGCGCAGACGGTCCCAGACGGGCTGGTCGCGGCGCTTGTTGAGGCTGTAGAGGAGGATCTGCGCGTCGCGCAGGCGCGCATAGACCTGAGCCACCGTGCGGTTATAGACGGCGCTTTCGAGGCCGCCCGTATCCAGCGGGAACAGGGCCGTCAGGTGCGACAGGCCAAACAGCAGGGCGGGCATACGCGCACTGCCCAGGGGGTCGAGCACGGCGGCGGCGTCGCCCAGACCGATGACATTGCCCGACCAGGCGCGGCGCTGCCCCGCCTCAAACGGCGTGACGGTGGCCTGCGGATTGAGGCTGACCCTGGCGACAGTGGCGGCGGCTTCAAACGCTTCGTCGTCGGACAGCTCATCGGTGGTGTACACCTGTTGCAGGGCCGTGTAGTCGCGCAGCGGAAACAGTCCGGTCCAGCCCGAACGGAAGGCGGTAATCTGCGCAAAGACCGGGAGCGGCGTAGCGGGGGCGGCATAGCTGGTCAGCAGGCGGTCGAACGGCAGCCAGTGCCGCCACGAGGTGAAGCCGGTCTCCGGCATCTGGCTGAGCAGGCGGGCCTCGCTGCCGGTGGTGTCGATAAATAGATCGCCTTCGACGGTCTGGCCATCGGACAGGACCACGGCGGACATCTGCGCGCCCTGCACGACCGGCGAGACGTGCGCCGCCGGCAGATGACGGACGCCGCGTTTGAGGGCCACCTGACGCAGCATTTCGCCATAGGGGGCCGCCGGCAGATGATAGCCGCGCCCGGCCTCGGCAAAGCCGCTCAGCTCCGCCTCGCGCGTCAGCAGGCGGCCGTGTTTGGCGCAGGCGGCGTTGATGGCGAAATCTTCATAGGCCACCGACAGGCCAGAGGCGCGGGCGCGCAGCCACAGATGATGGAAGGGCACGTTTTGCACTGCCACGCCTGTGCTGGAATAGCCCACAAACACCGGGGGGGCGTTTTTGGCCCAGCCGACATATTGCTGACCCAGCGTAAAGGTGGCGCCCAGCGCCCGCATCAGCACCTCTTCCTCCAGCCCCAACTGGGCGTGGAAGCTGGCCTGACTGTCCAGCGTCGGCAGCACCTCGCCGGGGCGCAGCAGCGACGGCAGCTCGACGGCGGTAAAGCTCAGATCACTGCGCGCGAAGGTGCGCTGCAAGACCGCAGCGGTCAGCCACAGGGCTTCGTCGCGACCGACGATCACCACCTTGCGAACGGGACGGGGCGGGGCGTCAGTCATGGGTCACCCCGCTGTCCGGATCATAGCAGTGCCCGGCGACAAAGTCCGCGTGGCTGGGCAGAACGGCCAGATTGGCGTCGATCTTGCGCTTCAGGCGTTTCAGATAGTCGCGTATGCCGTCCTCCCCCAGACCGTCGGCCTGCGGGTCGAAGGCGGCGGGCATGACGTCCTGCCCCATGAAGACGGCGATCCAGCTCGCCGGTGAAAAGAGGCCGTCCTTATAGCGCTGCACATAGCCGCGATGGCGGAACAGGGCCATTTTTTCGCGCAGGCTGTCCGGCACCGGCATGGTGCGCACATAGTCCCACAGGGGGCCCTCACTGGCCGAATTGGCGTGGTAGTGCAGGATCAGGAAGTCGCGCACCCGCTCGTATTCGATGTCGATCAGGCGGTTGAATTCGCGCGCCAGCGCCGGGTCGAAGCGCGTGTCGGGCATCAGACGCATCAGGAAGGTCAGGGCGATCTGCGACAGGTAGATGCTGGTCGATTCCAGCGGCTCCAGAAAACCGGAGGCCAGCCCCAGCGCGATCACGTTCCTGTGCCATGACGCGGTCCGGCGACCGGCCTGAAAGCGCAGCAGGCGTGGCTCGGCTTGAGCCGGGGCATCGAGCGCGCCCAGAAGCACTTCACGCGCGCGGTCTTCCGTCGAAAAGCGGCTGGAGAAGACATAGCCGTTGCCGGTGCGGTGTTGCAGCGGGATGCGCCATGTCCACCCGGCTTCGCGGGCGGTGGCGCGTGTGTAGGGCGTCAGGTCGTCGGTACGTTCGCACGGCACGGCCAGAGCGCGGTCGCAGGGCAGCCACGGCGTCCAGTCTTCCCAGCCGAGGTTCAGGGCCTGACCGGCGATGACGGCGCGGAAACCGGAACAGTCGATAAACAAGTCGCCGTCCACGCTGCCGCCACTGGCGAGGGTCAGGCGTTCGACAAAGCCGGTTTCGGCGTTCTGATCGACGCCGGTGACCTGTCCTTCGATGCGCTGCACGCCGCGCGCCTCGCACCACTGGCGCAGGTAGCGGGCATAGAGGACCGCATCGAAATGGTAGGCATAGTCGTAGGTGGAGCGGATCGACTTCGGGTCTTCGACCGGAAAGTCAAAGCGGTTTTCGCGCGCCAGCCGGATGGGGAAGGCATAGTCTTCGATGGGGCCGGGGTCCATGAAGGTCCGCGCCTTCAGCCAGAGCTGGTGGAAGGGGATGCCGCCCGCCGACTGACCGTGCACGCCGAAGGGGTGGTGATAGCTCTGCGACGCCCCCCAGCCGCGAAACTCGATCCCCAGCTTGAAGGTGGCGTTGGTGGCCCGCATGAACTCGGCTTCGTCGAGGCCGAGCCAGGTGTTAAAATCGCGCACCTGCGGCAGGGTGGCTTCGCCGACGCCGACAATGCCGATCTCTTCGGACTCGATCAGGCGGATCGTGCAGGTGCCCGGCGCGAAGGCCCGGCTCAGCGCCGCCGCCGCCATCCAGCCGGAGGTGCCGCCACCCAGTATGGTGATATTGCGAAGGGGGGCCATGCCTGTCTCACCCGTGTTTGTTAGGAGGTTTTGCGCGTTTCTGAAGACAACGACCACACTTAAAGCAGGTTACGTTCCGTGTGAATGGAGACCTGTCTCCAGGCGGTTGCCTGATGGTGCTGTTTTCCCAAAACGAAGGTCGGCCAAAAGGGTCTCACCCGATCAGAGTGCACCCGGCGGACATCGTCCTTTTGCGCCTGTTCCTTGCCGTCCCCCAAGCCTTTCCCGAAGCCTTCCCACGTGGATAAAAACAGGACGCACCACCGTTGTGTGATGCGTCCCGACAAGTTTTTCCGCAACTTACGGAGGGAGAGATTGCGCAGAAACCGAAACCCCTGCGCAGGGGAGGCACCGTCCGTACCCCGGATAAGAGGTGCGGACGGCTCAGGCTTAGAACTTCAGACGAACCTGCGCCTGAAGGCGACGGTCGTTCTGGAACCAGGCATTCGGCAGAAGCAGGCGGGTATCGTTCGGGCTGCTCTGAGTGGCCCCATCGACCTGCTGCATCAGCTCGGTGCGGGTGTTGAGGAGGTTGGTGCCTTCCAGCGACACTTCGACCTGCTCGTTGAAGCGGTAGGCCAGACGGGCATCGAGATAGCCTGCCGACTTTTGCCAGATCGGCAGAGCGATACAGCAGTCCTGCGACGTCACGAGATATTCCGAACGCCAGTTATAGGCCAGACGCGCCGACCATGCCCCCTTTTCGTACATACCGACCAGGTTGAAGGTCTTGTCCGACAGGCCTTCCAGCGGCAGATCGGTGAACGAATTGGCCGCGACGGACGTGCCGCCACCCGTTTGGCCCGCCGTGCCGTCGCCGGAATTGACGACGACGTTCGACGACTTGATGCCCTTGTTGCTGAGCATGGTATAGTTGACGTCGATGCCGAGGCCGTTCCACGGAGAGGGCAGGTTGTCGAAGAAGCGCTTGTAGGCCAGTTCCCAGCCCTTGATCGCGCCGCCGTCCGAATTGATCGGGCCGCGGGTGCGCACGCTGCGCGTCACGCCGTTGTTGGTGACGTTACGGAAGTAAACGCCCTGCGTGATGTAGTCGTGGAACTGTTTATAGAACAGCGAGAAGGTGAACGAACCGGTCGAAGAGAAGTAGTTTTCGAATGACAGGTCGAACTGATCCGCCGTCACCGGCTTCAGGTACGGGTTGTTGGCATCCGCCGTATAGGTCAGGATCAGGCTCTGGATATTGCTGGCATTGGCCGGGGTGACGGGAAGCGCATTATTGGCACAGACGACGGTGACGCCACACACCAGCTCCGACTGAGACGGGATGGTGAAGCCCACCGACGTATAGGCCTTCAGGTTGCCGATGTCGGGGCGCGACATGGCGCGCGAAGCCGCAATCCGCATAAACCAGTCGTCGGCGATACCGATACGGGCGTTGAAGCTGGGCAACCAGTGCTCATGCGTGGCCACGTTCGGCGCGCGGTTGGTATTGACGGCAATAAAGTTGCGATCGGCCTGGGTGATGAAGTAGGTGGAGTTCAGCACCGTCCGTGTCGTCGTTACACCGTTGACGGTAGTAGCAATATCGCTCGTCGGCGTCGTCGCATAGACAATGGAGCCCGCCCCGAAGTTGGTGCCGCCGATGCTTTCGTTATCGGTCTTGACGTAGCGCACGCCGATATTACCCGTGACCGGGAACTTGCCGAACAGCAGGGCTTCGTCGCCACCGAACTTCAGTTGCAGATAGGCCGCCTTGGTGACTTCGGACACTTCGGCGATTTCAGCCGGACGGAAGCAGCCATCGACAAGGTTGGTGCGCTTGCACACCGGCACCCAGGCGTTGGTGCCGCCCGCCGTATAGGCCGTGCTGTTGAAGGTGTTGGCCAGCTTTTGCTGGTCCTTCAGCAGGTCCATGGCGAAGAAGACGGCCGAGCTGGCGTTGGTGCGATCGCCGCCGAAGAAGTCGGGGTCCAGCGTGCGCACGCCATAGGCGTTCTTGTTCGGGAAGTTGGCACCGGTGATGAAGTAGTTGTCGTAGGTGTTGTTGTCGCTCCAGGTATTGGTGACGTTGGCCCAGTTATAGGTGGTCCAGCGCACGGTCTGCTCACGGTCGGCGTAACGGACGCCGAACTTCAGCATGTTGAGCCAGGGCGAATCGAAGCTGTACTGCATATCGGCGCGGAAGGCGTCTTCGGTGCCGTCCGAATCCGTCACGTGGTCCATGATGTCATGGATACGGTAGTTTTGCGGATTGGCGACCCCGCCGGTGGCCATGTTGAAGTTCGAGCCGTTGGCGATTTTGATTTGCGGCAGGTCCCCCGTCAGATCCCAGGTCGTATCGGCCTGCGTGTTCATATCGACGGTGATGTCGTAATTGGTCTGGGTCGCTTCGACGTGCTGGATGTCAAAATTGGCCGTCAGCTTGTCGTTAATGCGCCACTTCAGGTTAAACGAGGTGTCGCGCGTGTCATTGACGCTGTCGCTGTAGCGGCTGCCCGTGCTGAAGGTCGTGCCGTATCCCACGGGGCTGTAGCAGGCCTGCCAGTTATAGCAGGCGAAGAAATCGTTGTCGGCGAGGCCCGTCGGGGTGCGGGCGGCACGGCCGAACCAGGTATCCGGCGTGCTGAGCAGCGTGCCCTTCTGCAGGAAACCATTGGAGTCGAAGGTGCAGGTCGTACCGGCCTTACAGGCCGCCGTATTGCCCGTCGCCGTGTTGACGTACTCGATATCCTTAGCCCATACGTCCACGGGGACGTTCGAGGTGGAAACATATTCTTCCCACTGCTCGCGCTTCTTGGACTGGTTATATTGCAGCGTGGCGGTAATATTGCCGTCGTTGCTCTTCCACTGGGCAGCGGCGGCAATGCCGTCGCGCACGCGGTTATAGACATTGTCGCGCAGGGCGATGCTGGTCGGGATATAGCGCTTGTCCGAGGTGCCCCAGATGGCCGGGGCCTGCACGACCGCCATACGACCGAGCTGGATGCCTTCCGAATTGGTGTTCACTTCGGAATGGGCGGCGTTGATCATCACGCCGAATTCGCCGAGGTCAGTCTCAAAACGGTCGGAATAGATGCCGGAGAAGGTGGCCGCACCCTTTTTGGCCAGGTCGCCATAGGTGTATTCCGCTGTCGCCGCCAGCAGGCGACCCTTCTGATCGAACGGCAGGCGGGTGCGCAGATTGACCGTACCGGCGATACCGCCTTCGATCAGTTCCGCGGTCTGGTTTTTATAGACATCCACGCCACCCATCAGTTCCGGCGAGACGTCCGACCACGACAGGCCACGGTTGGAGTCGGCGGTGAAGATGTCACGGCCGTTAAATTCCGAGCGGACCTGTTGCAGGCCGCGCACCACCACGCCCGACGGTTCGGCCGAGAAGTGCGCCGTGTCGCCCGTGGCGGCAAAGCGGTTGACGGTGATGCCGGCGACGCGTTGCAGCGCTTCGGCGACCGACTTGTCGGGGAAGGCCCCGATGTCGTTGGCCGTGATCGAGTCAACGACCGTGTCGGCGTTCTTCTTGATCTGCTGCGCGCTTTGCAAGGCCTTGCGCGCGCCGACGACGACGACTTCCTGAGGCTCGTCCGCCTTGGCAGCGGTTTGCGCCTGAGCCGCACCGCCCATGGCTATGCCTGCCGAAATCAGAAGCGCCATAGCGGAAACGCCGTGCTTCAACTTAACTGTCATGATTCAAGTCCTCCCTGACCGCTCTTCATCTCAAAAAAAGGGTTCCGGGGAGGCAGAATTGCGAAAGCAACACGACACTGCGTGTGCTTTGGCCCGTCGATGAGCTTCCCGAAACCTGTAACCACTTTTTTATTGCCCGCCCGTCCATGACACGCGGGATTAACCAACAGGCCGAAGCCTGACAGCGCTGACATTTATAGGATTATAATAAGTGGTGGCTTTTGAAAATGGATTAAAACAATTTGATTTAAAAAATATTGACCAGCGTTGTCATTTCAAACAGGGTTGTTTTTGCAGGGTTTGAGAAAGATAAATAAAAACAAAATTTTAAATTAAAGCCTGTGCGTGGTCGATGCCAAGGCCTGTCTCGGAAATGTAACATTTTTGCCGCATTGGTTTTGCCGTTTAAACCCTGGACGCGGAAATTTTACGCCGTAAACCCTGCCCTTTGCCGGTGTTTGGCGCTATCAAACGGCGAATCCCAAGCCGCCAGCCGGCGAGGCACCAATAGCTGTGATTAAAGACGATGGGAGGCCGGATGAGCCGCGAAGTGGAGGCGATCGAGCGCGCCGATGAGACGACGATGCGGACGCGCATCCGGCAGGCGAGTGCGCCCTTTGTCGTGCGCGGGCTGGTCGCACACTGGCCCGCGGTTCAGCGGGCGCAAGAAGGCGTCACGGCGCTGGCGACCTATCTGCAAGGCCTCGACAACGGTCGCCCCGCCGGGGTGCTGACGGCCAGTGCGCACCTGAAAGGTCGCTTCGGTTACACGCCTGATCTGGAGGCGCTGAATTTCAGCCGCGCGCAGCAGACCCTTTCCGAGGTGGTGGCCACCCTGATCCGCCTGAGCGGCCATCCCATGCCGCCGGGTCTTTATCTGCAATCGGCCCCGGCCCGCGACCACGCCCCTGACTTTGCCGCGCAAAACCCCATGCCCCTGCTGCCGCCGGAGATCGGGCCGCGTCTGTGGATCGGCAATGCGACGCGCGCGGCCCTGCATAATGATCACGACCTCAACCTGGCCTGTCTGGTAGCTGGGCAGCGGCACTTCCTGCTGTTCCCGCCGGAACAGGTCGCCAACCTCTATATCGGCCCGTTAGGCCATACGCCTTCGGGACGTCCCATCGGCATTGCCGACCTCGATACGCCCGATTTCGAAACCTATCCACGCCTGAAACAGGCCTTCGTGCACGCGCAGAGCGTGACGCTGGCGCCCGGCGACGTCCTGTTTATCCCGCGCTACTGGTGGCATCAGGTCACGGCCGAGGGACCGTTCGGTATGCTGGCCAATTTCTGGTGGGGCAGCTATGCCAACCCGCTGGAGGACCCGGCGGTGGTCTTCAATCAGGCCCTTGCCGCCATGGCCGGCCTGAGCGCGGCCGACCGCGCCTACTGGCGTGAGATGTTCCGCCTGCACATTGCCGATCCTCAGCCCGACACCTTTGCGCACCTGCCGCCGGAAAGCCGTCAGATGAATGAGGCCGAACGCCGGTCGCTTTTGTCCGGCATCGAAGGGGTGATGCGCCGTCATTTCGGCCCCCCGCAGCCATAGCGCCGCTTTGTCGGATGGCGCTCTAAATTTCTGTTTTGTCGCGTTTTTTCACGCTCAACCGGTATCCACTTGAGCGAAAAACGCTCTAAAAAAAACGGCAGGCGCTGAGGCCTGCCGCTTTTTAACGTCTGTGGTCTGAGGCTTACGACGCCTTGCGCGGCTTGCGGGCGGCCTGACGGCCACCGGTGCCGAGGCCCATCTGCTTGGCAAGGTTGGAGCGCGCCGCGGCATAGTTGGGGGCGACCATCGGGTAATCCTTCGGCAGGTTCCACTTGGCGCGGTATTCTTCGGGGCTCATATTGTACTTGGTGCGCAGGTGACGCTTCAGCGACTTGAACTTGCGACCGTCTTCCAGACAAATAATGTAGTCGTCCGAGATCGACTTTTTGATAGACACGGCCGGGGTCTTGGCTTCTTCGACCTTTGCTTCCGGTTCGCCGGTCAAACCGCCCAGCGCCTTGTGCACCGAGTGAATCAGAGCGGGCAATTCAGACGCGGGTACCGAATTATTACCGACATAGGCGGTGACAATATCGACAACCAGATCGGTCAGCTTGTTTTGTTCTTCCATAACCAAGAATCCTTGTTACCTTTCCTTCCCCAAAACAGCAGTTTGCGCGTGAAGTCAACTGAGGCGATCTAAAAAAACGAAATAAATGCCCTTCGGGCGAAGTTTCCAGTCTCTGAAACCCCGGATAATTGTGTTCACAATAGTATAGAGAATAGGGCATTACTGCGTCGCAACGTCTATCCTTCCGTGTAGTGGGGCCGCACTTGACTTAGGGTAACCGCGGCCCCCGCTTACGGACGCGTTTGCGGCGGGCGCACCGGGTTGGCGCGGGCGCTCATCCCATCGGGCAGCCGTACCTGATAAGGGCTCCAGTCACTGCGCGGCGTCGGATAGTCGGTAGAAATATACTGGGCACCGGAGGCCAGCGCCCTGGCGAAACGGCGAAGATCGTTACGGCGCGCTTCGGTTGTCGAATCGTCGGCACGGGTGCGCACCATAAAGCCCGCCTTCACCGCCGCCTGAATACGCTCAAACTGTTTCACCGGGTCGTTGAGGGTGAAATAGGCGGCGTGGTCGGCGTCTTCCGACACCGAATTGACGAAGACGGGCAGGCCCTCCAGCGAGGCATGGCCGCGCATATAGACGGCCACCTTTTGCGGCCCTTCGTCCAGCGCGAAGAAGACCTTGCCGCGCGCCGCCTCCAGCGCGGGCCAGCCGCCGGCCATCGCCCCTTCGCGCAGGGTTTTGTGCGTGCCGCGCACCTCATCCGGCGTAATCAGGCGCTCAGGCCCGAAGACCGAGCGGATTTCGGCGTCCAGCGCGTCAAAGGCCTTCGCGTCGTAATCGAGCGGCTTGACGCCACCGTCGAGGCTGGGGGCACCGTCCTTGGCGTTCATCATGATCAGCAGCGGCACGTGACCGGGGTGGGCGTCGGACCAGTCGCGGATCTGTGTCAGGCACTGGACGAAGGTGTGGCAGTGGCTGCGCACATCGACATCGGGCATGTGCAGCACCTTGAAGCCCGGCCTGTCCATATCGCTGCCGTCATAGGGTTCGCCGCTGATCTGCGGCAGGCGGGGATGGGCGTAGCGGTCACCATCGGGATCATAGACGAAGTCGATCTCCAACTGACGCATTCCCAGATCGAGCTGCGTCGCCAGAGGCAGGTGGCCGTAATCGAGCGACTGTGCCCCCTGCGCATTGCGTGCGGCGATCAGGGCCAGTTCCTTCGGCGGAATGGCGATCTTGTAGCTGTTGTGCGTGCCCACCGCCTGAAGGTCGTTCATGTGCAGACCGGCGGGGGCGGACGGTTCCAGAGATTGCGCCGCTGCGACGACGGGCAGGGCGGTGAGGGCGGCGGCAAAGGCCGCCATCAGCAGGCGGGTCGAACGGCGGGTCATGGGCGTGCCCTTTTTCAGTTGTCAAAAGCGTCTGTAGCGCCCGTATCACGCTCAGATGACAAAACGACGCCAAAAGCCAGGCGAACACCGTTAGATGTGCGGTGTCATCAAACTGTATTATGTATGACAAGTCATTTTCATAAATAAAACTTAAGGCCGCCTTAATCCGTCGCGTCCTCCCCTTTGCGACGGTTTTGGGAGCTGTTTTCATGTCTGTTTCGCAAAAAACGCTGCTGGCGGGGGCCGCCTTCGGTGTCCTGTCCCTGTCGCTTATCCACGCCGCGCCGGCTTTGGCGCAAACCGAAGAGGTCAACACGGTGTCGCCGGCGGGCGATGAGGCGCAAGAGGTCGTCGTGCGCGGCTTCCGCAAGTCGCTGGGTCAGGCGCGCGCCCTGAAGCGCAATTCGGATATCGTCTCCGACGTCATCGTCGCTGAGGATATGGCCAAATTCCCCGATCTGAACCTCGCCGAATCGCTGCAACGCCTGCCGGGCGTCGCCATCAACCGCGAAGGCGGCGAAGGCCGTCGCGTGTCCCTGCGCGGTCTGGGGCCGGACTTCACCCGCGTGCAGCTCAACGGCATGGAAGTGCTGGGCAATGTCGATTCGCCGATGGATTCGCGTGGTCAGACCTCGCGCGACCGTGCCTTCGACTTCAACCTGTTCGCCTCTGACCTGTTCAACAAGGTCGATGTGAAAAAGTCCTTCTCGGCCGAGCAGGACGAAGGCGGCATGGCCGGGACGGTCGGTCTCTATACCGCCAAGCCGTTCGACTATAAGCCGGGCCTGAAGGGCGCCTTCTCGCTGCAAGGCGGGACCAATTCCAACACCGAAGACTTCCAGAAGCGCGGCGCGGCCATGCTGTCGTACAATCACGACGGCAAGTTCGGGGCCCTGATCTCGGTCGCCTATGGCGAGCGTCAGACGCAGGAGCAGGGCTACAACACCTACGGCGCGGGCAATCAGAAGGCGCGTGCGGAAAATGTCAGCAAGCTGAGCGCTGCCGATCAGGCGCTGGCCACCGCCGGCCTGCTGGTCTTCCAGCGCGGCAACCGCCTGTCGGTGTGGGGTTCGGACCAGACGCGCCTTGGCATCACCGCTGCCCTGCAATGGCGTCCGGTCGAAAACCTGACCCTGACGCTCGACGCGCTGCACGGCGAATTCACCAATGACCGCGACGAGCTGCACCTGGCCACCCGCGCCAGCGTCGGCTCGACCATCCTTGGCACGGCCATGACCCATTCGGGCATCCCGGCCTCGGCGCAGAAGGCCCCCAGCCTGAATTCGATCAAGTACGATTCGTACTACAGCGTCCTCTATGCTGACGTCGATAATACGGTCTTCGCTACCGAAACCCGCCGTCAGAAGGCCGAAAACACCTTCGATCAGGCGGTCCTGACCGCCGACTGGCAGGTGTCGGACTCGCTGAATATCAACGGCCATATCGGCAAGGAAAAGTCCACCTACGACCTGCCCTATTCGGACAAGTTCTATATGGAAGCTTTTGGCGGCCTGATCACCGACTATACGCAGGATCCGTTCTACGGTCGCAATACCTACAAGTGGGACACGACCGACCCGAACAACTACCGCGCCCACGAAATCGACTTTTTCAGCAGCTATCAGACGACCGAGCTGGAAAATGCCGAGATCAACGCCGTCTATGCCTATAGCGACAGCCTGACCTTCAAGGGCGGCCTGTCCTATCGCAGCTTCAAGAATTCGGGCCGTCAGTACACCAATGACGACCTGCTGAAGGGCGAGTGGGAAAACGGCACCTGGGGCAGCCGTCCGGACGACAAGGTCAACAGCTATTACAAGCTGTTCACCGGCCATAAGGACCAGTCGTGGGTGATTGCCGACTTCGACAAGGCGCTCAACTATTACGGCGTGACGCGCACGGTGAACTGGGTGCGCAATGCCGATTACAGCGTCACCGAAGACACCAATGCCGCCTATGCCCAGGTCGATTTCAAGAGCACGCTGGGGGGCCGTCCGGTGCGCGGCAATTTCGGTCTGCGCGGCTATGAGACGGAACTGACCTCCGAAGGCTTTATGAGCGTCAACGGCACGACGAAGCCGGTGACGACGTCGAAGACCTATTCGGGCACCCTGCCGGCCTTCAACCTGGTGGTTGAGGCATCCGACAATGTGCAGGTTCGCATGGCCGTGTCGCAGAACCTCAACCGTCCGTCGCTGTCGGCCTATGCCATGAACGGTACGGTCGGCAATGACACCACCACCAACACCATCACCGTCTCGACCGGCAATCCCAATCTCGAACCCTATAAGTCGAACGAGTACGACTTCGGCGTCGAATGGTATTTCGGTCGCGTCGGCATGGTTACCGGCGGCGTCTTCCATAAGGACATCGACAATCTGGTCGTGTCGAAGAAGGTGACGAATGTCTCCTACGCCTCGACCGGCCTGCCCGAAGGTCTGAGCGCCGGGGTGACGGCCAACAGCACGGTCAACGAATATACCCGTCCGATCAACCTCAATAACGTCAAGCTGACGGGCTTTGAGCTGAGCGGTCAGACGGATTTCGTCTTCCTGCCCGCGCCGTTCAACAATCTGGGCATGGTCGCCAATGTCACCTTTATCGACACCACGACGATCAATTCGGTGCAGGGCGTCGATGTGAAGGGGCCGCTGTGGGGCGTGTCGGACGTCAACCACAACCTGACCATCTATTATGAAACCGCCAAATGGGGGGCGCGCGTCTCCGAAAACTTCCGCTCGGACTATCCGATCGACGGCGGTGGCTTTGCCTCGACCACCTATGTGGACGCGGCGGCCTTCTGGCAGGTGACGCCGAAACTGCGCCTGACGCTGGACGGCATCAACCTGACCGACGAGAAGGAAATCCAGTACAACAGCTTCTGGCCGGGCGGCGACGCCGCGCGCGGGGCCAAGCGTCTGTGGAACACCACGACGTCGGGCCGCACGGTGTTTGTCGGCCTGAACTGGCAGTTCTGATCTGACGTTCGGCTCTGAATGAATAACCCCGGGGCGAAGGCTCCGGGGTTTTTTAGCGTCAGGCGGCGGTCTCGCTCGTCATGCCCGCGTCGAGAATATCGCTCAGGCGCTGCGGGCGGCCCAGCAGATAGCCCTGAAGCTGATCCACGCCCAGCGTGCGCAGGGTTTCGCGCTGTTCGTCCGTTTCCACCCCTTCGGCCACGATGGTCAGGTCAAAGGCACGGGCGATCAGTATGGTGCTTTCGATAATGGCCTTACTCTGACCGTTGAGGTCGGCGACGAAGGACTGATCTATCTTGATGCCATTGGCATTGAGGTGGCGCAGGCGCGACAGAGACGAATAGCCGGTGCCGAAATCGTCGATATGGATATGCACGCCCAGCGTCTTGAGGTGTTTGATCGTCTGGGTCACCTGTTCGATATGACCGTCATCGAAAACGCTTTCGGTCACTTCGATCTCCAGACAGGACGGGGCCAGACCGGTACGCGCCAGTATGGACACCAGATGCAGCGCAAAGGTGTCGAGCGTCAGTTGTTTGACCGAGATATTGACCGCCACCTTGGCGGTGAGGCCTTTGCGCCGCCAGTGGGCCGCATCGGCGCAGGCGCGTTCCAGGACCCAGTTGCCCAGTGCGACGATGCGGTCGGTGTCTTCGGCCAGACGGATAAATTCATCCGGTCGGATGAGGCCCAGTTGCGGATGATGCCAGCGACACAGG
Organism: Asticcacaulis sp. DW145; assembly: GCF_037101385.1. NCBI lineage: Bacteria > Pseudomonadati > Pseudomonadota > Alphaproteobacteria > Caulobacterales > Caulobacteraceae > Asticcacaulis > Asticcacaulis sp. DW145. Next base: position 1,301,165 of record NZ_AP029025.1, on the reverse strand, counting down.
GCCTCATAGGACAATAGCGCCCGGGTGCGGGCGCAGACGATCGGCTGATAGGCGACCTGAAGCGCGTCGCTGCCGATGGCTTCGCTGAGGGCGCGGCTGAGGTTGAAGCGGCGACGCAGGCTTTCGGCAAAGGTTTCGTCAAAGGCCAGCGTCCGGCCGCGGCCGCTGCGCTTGACCTCGGTGGTGGCCAGATCGGCAGCGTGGATGATGTCCGGGAAGGTCTTGTCATGGTCGGGATGACAGGCCCAGCCGATACTGACCCCCAGTTTGAGGTCGGTGCCTTCGATGTTCAGCGGAATATCGACGGCGTGCGACACGGCGTCGGAGACCTGATCGACAAGGTCGTTGAGGTCGCCGTTAACGGGGCAGGCCAGAACAAACTCATCACCGCCCCAGCGCGCCAGCCGGGCGTCCGCCGGGGCCACCGCCTCGATCTGACGGGCGATGGCGCTCAGCACCTTGTCGCCGGCCTCGTGGCTGAGGGCGTCATTGACCTGCTTGAAACGGTCGAGATCGAGGAAGAAGACGGCCGTGCGGCTGGTTGGTGCGTGCGCCAGGCGCTTCTGGTGCCAGTCGAACAGGCCGTAACGGTTGAGAAGGCCCGTCAGCTTGTCCGTATGCGCCAGTCTGGCCAGACTCTCGGTGCGCTCGATCACCTTTTCCTCCAGCGCGTGATTGACCTCGCTGAGCTGCTTGATCAGGCTGAGATTGCGGTCTTCGAGAGTGAGATTACGCACCAGCAGGCGATGATTGCCGCGAAGCGTCACCAGCATGACGCCGCAGAAGATCAGGCCCAGCAGGCCCAGGGTGCGATGTATGTGGTCGTGGGTCAGGAGGGTCAGGGAGGCGGGCAGCAGCAGCAGGCCGATATAGACGCTGCCGGCGCGCGCAAAGCTGGAGGTAACCCCGGTGGCGCCGCCCGCCAGCGCCGACAGGATGATCAGGACGGCGTACTGCGCTTCGACGGAGGCCGTCTCAGGATGTTTGGCAAACAGATAGAGGGCCAGAGCCGACCACAGGCTGCCGGACACCAGCAGGCCCGCCGTGTAGCTGGCCTTCCAGGACTGATAATCGCTCTTGCGCCGCCAGTTACGCTTGTCCTGATGAAAACGCGCCCACGAGCCGCCGCGGATCAGGATGACCGTTATATGCACCACCACCCATCCAAACAGCAGAGGATGGTTTCCAACGTCGAGCAGAAGGCTGGTCCCGAGCACGCAGGCCAGATTGACCACCAGCATCGGTCCCAGGGTGCGATAGGCCTGACGCAAAAGGTGCGGGTGGTACGAAACAGAGCGGAACAGGTTGGGCATAGGCAATCGGCAGACAGGTTACCCCGCCTTTTGATAACATTGTCATGTTAACGAACCGACAAGATTGACCTTCCAATTCCGGAAAACGTCACGACCCGGCCTTGATCGCCATGCTGAGGATCAGGATGCCGATGGCGATAATCTGGGTACGCACGCGCCATTCCATCGCCTTGTTGAGCCTGGCGCCCGCCTCCTTGCCGTTCTGGGCAAAGGCGAACATGCCCATGATGAAGGTCGCCAGCACGACCAGCAGGGACAGGCCGATGGCGATATTGACGATGATATCCATTGCGTGACCTTTCCGGGCGGACAGAAAAGAGGTCCGGAACGCAGCTCCGGACCTCTGTACAGGCAGGGTTATTTCGGCAGAACGACCTTGTCGATGACGTGTATGACGCCGTTCTTCTGATAGAGGTCGGTTGTGGTGACGGTGGCCACACCGCCCGCTTCGTCGGTCAGCAGCACCTTGCCGCCCGACAGCGAGGCAACCAGCGTATCGCCGCTGACGGTGGTGATGGTGTACTTGCCATTATGGGCGTTGATGGCGGCGATCAGGTCGGCGGCCTTCACCTTACCGGCGACGACGTGATAGGTCAGGACCTTGGTCAGCTTGGCCTTGTTTTCCGGCTTCAGCAGCGTGGCAACCGTGCCCTGCGGCAGGGCGTCGAAGGCGGCATTGGTCGGGGCAAACACCGTGAAGGGACCGGGACCGGACAGGGTGCCGACCAGATCGGCGGCCTTCACCGCCGCGACCAGCGTGCTGAAGTTCGGATTGCCGGCGGCGGTCTCGACGATGGTCGTGGTGGGCTTGGCGCCGTGATCGTGGGCCATGGCGGCGGCCGGCAGGGTCAGGCTGGTGGCCAAGAGGGCGATGGTCAGCTTATGCAATAGATTGCGCTTAATCATGGGTTTAGTCTCCGTCTGTTGGGGGATGCCGAACGTGGCGATAAACTCGAAATCAGAAGCGCTTCTGGATACCTATACGGCGCGTGGCGACGTTTAGATTAGAAGACTAAAGCGGAAGGATTTCTTTCAAATCATTCCGCTCAAGCCGCCATTGCGGCGGCGGCCAAGGTGGCGGAGCCCGTACCCGGCGAGGGGCAAAAAAATGCGAGATCATAATGTTTTTGCCAAAAACATTATGATCTAGCGCACCGGTCGGGCCCCCAAAGCGCGGGCGAGGCGCGACAGGGTGGGACGCACGGGCAGGAAGGCGCGGTAGGCGCGCTCAAGACACCACGCCACGCCGGGCAGGCGGGCCAGCCGCGCCAGCCAGCGCCAGCCGGGCACCTGCGACCAGATGGCGATGAAGGCCTGTGCCCCGGACAGTAGCGAGCCATCGGGCTGACGCACGTGCAGGCGTTTCAGCGCCGCCTCACGCGGCAGGTCGGGCTCAGGCGTCACCGCGTGGTCGGCCACATCGACAAAGCGCAGGGCTTCGCTCGCGCGCGCCGAATAGTAGCGGATTTCGGTGGAACAAAGGGCACAGGACCCATCGAAATAGACGGTCAGGCCCTCGCGGCAGACCGTGCCGCAGGCGGCGATTTCGGGGGCGGGCGTATCGGAGGGGTCGGGTGTCTGGGTCATGCGCGTTCTACGCACGAGCGCGCTGTTTAGAGCGATATGTCGAAAAGTGTGAGCGGTTTTCGACAAAAATATCGCGATAAAACAAAAAAATTTTGAGCGGGATGAGGCTTCTATTTTAAAATCATCCCGCTCCATACGGGTTTACCGCACCTCGATATAGACCGGGCTGCCATAGACCCACAGGTCCGGCCACGGGTTTTCACCCAGCGGATCGGGCAGGGGCTCGGCCTCATCGGTCGCTGTGCCGCGCAGACGCAGATAGGCGTCGGTGGTGGCGGTAAAGGCCCAGTTCAGGGTGATGACCTCCCCCTCGCGCGTCCAGTCGGCGGGGGTAAAGCTCTTCACCACGCGGGTCGTTGGGTTGCGCTCAGCCACCTGTCCGGTCACGTCCCCCATGATCAGGTCCACGCGCTCTAATTGCGGGTGATCGCCGTGGGCGTTCGGCCCGGCGGGCGTGCGCAGGCGTACCGAGACGCGCACCGTCTGGCCCTTTTTGACCTCTGCCGTGTCGCCCAGATTGGCCCCGGCGATGTCCATATCCAGTTCGCTGACCAGATCGCCGGTGGCCACGAAGACGCGGCCCTTGCGCAGGCCGTCGAGAATGTCCGCCGGGTCCTTGCGCGCCTTGACCCAGGTCTTGGCGTACTGACCGGGCCAGAAGTCTTCGCCGCCGTCGGCGACATTGCGGTGCGAGTCCGAGGTGGCGGTAACCACGAAGTGGCGGCCTTCGCCCAGAAGTCCGTCCCACACGCCGCCCAAGCGCGCCGTCATGGCGTCAAACCCGCCATAGGTCGGCGACTGCTCGTAATAGCCGCGCTTGCGCAGGGTGTCGGGCGTCGCCCCGATCTTGAGGCTGGCCCCCTGATGGCCCGGCGCGCCTTCCATGCCGATGGCGACGTCGGGGGCGGTGTCCATCCATCGGCGCAGGGATTGCGGCGTATGGCGGCCATAGCCATCGGGCGAAGACGCGCCGCGCGACGGGTGATTGGCGATGACGAGCGGGCGGGGGGTCAGCCCCTGCATCTCGGCCAGCGCCGCGATCATGCGCGCCGGGTCGTCACGGGCCGGGTCTTTCGTTTCATGGGCCGCATAGGTGCTTTCGAGATGGCGCAGCGTTTCGGCCTCCTGCGGGTCGATGGCCATGATCAGGCTCGAATGGTCGCCGCCCGGCGTATCGAGTTCCATACCAAAGAACTGGATCAGGTCCGGCACTGCCTGACGCGCCTGTAAAAACTCCGGATAGGCCTGTTCGTAGCGCAGTTTCGACAGGCCTTCGCCACCGTGGTCGATCAGCACGACCCAGCTCAGGCCGTACTGGCGGGCGTGGCGGGCATTGTCGGGCAGGGTGTAGATGCCGTCCTTGCCCAGCACATAGGTGCCGTCTTCGGCGCGCTTGCCGGAAAAGCGGCTGTGGACATGGTGATCCCCGGCCAGCCAGGCGCGCGCCTCTTCGGCGTGGACGCGGCCGGTGAGAGCGATCAGAATGGTCAAGGCAAGACAGGGCAGACGCATGAAAAAAGCTCCCGGAAACGGGAGCTTCTTACCGTTCGAGTGTGACGGTTTTGCTGCGCTGGGGGGGGGCATACCAACGAAGGCATACCCAGAGTCATTTTCAATGACCCTGGGTATCAGGCCCGCTTGTCGTTCTCGAATTCCTTGCGCAGATCGTAGAGCGTTTCGGCGATATGCGCGTGCATCAGTTCGGACGCCTCTTCGCCCTTGCCGCGCATCCACAGATCGAGAAGCGTGGAGTGTTCCTGATGCGCGCGGTCGTCGCGGCCGGCGGGCTCAAGGTGCTTGGAGACGTAGCGCTCGGCGATGATGTTGAGGCGTTCGATGATCTGCAAGGTCACCTGACGGCCCAGCGGGCGCACCAGCGACAGGTGGAAGGCGCGGTTCAGCCGACCGACTTCGCTCTTGTGATCTTCCGAGGCGGCACGGTCCAGCGCCTCCAGCGCCTCACGGGCCGCCTTGTGGTCGGCGGGCGTAGCCAGGGCGGCGGCCTGCGCCACGGCTTCCGGCTCGATCTTCAGGCGCAGGGCATAGACTTCTTCGGCCTCAGAGGCGGTCATGGGGCGCACGAAGAAACCGCGATTGGCCTGAGAGCTGAGGAGGCCTTCCTGCTCCAGACGCACCAGCGCCTCACGCAGAGGGATCTTGCTGACCCCCAGCTCCGCCGCCAGGGCGTCCTGACGGATGGCGACCTCCACGGGCAGGGACCCGGAAATGATCCGGTCCCGGACGAGGGTAAAGATCTGTTCGGAGAGCGTTTGAACGACCAGCGCCATGGGGAACTCTTGTTTGGGTTTATATGTTATACGCTTCTGGTAACATTGTGTCGCTAACGCTAACAAGTCAATATCTGTAACCTGATTCTGCGTATAATGTGAGCCGCAAACCCTTTGTCACAAACGCCCGGAGCGGGCAACGGCTATCCGCGGCCCGCTCCGTTGACGGAGTGAGGGGGCTGAGCGGTCAGACGACCTGAAAACCGTCCCAGAACTGATCTTCGCGGTCGATCCAGATCGTGTTGAAGCCGGTTGAGATCGCCGAGCCTTCGATGGACGGGATGATGGCGGGCTGACCGTTGAGATCGACCTCTTTCGTCACCACGCCGGTAAAGCGGCTACAGATATAGCTCTGGTGGATAAAGGGCTCTCCCACCTTCAGGCGGCCCGTGGCGTGCAGGTGCGCCAGCCGCGCAGAGGTCCCGGTGCCGCAGGGCGAGCGGTCGATGGCGCGTTCGCCGTAAAAGACCGCGTTGCGACCGTGGGCGGGCGTCGCGTCCCCCTCCGCGTTTTTGGGGGCGTCGGCCCACAGGACGTGGCTGACGCCGCGAATGGTCGGGTCGAGCGGGTGCACGGGCTCATAGACCTCACGCACCAGGGCGCGGATGGTGCGGCTCAGTTCGATGAGGCGCGCGGCCCCCAGAGCGTCGAGGCCGGTATAGGGGCCGTCTTGGGTGGGCTCGATAATAGCGTAGTAGTTGCCGCCGTAAGAGACATCGAGCGTGATCGCGCCGAAGTCCGGCACGTCTATCTCAATACCGGTTTTGGCCAGATAGGCCGGGACATTGGTGATCCTGACCGCCGTCACCCTGGGGCCGTCGGTTTTATAGTCGATGTCGATAAGCCCGGCGGGCACTTCGAGCTTCAGCCTGCCCGGCGTGCGCGGCGTGATCAGGCCGTTTTCCAGCGCGAAGGTCACCATGCCGATGGTGCCGTGGCCGCACATGGGCAGGCAGCCGGAGGTTTCGATAAACAGGATACCGGCGTCGGTGTCCTCGCGCGTCGGCGGATAGAGGAAGCCGCCCGACATCATGTCGTGACCGCGCGGCTCATAACACAGTCCGGTCCGGATCCAGTCGAAGCGGGTCAGGAAGTCCTGCCGCCGTTCGGACATGCTGGTGCCGCGCAGCAGCGGCGCACCGCCCGCCACCAGACGCACCGGATTACCGGCGGTGTGACCATCAATGCAGAAGAAGGTGTGACGCATAGGGGGCCTCATAAAAAAGTCTCCCGATAAATCGGGATACTTTTTCATGTAAATCAATAAGGACGCGCCGGAACCGGAGCGCAATCCGATAAAGTGGCATCACTTTTCGGAAAAATTGCGCGACTACCAAAAAGTTGAGCCGATTTCGACTTAACCTAAGCGAAAAAGGCTCAACGGCGGCCCGTCGTTCCGGCGCGGATTTTATACCTCCCCGCTGTGCGGGGAGGCGGACCAGACCGCGTAGCGGTCTGGAGGTGCTTACGCCGCCTTGTTGATGCTCAGCGACGGGCGCGAGGCAGCGGCCTCTTCGACCATTTTGATGATCTGGGCGCGGCGCTCACCGATCAGCGGCATACGCGGCATCCGCACGCGCTCGGAGCCGCGACCCATGACCTGCTCGGCCAGCTTGATCGACTGCACCAGATCGTGCTCGGCATCGAGGTGCAGCAGCGGCAGGAACCAGCGATAGATTTCGAGCGCGGTCTTGGTGTCGCCCGCTTCCAGCGCCTTGACCAGCATGACGGATTCGTGCGGGAAGGCCGAGGTCAGGCCCGACACCCAGCCCTGCGCGCCCAGCAGCAGGCCTTCATAGGCCACGTCGTCGAGGCCGGCGAAGATCGAATAGCGGCTGCCAAAGGCGTTATAGACGTCGGTGAAGCGGCGCGTATCGGCGGCGGATTCCTTGATCGCCACGATGTTCTTCACCGGGCGCAGCGCTTCGAGCGCATCATTGCCGATATTGACGCGGTAGGCGGTCGGGTTGTTGTAGAGCATGATCGGCAGGGCGGTGGCATTGGCCACCTGCGTGAAGTGCTCAACCAGCTCATTCGTCTTCGGCACATAGACCATGGCCGGCAGCAGCATCAGGCCATTGGCACCGATTGTTTCGGCGTCGCGGGCAAAGGCGACGGCGCGCGGCGTGGTCAGTTCGGAGGTGCCGACGACGACCGGGACGCGACCGTTGACGACTTCGACGATGGCCGACAGCAGCATACGCTTTTCGTCGGGTTCCAGCGAATTGTTCTCGCCGCAGGTGCCGAGCGCGATAATGCCGGTCACGCCGTCCTTGATCAGGTCGTCAATTACGCGCTGGCTTTCCGGCACGTCAATGGATAGGTCTTCTTTGAATTGTGTGGTGACCGCCGGAAACACGCCGCGCCAATCGACATTCATTGTTTACTCCAACTGTTTGCGTAAGAATATATACCGTATACAATATGCGATGATGCGGCGCAAGAAGGAACGTGCATTTGTCTAAGGTCATCATTGTCGGGGGCGGAATCGTCGGTTTGTCCGTCGCCCTGGAACTCCAGAAACGCCGCGGTGACGTGACAGTGCTTGATCCGGAATCCCCCCGGAAGGGGGCATCATACGGCAATGCGGGCCATATTGCTATCGAACAGGTGGAGCCGCTGGCGTCGTGGGGTTTGATTCGCAGCGCATGGCGGCGCTGGTTCGCACGCGGCGGGGCCTTGTCTTTTCCCGCCGCTGGTGTTGCGGCGTGGTTACCCTTTGGTCTGCGGCTGATGGCCGCAGCCGCCCCGGCCCGCTTTGCCCACGGCAAGGCCGCCTTGTCGGCGCTGATGGGCGAGGCCATGCCGGCGTGGCGGCGGCTGGTGCAGTCGCTGGGTGCGCCCGACCTGATCTGCGAAGACGGCCACTATGTGGTCTGGGAGAGCGAGGCGTCGGCAAAGGCCGGTCTGGCCGCCTGGCGCGAGACGGATACCGGTTCGGCGCGTTTCCACGTCCTCACCCCGGACGAAAGGGCGGCGGTGTCGGCCCTGACGCCGCGCCCCCTGCACGGCGGCATCCGTTTTGAGAATACGGGTCAGGTCGCCGATAATGCGCGCCTGCTGGCCCAGATGGAGGCGGCGTTTCTTACGGCAGGCGGGCAGGTCGTGCGGCAAAAGGCGGTGGGGCTGAGCCTGCGCGACGGCCATGCGCAGGTCGAAAGCGATGACGGCCTGATGCGGGCGGCGGATTCGGTGATCATCTGTGCCGGGGCGCGCTCAAAGCCTTTGATGGAAGGGATCGGGCACGCGGTGCCGCTGATCGCTGAGCGCGGCTATCACATCCAGAGTGCCCGGCACGGCTGGCCCGCCGGGATGCCGCCCGTGGTGTTCGAGGACCGTTCGATGATCGTGACGGGCTTTGAGAGCGGTTTGCGCGCCGCCAGCTTTGTCGAACTGAACCGGCCCGATGCCCCGCCGGACGCGCGCAAGTGGCAGAGGCTGCGGCAACACGTCAGCGAACTGGGCCTGCCGATGGATAGCGAGGTGGCGGAATGGATGGGCATACGCCCCACCCTGCCGGACTATCTGCCCGCGATCGGCCGCAGCGACAAGGCGCAGAATCTCTACTATGCCTTCGGGCATCAGCATCTGGGCCTGACGCTCGGGCCTCTCACCGGCGAGATCGTCGCCGCCATGGTCGAAAGCGGCACGGGCCCGCAGGCCTTTGATATCAAGCGTTTTGCGTAAAGGATACGGATATGAGCATTGGCGGTTCCACCATCGAGGCCGAACTGGCGACGCTAAGCCCGCCGGTCGCGGCGGCGGCGATTGACGATTACGAATACCAGGCGCGTCTGGACAAGGCGCGGCGGCTGACGCGCGATATGGGCGCGAAGGCGCTGCTGATCGGGGCGGGGGCGTCTTTGCGCTATTTCGCCGGGGTGCCGTGGGGGGCGTCGGAGCGTCTGGTCGCCATGCTGCTGCCCGTCGATGGCGAGCCGCTGATCATCTGCCCCTATTTCGAGCGCGGGTCGCTGGAGGCCGATCTGAAGATTCCGGCGGAACTGCGCCTGTGGCAGGAGGACGAGAGCCCGCACGCCCTGATCCGATCGGCCATGCAGGACCTGGGCGGCGGTGTGCTGGCCGTCGATCCGGCGATCAGCTTCGAAATGGTCAGCCGCCTGATGCGCGAAACCGGCCTTGAGGTGCGCGAGGCCTCGGCGGTGATCAATGGCTGCCGCATGTATAAATCGGCGGCGGAACTGGCCCTGATGCAGCAGGCCAAGTCGATGACCGAAACCGTGCACCGGGCTACGGAGCGCATCCTGAAAGAGGGCATCACCACGACCGAGGTGATCAACTTTATCGAAGCCGCACACCGTAAGATGGGGGCGGCGGGCAACAGCTTCGTCATCGTGCAGTTCGGTCACGCCACCGCCTATCCGCACGGCCTGCCGGGGGTGCAGACCTTGCGCGAAAACGACCTCGTCCTGATCGACACGGGCTGCTACGTGCAGGGCTATACGTCCGACATCACCCGCACCTATGTCTATGGGCAGGCGACGGCGGAACAGCAGCGCATCTGGGACATCGAAAAGGAGGCGCAGGCCGCCGCCTTTGCCGCTGTCGAGGTGGGCAAGCCGTGCGAGAGCGTCGATTACGCGGCGCGCGCCATTCTGGAAAAGCACGGGCTGGGGCCGGATTATCAGTTGCCGGGCACGCCGCACCGCACGGGCCACGGGATTGGCCTGAGCATCCACGAACCGGCCTATCTGGTGCGCGGCGACCAGACGCCCTTGGCGCCCGGCATGTGCTTTTCCAACGAGCCGATGATCGTGGTGCCGGAGCGCTTCGGCATCCGTCTGGAAGACCATATGTATGTCACGGAATCAGGGGCGAAATGGTTTACGGAGCCACAACCGGCCATCGACCGGTTGTGAGGAGAAGCTCAACATGTCCGCATATGAGTCAGAATTCCGCGCTGAGGTCGAGGCGGCTCTCAAAGAGGCCAACGCCCCTGACGCAGTGTGGGTAACGCATGAAGAGGTCAAGGCCAATATGGAGCGTCAGAGACAGGCATTTTTGATCCGTCTTCGGGAGGCAGAACCGAAGACTTAGAGCATTCGTCGGCTCAGTTGAGCCGCCAAATGGCTCTAAGTTTTTGTTGGGTCGCGCAAATTTTCCGAAAAGTGCTATCCACTTTATGGGATTGAGCTCTAGATTCTACCATTGCCATATTGTATACCGTATAATAATCTGCCCGAAAACGACGAATAAGGGCAGATCATGGTCAGCAAGGTGGGGGCGCGGGGCGTCCTGTACGCGGTATCGGTGTCGTGTCTGGCGCTTGTGGCGGTAACGCCGGGGCAGGCTCAGACGGCGGCAGAGCTGAAGGCCATAGCCGAGGCTCCGCCGCCCGATGTCACCGGTCGCGCCGAGTGGGAGCAGCCCGAAGTCATGGCGGTCAATCGCCTGCCGATGAAGGCGACCTTCTTCAACTATGAGAGCGTGGAAAAGGCTGTGGCCGGGCAGATGGCGGCTTCGGCCAACTATCTGACGCTCGACGGCACCTGGAAATTTACCCTGTCCAAAACGCCGGAAAGCCGCCCGGTGGACTTCTATAAGCCCGACTTCGATGTCTCCGGCTGGGGCACGGTGCAGGTGCCCGGCATCCTTCAGGCGCAAGGCTATGGCGTGCCACTGTTCAGCGGGGCCGGCTATCCGTTCGGGGCCAATCAGCCCTATGTGCGCCACGAGGTGAACGAGGTCGGGTCCTATCGCCGCGACTTCGACCTGCCCGACTGGCGCGGCAAGGACGTCTTCCTGCATATCGGTGCGGCGGGGGCGGCCTATTATATCTGGGTCAATGGGCAGAAGGTCGGCTATTCCGAAGACTCCAAACTGCCGTCGGAATTCGACCTGACGCCCTATGTCCGGGCGGGTAAGAACACCATCAGCATCGAACTGTATCGCTACGCCGATGGCTCCTATCTGGAGGATCAGGACTTCTGGCGGCTGTCGGGCATCGAGCGCTCGGTCTATCTCTATGCCGAGCCCAAAACGCGGCTGGGCGACTATACGGTCACGGCTCTGCTCGACAAGACCTATACGGACGGCGTCTTCGCGCTGGAGGCCGAACTGAAAGGGGTCAAGGGGGCGGGGACCATCACCGCCACCCTTTATGACGGTAAGGCTGTGGTGCTGACGGCCAGAGGGCGCGCCACTACGGACAAGCCGGCGCACCTGTCGGGCACGATCAAAAACGTCAGACAATGGTCGGCGGAGACGCCGAACCTCTACCGCATGGTCATCGAATACCGTGACGCCAAAGGCGCTCTGGTCTCGGCCACCTCGAAAAAGATCGGCTTCCGCACCATTGAAATCCGCGATGGCGAGGTGCAGGTCAATGGCAAGCGCGTCATGATCAAGGGCGTCAACCGCCACGAGCACGACCCCCATACCTTCCGCGTCGTGTCGCCGGAAACGACGCGCAGGGACATGGAGCTGATGAAGCAGGCGCACGTCAATGCGCTGCGCATGTCGCACTATCCCAACGATCCGCACGTCTATGATCTGGCCGACGAATACGGCCTCTATGTGATGGATGAGGCCAATATCGAGAGCCATACCTATATGGCCATGATCGCCGACATCAATCAGCGCTACAAGGCGCAACTGGGCTATAAGCCGCACTGGTACGCGGCGCACCTCGACCGCGTGTCGCGCATGGTCGAACGCGACAAGAATGTCACCTCGGTCGTCTTCTGGTCGCTGGGCAATGAGGCGGGCATTGGCCCGGCCTTTGAGCGTGCGGCCGCATGGGTGCGGGCGCACGACAAGACTCGCCTGCTCAACTTTCTGGGCTATGGCACGATCGGCGAGGAGCACCGCCCCAATGCCTATGTCGATATCTACGCCCCCATGTACGACAGCCCCGTCAAGATGGCCGACTATGCGCAGGACAACCGCTACAGCCAGCCGATGATCCAGTGCGAATACGCCCACGCCATGGGCAACAGTCTGGGCAATCTGGAAGACTACTGGGAGACGATCCGCGCCTATAAGAAGCTGCAAGGCGGCTTTATCTGGGACTGGGTCGATCAGGCGGTTATCCGCAAGGACGACAAGGGTCGCGACTACTGGGCGCAGGGCTTCGACTTCCCCAAGGGCGAGTGGGAAGACGACTCGACCATCGGCGACGGCGTGGTGCAGGCCGACCGCACGCCGGACCCGGAATATTACGAGCTTCAGAAGGTCTATTCGCCGGTGGTGTTCGAAGGCGATCCCAAAACGGGGACGCTAACTGTCGTCAACCGCAACGACCTGATTGACCTGTCCGGCTATGCCTTTGGCTGGAAACTCGAAAAGGACGGGGTGACGGTGAAGACCCGCACCTTGACGGGCGTCAATGCCCCGGCGGCAGGCCGCGCGACGGTGCCGCTCGATCTCGGTACCATAAGCTATGACCCGGCAGCCGAATATGTGCTGACCGTTTCGGCCGTGGCCGCCGATGACCGTATGCCGGGCGTGCCGAAAGGCAGTTCGATGGGCTGGACGCAGTTTGTCCTTCAGACAGCGCGCCCGGCGGCCCTGACCGCCAGCGGGCCGGTGAAAGTCACCCGGACGGCGGCAACCGTCGAACTGAGCGCCGGGCCGTCGCGCCTGACGCTCGATGCCAAGACCGGCCTGCTGAGCGCCTATGCCGTCAACGGGCAGGTGCTGCTGAGCGGCGGTACGCCCTATTTCTGGCGCGGGCCGACCGATAATGATATTGGCACGGGCGTGGTGACCAGTCACGCCATCTGGAAGACCCTTAGCGAAAAGCGCACGCTGGAAACGCTGGAGGTGTCGGATGCGGGCGACGTCAAGGTCGGCTGGCGCGTCGGGGCGGGATCGGTGCGCTTTACGACCACCTGGCACCTCTATGGCGACGGCACGCTGGATGTGAAGGCCGACTATGTGCCGCTGCGTGACGACCTGCCCGATCCGCTGCGCGTCGGCCTGAAGTTTGCGACCAACCCCGCTCTGACCGATCTGCAGTGGTACGGGCGCGGGCCGCAGGAATCCTATGCTGATCGCAAGACCGGGGCGGCCATCGGCCTCTATCAGGGCAAGGTGGCCGATCAGTACCACAATTACATCCGCCCGCAGGAGTCGGGAAACAAGACGGATGTGCGCTGGATGGCCCTGACCACGGCGACGGGGCAGGGGGTGCGCGTCACCGGGCATCAGCCCCTGTCGGCCAATGCCCTGGCCTTCCCGGTTGAGGACCTCTATCAGCAGCCGGTGGGGCAGCGCCACTCGTCGGACATCGCGCCGCATGGCGACGGTACGCTGATGATCGACGCGCTTCAGACGGGTGTGGGCGGCGATACGGGGTGGAATACGGTCGGGCGTCCGCACGTCAAATACCGCATCCCCAATGCGCCGCTGAGTTATGGCTTTACGCTGCGCCCGCTGGGTCAGTGAGCGGGTGGGGCGGTGGTGCCGCGCACGATCAGGCTGAACTCCAGCCGGTGCGCTTCCTTGGTCCGCACGGCCAGATCACCGCCCAGCCCCTTGACCAGAATATCGACCGCGCGTTCGCCCATATCGGTTATCGGCTGACGGATGGTCGTCAGGGGCGGCCAGACGCTTTCGGCACCTGGGCTGTCGTCGAAGCCCACTATCGACAGGTCGGCCGGAATGGACAGGCCGAATTTCGCGGCGGCGGTCATCAGACCGAAGGCGACCAGATCGCTGCCCGCAAAGATGGCCGTCGGGCGGTCGGCCTGCCTGAGCAGGGTTTCGCCGGTTTCGATGGCGCCTTTGGCCGTGGCATTGCTGACCGTGATCAGCGGATAGGGCGGCACACAGCCCTTTTCTCGGAAGAAGCGCGTATAACCGTCATAGCGGTCGATACTGGCCCCCGTTTCCTGAAAGCCGACATACATGATCTGCCGGTGGCCCAGTTCCCACAGGTGGGCCATGACCTGTTCGGCGGCCTCCGTGTCGTTCATGTAGATGAAGGAGGAGCGTTCCAGCGCGACGCGCGGGGCGATGCGCACATAGGGGATGCCCAGTTCCTCGATAATATCGAGAATGAAGGGGCTGTCGCACATGGGGGGCGGCACGACGAGGGCATCGAAGCGCGACGAGCCGAGCCGGCGCAGCACGCTCTGCCGGTCCTCCGTCTCCATATCCCGGCACGACTCCATGATCATGTGATAGCCGTGACGGCGCGCGGCGCGCAGCACCCCCGTTTGCAAGGCGCTGTAGTAGTAGTGGATTTCGTCACTGAAGACGAGCAGCCCGACCAGATAGCTGCGCGAGCCGGGCAGAGACCGCGCGGCGGCATTGGGCTTGAAATTGTGCGCATCGACAATCGCCTGCACGCGGGCGCGCGTGGCGGCCCCGACGCCGGTTTCATGATTGAGCACGCGCGAGACCGTTTTGATGGAGACCTGCGCCTCCCGCGCAATATCAATAATGGTCAGTTTTCTCATGAGGCCGCGCAGGGTGGAGGAGATATATTTTTCCTCTGTTCTCAGACGAAGTAAACGCCTTTTATGCCCGGAGCGGATGTCAGACCCTGGCCCGACATCCGCTGCGGGTTCTGCTTTTTTAAGGTTTGCGGGTGGCGGCCTTCATCTGCGCGCTGGCGGTCAGGCCGGTATCCTCGGCGTCCTGGGCCACGGTGATCTCATAGCGACCGGCGGGCTGTACCCACTTCTGCGCCTTCGCATCAAAACGCGACAGCAGGCGCATATCGGCGGAGAGGGTGACGGTGGTGCTCTGACCGGGGGCTAGATCGACCTTGGAGAAGGCGATCAGACGCTTGGCCGGGCCGTCCGGCCTACGGTTGAGATAGACCTGCGGCGCGTCCTTGCCGCGCACGCTGCCCGTATTGGTGACCTTGAAACTGACGCTCAGGGTGTCGCCGCCCGTCACCTTGACATCGCTGTAGGCGAATGTGGTGTAGGACAGGCCATGGCCGAAGGGGAACAGCGCCTTTTGCCCCAGTGCGGCAAAGCGGCGATAGCCGACATCGGACCCTTCGTCATAGCGCACGTCGAAGACCTGACCGTCCGGCAGGCCCAGACCCGGCAGCTCGGCGCGCGGATACTGGGTGATGGCCGTGGGGAAGGTCACGGGCAGGTGGCCCGACGGATTGACCTTACCGGTCAGCACATCGGCAATGGCTTCGCCGCCGCGGTCGCCCGAATACCACGCTTCGACCACCGCCGGGGTCTGCTTCAGCCACGGCATGGCCACGGCCCCGCCGGTTTGCAGCACCACGACCGTCTTCGGATTGGCTTCGGCCAGAGCCGCGATCAGGGCGTCCTGACCGTTCGGCAGGCTGAGGTCCGGGGCGTCGTCGCCTTCGGCCATCCACTGATTGGCGAAGACGATCACAAGATCGGCCTCTTTGGCCTTGCGCGCCGCTTCGGCGGCATAGCGGCCCGTGTCGAAGCGGACGGTCGTCTGCGGCAGACGCTCCTTGAGCGCTTTCAGCGGCGAAGAGGGGTGGAAGTTCATGCGGTTAAAGGCCGCCATCATGCCTTCGCCACCGACGGGCAGGGCGATCTGTGCCGCGTCGGCGGTGACCTGAGACGAGCCGCCGCCGGACAGGACGCCCGCATCGGCGTGGCCGCCGACCACCAGAATGGTTTTGGCGCTGGCGGCCAGAGGCAGGAGGTTGCCCTCGTTTTTGAGCAGGACGATGCCTTCGGCGGCCGTCTGACGCGACACCTCGGCATTGGCGGCGCGATCGACGTTGACTGCGGGCGGCGCGTCGAACAGACCGGCGGCGAACATCGAGCGCAGGATGCGGCGGCTCATGTCGGAGACGCGGCTGGCGGGCACGGCCCCGGTCTGCACGGCGGCCTTC
This sequence comes from Asticcacaulis sp. DW145, assembly GCF_037101385.1. Taxonomy (NCBI): domain Bacteria; kingdom Pseudomonadati; phylum Pseudomonadota; class Alphaproteobacteria; order Caulobacterales; family Caulobacteraceae; genus Asticcacaulis; species Asticcacaulis sp. DW145. The sequence continues at coordinate 1,285,167 of NZ_AP029025.1, read as the reverse complement.
AGCGGATCACCGAACCACACCTGCTTGTCGAGCTGTTCGCCCGACTGCTGATCGAGACCTTTGAGCGCGAAATCCGTCGCCTTGACCGCCCCCCAGTCCGACATGACATAGCCCTTGAAGCCCCAGTCGGTCTTCAGAACCTTGTTGAGCAGGAAGTCGTTGCCGCAGGCATAGGCCCCGTTGACCAGATTATAGGCGCACATGACCGAGCCCGGCTGACCCACCTCATGCGCGATCTGAAAGGCCAGAAGGTCGGATTCGCGCATAGCGGCTTCGGAAATGACGCTGTTGGCGAAGTTGCGGCCCGTCTCCTGATCATTGACGGCAAAATGTTTCATGGTGGCGATCAGGTTCTGGCTCTGGATGCCCTTGATGGCCGCCCCGGCGATGTGCCCGGCCAACAGCGGGTCTTCGCCCGCATATTCGAAATTGCGCCCGCCGCGCGGATCCCGCGCCAGATTGACCCCGCCGGCCAGTTGCACATTGATGCCGCGCGAGCGCGCTTCCTGACCCACCACGACGCCGCCCTTATAGGCCAGGTCGGTATTGAAGGTGGCCGCCAGCAGCAGGCTGGAGGGCAGGGCGGTGGCCGTGTCGCCGGGGCGCACATTGCCGGGATTGGTGACGCCCAGAGACGCGTCGCTTTCCTGCTGCGCCGGAATGCCGAGGCGCGGCACACCGGCGATATAGCCCGCCGAGCCGATGGCCCCTTCGGGTAGCTTCATGCCGGGGAAGAAGGGGATGGCCATCGGGCCGTGCAGCAGGCCGAGGCGCTCATCCAGAGTCAGTTCCTTGTCCAGCAGGTTGGCGCGCTGATCGGGGCTGAGGGTGCGGTCCTGCCACGGCTTTGGCCCAGGGGCCTGAGGCGTGTTTTGAGCGTGGGTCGCCCCCACGCAGAGGGCCAGAAGCAGGGCGGTGGCCGAAGCGGCCCGCAGGGTTCTGGCGCGTAAAGCGGTCGTCTGTGTCATGATAGATCCCTGTTGTGTAAGCCCGTCCGGCGAGAGGGTCGCACGTCAGGCCATTGCTTTTATGTGGGCCGAAAGCCACGCGGGACACCGATCGGTCTGGCGCGAGCTCCGGGACGTTGCCGGGCAGAAAAGCGGCGTTTACGGCCATATTTTGGGACAACGTTGTCTCAAATAGTCGCGGTTTTTGCGCTTCGTCAAGGGTTTTTGCCTCCCCTGACCCCAGGCGAGGCACCGATGCGAGGGTCTGGCTTTCACGGGGGAGAGGTGTAATTTACGTATAAAAGCCTTGCCCGAAGGGGGCGGGTCACCGGTGCGCGTCCCGCGCTTAAAATCGCTGAGCACCTTATTAAAACACTTTATTTTTAAGAATTCTTTGGTCTTTCCGGGGCGGCGGTGACGGTCGGCGGCACGGGTCAGTCTTTGGCGCGGCGCCCTTGTGGGGCAAAAGTCTCCGTCCTTTCAATGGTCTCTCAGTTCGGGCGAAGGGTCGATGGTCTGCGTATTGACAACGTTATCCTAATTCGTCAGGCTGTGGGGACGTGGAAACGGTTGAGCGGGGATGGCTTCAGCCGCAGGGGCAGGGCCTTCGGGGCGGTCACCTCTGTCGGGCGGGAAGATGGCCTGGGCTCGGGCCGCCACGGCGTCCACAGTGATGACCCTATAAAAACAAGACCCCACAGGGGTCACAGGCGAGGAAACAACATGGCTAAAGTGTCGCTTATGTCCGCCAGCCGTATGGCGCTGGCGATGGTTGCCGGTAGCGCGGTGACAATGTCCGCCCTGCCGGTTCTGGCGGCCGCACAGGCGCCGGTCGAAACGGTGTCTGGTGCGGTGAAAGGGGTCACCGCCGACGGGGTGGAATCGTTTAAGGGCATCCGCTTTGCCGCCCCGCCGCTGGGCGAACTGCGCTGGCGTGCGCCGCAGCCCGCCCCCAAATGGTCGGGGGTCAAGCTGGCCGACACCTTCGGCAATGACTGTATGCAGACGCCGTTCGGCGGGGATGCCGCCCCCTTGGGGGCGAAACCGGCCGAAGACTGTCTGTACGTCAATGTGTGGCGTCCGGCCGGGGCCACCAAGAGCGCCAAACTGCCTGTCATCTTCTGGATCTATGGCGGCGGTTTCGTCAATGGCGGTTCGTCGCCTTCGGTCTATGACGGCTCGTCCTTCGCCCGCAAGGGCGTCATCATGGTCAGCGCCAACTACCGTCTGGGGCGCTTCGGCTTCTTCGGCTTCCCGCAACTGACCAAGGACAATAAGGATAACGGCCTGCTCGGCAATTACGGCTATATGGACCAGATCGCCGCGCTGAAATGGGTCAAGGCCAATATCGCGGCCTTTGGCGGGGACCCGGACAATGTCACCATCTTCGGTGAGTCCGCCGGGGGCGGTTCGGTGCACACCCTGATGACCTCGACCCAGTCGCAGGGCCTGTTCGCCCGCGCCATCGTGCAGTCGGGCGGCGGGCGCGGCAATCTGATGGGCAACCGCACCCTGTCCGAAGACAAGCCCGGCCTGCCGTCGGCGGAAACGCTCGGCGTCAATTTCGCGCGGCGCAAGGGCATTCAGGGCACAGGGCCGGAGGCGCTGGCGGCGCTGCGCAGCCTGACGGCGGAAGATGTCAATGACGGCCTGGGCATGATGACCATGAGTCAGGCCACGCAGACCTATGGCGGCCCGATGGTCGATGGCGTTATCGTCAGCGACTCGCCGCAGGCCGTCTATGAGGCCGGGCGTCAGGCCAAGGTGCCCTTCATGATCGGGGCGGTCACCGCCGATATCGGCTTTGGCTTTGCGCCCAGCAAGGACGCAGCGTTTGCCGCCTTCGGTCCGCTGGCCGACAAGGCGCGCGCCGCCTACGATCCGGACGGCAGCAAGTCCTTGCAGCAGGTCAATACCGAAATCGCCATGGACAAAACCATGGTCGAGCCGTCGCGCTTCGTGGCGGCCACGCTGGCGGCGCAGGGCCTTCCGGCCTATGAGTTCCGCTTCGGCTACGTGGCGGAATCGATGAAGGCGGAATGGAAGACGGGCACGCCGCACGCCACCGAAATCCCCTATGTCATGAACACGGTCAAGGCCAAGTACGGTGACAAGCTGACGGCGGCTGACGCGAAGATCGCCGATCAGACCAACAGCTACTGGGCCAATTTCGCCAAGACGGGCAATCCCAACGGCCCGGGCCTGCCCCACTGGCCGGCCTATGACGCGGCGAAGGACGAGCTGATGCTGTTCACCGCCGAAGGCGTGCCGGTCAGTCAGGTCGATCCGTGGAAGGCGCGCATGGAGGTCACGGCCGCGGCGGCGTCCCTGCCGCCCGCGCCGCCGCCGCCGACGCGTACCGCCGATGGCCATTTCGGCAGCAAGGTGTCGCCGCTGGGGGATATGCTCGACGATGCCGCGGCCAAGGCCGTGCTGAGCAAACATATTCCCGACGTGGTGAACAGCCCGCAGATCGGTATGGCGCGGGGCCTGACCCTGCTGGCGCTTCAGGCCTATATCCCCAGCCTGACCGACGCCCTTCTGGCGAAGATCGACGGTGATCTGGCGGCCCTTCCGGCCAAAAAATAAGCCAAAAAAAAAGGACCGTCTGGCGCGCGCCCGGCAGCGGGGGCTCGCCAGACCTCATAATCCTATCGACAGGGAATTCAGGATGACGTTCGTGAAGCGCTCTCTCATTGCCACGGTCGCCCTTGGCGCCATGCTTGTGTCCGCGGCTCCCGCTCTGGCGCAGTTCGGCCCGCCGCCGCCCCCGCCGCCGCCCAAGGCAACGCCGTGGACAAACACGGCGCTCGATGCCCATACGCGCGCCGAGCTCCTGCTGAAGGAGATGACGCAGACCGAGAAACTGGCCCTGCTGATGGGGCATTTCGGCACCAATGCCGAATGGATGAACCTGCGCGGCGATATTCCGGGTCTGGGGTGGAAGATGCCGGCGGAGGCCCGTCCGCAATCGGCCGGTTTCGTCTTCGGTGTGCCGCGTCTGGGCATCCCGAACCAGTGGCAGGCCGATGCCGGTATCGGTGTCGCCTCTCAGGCCGGGCCGGCGCCGCGCCTGCGTACCGCCCTGCCGTCGGGGTTGGCCACCGCCGCCACCTGGGACCGTCAGATGGCCTTTGCCGGCGGGGCGATGATCGGCCGCGAAGCGCGCCTGTCGGGCTTCAATGTGTTACTGGCGGGCAGCGTCAATCTGGCCCGCGAACCGCGCAATGGCCGCAATTTCGAGTATGGCGGCGAAGACCCGCTGCTGGCCGGGGTCATGGTGGGTGAGCAGATTCGCGGCATCCAGTCGAACCAGATCATTTCGACGCTCAAACACTTTGCCTTCAACGATCAGGAAACGCACCGCAACTCGGCCTCGGCCAATATTTCGGACAAGGCGGGGCGCGAATCCGACCTGCTGGCCTTTCAGTACGCGCTGGAAGTCGGCAAGCCGGGGGCCGTGATGTGCGCCTATAACCGCGTCAATGGCGTCTATGCCTGCGAGAACGATTACCTGCTCAATACGGTGCTGAAAAAGGACTGGGGCTTCAGCGGCTTCGTCATGTCGGACTGGGGCGCGACTCATTCGACCATTCCCGCTGCCAATGCCGGCCTCGATCAGCAATCGGGCTATCCGTTCGACAAGGCCCCCTATTTCGCGGGCGCGCTGGCCGATGCGGTCAACAGCGGTCAGGTGCCGGAGGCGCGCCTCGATGACATGGCGCGGCGTGTCCTGTGGGCCCTGTTCTCGACCGGGGCCTTCGACAAGGCCGTCGAGGTGAAGGAGGCCGAGATCGACTTTGCCGCGCACGGCAAGGTGTCGCAGGCCGACGCCGAAGCGGGCATGGTGCTGCTGAAAAACGAGGGCGTCCTGCCGCTGGCTGCCAGTGCCAGAAAGATCGTCGTGCTGGGTGGCTATGCGGATCGTGGCGTGCTGTCGGGCGGCGGTTCGTCTCAGGTCTATGGCCACGGCGGCAATCCGGTGGCCGATCTCAACCTGGGGCCCAAATTCTTCCCCGGCCCGGTGACCTATTATCCGGATGCGCCGGTGGCCGCGCTCAAGCGTCTCACCAGGGCCGAGGTGGTCTATGACGACGGCAAGGACCTCAAGGCGGCTGCCGAACTGGCCCGCAGCGCCGATGTGGTCATCGTTTTCGGCACCCAATGGACCGCCGAGGCGATAGACGCGGCACTGAAACTCGATCAGAACGGCGACGCCCTGATCGAGGCCGCGGCTGCGGCCAATCCCAACACCATCGTCGTGCTGCAAACTGGCGGACCGGTGCTGATGCCGTGGCTGTCGAAGACACGCGCCGTGCTGGAGGCCTGGTATCCGGGAACGCAGGGCGGGACGGCCATTGCCCGCGTCCTGATCGGGGCGGTGTCGCCGTCGGGCCGCCTGCCTCTCACCTTCCCGGTGTCGCTGGATCAGTTGCCGCGACCGGTGCTCGACGGGCTGGGCCAGCCGGACAAGCCCGTGACCCAGATCAATTACGAGATCGAAGGGGCCGCTGTGGGTTATAAATGGTTCGACCGGCAAAACCTCAAACCCCTGTTCGCCTTCGGCCACGGCCTGACCTATTCGCGATTCGCCTATAAGGGCCTGAAGGCCGATCTGCGCGACGGTACCCTGTCGGTCAGCCTCACGGTCGCCAATACCGGCAAGCGGGCCGCTGCCGATGTGCCGCAAATCTATGTGGCGGCCCCGCAGGCGGCGGGCTGGGAAGCGCCCAAGCGTCTGGCGGGCTGGGACAAGGTGGCGCTGAAACCGGGGCAGAGCCGCACCGTGACCGTGCCGGTCGATCCGCGCACCCTCGCCACCTACGATCCGGCGGGCCGCCTGTGGCGGATCAGGGCCGGTACCTACACGGTGGCGGTTGGGTCGGCGGCAGATGCTCTCGGCCCGAAGGTCGAGGTGACGCTGCCGGAGGCGACCTTCGATGTGAAAGGGCAGCGACTCGCCGGAAACTGATGGTTTCCTGGCGACGCGCCTGCGCCGGTCCGGCTCCCCCCGGACCGGCTTTTCTTATGGTGGCTTCCGGCAAAACGCCGGGGCCACACGATAGGTTGACTTATTTGTATATAATATACAAAATGCCCTTTTGTGGTGATGCGAAGGGGCAGAGGGTCATGAAGCGTTGCGTCCGGATTTCGGCCCTTGTGGCCCTGAGCCTTCTGAACAGCACGGCCCTGATGCCCACCGGGGCGGTGGCGCAGACACTGGCCGCCAAGGCTGCCCCCAGCGTGACCGCCTACGAAAAAGCCATCGGCCTGCGCGAAGCGTGGTCCGGTCTGACGCGCGATATAGCCGAACCGGCGCAATGGCTGGATGGCACGCAGACCTTCATCTACCGCAAGACGGTCGCAGGCGGGTTTCAGTTCATCCGTATGGACGCGGCGACGGGGCAGAAGCAGGTGGCCTTCGACCACGACCGGCTGGCCGCGGCCTTCAATGCGGCGGCGGGCACGGCGTTCAGCGGCCTGACCCTGCCGTTCACGCCGCCCTTTTCGATGACGCAGTTCAGCGATGGCGGCCAAAAGGTCGCTATCCGCTGGGATGAGGCGATGTGGTCTTGCGATCTCGTGGCCTATCTATGTGAAAAGACCGTGGACCGGCGGCAGGATCGCGGCTTTTCCGGCGTGGTGCGCGACCTCAGATCACCGGCTGACAATACGCCCAAACCCTCACCGGACGGTCAGTGGCTGGCCTTTGTCGAAGGCTTCAACCTCGTCATCCGTCCCGGCGCCGGGGGCGAGACGATCCGCCTGTCCACCGACGGGTCGCAGGGGCAGTTCTACGATCCGGAATCGATCCAGTGGTCGCCGGATTCGCAAAAGATCGTCGCCTATCGCGTCCAGCCGGGCTTTCGCCGCGAAGTGGTGCGGGTCATCTCCTCGCCCCCCGATCAGGTGCAGCCCAAGGTCGATACCCAGCTCTATGTGAAACCCGGCGACCCTATCGACATCGACCGGCCCGTGCTGTTCGAGGTCAGGACGCGCCGTCAGATCGAGATTGCCACCGATCTCTTCCCCAATCCCCTGTCGCTGAGCCATCTGAGCTGGCGCAAGGACAGTCGCGGCCTGCGCTTTGAGTATGATCAGCGCGGCCATCAGATCTATCGCTTGATCGAGGCCGATGCGGCGACGGGCCGGACGCGCGTCGTGGCCGAGGACCGCTCGGACACCTTCATCAACAGCTACAGCCGACGCTTCAGCTACGATGTGGGGGGTGAGGGGCGCGAGCTGATCTGGATGTCGGAGCGCGACGGCTGGAACCACCTCTATCTGTACGACGCCATGACCGGCCAGGTGAAGACGCAGATCACGAAGGGTGAATATGTGGTGCGTCAGGTGCTGAAGGTCGATGACAAGGCGCGCCAGATCTATTTCGCCGCCAACGGCAGGCGTAAGGGCGAAGACCCGTACTTCCAGCACTATTACCGCGTGGATTTCGACGGCAGAAATCTGACACCGCTGACCACGGCCCCGGCTTATCACGATGTCAGCGTCTCGTCGGACATGCAGTACTATACCGACACCTATTCGCGGGTGGACCTGCCCAATGTGATGGAGCTGCGCCGGGTGGCGGACCGCAGCCTTGTCACCACGGTCGAAAATGGCGATATTTCGCGCCTGACGGCGGCGGGCTTCAAACCGCCGGAGGTGTTTACGGCGAAAGGTCGTGACGGCAAAACCGATATCTGGGGCGTCATCGTGCGCCCGACCAATTTCGATCCGAACACAAAATACCCGGTCATTGAAAACATCTATGCGGGGCCGCATTCGTCCTTTGTGCCCAAGACCTTCTGGCCCTTCGGCCCGCACTCCAGCGGCGACAAGGTGATCGGCATGCAGTCTCTGGCCAATATGGGCTTCATTGTGGTGCAGATCGACGGCATGGGGACGCTGAACCGTTCCAAGGCCTTTCATGATGTGGCGTGGAAAAACCTTCAGGATGCGGGTTTCCCCGATCGCATCGCCTGGCACAGGGCGGTGGCCGCCCGTTACCCTTATTACGACATCAGCCGGGTCGGCATCTATGGCGGCTCGGCGGGCGGGCAGAACACGCTGAGCGCCCTTGAGGAATATCCTGACTTCTACAAGGCCGGGGTCGCCTATGCCGGCTGTTACGATAACCGCATGGACAAGATCGACTGGAATGAGGCGTGGATGGGCTGGCCCGTCGATGCCAGCTATGCCCGCGCTTCGGGGGTCGAAAACGCCCATAAGCTGAAGGGCGACCTGCTGCTGGTCGTCGGCGAACTGGACATGAATGTCGATCCGGCTTCCACGCTTCAGGTGGTCAATGCCCTGATCAAATCGCGCAAGGATTTCGACCTGATCGTGGCGCCGAACGAAGGCCACGGTGCCTTGCGCAATACGGGCGATGTCAATTACGGCCTGCGCCGTCAGTACGACTTCTTCATCCGCCACCTGCAAGGCGAAGCGACTCCGGCGTGGAATGCGCGCCCTGACACCCTGCCGAAAACGAAGTGACAAGATGACCGAGACCGTAAGCCTGACCCTCGACGACGCCCGTGCGCTTAGTCTGCGCACCCTGATCGGTAACGGCTTTTCCGAAGCCCATGCCGAGGCGATCACCGCCACCATTCTGGCCGGGCAGCGCGACGAATGCCATTCGCACGGCCTATACCGCCTGCTGGTGTGCGTGGCGACGCGCCGGGCGGGCAAGGTGTCGAATGCCGAACCGCTGATCAGCGACGCGGCACCGGGGCTGGTGCGGGCGGACGCGCAGGGAGCCTATTCGCTGCTGGCTCTGGCGCGCGGCCTGCCGCTTCTGGCGCACAAGGCGCGCACGCAGGGGATTGCCGCGCTGGCCATCACGCACTGCTACCACTTTTCGGCCCTGTGGCCGGAGGTCGAAGCCATTGCCGCCCAAGGTCTGGTAGGACTGGCCATGACGCCCAGCCACGCCTGGGTCGCGCCGCATGGCGGCACAAAGGGCGTGTTCGGCACCAATCCGCTGGCCTTTGCCTGGCCGCGTCCGGAAGGTGAGCCGTTTGTGTTTGACTTTGCCACCAGTGCCGCGGCGCGCGGTGAGATTGAACTGCACCGCCGGGCGGGCAAGCCTATCCCCGAAGGCTGGGCGCTCGATAGCGACGGCCAGCCCACGACCGACGCCGAAGCGGCTATGTCCGGGGCCATGCTGACCTTTGGCGGGCATAAGGGCTCGGCCCTGTCGGCCATGATCGAGCTGATGGCCGGGCCGCTGATCGGGGATTTCCTCAGTCTGGAATCCTACGCCTACGATGCGGGGCAGGGGGCGACGCCCTATCACGGCGAGCTGCTGCTGGCCATCGACCCCGAGACCTTTATGGGCGGGGCTTACGCCCACCATGCGGGCCGGGCCGAGGCGCTGTTTGACGCCATAGTGGGGCAGGGGGCGCGCCTGCCGTCGCAACGCCGCTACGAGGCCCGCGCGCGCACGGCGGCCACGGGGAGGGTGAGCATCCCCGCTCAGCTCTATGCGGATATCGTGGCGCTGACGGTTTAGTTTATCCGTGGTGACATCTTAATCTTGCAGCGCTTTCACAATCTGGCGTTTCAACCTGCGACGCATGGGGGCATCCAGCGGGCCGTACAGGCCTTTGTCGCGCGGGGTGAGGTGCGCCACCGGGTCGCCATTCTCACCAAACACATAGTGGGCGAACAGGTTACGCCACACGCTGCGTTCGGGCTCAGGCAGGTCGCGTATGGCCAGCAGGGCGTGCAAAAAGGCCTCAGACGGCGCGGCGTCAGGCACAGGTGCGGCCTCCCACCAGTAGTTGACCAGCACGTTGAACGGCGACAGCGAGCGCACCTGATGCCACCAGCCGTAGGGGATATAGAGGGCGTCCCCGGCCTCAAGCTCGATATCGACACGCACGGCCTGCGCCTTGGCATAGCGCGGGTAGCGGCTGAGGTCCGGGCGGTCGATATCGACCATGCTGACCGGCACGCCGCCGATGGTGCGTTCATAGGGTCCGGGATAGAGGTTGGGGAGTTGCTCCGGCGGGAACAGGCTGAAGCGTCGCCGCCCGGCCACGACGCAGGCGATATTGTCGTTCAGATCGTAATGGGTGCGTGTCACCACTGCATTGCCGATCCAGATGCGCGGGGCGACATCGGGCAGCAGGTCAAGGCGGTTCTCGGCGGCAAAGCCCGGCATCTGCGACGCGATGGGCGTCGATTGCAGGCTGATGGCCAGAGGGTCGGCCTTGTCGCGTTCGCCCAGCAAGCGTTCCAGCACCTCCGGCACGGTCGCCGGGCCGTGGCTGAAATTGGAGACGTGGGTGTCGAAGCCGTAGAAAAACGTGCCCCTGGCCTGCGGGGGTGCCACATAGACCCCCGCCTGGGCTCCGCTGTCGTGGCTTAGCAGATAGTCGGCCAGCGCCTCATCCGACGTCCGGCCCAACTGCACGGCGGGCCAGTCCGCCACCACGCCTTCGAGCACCGCCGGCTTGCACGCCGGGCGGATATGCTGCGCGAACACGGTGCGATCCGGGCGGTTATACCGGGCAAGCGAAGCATCGTGGGACATGGCGAACTCCTGCAACGTAAAGGCAAGGGGGCAGTGAAAAAAGCCTGCGCGTGCGTATTGTATACTTTATGTGACTAAATCGTATAAAATATATTTGACGCCTTCGCAGAACGATGTTTAGCTTTGCATATGTCAGAATTGTTTCCGAATGGCGTGGCTGAACCGCGCTGTCCGGCCAGTCAAGGGGATCAGCATGAAAAAGCTTACGACGCGGTCGTTAATCATGAGCAGCGTGGCGGCCTCCGCCATCTTTAGCGGCTGGGTGGCGGCCCCCGCCATGGCGCAGGCGGACGGTGCCAGTCCGGCCGTCGAGGAGGTGGTGGTCACCGGTACCCGCATCCGCCGTCCGAACCTCAAGAGCGCGTCGCCCATCACCACGGTCGATGCCGCCGAAGTGAAGCTTCAGGGCTCAACAGGCGTGGACAGCTATCTTGCCAAGCTGCCGCAGATCGAGGCCGGGAATAACGAAAACCAGTCGAACAATTCCGACGGTACGGCGGGCGTCAACCTGCGCAGCCTCGGTGGCAACCGCGCGCTGGTCCTGATCGACGGTCAGCGCTTCCTGCCATCTCTCGGTGTGGATCTCAACTTTGTGCCGTCGGTTCTGGTTGAGCGCACCGATGTGCTGACCGGTGGGGCCTCATCGGTCTATGGCTCGGATGCCATGTCGGGCGTCGTCAACTTCATTATGAAAAAGCGTCTGGACGGCGTCATCGTCGATGCTCAGTACAGCATTTATAACCACAAAAACGATAACGACTATTTGCGCGGCATTCAGGCGGCCCGAGGCTTTAAGCTGGCCGATAAAAATGTCTGGGATGGCAAGAAGTACGACTTCAATATCGCCGCTGGCGGCCGCATCAACGAGGGCAAAGGCAACATCCTCGGTTATTTCGGCTATCGCAAGATGGAAGCTGTGCGGCAGGACGCGCGGGACTATTCGAACTGCGCGCTGAACTTCGCCGACGACAAGGGGTCATCTTTCGCTTGCGGCGGCTCGGGCAACCATGCCTACGGCTGGTTCCGCCCTCTGGACGATCTTGCCGGGGTTAACAAGAACCAGAACTGGGCCAATGCCAAGGATGGCTCGAAGACATGGGTGCCCAACGATTCCAGCTTCGCCTATAATTACGCCCCAGATAATTATACGTTGCGTAATTCTGAACGCTATCAGGCCGGTGGGTTCCTTAACTATACCTTCAATCCCCACGCTGAAGCCTATGGCAGCTTCATGTTCATGGATGATCATTCGATCAGTCAGGTCGCGCCGTCGGCCATCTGGTCGGGCCGGGCGTTTGACATCAATTGTAATAACCCGTTCCTCAGTACGTCGCAGGCTTCTATGCTCTGTGGGTCGGCAGCAGGCAGCAGCACCACTGTAAAAAGCTGGGTATCGTTCCGGGCCGCCACCGGTGAGCCACGCCGCAATGACATGCGCCATACCAACTATCGCTTTACGGCGGGTCTGAAAGGCGAAATTATCGATGGCTGGCGCTACGATGCCAACTATATGCACGCGATAACCGTAGGTCAGTTCAACTATCAGAACGACATCAATCAGGATAAGGCGGCGCAGGCGCTTCAGGCGGTTCTGGTCAATGGACAGGTCGTGTGTAAGGACAGTTCCAACAACTGTAAGCCCATTGACGTGTTCAGCGCCAAGGGCCCTTCATCCGAAGGCTATGCCTTTATCTATGCCCCGACTTTTACCCGTAACGAACAGACGATTGACGTCTATAACGCTTATGTCAGCGGCGATCTCGGCCAGTATGGTGTCAAGTCGCCTTGGGCCAATGACGGCGTGGCCGTGGTGGCTGGTCTTGAACACCGCACGGAAACGCTTGATGTAAAGCTGGACGAAACTCAGCTTTCTTACGCCACCAATGCTGATGGCAAGGTATCGGTGGATGAATGGTTCACAGAATTCGATATACCGGTGGTAGCGGACAAGCCGCTGATCCACTCGCTGAACCTAGCTCTTGGTTACCGCAAATCGACTTATAATACATCCTCCTCTACCTCCGTCGGGTCGGAAAAGAAGACCGAAACCTCCAAGTTCGAGGTTCGTTACGCACCCACGACCGATATTCTCCTGCGCGCCAGCTATAACCAAGCCATGCGAGCGGCCAATATTACCGAGCTGTTCGCGGCTCAGGGCGTGGGCAATGTGGCCCTGATTGATCCCTGTTCGGAAAACAATCGCGTCGCCAGTCTGGAACAGTGTCAGCGTACAGGCGTAACGGCTGCGCAGTATGGAACGACAACGCCCCCCATCAAGCGCAGCACTATTCCCGATACACCTGCCGATGTGGGTACAGCACTGGGTGGCGGCAATCCCGATCTGAGCCCCGAAAGGGCCAAGACGACCACCTTTGGATTCGTTCTGACACCGCGCTTCGTGTCCAATCTTGTGCTCAGCGTCGATTATTACAAGATCCGGATTGAGGACTATATTGGGTCGGTTCCGGCTCAGACGGCCGTATCTCAATGTATCGAAACCGGTAGCGCCTTCTATTGCGGCCTGATCCATCGTGATCCCATCACTGGTGCGCTTTACGGTTCCGACAAGAAGGGCGGTTATGTAATTTCCACTAATGTTAACACTGGTTATCTAGAAACCAAGGGAATCGACATTACGGCCAACTATCGTCTGGCAACCGGCTACGGTGATGTGAACTTTGGCTTTGTCGGCACTCTGCTCAATGCCTTGGAAACCGAGGTGCTGCCGGGTCTGGGGTCTTATGACTGCAAGGGTCTGTACGGTGGCACCTGCGGTCAGCCGTCTCCGAAGTGGCGTCATAATCTGCGCGCCACCTGGACGGTGCCGTGGGCGGATCGCTTCTATGTACCGACCAGCGTCTCGCTCAACTGGCGTCATTTTGGTGGCACGGAACTCGCCACCAATACCAATGATCAGTATCTGACCGGCACCAAATCGACGATAAATGCTCGCATCGGCAACTATGATTATTTCGATCTTGCCGTGACCAAGGACCTGCCGCACGGGTTGGTGCTGCGCGCCGGTATCAACAACCTGTTCGACAAAGACCCGCCGGCCATCATGAGCGGTCTGCTGGTCGAAAACGGTAACGGCAACACCTTCCCCAGTACCTATGATCCATTGGGTCGGATGTTGTTCGTCGGCCTCTCGGCGAAGTTCTGAGCCCACTCGGCCGGTGTCGTTTCACAAATGACACCGGCGGTATCGGTAGTAGCGTAAGCGTTTCTCACTCTCCTCCCTTCCGGCGTCATTCCTCCCGCGCCGGGGATATCCCCCCTGGGCGGCAAACCTCTGTCCCTGACGGTTTGCCGCCATTTTTTTGTCAGAGCGTGTTTCTGAAAGCGCTCGGGAGACGTCCATGACCCCCGGATTTCATCGTCGCGCCTTTTTGCAGGGATCGCTCGCCGGGACGGCGGGCCTGGGCGCCGCTTCGGCGTCGGCTGCGCCCCTGTTGCCCGCCCTGGAGGCCCTGAGCACGGTAAAAACCGACGGCCTGACCCCATTGGCGCAGTTCACCGCTCATGGCACGTCATGGACCGCGCATGAGGATCAGACGCGTCGCGACGGCCCGATCGTCTTCACCTGTGACAAGGGTGCCTTTTCCCTGTCGAAGCGCCCGGAGACGGTGTTCGACGACATCACGCCCGCCTATCTGGGGCTGGCGCTCAAAGATATCTGTCAGGCCGATGCTGATCTGCTGGCCGACAAGCTGCTGGCGCACGGCGACGATCCGGACCCGGATGAGGTGCGCCGCGCGGCCCCGCCGGCCGGCTGGAACTTCACTCGTGAGTCGCTGTGGTGGCGGATGCCGTGGACGACCTTTGTCGGCACGACGCAGCAAGGCGATACCATGCCCGTCTTTCCCAACGGGCGCACCCGGACCTTTCGTCCAGAGCACGTCTTTCCCGAACTGAGCGGTGACGATAAGGTCTCCCGCCGCTGGGAGGGGCTGCTGGGCGGCTGGCTGCCCGCGGTTCACAAGATCATCGAAATCTCGCCGACGCGACACTACGACCTGCTGGTCTTTGCCGATGTGACGGCGACCGACAAACTGGTGGTGCAGACCTGGCATCGCACCATCCAGTACGACCACGGAAAGCCGGTAAAGACGGCGTTCGGCCATTCCTACGCCCCGTTCCCGCCGCGCCGCGTCGAGCCGACCGCCGAGGCCTTTTACGAGGGGCTCCTGACCTTTGCCGGTGACTGGCAGGCGCGCCTGAAGGATCAGGCGAAGCTAAGTATCCCCGATACCGCCCTGTCGGACATGGTCAGCCACGCCTTTGCCAAGGAGCTGATGGTGCGCCCGCAAGGCGTCTATCCCAAATATGGCGTGGTCGATCGCGACTATTTCGGTTCGGAATATGACGGGTTTCAGGACACCTTCACCTCATCGCTCTACGCCAATCTGGAGTGGGGGCGCTTCGATCAGGCCAGGGCCGTCCTGATCAACTATTTCGAGGACTTCGTCTTCGCCGACGGGCAGATCAATATGCGCGGGCCGGAGGTGGCGCAGTTCGGCCTGACGCTCAGCCTGCTGGCGCGCTATCTGCGCTATACGGGCGATACGGCGACGCTGAAACGCTTTGCCGGCAAGATCGAAAACACGGCGGCCATCCTCACCGAACTGCACGACGTGGCGCTGAAAAAGCCCGTCGGGGACGCCGGTTTCGGCCTGCTCGACGGCTGGAGCGAGTCCGACGCCTGCCTGCATCCGGACCCTTCGGTGTGGTGGAAACCCTACTGGAACAATTCGGCCTTTGCCGTGCGCGGCTGGCGCGACATCGCGGCCGTCTGGGCCATCATTGCGACGGAGCGGGCAGGATTGGCCGCCGACTGGAAGAGGCGCGCCGACACGCTTCAGGCGCAACTGGTCAAGACCCTGCGCGCCAATATCCGCCACGACCTGACACCGCCCTATGTGGCCATCCTGCCGGGGGCCACACGGACCCATCGTCAGGCCATGATCGAATCCGCCCGCACCCAGACGGGTAATGAACAGGGCTGGGCGCACCGCGCCTATGCCGAACTGCTGCACGCCGACGTCCTGCCCGACGATCTGGCGCAGACGGTCATCGACGCCGTGCGCGGGCATGGCGGCACGGCCATCGGCGTACTGGCCAATTTCGGCCCGCCCAGCGACGACAGCCGCGACCAGTTGGGCTTTATCTCCTACGGCTATGCCCAGCAGTTGCTGCGCTCGGACCGCATCGAGGAATACCTGCTGTTCCTGCACTCGCACCGCTACCATTCGCATACGCCGGGCACTTGGGTGGCGGGGGAGGTTACGGGCATCACCGGCGGCCTGCCGCTGTTCTGCATCCCGGCGCAACTGACCATCCCCAAGCTGGTGCGCTGGGCGCTGGTGTTTGAGGCCTCGGACGCAGACACCCTGTGGCTGGGCCGCGCCGTTCCGCGTCAATGGCTCGCCTCCGAACAGCCCATCGCCATCACCGGCGCGCCGACGCGCTGGGGGCCGGTCGATCTGCACCTGCAAAGACAGGGTCTTATGCTCAACGGCGAGGTTCGCCTTGGCGGCGCGACCCGGCCCTCAGAGGTGCGTCTGCGCCTGCGGGCGCCGAAAGAGATGCGGCTGGCCTCGGTCACGGTGAACGGCAAAAAAGCGGTCGTCGAGGGCGAAGATGTGGTGATCCGGCCTCAAAACACGCCTCTTCGCGTGCAAGCCCGCTTGCGCAAGGCGTAAAAGTTGCGTTTGATACGAGTGGCGCGCGACCGTCAAATGGGCAGTTGACAGTTGGATGGTTGACAGGCGCAATAAAAGCGACACAAATCGTATACGAAACGGGGATCGACGCCGCGGCGTCTTGTTTAAGGGACTTTTCATGGGACTGTTTGGACCGCTAAAACCGCTGCATCGGGCGGGAGAAGACGGCAAGGCGCTGGCCAAGACGCTGAGCTGGCCGCATCTGATGGCGCTGGGTATCGGCGGCATTATCGGCACTGGCATCTACACCCTGACCGGGGTGGGGGCGGGGCTGGCCGGGCCGGGGGTGCTGGTCTCCTTTGCCCTTTGCGGTCTGGTCTGCGCCTGCGCGGCGCTGTGCTACACCGAAATGTCTACCCTGATCCCCGCCGCCGGTTCGGCCTATACCTATACCTATTCGGCCATCGGTGAGGTGGCGGGCTGGGTCGTCGGCTGGGCGCTGATCCTCGAATATTCGCTGGCCTGTTCCAGCGTGGCGGTCGGCTGGTCGGCGCACCTTGTCGGCTGGCTGAATGAGGGGATGGGCCTGCAATTGCCGGCCTTCCTGCTCAATGCGCCGCACGCGGGCGGCCTCGTCAACCTGCCGGCGGTGCTGGTGTCGCTGGCGGTGATGGGCCTGTTGATGATCGGCGCGCGTGAAAGCGCCACGCTGAACATCCTCTTGGTTATCATCAAAATCGTCGCGCTGGGGGCCTTTATCGTCCTCGGCCTGCCCGCCATTCAGGCCGGGAACTACGATCCGTTCGCCCCCTATGGCTTTATCGGTCAGCAGATCGGCGGCGAAAAGGTCGGCATCATGGCCGCCGCCGCCATCGTCTTCTTCGCCTTCTTCGGCTTCGACGCCGTCTCGACCTCGGCCGAGGAGGCCAAGAAGCCGGGCCGCGACCTGACCATCGGCATCCTCGGCTCCATGGCCGTTTCGACCCTGATCTACATGCTGGTCGCCGGTGTGGCCGTCGGCGTCGCGCCGTTTCAGGAAATCGCCAACAGTGCCGAGCCTTTGCCGCATATTCTGCGTGAGATCGGTTATCCGGTGGTGGCCGGTCTGGTCGGCCTCGCCGCCATTGTCGCCCTGCCGTCGGTCATTCTGGTCATGATGTACGGTCAGAGCCGCATCTTCTTCGTCATGGCGCGCGACGGCCTGCTGCCGCAGGCGGTGGCCAAGGTCAACAAGAAGGGCTCGCCGGCCCTGATCACCCTGATCACCGGCATCTTCGTGGCCATCTTCGCCGGTTTTGTGCCGCTGAAAGAAATCGCTGCCCTGTCGAACGCCGGGACTCTGATCGCCTTTATCGCCGTGGCCCTGTCGATGATCATCCTGCGCCGCCGCTTCCCGGACCTGCCGCGCACCTTCAAAACCCCGGCCTACCTGCTGGTCGGCCTTGCGGCGATCGCGGGCTGCGCCTTCATCTTCTACAGCCTGCCGATCCAGAGCCAGCTCTTTACCCTGATCTGGATGGCGATTGGGCTGGTCGTCTATTTCTCCTACGGCAAGTGGCACAGCCGCCTGAAAAAGGGCGCGTAGGCGGCCTTACAGTCAAACGCGAAAGGGCGGGGTACACCTCGCCCTTTCTGTGTACCCTGATAGAGGTAACCACAGATTTCACAGATTACACAGATGAGTTGCCCGAGGTCGTCCAGACCACGCCGCATGACCGCGCTTTGATCTGTGTAATCTGTGAAATCCGTGGTTTTAGCCTAACGTCCCCGATAGACATTCAGGTCGATGCCGTAACGATTGACCTTGTCATAGAAGGTCTTGCGCGGCAGTTTCAGCACCTCCATCACGCTGCGCACCTGTCCTTCGTGGCGCTCCAGGGTTTCGCGCAGCAGGGCCTCTTCGTAGCGCGCCACCTGTTCGGCCAGACCCGGCGCATCGTTTTCCGCACCCGGCAGACTGTCGTCTATGCCCAGCGCATAGCGTTCGGCATATTGCTCCAGTTCACGCACATTGCCGGGCCAGTCGTGCTGGCGCAGATGGCTCTGGGCCTGAAGGCTGAGGCGCGGGGCCGGGCGACCCAGACGCGCCGCCGCCGCCAGCAGGAAGTGCTGAAACAGCAGCGGAATATCCTCGCGCCGTTCGCTGAGCGGCGGCACGCGCAGGGTCACGCCGCTCAGCCGGTAATAGAGGTCGGCGCGAAACCGCCCGTCGCGCACGGCCTGCACCAGATCAATGCGCGTGGCGGCAATGACCCGGATATCGACCTGCCGTGGGCTTTCGGCCCCCTCCGGCCACACCTCGCGCGTTTCCAGCACGCGCAACAGCCGCGCTTGCTGGCTGAGCGTCAGCCCCTCGACCTCATCGAGGAACAGCGTCCCCTTATGTGCCTTTTCGATGCGTCCGATCAGGCGCGGGGCACCGGGGCGCAGGCCCTGTTCACTGCCGAACAGCTCGCTCTGAAAGCGCTCCTCGTCCAGCGCCGCGCAGCCGATATGCACAAAGGCCCGGCCCTTGCGGGCACTGAGCGCGTGCAGGGCGCGCGCCACGCGGTCCTTGCCCACGCCGGTATCGCCGCTGATCAGCGTATCGACCTCGGCCTCGGCGACGCGCACCACCACGCTTTTCAGATGGGTCATGACGGCGGAATCGCCCAGCAGGGGGTAGCGGCTGTCCTGATCGGCCAGTTGGGCATGGGCCTGCCGCAGGCGGCGGTTTTCCAGCACCAGTTCGCGCGTCTGCACGGCGCGGCGCACGCTCTGACGCAGATCGTCCTGCGCAAAGGGCTTGGACAGGAAGTCATAGGCCCCGTCCTTCAGCGCCTGCACGGCCATCGGCACATCGCCGTGCCCGGTCATCAGGATCACCGGCAGGTCAGGGTCGAGAGCGCGGATACGCGCAAAGACCTCAAGGCCGTCCATGACCGGCATCCGCACATCGGTGATCACCACGCCGGGGAAGGTCCCATCAAGGGCCTTGAGCGCCTCGGCCCCGCTGGCAAAGGCCTGCACGCTAAAGCCGTCGAGGCGCAGGGCCTGACTTTGCGCCGCCAGCAGGTCGGCATCGTCGTCAATCAGGATCAGGGGCGCGGTCACAGGGGTCATGTGCGGGGTCATGAGGCTTTACGCAGGGTCAGAATGAAGGTGGCACCGGTCTCAGAGCTTTCCGCGCTGAGCGCGCCGCCGAAATCGCGCAGAATGTCGTGAGCGATGACGAGGCCGAGGCCCAGCCCCTTGGGCTTGGTGGTGACGAAGGGGGTGAAAAGCTGCGCCTGTACCTGCGGCGGCAGGCCCGGCCCGTTATCGGCGACGTGCAGGCGCACCTGATCGCCGTCGGCGCTGAGGCTGAGGCGCACCTGCGCGTCGGGCACCCCTTCCAGCGCCTCGAAGGCGTTTTGCAGCAGATTGACCAGCACCTGCTCCAGCCGCACGCGGCTGGCCATGACCCGCAATTGCGGGTCGATGGGGTCGCAACGGAGGCTGACGCGATGGTCGCGCAGGCGGCTTTCATTGAGCAGGATGGACGAGGCCACCGCCTCTTTCAGCGGCACGGGCTCAACCTCGCTGGAGGCCTTGCGCGAAAAGGTGCGCAATTCGCCGGTGATGTGACCGAGGCGGTCGCACATGCGGATAATGGCGCTGAGGTTTTCAGCAATGATCGCCTTCGCCCCGCGCGCTGACGGTGTCTGGCTGGCGGCGGTTTCGGCCAGTACGCGGATGGTGGCGACCGGCTGATTGATTTCGTGGGCCACACCGGCGGTGATCTGCCCCAGACTGGCCAGCTTGTTGGCCTGCACCAGATCGGCCTGAAGGCGACTGAGGCGTCGCTGGGCGGTGCGGCGTTCGCGGATCTCCTTCGACAGGCGGTCATTGGTGGCGCTCAGGGCCTCGGTGCGGGTGGCGACATCGCGCTCCAGCCGTTCGCGGTATTCGGCTTCGCGCGCCGCCGACAGCCGCCTTTGCCGCAGTCTGCGCCATTGCCAGGCGCTCAGCGTCCCCAGCAGGCCAAAGGCCAGAGCGGCGGTCAGGGTGGCGGCGATGGCCGTATCGCGCGCCGCCTGATCGCTGCTGATGACGTGCAGCTTCCAGCCGACGCCCGGCAGATCAATCACCGTGTCGATCTGACGCGCCGACAGGGCGGGGAGGGGCTTGAAGCGTCGCTCCGGGTGCGCCGTCAGGAAGACCTCACCCGTGGGGCCGGTGACGTAGGTGTCTTCACCCAGCCCACCCCAGGTGGCCTCGATGGGGTCGAACTCCATCTTCACCACCACCACGCCCAGCCGGCGCCCGGAGGCGGTGACGGCGCGGGCAAAAAACAGGCCGGGCTTGCGGCTGACCGTGCCCAGCGCGAACTGTGTCGCCGTGCCGTTCGTCATGGCTTCGCGGAAATAGGGCCGGAAGCTGTAATTGCTGCCGACGAAGGAGACGGGCAGGGCCCAGTTGCTGGCCGCCACCGTCTGGCCGGAGGCCTGAATGATATAGATGACCGAACTGCGCGTCTGGGTGCGCAGTCGATCCAGCTTTTTCGAGACACCGCTATAGAGCGCGGGCCGGTTGCCGAGCAGCGCGGCGGTCACGTCGCTGTCGTCGCTGAGGACCAGCGCCACCGTCGCCTGCCGCTCCATCTCGCTTTGCAGGACGGCGGCGCGCAAGCGGGCCCGCGTTTCGACGTCTTCGGAGACGCTGCGCAGGGCGCTGGTATAGCTCAGGCTACAGACGCCCCACAGGACCAGCCCCAGACCGGCCACGCAAGCGAGGCCGGCGAGGATCAGCAGAGGCCGTCGAATCTGGCGCGGTACAGGGGGCATATCTCCCTTATAAGCCTTTGCGAATTTTCGCACAATGTCCGGGTTACATGTGTGAAATTCCACACAAAATAGGGGCCTGTCTTTGCTATAAATTTCTAAATTTCAATGGATTAATGAAAACAGGCCGAAGTGTGGGCACAGGGGTGGTGCCGGATTATGGTGCGTTAACAAAAACCACCAAAGGGTCGAGGAACACCCATGCAGATGCATACCCCAACGGACACGCTGACCGCGGCCGCGCCGCGCAAGCGTCCTTTCTACACTCATCTCTATTTTCAGGTGCTGGTCGCCATCGCTTTGGGCGCGGCTATCGGGCACTTTTACCCGCAGACCGGCGAGGCGCTGAAACCGCTGGGTGACGGCTTTATCAAGCTGGTCAAGATGATCATTTCCCCGGTCATCTTCCTTACCATCGTCACCGGTATTGCCGGTATGGGCTCGCTGAAAGGCGTCGGCTCGGTCACGGGCAAGGCGTTTGCCTACTTCCTGACCTTCTCGACCCTGGCCCTGATCGTCGGCCTGATCGTCGCCAATGTGGTTCAGCCCGGTCACGGCATGAATATCGACCCGGCCACCCTGCACAATGAGAAGGTGACGGAATACGCCGCCAAGGCGCACGAAACGACCCTGATCGGCTTCGTGATGGACATCATTCCGACGACCTTCACCTCGGCCTTTGTCGAAGGCAACATCCTTCAGGTGCTGTTTATCGCCATCCTGTTCGGCATCTCGCTGATCTTTGTCGGTGAGCGCGCCAAACCGCTCGTCAGCCTGCTCGAACTGGTCAGCGCCGGTATCTTCAAAATGGTGTCGATCCTGATGAAGGCCGCGCCCATCGGGGCCTTTGGCGCCTTTGCCTTCACCATCGGCAAGTACGGCATCGCCTCCATCATCAATCTGGCGGCACTGGTCGGCACCTTCTACGCCACCTCGGCCCTGTTCGTGATCGTCATTCTGGGCGCCGTCTGTGCGGCCAACGGCTTCTCGATCTTCAAGCTGATCAGCTATCTGAAGGCGGAGCTGCTGCTGGTGCTCGGCACCTCGTCGTCGGAGTCGGCCCTGCCGAGCCTGATGGAAAAGATGGAGGCCGCAGGCTGCAAGCGTTCGGTCGTGGGCCTTGTCGTGCCGACCGGCTATTCGTTCAACCTCGATGGCACCAATATCTACATGACGCTGGCCGCCCTGTTTATCGCTCAGGCCACCAACACCCACCTGTCGCTTGAGCAGCAACTGCTGCTTCTGTCGGTCGCCATGCTGTCGTCCAAGGGCGCAGCCGGGGTGACGGGCGCGGGCTTCATCACCCTGGCCGCCACCCTGTCGGTGGTGCCGAGCGTGCCCATCGCCGGTATGGCCATCATTCTGGGCGTGGACCGCTTCATGTCGGAATGCCGCTCGATCACCAACTTCATCGGCAATGCGGTCGCCACCGTCGTAGTCAGCCGCTGGGAAAAGTCGATCGACATGCACACCTTCCGCGCGGCGCTGAGTGGCAAGCCTGTGGTCGAGGCCGAACCGGTCATGGCCATCCACGGGGCTCCGGCGGGTCTGCAACTGGGCGAAAAGAGCGCGGACTAACCTTTTAAGGATGGAACCTTCCGGCCATCCCCCGGCCGTGTCCCCCCGACGTGGTTCCATCCTGACTGACCCGTGCCGGTGTATCGGTTCGAGCCTCCGGCACGGGTATTTTTCCCCTAAACCCTTTCTTCTCAAATTCATGCGAGACTGCCTTGCGGTTTCGCAAACGGAGACCCTCATGTCTGCGAACACTATCCGTTTGTCGGCGGCCCTGCTTGTGGCCCTTCCCCTAACTCTGTCTCAGGCCGCGCAGGCCGCCCCGGCCGCCAGGCCTGAAACGATCAAATATTCCGCTGAGGTCAAACTGCTGAGCGACGGCATCTATCGCGGCGTCAGCCAGACCGAGGGCCGCCCGCAATACATTGTGGGTGGGCAGGCCGCTTACGGTAAGTTCTTTGCCGGTGTCCTGTACAAGTCGATGCGCGACCGCACCACGGGCGTCGATAACCAGACCCAGGCCATCCTCGGTTACAAGACCAATCTCGCAGGCAATGACATCGTGGCCCGCGCTATCTACAAGCAGTATAACGGCACCAAAGCCGGCATTGATAATGAGTGGATGGAGTACGAATTTACCGCCACGCGCAAGCTGACGAAAAGGCTGAGCGGCAAGCTGAACTTCGCCTATGCCGACGACAATTACGGCAAGGCAAAGACGGCGACCTACACGGACCTGGGTCTCGACTATAAGGTCACGCCCAAACTGTCGTTTCAGGTGGCCAATGGCTTCCGTCACAACCGGCACAGCGTCGATTACACCAGCTATCTGGCCGGGGTGAGCTATGCGGTGACGCCAAAATTTATGGCCAGCCTGACCTTCACCACGACCGACAAGGGCGATCTGGGCGACAAGTACGGCGAGTCCACCTTCATCACCCTGTCGAAGAAATTCTAGAGCGAAATGACTTTAGGTGGAAGCGCCATTTCGCTCTAAATTTTTGTTTTGTCGCGATGTTTTTGCGGAAAACCGCTCACACTCTTCCGCACATCGCTCTAGATTTTAGAAAGACTAAAGGCGAAACGGGCGCCGCCCAAGGCGTCCGGATCGCCGGGACTGAGCGGCAACAGGCTGAGGTCCGAGCCGTGGCCCTGTACGATCTGCCGGGCCAGACTGAGGCCCACGCCCGTACCGGTGGCCTTGGTGGTGAAGAAGGGCATGAAGACCTGACGGCCATGTTCGGCCGGGATGCCGGGGCCGGAATCCTCGATCAGTATGGTCAGGTCACTTTCCCCCGCAGCGGCGCGCAGGCGGACCCTGGGGTCGCCGCCCTTTTCGAGCGCCGCCTGTGCCGCATTGTTGAGCAGGTTCCCGGCGCACAGCCACATCTGATCCTCGTCCATGCGGACCCTCACCTCCTCGGGCGGCACCTCCCACAAAAGCCTGACCCCCTTGTCGCTCCACTGAGCGGTGAAACTCTCGTGCAGCACCTCCAGCCATTCCGACAGGCGCACCGGTTGCAGGCTGGGCGGCGGCAGACGGGTCAGGGCGCGATAGGCATTGATGAAGTCGTGCAGGCCTTCGGTGCGCGCTACCACCCGCTCCAGGGCCTTGATGGCCAGTGCGCGCGATTGCGGTGTATCGTCGGTGAGCAGGTCGAGCGCGCTCTTGCTCATCGAAGCCACGGGCGTCAGGGCGTTCATCAGTTCGTGATTGAGCACCCGCAGCAGGTCACGCAGCGCCGTGGCTTCGGCGGCGCGCACATCGGCGGAAATATCGGTCAGGATGGCCAGTTGCGAGGTCCGCTCATCCTCGATCAGCTCGTTGTGCTGAACGGCAAAGGTGCGGCCTTCCCAGACGATCTGCTGCCCCGGCGCAAACAGGTCGCCACCATCACCGACAAGCGTGCGGCGCACGGCCAGAGGCAGGGCGTAGGCGACGCCGAACAGTTGCCGTGCCGCGCGGTTGACGGCAATGATCTGACCATCATCGGTTTGCAGCAAAAGCGGCGAGGGGGCCTGATCGAGCAGCATCTGAAGCCGTCGCCGCCCCAGCTCCGCCGTAAAGATCGGCGCGGGGCTTAGCCGGGCGCGCAGGCGTTCACGCGCCAGATGGAAGGCCGGGCTGTTGACGCCCGCCACGGCCAGTCCGACGGCGGCCAGCCCGCAGACCAGCGCCGTGGCGTAATAGCCCTGACTGAGGGCCAGCCACAGCCCGACCCCCAGGGCGAAGACGCCCACCTGCGCGATGATGCTGAGCCAGATGCGATGAGCCCCCATGCGTCACAGACCGTGCTTTTCCATGCGCCGGTACAGCGCCGCGCGTGTCAGGCCAAGGTCTTTGGCGGCGTGCGAGATATTGAACTGATGCCGGCTGAGCGCCGCCTTGATCAGCTCACGCTCCGAGCGCTCCAGATTGAGGTCCTGCGGCGGCAGGTCGGCGGGGACGCGCGGCGGCGTCTCAATGGCGGCGCGCAGGGCGGCCACCAGCCGTTCATTGTTCCACGGCTTGACCACGAAATCCTGCGCCCCCAGCCGCATGGCCTGAATGGCGATGCTCATGCCCGAATGGCCGGTGACGACGACGACCGGCAGGTGCGGGGTCTTATTGAGCTGCTCTTGCAGGAAGGCCAGACCCGCTTCGCCTGACGTATCGCCGCGCCGGTAATTGAGATCGAGCAGCAGCACGTCCGGCGTCTCAGACTCCAGCAAAGCGCGCGCCTCATCCGGCGACTGCGCCGTCCGCAGGGTGAAGCCCTGCCGCGTCAGGACCAGCTCGGCCGCCGCCAGAATGTCGGGGTCGTCGTCGAGAAAGACGGCGCGCGTCAGAGGGGGTGTTTCGGCTTCGGAGGGCATGTTCGGATTCGGACACCTGCGGGGCGATTTCAATCCTGATTTGAGGGCAAAAATCGACAAAAAGCAAGCAAAATGAATTATTTATATGAATTGAAAAGGCTGTGTTAGCGTTTTAACATGCCCGATAACGTCCTCTCATCCTCCACCACCATGGACCGCAAGCGCGCCAAACCCTGGTATCGCCGCCGTCCGTTTCAGATCACCGCTGCCGCCGTCGTCATCGCCACGGCGGGCCTCGCCTTTTACCTGACCCTGCCCAAGTCGGGTACGGTAACGGTCGAGGCCCGTACCCTCGAATCCGGGGAGGTGGTGCGCGCCCCCTATCAGGACTACGTGCCGCTGCGCGCCGAAGCCGTGCCGCTCGACACGGTCTATATCACGGCGGCGACCGCCGGTCGCGTGCAGGCCGTGGCGGTGAGCGACGGCGATCGCGTCACCAAGGGACAGGCGCTGGTCTATCTGGTCAACCCCGCCCTGACGCTGGATGTGTCGGCGCGCGAAGCCGATATTTCGGCGCGTCTCACCGACAATTCCAACCAGTTGATGGCGCTGAAAACCGCGCAGGAAAGCCGCGAACAGGCGCTGGCCGATGCCGCCTATGCCCTCAGCCGCGCCGAGCAGGAGTATCAGAAGCGCCAGACCCTGCTCGACAAGGGCTTCATCAATGCGGCGGCGGTCAAACCCTATGCCGATGAGGTCGCCTATCAGCGTCAGCGCGTGGCGGCGCTCAAGACCGCCCAGACGCCGGACGCGCAATTCTATGCCGGTCAGCGCCGTCAGGTGCAGGACAATGCGCAGGATCTGCGTCGCAATCTGGGGGAGGTGCGTCGCGGCCTCGACGCCCTGACCCTGACCGCCCCGGCGGCGGGCCGCCTGACCGCCTTCAGCCTCAAGCCGGGGCAGGCGGTCAAGGAGGGCGACGCGGTGGCGCAGGTCGATTCCGAAGGCAGCTACAAGCTGCGCGCCGAGGTCGATGAATTCTACCTGCAACGCCTGTCCGAAGGCCAGAAAGCCGAGGCCAGCCTGCACGGTCAGACGGTCAGCGTCGCCGTTTCGAAAGTCTTCCCGCAGGTGACCAATGGCCGCGTGGTGGCCGAATTGCAGTTTGTCACGCCGCCGCCCGCCGATCTCAAACGCGGCGAAACCGTCGATATCCGCCTGAGACTGGGTCAGACGACGCCGGCCATTCTGGCCCCGTCGGGGAGCTGGCTGACGGAATCGGGCGGGGCGTGGGTGTTTGTGCTCAACGCCAAGGGCGATCAGGCCAGCCGCCGCGCCGTCACGGTGGGCCGCCGCAACCCCGAACAGGTCGAAATCCTCAGCGGCCTCAAACCCGGCGAACGCATCGTTACTGCCGGAGTCTCCAACCTGCGCAATGCGCAATATCTCCACATCAAGTCGGACCCGAATTCATGATTGAGCTTCAAAACGTCTCCCGCCTGTACCGGTCCGATGAGATCGAAACCACGGCCCTGCACAATATCAACCTGACCATCCGTCAGGGTGAATTCGTCGCCATTATGGGGCCGTCGGGCTGCGGAAAATCGACCCTGCTCAACACGCTGGGCACCATCGACCGCCCGACCTCCGGAGCCTATCTGTTCAACGGGGTCGATCTGGCCAAACTGAGTGAAGCGAAGCTGGCGCAGCATCGCGCCCGCCATCTCGGCTTCATTTTTCAGAGCTTCAATCTGGTCGATGACCTGACCATCTATGAGAATATCGAGCTGGGCCTGCTCTATCGTCAGGGGCAGAAGGGGTCGCGCCGTCAGGCGATTGAAACGGCCATGGACCGCGTGGGCATCGCCCACCGGGCGCGCCACTTCCCGCATCAGTTGTCGGGCGGTCAGCAGCAGCGCGCCGCCATTGCGCGCGCCATTGTCGGCAATCCCGACCTGATCCTGGCCGACGAACCGACGGGCAATCTCGATACCGAAAACGGCGCGCAGGTCATGGACATCCTTAAAGGTTTGAACGCCTCTGGGGCGACCATCATCATGGTCACCCACTCGCCCAGCCACGCCGATCAGGCCAGCCGCCGCGTCGATATTCTCGACGGGCAACTGGTGGCCTCTGTCGCCCAGATGTTGTGAGGCCTGATATGTTACGCTCTGTCCTGATCGCCTTCTGGCGCTCCTTCACCCGACATCCCCTCTATGGCGGCCTCAACCTTCTGGGCCTCAGTCTCGGCATCGCCGTCTTTATCGCGCTCAGCCTGCTGGTGCGCTTTGAAACCGGCTATGAGACCTGGAGCCCCGAACGCGCCAAAATCTATACCGTCGGCACCCGCTATTTCTTCCCCGGCATGACCGATGAGGTGCGTATCGGGGGCATGGGTGGCCTGACCGAAGAACTGAAGGCCAGCTATCCGCAACTGGTCACGGTGCGCGACTGGTCGAACCCGGTCACGGTGCACAAGGGGTCGGAGGTCTATTCCGAGCAGATCGAGCTGGTCGATCCGGAGTTCCTGACCTTTTTCGGCATGCCCATGCGCGCCGGAGACGCGGCTACGGCGCTGAATGATCCCGGTAGCGTGGTCATCAGCGAGGAAAAGGCGCGTAAGTATTTTGGCACGGTGGATGCGGTGGGCAAGACCCTGACGCTCAGCGATGCCGAGGGGCGCAAACCCTATGTGGTCAGCGCCGTTATTCGCGATCTGCCGGAAAACAGCGATCTCAAATCGGGGCTGTTGCGGCGCCTCACGCCGCAGCGCACGGCGATGGAGACCGACACCTGGCATCACTGGGGCTCGGTGCAGCTTTGGGCCTTCCTTAAATTCGATACGCCGGCGCAGGCGCACGCCTTACAGGCCCAGTTGGACGCCTTTACCGACCGTCAGGTGGGCAATAATTTCGGCCCCGGTGTCAAGGGCAGCAGCCTGATGAAGCTGGTGCTGGTGCCGCTGGCCGATGTTCACCTGATCGACCCCAAGCAGAAGGCGGCCATCGTCACACTGGGTCTGGTCGGCGTGGTGGCGCTGGTGCTGGCCCTGATCAACTACGTCAATCTGGCCACGGCACGGGCGGGCCTGCGGGCGCGTGAAGTGGCGGTGCGCAAGACACTGGGGGCGCGTCCTTCGGCCTTGCGGCTGCAATTTCTGGGGGAGGCCCTGCTGACCCTGCTGCTGGCCTTTATCGTAGGCCTGTCTCTTGTTGAACTGACCCTGCCGCTGATCAATGCCGCCGGGGGCCTGTCTCTGGCGCTCGATTACACGAAAGACGGGATATGGCTGGCCGGGCTTCTGGGGGTGGTGCTGTTGGCCGGTCTGGTCGCGGCCCTCTATCCGGCCTTTGCCCTGTCGGCCTTCAAACCGGCACAGGTGCTGGCGTCGAGCCGCACCCCGGCGGGCGGCCGTCTGGGGATGCGCCTGCGCGAAGGCCTCGTCATTCTGCAATTCGCGGCGGTGGTGATGGCCTTCACCCTGATGCTCGGCTTCATCAAACAGATCGAGCATATCCAGTCGGCCGATCTCGGCTTCAAGCGCGACGGCCTGCTGCTGGTCAATTCGATCCGCGACGTCAATATCAATGCCGCACAGCGCGAGGGCTTTCAGGCGGCCGTGCGGGCCCTGCCCAATGTCACGGCGGTCAGTATCGCCAATGCCATTCCGGGCGATCAGAACACGGTCAACAACTCCAATATCGTTTTGCCGGGACAGCGCGACAAGCTGACCGAATCGCCGACGGTCAACTGGTCGGTGGTCGGTCCGGGCTATTTCGATCTGATCGGCATCAAACTGCTGGCCGGGCGCTATTTTGATCCGCGCTTTGCCGAGGATCAGACGTGGGTGGGTGACAAGGCCGAGCCGGGCCGGGTGACCAATGTCGTCGTCAGCCGCCTGACGGTACAGCGTCTGGGCTTCAAGACACCACAGGCCGCTGTGGGGCAGACCGCGCGCTTCTCTGATCATACGGTGCGTATCGTCGGTGTGGTCGAAGACGCGCGCTTCTATCATCCGTCGGAGCCCATTCCGGCCAAGCTGTATATGTTCGATGCCCACGTCGCCTACGCGGCCGTAGGCTTTGTCCGCTATGCCGGCGTCAGCGAAAGCGTGATGCGTGAGCGTCTGCGCAAGGTGTGGCGTCAGGTGGCCCCGGACGTGCCGTTCGAAGTCACGTCGGCCTATGAGAACCTCGACAAGTATTATAAGCCCGAACGCGACCGCTCCAACCTGTTCGGGGTTGGGGCCGGGGTGGCGGCGCTGATCGGCTGTATCGGGCTCTACGGTATGGCAGCGTTCAATACCTCACGCCGGGCCCGTGAAATCGGCCTGCGCAAGGTGCTGGGGGCGTCGCGCGGTCAGGTGGTGCGGCTTCTGACGCTGCAATTCCTGCGCCCGGTGCTGATCGCCAGCGTCATCGCCTGGCCTCTGGCTTGGCTGGCTCTGGGGCAGTGGCTGTCGCAGTTTGACGACGCCATCGGCATCAGCCCGCTGTTCTTCCTTATCGCCACGGCGGCGGCTCTGGCCATCGCACTGGGGACGGTGGGGGGGCTGGCGCTCAGCAGCGCCTCGACCGAACCGGGCAAGGCGCTCAGGCATCAGTAAGAAGATCAGGCATCAGTAAGAAGAAAGGCCCGCTCCCTACAGGAGCGGGCCTTGTTTTTTTTAGTTCTTCAAAATCTTCTCTTCCGGCACTTTTTCGAGCCGGGGGGCAAGCGTATGGATGACCAAAATGGCGATCAGATAGGCCGAGCCTGCGACAATGAAGATGGGCTGGTAGGATTTGAACAGCTCCAGAATATAGCCGTTATAGGTCGTCATCAGCATACCGCCGATGGCTCCGGCCATACCGCCGATACCGATGACCGAGGCCACGGCCTGCTTCGGGAAGAGGTCCGACGGCAGGGTCATAAGATTGGCCGACCACGCCTGATGCGAGGCGGCGGCCAGCCCGATAATGGCCACGGCCCCCCACAGATTGCCGACGAACTGCGCCGCGACGATGGGGGTGACCAGAAGCGCGCACATCAGCATGGTCGATTTGCGCGCCGCATTGGGGGTGCGCCCGGCCTGCAACTGCTTTGACGAGGCCCAGCCGCCGAAGATCGAGCCGACGTCGGCCAGAATATAGATGGCGATCAGCGGCGGCCCGAAGGTTTTAAGGTCAAGGCCATGACGTTTGTGCAGAAAGTCGGGCAGCCAGAACAGATAGAGCCACCAGATGGGATCGGTCAGGAACTTGCCCAGCGCATAGGCCCAGGTCTGAGGGAAGGTCAGCAGCTTGAACCACGAAATTTTGGCCGCGGGCGTGGTGGTTTCGGTGGCGGTCGTGTCGTCCGACTGGATATGCGCCAGCTCGGCGGGCGAGACGCGCGGGTGTTCCTGCGGGCGGCGATAGATGATCATCCACGCGATCAGCCACAGGGCGGTGATAATGCCGATGGAGATGAAGGCGGCGCGCCACCCGAAGGCCAGCGTAATGGCCGGCACGACCAGAGGGGTGACGATCGGCCCCAGCGCCGTCCCGGCATTGAAGATGCCGACGGCCTGAGCGCGCTCCTTTTGCGGGAACCATTCCGACACGGCCTTGAGCGAAGCGGGGAAGGAGCCCGACTCACCGAAGCCCAGAACGGAGCGGGCAATGGCAAACTGCGTCACCGAATGGATCAGGCCGTGGCCGATGGAGGCGACGGTCCAGATGGTGAAGGCTACCGCGTAGCCGATGCGCACGCCCACCGCGTCGATAATGCGCCCGAAGGTCAGAAAGCCCACCGCATAGAAGCACTGAAACCAGAACACGATGTGGGCATAGTCGATCTCGGTCCACTTCAGCTCATCCTGAAGCGTCGGCTTCAGAATGCCGATCATCTGCCGGTCGATATAGTTGATACCGATAGCGATGAACAACAGGGCGCAGATCACCCACCGATAGCGTCCGATTCCCTTTGTGGAATAGACGAGGTCCGGCCTTTGGTTCATGCTGACGTTTCCTTTTCTCTGTACGGCATTGCTAGCTTTTGTTTTGTCGCGCATTGTCCGAAAACCGTTGCACCGTTTTCAGAAATGCGCGCCAAGAGGCTTTTGATTGTTTTGGGGTGTCTGTGACACCGGTGGCGCAACCTATGCCGACCTTTGCCGGTATGAAAAGGGGCAAAACGTCCGTTGGGGAAATAAAAACGATTGCGCACCTGTCGGGACAAGGGCCTGACCCGTTGGATGAGACGGTGGATATCCGATAGCTACCTTTATATCGGGCGGCCCGATACCCACAGCCGGTGCGGGAAAAACATCGCGCTGACGCTTTTTTGAAACGCCGCGCTTTCGCTCGCCCGTGAAACGGCTATTGTCCCGTAAAACACAATACAGAGAGGGAACCCCAAAATGACCATCAGCCGTCGTGAAACGCTCCGTATGTCCGCAGGTCTGTCCCTGCTGGCCCTGCTGCCACCCATTGCCGAAGCGCAATCCACGAAGCCGGCGGGCCATGATCTGCGCCTATGGTACCGCGAACCGGCCAATGAATGGACCGAGGCCCTGCCGCTGGGCAACGGGCGGCTGGGGGCCATGGTGTTTGGCGGTGTGGCGCGCGACCGGCTGCAACTGAACGAAGATACGCTGTATGCCGGGGCGCCGTATCAGCCGGCCAATCCCGACGGCCCGGCGGCTCTGCCGGAAATACGCAAGCTGATCTTCGAGGGTAAATATGTCGAGGCGCAAAAGCGTATTGACGCGCACTTCATGGGCAATCCGGTCAGTCAGGTTTCCTATCAGACGATCGGCGAACTGACCCTGACCTTCGGGCCGTCGTCGAATGCCAGCGGGTATCGCCGTGAGCTGGATCTGACGAAGGCGCTTTCTACCGTCACCTATCGTCAGGACGGCGTGACCTATACCCGCGAAACCTTCATCAGTCCGGTCGATCAGGTGCTGGTGATGCGCCTGAGCGCCGACACACCGGGGAAGATCAGCTTTCAACTGGGGTTTGAAACGCCGCAGGTGGCGACCGTGGCCATCGAAAGTCCGCAGGAGATCGTGCTGTCCGGGCGCAATGGCGGCCACAATGGCAAGGACGGGGCGTTGCGCTTCGAAAGCCGCGTGCGCGTGGTGGCCAGCGGCGGTCAGCAGAGCACCGGTACGGATGAGCTGGTCGTGAAGGGGGCCGACAGCGCAATGGTCTTCATGGCGGCGGCTACCAGCTTCAAAGCCTTCCGCGACGTGTCGGGCGACCCGACCGCCATCACCCAAGACCAGATGGCCAGGGCCGCGACGCGTTCGTTCGACGACCTCTATGCGGCGCATCTGAAGGCGCACAGCGCGCTGTTTGAGCGTGTCAGTGTCGATTTCGGCCGTACCGAAGCCGCCGATCAGCCGACAGGGCAACGCATTGCCCGCTCACAATTCCAGAACGATCCGGCGCTGGCGGCGCTTTATTACCAGTACGGCCGCTATCTGCTGATATCGTGTTCGCGACCGGGCACGCAGCCCGCCAATCTGCAAGGCCTGTGGAACGAGAAGCTGAACGCCCCGTGGGGCGGCAAGTACACCATCAATATCAATACCGAGATGAACTACTGGCCGTCCGAGCCCACGGCCCTGCCGGAACTGACCGAGCCTTTGGTGCGACTGGTGAAGGAGATTTCGGTGACCGGGGCCGAAACGGCCAGAATCATGTACGGGGCGCGCGGCTGGGTGGCGCACCACAATACCGATCTGTGGCGGGCCACGGCACCTATTGACGCCGCCTTCTACGGCACCTGGCCGATGGGCGGCGCGTGGCTGTGCCTGCACCTGTGGGATCGCTACGACTATGGCCGCGACACGGCCTATCTGAAAGACATCTATCCGCTGCTCAAAGGGGCATCGCAGTTCTTCCTCGACACGCTGGTGAAGGACCCCGCGTCCGGTTACATGGTCACGGCGCCGTCGATTTCGCCGGAAAACGAACACAGGTTCGGCACCTCGATCTGCGCCGGGCCGACCATGGACATGCAGATCCTGCGCGACCTGTTCGCCAATACGGCACGGTCGGCGGACATCCTCAAAACCGATCCGGGCTTCCGCGCTGAGGTCCTGGCCATGCGCGACAGGCTGGTGCCCAACCAGATCGGCAAGGCGGGTCAGCTTCAGGAGTGGAAGGACGACTGGGATATGGAGGCACCGGACCTGCACCATCGCCACGTCTCTCACCTCTACGGCCTGTTCCCGTCGCACCAGATCACCACACGCAAGACGCCGGAACTGGCGGCGGCGGCCAAAAAGTCGCTGGAGCTGCGCGGCGACATGTCCACCGGCTGGGCCATCGGCTGGCGCATCAACCTGTGGGCGCGGCTGGGCGAGGGGGAGCGCACGCACAGTATTCTCAAGCTGCTGCTGGGGCCGGAGCGCACCTATCCCAACATGTTCGACGCCCACCCGCCGTTCCAGATCGACGGCAATTTCGGGGGCACGTCGGGCATGACCGAGATGCTGATGCAGTCCTATGACGATCAGATCATCCTGTTGCCCGCCCTGCCGACCGCCTGGCCGAAGGGACACGTCACGGGCCTGAAGGCGCGCGGCGGCTTTACGGTGGACCTCCACTGGGCCGACATGACGCTGGAGCGGGTGACGATCCGCAGCGCCTTTGGCGAAAAGGCGACGCTGGTGCTGGGCGATGATCGCCTGCCGCTGGCGCTGAAAAAGGGCCAGTCGGCGACCTTTGGCCTGCGGGCGGGAGGGCTTGTCCGGACCGCCTGAACGCGGGGTCTTTCCGGTTGACGGATTGCGCGCAAATGAATGAAGATGCGCGCAATTAACAAATACGGGGAAGGACAGGTGCCATGACCACGAACCGGCGTCACGCGCTCACAGGTCTGGGGCTGGGGGCGTTTCTGTTCGGCGCGCCCGCCGGGGCCGCCCCCGCTAAAAACGGCCCCGCCACGTGGCGCAAGGGGATAGAGGGTCAGCGCCAGCCGGATCTGGGGAACGGCACCTTCCTCAACCCGATCATGGCCGGGGACCATCCCGATCCGTCGATCCTGAAGGACGGCGACAACTATTACATGACGTTTTCGACCTTCGACGCCTATCCGGGTCTGGTGATCTGGCAGTCGAAGGACCTCGTCAACTGGCGGCCCATCGGTCCGGCCCTGACCCGCAATATCGGCTCGGTCTGGGCCCCGGAACTGTGTCAGCACAAGGGCCGCTACTACCTCTACATCCCGACCAAGAAGACCTCGGCACCGGGTTCAAAGACCACCTCATGGGTGATCTGGGCCGACCGTATCGAAGGTCCGTGGTCCGAGCCCATCGACCTCGACCTGCCGCGCCATATCGACCCCGGCCATGCGGTGGGCGAAGACGGATCGCGCTGGCTGTTCCTGTCGGGCGGTGACCGGGTGCGCCTGTCGGACAACGGTCTGTCGAAGGCGGGTGAGGTCGAGCACGTCTATGATCCGTGGCGCTATCCGTCCGACTGGGTGGTCGAAGGCTTTTCGCCCGAGGGCCCGAAGATCACGCGCCACGGTCAATACTACTACATGATCCTGGCGGTCGGCGGCACGGCAGGCCCGCCGACGGGGCATATGGTCATTGCGGCGCGGTCGAAGTCTATAAACGGGCCGTGGGAGCACCATCCGCGCAATCCGCTGGTACGCACGACGTCCGCGGGAGAAAAGTGGTGGTCGCGCGGCCACGCCACGCTGGTCGAAGGGCCTTCTGGCGACTGGTGGGGCGTGTATCACGGCTATGAAAACGGCTTCTGGACGCTGGGGCGGCAGACGCTTCTGGCCCCGGTAACGTGGTCAAAGGACGGCTGGTTTGATTTCGGCGGCGGTGACCTGTCGGAGCCCATAAAGAAGCCCAAAGGCGGCAAACCGCATGGCTTTCAGCCGGTGCACGGACAGGCCTTGTCTGACGATTTCACGACCGACAAGTACGGCATTCAGTGGAACTTCTTTAACCCGTCGCCGGACGAGAAAAGCCGTATCCGCCGCGAAAACGGCGTGCTGCACCTCACGGCGTCGGGCGAGGCCCCAAGCTCCGGTGCGCCGCTGATCACCATAGTCGGTGATCCGGCCTATGAGATCGAAATGGAGATCGAGGTCGATGCGGGCGTGCGCGCCGGACTGCTGCTGTTCTATGACACCAAGCTCTATTGCGGTCTGGGGTTTGACGCCCAAAACTTCGTCACGCATCAGTACGGCATCGAGCGGGGACGTCCGGCCCATGACTATGGCCGTCGGATGCGGATGCGCTTGCGTAACGACCGGCATATCGTGACCTTCGACACCTCGGCGGACGGTCAGACCTGGCGGCGCTTTGACCGCGGCATGGAGGTGTCGGGCTATCACCACAATGTGCGCGGGGGCTTCCTGATGCTCAAGCCGGGCTTCTATGCGGCCGGGCAAGGCGAGGCGCGCTTCCACCACTTTCGATACAGAGCGCTCTAGATCATTATGATTTTTGATAGAAACATAATATCTAGATTTTGTTTAGCCCCTCGCTGGGCGGTGGCTTTGCCACCTTGGCCGCCGCCTCAATGGCGGCTTGAGCGGAAGGATTACTAAGAAATCATTCCGCTCTAATAAAGCTCGCTGGAAATGGCCTGTGCCGTCTGGCGCAGGCGCTCCAGCACCTGCGGCTTGTCCATATGGCAGACTACGTGCGTCATGAAGGGCACGATCAGGGCGGCGACGGCGTGGTGTGAGCGGGCGGCGAAGATCGGCACGGCCAGATCGACAATGCCCAGCGTATAGGCGCTGTCGCGCACCAGATAGCCCTGACGCTTCGCTTCGCGCGCCTCATCGAGGAAGGCGCGCAGGACGGGGCGATCAAGGCGGCCGCGCATGGTGTGATACCAGTTGAGCTGATCGCGCAGGGGCAGGAAGCCGAAGATCAGCCGCCCGGACGTGGCGGTGGCCGCCGGGGCACGGAAGCCGACCTTAACCCCGAAGGCGGTCATGCTCTCGCTTTCGGCACGGGCGATGGCGACGATGTGTTCGCGCGACAGGACGGTCATGTGGCACGACTGCTCGCTGTCGCGGGCCAGGGCGCGCATATGCGGCAGGGCCGTTTCGATCAGGCTCTGGCGCGGCGGGTAGAGCATGCCGAAATCGAACAGGCGGCTGGTCATGGTGTAGCGCCCGGCCACATCGCGCCGTAGATAGCCTCTGGCCTCCAGAGTCAGGATCATGCGGTAGATTTCGGCCTTGGAACGCCCGACACCGGCGCAGATGTCTCCGATGCTCAGCGCGCCCGGCCGTCCGGCCAGAAACTCAAGAATCTCAATACCCTTTTCGAGGGCAGGGGCGCTGTAGGTCGGTTCGGACATTACGATTCCATCGGTTTATCACACCGTGATAGCCGTTTCGCACGGAGGCGTCAAAAGGGCTCCGCGGACCTTTGGTCGCAGGCAAAAAAAAGCCGCGCACTCGGCGCGGCCAGTTTACAGGGAGGAAACGCCCAGGAAGGGCAATCGATGCAAGGCATCGAACACAATCATCATATATGCTGCGATGCGGCAATTGCAAGGCGAGACTGTGTCAAGTTCAGTTACAAATCACAAAAAGTCTGTGAGGGGTTACACCTCCACCAAGGCCTTGATCACCCCGGCTTCGGGGGCGGTCCAGCCGGGCAGGACGTCGGGCAGGTCGTTGAGCGTCGTGCGGTGCGTATTGAGCGCCGCCGTGGGGATCAGGCCGGCGCGGATAGCACTCAGTACCTCTTCAAAGTCTTCCACCGTGGCGTTACGGCTGCCCAGCAGGGTGGTTTCGCGCTTGTGGAACTCCGGATCGTTGAAGGTGATGTCGGCAGAGACGACCGAAATCAGCACATAGGTGCCGCCATGCCCGACATAGCCGAACCCGGCCTCGATGGCCTTGGGCGAGCCCGTGGCGTCGAACACCGCGTCATAGAAGTCGCCATCGGTCAGGGCCGACAGCTCATCGCGCGTGGTGGGTGACAGCACGACCCCATGGTCCATGCCGAGCGTCTTCAGGCAGACCTCGACGCGCGTACCCTGTCCGTCCAGCACAGTCACTTCTGCGCCTTTCAGCTTGGCGAAGAGGGCCGTGGCCATGCCAATGGGGCCAACCCCGGTCACCAGCACGCGCTGACCGGGCTGCACCTGCGCGCGACGCACGCTGTGGCAGCCGATGGCGAGAAATTCCAGCATGGCGGCTTCGTCCAGCCCGATACCCGTGGCCGGGAAGACGAAGGCTTCGGGGACGCTGAGATATTCGGTCATGCCGCCGTCGCGGTGCACGCCCAGCACCTGAATCTTCATGCAGCAGTTGGGACGGCCCTTGCGGCAGGCGGCGCAGGTGCCGCACGACAGATAGGGCATGATGTACACCACATCGCCGCTATTGAGCGCCGAGCCTTCCGGGGCCTCGGCCACTTCGCCGGAGAGTTCGTGGCCCATGACGCGCGGATAGCTGAGATAGGGCTGGGTGCCGCGAAAAATGTGCATGTCCGTGCCGCAGATGCCGACGCGACGCACGCGAACCAGCACTTCACCGGCCTGTCGCACCGGTTTGTCGCGCTGAATGCGCACCAGCTTGCCGGGACTTTCGCAGATGACCGTATCCATGGGGAACCCTCGTGGTGACTACAGGGGTGTAGCTACAGCGCGCCCGTGTGGGTGTCAAATATGAAATAGAGATTTAATCGTAAACAATTGTGTGGCGGCTATTATAATCTGTTGCCGAAAGTGTCCGACCTTATGTCTGACAAATAGGCGTTTCCGTTGCGTCATCCGGCCAAATCTCTCACTATGTGAGGGTACCTGTAGCGATGTGTCGAAAAGTGTAAGCGGTTTTCGACAAAAATATCGCGACAAAACAGAAATTTAGAGCCGGATTAGGCTTCCGTTTGAAATCATCCCGCTCTGGCCGACGGACCACGCCATGACCTCGATTGCCGACCACCCCCTACGTCAGACCTTAAGCGACCTCATGCACGAACGCGCCCTGCCGGTTCTGTCGGCGCCCGTCGCCTTGCGTAGCTGGGTTCTGCTGGTGGACGATGCCGAACGCGCGGCCGAGGCGGCGTGGGTCGAAGGGCTGAGCGAGGCCTCGCCCGAAGACGGCCGTCTGGCGCAGATCGGGGCCAAAGGCGGCCGCATCTGGGAACGCCACGGCGAGTTTTCGACTTGGCTCGGCTATACGACGGAGGCGGCGGCGCTGACGGCGGCCTCAGAGCGGCTGGGCTTTGGCGTGATCCGCGCCGAGGGGTTCGACTGGCTGAGCGGGGCACCGGGGCGCGTGTTCCGCAGCGTCGAAATCTCGGTGATGACCGAGGCCCCGGACCCGGCGCGATTGAGTGCCTGTCTGTCCCTGTCCACCTGCGTGAGCTGCGAGGTGTTTGACGGACGCGCGCGTCTGTGGACCGATTTTCGCGGCCACGACACCGGGGCGGGGCGTATCTTCATTCACGATCGCGGGCTTCAGAACGACGAGCTGTCGCGCCTGTTGCAGACCCTGATCGAGATTGGCCACTACCGCAAGCTGGCCCTGCTGGGCTTCGGTGAGGCGCGCGCCGTTCTG
This sequence comes from Asticcacaulis sp. DW145, assembly GCF_037101385.1. Lineage (NCBI taxonomy): Bacteria > Pseudomonadati > Pseudomonadota > Alphaproteobacteria > Caulobacterales > Caulobacteraceae > Asticcacaulis > Asticcacaulis sp. DW145. The sequence goes on along the minus strand of NZ_AP029025.1, from coordinate 1,246,376 downwards.
ACCTGGCTCAAGGGGGCCGAACGGACTCTGGTGGACATTACGCGGCAGCTCAATGAGGGGCGCACCTCGCAGGAGGTCATCTATGAGCGCCTGACGGCCCTGTCGTCGGATGTCGAACAGCGTGTCAATGAGGTGGGGTTCCGGCTGGGGGCAACCGAGGCCTATGCGCGGCTTGTCGAGGATCGCCTGACCTCCTTGCGCGAACGCCGCGTTGAGGGGTTTTCCACCATGCGCGAATTTATCGAGCGGCGGCTTCAGCCGGCCATGCGCACCTGCGAAGCGGCCTCGGCGCGGCTGGGGGACATTTCCAGCCGCATCGGTCGCATCGGCGACCTGCTGCGCGCGCGGGTGTCGATCTCGCTGGAGACGCAGAACCAGTTGCTGCTGCAAAACATGAACGCGCGCGCCGAGCTTCAGGTCAAGCTGTCCGAACTGGTCGAAGGGCTGTCCGTCTTTGCCCTGTCCTACTACATCATCAACCTGATCAAATACGTGCTGGAGCCGCTGGTTGGCCATTCTCCGGCAGCGACGGCGGGCTACAGTGTCGGGGTGATCGTCGTGCTGCTGGGGGCGTGGCTCCTTATCCGCCGCCGCAAGCGGCACCTGAAGGCGGCGTAAAAAAAAGCCGCCCGGTGAGGGGCGGCCAGTGAGACGCATCAACGGGGAGCCGAAGCGTCAGGAAGGCTTATTTCACCTGATGCCAACGGCCGAAGATGCTGACCGCATCCGGCCGTTGAAGAAACGAGAATTTCTCATTTGTATCAGCGACATGAGAAATTCTCGAAAGGAATACCAAGAGTCATTTTCAATGACTCTTGGTATGAGGCCAGCCGTCGGAGAGCTGACGGCGCACGGTCGCGATGTCCGGGGCGTCTTTCCAGCGGATGCCGATGTCGCGGTGCGCCGCCCCCGGTCCGGTCGAGCCGCTTTCAAAGAAGCGCGAGTCCTGCGGATGAAAGACCGCTGTCTTGCTGCCATCGCGCGCCGTGCCGCCCATGCTGGTCCAGTGGTCGGGGTGGATATGGGCGTCCATCACGCAGTCGATAAACAGGGCCTGCCCCACGGCGTTGGGATCGGCATAGCGCCCGTCCGGGAAGGTGGTGGTCGGGTGCCAGGGCCGGGCCAGCGCCACCGCGCCGTCGGGCACACCGGCTTCGCGCGTCAGGCGCGAGCGATAGACGACGAGGCCGATGGGCTGGCTCAGGGGCGTGGAGGGGGCCAGCAGGAAGGAATGGAACTCCCCCGGCGGGGTGGGCGCGCCGCGATTGCGGGTGCGCAATTCGCTGTCTTCGATCAGAAGCTGCCCATTGCCGAAGATGAAGTCGATATTGCCGGCGATCAGGCTGTCGCGGATCACCGCCCGCCTGCCATTGGCAAACAGCGTGTCCTGATAGCCAAGCATCGCCGTCTTGCGGAACAGCACGCGGTCGCTGTCAATATCGAGCAGCACGGCGACGGCCTGCGAATTGCCAATCTTCTGCGGGTCGCCCGCCGGCCGTGCGTCGTTGCTGAGGTAGTCGAAGGTGTTTTCGACGGTCAGACCCTCCACCGTCACCTGATCGGCATTGATCGTCAGGGTCGCCGAGCCGGGCGTGCCCCACTTGCGGCGGTGATACTTGCCCGCCGTTTCGGCCACGGCGTCAAAGTGCAGGCGCGTGCGTTTCGCACCCGCGCCTTTGAGACGCACCTTGGGGCGGCTGACCGTCACTTTTTCATAATAGTCGCCCGCCGCCACGTCGATTGCGACCCAGGTGTCGCTGGTGTCCGCCTGCGCGGCGTCGAGCGCGGCCTGCACCTTTGTGAAACAGGCTTTTTGCGCGCCGCAGTCGGGGCGCACTTTGAGACGGGTGGCGGCCTCGGCGGGGAGGCTCAGCGCGGCAAGGGTCAGACAGGCGACGGCGCTGGCGAGCAGGGTGGGGCGTACAGACATGAGCTCAGGGTTCCGACAGAAAACCGTCAATCAGATCGACAATGCGGCTGAACCACGGATCGAACAGCCAGATGTCGTGGGGGGCGTTGTCAAATGTGGTATAGCGATAGGCAATGCCCTGCGCTTTCAGCCTGGCCTCGACGTCTTCGTGACCGGCGGTAAAGCGTGTCAGGCCGCTGCTGATCACCAAGGTCGGCGGGGCGGCGGCGCTGACGTGCCGGGCGGCACTGGCTTCGCGCCAGCGGTCGGGCACCTTTTCCATGGCACCGCCCAGCCACAGACCGGCGGCCGAGTTGTCCCCGGCGGCGTTTTCATATTGCAGGGCCAGCGGCGTGGTGAAGTCGAGCACGCCGTCAATGTCGATCAGGGCGCTGACCCGCGTGTCGTCACCGGCACGGCTTTTGTAGAGCGGGGTGTCCGCCGTATAGGCCAGAAGCGCGGCCATCTGCCCGCCGGATGAGGCGCCGCCTATGGCCAGCCGCTGGGGGTCGATGCCAAAGGTCTGCGCCTGCCCCTTCACCCAGACAAGGGCGTCATTGACGTCGATCAGACCCGCCGGATAGGGGGCTTCGGGCGACAGGCGAAACTCCGGCAGGAAGACGGCATAGCCGCGCTGCGCCAGCCGGGTGGCCAGAGCGTAGAAATGCGACTTGTTGCCCGACCGCCAGCCACCGCCGTGCACCAGCAGGATACCCTTGCCACTGGCGCGCCCGGCAACGGGCAGGAAGACGTCGATATGCAGTTCGCGCGCGCCGATGCTCTTGTAACGGCGATCGAACAGCACCTTTTGTCCGCTCTGGAACTCGGCCACCGGCCAGCTTATGCCCGCATACTGATCCTTATAGCGCTCAAACCGCTGCGAGATGGTGTAGCTGTCGTCCACCGGGATCAGGTCGGCGGCGAGAGCGGGGGTCAGGAGCCCCAGACCCAGCACACCGGCGGTAAGAGCGGGCAAAAGCCGCATGGTTTACTCCTGTAAAGGCGGCCACCGGCGGGTGCCGATGGCCGCTTATTTATTAGTATTTGTACCGCAGGCCCAGAATCCACTGCGCCCCGGTGTGGGTGTATTCGCGCGTCAGATCCATGTCGCCGGTGTCACCGGTGCCGTAGATGCGCTCCACTTCGTCGGTGATGTTGATGCCTTCGAAGGTCAGGGTCAAGCGCGGCGTGACGTTGTAGAAGGAGGCGAAGTCCACATGGGTGGGGCCGTATTTGCGCTCCTGCACGTGACCATTGCCTCCCGGTTCGCTGAGCAGATAGTCGTCCCGCTTGTTGACCGACAGACGCGCCCCGAAGGTCTCGGTGTCGTAATAGACGGTCAGGTTATAGGAGTTGGGCGACAGGCCGGTGGAGTCTTCGGCCGAGACGTGGGTGTAGTTCGACGCGATGCCCAGCTTTGACCACGGCCCCGGCAGGAAGGTGAAGGGCTGATTATAGGTCAGTTCGAAGCCCTTGACGCTGTTGCCCTTGTCGCTGTTAACCGGGATGGTGAAGGTGTAGGGCACCTTGGCCGGGTCGGCATTGTAGGAGGTGTCGTACAGCGGGTCGGCGTAGATGGCCGGCCAGAAGGACGGGTCGATCATCTGCTTGACCACATCGGTCTTCAGCGAGCGCACAATGTCCTTATGGAAGACGGTGAAGGCCAGAAGCCCTTCGTCACCGAAATACCATTCGACGCCCAGGTCCAGATCGTTCGACTCGTAGGGCTTCAGCGACGGGTTGCCGACATTGCCGACCGTGCGTGTGGTGTAGCCGAAGACGGGGCCGGCAATGTTCAGCGAACTGAGGCCCGGACGGGTCATGCTGCGGCCATAGGAGGCGCGCACCACAAGGTCGCTGCGCACGTCCAGCGCCGCATTGATCGACGGCAGATAGTTGTCGTAATCGACATTGACCTCGACCGGCGTACCGCTGACCTGCGCCTTCGAGCTGACCTTGGTCTTGACGTAGCGCAGACCGGCATTGGTGCGCAGGCGCATACCGGCGATGTCGTATTCGGCGTTCAGCTCGCCATAGGCCCCAAGGGTTTCTTCGCCGACGGTCCAGCCGGCCCCGGCATTGTTGGTATAGCCCGCCGGGATGACGCCCGCCGCGGCAATGGCGTCGAAATCGGCGACGCGGAAGGGCAACAGGCCCGGACCGTCCAGCCCCTTGCCGAAGTTGGAGACGGGGAAGGGACGGGTATAGCTGGACGGATTGAAGCTGGGCGTCGCACCGAGGCCCTCGCCATAGCTTACCTTGCGATCATTATAGCTGAGACCGGCCTTCAGCGACACGTTGTCGGCATTGTAGGTGGCGTCGAAGCGCGAGGTGAAGTTTTCCTTCTTCACCGTATTGATGCGGTTCGAAGCCGTCAGGGCGTTGATATAGTTGCTGGCCTTGTTCGGATCATAGCTGCCGAAGCTGATGCTCGGCACATAGGCATTGCCGCTGTAGTCATAGGCGTAATAGTGCGGCACCGAGCGGTAGTAGAAGCGCAGTTCCGTGCGGTCGGCATCGTCCACCGCTGACCCGGCCATGGCGTCGAGCGTCAGGCGCTCATTGACCTTGAAGCGGCCAGACAGGACGACCTGATCAAAGGTCGATTGCGAATCCTGACGGCGGCTTTCGTACCACGAGGTGACGTCGTTAAACGCGGCGGCGACAAGGGTCTTGCCATCGCCGCCGATCTTGAACGACAGCGGCGTCTGACCGGTAAAGTTACCGGCGGTGCCGTGCGTCAGCAGCCATTCCATCGAATTATAGCTGTCGCGGTCATTGGTCAGTTCCGAATGCAGGACGTCCAGCGTGATCAGGGCGTTTTCCGAGGGCTTGTATTGCAGCGAGCCGGTGACGCCGATGCGCTTCTGATCATTGCCGAAATAGTCGGCGCGCGGCAGGCGCGGAGCCCACAGGCAATCGAGCGGATCGCTGGCCCCGCAGGCTTTCGGCGTCCCGGTCACGGTCGGGTTGGTCTTGGCCCACGAATCGCCATTGGCGTAGGGCGAGGTCCAGCGCACGCTGGAATAGCCTTCCTGATGCACGGTGCGGTTGGAGGCCGCCACCGACAGAAGCGCCCCGAACTTACCGTCCGCAAACGTCTTGCTGACCAGCAGGGCGACGCGCGGATCGGCCTTTTGATTGAGGGTGTTGTAATTGGCCTGCGCCGAGGCGGAGACGGTGAAGTCCTCACGGAAATCGAAGGGGCGCGCCGAATAGAGGTTGACCGTCCCGGCAATGCCGCCTTCTTCGGTCGAGGCCTTTTGCGACTTTTCGATGTCGATACGGTTGAACAGTTCCGAGGCGAACAGGTGGAAATCGAAGGCGCGGCCCGCATTGAGGGTGACGCCGCCGCTGTCGAGGCCGTCGCTGCTGGCCGGGACTTCCATGCCGTTCAGGGTGGTGCGCGTAAAGTCCGGACCGAAGCCGCGCAAGGTGATATTGCGGCCTTCGCCGCCTTCGCGCGACATAGCCACGCCCGGCACGCGCTGGATGGATTCGGCGAGGTTGAGGTCCGGCATCTTGCCGATATCTTCGGCGACGATGCTTTCCACCGCATTGGCGGCGCGGCGCTTGATAGAGCGGGCCTTGCTCAGCGAACCGCGGATACCCTTGACCACGACCACGGTTTCTTCGGGCGCAGCGGCGGGCTCGTCAGAGGCGGTGGTGTCGGCCGCATAGGCGGTGCGGGTGATGGGGATGGCGTTGTCGCGCGCCGCCGGGATCTGCTCAGCCAGAACAATAATGCCATTGGAGCGGGTAACCGGTGTCAAATTCGTGCCTGCCAACAGGCGCGACAGGCCTTCGCGCACCGGCATATTGCCCTGAACGGCGGCGGTCTGCTTGCCCTTCACGACCTTTTCCGGCGCCATAAGCTGGATATTGGCCTGCTGGGCGAACTGCGGAATGCCGCGTTCGGCCGCCTGAGCCGGGACGTTGAACGATTTAACCCCCTCCTGTGCCACAGCCGGTACGGCGGAGACCATAAGCAACGTGCCGCCCGCGAGCAGCAACGGGCCATTAAACGCGCGCATAAATGCATTCGTCATCAGATTATTCCCTGTAGGAGCGCCCCGTGGTGCGCATTATTATTATTGAAGGTCCCGATTATTATAAAATTTGGGCCTTCCTCAGTTACGATGCCTGGCAAACGGACTTCCGTATGCGGGACATTTATTTTTTTATGCCGATCACTATGGCCTTGTCGGTCTTATGGATGTCTGCGCCAAAGGCTTCGACCACGGCCCCCGAAAAGGCTTCCGGATCATTGGCGCTCAGCCGCCCGATCAGGCGCTCGCGCCCCAGGGCCTCATCCTCGATGACGATCTGGATGCGGTTATAGCGATTAAACTCTGCCGCCACCTGCGTCAGGGTCTTGCCGTTCAGGGCAATCTGCCCTTCGCGCCACGCCAGATCGCTGTCGATGGCGTCGGGGGCGTGGCTGATCCGGACCGGCTGATGCTCGCGTAGAACGGTGCGTTCCCCTGCGTGCAGCAGGACGGCTTCGCGGGCATCCCCGACCGACCAGGCCTGCACCGTGCCCTCGGTCACCTGAACCTCGACACCGTCGGGACGTTTCTTGACCGAAAAGGCCGTGCCGACGGCCCTGATGCGGCTGGGCCCGGCGCTGACGATAAACGGACGCTGGCGGTTATGCGCCACCTTGAACCACGCCTCGCCCTCGATCAGTTCGATGCGTCGCTCGCTTTCGGCCATGTCGATGCGCAGGCGGCTATCGGTATTCAGCGTGGCGATCGAGCCGTCGCTCATGGGCAGGCGGCGGATTTCGCCCATGCGCGTCACGGCCTCGTCCTGACGCAAAGCAAAAACGGCCAGAAGACTGGCGGCGATCAGGCCCCCACCGGCAGTGGCCGCCGTCAGAAGGCGTCGGCGCGACAGGGTCTGCCACAGGCCGGGGGCGGAATCCTGCCACGTCGCGGAGGGGCCGAGCGCCTGCGCGCGCGACAGGCCGTGCCAGCCCGCCTCCGCCCGCAGCAATGCGCCGCGCCGACGCGGGTCACCGGCCAGCCATGCGTTCAGCGCCGCCGCGTCCTCCGGCGAGAGCGGACGTGGCTTGACCGCCCACAGGCTGGCCGCGTGCGCAATCTGCTCGCTAGTTTCGACCGGCGTCGGTACCACGCATAAACTCCTTTCGGGGCTGGAGACGGGGTTCGTCTTCGGCCATGGCCTTCATGATCAGACGCAGCGCCTTGGCCGCGTCATTTTCCACCATATGTTCGCTCAGGCCCATACGGCGGGCGATTTCTTTCTGGGGCAGGCCCTCGATCTTGCGCATTTCGAACACCTGACGGCAGCGCGCGGGCAGGGTGGCGATCACCCGCTTCAGACGCGCCAGATCCGAGCGCGCCACGCTGACCTGTTCCGGCGAGGGCAGGTCGCTCATGACCTCCAGCCGGTCGATCTCGTCCACGCTTTCGATGCGCACGATGCGCGCCCGACGCAACCGCATCAGGGCGATATTGCGCGCCACTGTGAAGAAGTAGGCGCGCGGCGACGTGATGTGCTCAATGGCCGTCAGTTCCGCCATGCGGCAATAGGATTCCTGAAGAATATCCTCGGCGTCGTCGCGCCCCAACCGGGCACGCATCAGCCACGCCCGCACATCCGCCTCATGAGGCAGGATCTGCGAAGCCACCCAGTGGATGATGTGATCCGGCGCGGACTCCATTCGGGCCTCCCGATACTATGATGCCTGAGCGGGCGGCTTCCGTAAATTTAAGTTCGCTTTTTGGCTGGATCATTATTTGTTTAGCCACTCGCCGGGCGGTGGCTTTGCCAGCAAGTCGGGTGTCTAAGGATTTTGGCCACGAAAAACACGAAAAGCACGAAAGGCTGCGGTATTGATCTTGCCCGAAGGGCCATTATTGAGCCGCCCAGAGATACGCTTGGCGCTTCGCGCCGAAGGATGAACGTCGCCGTTCGTGCTTTTCGTGTTGTTCGTGGCTAATCTTCCAACCTTACACCCGCAGCGCGACCTCATAGGTGGCCTGTGTCTGGGCGGCGATGTCGTCGAGGGTGACATCGGGGGCCAGTTCGACCAGCACGAGGCCTGAGCCGTCGGGCTTCACCTCGAAGACGCCCAGGGTCGAGATGATCAGATCGACCACGCCCGCCCCGGTCAGGGGCAGGTCGCAGCGTTTCAGCACCTTGGACTCGCCGTGCTTGTTGGCGTGTTCCATAACGACCACCACCCTCTGAACTCCGGCGACGAGGTCCATCGCCCCGCCCATGCCCTTGACCAGCTTGCCCGGTATCATCCAGTTGGCGATGTCGCCGTTTTCGGCCACCTCCATCGCCCCCAGTATGGTCAGGTCGATATGGCCGCCGCGGATCATGGCGAACGAGTCCGATGACGAAAAATAGCTCGTTTCCGGCAGTTCGGTGATGGTCTGCTTGCCCGCATTGATCAGGTCGGGATCGACCTCGTCCTCATAGGGGAAGGGCCCCATGCCCAGCATACCGTTTTCCGACTGAAAGGTGACGGTCATGCCCTGTGGGATGTGGTTGGCCACCAGAGTCGGGATGCCGATGCCCAGATTGACGTAGAAACCGTCCTGCAATTCCTTGGCGGCGCGCTCAGCGAGTTGGTCACGGGTCCAGGGCATGACTTGTCCTTTCAAAACAGCCTCCCCCCTGATCTCAGGGGGGATACCGGCTGAAAGCCGGAGGGGGGTTAGGGGGCGTTGAAAACCCCACCGACTTTGCGGGTGTAACCGCAAAGTCACCTCCCCTAATTTTAGGGGAGGGGCTTAGGTTATCAGGCGTTTATCTCACTGCGCTGTCTGACAGTGCGCTGTTCGATGCGTTTCTCGAACGTGCCCTCGATCAGGCGATCGACATAGATGCCGGGCGTGTGGATGGCGTCGGGATCAAGCGAGCCCACCCGCACGATCTCCTCGACCTCGGCGACGCAGACCTTGCCGGCGGTGGCCATCATCGGGTTGAAATTGCGCGCCGTCCTGCGGAAGATCAGATTGCCGCGCTCATCGGCCTTCCACGCCTTGACGATGGAAAGGTCGGCGACCAGACCCGTCTCAAGAACGTAGGTCTTGCCGTTGAAGTCCTTGAGTTCCTTGCCCTCGGCCACCAGCGTGCCGACGCCGGTGGCGGTGTAAAAGCCCGGAATCCCGGCCCCGCCGGCGCGAATGCGTTCGGCCAGGGTGCCCTGCGGATTGAACTCCAGCTCCAGCTCGCCCGCCAGATACTGCCGCTCGAACTCCTTGTTTTCGCCGACATAGGACGAGATCATCTTCTTGATCTGACGGGTGTTGAGCAGCATCCCCAGCCCGAAGCCATCGACCCCGGCATTGTTGGAAATGGCGGTAATGCCGGTCACGCCTGAGTCGCGCAGGGCGGCGATCAGGTTCTCCGGGATACCGCACAGGCCAAAGCCCCCGGCCATCACCGTCATCCCGTCAAACGTCAGCCCCTCCAGCGCACTCTTCGCGTCCGCATATATCTTCGACGGCATCGGTCTCTCCCGTATATTTTTGCTCATTCCTACGCACTCCGGCACGGTTTGTCATCCCCTTGCGAGCAAAAAATTCAGCATTTGTTGAATTTTTCATTGACCCCCTGTGACGGCCCGCCGATAGTTACCCCCGAAGCCCCGCCACCGTGCACAGAAGGGCCAAAACAGGGACACACACCATGACCGACGCTTCTCTTCGCGGGCGGACCGCGCTGATCACCGGTTCTGTTCAGGGCATAGGTCTGGCCATCGCCGAAGCCTTTGCCAGGGCCGGGGCCAATATTGCCCTGCACGGGCTGGCCACGCCGCAACAGGTCGATGCCGCCACCGATCATATCCGCCGTCTGGGGGCGCAGGTGCGCTTTTTCGACGGCGATCTGCGCGACCGGGCGGCCATTGACGGCCTGATGGAGGCTGTGTGGAACTGGGGCGGCGGCATCGACATACTGATCAACAATGCCGGGGTGCAGAAGACCCTGCCTTTTGCCCAGATAGATGATGCCACCTGGGATGCGGTGTTATCGGTCAATCTGACGGCGGCGATGGCCACCCTGCGCTATGCCCTGCCGCGCATGGCGGCGCGCGGATTCGGACGCGTCATCAATATCGCCTCGGTGCACGGCCTTGTCGCCTCGGTCGAGAAGGGGCCCTATGTGGCCTCAAAATTCGGGCTGGTCGGCCTGTCGAAGGTGGCGGCGCTCGAATATGCGCGCACCGGCGTAACCATCAACTGCCTGTGCCCCGGCTGGACCGAGACGGCCCTGATCGAGCCGCAGATTCAGGCGCGCGCTGCGGCCGCCGGGGGCGATCGTCAGGCGGGGATCGCGGCGCTTCTGGCCGAAAAACAGCCGTCGCAGCGCATGAGCGCGCCGGACGAAATCGCGGCGCTGGCCCTGTGGCTGTCTTCACCTCTGGCCCACAATGTGACCGGCACGGCCATCCCCATCGACGGGGGATGGACCGCGCAGTAAACTATCAGAGCGCATTCCGAAAAAAGTGTGCAACGGTTTTGGCTTCGCCGAACTCCGTTTCGGAATCAAATGCGCGACAAAACAAAATGTCAGAGCGGGATGATTTCTAAAATCATTCCGCTCAAGCCGCCATTGAGGCGGCGGCCAAGGTGGCGAAGCCCGCACCCGGCGAGGGGCTAAACATGATGATCTAATCCACCCAGTCGCGGCGGATGCGCAGCGAGGCGAAGAACAGCAGGATCGCCGCCAGCACATAGAAGCTCAGGCCCGCCAGAAACGCATATTTGATCGAGGCGTCGCCATAGAGGGGCTTCAGATAATCCGACGCCGCGCCGAAGAACCACGTCCCCACCGCAATGCCGATCAGGTTGTTGATCAGCAGGAACAGGGACGAGATCATGGTGCGCGAATGGCCCGGCCCCAGATGCTGAACCGCCGTCAGCACCGGCCCCAGCCACATCAGGCCCAGCGCCTGCGGTAGCAGAAACAGGGCAAAGGCCGTCTCCGGCGTGGTGGCCAGCACGCCCAGCGCGTAGAGCGGCACCGAGATAATAAAGGCCACGCAGGGGATCAGCGGATAGGCGCGCTTGGACTTCTGCCCCAGCTTGTCGCCCAGCACACCGCCCAGCGCCATACCCGCCACGCCGCCGACAAACAGTAACGCCGCCAAAAACCATGAGCGCGACACGAGGTCGAGGTGCAGGGAGCGCGACAGGAAGGTCGGCAGCCAGTACATGAAACCATAGGAGACCATGGACGAACAGGCGGCCCCGAACGACAGGAGCCAGAAGGTCGGTTTGGCGAAGGCCAGCCTGCACGCGGCGATAAAGCCCAGCGGCTTGCCTGCGGAGGCGTCATAGCGTCCGCGCGGCGGGTCCTTGACCATCAGGCGGAACAGCGGCGCGATCAGAATGCCCGCACAGCCTATGGCGATGAAGGCAAAACGCCAGTCCACCTTCGCCGCCAGAAGCCCGCCGAACAGCACACCAGCGGCGGAGCCCACGGGAATCCCAAACGAATAGATGGCCAGGGCCTTGGCCCGCTGTTTCGGCGGGAAATAGTCGGCAATCAGGCTGTAGGCCGGGGCGACGCCACCCGCTTCGCCGACGCCGACGCCCATGCGGGCGATAAACAGATGGGTGAAGTTGTGCGCCAGACCGCACAGGGCGGTAAAGCCGGACCAGACGGCCAGAGCCGTGGTCATGATCCACACACGCGAGGTGCGGTCGGCCAGCCACGCCACCGGGATGGCGAGGGTCGTATAGAGCAGCGCAAAGGCCAGCCCGCCCATCAGCCCCAGTTGCGTATCGCTGAGGCCCAGTTCCTGCGCGATGGGGTCTTTCAGGATCGAGATGATCTGCCGGTCGAGGAAGTTGAACGTATAGACGACGATCAGGGCAAACAGCGCCAGATAACGCCCCTTGATCGGGGCCGCGTCGGGGATGGGGCTGGACATGAAGTGGCCTCAGAAATAAGAACCTCTTCTCCGTAGAAAACCTACGGAGAAGAGGTCAGGATACAGACCTTAATTCGTTACTTAGTAACGATATTCCAGAGTGAGGGTCACGGTGCGCGGCGCGCCGTAGAAGGCCGACACCGAGTTGCCGAACAGCGGCGAGACGCTGCTGGGGAAGTTATAGCCGCCCGTGCGGTAGCGCTCATCGCTGAGGTTGCGGCCATAGAGGCCGACCTTGTACTTCGCACCAGGCGCGGTCCAGGTGACGCCCATATCATAGAGCCAGTAGGCCTTCTGATCGAGGGCCGCATTGGCCGCTTCGAACATCTGCATGTCGGAGCGGTAGCTGGCCTGCGGTGACACGACCAGCGAACCGCCGAAGGCGTCGGTCTTATAGGTGAGGCCGAAATTGTTGGTCCATTCCGGCGTCATCTGGAACTTATAGACCCCGGCCAGATTGACGTAAGACGCGGTCAGCACGTTGTAGCTGATGAATTCGTCGAACTTGGCGTCCGTATAGCCGAGGGCGAAATTGCCGGTCAGCTTGTCCGAGAAGCGCAGCGTGCCTTCAAATTCCGCGCCGCGGATCGAAGCCTTACCGGCGTTTTCGACCTGAGAGGCGACCGTCGCACCCACGGGGGTCTGACGGGTGATCTGCATGTCGTCGTACTTCGAATCGAAGACGGCGAAGGTGAAGTTCAGCAGGCCGTCAAAGGTGGTGCCTTTCAGGCCGATTTCCTTGCTGAGCACGGTTTCCGGGTTGTAGCCATTGACGGTCGAAGGCGTCAGGATGACGTCGCCGCGCATGTCGAAGCCGCCCGATTTGAAGCCTTCGGAGACGGCTGCATAGCCGGTCAGGGCCGGGGTGAAGGCATAGGACAGCGAGACGCGCGGCGTAAACTTGTCGAACGACTTGTCATTGGTATAGTCCGACCGCAGCAGCGTGCGCGCACCCGCGCCGCCGAAGACGGGCGAGGGGGCGCCGGCATAGTTGGCCCGATAGACGGTGCCGCGCTTGTTATCCTTGGTGTAGCGCCCCCCGAACGACAGCGACCACTTGTCCGTCAGCTTGTAGTTAAAGTCGGCAAAGGCGGCGACCGAGTTGGTACGCACCTTGCCCTGGGTCAGGGTGGTGGCCAGATTGCCGAGTATGGTGGTGTCGAACGCGCCCGCTGCCGTGCTGTTCAGATAGAAGACGCCCGCCACCCACGACCAGCGCTCGCCGCCATAGGTGAACTGGAACTCCTGCGTGGCCTGCGTGTCTTCGTACTTGGCCGGCACGTCCATGAAGCCGCCCGGCGTGTTGTCGAAGTCGATCTTGGTCGCCGTTTCGCCCGAACGCACGGCCGAGATCGACTTGAAGGTCAGCTTGTCCGAGACCTTGTATTCCGCCGTCAGCGACACGCCGTCGGTTTCGACCTTGTTCTTGTCGCCCAGACCCGCATAGGTGTCGTAAGGGTCCGCCGGAGGGGTGTTCCAGGCCGCCTGCGCGCCCGTATAGAGCGGGCCGCCCAGCGAATTGAGGGCAGGGGTTTCGCGGTGACCGTGACGGGCGTTGGAATCGTCCTGCGTGCGGTCATAGGCGAGGCGCAGCGAAAGCTTGTCCGTCGGGTTATATTCGGCACTCAGGCGGACGGCGGTGACGTCCTTGTTGTAATGCTCAGCTCCGGTGAACAGGTTTTTGCCGAAGCCGTCGCGGTTATATTTGGCAATCGCCGCGCCGACGGCGAACTGATCCGACAGGGGCACGGAGCCGGTCAGGACGAGATCGCGCTGATTATAGCTGCCCAGCGAGCCGCGCGCCATGAAGGTGGGCGAGGTCATGTCCAGCGGCTTGGTGACGTATTTGATCGCGCCGCCGATGGTGTTGCGGCCATAGAGGGTGCCTTGCGGGCCGCGCAGCACTTCGACGCGCTGCACATCATAGATGTCGAGCACGGCGCCTTGCGGACGCGCCACATAGACGTCATCGACATAGAGGCCGACGCCCGGTTCAAAGCCCCACAGCGGGTCCTGCTGACCGACGCCGCGGATAAAGGCGATCAGGGTCGAGTTGGAGCCGCGCGCCACCTGAAGCGTCATGTTGGGGGCTTGCTGCTGAAGCGCGGTGATGTCCTGCGCGCCGGTCTGGTCAAGCTTGGCCGACGAGAAGGTGGAGACGGCGATCGGCACGTCCTTCAGGGTTTCGGCGCGGCGGCGGGCGGTGACGACAACGTCGGTCACCTCATCGGACGAGGCGGCGGGTTGTGGTGCGGTTTGGGCAAAGGCCTGCGGCGCGGCGGCGGCCAGAAGGGTGCCGAGGCTGGCCACGGAGGCCATCAGCAAGGGTTTAAAGGTCTGTTTCATGGAGTTTCCCTGTAAAAATTATAGTTGAAACGCGTACTTGGAGAACACGGCGCCGACACCCGGATCAGGGGCGCAGGGCCTGTTCCCGTAAAAAGGCTTCGATGGCCGTCAGGGCCACGGGTTCGTCCAGCAGGGGCGCATGACCGCGGTCGGGCACGGTAACGGCTATGGTGCGCGGGTGGGTGTCGCCCATACGTTGCAGGGTCTCCGCCGACAGAAGGTCGGACAGAGCGCCGCGCAGGGCGAGGACGGGGATGTCTTTCAGGCTGGCCCACAGGTCCCAGAGTTCGGGCGGGGCGACGGCCTGACTGCCGGGGGCCATGCCCGCCGCTATGGCCGGATCGTAGGCGGCGACCGGGCGGCCTTCGACCTCGACGCAGGTGCGGCGCGCAAAGGCCATCCAGTCCGCCGGGCCGAAATCGGGAAAGGCCTCGGCATTGATCAGGCGGGCAGCCTCGGCGGCCTCCTGCCAGGTGGTGGCCGGCTTGCCCTTGCCCACATAGCCGCGGATGCGTTCCAGCCCTTCGGGCGACAGCTTCGGACCCACATCATTGAGCACGATGCCACGCACGCACTGCGGCGCGGTGGCCGCCAGCAGCATCGAGATCAGCCCGCCCATCGAGGTGCCGATAAAGGTAGCGCGCGCGATCCCCAGGTGCGCCATCAGAGCCAGCATGTCCTGCACATAGACGCCCAGCGCATAGTTTGCCGCTTCGCTGTCATAGTCGGAGCGCCCGCGCCCGCGCTGATCCGGGATGATAAAGCGATGATCGGCGGGAAGGCGAGCCATCAGCGGCTCGAAATCGGCGCTGTTGCGCGTCAGGCCGTGCAGGCAGATCACCACGCGCTCCGCCGTCGGGTTATAGTCGCGGGCATAGAGGCGCAGGCGTCCGCTGCCCAGCGAATCGGCTCCGCTCAGATAGGTCACGTCGTGGTAGCTGGGCTCTGCCGGCATGGGCATTGCGTCCTGTGCTGTTTTTCCCGTGTGCATCCGGTTTCTTTGAGCGAACCGGTAACCAGAGCATTTTTCAACACCCGTTGAATGTCAAGCTGGTAAATTCAAATTGCCGTTGAAATTAACCTTGCTGTGGCCAAATCGGCGCACCCTGTATTCGCAGACGAACGGAGGAAAAACGTTTTCCTTTTCGCCGTCTGCGCGCCTGTGTTAGACGGGTGGATCATCGAATCTCATTCCGTGGATACATGCCGCCCGACTCTGCCCCTGAACCGATCGTCAAAAGCCCCAAGGGCCGCCGCAAGGTGTCGGATGCGCCGTCGCGCCGCGATCTGGTGCTGGATGCCGCCGAGGCGCTTTTTTCACGGCATGGCTTTGACGGGGTGACGGTGCGTCAGGTGGCGCAGGCGGCGGGCGTCGATGTGGCCCTGCCCAACTATTATTTCGAATCCAAGCAAGGCCTTTATGATGCGGTCTTCGGGCGGCGGGCGCTGGTGCTCAACGACCGGCGCGAGGCGGCCTTGCGGCGGGTGATGGACAGCGAAGATGCGCCCACTCTGGAGTCGATCCTGCGCGCCTTTATCGTGCCGGTGCAGACCATGCACGCCGCCGCCGATCCGGGCTTTCGCAACTATTGCCGGCTGGTGGCGCAGGTCAATTCGTCGGGCGTGCTGGCCCCGATGATGACCACGCATTTCGACCGCCTGATCCTCAAATTCATCGACGCCCTGCGCCGCGTCCTGCCGCACGTGGCTGACCGCGAGCTGTACTGGGGCTATCACTGCCTGTCGGGGGCTTTGACCCTGACCATGGCCTCGACCGGGCGCATCGACCACCTGTCGAACGGCCTGTGCCGCTCGGACGACGCCGAAGACGCCTATGAGCACCTGATCAGCTTTCATCTGGGGGCGTTTCAGGCCATGGAAGACCGCGCGAGAGCGATATGTCGAAAAGTGTGAGCGGTTTTCGACAAAAATATCGCGATCATACAAAAATCCAGAGCGGGATGAGGCTTCCATTTAGGGCATCTCGCCCTACGGCGGCAGTCGCCAAGGTCTGATTCTACATCTGTTGAATTTCTCATTGCGCCCGGCGGGGGATGCGGTCATTCTCCGGCAAAACACAACCGGGAGACGCCACATGAAACGCCTGCTGCCTGTCCTGACTGTCGGAGCCTGCCTTATGACCACGCCGCTGGCGGCTGAGCCCATCGTACCGACGCCGGCGGAGGCGCAGGCCGTGGCCTTCATGCAGCAGGACGAGGCGTGGTTTGTCGCCCACCTCAAAGGCCCGCGCGAAGTGTCTGAGGGCCACACGCTCGATCCGCGTCTGCAATATGTGCTGGAAAATGTGACGCGTCCGGCGGCCACCCCGGCGGTCAAGGCGCAGATGCGCGCCGTCTATGCCAGCGAGGCCGGGCGTACCGCCACGCGCGCCGCGCTCGACCGCTACTGGGCGACGCGCACCGCACCCGTCGAAGGGGTGCTGGCCACCGACCGCAGCATCCCGACGCGCGGCGGCGACTTGCCCTTGCGCATCTTCGTCCCGGCAGCCTTGCAGGGCGTAAAATCTGCGCCGGTTCTGGTCTATTATCACGGCGGCGGCTTCATGTTCGGCAGCCTCGACGCCTTTGACCCCAGCCTGCGGGCGCTGGCGCGCGACCTGAAGATGATCGTGGTCGCCCCCGGTTACCGTCTGGCCCCCGAACACCCGTACCCGGCGGCGCATCAGGACGCCGCAGACGCCTGGGCGTGGGTGGCGGCGCACGCGGCGGAGTTCGGCGGCGATGCCAAACGCCTGAGCCTCGGTGGCGACAGTGCCGGGGGCACCCTGGCCCTGTCGGTGGCGCTGAAACAGAAAAAGGCCGCAACCCCTCCGGCGGGGCTTCTGCTCTACTACCCGGGGGTGGATCGCGTGAACAACTATCCGTCGATGACGGAGCTGGGCAGCGGTTACGGCCTCGATGCCGACAATCTGGAGTACCTGGCGGCGCAGGTTTATCCTGCCGGCACGACGCCGCCCGCTGAGGACGCCTCACCCATGCAGGCCGATCTGAAAGGCCTGCCCGCCACGGTGATCGTCACGGCGGGCTTTGATCCGTTGAAAGACTCGCAGCGCGCCTTTGCCGATAAGCTGAGCGGGGCGGGGGTGACGGTCAAACGCCTGCACTACCCCAGCCTGATCCACGCCTTCCTGCAAACCACGGCCTACGTTCCTGCGGCGCAAAAGGCGCAGACGGAGTCGGCGACGCTGTTTGCACTGACCCGGAAATAAGCTCAGACGTCGGATAAATAACGCCGCAGGGCGATAGTTTGGGCATTTGGCGGGCGCAGACGATTGCAAACGCGCGTTCCCCGTATAAGTGTAACCGTACGGGTTTTTCATCGAATCGGACGGGACATGCCCAGCTATATTGCAAAGCGCGTTGCGGACCCGGCCCGGCAGGCGGCTATGGAGGTCATCGCTAACCGTTTCGGGCGCGCGCACGCGACGCACCCGATGATGGCCGCCCTGCGCCAGATCGTGCCCTTCGACAGCTTTGCCATGTCGGGCATGGCCTTTTTCGGGCTGGGCGTCGGGCGCGGCGTCATGCTGGCCACCGACATGCCGGAAGCGTTTATCCGCCAGTTCCTCAGCGAAAACCTCTATCATCAGGACCCCATGTCCTACCTGATGACCGCGGAACAGCACTGGGGGAGCTGGCACGATCTGGGGCCGGAGGTGCTGACCGGACCCGGTGTCGAGCGCATCCGGCAACTGGAACAGCAGTTCGGCATTACGACGCGCAGCGCCATCGGCTTTTTCAAGGGCGAACAGCGCTTTGGCGGCGTGACCTTCTGCCGGGCGACTCCGTTTAGCGACGACGAAAAATTCATCCTCGAAATGACGACGCGCGTGGTGCACGCCGAACTGTCGGATCAGCTTCTCAGCGCCATGAACCAGCATCTGGGCCTGTCGGAGGGCGAACTGGCCTGCCTCAAACACTTTGCCGATGGCCTTGAAGTCCCCGCCATTCATCAGGTGACGGGCTATACCACCGACACCATCTACGGCTATGCCAAGTCTGCCGCCAGAAAAATGGGCGTGCGCGGACGCACCCATGCGGTGGCCGAAGCCCTACGTCGCAAGCTGATCGCCTGAAGAGGGCTCGCAAAGGCGCACATAAGACCCTGCTAACTATAATGGTGTTATCGGGCCGTTAAGATTTGTGCCCCAAAATTACCCCCTATGATGCAATTAAAAGGCCGGAAGCGCCTTGAAGCGGCGGTAAATTGAGGCTGGGCGGATGCCATCGGGTCCGCAAGAGAATAGGGCGGTTCAAAGTGTTCTTTGGTTCAAACAGCAGCCTGGATAAGGCTATCTTCAACGCTCTGGACACGTCGCAGGCGATCATCCAGTTCACCCCGGACGGCAGGATCATTTCGGCCAATGCGAATTTTCTGGCGGCGGTGGGTTACAGCGAACGCGAGGTCGTTGGCCAGCATCACAGACTCTTCTGCCTGCCCGATTACGTGAATTCCGAGGCCTATCGCCAGTTCTGGAGCGATCTGGCCGCCGGACGCTTTCAGGCGGGCGAATTCAAGCGCATCGGCAATCATGGCAAGATCGTCTGGCTTCAGGCCAGCTATAATCCCGTAAAAGACAAGAGCGGCAAGGTCGTTCGGGTGCTGAAGATCGCCTCCGATATCACTGAGGCCAAGGCGAAATCACTCGATCATGCGGGCAAGGTCGAGGCCATTTCCCGCGCGCAGGCGGTGATCGAATTCACGCCACAGGGTGAGATTCTGACCGCCAACGACAACTTCCTTACGACGCTGGGCTATAGCCTCAAGGAGATCGTCGGTCAGCATCACCGTATCTTCTGCGAACCGCAATACGCGCAGTCCGCAGACTACCGGCAGTTCTGGGAGCGGCTGCAACGCGGCGAGTTTCAGGCGGCCGAATACCGCCGTCTGGGGAAGGGTGGCAAGGCGGTCTATATTCAGGCCTCCTACAATCCCGTCTTTGACGACACCGGCGCGGTCATCAAGGTGGTCAAGTTCGCCACCGACACCACCGAGGCCGTCAAGCGGCGTATCCGCAATGAGGAACTGAGCCGCGATGTGGATCGTCAGCTCAATGCGGTGGTAAAGCAGATGACCGACGCGACCCAGATGGCGGCGGTCGCCTCGACGGCCTCGACGGAAACCGGCTCGGTGGTCAATGCGGTGGCGGCGGCGTCGGAAGAACTGAGCGCCAGCGTCAAGGAAATCGCCGGCAATATGGGGCAGGCGCGCGAAAGCGTCGAAGGCATCTTCCGTCACGCCGAAGGGGCGGGCAGGTCCGCCGGAGCGCTCAACGACTCGGCGGCCTCGATGAACAATGTGGTCGAGATGATCCGCGAAATCGCCAGCCAGATCAATCTTCTGGCGCTCAATGCCACCATCGAGTCGGCGCGCGCGGGCGAGGCGGGCCGCGGCTTCGCCGTCGTGGCGTCGGAGGTCAAGTCTCTGGCCAATCAGGCGGCGCGCTCAACCGAGACCATCTCGAAGGAAATCGCCAATATGCAGACGGTGACAACCGAGGTGGTGGGCGCGCTGGGCATCATTACCTCCAGCATGACCGCGGTGCTCGACAATGTGTCGGGCGTGGCATCGGCCATCGAACAGCAAAACGCGGTCAGCGCCGAAATATCGGGCAATATGCAGGCGGCGGTGACCGCCGTGCACGAAATCGACCAGAAACTCGGCCATCTCAGCGCCACCTTCAATGAGGTGACCCAGGCCTCGGAAGAGGTGAAGGAGAGTGTCGAAGCCTTAGTGGCGTAAGCGTGGCGTAGGCGTAAAGCGTAGGTCGAAGCCGCCCCCAACGGGCGGCTTTGTGCTATGCGATGCGTCCCGGTAGTTTGAGCCGAAACGCATTGGCCACCACGACCAGCGACGAAGCCGACATGGCGATGGCGGCGATCAGCGGTGTCACCCCGCCCCCCACGGCCAGCGGCACGGCGATCAGATTATAACCAAACGACAGGACGAAGTTCTGCGTGACGATGCGCCCGGTGCGTTCGGCCACACGCAGCGCCTCGGCCACGGGCCACAGGCTGTCGCCGCGAAACACGAGGTCGGCGGCGTTCTGGGTGATGTCCATGCCCGAAGCGGGGGAGATAGAGACGCTGGCGGCCGACAGGGCCGCCGCGTCGTTCAGCCCGTCGCCGACCATTAGCACCTTACGCCCTTCGGCTTGCAGACGCTGCACGGTGGCGAGCTTTTCCAGCGGCGACAGATCAGCGTGACAGGTGTCGATGCCCAGTTCCGTCGCCACCCGTTCCGCCGCGACGCGCCGGTCGCCGGACAGCAGCCAGATGTCGAGCCCGCGCGCCTTCAGCGCGTCGATGGTCAGCCGCGCATCGAGCCGCAGCGTGTCCTCGAACACCAGACGCACAGGTGTATGGCTCCCCCGCCGGAACCACAGTTCCGGGGCGCTGTCGCCGGCGGACTCTATCCCTAACCACGTCGCCTTGCCCAGCCATACCGGCTCCCCCTCCACCTCGCCGCGCAGGCCGCAGCCGGGCACATCCTCGACCGTGGCGGGCGCGACGGGCAGGTCGGGCCGCGCCTGCACCAGAGCGCGCGACAGGGGGTGACGGCTTTGTGCCGCCAGCGCCACAGCCAGCCGCGTCTCGTATTCATTGAGCGCCTGCGGGTTCATCCAGGTTGGCTGACCCCGCGTCAGGGTGCCGGTCTTGTCAAAAATGACCGTATCGGCGGCGGCCAGACGTTCCAGCCCGCGCGCCGATTTCAGCAGGATGCCGCGCCGGAACAATTGCCCCGACGCCAGAACCTGCGCCACCGGCACGGCCAGACCCAGCGCACAGGGGCAGGTGACGATCAGCACGGCCATGGCCTTCAGCAGCGCGTCCTGCCACCCGCCATGCCCCCACAGGGCCCACCCGGCAAAGGTCAGGGCGGCGACGATATGCACCACGGGTGCATAGATGGCCGCCACGCGGTCGGCAATGTGCACAAAGCGCGCCTGACCCTGCTCGGCCGTCTCCATCAGGGCCACGGTGCGCGACAACAGGCTGTTCTCGGAGGCCGCCGTGACGACGGCCTCCAGAGGGGCGGCGACATTGATCGTGCCGGCATAGACCGTCTCGCCGGGGCTGACGGCGCGCGGTAGGGTCTCACCGGTCAGCAGGCTGGTATCGACCTCGGTCGTGCCGCGCGTCAGGGTGGCGTCGGCGGCAATCTTCTCACCTGCGGCCACCACAAGCGTCATACCGGGGCGCAGGTCGCTGATCTTGCAGGATCGCACCTGACCGCCCTCGCGCACACTGGCCGTGCCGTCGAGCATGGCCAGCAGCCCTTCGGCGGCTTCCCGCGCCTTGCCGCGCGCCTTGAGGTCGAGATAGCGCCCGATCAGCAGGAAGAACAGCAGCATGACCGAGGCGTCGAAATAGACGTGCGGCCCGTGGCGCATCGTCTCGAACAGGCTCATCCCCGCCGTCAGCAGCACGGCGACGCTGATCGGCACGTCCATATGGCTGCGTCCGTGCCTGAGGGCAGCGATGGCGCTGCGGAAGAAGGGGCGACCCGCATAGAGGGTGGTCGGCAGGGCGACCAGCGCCATAGCCCAGTGCATCAGGTCGCGCGTCGCCCCGTTGAGCGAGGCGTCAGGGCTGAACCACAGGGCGTCGGCAAACAGCATGACAAAGGTGGTGGCAAACCCGGCCACGGCCAGACAACGCAGCAGCAGGCTCTCTTCGGCCTTCGCCCCTTCGCTGGATTTCGAGACGTCGAAGGGGGCGACGGAAAAGCCCAGCGCCTCGACGGCGGCGGCCAGATCATTGGCGCGCGTCGAAAACGCGCTCTTGTCCCACACCAGTTTCAGCCTCTGGGTGGCGTAGGTCATGCGTGCATTGACACCGTCATAGGCATTGAGGGTGCTTTCGACCTTCCACGCGCAGGCGGCACAGCGCATCCCCTCGACGCGCAGATAAAGGGCCTGATGGCCGTCGTCCTCCTCGGTGACGTAGCAGCCGTAATCGGTCAGGGTGTCGGTCATGACTCGTCATCGTCGTGCAGGATGCGCTCGGCCTGCATCTCCGGGTCGTCAAACTGCTGGCTGCGCAGGGCCCACATGAAGGCCGCCCCCGCAATCAGGGCCAGTACGCCCGCCGCCGCTACCAGAAGGATCAGAATGTCCACGATCAGTTTTCCACGAAGGCGCGCGTCTGCATCTGATGGTCCGCCACCTGTACGGTGACGTGGGCGGTCCAGACGCTGGGGGAGGGCAGGGCGGTCGCGGCGGTATAGAGGCCCTGGCCTTCGGGCGTGAGCACCAGATGGCGGTCGAGCGCGCTTTGCGCCGGGTGGATCAGCCACACCTCCACCTGCCCGCCGTCCAGCGCTTGTCCCTGGGCGTCGCGCGCCCTGACCGTCAGCCGCCCGCCCGTGTGGCTGAGCGTTACCTGCCAGCCGAGCGCCTTCTGGGCGGCCTCAGCGGCCAGAGTCTGGTTGTAGGCCACGCCCTTTTCGTAGGCCTGCGGCGTCACCTCGCTGGGCGGGTGGCGAAAGGCGATGACGGTGAAACAGATCAGGGGGATCATGAAGCTGAGGAAGAAGGCCGCGATCACCCACGGCACGAAGCGGCCGCGTCGGCTGTCGATCTCGGCCTGAGAGAGGGGCTTGGCCTCAGCGAATGAAGTAGCTGTCATGGCGGGCGCTTTCCGGGGTGTTTCCAGAGTTTTGGGCAGGGTTACGGGTTTCGGACAAAAGGAAGCGGATATCGCTGCGGCCGTGCGCCGTGGCCTCCGGCGTATCGACGCGCACGCGGAAGCTGGCGACGCTGTTGGCGGGGACGTGCAGCGTCTCGACCGTCTCATCCCCGGCGGCCAGCACCTCCAGCCGCGCCTGAGACAGGCCTTGCGTGTTGAGGCGGTAGGCGCGGTCGTCGTGCGACTTATTCAGGATCTTGATCTGGTAATTATTGCGCACGCTGCCGTCGGACAGGCGCACAAATTGCGGCGCGCGGGCGTGATTGACCGTCAGTTCGGTCATCGGACGCAGCACGATGGCGGTCAGCATCAGGCTGCCCACGGTGGACAGGATCAGGGCATAGGCCACGGTGCGCGGCCGCACCCAGCGCATCTTTTGCGGCGGCACGACGGTCTTGCCGCTTTTACGGTGAGCGATATCGAGCGTGCGATAGCCTTCGCGCCGCTGACGCTGGTTCGACTCGGTGTCATAGCGGATCAGGCCGCGCGGCAGCTCGATCTTGTCCATCACGCTGTTGCAGGCGTCGATGCACAGGCCGCAGGAGATGCACTGCATCTGAAGGCCGTCGCGGATGTCGATGCCCATGGGGCAGACGATGACGCAGGAGTCGCAGTCGATGCAGTGACCCTTGCCGTCCCAGCTTTCGCCCTTCTTGTGCTTGCCGCGCGGTTCGCCGCGCTCGGCCTCATAGGTGATGATCAGGGTGTCCTTGTCGAACATGGCCGACTGAAAGCGCGCATAGGGGCACATGTAGGTGCAGACGTTTTCGCGCGCGAAACCGGCCATGAAATAGGTCGAAAGCGTCAGGGCGATGATCCATCCCAGCACCGACCATGACACATCCAGATGCCACAGGTCGCTGAAAAGGGTGGGGGCGTCATTGAAATAGAAGACCCAAGCCCCGCCGGTGACCGCCCCGATCAGAAGCCAGATCAGGTGGGTCAGCGTCTTTTTCCAGAGTTTTTCGAGCGTCCACGCGCTTTCGTCCAGCTTGCGCCGCGCATTGCGGTCGCCCTGCACGAAGCGTTCGACCCACACGAACAGGTCGGTCCATACGGTCTGCGGGCAGGCATAGCCGCACCACACCCGCCCCAGAAGTGCTGTGGCAAAGAACAGGCCGATGGCGGCGAGGATCAGCACGCCGACCAGCAGATAGACCTCCTGCGGCCAGATTTCGATACCGAAGAAGTAGCCGCGCTGCCCCACCAGATCGACCAGTATGGCCTGATCCGGCACGTGCGGGCCACGGTCCCAGCGCAGCCACGGGGCGGCGTAGTAGATACCGAGCAGGAGGATCATGCTCAGCCATTTCAGGGACCGGAAGGTGCCTTTGACGCGGCGCGGGTAGATTTTCCGGGCGGTTTCAAACAGGGACATGGTTACATACTCAGGAGCGATGTGCGGAAACGTGTGAGCGGTTTTCCGCCTCCACATCGCGACAAATCAAAGTGTCCCCCTCCCGGCGGGGGCGGGCCGGGAGGGGGGACGGGTCATTCACCACCGCCCAGACTGTGGACGTAGATGGCGACCTGACGGCGGGAATCGTCGGACATGCGCGACTGCCAGGACGGCATGACCCCGGCGCGGCCCTTGGTGATGGTCTGGACAAGGGTGGCCTTGTCGCCGCCATAGAGCCAGATGGCGTCATTGAGGCGCGGGGCGCCCATCTGACGGTTGCCGATACCGCCTTCGCCGTGACAACTGACGCAGTTCTGCTGAAACACCGCCTGACCGCGCGCGAAGGCCTCAGAGGCGACCGGCTGACGCAGATAGCTGACATAGGTGGCCACGTCGTCGATCTGGGCCGGGGTCAGCATCCCTTCGCGCCCCATGACGGCGCCAAAGGCGGGCATGGCGACGGCGTGCGTGTTCGGGTGGGTCGAGTGCGAGCCGACATTGATGGTGTTATAGATGTCTTCGGCGGTGCCGCCGAACAGCCAGTCGTCGTCATTGAGGTTGGGATAGCCGCGACGGCCTTCGCCGCCCGCCCCGTGACAGGCGGCGCAGTTTTCCTTGAACACCACTTCGCCACCGGCGCGGGCAAATTCAAACAGGACAGGGTCCTGTTTGATTTCGGCAAAGCTCGCCTTGTGGAACTTGCCGAGCCAGCCGCTCTGACGCTGCGTGATCTCGGCCTGCTCGTGCTTCAGCTTGTCGTACTGGGTCCAGCCGGCAATGCCCTTGGTGTGACCGGTCAGCGTCGGCCAGGACGGATAGACCACCCAGTAGCCGATGGCCCAGACGATGGTCAGCATCCACACGATCAGCCACCAGCGCGGGGCGGGGTTGTTCAGTTCCTTCAGGCCGTCCCATTCGTGGCCCGTTGTCTCGACCCCCGTCGGGGCGTCGATGTCTTTGTGAAGTTCGGGCGCGTCAGACATGGTCGGTGTCCTCGTCTTGCAGGGGGATAAGGCGATGCGCCTGAAGCGACTCTTTGTTCTTCGGCCAGTAGGCCCACAGGGCGATGCCGAGGAAGGCGAGCGTGAAGGCGAGCGTGATGAGCCCGCCCAGAAGCGACAGGTTCATCATTTGGCGGCTCCGGTCTTCGGTTTCCCATCCTGGGGCTTCAGGGCGTAATCCGGGTCGTAGGTCGAGAAATCGACATCCGTACCCAGCTTTTGCAGATAGGCGATCAGGGCATCCATCTCGGTGATCTCGTCGGGATTGCCGTCGAAATCGCGCACCGCCACCTTGTCGCCATAGCGTTCCTGAAGGCCGCTGGGGTCGATAATGGTGTTGGGATTGGCCTGCGCCTCATAATCGTTCTGCGCCTCGTCGATCATGGCCTGCGTATAGGGCACGCCCAGCGATTGTAGCACCTTCAGGCGCTTTTTGATGCGCCAGTCGCCATAGGGCTTTTCGGCCAGAAAGGCGTAGCTGGGCATGATCGATTCCGGCACGACGGCGCGCGGGTTTTTGAGGTGGGCGACGTGCCATTCGTCGGAATACTTGCCGCCGACGCGGGCCAGATCGGGCCCGGTGCGCTTGGAGCCCCAGACGAAGGGGTGGTCGTACATGCTTTCGGCCGCCAGCGAGTAGTGGCCATAGCGCTGCTGCTCATCGCGCAGGGGGCGGATCTGCTGCGAATGGCAGGTGTTGCAGCCTTCGCGGATGTAGATTTCCTGCCCCATCAACTCCAGCGGCGTATAGGGACGCACGCCCTTGACCGGCTCGATCGTGGTTTGCATACGGAACAAAGGCAGGATCTCGATGATGCCGCCGATTGACACCGCAATAACGGTGAACATCAGCAGGAGCATGGAGTTGCGTTCGAGTTTTTTATGTTTTTCCAGCATCAGACGTGCTCCGGCAGGGCGGCGGGGGTCAGCGAGGGGGTGCCCGTTTCCGAGGCGACGCTGTCGGGGCTGGCGATGGTTTTCCAGATGTTAAAGACCATGATCAGCGCCCCCAGCAGGAACAGCAGGCCCCCGATGGCGCGGATGATGTAGTAGGGGTGCATGGCCGCGACGGTTTCGACGAACGAATAGGTCAGGAAGCCCATCTCATTATAGGCGCGCCACATCAGGCCCTGCATGATGCCCGCCACCCACATCGAGGTGATGTAAACCACGATACCGACGGTCGCGACCCACAGGTGCAGCGAGATCAGCTTCGTCGAATACATGCCGGGCTTCTTCCACAGGTGCGGCACCAGATAGTAGATGGCGCCGAATGAGATGAAGGCGACCCAGCCCAGCGCGCCCGCATGGACGTGCCCGATGGTCCAGTCCGTATAGTGCGACAGGGAGTTGACGGCCTTGATCGACAGCAGCGGCCCCTCAAAGGTGGACATGCCGTAGAAGCTCAGCGCGATGATCATGAATTGCAGGATCGGGTCGTCGCGCAGTTTGTGCCAGGCCCCCGACAGGGTCATCATGCCGTTGATCATCCCGCCCCAGGACGGCATCCACAGGATGATGGAGAAGGTCATGCCCAGCGTCTGCGCCCAGTCGGGCAGGGCGGTGTAGAGCAGGTGGTGCGGACCGGCCCAGATATAGATGAAGATCAGCGCCCAGAAGTGGATGATCGACAGGCGGTAGGAATAGACCGGACGGTTGGCCTGCTTCGGGATGTAGTAATACATGATGCCGAGGAAGCCGGCGGTCAGGAAGAAGCCCACCGCATTGTGGCCGTACCACCACTGGATCAGGGCCGACTGCACGCCCGCCCAGGCCGAATAGCTGTGGACGCTGCCGATCTCTATCGGCACCGACACGTTGTTGACGAGGTGCAGGATGGCCACGGTGACGATAAAGGCCAGATAGAACCAGTTGGCGACGTAGATGTGCTTTTCCTGACGCTTCCACAGGGTGCCGAGGTAGTTGATCAGATAGGCCACCCAGACGATGGTCAGCCACAGGTCGGCATACCATTCCGGCTCCGCATATTCCTTGCCCTGTGTGACGCCAAAGACGTAGCCCAGACCCGCCATCAGGATGAAGGCCTGATAGCCCCAGAAGGTGAACCAGCTCAAACCATCCGAGAACAGGCGCGCGCGGCAGGTGCGCTGCACGACGTGGTAGGAGGTGGCAAACAACACATTGCCGCCAAAAGCAAAAATCACCGCAGAGGTGTGCAGCGGGCGCAACCGCCCGAAGGTCAGATAGGGCGGGATGTTGAAGTCGGGAAAGGCCATCTGTAGGGCGATCAGGAGCCCCACGGCAAAGCCCGCTATGCCCCAGAACATGGCGGCGATGGTGAAATATTTAAGGATCGTCTCGTCATAGACCGGCCGGGAGGCGGCGGCAGCGGGGGCGACCTTTGGCGGTGGGGCTATAGCGGTTTGTGACATGAAGTGTTTCCTTACTGTGTCAGAATCGGGCGCTGAGGGCGAAGAGGAGGGCGGCATTGACGCCAAGCGCGGTCAGGCGCAGGGCGTCCTGAAACCACGGCCAGCGTTGCAGGAGGGGCGCGCCGAACAGGCCCAGCGCGCTGAGCGCCGGGACGGTGCCGGCCCCGAAGGCCAGCATCCCCAGCGCGCCGGAGAGGGGATTGCCCGCCGCGGCCACCGCCGTCAGGGCGACGAAGACGAGGCCGCACGGCAGCAGGCCCAGACTGAGGCCGAGCGCGTAGCGCGCCACAACGCGAGGGCTGTTGTGGCCGGACATCGCCTTGAGACGGCACGGCAGGCGCAGCCCCAACCGAAAAGGCAGGCGCAGGCCCACCCGCGCCAGAAGCCCTTCGGCCAGCAGATAGAGAAAGGCCGTGGCCACCAGAGCCAGCAGGGCGCGGCGCACCAGCTCAAGCACAGGCGAGGCGGGCAGGAAGAACAGCACGCTCCCGGCGGCGGCCCCCAGCAGGGCGTAGGTGGTCAGGCGACCGGCGTGATAGGGCAAGAGCAGGCGCGCCCACCGCGACTGACCGGGCGCGGCTATCTGCATGAGCACAAACGGCCCGCACATGGGCAGGCAGTGGGCGACACTGCCCGTCAGACCGGCCAGGAACAGGCCAAGCCACAGCGGCCCCTGTCCCTCGACAAGGGCGCCGCAGGCCGGGAACAGTCCCGAAAAGACCTCGTGCGCCGTCATATGTGTCTGTCCTGATGGGGCCTGATGGAGGACCTGATGGAATCCGGCCGCCGCCTCGCTGTGGGTGAAAGGCCGTTGGGCGGCCTGTGTGTGTCGGGGTTACAGGTGCGCGCGGACAAAAGCGCCTGAGCCAAATGGCGCGGGGCAATATGCCGCAAGCCGTTGTTATTTCCGGGGGAGGGGATCGTCTGCCGGGGCCGCCTTCGGTTCCGCCGCGACCAGAGCCGCCGCCAGCGCGATCAGTTCGTCAGTGGACAACACGACGTGCGCCAGCGACCACAGACCGTCGTCGGTCGGCGTAGGTTCCCACCCCTTGCGCCGCACTGTGCGCAGGGCCTTATCGACGGAGACGGGCATCCGTGCCCTCAACAGGGTCTGGAGAAAAGGGGGTAAACATCGACTCACTCCTGAAACAGCCTCAGGGAGTGGTATATGCAGCTCACGCCGCACGCGCCTTAACGTGCGATAGGGGCGCTATTGATCAAGGCCGTGTGGCGACTTGATATTTGATAAGTGGCTACTCCACTTCCATGCCGCAGCCGCGATCGCCGGGCAGGGGCCACAGCTCCTTGGCGGCCTTGCCCTGCACGTCGCCTCTGGGCGGCTGGTGGTTGTCGATCAGGGCATTGGGGCGCGCCAGCTTGCGCAGGCCTGCCGGATTGCCGATGACGACGCGGCTGCCGGTAACGGCGACGCCGTACTTGTCGAGTTGGGCAAAGGCGCGCGACAGGCTTTCGGGCGTCAGATCGAGCAGCGAGGCCAGGATGCGCTTTTCGTAGGGCAGTTCGATTGTGTCGCCACCGCCTTGCCGCACCTGCTGGGTGAGGAGATAGTTGGCCAGCCGCTCGGTGCCCGACCGCAGCTTGTGGTTTTTGATGGTTCTGACCAGCCCGCGATAGCAGCCCGACAATTCCTGCGCTACGGCGACGGCAAAGCCGGGGTCTTCGCGCATGGCAGCGCGGAACGTCTCGGCGGGCAGCATGACGATCTGCGAGCGGCTGAGGGTGCGCGCCGCCATCAGGGCCGGGGCGTCGAGCACCACGGCGGCCAGAATGAAGGTCGAGACGGGCCGCAGCACGGCCAGCGTGCTTTCCTTATCGTGCCAGTGGCCCTGAAGCTCGACCATGCCGTCGATCAGGATGTACAGAAAATCGACCGAATCCGCTTCGTAGATGAGGTTGGCCCCGGCGGGGAAGGTCTGCACCAGCGCGCCGCGCGTGATCTGCGCGAAGGCCTCATCGGAGATGGTCGCCAGCAATTGCAGCTGGCGGATACGGTTGGCGTCGCTCTCCCTCATGGCGGTGTCCGGCCCTGCCTCCGTCTGGTTGCCCCTGTATCAGGCAGCATCCTACAGCCGATTCCGCCGGGTTTGAACCAAAATCGTGCCGTAAGCCGTTGTTTTATCGTGGAGTTGAGCGGGGCGGGCTCAGGCTTTGAAGGTGTCGCAGGCCTTGGGATCGCCGGACGCATAGCCCGTTTTGAACCAATAGACCCGCTCCTTCGACGTGCCGTGGGTGAAGGAATCGGGCACGACTTCGCCGCCGCTGCGCCGTTGCAAGGTGTCGTCGCCGACGGCCGAGGCGGCATTGAGCGCTTCTTCCAGATCGCCGGCCTCAAGCCAGTGCGCCTGCGCGTCCGAGCGTTTGGCCCACACCCCGGCATAGCAGTCGGCCTGAAGCTCCAGCTTGACCGACAGGGCGTTTGATCCGCGCTCGCTCAGACGTTGCTGCGCCTGCTGCACCTGGCCGGAAACGCCGGTGACGTTCTGCACGTGGTGGCCGACCTCATGCCCGATGACATAGGCCAGCGCAAAATCGCCGGATGCGCCCAGTTGCTGTTCCAGCGTGCGGGCAAAGTCGAGATCGAGATAGACCTTGCGATCGGCGGGACAGTAGAAGGGCCCCATGGCCGACTGACCCATACCGCAGCCCGTCTGGGTGCCTTGCGTGTAGAGGACAAGCGTCGAGGGTTCATAGCCGCGGATGGTCGAGGCCCAGACCTCATTGGCCGAGGTGTGCATGACGTCGGTAAATTCGCAGGCCTTGTCGCCTTCGGGGCAGGCACTGACGGCCACCGGGCCGGAGGCCTGACCCGACACCTGCGCCGTCTGGCTGAGCAGGGTCTGCGGGTCGATGCCGAAGACGAAATAGCCGATCAGGGCCAGCACAACGGCCCCGATGCCACCACCCCCGATCAGGGCACCGCCGCCCAGACCGCGCCGATCCTCAACCCCGCTGCGGCGTCCGCCTTCCCAATCGACCATCGTGCCCTGTCCTTGCTGTGCTTAACTGAAAGTGTACGCGGCTCTGATAAGAAGACAATACACCTTGGTGGGCTCAACCGGCCTTCAGCAGCCCCAGCACCATGTCGAGATGCGCCTGCGACCATTTGCTCAGGTCGTATTGCACGCCGCCGCCGATGATCTGGGTCAGCATGATCATGATGCCGGGCGCGATGACGATGTCCTCGATGCCGGTCAGCCGCTCCAGCGCGTCGGGGGCAAATTCGCCGCGCGCCATGCCGTGCCGGATCAGGTCGCGCAGGCTCTCGATTTCACCGCCCACCAGCTCCAGCGCATAGAACTGACCGATTTCGGGCACGCGATGGCTCTCCGAAATGATCAGTCTGAGGATGCCGAGCGTATGCTCGTCCTGTAACAGGTTGGCGTAGAAGCGCACATGCTCGTGCCGGAGCTGGTCTTCGGCGGAGCGGTCGGGGTCGAGCACGAAGTCTGCGCCTTTGATGGGGTCGGTAACATGACGGGCAACCGCCAGAAACAAATCCGTTTTGGTCGGATAATAGACGTAGATCAGCGCCTTGGAGATGCCGGCGCGTCGGGCGATGTCCTCCAGCCGCGTTGCCGCAAACCCCCGCTGACAGAATTCGTCACGCGCCGCCTCCAGGATCTGGCCCGGCCGCAGCGCCTTGGCCTGCTCACGGATGCCCAGCCGTCTGGCGACGGCTTTCAACCCGCAGGCGGTGGCGTCCTCGGGAGGGGAGGTGTGGGGTTTTGGCGGCATTGATTATTTTTAATACGCTGTTCGTTGACTGATCGGTCAATGAAACGATAAGTCTTTACGGATTACAAGTCTTCAGGATATCGCCCATGCGCGCTTTTGCCTCGGCTCCTTATGTTTCCACGCTTTTCAAACGTTCGGCTTCCCGGCTTTTGCTGAGCGGTGTTCTGGCCCTGTCTGTGGCGGCGTGCTCCGGTCAGAAGGGAGAGGCGGAAAAGAAACCCGCCGAAGGCGCGCTGGTCGAAGCGACCGTAGCCAGTGAGGCCGTTGCCCCTCTGGTGGTCTCCGGTGCCGGTACGGTTGCCGCGTGGCAGGAAGCGCCGATCGGGGCCGAGGTCGGCGGTCTGACCGCCACCGCCGTGCTGGCCGACGAAGGCCAGTATGTGACGCAGGGCCAGCCGCTTCTGAAGATGAACGACGCGGTGCTGCGCGCCCAGCTTCAGCAGGCGCAGGCGGGCGTCCAAAGCGCGAAGGCGCAGGCGGTCGAGGCGCAGCGCGCCTATCAGCGCTACAAGGAACTGTTCGATAAGGGCTATGCCTCTCAGGCCGCGCTGGATCAGAAGGAGGCGGCCTACAAGACGGCTGCCGCTCAGGTGGCGACGGCCGAGGCCAGCGCCGTGCAGGCCCAGACCCAGCTGGATCGCGCCGTGGTGCGCGCCCCGGTATCCGGTCTGATCACGGCGCGCACGGCTGTGGCGGGTCAGATCGTGGCCCCGGGCACCGAGCTGTTCCGCATCGTGCGCGACAATCGCATCGAAATGAATATGGAAGTGGTCGAAACCCAGCTCAGCGCCGTCAAGGCCGGTATGAGCGCCACCGTCACCGGCGAAACCGGTCAGAGCGTCACCGGCACGGTGCGCGTCGTGACCCCGGCGGTCAATCAGCAGACGCGGCTGGGCTATGCCCGCATCAGCATCCCCGCCAATGCCGGGTTCAAGCCGGGCCAGTTCGCGCGGGCCTCCATCACGGTGGGCGAGCAACCGGCGGTTCTGGTGCCACAAAAGGCCGTCGTCTATCAGCAGAACCAGCCGGTCGTCTTCGTCGTCGGTGCCAGCAACAAGGTGAGCGGCCGCAAGGTCAGGACGGGCGACCGCCGCGGCGACCGCATCGTCATCGCCGAGGGCGTGCGCGCCGGTGAAAAAGTGGTGACCAGCGGGGCGGGCTTCCTAGTCGATGGCGACGCGGTGCGCGTGGCGAAAACCACCGTCCCCGCCGGTGCCGAAAAGGCCGGGGGCCAGTAATGAACAGCCCCGTCACGCCTCCCACCCGCGGCAGCATCTCTTCGTGGTCGATCCGCAACCCCATCCCGACGGTCCTGTTCTTCATCGTCATGACCATTGTCGGCTGGGGTGCGTTTCAGGCCCTGCGTATCAATAATTTTCCCGATATCGACCTGCCGGTGGTGACCGCCACCTACATCCAGTCAGGCGCGGCCCCGACGGAGCTGGAAACCCAGGTGACGCGGCGCGTCGAAGACGCCGTCTCCGGCATCGGTTCGGTCAAGCACATCACCTCCTACGTCAATGACGGGGTGTCCACGACCGCCATCGAGTTTCAGTTGGGGGTCAATCTCGAAAAGGCGACCAACGATGTGCGCAATGCCGTGGCCCAGATCCGCTCGGACCTGCCGGCCGACGTGCAGGACCCGATCATCCGCCGCGAAGAGGCGTCGGGCGAGGCCCTGATCAACTACATCATCCGCGGCGACGGCCTGAACCCTGAGCAGTTGTCGTGGTTCGTCGATAACGACATTTCCAAGAAGATTCTCGCCAATAAGGGCGTCGCCAAGCTGACGCGCATCGGCGGGGTGACGCGCGAAATCCGTATCCAGCTTGATCCGGCGCGTCTGGCGGGTAAGGGGATTACGGCGGCCGAGGTGTCGAACCAGTTGCGCGCCACCAATGTCAACCTGCCCGGCGGGCGGCTTGAGGTCGGCGGGGCGGAGCAGTCGATCCGTACGCTCGGCAATGCCGGTTCCGTCGATGCCCTGCGCGAAACGCGTATCGCCCTGTCCAATGGCGGTTCCGTGCGTCTGGGCGATCTGGGGCAGGTCATCGACACCTGGGCCGAACCGCGCGAACGCGCGCGTTTCAACGGCAATGAGGTGGTGGGCTTTGCGGTCTATCGCTCCATTGGCTCTTCCGAAGTCGATGTCGCCGAGTCGGTGCGCAAGTCGATGGACGCTATTCGTAAAGCCCACCCGAACATGGTGATCGAAGAGGTGACGGCCTCGGTCGATTGGGTCAAGGAAAGCTATCTGGCCTCGATGGAAACCCTGCTGATCGGGGCCATCCTCGCCGTGGTGGTGGTCTGGCTGTTCCTGCGCGACCTGCGGGCGACCTTCGTGTCGGCCATGGCCATGCCCATGTCGCTGCTGCCGACCTTCTTCGTCATGTATGTGCTCAACGACTCGTTCAACATCGTGTCGCTGCTGGCCCTGTCGCTGACCATCGGTATTCTGGTCGATGACGCCATTGTGGAAATCGAAAACATCGTCCGGCACATACGCGACGGCAAAAAGCCCTATGAGGCAGCGATCGAAGCCGCCGACGAAATCGGTCTGGCCGTGGTGGCGACGACGGCCACCATCATCGCCGTCTTCGCGCCGGTCGGCTTCATGCCGGGCATTGTGGGGCAGTTTTTCAAGAGCTTCGCTGTCGCGGCCTGCGTTTCGGTCTTCTTCTCGCTGGTGGTGGCGCGGACCCTGACCCCGTTGATGGGCGCCTATCTGATGCGCGCCAATCCGGGCAAGGAACACGACGATCCGTTCTGGATGAAGGGCTATCTGAGCAGCCTGAGATGGGGGCTCGAAAGCCCCTTC
The DNA here is from genome assembly GCF_037101385.1 of Asticcacaulis sp. DW145. Taxonomy (NCBI): domain Bacteria; kingdom Pseudomonadati; phylum Pseudomonadota; class Alphaproteobacteria; order Caulobacterales; family Caulobacteraceae; genus Asticcacaulis; species Asticcacaulis sp. DW145. The sequence goes on along the minus strand of NZ_AP029025.1, from coordinate 1,212,124 downwards.
TACTGGCGCACGCTTCTGTGGACGCTGGGGATCACGCTCGGCGGGCTTCTGCTGCTGCTCGGTGGGGCAGAGTTCGCTACCAAGGGGGCGGGCCTGCTGCTGGGGGCGATCGGTCTGGGCGTGCTGGTGGGCGGTCTGGGGCTTGGCCTGATCAGCGGGCGCGCCGTCGTGCACGCGCGCTGGCCGCTGGGGCTGATGTTACTGGCGTTTGCGGCGCTGGCGCTGTTCATGCTGGCCGGACCCTTCCTGCCGCCGCCGCCAACAGCTCCGGCAGCGCCACCCAAGGGCATAGGTGCCTTTATCGGGGCCGGGATCGGCTTCGCTATCTTCGCGGCCCTGGCCTACGGCGTGTGGACGCTTCTGCGCAAACACGGGGGTGACGGCATGAAGATGCGCTGGGGCATCCTCATGGCCGGTATCGGCTTTTTCGTCCTGTCGATCTTCATTTCGACCAAGCTGCCCGGCGAATTCATCCCGGTCGGTGACAACGGGCGCTCCTTCCTGTCCATCGAAATGCCGCCGGGCACGCGGCTGGATGAGACCGACGCCGTGGTCATTTCGATCATGGACGAGCTGAAAAAGCGCCCGGAGGTCAAGAGCGCCTTTGCCTCGGTCGATCTGCGCAAGGCCAGCCTGACCATCAACCTGATCCCGCGCCACGAGCGCAAGCTCACGCAGCAGCAGTTTGAGTCCGATTTCAACACCTTCGTGGCGCGTTATCCGGGCGTGCGCGCCTCCTTCGGTCAGGAGGGCGGCGGGGGCGGCATCGTCTCCTTCACCCTGGCGTCGGACGATCCGCAGGCGCTGGAGCAGGCGTCGCGCGAACTGGAGCGGCAGATGCGCGGATTGTCCAGCCTGCGCAACGTCTTCTCGACCTCCAACCTGTCGCGGCCCGAAGTGCTGGTGACGCCCAAGGCCGATCAGGCGGCGCTGATGGGCGTATCGTCTCAGGCCATTTCTCAGGCGGCGCGTGTGGCGACGGTGGGCGACTTCGACCAGATCCTGGCCAAGTACAATATCGGTGACCGTCAGGTGCCGATCCGCGTCCTGATGGATACGCAGGCCCGCACGGTGGTGGACACGCTGGCCGAGCTGAAGGTGCCGACCAATCACGGTGTGGCTGTGCCGCTGGAGGCGGTGGCCGATGTGCGCTTCGGCTCCGGCCCTATCCAGATCACCCGCATTGACCGCTCGCGTACCGCCACGGTGAAGGCCAACCTGCCCGACGGGGTGCCGGCCGGCGTGGCGCAGGACGCCGTGCGCAACCTGCCGATCATGAAAAACCTGCCTGCCGGGGTACAGGAACTCGTCACCGGCGATCAGGAAAGTCAGGCCGAACTGGGGCAGGGCTTCGGCGTCGCCATCGGGACGGGCATCATGCTGATGTATGTGGTGCTGGTGCTGCTGTTCCGCAGCTTCACCATCCCCATCACCATCCTGACGGCTCTGCCGCTGAGCTTTGGCGGAGCCTTCCTGCTGCTGCTGGTGACGGGGAAGTCTCTGTCCATGCCCGCCCTGATCGGCCTGATCATGCTGACCGGCATTGCGGCCAAAAACTCGATCCTGCTGGTCGAATATGCGCTGGAGGCCATCAATCGCGGTATGCCGCGCATGGACGCCCTGATGGACGCGGCGCACAAGCGGGCGCGACCCATCCTGATGACCACCGTGGCCATGGGGGCGGGCATGTTGCCCATCGCCATCGGCTGGGGTGCCGACGTCGCCTTCCGCGCGCCGATGGCCATTGCGGTGATCGGCGGACTGATGACCTCGACGCTGCTGTCGCTGCTGTTTGTGCCGGTGGCCTATACGCTGGTCGATGATTTCGCGCAGTTTCTGGGGCGGCATACGCGCAAATATTTCCGCGCCCAGAAGGAGACCGATCCGGAAACCGTGGCGGGGGAATAAAGCCCTACATCTCCCTGGCTATGCCGGGGAGGGGGACCGCACGATGCGGCAAAAGCCGCTGAGATGTGGTGGTGGGGTGTCTAGAGCGAAATGACTTTAGGTGGAAACGTCATTTCGCTCTAAATTTTTGTTTTGTCGCGATGTTTTTGCGGAAAACCGCTCACACTTTTCCGCACATCGCTCTAACCCCGATCACAGACGCTGACGACCTATCAAACAAGGTTAGCCTTGCGGTTCAATGTCCACCCCACCCCCACGCCCTGCGGGCGCGGTCCCCCTCCCCGCCAGCGGGGAGGTGTAGTCAGGCCTTAGCTCCGTCGGCGATCAGGAAGTCGCGGATCGAGTCGGCGGACACGTCTTTGGCTACAAAGGCTTCGCCGATCCCCTTGACCAGCACAAAGACCAGCTTGCCGCCCTCGGCCTTCTTGTCGTGGCCCATATGGCGGATCAGCGTATCCGCATCAAAGGCCGTGTTGCGAATCTGCGTCATCTGCGTCGGCAGGCCTGCCCTGGCAATGGCCGCCACGGCGCGGTCGGCCTCGGCCTGCGCACACAGGCCCATGCGCGCCGAATAGCGGAAGGCCATGCCCATGCCGATGGCCACGGCCTCGCCATGCAGCAGGGTATCGCCAAAGCCCAGCTCGGCCTCCAGCGCGTGACCGAAGGTGTGCCCCAGATTGAGCAGGGCGCGTTGCCCGCCCTCGCGTTCGTCGGCGGCGACGATCTCGGCCTTCATCTCGACCGAACGGCCCACGGCGTGCTCAATGGCCGCCGCTTCCAGCGCCAGCACGGCCTGATCATGGGCCTCCAGCCACTCGAAAAAGGCCTTGTCGCCCAAAAGGCCGTACTTGATCACCTCGGCATAGCCGCAGCGGATTTCGCGCGCCGGCAGGGTGGCCAGCACGTCGAGATCGCACAGGACCAGACGCGGCTGATGGAAGGCCCCGATCAGGTTCTTGCCCTTCGGGTGGTCGATGGCCGTCTTGCCGCCGACGCTGGAATCGACCTGCGCCAGCACGGTGGTGGGGATCTGCACGAAGTCGATGCCGCGCATATAGATGGCCGCCGCAAAGCCGGTCAGGTCGCCGATAACGCCGCCGCCCAGTGCGATAATCACGTCCTTGCGGTCCAGCCCCGCCTCGACCAGACCGTCGGTCAGGGCCTTGAGGCCCTCCCACGACTTGGTTTCTTCCCCGGCAGGCAGGGTCAGGATCTGCGCGGCAATGCCTTCGGCCTCCAGCACCTCTTTCAGGCGTCCGGCGTGCAGCGGCCCCACATGGGTGTCGGTGACGATCAGGGTGCGGCGGTTTTTAAGAAAAGGCAGGACACGGCGACCGGCCGACGCGATCAGACCGGCGCCGACCTCGACCTCATAGGGGCGGAAATCGCCGCCGGATACGGGGAGTGTGGGCATTATTTCGTTTCCAGAAAGCGCTTGAGCGCGCCGATAACCAGTTCAACGCTCTTGCCGTGCGACTGATCGCCGGTATCGACCGTAATATCGGCCCTGGCGTAGAAGGGGTAGCGTTTGGCCTCGTGCTCGCGCAGGACCTCCATCGGGTCGCGGTCGCGCAGCAGTGGGCGATGGCTGCGGTTGGCGACGCGCCGCGCGATGACGCGCAGATCGGTCTTCAGCCACACGGTGACGGCCTTTTGCCGGATGATGTCGTGGGTGGCGGGCTGCACAAAGGCCCCGCCGCCGGTCGCCAGTATCTGCGGCCCATCGTCAAGCAGGCGCGCAATGACCTTTTGCTCGCCGTCGCGGAAACCGGCCTCACCAAAGGCGGCAAAGATGTCGGAGACGCTGAGGCCTGCGGCTTTTTCGATCTCTTCGTCGGCGTCGCGGAAGGGTACAGCCAGCGCGTCGGCCAGCCGTCGGCCCACCGTGGTCTTGCCCACGCCCATCAGCCCCACCAGCGCCACCGGGCGCGGCAGGATCAGACGCGGTTCAGTCGGTTTCGAGGTCTCAGGCACGACGCGCGCGCCCCGTGCGCGGAAAAACGATATGCATGGAGGTGCTTTACACGATGTTGGCCCGATTTAGCCAGTCATAAACCAAATTGCTTTGATAGTGCCCAAGATCGTCCCAAGGACGGCCAATCGCCCCCGTTTCGAAAGCCAGACCATGCGTCCCGATCCGCTCACCGCTTTCTTCCAGATGCTCAGCGTCGAACGTAATGCCTCACCGCGCACCTGCGAGGCCTATGGTCAGGACCTGCTCGATCTGCGCAGCCATGCCGGGGTCGATGCCGAGGGGCTTTTGACCCTCAGCGAAAGCCATATTGCCGGGTTTTTTGCGGCGCTGGATGCGCGCGGACTGGCTTCATCGACGCTTCAGCGCAAGCGCGCCGCCGTGCGGCAATTCTATCGTTTCTGTGTACGCGAAGGGCTGAGCGACATAGACCCCAGCCGCAAGATCGCCGCCGCCAAAAAAGGCCGGCCCCTGCCGAAAATCCTCAGCCGCGAAGAGGTGGACGCCCTGATCGCCGCCGCCGACGCGAAGGACGCGCATCAGGCCATCCGCCTGCAATGCCTGATCGAGATCGCCTATGCCTCAGGGATGCGGGTGTCGGAAATCGTCGCCCTGCGCCTCGATGCCGTGCAAAAGGACCCGGCCTATCTGATCGTCAAGGGCAAGGGGGGCACGGAGCGGCTGGTGCCGCTCAACCAGTCGGCACGCACGGCGATCAAGGATTATCTCGATATCCGGCCGCTGTTTCTGGGAGCGAAAGACAAGGCCAACCCCTTTCTCTTCTGTTCGCGCGGGGCGCAGGGGCACCTGACGCGCCGCCGGGTGGGGCAGTTGCTGGACGAGGCGGCGCTGGAGGCCGGGATCGACCCGGCGCGCGTCTCGCCCCACGTCCTGCGCCATGCCTTTGCCACCCACCTGCTCGAAGGCGGGGCCGACCTGCGCGTCGTGCAGACGCTTCTGGGGCACGCCGACATCTCAACGACACAGGTCTATACCCACGTGGCCACCGAACGCCTCAAAGAGGTGGTCGAAACGCACCACCCGCTGTCGAAACGCCGATTTGGGTGAATCATTTCGCGCGCGGCGTCCGGTCCGGGCATATTGCCCCCTGAGCCGACTTAAGCTAAACGCCAAGGTTTGTAACGGAAACCGAGTCCCCGGAAGATCATGCGCCATTATCTCGAATTCGAACGTCCGATCGCCGATCTGGAAGCCAAGATCGAGGAATTGTCGGCCCTGTCGTCTTCGGGGGGGGCTAATCTCGACACCGAAATCCGCGCCCTGCGCGAACGCACCCAGGTGCTGATCAAAGAAACCTACGATCGCCTTGAGCCGTGGCAAAAGACCATGGTCGCCCGCCACCCGGAGCGCCCGCATCTGGTCGATTATCTCAATGGCCTGATCGAGGATTTCGTCGAGCTGCGCGGGGACCGCAAATTCGGCGACGATCAGGCGATTGTCGGCGGTCTGGGGCGTTTCCGCGGGCGGTCTGTGGTCGTGATGGGCCACGAAAAGGGCCACGACACCAATTCGCGCCTGCGCCACAATTTCGGCATGGCGCGCCCGGAGGGCTACCGCAAGGCGGTGCGCCTGATGGATATGGCCGAACAGTACGGCCTGCCGGTCATCACCTTTGTCGATACAGCCGGGGCCTATCCGGGCATCGGGGCCGAGGAGCGCGGTCAGGCCGAGGCCATTGCGCGTTCGACCGAGCGCGGCCTCACGCTGAAGGTGCCGTTTGTCGCCACCGTCACCGGTGAAGGCGGGTCGGGTGGGGCCATCGCGCTGGCAGCCGCCAACCGCGTGCTGATCCTTGAACACTCGATCTATTCGGTCATCTCGCCGGAAGGCGCGGCCTCGATCCTGTGGCGTGACGGCTCGCGCGCCAAGGACGCCGCCGATCAGATGAAGATTACCGCCACCGACCTGCTGAAACTGGGTATCGTCGATCGCATCATCGAAGAACCCGCCGGCGGCGCGCACGCCGACAAGGACGCGGCGATCAAAAAGGTCGGCGATGTGGTGGAATCCGAGCTTCAGGCGCTGGACTACCTGTCGCCGGATCAGCTTGTGGCCCAGCGCGCCGAACGCTTCTACAAGATCGGCCAGACGGGACTGGTTTAACTCAGAACCCCACCGTCTTTGGCGCATCGCCTTTGGCAAAGGTCAGGCTCTTGGTCACGCCGTTGAGGCGCACATTGACCAGTCCGACGCCGGTTTTGCGCGAGTTCGGGAACAGGCCATAGGCGACCGTCACGGTCTTCGGAACGCCGTTCAGCTTGCCTTTAAAGGTGAATTGCAGGTCGTCGCCCCAGGCTTCGTAAGCGAAAAAGTCGAGCCTCTGACCATTGATCGTGAAGGCGTTGCGCAGGTGGGCTTCCAGCGCCTTGAGGGCATCCGGATCATCCACGGAGGGTTGCGCGTCGGGGGCCAGCTCGACCAGCTCCGGCTCGCTGTCGTGCGCCGACAGGGTATGTGTCACCGTCACTGCGCCGTCCGGGGCGATTTCCACCACGCTTAGCGTGTGATGGCCGCGATGGGCCAGTGCCGGAGAGGCGAGCATCAGGGCCGCCCCTCCCAGCAGGAAACCGCGTCGGATCACTTCTTGTCCGCCTTTTTGGGCTGGGTCTTCAGGCTGTCCGGCGTGACGACCAGATCGTCGTCCTTCATGCGGTTGGGGCCGTCTTCGCCTTCGCGGACCTCAAAGCGCTGTTCGTCGATCTTGCGCGGGAAGGCGTTGTTGGAGACATCGGCGTCCGCCGTTTCCCACAGCGGGTCGATGACCGCCTGTTTCAGCGTTTTCAGCGTCGCGTACTGCCACGTCACCTGACGCGGATCATAGCGCCAGACCTCGGCCGGGATACGCACGGTTTCGGAGGTGCCGTCGGTGAAGTCCATCTTGAGGATCACCGGCATGACCAGCCCGCCCTTGTTACGGAAGGTGAAGTTGTAGAAGTTGTCCTTCACCGCCAGCGCCTCTTTCAGGTCCGGGTCGATGTCCTTTTGCAGGTCGGCATACTTCTTCTTCTCCTTGACCGTGGGTTCCCACTTGTCGTCGGTATTGTAGTAATCGACCGTGGCCGGATCGGTCTCAACGACCGTCTTGCCGGTATTGCGCGCGGCGGTCAGCGAGTCGGGCTGCGCGTCGTCCTGCACTTTTTCCCAAGCCTTTTCGACAACCGGGTCGCGGGTATTGAGGCGGGCCTTCTTCACATCGGCCAGCTCTATATCCACGTGGTCGGTCGAATAGAACCAGCCGCGCCAGAACCAGTCGAGATCGGTTCCCGATGCCTCTTCCATTGTGCGGAAGAAGTCATAGGGGGTCGGACGCTTGAACTGCCAGCGGCGCGAATATTCCTTGAAGGCGAAGTCGAACTTTTCGCGCCCCAGCACGGTTTCGCGCAGGATGGTCAGCGCCGCCGCCGGCTTGCCATAGGCATTGTTACCGAATTGCGGGATCGATTCCGAATTGGTCATGATCGGCACCTGATTCTCGCTCAGCATGTACTCGACCATCGACTTGGGCTCACCGCGACGGGTGGGGTAGTCCTTGTCCCATGCCTTTTCGGCCTGAAACTGGAGGAAGGAGTTGATACCTTCGTCCATCCACGTCCATTGACGCTCGTCGGAATTGACCGTCATCGGGAACCAGATGTGGCCGATTTCGTGGATAACCACGCCGATCAGGCCGTACTTGGCGCGTTCCGTATAGGTCAGCTCCCCCGTCTTCTTGTCCTTCACCGGGCGCGGGCCGTTGAAGGTGATCATCGGATATTCCATGCCGCCGACCGGCCCGTTGACCGACTGCGCCGTCGGGTAGGGGTAGGCGAAGGCGAACTTGCCATAGACGTTCAGCGTGTGGGCGATCGACTTGGTCGAATAGGCGTCCCACAGCGGGCGCGCCTCCTTCGGGAAGAAGGACATGGCCATCACGGTGGGGTGCGCCGGGTCGGCATTCTTGACACCTATGGCGTCCCAGATGAATTTGCGCGACGAGCCGAAAGCGAAGTCACGCACATTGTCGGCCTTGAACTTCCACGTCTTGGTGCCCGTGGCCTTGCCTTTTTCGGCGGCGGCGGCCTCATCGGGCGTGACGACATAGACCGGGGCCGCCGCCGTCTTCGCCTCCGTGAAGCGCTTTTGCTGCGCCGGGGTGAGCACTTCGGACGGGTTGAGCAGTTCGCCGGTGGCGGAGACGACGTGATCAGCGGGGACAGTCAGCTCGACCTCATAGTCGCCGAATTCCAGCGTGAACTCGCCCGACCCGATAAAGGCCTTGTTGTGCCAGCCTTCATAGTCCGAATAGACGGCCAGCCGCGGGAACCACTGCGCCCCCAGAAAGATGCAGTTGCCGTCTTCGCCCGGCTTGGTGAAGCATTCATAGCCCGAACGGCCGCCAACCACCTTGGTTTCGGGCAGGGGCACGCTCCACGACACCGTAAAGGTCAGGCTCTCGCCCGACTTCAGCGGCTGCGCCAGATCAATACGCATCAGGGTGTCATTAAGCGTGAAGGGCAGGGCGCTGCCGTCGGCGGCGGTGACCTTCAGGTCGTTAAAGCCGCCTTCCCACACCTGCATGCGCTTGACGCGGCGCACTTCGCCCACCGAAATCTCTTTCGACGGCGACACGGTGTCGGTCAGTTGCGCGATCGAGTCGCGCTTGTAACTGTTCTGATCGAGCATCAGCCACAGATAGCGCAGCGTATCGGGCGAATTGTTCTTGTAGGTGACGGTTTCCGAAGCCGTCAGGGTGCGCGTCGCTTCGTTCAGCGAGGCCTTGATGCGGTAATCGACCTTCTGCTGCCAGTAGCGATAGCCCGGCTCACCGGCGGCGTTACGGTAATCGGTGGGCGTTGGCCATTCTTCGCCTTCCAACTGACGGAACTTGTCCTCAAAACGGCCCTTGGTCTGTTCGACCGGATCGGCCAGTGCGACGGAGGTGACGGCCGGCAGGACGAAGACGCACGAAGCGAGCAGCAGCTTTTTAAACACGGATGACCCCAGCGAAAACGATAAGCGGACGGGCGGGCGGTTTTTCGCACCCCCCAGTGCCACAAAAAAGTCTTTATACGTTCCTTTTGAAACGAATTTTGCAGGATGCGCAAGCCTAATCCGCCGCCCCTGTGCGCAAAGCGAACGGCGGAGTGGGGGCTTAAGCGCCGGTCTTCTCGCCGGTGGCGGCGGCCAGCGCCTTTTCCATCGTCACCTGATGCGGATAGGGGATGTAGATGCCCGCCGCGCCGAATTCTTCCTTGACCGATTTCAGCACATCGGCGCGCACCTGACCGTGCTGAGCCACCGTCACCTGCGCCGTCACCTTAAGCTGCACGCCGTTGTCGGTGAAGTTCTCGACCCCGGCCCAGACGTCCGGCGTGGACAGGGTGCCGGGGTGCGACGCGGTGACTTTTTTCAGAATGGACAGGGCCTTATCGAGATCGGTGGCGAAATCGACCGTCACCAGTATGGCCAGGGTGCGGTGGCCGTAATGGCTGATATTGATGATGCGGTCGGAAAAGATCTTGGCATTGGGGATATAGACCTTGTGGCTGTCGCCATTGGTCAGCTCGGTCGAAAACAGGCCCAGCCGCCCGACGGTGCCGGTCACGTCACCAATCGTCACCGTATCGCCGATGCGATAGGGTTTTTGTACCAGCAGCATGATGCCTGAGGCGACGTTGGACAGCGTGCCTTGCAACGCCAGACCGATGGCCAGAGACGCCGCCCCCAGCACGGTCAGGATCGAGGTCGTCTGCACCCCCAGCCGGTTGAGGATGACCACCAGACCGACCACCATGATTAGCCACCACACCACCTGCGACAGGAATTCCGGCAGGGTGCGGTCGGCGTCGGAATGGGCGTAGCGCTTGGCCGTATTGCGCACCGTGTTCGACAGCCATTGTGACAGGAACAGGGTGAACATCAGGATCAGGGCGGCGATCAGCAGGTTCGACAGGAACTCCGAATGCTGAGTCAGGTCGTCCCAGAAGGTTTGCACATTAGCAACGAAATAGCCGAAGCGCTGCGGAATTTCGCGAAAATCGAACGTCATATCCTTGCCTCACAGGCCATTGAAATAGGTCTTGGCTTCGGGCCGCCACAGGGGTTTCAGGGCGGCGTAGGGCACGACATAGTATTCGCCCATGCACACGCCCATGACGTGCGGCAGGTCTTGCAGACTGAAGACCAGCCCCTTGTCGTTAAAAGACAGCGCATAGCCGTAGCCGAGGTCGTCGCTCAGGCATTCGTCCTGATCCTTATCGCCGACGAACCACGGTGATTTGGGGGTCAGTTTGGCTTTGAGTGCCTGATACTCCGGGGTTTCGACCGGGGCGCCGTCCGTGTCGGTTCTGGCCGGTCGTGCATAAAGTTTCAGTACGCGGTCGGGGTCCAGCGCCTGACCGGTCTTCAGGTCGTAGGTGGTGCGGTTCCAGAAATTATTGGGGTGCGCGCCACCGCAGAAGGTCGAGCCGGACTGTTCCACCGTCATCAGGGTGGCGCTCATATAGGTCACGTCGGTGGTGGTCTCATCGAAGCCGCCCGCCGTCCCGGCCGCAGGATTGTCGTCCTTGCTTTCGGCCAGACAACTCAGCGCGCCATCGACCATCTGAAAACGCAGCCCGTCCAGCAGCCGGTTGGCTAGGGGCAGGGTTTTAGCGTCCGGCGCGCGGGTCAGGCGCACGCCGGATACGCCCGTCGTCTTGTCGGTGACGGCACGCACGGCGAACGCGCCGTGGTCTGTCGCCTTGCCTTCGGTCAGGCCGGAATCGTATAGGCGGCTGAGATAGGGGTTATCGAGCGCTGCGACGGGGCTGTCGTAGGACAGGCTGGAGCGCAGGCTGGTCGCTTCGGCCACGCGTTCAGCCGGGGTAAAGCGGCGTTCGGCGACCTTTTTCAGCACGATGTCACGATTGATCTTCTTGCCCGCCTGACCCAGCCACTGACCGCTGAGGCCCGTCGCTGTGGCCTTCAGTTGCAGCCTGCCGACCAGCGGGCAGGTGTCTTCCCAGCAGTTGGTGCGCTCCTCAAAGCTGAGCGGGCCGCTGGCCTGTAAAGGGATGCTCAGATGATAGCGGCTGTAGAAATACTGCGCCGTGGTCAGATTGCCCTGTCTGACGATCTCGATGACCACCGGCGCCTTGCCGATCGTGCCCTCATACACGGTCTGGGTCGCGGGGACCTGTGCCAGCGCCGAACCGGCGGCTGAGACGGCCAGCAGCGTCGTTGCGAAAAACCCCTCAAGCCTCATCGGGCGCCCCCTCGGATGTGCGGACCTTGCGCCGCTGTCTGAAAAAGTCTTTTAGCACCTGACTCGTCTCGGCCTCAAGCACGCCGCCGGTGACGTCGGGGGCCCAGTGGCAGGTCGGCTGCGCAAAAAAGCGCGGGCCGCTCTCTACCGCGCCGCCCTTGGGATCAGAGGCCCCATATATCACCCGTCCGATACGGGCGTGCGACAGCGCGCCGGCGCACATGGCGCAAGGTTCCAGCGTCACATAGAGCCACAGATCGGTCAGGCGATAATTGCCGACAACCTGCCCCGCCGCGCGTAAAGCCAGTATTTCGGCGTGGGCCGAGGGGTCATTAAGACTAATGGGCGCATTTTTTGCACGCGCAATGACGGTTTTACTTGACGGATCGTAGATTAAAGCGCCTATCGGCACCTCGCCGGCCTGGGCGGCCTTTTCGGCCTCGTCCAGCGCCAGACGCATCAGGGTTTCGTCAGTCATGTCCTGTGGGGAGTCCATAGGGGTTGATGACCGGCAAACCGCTGCGGCGTCAAGTTAAAAGGCCCTGCGTGAGCAGGCCCAGTCAGGAAAATGATGATGTCTGAAGACCATAATACGCCCGAATCCGCCGCTCCGACCGAGAGCGTTGCCAGCGACGCCGCCCCCAAAAAATCCTACGTCAAAAAGCCCGCGGCCAAGAAAGGCCCGGCTGACAAGTCCTTTGGTAAGCCCGCGCGCCCGCCGGAGCGCATCGCCAAGGTGCTGGCGCGTGCCGGTCTGGCCTCGCGCCGCGAAGTTGAGCGTCTGATTGGCCTCGGCAAGATCGCCGTCAATGGCCGCCTGCTCGACACCCCGGCGACCACCGTGTCGCCCGACGACCTGATCACCGTCGAAGGCAAGCCGATCCGTAAGGCCGAGCCCACCCGCGTGTGGCGCTACCACAAGCCGGTCGGTCTGATGACCACCCATCAGGACCCGCAGGGCCGCCCCACCGTGTTCAATTCGCTGCCGCAGGAACTGCCGCGCGTGATTTCGGTGGGCCGCCTCGACATCAATTCCGAAGGTCTGCTGCTGCTGACCAATGACGGCGAACTGGCGCGCGCGCTGGAGCTGCCGACGACCGGCTGGACGCGGGTCTATCGCGTGCGGGCGCTGGGGCGCACCACGCAGGCGGCGCTCGACACGCTGAAAAACGGCGTGACGGTCGAAGGCGTGCAGTACGGTCCCATCGAAGCCAGGCTGGACAAGGCGCAGGAAAAGGCCGACGGCCGCGCCAATCTGTGGATCACGGTGTCGCTCAACGAAGGCAAGAACCGCGAAGTCCGTAAGGTGCTCGACAGCCTGGGCCTGAAGGTCAACCGCCTGATCCGTCTGGCCTACGGTCCGTTCCAGCTCGGCGATATCGAGCCGGGTGAAGTCGAGGAAATCGGCCCGCGCGTCGTGCGCGAGCTGCTGGGCGACAAGATCGACCCGCGCAACCTGCCGTCGGAAAACGAGACCCAGACGCGCACGCCGATGCGTCTGCGCCGGACCGAAGGCGAGGGCGCGCCACGCACCGGCCGTCGTGGGGGCGGTGAACGCTTTGCGTCGAAGGGCGAAGGCCGTGAGGAACGCCGCGAGCGCCCGATCAGCCGCGAAGAGGCCTTCCGCCGCAAGTACGAGGCCAAGGAATTTGGCGACCGCGATTTCGATGAGCGCCCGCGCTTTGAAGGTGACGGGCAGGCGCGTGATCGCCGTCCGGAACGCGAGGAGCGCGAATGGACGCCGCGCGCCGAGCGTCCCAGACGAGACTTCAATACCGGCGAGTTCAAACCGCGCGGCGAAGGCAGTTTCAAACCGCGTGGCGACCGTCCGCAGCGCGATTTCAAGCCGCGCGGTGAGGGGGACTTCAAGCCCCGTGGCGAACGCAGCTATGGCGACAAACCGCGCTTTGACAAACCGCGTGGCGAACGCCCGGCAGGTGACCGTCCGCAGCGTGATTTCAAACCACGTGGCGAAGGTGACTTCAAGCCGCGTGGCGAACGCAGCTACGGCGACAAGCCGCGCTTTGACAAACCGCGTGGGGAACGCCCGGCGGGCGACCGCCCGCAGCGTGATTTCAAGCCGCGCGCTGAGGGTGACTTCAAGCCGCGGGGCGAACGTAGCTACGGCCACAAGCCGCGCTTTGATAAGCCGCGTGGCGAGCGTCCGGCGGGTGACCGTCCGCAGCGTGATTTCAAGCCGCGCGCTGAGGGCGACTTCAAACCGCGCGGTGAGCGCAGCTTCGGCGACCGCCCGGCGGGCAAGTCGTTTGGCGGTAAGCCCGGTGGTGGCAAGTCCTTCGGGGGCAAGCCGGGTGGCTTTAAATCTGACGGGTTTAAATCTGGCGGGCGTCCGGGCGGCTTCGCCGGTAAGGGCGCGCCGCGCAAGCCGCGTCCGGAGTAAGTCCGCATGCGCATCGTTGGTGGTGAGTTTCGCGGGCGCGCCCTCAGCGCCCCCGAAGGCCAGAACACCCGCCCGACCTCGGACCGGGCGCGTCAGGCCGTGTTCAACATTCTGGAGCACGCCGAGTTCGCCCCCAACCTCAACGGGGCGCGGGTGATGGACGTCTTTGCCGGTTCCGGCGCGCTGGGGCTTGAGGCGATGTCGCGCGGGGCGGCGTTTTGTCTGTTTGTCGATACGGACGACGCGGCGCGCGGCGCCATCCGCGACAATGTCGAAGCGTTTGGCCTGTTTGGCGTCACGCGCATCCACCGCCGCGACGCCACGCAACTGGGGGTAAGGCCCGGCGGCGGGTCGGAAGCCTTCGATCTGGTGTTTATGGATCCGCCCTACCGTAAGGGTTTGGTACAGCCGGCGCTGGAGGCGTTGCGAAACGGGAACTGGCTGAGCGGTGAGGCCCTGATTGTGGCCGAATTGGCCGCCGATGAGGACTTTTTTGCCACGGAACTGTGGCAAATAATCGACACCCGAACCTATGGTCCGGCGCAGGTCCTGTTCCTGAAACAAAAAATTCTTACAGAATTTTAACTACTCAAATTACTGATTTTTATATCTATTTTGACATGGCCCATCCGGGCTGTGGCTAAATTAACCCATTTCGCAGAAAATTCGTATTGACGAGTTTTTTATTGTGTCCCCAATATGTCCTTAACAAGGTGTAAACCGCGCTGTGCGGCACGTTTAATGCACTGAAGCTCCCTTAAGGGGCGGGATTGAACTGTTATAAATTGGGGTGATGTTATGACGGCAGAAGCGATCAAGCTTGAAGGCGGCAAGAAGCGCCGCGACGGCCTGAAGGTTATTCTGATGGCCGGTCTCAGCGTTCAGGCCTGGGCCTTCCTGATGGGTGTCGGGATTATCGTTCTCAACGTGACGCGTTGATTTTGTAGCCTGTGGCGTTTGCCGCGGGTTTTTTTATGGCTGTTTCAACCGGGTATGGGGTTCAGGGGGAAACTGACCTTGTTATCCCGGTTGTGGGTCTGACCTAAAGCTCCGGTCTGACGGGACATAGACCGCATGAGCCGACGGGGGAGTGGGGCTTAGGGTGAGTGAGCCGGATGAGGTGCGCTCACCCTGATCGCCCTTGAAAATCGCACCGCGAATATAGGTGGTTAAGCTTCCGACGTATGCTGCGGGCGTTTCTATGGGGTAAGGCGTAATCGGTAGAAGCCACAGGTTTCACAGATCGCACAGATTAACCGCGTTGCGGTGCCAGCACCGGCGCGCAGCGCCCTTCTGTGCTTTCGGGGGCCGGGACTCTTTCTCACCACGGATAGACACAGATGGCGGCTTTGCCGCCAACACGGATATCCGTGCCAGACGAACGTAGTTCGTCATCCGTGTCTATCCGTGGTTAAATAACACCGTTTGACGTGTCGTCATATTTAAGGTGTTTCGCCACGAAAAGCACGAACATTCGAATAGCGGACAGGCCTCCGCCCAAAAGCCACTGAACAGCGTGCGACCCGTCGGTGTTTCAGGCGCTTCGCGAAAAAAACGCTGCGACACCTTTCGTGCTTTTGGTGTTTTTCGTGGCAAATCTCTATCTTCGACCGAACAGCTTTTCGATATCTTTCAGCTTCAGTTCGACATAGGTCGGGCGGCCGTGATTGCACTGACCCGAATGGGGGGTGGCCTCCATCTGCCGCAGCAGGGCGTTCATTTCGGAGGCCGACAGCCGCCGCCCGGCGCGCACAGAGTTACGACATGCCATATTGCCGCAGATTTCGGCCATCCGCTCTTTGAGGATCAGGGCCTGACCGTTTTCGGCAATATCGTCGGCCAGATCGCGGATCAGCCCGGCCACGTCACCATCGCCGATCAGGGCCGGGACTTCGCGCACCAGAATCGTCGCCGGGCCAAAACTTTCGATCATCAGGCCAAAGCCTTCCAGATCGTCGCGCCGCGCCATCAGGCGGCTGACATCGGCGGGGTCGAGATCGACGATTTCCGGGATCAGCAGGGTCTGACGCGCCACATTGCCTTCGGCCATCATGGTCTTCATGCGCTCATAGACCAGCCTTTCGTGGGCCGCGTGCTGATCGACGATAATCAGGCCGTCTTTGGTCTGCGCCAGAATGTAGGTCTCGTGCAACTGCGCCCGCGCAGCCCCCAGAGGATAGGACTCAAACTCCGGCGGCAAGGGCTGGCTGAGCACGCTCAGATCAACCCCCGCTTCGGCCAGGCCGCTGTCCTCCGGCCGCTCCATCGTGGGTGCGGCCTCGACAAAGTCTCTTTCGACTCTGGCCGACGGGGCAAAGGTCAGGTCGGTATTCCACGCCGGCTGGTAGTTAGGGTGCGGCTGGTCCGGCGTCGCATAGGCGCGGGGTTGATAGCCTCCATTCAGGGACAGGGTGGGTTGCATCGGCGCACGATAGCCCGACGACAACGGATTGAAGGCGCTGAGCGCCTGATCGGCGACGGTGGTCGCGGCGCGGTGCCCGGCCGAGGCCAGGGCGTGTTTCAACGCCCCGATGATCAGGCCGCGCACCAGATTGGGGTCGCGGAAGCGTACCTCGGCCTTGGCCGGGTGGACATTGACGTCGATATCCTGCGGGTCGGTCTCGACATAGAGCACCGCCATCGGGTGGCGGTCGCGGGCCAGAAAATCGGCATAGGCCCCGCGCAGCGCCCCGGTCAGCAGCTTGTCGCGCACCGGGCGGCCATTGACGAACAGGTACTGATGCTGGGCATTGCCGCGCGAAAAGGTCGGCAGTCCCGCATAGCCGGTCAGCCGGACGCCCTCGCGCTGCTGATCAATCAGCAGGGCATTGTGGCCGAAATCATCGCCCAGCAGCGCGGCCAGGCGCTTCAGACGCCCCTCAAATCCGGCCTCTTCGGGATAGAGGCGCAAGGACCGCTTGCCATCCAGCGTCAGCGAAAAGCCGACATCCTCGTGCGCCATGGCCTGACGCTTGACCTCTTCGCTGATCGCCATGTTCTCGGCGCGGTCGGTCTTCATGAACTTCAGCCGCGCCGGGGTGGCGTAAAACAGGTCCTTCAACTCGACCCGCGTGCCGTGCGGGCGCGAAAAGGCGGCGGGGCGCAGCGGCGACATCGCCCCGGCATCGACCGTAATGGCAATGGCGCCGTCCATGCCTTTGGCGCGCGAAGTGATGTCGAGACGCGCCACGGAGCCCATGGACGGCAGGGCCTCACCGCGAAAGCCGAGCGTCTGGATATGCAGCAGATCCCAGGTGCCGTCGGCCTGCGGTTTCAGCTTGGAAGTGGCGTGGCGTTCGACCGCCAGCGGCAGGTCTTCGGCGTCCATGCCGCGCCCATTATCCTCGATCAGGATGCGCGACAGGCCGCCCATATCGGCGAAAATGTCGATCTGCGTCGCCCCGGCGTCGATGGCGTTTTCGACCAGTTCCTTGATGGCCGAAGCCGGACGCTCGACCACCTCGCCGGCGGCGATGCGGTTGATGGTGTCCTGAGGCAGGCGGGAAATATGGGCCATTGACCCAATTTAGTTGAGTCCGGCTGTGGGGGCAATGTCGGGAAGGGAATTAACCACGAACGTCACGAACGCTGAGCCGTAACGCCGCCTGCGCCCGAAGGGCTTTACCACGGATGCACACGGATGGCGGCTTTGCCGCCGACACGGATACCCGTGCAGACGAACGCCCTTCGTCATCCGTGTCTATCTGTGGTTCAAAAGAGTCTCGCTCGCGATGTCAGTAAGAGGTGTGAACCACAGATTTCACAGATTTCACAGATGGGCGCTGCGCGCCGGGCGGGCGACACGGGCACGGATAATCTGTGGCATCTGTGAAATCTGTGGTTTCTATTCTTTCAGCACAAGTCGTGACGCCTGTGGGCTTTTAAGGAATGTCTTTCACCACGGATGCACACGGATGGCGGCTTTGCCGCCGACACGGATACCCGTGCAGACGAACGCCCTTCGTCATCCGTGTCTATCTGTGGTTCAAAAGAGTCTCGCTCGCGATGTCAATAAGAGGTGTGAACCACAGATTTCACAGATGGGCGCTGCGCGCCGGGCGGGTGACACGGGCACGGATAATCTGTGGCATCTGTGGAATCTGTGGTTTCGATCTTAAGGCGTAAACCCAAACGAAAAAGGGCCGCAGTGCAGCAGCCCTTTTGAAACCACAATGTCTTACGGCTTACAGGCCGGGCAGTTTGAAGGACTTTTCCTTCTTCTGCTCGATGGTCACCTTGCCGTCGCCCAGCAGCGACTTGATGCGGGCCGCTTCGGCTTCCGGGTCGAGCGCGTTGACTTCACCGGCGATCACCGAATTGGTCGAGGGCACGGGCGCCGGGGTCGTGTCCTTTTTCCAGAACAGGATCTTGTCGGCGAAGCTCTCTTCCTTATAGGCCAGATCGCCAAATTCATCGTCCACGACGTAGCGGGCCAGCGGATCGGCCTTATCGGCCCCGGCCTTGGTGGCCAGCACCTTCTCGCCTTCGGAGCGGGTGATGGCCTGACGCTGACCCAACAGGGCCTCACGCGCCGCGCTTTCGGGTTGCAGTTCCTGCGGGCGGGGCTCACCTGGCGCGGGCGGACGCAGCGCGAAATCCGGCGGCACCACCAAAGGCGCCTTGGTCACGACGCGAAACTCGTCCGGCACGACCTTGTTCAGGCCCAGCGCGCTCTTGGTCGATTCGCACCCCGTCAGACCGACGCCGGCGATCAGCACCAGACCCGCCACTACTTTGACCGACTTCATTCTTCGCTCCGCATTATCCGTGCCCTTTTTCAGAAGGGGCCGGAGAGTGTTACTTGCTTTTCGCCGCCCTGCCAAGGGTCCGCGTTTAACCTTGTTTCGACTCTTCCCGATTGAGGAAGAAGACGTCGATGAACAACAGGGCCACGCCGATATTGATGGCGGCGTCGGCGATGTTGAACACCCACGGAAAGCCGAGCCCCGAAAAATCGAGAAAATCGACCACGCCGCCGTAGATGACCCGGTCGATGGCGTTGCCGATGGCTCCGCCCGCCACCAGAGCCAGCCCCAGACCGAGGACGCGCCGGTTGGTGCGGCGGACCCAGTCGATCAGGCAGGCCGACACGACCAGCGAAAACAGGGTGAGCAGCCAGCGGCCGATCCCTTCCGAATGGAAGAAACCGAAGCTGACGCCCTTGTTCCACACCATGCTGAACGAGAAGAAGGGCAAAATCTTGACCTGTCCGAGACTGGGCAGTTGCAGACCGTATAAAATCCAGTTCTTGCTGATCTGATCGAGGATCAGGCCGATCAGGCCGATCAGCAGCATCTGCCGCCCCAGCGGCGTGGTGTGCGGCGGGGCGAAGTGGGTTTTCAGCTTGGTGTGAAGGTCAGTCATGATTGGCCGTCGATGCAGAAGATAAGCACCTCCCCTGATATCAGGGGAGGGTGGATCGGCGCGTGAGCGACGAGACGGGTGGGGTTAATCCCGCCGCATAACCCCCCTCCGGCTAAAGCCGGTATCCCCTCTGATATCAGGGGGGAAGCGGGACGACTAGCCCCCACGAGCGGCGTCCCATTCGGCGACGGCGGCGGCGTCGCGCAAAGAGAGATCCGGGTAGCGCGGGTCCGAGCCCACTTCGGGCAGGATGCGCCACGACCGCTGACACTTGTTGCCGTGCGCGATGTGCACCACGACCGACACGTCCTTCACCTCGTTGAGGCGGAAGGCGTCGTCCGGGCCGACTGAGGCCGACAGCACGGCCTGAGACGTGCGGAAGACCTCCGCCGCGTCGATGCCGTCAAAGGCCGCCAGCAGCGGTTCGGAGTCGATAAACACCGTCGGCGCGGCTTCGAGCGCCGAACCGATCACCTTGTCGCGGCGCTTCTCTTCCAGAGCGGCGGTAACGACCGACAGCACTTCCTCGATCTTGCCCCAGCGCGCCGCTTCGGCGGCATTGTGCCATTCGGCGGGCACGGCAGGCAGGGTGCGATAAAGGTTTTCCGGTGCGTCCGGATAGCGATAGCTCCACGCCTCTTCGGTGGTGAAGGCCATGATGGGCGACAGCCAGGCCGTCAGGCGCTCAAACAGGATGTTGAGCACGGTGCGGCAGGCGCGGCGCTTTACGTCCGACGGCTTGTCGCAATAGAGGCTGTCCTTGCGGATGTCGAAATAGAGCGACGACAGGGTCTGGGACGCAAAATCGGCCACCGGACGGATGACGCCGGCGAAGTCATAGGCGTCATAGGCGGCGCGCACCTTGGCATCCAACTCATGCACGTGGTGCAGGATATAGCGTTCCAGCGACGGCATGTCCTGATAATCGACGGCCTCAGCGTCCGTATAACCGTTGAGCGCGCCCAAGAGATAGCGCAGCGAATTGCGCAGCTTGCGATAGGCGTCCACGGTCGTCTGGATGATCTGCTTGCCGATGCGCAGGTCGTCGGAATAGTCGGACAGGGCGACCCACAGGCGCAGAATTTCGACGCCGGATTCCTTGGCGATGTCCTGCGGGGCGACGACATTGCCCTTGGACTTCGACATCTTCTCGCCCTGTTCGTCGAGGACGAAACCGTGGGTCAGGACGGCCTTATACGGCGCACGGCCGCGTGTGCCGCACGACTCAAGCAGCGACGACTGGAACCAGCCGCGGTGCTGATCCGAGCCTTCGAGATAGAGGTCGGCGGGGCTATGGGTATTGTCGCGGCCTTCCAGTGTAAAGGCGTGGGTCGAGCCGGAGTCGAACCACACATCCAGAATATCCGTAACCTTCTCATAGTCCGCCGGATTGTAGCCATTGCCCAGAAAATCCTCGTCCGGGCGCGTGAACCAGGCGTCTGCGCCCTCAGATGCAATGAGCTTGATGATGCGGTCGTTGACCGCCTCGTCCTTCAGCGGCTCACCCGTCTTTTTATCGACGTACATGGCCAGTGGCGTGCCCCAGTTGCGCTGACGGCTGATCAGCCAGTCCGGGCGGGTTTCGACCATGCTGCCGATACGGTTGCGGCCCTGATCGGGGTAGAAGGCGGTCTCGGAGATGGCCTTCAGCGCCGTGGCGCGCAGGTTCGTCTCACCGTCCATGCGGATAAACCACTGGGGCGTGTTGCGGAAGATGACCGGGGCTTTAGAGCGCCACGAATGCGGATAGGAGTGATCGACGCGACCGCGCGCCAGCAGGTTGCCGGCTTCGATCAGCTTTTCCATCACCACCTTGTTGGCGTCGCCGAACTTGCCGGCCTTCTTGCCCTCGGTTTCAAGGACTTTCAGACCCGCAAACAGCGGCACATGCGGGTAGTAGGCCCCATCGGGGTCCACGGTGTCGGGGATGGAATCCAGCGAATAGCCATGCTTGAGCCACACCAGATAGTCGTCCGCGCCGTGGCCGGGCGCCGTGTGCACGAAGCCCGTACCGGCATCGTCCGTGACGTGATCGCCCGCCAGCATGGGCACGTCGAAGTCATAGCCGCCGGGTCCACCTACATCGAACAACGGATGTTGCAAGGTCCACCCAGTTGGATCAACAGACGCCACCTTGGACCAGCGTGCTACCTTGGCCGCCTTGAAAACATCCTCGACGAGTTTATCCGCGACGATGAGACAGTCGCCGACCGAGACCCAAGGTTCGAACTCAAGATTTTCTTCAATCGCCTCGACTTTGAAGGAACTATAGGCGACCTTTGGGTTGAAACTGACGGCACGGTTTGCCGGGATAGTCCATGGCGTTGTCGTCCAGATCACCACATCTCCGGGAACCGGGCCATTTAGGACCGGGAACTTCACCCAGATGGTCGGGCTGACGTGCGGGTGGTATTCGACCTCAGCGTCGGCCAGAGCCGTGCGCTCGACCGGCGACCACATGACGGGTTTTGAGCCCCGATAAAGCTGGCCCGACATCAGGAACTTGTGGAACTCCGCCGTCACCTTCGCTTCGGTGTCGAAGTCCATGGTGGCGTAGCGCTCATCCCATTCGCCTAAGACGCCCAGACGCTTGAACTCTTCGCGCTGCACGCCGATCCATTCGGCGGCGTATTCGCGGCAGGCCTTGCGGAACTCGGCGGCGGGCACCTCGTCCTTCCTCCGGCCCCTGGCGCTGAACTGCTCCTCGATCTTCCATTCGATGGGCAGGCCGTGGCAGTCCCAGCCGGGGACGTAATCGACGTCATAGCCCATCAGGAACTTCGAGCGCACCACGAAGTCCTTGAGAATCTTGTTCAGCGCATGGCCGATATGGATGTTGCCATTGGCGTAGGGCGGGCCGTCGTGCAGCACGAACAGGGGGGCGTTCTTGGCCTGACGCGCCTTGCGCACGCTGTGGTACAGGTCGGACTCTTCCCACTTTTTCAGCATTTCGGGCTCGGCCTTGGGCAGGCCGGCGCGCATCGGGAAGGCGGTTTCAGGCAGGAAGACGGTTTCGCGGTAATCGCGTGAAGGGTGTTCGGACATGAATCCTGATATCTCTGGGAGGGGATACGGTCAAATAAGGCGTGGCGATGTACTCCCAGCGCAAGACCCGGTGCGGGTGGCTTACGCTGGGCTTCAAATTCGAAGCTGCGCCCGTATCGTCAACATGGAGGCAGCGTTTATCAGAGGCCGCCGGGATTGCCTAGAGCGGAATGGTTTCTAATGGACATTCCGCTCAAACCGCAAAGGTGGCGGCCAAGGTGGCGCAAGCCACCGCCCGGCGAGGGGCCAAACAAAGACAGGGAAAGAAAAGTGGGTGAGGGTCCATTGTTAAAGCGCCTCCCCTAAAATTAGAGGAGGGGCTTTGGGTTGGGGGCGCATCTAATCCTGACAAAAACTGTCAGCACGGCTTGTAACCTCCGCTCAGGAGGTGCCCATGCGCAAGGTCGATCTGAAACGCGAGCGCAAGTCGCTCTATACCGCGCCCGCCGGTCAGTTTGTGCTGATCGACGTGCCGCCGCTGCCGTTCCTGATGATTGACGGCCACGGCGACCCCAATGGCGACGGCTTTGCTGCGTCCATGCAGGCCCTGTTTTCGGTGGCCTATGGGCTGAAATTCATGAGCAAGGTCGAATGTGACCTCGACTACAGCGTGCCGCCGATGGAAGGGCTGTGGTGGGCTGATCGTTTCGAGCGTTTCTATGACCGCGACAAGGACCTGTGGTCGTGGCGGATCATGGTGCCGCAGCCGGACGCCATCACGCCGGATATGTTCGCCCGCGCCGTGGTCGGGGCCGGGCGCAAGGGTAAAGGCGGTTCGGCGCTGGGGCGCTTACGGCTCGAAACCTGGGCCGAGGGCTTGAGCGTTCAGACCCTGCACATGGGGTCTTATGACGACGAAGGCCCGCTGATCGCGCGCCTGCATCAATGGATTGCCGACAATGGCCTGAGCGAAACCGGCCACCACCACGAAATCTATCTGTCTGACCCGCGCCGCACTGTGCCGGAGAAGCTGAAGACGATCCTGCGTCAGCCGGTGCGGCACGTTTAGACCACTGGCCCTTCTCCCCGTCTGCGGCAGACGGGTTTATCGAAAATACGCCCGTGCCGTTTCGGCGTCTCTGGCGATTTGCGCTTTTAGGGCATCGAAGGAGGGGAATTTCTGTTCGCCGCGCAGATAGTGCAGCAATTCGACCTCGATCACCTGATCGTAGATGTCGTGGTCCAGCCCGAAGATATGCGTCTCGAAGCGCTCAGACAGGCCGCCCACCGTCGGGCGCTTGCCGAAATTGGTGACGCTGCCCAGCACCCGCCCGTCGCTGAGCCGCGTGCGCGTCACATAGACCCCGTATTGCGGGCGCAGATAGTCGCCAAGCTCGATATTGGCCGTCGGAAAGCCGATCTGACGCCCGATCTGATCGCCGCGCGACACGACACCGGCAAAGGCCTGCGGACGGCCCAGCACGTGCCCGGCCAGTTGCGCGTCACCGGCTTCCAGCGCCTCACGCACGGCCGACGACGACAGCTTGTGCCCCGTCTCATCGGTCTGACACGGGGTGACGGCGGTGGTGAAGCCCATCGACGCCCCTGACTCGCTGAGCGTCTGCGCCGAACCGCCGCCCTTCGCGCCATAACGGAAGTCGAAGCCGCAACTGATGTGGCTCAGTTTGAGGTGGTCGTGCAGTATGCTCTGCGTAAACGCCTCCGCCGTCAGGGCCGACAGCGTCTCGTCAAAGCGCAGCACAAAGACGTATTCAACGCCCAGCTCAGAAAAGGCGCGCACCTGCTGATCGAGAGTCATCAGGCGAAACGGCGTGACGGGCTTTCCGGCGCGCGTCAGAAAGAAGGCCTGCGGGTGCGGGTCGAAACAGACGACGGCGGAGGGGGCCCCCAGACGGTGTGCGGCGGCGATGGCGTTTTCGATCACCCGCTGATGGCCGCGGTGCACGCCGTCAAAGCTGCCTATCGCCGCACAGGCACCGGTCGGCCACGCCACGCCCTGCGCCGCCGCGTTGAGCGCCTGCGCGCGCAGGGCTCCGCCGGGTTCGAGCGTCAGAAGAAACGCCTTGGTCGCCATTTGCGCCATGCTCAGACCGGCTTGCGCGGGGCGATGACCTCGGCCACGCCCTTGGCATAGGTCTTGCCGCCGACGCTGGCGACGGTAGTCAGGGTCACGACGCCGGTCTTGGACTGAATATCGGTGACGGTGAGGGTGATGGTCACCACGTCGTCGATCTTCACCGCGCGCTTGAAACTCAGCGACTGCGACACATAGATGCTGCCGCGTCCGGGCAGGCCGCCGGCAATGGTCGCCGAAATCCACGCATTCAACAGCGCCCCGTGGGCGATGCGCCCCTTGAACGGTGTGGTCGCCGCGTAGGCCTCATCGACGTGTACGGGGTTGTGGTCCTCCGACACCTCGGCAAAGGCGCGGATAGCCGCATCGGTGGCGGTGAAGGCGCGCTCCAGCGACTGACCCACGCTCAGGTCTTCGAGATACACGGTGACGGCATCGGTCATCAGCAAGGGTTCCCATGGCTTTTGGCCTGATCTATAGCGGGATGATTTTAGATGAAAACATCATCCCGCTATAGATTCCTATTTGTCGCGCAATTTTTCCGAAAAGTGGTTTCCACTTTGTCGGATTGCGCTTTAGGGCGCGCGGCAGCGTTTGCCAAGACG
Source organism: Asticcacaulis sp. DW145 (assembly GCF_037101385.1). Classification (NCBI taxonomy): domain Bacteria; kingdom Pseudomonadati; phylum Pseudomonadota; class Alphaproteobacteria; order Caulobacterales; family Caulobacteraceae; genus Asticcacaulis; species Asticcacaulis sp. DW145. The sequence continues at coordinate 1,187,548 of NZ_AP029025.1, read as the reverse complement.
CGCGGTGCAGAATCCCGCCGCTCTGAGGTGCGTAAAACTGTCCCGATTTGGCATTATTTTTTCAAACGCGGTTCACAAAACGCGGGTTTTTCATGGTTAACTATAGTTATATCATTGAATAATATAAAAAAATTTGGCCGCGCCCTTTAACTCTATTTTATCCGCTTGCTGCCATTATGGCCCAGTCAGATGTGAAGGGCCTGCATAAGGCAGGTTCGAGTATTACAAAGGTGGGCACACTCACATGGCCGTCGATATGTCCATGCAGATCCTGGTGGTTGATGATTACAAGACCATGCTTCGGATCATTTCCAATCTGCTGAAGCAGCTGGGATTCGAGAACATCGAGGAAGCGTCGGATGGCGCGGAAGCCCTCGAAAAGATGAAGAAGACCAGTTACGGTCTGGTCATTTCCGACTGGAATATGGAGCCCATGACCGGCTATGAGCTTCTTCTGAAGGTGCGTTCAGACGATTCGCTGAAACGCACGCCCTTCATCATGGTTACGGCCGAGTCCAAGACCGAGAACGTGATCGCGGCCAAAAAGGCTGGCGTGAACAACTACATCGTTAAGCCGTTCAACGGTGCGACGCTGAAGCAGAAGATCACCGCCGTTCTTGGCGAATTCTAAAGCGCAATCCGATAAGTGGGCGCCACTTTTCGATAAGGTTGCGCGAAGAACTAAAGTATTGACCGACTATCATGCAGGTTAAAATGGGCCAGGTTGCACCCAAACAGGCTGAATCTCCCGCTCTGGAGCCCGTTGACGCGGCTCTGGCGGCGGCGATGGAGCCCAAGCTGATCAATTTGATGCAGCAGTCCGAGGCCCTTGTCAGCCTGATGCGGGAATTCTTCCAGCAGCTCGACAGACGCCGCGCCGAAGAGTTTGCCGTTATCGCCGACTATATCGCCAAGGCCAAGGAAGAGATCCGGGAGCTGAGGCCGCACGATCTGTCGCAGGAGCGTATCCCTACGGCCGGTGCGGAACTGGAAGCCATTACCCGCGATACGGAAAACGCCACGCACAACATCATGAACGCCGCTGAGGCGATCATGGGCATGGATGTCTCCGACCCCAAGGCCTACAAGGCGGCGGTGGACGACGAGGTGATGAAGATTTTCGAAGCCTGCTCGTTCCAGGACATCACCGGTCAGCGCGTGTCGAAGGTCGTCAACGTCCTCAAACAGATCGAGGAGCGCGTCGGCAAGCTGGCGGCGACCCTGGGCGTTGAGGACAAGGATGTCGAGCTGTCCGAACGTGAAAAGCGTGCCCGCGATCTGCTGCTCAACGGCCCCGCTATTGGCGGTCCGGAAACCCGTCAGGACGCCATCGACGCCATGTTCGATGAAGCGCCTGTGACGGCCCCGGAACTGAAGGTGCAGGCCCCGAAGGTTGAAGCGCCCAAAGCCGAACCCAAACCGGAACCACAGCCTGAGCCCAAGCCGGAGCCGGTCGCCAAGGCGGCCCCTGCACCGGTTGCCGCCCCGGACCCCACCCCGGACGCCGGCAATTCTCAGGATGATATCGACGCCCTGTTCGATACGCCGGCCCCTGCGGCCAGCAATGAGCCTCAGTCTCAGGACGACATCGACGCCCTGTTCGACATGTCGCCGGAAGACCTCAAAAAGACCAATTCTCAGGACGATATCGACGCCCTGTTCGACTGATCCGGCGGGCTCCCGATCACTCCCCATAATGGACAAGGCCGGTCAACGGCCTGTCCCGCAGGCCTTCGTGATGGTGGCCCGTCAGGGCGGAATGACAGACCGTCATTCCGCCCTGACTGTTTTCTTGTCGCGCATTTTATTCCGAAAACCGCTACGCACTTTTGGCTTCGCCGAACTGCGTTTCGGAATGCGCCTAAACCCCTTCCGCCCCTATCCGGAAGTGGTTTTGCTGTGATAAAGAGCAAACGCTAGAGGTAGCCTTTGGTGATAGTTCTTAACATACTGGGTTTCGTCGTTGTCTTCGCGACTCTCTGGCTTTTCTTTTGGCTCGGCCTTACAGAACGGCCAAGGTGGCTGATTATTTTGCTTGCCGCGATATTCACTCTGGCCAATATGGTAGTATGGCACGCCCTGAAACTACCATGCGCTGAGGCGCGGCAAATCTCAGCAGGGCTGATCATCCTTGCTGGTGGATTGATACCTGTATTGCGCTGGGTGTTTCCTAAAAGAGCCTCGTTCAGGCGCTTAGGATAGATCAAGCCCTGAGCGCCGCCAGTTGCTGCGACAGGTCGGTCTGGTCGCGGCTGTCGATCGAGGTGCAGATCTGCTTCACATCGACATAGCTGAACGGTTTGGGCAGCAGGTAATCGGCCTGTTCGCGGCGCGCCTTGTTGAGCATGGTGCGGATCATCACCGGATCGTTGCGCTGACCGGCGGACATGATGCCGATAGGCGTGCCGTGTGCGCGTTCGCGCAGTTCCGCCATGTGGTCCAGCACATTGTCTTCACCGAGGAAGATGTCGGCCAGGATCAGGTAGAAGCGGGACACGTCCAGTTGCGCCCGCGCTTCGGCCAGCGAACTGGCCGTGACCACTTCGCAACCCTGCTGCGCAAACATGCGGGCAATGATACGCGCCTGAGTGGCGCTGTCTTCGATGATCAGGACGGTTCGCGACACGGCGCCACCCCAGGTACGTTTATGACTTCCTTATTTTGGAGGCGACCTGTTGATAAAACATTACTGTGGTTGCGCTACCAGAACTTGTCTTCACCATGTCAGGGCGGGGGAGACGTAACGGGCGCTGGCCTTTTCGCTTTCCAGCACCTTCACCAGCAGTTGCGCATCGAGCTGACCCTCGGCATTGGTGGCTTCAAGCGCATGGATACCCGCCGCGATAAAGACGAGGTCCAACCCCTGACCATTGGCCCCCAGCACATCGGTCGGCAATCCATCGCCGATGGCAAGGATGCGCGATTTATCCACCTCACGCCCGGCCACCGCCTTCAGGGCCTGATAGCAGAGGTCGTAGATGGGGGCATAGGGCTTGCCCGCCATGATCACTTCGCCGCCAAAGGCCATATAGATGTCGGCCAGAGTCCCGGCGCAGTAGATGATCTGATCGCCGCGCTGCACGATGCGGTCAGGATTGGCGCAGATCATGGGGATGCCGCGCCGGGCGGCGGCTTTCAGGTCGGGGTGGTACTGCTCCAGCGTGTCGTTCTCATCGTCAAACAGGCCCGTGCAGGAGATGAAGGCGGCTGTTTCCGGCGTGCCGCTCAGATCGACCCCCAGCCCGTCATAAAGGGGCGCGTCGCGCTCCGGCCCGATGATCCAGGCCGAGCCCTTTGGGGCATAGTCTTTCAGGAAGGTGCGCGTGGCATCGCCCGACGACACAATGGCAGAAAAGGCATCGTCATGGACGCCCAGATCGGCCAGTTGCGCCTTCAGCCCGTCCTGCGGGCGCGGCGAGTTGGAAATCAGCACAACGGGCCCGCGCTCGGCCTTGAAGCGGCGCAGGGCATCATAGGCCTCCGGAAAATGCCGCTTGCCATTATGGATGACGCCCCAGATGTCACAGAAAACCGCGTCATAGTCAGCGGCGATATCGGACAGATGGGTCAGCAGATGCGGGGCGTTCATGGCGGGCCTTTCGTTGAGAGAGGCCTTCATAGAACAAGCGCCCGGAAAGGGGAATCCGGTTTTTCGATCTAAAGGCAGGTCAGGCGCCGCGGCGCTTAGAGCGTCATTTCAGGACGCTGGCCGTGTCCACCAGTTCGACCTCGTGCATCTGGTTCAGATAGGCGTCGAAATAGGGCTTGTGCGAGGCGCCGACGACGCTGAGCACGCGGGCCCCCGGTGTCCTGACGAAGGCGGCGCGGATATTGGCCACCATGCGCAGGTTACGCACCTCCCACCAGCCGACATACTGACGGCCCCAGTAGTCCGGGGTCTTGTCCGCCGCTGCCTTTCCGAAATCGGATGTGATGGCGTACATCTGCATCGGCGGGCTGTTGTAATAGCGGAACAGGTTCAACATGCCGGTCGCCGCATTGGCGTCGGCTGCCGGGGCGGGCGGGGCGGGGTCCTTCGGACTCGACCAGATGCGGGTGATGGCCGCTTCGAAGGCCGGATCTTCGCTCTGAACCGCGTCCGAGGTGTGGTCATCCACCGAATAGACGCGCTCAAGTCCGCTTCGGGCCGCCAGAACCGCAGCGATCTGATAGTTTTCATTGGGCGCGGCCGCAATGTCGGTCAGCAGTTTGAGCAGGGCCGCGTCGAGGCCGTCGCCGACGCGCCGTTCTGCCGCAGGCAATCTCAGCCACTGTACCAGCGCCGACGCCCGTTCATTGGCGGCCAGAAGCGTGGCCGCCAGACGCCGCCGCGCCGCAGGGGTGGGGTTGGCGGGCCATGAGGCCAGCATGGCCTCGGCCTGCGCATAGGCGGTGAGTACATCAAGGCCCGTGGCCTTTTGCGCCGCGTCGGTAGGGCGGCAATACTGATCGGCGACGCCGGGGTAAATCGTCGGGTAGCGCCGTAACTGATCGCACTGCATCCCGGACAGGGCTTCGATGGTGATGACCGTCGGCTTATAGGCCGCCAGCTTGTCGAGGAGCGCGCTCATCGAGGCCGGATCGAATTTATCCAGATTGCTGAGATGGATACTGCCCAGCACCAGAACCTGCGTCTTCGGGCCGGCGACCGGAGGCTTCCAGGTGGTCGGATCAAAGGCCGGGGTCTGTGCCATTGCGGGCATCCCCAGCGAAAAAGCCAAAACCATCGCCAGTCCCGCGCGTGCCAACACAGTTTTCATGATGTCCCCCTGTGGTACGTAACCCGTAACAGCCTACCACAGGTTCGGCGCACGTCCATACTTTATACGGTCTGGCCTTTTGCGGGCTTGCCGGGCATATCGCTGCCGCCCGAACTGCGCTATGACAGGGCAGGGAGGCGAGCCCATGCGCAGCTATCGTCTGACGTCCAATGGACTGAGCTTTGCGGTCGATGAGGCCGGGGAAGGCGATCGCGTGCTTTTGCTTCTGCACGGCTTTCCGCAGAGCCGCATCGCCTGGCATCCGCTGATGGCCCCGCTGGCGGCCATGGGGTGGCGGGTTCTCGCCCCGGACCTGCGCGGCTATGGCGACAGTGAGCGGCCCGGACGCCAGAGCGATTACCGTATCGAGCGACTGAGCGAGGATGTGCTTGCCATTGCCGAAGCGGCAGGCGCCACGCGGCCCGTGCTGGTCGGGCACGACTGGGGCGGGGTGGTGGCGTGGCGCACGGCCATCGACTATCCGGAGCGCGTATCCGGGCTGGTGGTGGCCAATGCCCCGCATCCTGCGGTGTTTGAACGCTTGCTGTACAGCGGTCTGCGGCAGAGGCTGCGCTCGCTCTATGTGCTGTTCTTCATGCTGCCGTGGCTGCCCGAATGGCAGGTGCGGCGGCGTAAGGGTCGCGGGCTGGCGGCGCTGCTGCGGCGTCAGTCGCCGGCCTTCGGTCAGGCGGCACTTGAGGCCTATGCCGAGAATATCATGCGTCCGGGGGCCGCCACGGCGATGATCAACTATTACCGCGCCAATGTGACCCGTCTGGTGACGCCGCGCACCAAGGCCCCGCTCAGCGTGCCGACCCTGATGGTGTGGGGGATGGCCGATCCGTTCCTGGATGCGGCCCTGACCGAGGGCAATGAGGCGTATGTGCCTGATTTTACTCTACAATGCCTGCCCGGCGTCTCGCACTGGGTGTTGGAAGAGGCCGGGGACCGGCTGGTTGCCGCGATTGAGGAGTGGTCACGGCTGAAAGGGCTGGCCGGGCGACATTGGGCGCCATGAAGTGACGTTGATAGAGCCTGTCACCAAAGGGAAAGATTCACCACGGATGCACACAGATATGTGCGGCGGTGCCGCACGTGACACGGATGATTCGAGGATGGGGTAATTAGCAGGGTAAAAGTTGTTGGGCGAACGCACGGAGCGGAATTAAAGCGCGAAGCGTTCGATCTGGGCCTTGGGATGGGTGCCAAAATTAATGATCAGGCCCAGACTGAGGCCCGTCGCTTTGAGATAGTTCAGGAGTTGAGCGCGGTGGGCCGGTACGATGGACGGGCAGGCCTTAATTTCAACAATGATACTCTCAAAGCAGACGAAGTCTGCCTGATAGGTTTGCGTCAGCACCGCTCCCTTGTAGCTGAGAGTTAGGGCTTTCTGAGCTACAAACGGAATATCGTTTACGCGAAACTCGTGCACCAGACATTCCTGATAAACGGCTTCGAGAAACCCAATGCCTAAGGTGTTGTGGACTTCGAAGGCCGCGCCGCTGATACGATAGACCTCGTCTTCAAAATGAAGCTTCGTCATAGCCCCCCCTCTGCGCTATAACATCCGTGTCAATGAGCGGCATTGCCGCTCATATCCGTGTCTATCCGTGGTTAAAAACCTTAAGCCCGGCGGCGTTGCGGAGGCAGGGTCGATTTGATGAAGCCCGCCGGGGGAGCGGTTTCCAGTAGCACCTGCTCCTTGATGGCGCGCGGTTCGCCGAACAGGTGGCCCTGGGCGAAGGCGACCTCGATTTCGAGTATGTCCACCACCTGACGCTCGTTCTCGACCTTTTCGGCGATGACGTCGATGCCATAGCGCGCCAGCAGGTTGGCGTAGTCGCCCGCGTGGATATCCTTGAGGAAGCGCAAGGCCGGCTTGCCGTCGATATTCATCAGTTGATCGAGCAGTAGATTGGCGCCGATCTTCACATAACGCACGTCCGAACGTTGCAGGTCGGTCAGGTCAAGGTCGATGGAGGTGATCTTGTCCAGCGAGAATTTGAAGCCCATATCGGCCAGTCGCGCCATGTGACGGGCTTCCATGGCCCCGCGCGCCGCATAGGCGTCCTGACCCAGCTCAAAGATCACCGAATCGGCCAGATCGCGGTTTTCGTTGAGAAATTCAAGGAACTGCGGGAAGAAGACCTCATCGCGCAGCGAGGTCAGCGAAATATTGCAGAAAATGCCGATGCGACGGTCCTGCTTGGCCAGGCGGCGCACGATCTGCACGCAGCGGAACAGCAGCAGGTTGTCGATGGAGGGCACCAGACCTTCGGGTTCAGCCACCGACAGATATTCGGCGGGCATTAGCACGCGGCCGGTGGCGTCGCGCAGGCGCGAGAAGCTCTCATAATAGATGGTCTTGCGCTGCGGCAGGGAGACGACGGGTTGCAGATAGAGGTCCACGCGGTTTTCGATCAGGGCCTGACGCACGGTCTCGATCAGGGCTATGGCCTGCTGTTCCTGACGCGACAGGGGCGCGGGCTGCGGCGCCTGAGCCGGGCCGGGCACGGCCTGCCAGTCGGCGAGACGCTCCTCGATGCTTTCGCCCAGCTTGAGCACCAGATTTTCCAGCATCTTCACTTCGGTGGTCAGTTCGTCGGTGCGTCCGACGCGCTGGTGCTGCATCTGATCGGCCAGTTCGACCATGTCTTTCTGCGTGACATCAATGGCTTCGACCATCAGGCGATGGGCGTCGCGCACCAGATCAATCTCTTTCGAGAGGCGGCGTTCTGACAGGTACTGATTGACGAAATTGTGGATGGCGAAACAGACGGCCAGTGTGGCCAGCGCCGCCGCTATGCACGCGCCCGTATCCGATCCCCCGGTATAGAGCGCCATGGCCGCGCCCAGCGACAGAAACAGATAGGTTCCCATCAGCAGTATGGAGGTCAGTCTTCCCATCGGGTGTACCTGTCGAACAACCGCGCCGAATCGCGCCAGAGGCGACTATGCGGCGATTTGGGGCGCAAGCCAAGCCGGCGTTAATACTTACTAACAAGCGGTTAAGCGAGGAGGCCGTCACTGGCGCGGCGCAGGGGGCCGTTATAGGGCTGATCGGTCTTGCGGCGGCGGTCCGGGCCGAAATAGCTGGCGCAGCGGATATAGGGGCGGGGGCGCATGACCACGGCGTCCAGCCGGCTCAAAAGGGCGCGGGCCGTGAGGGGTTTGGCCACGAATTCATTGACCCCGGCGTCGCGCGCCTCAACCACGCGCGAACGCTCGGAATGGCCGGTGATCATTACCACGGGCAGATAGGGGTTGCTGGAATCGCTGGCCGTGCGCAGCATCCGCGTGAATTCAACCCCGTCGATCGGATACATGTTGAAATCGACCAGAGCGATATCGGCCGGAAACTGACGCAGGACGTCGAACGCCTCGGCCCCGTCGCGCGCTTCGCGCACGTCGCGTATGCCCGACCCCTTGAGGATGGCCAGTACGATCGAACGCATGTGCTGATTGTCTTCAACCAGCAGAATTTTCAGGGCCCCGTAATCTGCCATATCCCCCATGGTCCGGATCTGCGCTCATCTTGACGTAACGTAAGGATGGCGTTGTTTTTGCAAACCTGTGACAAAGAGTAGCGCTGTTACGATGAAGGATCGGCGAGATCAAGCCCTAATGCGCAACGGATTTTCACGAACCTGACGCTAAGCGACCAAATGTCGCAAATGGCATTGAAAACAAGAGTGTTATTGTGCGATAAATGATGAAATCTAAGGTAATATAAAACCGATTTCGCTACGCCTGCGATACCACCCACAACGAAGGGTCGAGCGCGCGGTCACGCCATTTCAGGCGCCAGCACAGATGCGGCCCGGTGGCGCGTCCCTTCTGCCCCACCTGACCGATAATCTGGCCCTGCGTCACAAGGTCGCCGGCCTTTACCGTCAGGGTGGACAGGTGCAGATACATGCTGATCAGGCCCTGACCGTGATCGAGCAGAATCAGGCCGCCTTCGAAATGCAGGTCGGGTTCCGCCAGGGTGACACGCCCCGTTTGGGGCGCATAGACCGGCGTGCCTTCGGCTGCGGCCATGTCGAAGCCATAGTGCGGGCTCTTGGCCTCGCCATTGAGGACGCGCTGATTGCCGAAACGTCCTGTATTGACGAAGTGACGCAGCGGCCAGACAAAGGGCCGCACGAACCAGGTGGCATCTTCCCGGCTGGCGAAGCCGATGTTTTTGAGGTCGCGCTCCCTGGCGATGCGCTCCAGAAGCGCCGGGTCCGAGGGACTGACCTGATCGGGGGGCAGGCCGTCGATGCGTTGAATGTCGTAGGGGGTGCGCAGGATTTCAAAGTCCATGGCCGGTCCCGACCCGATGGCCAGCCGCGCCATGGGCGGGGCGTCGCGGTCGAAGCCGATAACGAAATCACCCTGTTCGGAGGTCAGGCCGCGCGCCGTGCCGTCAAGAATGACCTCCTGACGCGGTTCGGCCCGGCCAGTGGCAAAGCCGCTCTGCACAAACTTGCCGGTCAGATTATAGGCGCCGCCTTTTAAGGTCCGCGCCCACACCGAGCCGTAGGGGCGTGGATCGGCTCTGACAAGACCGGGCGCGATAAGGCCCGCAAGGCCCAAGGCAAGCCCGCCGCCCAGAATGTGCCTGCGCTTCATTGTGGCTTGTCGCGCATCTGAGTCCGAAAAGTGCGTCCCACTTTTCGGGATGCGCTTTAACGTCCGTTCAGGGCTTTCCATCGGGCCGTGGCCTCTTCCGGCCCGGCATAGGCCTCCTGCGTGCGGGGATTCCAGTAGCGCAGGGCCTCCAGCGGGATCTGCTTGCCCGACACGGCGCAGATCACGAACTTGCCCGGACGCATGACGGCGTATTCACCGTCTCCGTAATGGAGGATGGCCTGATCGGGAAGGGGCGGCTTGGAATGCATATTCATGCGCCCAAGATAGGCCCGACCTCAGTGGGGCGCAAGATTAAAACAGAGAGCCCTGTTCCGGTTTCGGGGGCGCGGGGCGGGGCTTCGGGGTGGGTTTGGGGGCCGGGGGGGCTGAGGTGCCGTCGCTGGCCACGACGCCGAGCGTGCGGTCGCCCTTGAAGGTCAGGGTCAGGGCCTCGCCGGCGCTCACGCCGTCGGGTGAGGTAACGAGGTGGCCGTCGGCGCGGCTGACGCGGGCGAAACCGAGGTTCAGCGGGCGGTCGGGGTCGAGGCTGAGGCGCAGTTGATCGAGCCGGTGCAGGCGCTCGGCTTTCTGGCTCAGCAGCCGGGCAAAGGACGCTCCAAGCCGCTGTTGCAAGTCCGGCAGTCGGGCGCGGCGTTCCGCGTCGTCGAGGCGGCGGCTGAGGGCTGCGTCGAAACGCTGGCTCAGGCGGCCGAGGGCCTCGCGCTTCAGGTCGAGCGGGCGCAGGGTCAGGGCCGGGGTCAGACGCGCCGACAGGCGGTTAAACTCCTGCCTTTGCCGTTCCACGCCGCGCGTCAGGGCCGCTGTGGCGCGCTCGGACAGTTGTGTCACGCGCTCGGCCTTGAGCTGGCGCGGGCGCTCCAGCAGGGCGGGCGAAAAGCGCGCCGCCGTGCGGGCAAAGGCCGTGTCGTGGGCATTGAGGTTGCGCAACAGCCCGCCGTCCAGCCGATGCGCCGCGTAGTCGAGCCTCTGTTGCGCCGCGTCGATCAGGTCCTGCGGTTTGGGCAGGGCGCGTCCCAGCAGCGCCACGCGTTCACGCCGGTTGCGCAAGGCCTGATCAAAACTGCCCAGACGGCGGCGTTCCAGATCGAGCACAAAGCCGCGCAGCTCGCTCAGGACGGGCGTCGCCATTTCCGCTGCCCCGGTGGGGGTAGGGGCGCGGCGATCCGACACAAAGTCGATCAGGGTGGTGTCGGTTTCGTGCCCGACGGCGGAAATCACGGGGATGGTGCAGGCGGCGACGGCGCGCGCCAGCCCTTCGTCGTTGAAGGCCCACAGGTCTTCGACCGAACCCCCGCCGCGCGCCACGATCAGCACGTCCGGGCGCGGCACAGCCTCCGATTGAAAGCCGTTCAGGGCCTGAATCACCTGCGGCGGGGCGGCGTCGCCCTGCACAATGACGGGCCAGACGATGACACGGCAGGGCCAGCGGTCGCGGATGCGGTGCAGGATGTCGCGGATGACCGCCCCGGTGGGCGAGGTGATGACGCCGATGGTTTTGGGCGCGAAAGGCAGGCGCTTTTTGCGTTCCGCTGCAAACAGCCCTTCGCCGTGCAGTTTCGCCTTGGTGCGCTCAAGCTGCGCCAACAGGGCACCGATCCCGGCGGCTTCGAGGCTCTCGATCACGATCTGGTACTTGGACGAGGCGGGGAAGGTGGTCAGCTTGCCCGTGACGATGACCTCAAGCCCGGCCTGTGGTTGCGCTTTCAGGCGGCTGACATTGCCCTTCCAGATAACGCCGTCGATGGCGGCGCGGTCGTCCTTCAGCGTCAGATAAACGTGACCCGACGTATGCCGCGTGACCTTGGAGATTTCGCCGCGCAGCCGCACATGGTCATAGGCGCTTTCAATCGTGCGTTTCAGCGCGCCGGCCAGTTCGGATACCGACCAGGGCGGGCTGTTGGATTGCGAATCGGCGGGGCTAAGCAGGTCTTCGGACATGTCACCCGTTTACCTCTGACGGGAAAAACTGTCACGCGACGAAATGACCCGTTGCGCGCGAGGAAATAACGTTGTTTTCTTCATTTTGTGCTAAACTAAAGCGATAAAAAGAGGAAGGCACCTGATGATCACCGAAACAGACGCACCGGTTTCCGAGGTCCAGCGGCGGGAGGCCCAGCGCCTGAATGCCTTGCGCACTCTGGAGATTCTGGACAGCGAGGCGGAGCCCGAATTTGATCAGGTCACCCGACTGGCGGCGGATGTCTTTGACTGTCCGATCGCCGCCATCTCGCTGATCGACGCCATTCGTCAGTGGTTTAAGGCCAGTGTGGGTTTGTCGGTTTGTGAAACGCCGCGCGAACAGGCCTTTTGCGACTATACGATCTGCCGCGATGAGGTGATGGTGGTGCTCGACGCCACAAAGGACCCGCGCTTTGCCAATAATCCGCTGGTTCTGGGCGATACCCATATCCGCTTCTATGCTGGGGCGCCGATCCGCTTCGGGGAGGTGCTGGTGGGCTCCCTGTGCGTCATCGACACGGAAGCGCGCACCGAATTTAACGCGCGCGACCGGGCGCGTCTGACCACGCTGGCGGCCACGGTGTCGTCGCTGATGACGCTGCGCAAGGACGCCCAGATGCAGAAGTCCATCGTGCGCCGCTGCAACGAAAATCAGAAGAAGCTGGAAATGATGGAGGCGGTGGCCGGGGTCGGCTACTGGCACGTCGATCTGGAAAACCAGACGGTGGAATGGTCGCAGGGCGTGTACCGCATCCACGGCCTGACGCCGCAAATCTTCCACCCCAACCTGACCAATGCGCTGGAATGCTATCACCCCGATGACCGTCAGCGCGTGAGCGACTGCGTGAAGGCCGCCGCCTCTCGCGGTGAGGGGTACAGCTTCGAAGCGCGGCTGGTCCGCGCCGATGGCGACATCCGCACGGTTTTCAGTCAGGGCTCGGTCGAATGCGACGAGGCGGGGCAGCCCCTGTCGCTGTTCGGCGTGCTTCAGGACGTGACGGGACGCAAATCTATAGCGGCGTGAGCTTGTACAGGACGCTGGCGTGGCCGCGCAGTTCCAGCGAAATCTCTTCGTCCGCCGTTGAAACGGCCCCGGTCCACAGATTGTGCACGCGCGCTTTTTCCGGCGCATTGATGGCCTTCAACGGCTGGGTCACCACCTGCGGGTGGTCGCTGATATTGAAGATAGCCAGATAGCGCGCCCCGGAATCTTTCGCGCCGTCTGCGGTTTGCGCCGTCCACACCACCTGCGCGCCGTCGTTGGAGACGGGGACGTTGTTCACACTGTCCTGATTGAGCGCGATAACCTCCTTATTGGTCAGGAGTTTCAGCGTCGCCTCATCGAGTGCGCGCAGGTCGCCGCCCATGATCAGTGGCGAGCGCGCGATCGACCACAGGGTCATCAGGGTTTGCTGCTCATCGGGTGTGAACTTGGTCTTGCGCTGCCCCAGCGCCAGGAGGCCCAGCGGCAGCATGTCGGCATCGGGCCACGCCCCCGGCCGGCGATAGGGGCTCCAGTCGGCCAGCCGCTTGAACTGCGCCTTCAGCATGTCCCAGCTATCCCAGAAGTCGTCGGAAATGCGCCACATCTGGGCATTGTTCTGCGCATGGACGGCCCATTTGAGGTCGGTTTCACCCGGCGACAGGCTGAGCACGATCGGGCGGCCCGATGCGGCGATGGCGGCCTGTGCGCCTTCGATTTCCGGCCAGTTGATGTCATAGGGGCGGCTCATATCATCCATCTTGACGAAGTCGATGCCCCAGTCGGCAAACAGCTTAAACACTGAGTTATAATAGGCCTGCGCCCCCGGCTTCGACATATCGACGCCGTACATGTCGGTGTTCCAGGTACAGACCGAGTTGGGATTGGCCACGTCGCGCGCGGTGTATTTGGTGCCCAGAATCGGCAGGTTCTTCTCATAGGCCAGACGCGGAATGCCGCGCATCAGGTGCACGCCGAACTTCAGGCCCAAGGCGTGCACCTTGTCGGCCAGCGGCTTGAACCCCGCGCTGTTGGCCGCCGACGGGAAGCGGTTGGGCGCAGGCAGCAGGCGGCCATAGCTATCCATGGCCAGCTCTGCCCCGTGACGGTACTCATAGCCGGTGGCATTGGGCTCATACCATTGAATATCCACCGTAAACACGTCATAGCCTGCGGGTAAGAGCTTGTCGGCCATGATCTTCGCCGTCTCCAGCGCCTGCGCCTCGGTCAGGGTGGTGGCAAAGCTGTTCCAGCTGTTCCAGCCCATAGGCGGCTTGGGCGCGCGGAGGGTGGACGACCTAGGCTGTGTGGCCGCAACGGCGGGTAGGGTGGTGGCCCCGATCAGGGCCGGAGCGGCAAACAGGGCGCGACGATTCAGCGTGGACATAGCGGGTTCCTCTTTAATTTGTCTGACTATTAACGCGATGTTGTCAGAACACCAGAGGGAAAATACGAGGGCTCAGGCGCTGCGCAGGATTTTTTCCATGGGCCTGCCCCTGGCCAGTTCGTCGATCAGCTTGTCCAGATAGCGGATTTCGCGCATCAGCGGGTCTTCGATCTCTTCGATGCGCACGCCACAGATCACGCCCCTGATCAGGTGGCGTGACGGATGCAATTGCGGGGCCTGAGCGAAGAAATCCTCAAAATTCGTCTTGGCTTCCAGATGCGCCGCCAGTTGGGGCTGATCATATCCCGTCAGCCAGCCGATGATCGCATCGACCTCGGCCTGCGTGCGCGCCTTCTTCTTTGCCTTGGTCACGTAATGGACGTACACGCTCGCGACACTTATTTGATAAATACGATGCCGGGTCATGAGGGTTTCCGCTGCGAAAGCCTGCCCCCATCCTGCACCGGGTAGGGCTTAATCACAAACGCCGATTTTTCCGCTTGACCCAGGGGCCGTCCTGTCGGAAGTCACCCCCATGAACATCATGCTGATCGGTTCGGGCGGCCGTGAACACGCCCTCGCGTGGAAAATCCGTCAGTCGCCGCGCGTGTCGCGTCTGGTCCTTGCGCCGGGCAATCCCGGCATGGCGGCGCTGGGCGAGGTGCACGACCTCAAGGTCACCGATGTGGCCGGCCTGACGGCGCTGGCGGTCGAAATGCAGGCCGATCTGGTCGTGGTGGGTCCGGAGGCGGCGCTGGCCGAAGGCATTGCCGATGCCTTAAAGCGGGTCGGCATCCCCTGTTTTGGTCCGACGCAAAAGGCGGCGCAGCTCGAATCCTCCAAGGCCTTCACCAAAGATTTCTGCAAGCGCCACGATATCCCCACCGCGGCTTACGAGACCTTCACGGACCTCGATGCCGCCAAAGCCTATCTGAAAACCCAGAGCGCGCCCTATATCATCAAGGCCGACGGTCTGGCGGCCGGTAAGGGCGTGGCGATTTCCCCCGACCTGCCCGACGCCTATGCCGAGCTGGAGGCCATGTTCGGCGGGCGCTACGGCGCGGCGTCGCAAACCGTGGTCATCGAAGAATTCATGGCGGGCGAAGAGGCCTCGGTCTTCGCCCTTGCCGATGGCGAAACGGCGATCCTGTTCGGCTATGCGCAGGACCACAAGCGCGCCTTTGACGGCGATGCGGGGCCCAATACGGGCGGCATGGGCACCTATAGCCCGGCCCCGGTGGTCACTCAGGATATTCTCGACATTACCGAGCGTGAGATTCTGGCCCCCACCATGGCGGGTATGAAGGCCGAAGGGAACGCCTATACGGGCGTGCTCTATGCGGGTCTGATGATCGAAAATGGTCGCCCGCGTCTGGTCGAATACAATGCCCGCTTCGGCGACCCGGAATGTCAGGTGCTGATGCTGCGCCTCAAAAGCGATCTGGTCCCCTATCTGCTGGCCGCTGCCACGGGCCGCCTGAAGGACATGCCGGCACCGGAATGGTACGAAGACGCCGCCGTCTGCGTGGTCTTCGCCGCCAATGGCTATCCGGACAGCCCCGTCGGCGGCTCGATCATCCGTGGGGTCGAACATGACTTTGGCCCCGATGTCAGCGTCTTTCACGCCGGCACGAAGCGGCTGGACGACGGGCGTCTGGCGGCAGCGGGCGGGCGCGTGCTCAATATCTGCGCCCGTGGGGCGACGATTCAGGCAGCTCGCGATGCCGCCTATGCGGCCATTGCCAAGATCGACTGGCCGATGGGGTTTTATCGCTCGGACATCGGCTGGCGCGCACTTTAAATGGAACTCCAACGCGCCGTCCTGAAATACGCAAAACGTAGTTTAGCGGTGACCTATGCCAGTTTTTCCTTCATTCCCATTTTGCTGACATGCCGGGTGGTCTCGGACTTCCTGTCTCATGAATTAGAACGGGAAGACGTTTTCTGGTGTTCTGTTTTATATGCCTTGTTTGCGGCCTTATGCCTTTATTTTCAGACCTATCGCCTGATTTACGAGCAGGGGCAGGTGAAGGAAAAGCGGTATGGATTGACGTTTTGGTCCGTGGGCTGTGACTCAATGGAACTAAGGCAGGTTCAAATATTGTCCACTTCTGTTTTGGCTGTCTGCAATACAGCCACGGGATGCGAATTGGGACGTATTCCCTTATCGGCTATCTCCAAGACGGATAGTGACATCTGGTTTAAGTGCTTGGAGACGCGGCGTTTCGGATAGGCCGCGCCCTACAACTCCCGGCGTAACCGCAGGAACAGCCACGGCTGGGTGCGGTGGCGCGTCATTTCCACCGCCCGTACCGAGCCCGTGGCCCGGTCGCCGTCATAGCGCACCCGGTCATAATCATGCACGCGGCCCGGCAGGTTGTTCAGCTCGATGCGCCAGATTGTCTTCGGGCCGGGCCGGTATTCGGTAAACAGGTTCAGCTTGGCATTGCCACGCGCATATGAGATTTCCGAGGCGCGATAGACCTTTTCGTCATAGCCGTTCCATACCGAGAAGCCCCACTGCATCCGCCGCACCGGCAGGTCCTGCGCGAACTCCAGTATCCAGTCGGTTTCGGGCTGGCGCGACAGACGGCGCTTTTCCTTCGTCACCGGATCGGTGACTTCCGACAGGAAGACGCTGCCGGTGAATTTCAGCAGGCCGCCGGGGATGCGCAGGCGGTCCATCGGCAGGGTCAGGGTGGTGCCGATCTCTTCGGCCGTGCCGTCGCCGATATTGCCCTTGGCGTCGAACACGCTGCCGTCGCTGGCGACGATGGGGACGCGGTCGATGACGTCCGACACGTCCTTATGAATGTATTTCAGCACCAGCGCGCCCTTGTCCCAGAAGCGATAGCTGGCGTTCAGCTCCGTCTCCCAGCGCTTGTCGGGCTCAAGGCCGACATTGCCGGCCTTGACGGTCGAGTCCATCAGGTCGATCGAGGAGACAAAATCGTCGAAATCGAGTTGCCCCAGCACACGCTCGACGCGCAGCAGATACTGCCACGGCCCTTCGGGCGACCAGGTGACCTGCACCTTGGGCTTGGCATAGCCAAAGCGCTTTTCGTCCGGGTGCTCGCTGGTTTGCGACAGGGTGGACCACTCGTATTTCAGGCCCGTTTCGACGCTGAGCGCCGGGGTGGCGCGCCAGGTGGCCAGAAACGAGGCTTCGGTACGGTCTTCCTCGACCTTGACGCGCGAAGCCGGCAGGTCCACCGCCGCGCCATTGACCGTCAGGGCGGTGTCGCTGTCGCGCGAATTATAGGCCTTTTCCAGCCCGACCTCGTAGGTCAGGCGCTCGCTGCGCGTCCAGATCAGTTGTCCGGAGACGATGTTTTCCGTCTCGACCGAATCATCGAGGAACCGCGTCTCTTCCGACGGGCTGATATAGAGGTCGTCGCCTTTTTCGTGCGTATATTTAGCCAGACCGTTGAGTTTCAGCGTGAAGACCTTGCCCAGTGGGCGGATATACTGAAACCCGCCTTCGCGCAGATCTTCGCGGTAATCGAGATTTTCCACCGCCGTCGTGTCGGTGATGTAGCGGTAATTGCCCTCATAGCGGTCGGGCGTCCATTTGCCGTTCAGCGTCAGCTTGCCGCCCCACAAAGGATGCGACGCGACGCCGTTCAGCTCAAACCCCTTGGCTCCCGCTTCGCCGATGATGCGGGTGCGGCGTACGGGGCTGCCGTCGGTGGGATAGACGGTCTTGTCGCCATTGCTGCCCTCTTCGTCGAAGCTGCTGAAGACGGTGGCCGAAAGCTCCAGCGTCTTGTCCCCGGCATTGCGGCTATAGGTGATGCGCCCCGTCGGCTTGACCCAGCCATTGCTCAGGAAACGGGCATTGGCGATGACGGTCAGGGTCGGCTTTTCCGAAGGCTTGCGGATGATGTTGACCACCTGGGTCTGACCCTGCATGTCGATGCCTTCGGCCCCGCCGATGATCAGGTCGATGCGTTCCACCGTACCCGCCGGGATGCGGTTGAGGATGTCGGTCAGCTTGTCCGACTTGCTGGTCGGGCGCTGGCCGTCGATCAGCACATTACCGGCCGCCGCCGCAAAACCGCGCACCTGATCGACGTTTTTCAGCGTAAAGCCCGGCACGCGGTTGACCATGTCCAGCGCCGACTGCACCTGAAACGTGCTGAAAAAGGCCTGATCATAGGGGATGACCTGACGCGAGGCGGGGGCGTCGGTGGTCTGAGCCTGTGCCATAACCGGCAGACCGCACAGAAGGGCGGTGGCACACATCAGGGCCTTGGGGAAGGTCATGAACATCCTGTCGGAAAGAGGGCGAAAACCTATCGCTTTTGAAACCTCTTTCTCACAGGGCGGCCCGCGGCCCAAGTGAACATTCTTTTATTTTATGAACGATTTGTCATTAACGGATAGCGCTTCCGGTGCAAAAGGCGTCCGGGCCATGAGCGCCCGCATGAAGCCCGCCTGATCGTCAAAGCGGGCGGTAATGGGCAGGAAGGCGATCTTTTCCCGCCATGCCGGGCTGAGCTTCACCCAATCCTTTTCCGTGGTGATCAGGGTCGCATCGCGGACCTGCGCCTGCGTTTCCAGCGCGCTCAGATCGGCCTCGCTCAGCGGCTCATGGTCGGCATAGGCGTGGAAATCGGCCACCGCATAGCCCAGCCCTTCCAGCGTGGCGCGGAACTTCCACGGCTTGGCGATGCCGGCAAAGGCCACCACCTTGCCCGGCTCGCCCACCGGCATCGGGATCAGGCGCGCCACAAACACCGGCAGGTCCCCAAACAGGCGCAACAGCTTCTGATCGACGACGGATTTCTCATCCGGCAGCCACAGGACGACGATATCGGCGCGTTTCAACGCGATGGCCAGAGGTTCCCGCATCGGTCCCATCGGGAACACAGATCCGTCACCAAACGGCCAGCCGTCATTCGTGGTGTCGCCATCGACGACCAGCAGGTGAATATCCTTGGCGATCTTCACATTCTGATGCGCGTCGTCGGCAATGGCGATCTCAAAACCCTCGCCTTCGATCTGGCGCAGGCCGTCGGCGCGGTCGCGCGCAATCACCATGTCGTAGTCGCGCGCCAGCATCAGGGCCTCATCGCCCACCTCGGCGGCGCTGTGGACGGTGGGATCGACCCTGACCGGGCCGCTCAGCGACCCGCCATAGCCGCGCGACAGGCCGCTGGCCCTGTGGCCCAGCTTTTTCAGGCGGCGCAGCAGTTCGCGCTCGATCGGCGTCTTGCCCGACCCGCCCAGCGTCGCATTGCCGACTGAGATGACGCAGACGGGCGAGCGATAGGGCTTGGCCGTCAGAAAGCGCGTGATCGTCACCGCCTCCCAGATCCACGCCAGCGGGGCCAAGGCGTAGCGGGTAACCGGCGCGCCCTTCGCCTCGCGCTTATACCACCAGTCGGGGGTCTTCAATCGGCGGGCTTTAAGCGGCATCCGCCGCCTCATGGCTTTCGTCGTCCGGAGTGGGGGCGTTACCGGGCAGGAAGGGTTTGAGGTGCGCCATGACGGTATCGAGCGTCCCGGCCTCACGCTGCGCCAGCGCCTGAGCGATGCGGTGCGCATCAAGCAGGGCCGCCGGATTGTCGATCAGCCCCTGCGCCAGAAAGCCCAGCTCCTGCCGCCCGCTGACGCGGAAGGCGGCGCCCGCGTCGAACATCTGCTGATAGACGGCGTCCCAGTTATACAGGTCCGGGCCGGTGATCACGGCCTTGCCCAGCCGCGCGGCCTCCAGCGGGTTGTGGCCGCCGATCTTTTCGGAGAAGCTTCCTGCCATGATGACCATGTCCGCCAGCCGGAAAAACACGCCCAGTTCGCCGAGCGTGTCGGCGAGATAAATATGCGTCTCTGTGGTCGGGCTGTCCAGTTTTGATCTTTGTGCCACGCGAAAGCCGAGGGCTTCGAGATCAAGCCGGATGGCTTCGGCGCGCACCGGGTGGCGCGGCGCGATGACCAGCAGCGCCCCCGTCTGGCGCAGGATGTCTTCCAGCGCCGTGGCGATATAGGCCTCTTCGGTCGGATGCGTGCTGGCGGCCAGTATGACCGTGCGCCCGGCAAACAGGGCCTCCAGCGCCTCGCGCTTTTGGGCGTCATCGGGCAGGGGCGCACCGATGGTCTTCAGATTGGCCAGCGGTCCCATCTGTTCGGCCTCGGTCCCCACCATGTCTCTCAATCGTTGATCAGAGCCACTGTCCTGCGGCAGGATGAGAGCAAAGCCCTTCAGCAGGCTTTGCATTGAACGGCGGATGTTTTGCCAGCCCTGATGCGTTTTGGCGGTGATGCGCGCGCTAATCAGCAGGCGGGTGATGCGGCGCTGATCGAGCCCTTTCAGCAGGTTGGGCCACAGGTCGCTTTCGATAAAGATCGCCAGATCGGGGTGCCAGTGGTCGAGGAACTTCGTCACCGCCTGCGGCGTATCGAGCGGCGCATACTGATGCACGGCACGCTCCGGCAGGCGCTGCGACAGGATTTCCGCCGAGGTGGTGGTGGCGGTGGTGACGAGAATGTGCAGGTCAGGGTGGTCGTTCAACAGTTGATTGACGACCGGCAGGGCCGACAGGCTTTCGCCGACGCTGACGCCGTGCAGCCAGATCAGCGGCCCGTCCGGGCGCGGCTTCCCGGCGATGCCCAGCCGCTCATTGAGGCGCGCCGGGTCTTCCTTGTTGCGCGCCGCGCGGTGCCACAACAGGTTGGGCGCGATGGCGTGAAAGGCCTGCATGGCGGCTGCGTAGAGGCGGAGCATCAGGGTCATGCGGCCCCCGAAGCGGCACCGGTCAAGGCGTCGGCGCGGTCGGTGAGGGCGCTTAAGCGCTCGCCCAGTTCGATCCGGCGCGCCTCAAGCTGCGCTTCATCGGCATCGGGTGCGATGGGCGGGTGCACCTCCCACAGCATGGCCCCTACGGCGAAGGGCAGGGGGATGCGCTGACGGTCCCAGCTATTGAGCGACAGGTAGCGCGATGACGACTGCCCGATCAGGATGATGGGCGCGCCGGACATCTGCGACAGTTTCAGCGACCCCTCGGTCATGTCGCGCGCCGGGCCGCGCGGGCCGTCGGGCGTCAGGGCCACGGCTTTGCCGGCGCGTATCCAGCGCAGCATGTCGCGGAAGGCCTGCGCGCCGCCCTTCTGTTTGGTGGGGTCTGTCTTCTTGGCGGCCGATCCGCGGATAATGTGATAGCCGAAGAGTGTGTTGGTACGGACTGAAAAATCACCACTTTTCGACAAAGAGACCAGTATGGCCATCTTCTGCGCACGGTCGAGCGGCCAGCAGGCGGGGGCATAGTGCACGCGCTGATGCCACAGCAGCAACAGCGCCGGGCCGCCCTGAGCCCATACGGATTCGGCGGCCTCACGGCCTTCGTGGGTCCAGCGCGTCGTGCGGTAGCAGAATTTCAGATAACCGACGATCAGCCGCGCCATAAAGACCTGAAAGCCATCGGATTCGAGGAGGGACTTCATGCGCTTGCCCCTTCCGGGACCCGCTCGAACTGCGTGCGGTAAAGCTCGGCATAGAGGCCGCCGCGCGCCAGCAGGTCGTCGTGCGTGCCGCGCTCAGAGATGCGCCCGTCGCGCAGCACCAGGATCAGGTCGGCATGGCGCACGGTCGAAAGGCGGTGGGCGATCATCAGGGTGGTGCGCCCGGCCATCAGCCGCTCCAGCGCCTGCTGCACCTTGACCTCGGATTGGGTATCGAGGGCTGAGGTCGCCTCATCGAGCAGCAGCAGCGGCGCGTCTTTGAGGAAGGCACGCGCAATGGCGATGCGCTGCTTCTGTCCGCCGGACAGGCGCGATCCGCCTTCACCGACGCGGGTGTCAAGACCATCGGGCAGGTCGTCGATAAACTCCAGCGCCGCGGCGTCGCGCGCCGCCTGTAGGATCTCCGCCTCGGTGGCGTCGGGGCGGCCATAGGCGATGTTGGCGCGGATAGTGTCGTCAAACAGAAACGGGTCCTGCGACACCAGAGCGATGTGGGCGCGCAGGGATTTGAGCGTCACGGCGCGCTGCGGCGTCTCCCCAAAGCGGATTTCGCCGCCCGTATAGTCGTAAAAGCGCGGAATGAGGTTGAGCAGGGTCGATTTGCCCGATCCCGACGGCCCGACCAGCGCCACGGACTGACCCGCCCTCGCCTCAAAGCTCACCCCGTCCAGCACCGGCTTGTCGCCATAGGCGAAGGCGACAGTGTCAAAGGTTACGCGGTCAAAGGGTTTCAGCGCTTGCGCATCCGGCGCATCGGCGATTTCCGGCGCGACGTCCAGCGCCGCGAACAGGCGGCGTGCCGCGGTAAAGCCTTCGGCCATCACGGTTTGCAGATTGGCCAGTTGACGCAGGGACTGCCCCGCCGCGCCCAGATAGGAGATATAGGCGGTAAATCCGCCCAGCGTCATGGCCCCCGACTGAGCGCGCCAGCCCGCATAAACCACGACGAGGGCCAGCACGATGGTCGTCAGGGCCTCGGTCACCGGGGCGGCGGCGGCGCGGGCGTTGGCGCCCTTGATGATGTGCTTCTGACGCCGCGCGATGACGGCATCGACGCGGCCCTGCTCATAGGCTTCGCGATTGTTGATCTTGACGATCTTCACACCATCAAGGCTTTCCATGATGGCGGTCGATAGGGACGAGGTTTCGTCCATCGCGCCCTGCGCGGCTTTTTTGGTGCGGCGGTTGTACTGCCCCAGCACCGCCGCGATGACGGGCCCGGCGATCAGCACGCCCAGCGTCATGCGCCAGTCGATAAAGGCCATATAGGCCAGCGACCCGATGACGATGCCGCCGTGCTGGACATAGTTGACGACGCCATTGGTGGTGGCTTCGCGCATTAGCCCGGCGTCGAACAGCACCGAGGACAGGTAGCTGCCCGAATGCGCCTTGTTGAGGTGGCCGAGGTCGGCATGGACCATATTGCCGAACAGTTGCGATTGGATGCGCCCCACAAGCTGGTGCCCGACGCGGTTGACCGAGGTGGCTAAGCCCAGTTGCGACACCAGCCGCACCAGCGTCGCCCCGATCATCACCGCCGGCACCCAGATCAGCGGGTGGGCGGCGACAAAGGCCGGGACTTCGGAGGCCGCTGCCGAATCGCTTTCGCCGAACAACAGTTCGATGCCGGGCTTCAGGCACCAGATGACGAATGAGGTCGAAACCGCGACCATGACGGCACAGACCAGCGCCAGCCCCAGAAAGCCTTTGTATTTTTGCAGATAATCGCGCCACACCCGCGCCATGACGGCGCGCGAGCCGGTCTCCGGCAGGGCAGGGGTATCGGCGGCAATGGGGGTCATGAAAACGTGTAACTCTCTGAACCTCAAACTATATAGGGATATGCCCTTAACGGGCAAAGCCAATAGTTTGTGTTCCGGCGTGGAAATCTGTATATGGCGCGCTTGGATCATCTTCATACCTCCCCAACTTGTTGGGGAGGGGGACCGCACGAGCCTGTCCGAGCCTTGGCGAAGACAGGTGAGATGGGGTGGTGGGGGCCTTCTTAAGCCCGGCGAGCGCGACGGGTTGAAACGTCGCAAGCCCCCCTCCGTCACGCCTGCGGCGTGCCACCTCCCCCGGCACGCCGGGGGAGTATGAGGTTAGAGCGATGTGCGGAAAAGTGTGAGCGGTTTTCCGCAAAAACATCGCGACAAAACAAAAATTTAGAGCGAAATGGCGATTCCTCTTAAAGTCATTTCGATCTAGAGCGCTCACTTTTTAAATGGTACCCCGTGAAGCTGTTCAAGAAACGTAAAACGCCCAAGGTTTTCGACACCTCCACCCCATGGGGGCTGTTCAAGACCTATCTGGCCTTTCTGTGGAACGACCACGCCTATTTGCGGCTGGGCTTCACCAATGCCCACTGGATCGACGACAAGATGGTGCGCACCAACCAGCCGTGGCCGTTTCAGCTCGCCTGGTTCAAAAAGCACGACGGCATCCGCACGGTGATCAATCTGCGCGGCGGACAGGGGGCGTTTTTCGCGCTGGAGCGCCATGCCTGCCAAAAACTAGGGCTCGATCTGGTCGATTTCATCGTCACCTCGCGCGATGTGCCGTCGGCCGAAGCGATCCTTGAGGCCGAAAAGCTGTTCGACAGCATCCAGTATCCGGCCCTGATGCACTGTAAATCCGGGGCGGACCGCGCCGGGATCATGAGCGTCCTGTACCGCCACCTGCACCTCAAACACCCCCTGCGCGAGGCGGTTTCCGAACTGGGCCTGCGCACCCTGCACATGAAGGCGGGCAAGACGGGCGTGCTCGACTATATTTTCGACTGCTATTTTGCCGAGGGCGAACCGCGCGGCATGTCCTTCGTCGAATGGACGCAGTCGGACCTGTATGATCCGGTGAAGATCAAGTCGGACTTCAAGGCGGCGTGGTGGGGCACGCTGCTGACCGAAAAGATTTTCCGTCGGGAGTAGGTGACGGTTGCGCCTTCGCCCTTTTTCGCGCACGTTTTTGGCTTAGAGCGCATTCCGAAAAGTGTGCAACGGTTTTCGGAATCAAATGCGCGACAAAACAAAGCATTAGAGCGATGTGCGGAAAAGTGTGAACGGTTTTCCGCAAAAACATCGCGACAAAACAAAGCATTAGAGTGGGATTTCGATTCAACCTGAACGAAATCCGCTCTAAGCTGATGGCAACGGGGTATGGCCATGTCGCTGAAATTCATCGCTATAACGCTGGCGGCCTTGGCCCTGACCGGTTGTGCGTCCACGCCCGAACCCGTGGCGGGCAGCCCGCAGGCCGCCCTGCCGTCGCCCAAGGCGTGCAAGGCGCGCGATCTGGTCTTTACGAAAGACGCCAACGGCAAGGGCTATTGCGTCACGGAGGCGCAGGCCAAGTGCCAGCAATCGGCGCTGCTGGTGCTGGGCGACGCCGACTGTCTCAATACGCTGATGTGGAAGGACAACACCTCGCGTCCGGACCCGCTGCCGCGCGGCACGGCGGTGACCCCGACAAAGAACTGATGAGGTCAAACTCTCCACATCGCTGGCGATGTGGAGAGGGGTAATTAATCGTTGGCCGGATTCAGCAGGCGGTGGGCGTGGATGACGAAATAGCGCATCAGGGCGTTATCGACCGTCGATTGCGCCTTGGCGCGCCAGGCGGTCTTGGCTTCTTCGTAGCTGGCATAGGCGCCGACAAATTCGACCGCCTTGAGGTCCTTGAAGTCGGTGCTGCCGGGGGCTTGCAGTTCGCCGCCGATGACGATGTGAAGCAGTTGTTTGTCGCTCATGGTCAAACTCTCAGAGGGTTTCGAGGGAGGGAAGGGCGGCGCAGCGACGCCGGATTTCGGGATACAGGCCGGCATTGGCGCAGATCAGCGAGGCTTTGAGGCTGTCGGGGGCGTTGAAGTCATAGGCCTGCCCCAGATGGTCGGAGACGATGGCCCCGGCCTCATGGCAGATCAGGGTGGCCGCCGCCACGTCCCAGTCGCGTTTGGGCGTCAGGGCCAGCGTAAAATCGGCGCGGCCCGCCGCCACGCACACCATGCGATAGGCGACCGAGGGGCGAGAGGTTATGCTCATCTTCGGCCACGGCTCCGGCCAGATGTCGCGGCCGAACAGACGGGCATCGCCGATCCCCTGTGCCGCGCTGAGGTCCGAAGTCTCGGAGGCGCGGATCGGCTCGCCATTGAGAAACGCGCCCAGGCCCTTGCCCGCACTGTACATTTCCTGCGCGTCGGGCGCATAGACCACAGCGGCGACGGGCTGGCGCGCCTGCACCAGACTGAGGGCGATGGTCCAGTAGGGGGAGCCCTTGGTAAAGCCCATGGTGCCGTCGATGGGGTCGAGCACGAACAGGTGCGACTGCGTCAGGCGGGCGGGCGTGTCGGGCGATTCCTCGCTCTGCCAGCCATAGCCGGGGCGCGCGTCCAAAAGCGCCTCCTTCAGCCACAGATCGACCTCCAGATCGGCATTGGTGACGATGGAGCCGTCGGATTTGTAAGAGATATTCAGCCCCTGCGCCTTGAGGTGCTGGGCCAGCGCCCCGGCGCGGCGCGCCCGGTCGATCAGCAGATCAAGCTCGTCCTGAAGCGTCGGCGCGGCCCGGCTCATCACTTGCCCCCGATGCTCAGGCCATCGACCAGAATCGAGGGGGTGTCGAGCGTCCCCTTGATCTCAAGGTCTGAGGCGGGCTGAAGGCGCGCAAAAATGTCGATCAGATTGCCGGCGACGGTGATTTCATTGACCGGGTGCGTCAGTTCGCCATTTTCAAACACAAAGCCCGATGCCCCGGCCGACCAGTCGCCTGTGTCCGAATTGACGCTGGGGCCGAACATCGAGGTGATCAGAACGCCGGAACCGGCGGCTTTCATCAGGTCGTCGGCGGAGGTCGTACCGGGGCTCAGCGTCACATTATGCGCCGATACGCCCGCCGGATGCGCCAGAGAGCGCGAGGCGTGGCCGGTCGAAGCCATGCCCAGTTGCCGCCCGGCGGCACTGTTGAGCAGCCAGGTGGTCAGGATACCGTCGTCGATCAGGGCGCGCTCACGCACCGCCACGCCTTCGTCGTCATAGAGGCACGAGCCCAGACCGCGCGGGCGAAACGGATTGTCGATGATGTGCACACCGGGTGCGAACAGGCGCTGCCCTAGCCTGTCCTTCAGATAGCTGGAGCCGCGCGCCACCGACGGGCCAGAAATGGCCCCCAGAAACAGGCCGATCAGCGACTTGGCCGTGCGCGGTTCGAACAGGACCGGGGCGGTGCGGCTGTCGATCTTGCGCGCGCCCAGCGCCTTTAACGCACGTTCGGCGGCAATAGCCCCCGTGGCTTCGGGGGCGGGCAGATCGGACAGGTAGCGCGTCGAGCGGCCTTCGCCGTCGCGCTCCATGCCGCCGGTTTCGTCCGTGGCGATCAGACGCGCCGACTGAAAGGACAGGCTGGTGCGGTGGCGGCCTTCAAAGCCGTCCGAGGTGAGAAGCTGCCAGCGGGTGAAGCTCTGGCCCGCACTGGCCGCGTCGCTTTGCAGGCGCGGGTCGATCAGACCGGCGGCTTCACAGGCCAGCGCCCGCTCGCGCAAGGCATCGGCGCTCAGCTCTGTGGGGTCGAAAATATCGAGATCCACACCGTCTCCGCGCCACAGCAGCGCCGGGTCGGCCAGACCGGCATAGGCGTCATCCGGGGCCAGTCGCGCCATGGCGACGCAGCGTTCGACCAGCCGTTGCAGCGTGCGCCCGGAAAATTCGGAGACCGACACCACGGCCTGTTTCTGACCGACAAACACCCGCAGGCCCAGATCGGTGGCCTCATCGCTTTCGACCGTCTCCACCGCGCCCTTGCGTACCCCGACGCTGAGCGAGCGGCTGCTGGAAAAGACGGCTTCGGCGGCATCCGCACCCTGCGCCCGCGCCAGACCGATGACGTGTTCAAGTAACGCCGTGGGATCGGTGCGGGCGGGCGTGTCTGTTTGCATATGCAGCATAGGTCTTTCTAGGCGCGGCGAGGGGCAGGGCGCAAGTCTCAATTGGAACGATTCGCAGACCTGAGCACTATAACCTTGTTTTACAGGATTATTTCCTGACGATTAGTATAATCTTTAGGGCGATCCTCTAGGCTTAGCCCCCAGATACGCAGACTGTGGTGGGCTGCGTGATATCTCGCAGGGGTTTTATGCTGATACGGACCGAGCGCACCGCAGAATGGCGTCGGTATTTCCACCGGTTGTTCCGTTGTATGCGGGCGGACTATCGTCGGGGCGAAGTCGATCCGGCGGAATTGAAGCGGCAAAGAGCGATTGCCCTGCGCCCCATTGTGCGCGGCCTGTGCGGCGTGGTCGGCAGCTATTACATCATCATCTTCATCTCGCACTTCTTCTACGAGACGGGGATGGATCTTCCGATCATGGCCAGTCTGGCCGGGCTCACCTCGCTGGCGAGCTGGGTCTTTTTCTTCTGGACGCGAGGGACTGAAAACACGCATCGGCTGGAAATCAGCGGTCTGGTTGTCAATCTGCTGATGTATATCAATGTGGTGGCCTATCAGAGCCTGCATTTCGAGCCGCCCAAGCTGGTCTATTTCGTTCTGCTGACTCTGGTCTATGCCACCTCGGCGGTGTCGCTGCGGGTCGTGCTGCCGTCCTCGCTGGTGGCCATTGTCACCATGTTCTTTATGGCCCATCACGCGGGCTATCCGGTGCTGAAACAGCACGTGTGGGTCGGCATTGCCGGTATTGTGACCGCCTTCGGCATGGCGGGCATCATGCGGACCACCATCTTCCGCGCCGTCCATGCGCGCGTTCTGGCCGACAAGCACCGCCATGAAGCGCAGGTTCTGGCCCATTATGACGCGCTGACGGGCCTGCCCAACCGGCGCAGCTTTTTTACCGAGCTGGATGTGGCCCTGATCGGGGCGACGCGCGGGCACGCTTTCGATCTGGCTTTGATCGATCTGGACGGCTTCAAGCCGGTTAACGACCTCTATGGCCACAGCGTCGGCGATGCCCTGCTCATTGAGGTCGGCAAGCGTCTGCGGGCGGTGGTGGGCGACGGCGGTGTCGTGGCGCGGCTGGGCGGTGATGAATTTTCGCTGATCCTCAACAGGCAAAGGAGCGACGACGCGTTGCGGCGCTTCGGCGAAGACCTGTGTGACGCCTTGCGTGAAACCTATCTGCTGGGCGGCGGGGTCTGCGCCAATATCTCGGGCTCGGTCGGTTTCGTTCATTCCGAGCCGGCGGCCCAGTGGAGCGCCTCGCAAATGCTGGAACGCGCCGACTACGCCCTCTACTATGCCAAACAGAACCTGCGTGGCGCGCCGGTCATCTTCGACCGCCGCCACGAAAGCGAGATGCAGGATTTCGGCGCCGTGGATCAGACCCTGCGCTCCTCCGATCTGGAAAGCGAGCTTTACATCGTCTTTCAGCCGCAGATCGACCTGCGGGCGCAGCGCACCGTCAGCTTCGAGGCGCTGGCGCGCTGGCAGTCGGAAAAGCTCGGGCCTGTGAGACCGGATATCTTCATCCGCGCCGCCGAACGGTCCGGTCTGATCAGCGACATCACCCTGATCCTGTTGCGCAAGGCGCTGGTGGCGGTGCGTGACTGGCCTGCGGATATGCGCGTCTCCTTCAACCTCTCGGCGCGCGATCTGCGCTCTTTGCCCGCCATCCGGCGCATCTGCGACACGGTCAGGCTGTCCGGTATTGATGCGCAGCGTATCGAGTTCGAGATTACGGAAACCGCCATGCTGAGCGACCTCGATCAGGCGCTGGAGGCACTGGCCCTGCTCAAGGGCATGGGCAGCCGTATCGCGCTCGATGACTTCGGATCGGGTTATTCCAGCTTCGGCTATATCCACCGTCTGCCGGCCGATAAGATCAAGATCGACCGCAGTTTCGTGACCCAGCTTCTGCGCCATGAATCGACGGTGAAGATCGTCAAGACCCTGATCGACCTGTGCGGAAACCTGTCGCTTGATCACGTCATCGAAGGCGTGGAAACGGCGGCGGAGCTGCGTCGTCTGGAAGAGATCGGGGCGCGTTATATTCAGGGCTATTACTTCGCCGAACCGATGCGGGCTGAGGCCATCAGGGCCTATCTGACCGCGGAGTCGTGGCGTGAAGGGCTGAAGCAGACGGGTTAGGGCTTAGAGCGGGCGGATTTCAGGTGAAGCGTCATCCCGCTCAACATTTGTATCTTGCCGCGAACTTCGAGACTAATCGTCCTTTTTCGAGGCCCCGGCCTCGCTGAGGGCGATGGCAATGGCCTGATCGCGGGTTTTGACCGTTTCACCGCTGGAACTTTTGAGGTCGCCGTCCTTGAATTCGTGCATGACCTTGTCGATTTTGCGCTTCTGAGCCGGGGTTTGCCTGGGCATGGCCGTCCTCCTGTGGGGAGCGCGGACTGTGGGCCTGCCCGCATCAGGAAGCGATCAGGCCTTACGCACCCATTTAAAAGTATTGAGCGGGATCGACTGCGCCGTCTTCGCCGCCCCCGCATCATTGGGGTGTAGATTGTCGGCCATGCCCAGCCCCGGCAAAAGCCAGCCGCGACGCGCTGGGTCTTCCAGCGCCTTGTCGAAATCAAACAGGCCGTCAAAGACATCGGTGCGGCGCAGCCAGGCATTGAGCGCCACGCGCCGCGTCTCCTTCTCGTCGTTGTAATAGTCTTTGAAGGTCGTGCCCTTGAACGGGGTCAGCGTCGCCGCATAGGTGCGGATGCCGTGCGCCTGCGCGCGGGCGGCGATCTGGCTGAGGCCCATCTTCAGGTCGTCCAGCGGGGCGTAACCGGGGCTGTCCGGGCCGCCCGCGTGGCCGAGGTCGTTAATGCCGATCAGCAGCACCACAGCGGCGACATTGGGCTGCGCTAGCACGTCGCGGTCAAAGCGCGCCAGAGCGCCGGTGCCGAAACGCGCCCAGGTGCCATGATTGAGCAGGCGATTGCCGCTGATGCCGGCATTGACGACGCTTAAGGGTATGCGGGCGGCGCGAAGGCGCTGGCTCAGCAGGTCGGGCCAGGTCCGGCCCTGATCCGGCGTTATGCCGTATCCGTCGGTGATCGAGTCGCCAAAGGCCACCAGCGCCTGCGTGTTGGGGGTGGCGACCTCGACGCCCGACACCCACGGGAAGGCATTGCCGATGCCGATATCGGGCTTGGTGGTGGGCAGTTCGGGGGCTGCGGTCTGTGGCCCGCTGGCGACGTAAAGGGCGCTGCGCTGGAGTTCGTGCAGGGTGGTCAGGGGGGCGGGGCCCGTGACGTACAGGCTGATGGCGAGGTCGCTGTGGGCCGCCACCGTCAGGGGGATCGGGTCGCTGAGGACATAGGCGCCCGGCGGGATCGTCACGGACGTCTGGCCGTCAAAGGTCGCGGCGCGGTCGCTGTGCGGGTCGATCCGCGCGCCGGACAGGCGGCGGGCCACGCGCAGGACGTCGATGCGCAGGGGCGTGTCGCCATAGGCGTTCGACAGGCGGATACGCACGGCGCTGCCGCCCGCGCTGAGGCGCACGATCTGACGCAGGGTGATGTCCTGAGCCTGCGCCTTGTTGCCCGATGGCTCAGGCGCGGCGTACCACGACGGTGTCCAATGCATCGTCGGGCGGGCCAGCGCCGGAAGGGCCAGCCCGGCCCCGGCGGCGCTCAGCCCCGACATCAACGCGCGGCGGTTCAGAATGGACATGGCGACTCCCCTGATGGCTTTTTTGGCTTTGGGCCTGCATCTAACGCGATTTTGCGCCTGAGGGAAACAGGGTTTGGCTTGGCCACGGATAGACACGGATGGCCGCGCAGATGCGCGGCCTCACGGATATTCATTGTGCGCCTGAGAGGTTCGGCGCGCGGATCATCTGTGTCAGGCGGGCTTTGCCCGCCGCATCTGTGTCATCTGTGGAGACTCTTTTTCCGATGTGCGTGTGGAGGTGTCTAACTCGCCCTCTTCGGGCGAAGCCCTTTGTTTTTTAACCACGGATGCACACGGATGGCCGCGCAGATGCGCGGCCTCACGGATATTCATTGCCCGCCTGAGAGGCACAGAGCGCAGAGCATCCGTGTTCGGCGGGCGAAGCCCGCCATCCGTGTCTATCCGTGGCAAAAATCTATCCCCGCTGAGACATGCACAATTTCAATCACTTAAGCGCGTTTTCTCACAATCTGTCCCCGCCGCGTGAACCTCTGTCATGCTGAGCCCATGACACAGATCGCCGCTCACATCCCCGCCGCCCACACCGCCGCCTATGACCGCCTGATTCGCCTTGCGGATCAGATTCTGACCGCGCTCGAAACCGCACCGCGTCCGACCACGGCTATCGAGATTGGCCGAACGGCCCGCGCCATCATGGCCGTCGAGCGGATGTTGCGGGGGATATACACCCCGTTGCTGAAGGCGAAACCGAAGCCGATCAATGAAGCAACAGCCGAGACGCCCGCTGCATCTCGCCGCCTTCG
This sequence comes from Asticcacaulis sp. DW145, assembly GCF_037101385.1. Taxonomy (NCBI): domain Bacteria; kingdom Pseudomonadati; phylum Pseudomonadota; class Alphaproteobacteria; order Caulobacterales; family Caulobacteraceae; genus Asticcacaulis; species Asticcacaulis sp. DW145. Next base: position 1,155,976 of record NZ_AP029025.1, on the reverse strand, counting down.
CGCCGATCCACCCGCTCCGGTGCGCCCTGACGGGCTTACAGGGGAGGAGACAGGCCGCCCCGTGACGGTAGGGGAGAAAGCCCCTGAACCGTCAGAGGCGGCAAAGTCACAAGCAACGCCCGCCGCTTCTTCGCACGGCGAGTGGTCAAAGGGCTGGGCCGACAAACAGTCTCAGATGCGCGAACAACGCGCCGCCCGGATTGGCAAATGGCCCGACGGTACGCCGTATAAGAAGTCCGGCTAACTCTCCTCCCTGCGGCCTTGCCGTCGGGACCGGGTCGCCGACGTGGGTGGACGCGAACGCAATGAGCGGAAAAAGGGGGGAAACTCGAATAGGGGCCTACACTGGCCTTAACGGGGCATACCTCCAAAGTACCACGTATGTGATGACCAACGGTGCAATCCCCCTCCGTCTCCTCGTTTCACTCGGATCCACCTCCCCATCGCTAACGCGACAGGGAGGAGAGCGGTTTATCCGCGATCCACCCAGATATTGAATCTGCCTGAGGCTGAGATATAAAAGACCCGTTCAGCAGGGGGCGGGGATGCAGAAGAAAAACAGAAGTTGGCTTGTTCTGGTTTTGGCGGTGATCGCTTTTATCATTGCCTTCTTTGTGCTGGTGAAAGTCAGTGTCCATATAGAACTCCCGACATCCGCACAGGACGCCAGATAAGCCTTTTCACAGGATATTGCCCACTCTCGGCACGGGTAGCAGAGGCGTTTCCAGATCGACAGGCTTAACCAGTCAATGACGATGAGGCGATGGGGGTCGCTAATTTCACACCTGAAAACGCCAAATCTGCCTGATCCCGCGTGCAGTCAGAAACAGATAAAGCGGGTAGGCGACAAACACATAACAGTCGATAATGACTTGTCCGACCGACTGCACGAGCGACCATTTCCCATTAAACGGGAGTACAAACAACAGGCTCAGCAGACCCAATCCGACCAGTTTTGCATTTGCAGCAAGCCAAAGCTCATTCTGGGGCAACGGCTTTTTCGTCCACAGCAGAAGTGTAGAGTCGATCAGAAGCAGCACAGAGGTCGGAAAGAAATACGCCGCATAAAGAATCTCTGGATAGCTTTCCGTCGGAGCCCCTGAGAGCCGCCAGGCGAGATCGGTAAAGGCAAAAATACCGTTGCCGATCACCGCCGTGATGCTGAACAGAAGCAGCCATACCCCCCACATAACCCCTCCTATTTCCAGATCGGCTTACCTGTCCCGGGCAGGCCCATGGCGGTCCATTTTTCGCTGACGCGGTCGATGACGTCCTGTTCCATATAGAGTTTTTCGCCCCATTCGCGGTGGGTTTCCGGCTCCCACTTGTTGGTGGCATCCAGCCCGATCTTTGACCCCAGACCGCTTTCGGGCGAGGCGAAGTCGAGATAGTCGATCGGCGTGTTTTCAATGACCGTGATGTCGCGCGCCGGGTCCATGCGCGTCGAAATCGCCCACATCACGTCCTTCCAGTCGCGGCAGTTGATGTCATCATCCACCACGATCAGCCACTTGGTGTACATGAATTGGCGCAGATACGACCACGCGCCCATCATCACGCGCTTGGCGTGGCCCGGATAGGCCTTCTTCATCGAGATGACGGCGATGCGATAGGAACACCCTTCGGGCGGTAGCCAGAAATCGACAATTTCCGGAAACTGCTGACGGATCAGCGGGATAAACACCTCATTCAAGGCTTCGCCCAGCACGGACGGCTCGTCGGGTGGGCGGCCTGTGAAGGTTGAGAGATAGATGGGCTGCTTGCGCCGCGTGATGGCCGACACCTGAAACACCGGGAATTTTTCGACCGAATTGTAATAGCCGGTGTGGTCGCCATAGGGGCCTTCGTCGGCATAGTCATCGAGCAGCACGTGCCCTTCGAGGACGATTTCGGCTTCGGCGGGCACCATCAAAGGCACGGTTTTGGCGGGCACCAGCTCGGCCTTGGCCCCGCGCAACAGGCCTGCAAACTGATACTCGCTGAGCGTATCCGGCACCGGCGTCACGGCGGCCAGAATGGTGCCCGGATCGGCCCCCAGCACCACGCAGGCGGGCAGGGGCCCTGTCTTTTTGGCCTTTTTCCAGCGGGCATGATGCTGCGCGCCGCCGCGGTGCGCCAGCCAGCGCATGATGGCGCGGTCCTTGCCCAGAACCTGCATCCGATAAATACCAAGGTTGAAATCGTCTTCGCGCGCTTCGGACGGCCCCTTGGTGACCACAAGGCCCCAGGTGATCAGCGGTGCCGGCTCACCGGGCCAGCAGCCCTGCACCGGCAGGCGCGTCAGGTCGATGTCATCACCCGTCTGCACCACCTCCTGCACCGGGGCTTTGGAGACGGTCTTCGGGCGCATCCCCATGACGGTCTTGGCCAGCGGCAACATGCTGAGCGCGTCCTTAAAGCCGCGCGGCGGTTCGGGTTGCCGCAGGAAGGCCAGAAGCTCACCCACTTCGCGCAGGTCCTGCGGATTGGTGCGATCTTTCCCTTCATTTTTGTTAGGTCGCGCGACCTCATCCGAAAACCGCTCAACACTTTTCGGGTCGCGCTCAAGGGTCACGCCCATGGCCACGCGCTTCACCGTGCCGAACAGGTTGACCAACACCGGCATGTCGGACTTTGAGCCATCGGGCATGATGACGTTTTCGAACAGCACAGCCGGGCCTTTTTCGGCCAGCAGGCGGGTCTGGATCTCGGTCATTTCGAGGTGGGTGGAGACGGGCTCCGTCACCCGTACCAGCTCGCCTTCGCGTTCGAGCTTGGCTATGAAATCTCGCAGGGATTTGTAGGCGCTCATGACCGGGACTCTTCTTGGAAATATGGCTGCGAGACATAGGCCGATGGCGCGACGCCTGCAAGGGCGTTCCGTCCGGAGTTTGCGTGATCTCTCCTCCCTGCGCGTCAGCGTGGGGAGGTGGATTTTGCCGAAGGCAAAAGACGGAGGGGGACGACTCTGAAGGCGGGTGTGGCACGGGTTTTAGCCGTGCACCCTCTCAAGAGGCAGGGGATTGGTCCTCCGTAGAGTCGCCCCCCTCCGTCAGCTTCGCTGACACGTCCCTATCGCTACGCGACAGGGGGGGAGGGTAGGGTCTGCTGCACTTGCGTGAGGAAAAAGGGCGTGCCACAGCTTTTATACCTCCCCGGTAAAGCTGGGGAGGTATGACAGGAAGCCGTATGAGCAAGATATTAGTGATCGGTGCGACAAGCCTTGTGGGGCAGAGGCTGCGCGACATCGTGCCGCAGGCCGCATTCACCACGCGCAAGCCGAAACAGCCGAACGACCTGTTTCTCGACCTGATGCACCCGCAGGCCTTTGAGGGCGAGGGTTTTGCGCATGTGATTGTCACCTCGCCCCTCTGGCTGATCAGCGAGGCCGTCCTGGAGGCGTTATGGGCGCAGGGGATGAAGCGGATCGTCGCCTTTTCCTCGACCTCGCGCTTTTCGAAGACCTATTCGCCGCAGCCCGAGGAACGCCGCGTCGTCGAACTTTTGAGCGAGGCCGAGGCGCGTATCGAAGCCTTTTGTGCCACGCACGATGTGGACTGGACGATCCTGCGGCCGACTCTGATCTATGATGAAGGGCGCGATCAGAACGTCAGCCGTATCGCGGCGACCATCGACCGGCTGGGGGTCTTTCCGGTGTGCGGGCGGGCGTCGGGCCTGCGGCAGCCGGTCCATGCCCGTGATCTGGCGCAGGCGGCTTTGGGCGTGCTTTCAACCGATGCCACGGCCAACCGCGCCTATGACCTGTCGGGCGGCGAGACGCTCAGCTATCGCGAGATGGTGGCGCGGATATTTGCGTCTAAGGGCCGCCCGGCGCGCATCCTCAGCCTGCCGGAGTGGGCGTGGCGATTGGGGTTCGGGGTGCTGGGCGTTCTGCGGCCCGGTTCCGCGTTGAAAGGCAATGTGCATATGGCCTTGCGTATGAATACCGATCTGGTCTTCGACCACACAGCGGCCAGGCGCGATTTCGGTTATGATCCAGGGATTTTCAAGCCGGAGTTCACCGCAGGTGCGGACCCACGCGGGTCTTGAGCAAGGTGATAAGTTCCGGGTCCATATAGGCGTACTCATCCGGAATGTTGAGGCAAATGACCTTGGCCTTGCCTATGTGCTTTTTGAATCTTTGGCTCAACTTGTTACGATGCGCTTTTTCCATGACGAAGATGGTGTCCACACCTTCGAGATGCTCAGGCGTCAATGGCTCAGCGGCGTCATTGCCAAGTCCCGCTGATGACACTTCGAGATTGGGGTACTGCGAAAATACCTGTTCAGCCGTAGGACTGCGCAGTTTATTGGCCGTACAAAGGAACAGGATGCGTTGCATGGGGTTTCAAATACGCAAGATCGCCTCCGCCGTCCACACCGCCTGACTGAAGCACGCCTGAAGCAGGTAGCCGCCGGTCGGGGCCTCCCAGTCGAGCATTTCGCCGATGGCGTACACACCGGGCAGGGCCTTCAGTTCGTAATCCGCCGTCAGAGCGTCAAAGCGGATGCCGCCGGCGCTCGATATGGCGCGCGCCAGCCCCTGCGCCCCGGTCAGAGTCAGGGGCAAGGCCTTAATCAGGGCTGGGGTGACCGGCTGATCGCCTTCGCGCAGTACGGCGATCTGCGCCGGCGTCAGGTTCAGAGTCTTGCGTAAGCGATTGCTCAGACTGTCGTTTTTGGCCCCGCGCGACAGGCGGTTCTGGATCTGCGCCTCCGACCATTCGGGCTTGAGGTCTAACGACGCCACCGCTGCGCCCTTGCGTTCGATGGCGTCGCGCAGGGCGGCGGCAAAGGTGTAGATCAGCCCGCCTTCGACCCCGTCGCGGGTCAGCATCAGCTCGCCCTTGCGCGTGCGGCCGTCAAAGGTCAGGGCGACGTTTTTCAGCGGCTCTCCGGCGATTTTGTCGCGGAGCAGGGCGCTCCAGCCGACGCGAAAGCCCATATTGGCCGGGCGCAACGGCGCGACGGGTACACCCTTGTCGCTGAGCAACCGCGTCCAGCCGCCGTCTGAGCCCAGCCGCGGCCAACTGGCCCCGCCCAGCGCCAGCACGGTCACATCGGCTGCGACGCGCACGGTTTGGCCCTGATGCTCGAAGGTCAGGGCTGATCCGTCCCAGCCCGTCCATGTGTGGCGCAGATGAAAGCGCACCCCCATGCCAGAATTTGGCGTCTCCAGTCGCGTCAGCCACTGGCGCAGCAGGGGCGAGGCCTTCAACGCCTTGGGGAAGACCCGCCCGCTGGTCCCGACAAAGGTGTCGGCCGAAAGCCCGTCGGCCCAGTCGCGCAAGGCCTTGGGCGGAAAGGCTTCGATGGCGGGTTTGAGCGCCGCCGCCTGCACGCCATAGCGCCCGATAAAGGCCGCCAGAGGCTCGGAATGGGTGAGGTTCAGTCCGCCGCGCCCGGCCATCAGGAACTTGCGCGCCACCGACGGCATACGGTCATAGATATCGACCCGCAGGCCCGCGGCGCTCAGGCGTTCGGCCAGCATCAGCCCGGCGGGGCCGGCACCGATCACGGCGATGGAAGGGGAGGTAGTCATACGGCTGTTTAGGCCTATGCTTCGCCTTAAGGCAAGCCGCCGTTTGAGTCTTGGGTTTGATGGACGGACGGAAAGTCCACCCCACCCCCGTTTGCTTCGCTCACGGTCCCCCTCCCCGCCAGCAGGGAGGTATAGATTTATCTTACTTAAAACTCAAAGAGGATCAATTTCCCTCTTATGAGGCGCGCGCCTATGATGGCACCACACACCGGAGATCGCTCCGCAGGAGACCCGCCATGCGTCTGATTGCCAAAACCCTGTCCTACGGGACCATTCACGTTCTGGTCGCTTCGACCGTTGCCTTTATCCTGACCGGCAACTGGGCGATCGCGTTCGGAATCGGCCTGCTGGAGCCGGTGGTGCAGACCCTAGTCTTCCCGCTGCATGAATATCTGTGGGAGCGCAAGGCACCGGAAAAGCTGAGCCTGTTCCACAGTCATTGATGACTTCTTTATTTTGCCCTTATCTTCCGGCATGACTCTCTCATTGCCAGCGGCAGCCGTTTCGGATTAAGCGTTTTGCATCTATCCTGTTTTCCAGAAGGATTGCCCCATGAAGCGCCCTATGAAGAGTCTTGTCATCCTCTCGCTGATCGCCATCCTGCCGGCCCTCTCGGCCTGCAACACCATCAAGGGCGTCGGCCGCGATATCGAATCGGTCGGCGACGCGCTCGACAAATCGACGCGCTAGGCAGGGCAGGTAGGTCTGGCGTCTGTCGCCTGAAACCGCTATCAGGGCAGATATGACCGACACGGCTTCCGAACGCTATACCCAGCACGGGCTGCGGCCTCTGGTGAATTTTCTCCAGCAGGCGCGCACGCATTACCTTGAGCAATATCGCTCATTTATAGAAAATCACCGCATGGCGGGCAATGCCGGCGAGCCTGAGGTGTTGCTCGAAGCCGAAGACGCTGCCCTGTTCGACGGTCTTCTGGTAGCCGACTATCTGATCACCGACGCTGACCCGCGCGTCGTGCGCTTTGAGCCGTCGCGGATGCTGAGCTTCAAGCCGATTACCGTGACGATCAACGGCATGGATATTGTCATTGAGCGCCTGCGTTGGGACGATGTGGTGGTGTCAAGCGATGTCGCCCTGCCGTCAAAGGCCGATCTTCAGGTGTGGTTCGAAGATTGGACCACGCCGCGCGAAGGCGAGGACGAACACCGCGAGGCGCTGGCCAATGTGCTGCACAGCTTCCGTTTCGAAGACGGGCGGTTTCGCATCGACTTCGGTTCGGCCCCACCCAAGGCGGTCATCGACCTTTTCTTGCTGCTGAACGAATCCGGCGCAAAGTCGGTGCGGCTGGTTTAAAACTATTGGCCACGAAACGTAGTTCGGCGAAGCCAAAAACACGAATGTGAGCCTGTGGCACGGGGCTGCGCCCGACGTATCAAGGGCTGTGTTTTGTCACGTGAGATTTTTTAGAAACCACAGATTACGCAGATTTCACAGATTATCCGTGTCTGCGTCACGCAGGGGCGCGCAGCGCCAATCTGTGTAATCTGTGGTTCAAAGCCTTTCGGCGCGCCTTGCCCCTCACTCGTGCAAGTTGCGCTGATGGCAAGGGGCCCTTCGGGCCATGGCAGTGGGACAGCCTTTTCGTGCTTTTCGGGTTTTTGGTGGTCGAAATCCCTTACTTCTTACGTACCTCGATCTCATCGACCAGACGTTTGACCTGAGCTTCGATAAAGCTCAGCGTGCCTTCGTCGGTAAACACGCCGTCGGTGGTCTTCTTGTCGATAAAGGGTACGACCACCTCGGCGCCGCCCAGCGGATGTGCACCAATGGCCGCCAGCGTCCCGCGAATCTGCGCCTGCGCCCGCACGCCGCCGGTCGAGGCCGGTGAGGTGGTTATAATCAGGGCTGGCTTACCCGCCAGCGCCGCCTTGCCATAGGGGCGCGACAGCCAGTCGAGCAGGTTCTTTGTCGATCCCGGCATGGCGTAATTATATTCCGGGCTACCGACCAGAACGCCGTCCGCCGCCTGAACCTGCGCCCGCAGACGCGCCACGCCTTCCGGATAGGGCTCGACGTCAAGGTCCTGATTATAGACGGGAATATCGGCGACTTCGGCCACCTCGATTTCAACACCGGCCGGGGCGTTGGCCGCCAGTGTGCGCAGCAGGGCCGTCGTGTAGGACGCTTTACGCAGCGAACCGGAAAGGGCGATAAGCTTCGGGCTGGACATGGCGGTACCTCGCGTGATCTGTAATGACTTTGGCTACACATAGGCCGGGCCTGACGGGGCTGCAACCCTGATCAGGATAATAGCTTGCACCCGGCAGATGAAAAGGCGCAAGCTGTTTGCCTGCTGAACGAGGTTCTATGTCCACGCATTCCCATCATCACGATCACAGCTCTCACGATCACGGGCACGATCCTCACGGCCACAGCCACGACATAGGCCCGGCGACCGATCCCGCCTATCGCCGCGCCCTGTGGTGGGTCATGGCCATCAATGCCGCAATGTTCTTCGTCGAAATCGGTGCCGGCCTGCAAAGCCAGTCGAAATCCCTGCTGGCCGATTCCCTCGACTTTGCCGGGGATGCGGCCAATATCGCGCTCAGCCTGTTTGTACTGACGGCGGCGGTCAGGGTGCGGGCCAGGACCTCGCTGCTCAAGGCGGCCAGTATGTTTGTCTTCGCCTTGTGGATTATGGGCACGACCCTGTGGCAGGTCTATACGGGCGATGTGCCGCGCGCCGAGGTGATGGGCCTGATCAGTCTTCTGGCGGTTGCGGCCAATGTCGGCTCGGCGCTTTTGCTGTGGAAGTACCGCGAAGGCGATTCCAACATGATGTCGGTGTGGCTGTGTACGCGCAACGACGCCATCGGCAATCTGATGGTGCTGGGGGCGGCGGTCGGGGTGTATTTCACGCAGAATACGCTACCGGATGCCATTGTGGCCCTGATTATGGTGGCGATGGGCCTTCAGGCCGCGACGCGTATCACGGAACAGGCGTGGGCCGAATTGAAGGGGCAATAATCCCTCCTCCCTGTTGCGCAGCCATGGGGAGGTGCCGAGCAAGCGAAGCGTGTCGAGGCGGAGGGGGATGACTCCAGGCTTTTTAGCGCGGCCGGGGCTTTAGAGTCATCCCCCTCCGGCGCTGCGCGCCACCTCCCCACGGCAAAGCCGCAGGGAGGAGAGGAGATTAAAGGCCCAGACCTCGCAAACGCGCGCGCAGTTGCGGCACGATTTCAGCATCGAACCACGGATGACGGCTCAGCCACAGGCGGTTACGCGGCGAAGGGTGCACCAGCGGGAAAAACGCGCCGTACTGATCGGCCTGTTGCACGCGTTCGGTCAGGCCGAGGCTATCATTGAGATAATAGCCCTGCGCATAGGCCCCGATCAGCAGGGTCAGTTGTATGTTCGGCAGGGTCTGCCGCACCCGGGCGTGCCACAGGGGAGCGCATTCCGGGCGCGGGGGATTGTCGCCGCTCTTTCCCCGACCCGGATAGCACAGGCCCATCGGCAGGATGGCGAAGCGGCTCTGGTCATAGAAGGACTCCGGTGTCACCTGCATCCAGTCGCGCAGGCGCTGACCCGAGGCATCGTCCCACGGAATGCCCGAGGCGTGGACCTTGGTGCCCGGTGCCTGACCGACGATCAGCACGCACGCGGCGGGGTCTGCGGCGCGGAGCACCGGCCGAGGCCAGAAAGGCAGGTTCGCTTCGCATACCCGGCAGGCGGCGATGTCGTCGAGCAGGCTCAAAACAGCGTGTCCTGCACCGGGGCCGCGTCATCATCGACAATATCGAACAGGTCATCGGGCGGCAGGGCCGGATCGAAGACACTGTTATCGAGCCAGCCCTGCCATTGCCGACGCCCGACCATCACCGGTTCGCGGTCGTGCAAGGCGGCCATCTGCGTGCGCGCCGGGCGGGTCAGTATGGTGAAGGTGTCGCCTTCCCACAGCCCGGCCAGCACCAGCGGTTCGCCATCGCGGCGCGTGATGCGGTGGCGGCGACCTTGATGCCATTCGTAGAAACCCGCCACCGGCACCAGGGCGTGACGCCGGGCAAAGACGTCGCGGAAGGTCGGCTTTTCCGCCGCGGTTTCGATACGCGCATTGAAGGTCGAGGCTTTCGGCGTCGCCTTCGCCCAGCCGGGGATCAACCCCCAGCGCGCGTGCGTCATCCGTGGCCCGGCGGTGACGATAGGGTAGGCGTCGGTGGGTTTGACCACATCGTTGAGTACCTCAGCCACAGCCTCATCGGTCATGCCGAGGCTGATCAGAAAGTCGCGCCACGCTTTCAGGGCCAGGAATTGTCCGCACATGGGATCAGTATAGGGGGCCGCACGCCCAAAACAAGACTCGCGCCATCCTTCGTTTTTCGTTAGGGAGGGCGGCATGTCTGCACCCTTTACCCGCATCTATGACGGCGCTGAGCCGATCCGCCTCAATAAATGGCTGGCGCAATCGGGCGTCTGTTCGCGCCGCGAAGCCGACGCCTTTATCGCCGACGGGCTGGTCAGCGTCGAGGGTGAGGTGGTGCGCGATGCGGGGCGCAAGGTCGAGGCGGGACAGAGCGTCAGCTTCAATCCGCACGCGCAGGCATCGCTCGATGCCAAGCTGACGGTCGTCTATCACAAGCCGGTGGGTATTGTGTCGGGGCAGCCCGAAGCCGGCGAGACTCCGGCGGTGCGCATGATCCGCCGCCCGAACCACTGGGGGCAGCTCACCCAATGGCCCGATCAGGATTCGAAGCTGGCGCCGGTCGGGCGGCTGGATAAGGACTCGCGCGGGCTGTTGATCCTGTCGGAGGACGGCGTCCTGGCCAAGGCGATTATCGGACCGGACAGCGAGCTGGAGAAGGACTATACCGTCCGGGTGCGCGGGCCCATTTTTGAGGCCAAGCTGAAATGGCTGCGGCACGGGCTGGAGCTGGACGGGCGCAAGCTGAAACCCGCCGTGGTCGAGCAGGTAGGGGAACAGACCCTGCGCTTTATCCTGAAGGAAGGCCGCAACCGTCAGATCCGCCGCATGTGCGACATGTGCGAACTTAGGGTTCTCGACCTCTACCGCTCGCGCATCGGTCCGGTGGAGATCGGCGACCTGCCCGAAGGCCAGTGGCGGCTGCTGACGCCGCAGGAGCGGGCGGCCTTGCTGCGCCTTTAATGGGTGCAGGGGCCAAGCCCCTGCCCGCCGGAGGCTCTTTTGGTTACTTCGCCGCCCGGAAGCAGCTTGCCACGTGGTCATCGACCAGACCGACCGCCTGCATATAGGCGTAGAGTATGGTGGAGCCGACAAAGCTCATGCCGCGCTTTTTGAGGTCTTTCGACAGAGCGTCGGACACGGGCGTTGAGGCGGGCACGTCGCGCAGGGTCTGCGGGCGGTTGCGCTGCGGCTGACCCCCGACAAAGCCCCACAGATAGGCGTCAAAACTGCCCAACTCTTTTTGAATGGCCAGGAAGGCGAGGGCGTTTTTACGCACCGACGCGATCTTGAGGCGGTTGCGGATAATGCCGTCGTCGTGCATCCGCGCCTCAAGCTCGGCGTCGCTCAGGGCGGCGCAGGCGGCGATGTGGAAGCCTTTGAAGGCGGCACGGTAGGCGTCGCGGCGTTTGAGGATGGTTTCCCAGTTGAGCCCGGCCTGTGCGCCTTCAAGGATCAGCATTTCGAACAGCAGGCGGTCGTCGTGGACCGACACGCCCCATTCGTGGTCGTGGTAGTGTACATAGTGCGGCTTGCTTTCGTTGACCCAGCCGCAGCGCGTCCGTCCGTCGCTCATTTTGTCTGCTCCTGAGCGCATGCCAAAACGTGTGAAACGGTTTTTGGGCTCATGCGCGACCAAACACAAGATCAGCGCAGGTTTAGCCCATTTGGCGCGTATTAATGTCAGCATAAGCGCGAGGCGACCTGCGAATCCGTAAAACTTTTGCCGACGATGTGGATTTTGAGTCACGCGCGCCATTTCCGGTCCTTACGCAGGCCTGACAAAATGATCCGCTGAGCTTATCGACCGCTTATCCGGATCACACGGTGTGTCGCGGAATGGCCGCATTGCGGCGATTAAGGATTTTGCGCTTTTTACCGCTACCGCAAGGGCTTAGACGCGGCGGCCCGCCAGCGGCGGCGCGGCTGCGGCGGAAATGCGGCCCTGCCTTCCGCATTGCGGCCAAAGCGTGTTTTACCCGCAGATGACGCGTACAGGGGCCGGTTCCCGATGGTTTACTTACCCCCCGGTCCGTAGCCTGAAACTCAGCCGGGGCGCTGTTGAGCCACACAGCTTGAACGCCCAGCACGCAGGCTTTCCCTTTCAAGGGGGAGACACCGGCTGGTCTTTCTGTTCGCACCGGATGCGCGGATGGAAAGCGCCACGGACACACATTCAACTGGAACCGAAAGGAACCCCACCATGACCCGTTTTAACCTGACCACCAAGATCGCCGCCTTCGCCATTGCCGGTGCCGCCCTGTCCATGACTCCGGCCCTGGCGCAAACGGCCCCTTCGACCGACGCTACGGCCACGGCCGAAGCCCCGGCGGCCTCCACCACCCTGACCGGCAAGATCGCCGCTGCGGGCGAAAAGGCCGGCACCTTCACCCTGAAGGTCGGTGAGGCCCCGGCGGCCAAGGAAATCGCCGTTGACGCCTCGGCCGCTACGTCTGACGGCCAACCCTTCGCCATCGGCGATGAAGTGACCGTCACCGGTACCCTGAGCGCCGACCAGATGGCCCTGAAGGCGTCTTCGCTCGCCAAGTCGGGCGCTGCGGCGACCTCGGCCCCGGCGGACTCTTCGGGCGCGCAGTCTTCGCCGTCCACGGAGCCGGCTCCGGCCACTGAACCGGCTCAGCAGCCCGCTCAGTAAGTCGGCTGACCTGAGCTAAAGGCCTCAACCGGTGCCCGCCGACGGGCATCGGTCAGCCCCGCCGCCCCTCCGGGGCACTGAGGGCCACTCAGCGAAAACCCCGTCCGGCCACCCCTCCGGATGGGGTTTTTTATATCGCCAGAGAGGGGGGTTTTTATCATCGCAGGCCCGTCTCCGGATCGCTTTCTTATCGGGGTGCGGACAGAATTAATGTCAATAAAACAGGAGGATATGATGAACGACCTTATCACCAACGGCCCCTTAAGCGACTGGAACGAGCATGATGCCTTCTGGCAACGCGACTTTGCCAACCGGCCCTATGGAGCGGAAGAGAGCTATGGTCAGTTTCGCCCGGCCTATCGCTTTGGCTACGACCTTTACGGCGAACACGAAGGTACGGCCTTCAACGACCTCAGCGACGAGCAGTTGCGCCATCGCTGGGACACCTATCCGGAGCGCGGCGATCTGAGCTGGGATCGCGCGCGTGATGCGGCCCGCGACGCCTATGCCCGCCGCGACATTGATCCCGCACCGCGTCTGGAAGCGGTGATCGACAAGGACTGAGGCAAACGCCCCGCCCCTGATCCGGCCGTCCTGCCTTGCAGGGCGGCCTTTGAGCGCTTTCCGAAAAGTGGGATGCACTTTTCGGATAAAAAGCGCAGTAAACCAAAAACTTAGAGCGTTGTTTCGATTCAGAATGAACGAAATACGCTCTAATGTTTGGAGAGGTTCAGAAGCGGCGATTGACCGACAGCCAGTAGGTACGCGGGCGCAGGGGCGTATTTTGCGAGGCGGTGTCGAGGGCGAACGGGTTGCCATAGGCGAAGCTGTTGCTCTTGTTGCCCGTGGCATTGGTCACGCGCAGGGCCAGCGTATAGGCCCCCAGATCGGCGGTGCTCCCCAGATCGAGATTGACATAGCCCTTCATGCGGATGATGCGGCTGATGCCGTAGTTGAGGGGCGAGCCGTCGCGGTATGACAGGACGGCGGTGTTCTCCAGCGGCAGGGTGAACAGCGGCGTGCGCCACTGGGCGCTCAGACTGGCCATGCGACGTGAAATATAGGGCATCCCCTCTTCGCGCACCTTGGCATAGATGGGATTGGTCTTATGCAGGTTGGGATCGCTGAACTGCGCCCGCAGTTGCAGCGTCAGGTCGTCTATGGGTCGCCACCCGCCTTCGATTTCGAGGCCGGTATTACGCCCATCGCCGATATTCAGCGTCACCGGCAGGCCGGTGGGGCGCAACTGATCGGACTGGATATCGCGCCATTCGATATGGAAAAGGGCGGCGTCCACCCGCAGACGGCCATCCGGCGCGCGGTATTTCAGACCGGTCTCAAGGCTGGACAGACGGTCCCCCTTATAGGTGCCGGGGACGATGCTCTTCTGAGCCGTGGTGGTGTTGAAGCCGCCGGTGCGGAACCCGTCAGACGACAGGGCATAGAGCATCAGCGAGGCGGAGGGCTGATAGCTGAGCATCAGTTCGTGCGTCACCGGATTGGCATTGATGACGCCAGTGATGCGCCCGCTGGTGGCATAGTCCACAAGGCGCACCCGCGCGATATCGCTGAGGGTGCGGTGACGCGACCTTTGCGCCCGCAGACCCGCCGACAAGGTCCACTTCGGCGTCAGGTCCCAGGTGATCTTGGCGAAGGCGGCGGCATCGTCGATACGGTCGGAGCGATCCTCGTCATAGAGGGTGCGCCGGGTATAGACGTCGATCAGCAGCGGGGTAAAACTTTCTTCGCTTCGGGCCGCAAACACCCCGGCCAGCCAACGGACCGGACGGTCGGACGGCGAGACGTAACTGGCTTCGAGGCTGGACAGACGGATGATCTGATCCTCCTCGAAGAAGAAAACGCCGGAATTGGCCACGGAGACGTAGCGCCCGACGGGCTGTGCATCATACCCGGTGTGAATCTTGTGACGTAACCGGTTGAGCGATACCCGCCACGTCCCGGACGCGCTTTCGTGCGTCACCCCCATCGCCAGGTTCTGGAAAATATTGTCGTGCGGCTCGGCCAGAGACAGGGCGCGGCGATAGGAGCCTGTGCGCCCCATGACGTACTGACTGTTGGACGAGCGCAGGTCCTGCATGGTCACGGTCGAATCGAAGCTCAGGCCCGGCGTGGCCTGCCACTTGACGGACAGACGTCCGCCCGAACGTTCGGTGTCGTTGCTGGCGTTGCGCGTAAGGGCCACATCCTTGATGAATCCGGCGGATTTTTCATCCCACAGGACGGCGCGTACCGCCGCTTCGCCCGGCAGGGGCAGGTTGATCATGCCGGTGGTGCGCCACGACGGCTTGCCCTCGGAGGCCGTACCGAGGGCGACGCCCGCTTCGCCTTCGAAATGATCGAGCAGCGGTTTGTTGGTGACCAGCCGCACGACGCCCGACAGGGCCCCCTGACCGTACAGATTGCCCTGCGGTCCTTTCAGGACTTCGAGGCGCGCCATATCGACCAGCAGAAGGTCGGGGTCGGGCGCATTATAGGTGATGGGCGTATCGTCCAGATAAAGCCCGACCATCGACTGGGTGCGGCCGGTCAGCACGCTGTCGGAAACCCCGCGCAGGAAGATCTTGTCGCGCCCGGGCCCCAGATTGGTGACGGTCATGCCCGCGACGTGGGGGGCCAGGCTCGACAGATCGGTATCATTGCCCGACAGCATGGGCGGCGCGACGACGCTGACCCCGGCCGGCGTGTCGAACAGGCGCGTCGGGTGACGCACGATGATCAGCGGGATGTCGTCATCGGACGGCGGCGCGACGGCGCGGGGCGCAGGCGGTGCGGCGGGACGGGCGACGACCGCGAGGGGCTGCGTATCGCGGACCAGCCGATAGGTGACGGCATCGACGCGCTCGACGCGGCATTGGCTGCCGGACAGGAGCTTTTGCAGGGCCTGCTGTGCCGACAGATGGCCTTTGACGGCACGCGGGGTGGCGGCGCACAGGGCCGGATCGACGCCGCCCACGGAAATGCCGCTGCGGGCAGCCAGCGCGATCAGGGACTGGGTCAGGGGACGGGCGGGAAGGTCGAGCGCGTGGCGACGATCGGCCGCCTGAGCGGCAGAGACGCTGAATACCGCAGCGCAAACGCTAGCGGTCAGAAGCCCTTTGGCGCAGATAGATGGCTTCGGGCGTCGTGCGGGCATCGACCGGTAAGAACTCAGCTATACGCCCGGCAACCGCAGACTGCGAATCGAGGGTCAGGATGGCATTCAGCCTCAACTGCGCGGCGTCGCCTTCGACGATGATCGGCTTATCGAAATACCGGTTCAGGTCGGCGGCCACGACGGACAGCGGCTGATTGCGATAGATAGCACGGGATGATTGCCACGCAAAGGCCTCCGACGGGTCGGCCTTGGCCAGGTGCCGGGTGCCCGACGCTTCGCGGTAAGTGCCCATATCACCGGGTCGCAGGCGCGTTGCCGCGCGACCATCGGCCATCTCAACTTCGCCCTCACGCACGGCCACGCGCACCTCGCCATTGAGGCGTGCGACATTGAATTCGGTGCCGATGTCGGTCAGGGTCAGGTCGCCGGTGCGCAGGCGGAAGGGCTGATTGGCCTTGTGCGCCACGGTCACCGCCACTTCGCCACGGTCGAGGGTGACGGTGCGCGCCGAGGCGGTCATCTTTACCGACAGGTGGGTGTCGGTATTGAGCATCAGTTGCGTGCCGTCGGCCAGGGTGACGGACTGGCGTTGTCCCTTCTGCGTGGCATAGACCTCGGTCGGCGACAGGGTGCCGGAGGCCAGAAGGAAGACGCCCGCCACGACGGCAGCCAGTCCGCTGGCGCCCATGGCCATCAGGCCGAAACGGCGCGTCGGCTGACGCACGGGCAGGGGGCGAACAATGGGGGTTTCGCTGGATGCGGGCGCATCGGCGTCCAGCGCGTTCCACAGGGCCAGAGCCTCGGCATAGGCGCGGGCATGGCGCGGTGAAGTGTCGAGCCAGTCGATCAGAGCGACGATCTCGGCTTCGCCGATCGTCTCCGACTGTGCCCGGATGGCCCAGTCGGCGGCTTCGGCTTCGATTTTCGCGTCGATGTCCGACATGGTTATTGGCCTCTCTGACCTGATGACACCCTGATACGCTGTTACCCGTAAAATTTCCTTCGCACCGCGGTAAATTAATTCAGCCGCCGACTTCGGTTGAGCGCCAGAAGGTGTTTGAGCGCGCTGCTCAGATGTTTTTCGACCGAACTGAGCGAGATGTCGAGGCGGCGGGCTACCTCGGTCTGGCTGAGGCCCTCCAGCTTGTGCAGCCGGAAGATGTCGCGTGTCCGGGGCGGCAGGGCGTCAATGTCCTTCAGGACGGCGCGCAGGGTCTGACGCGCCCCCAGCCTGGCCTCGGCATCGGGTGAGGCGTCGGCTTCGCCCGTCATCTGTGGGTTCAGGCCCTGCCACGCGTCTTCGCGCGCCTCGCGGCGGCTGAGCGCGCGGCGTCGGTTGAGCCACAGATTGTTGGCCATGCGGAACAGAAAGGCCAGAGGTTCCTGAATATCGCCGTCTATGCCGCCGCGCATCAGGCGCAGATAAAGGTCCTGCAGCACGTCCTCGGCGCTCGCTTCGTCGCCGCACAGCCGCGTCAGGTAACGCAGCAGCACGTCGCGTTTGGCGAAATAGGTTTCCGTCAGGCGCGCGGGGTGGGTCATCGGCTCTCTGAGGTTGACGCAGCGTCTTGATATAGGAGCGATTTTCCTTCGCCGACAAGCCTTTCTGCGGGGTGGCACGCAGCAAAGTAAAAAAATTATAAAAATTTTAAGACAGGGCATGAGGGTTGCCCCGATCGACGGTGTCATCTGATCAGGAGGCTCCTCCGGAAGGTGACCGCCAGCTCTGCGGGGGGCAGGCGGAGACCGGGGCCTTCACCTTAAACCTGAGCCGGACGTCGTGAGTCTGCGACGTCCGGATTTTCTTCCGCAATTCCTGCGAGCGGGGCTGTGTCGATGCGTTTGCTGAACATCATGCTGACCAAGGCGAAGGGTGGAGACGGCCTGATGGCGCGTCACTATCACGAAGCCCTGACGGCGGAAGGCTACGACGTGGTGAGCGTCGGCCATCCGGACGGCATGTTGTCCGATCTGCCGGGCTTCCGACCGCTCAATAACCGTTTTATCTCCGACCCGATCTGCGCCCTGCGTCTGGCGGGCTATACGCACAGCTTCCGGCCTGATCTGGTCATTGCCCATGGCAACCGCGCCGGGCGCACCTGTATGCTGCCCTTTATCGGCACACGCCAGCGTACGGTTCAGGTGCTGCACACCCCGTCGTACAAGCCGCACCTGAAAGACGTGTCCGCCGCCCTGTGCGTCAGCGGCCGTGTGCGCGAAGGGGCGCAGTCGCGTTTTCCCGGTCTGCGCCTGTTCGATGTGGCCAACTTCTCGCATCTCCGGGCCCTGCCGGTGAAGCCGAAGGGCAACCCGGTGCCGGTCATCGGGGCCATGGGGCGTTTGCATTCGATCAAGGGGTTCGACCTGCTGCTGGAGGCCTGTGTTGAGCTGCGCGCCGCCGGTCAGCGCTTTGAGCTGCGCATCGCCGGGGACGGCCCTGAGCGCGCCGCGCTCGAAGCCCTGACCCGTCAGTTCCGCCTTGAAAATCACGTGCGCTTCTGCGGCTGGGTCAAGGACCCGCTGAGCTTCCTTAACGGGGTCGATCTGTTCGTTGTGCCGTCTCGTGAGGAATCCTTCGGCCTGGTCGTCATCGAGGCGCTGGCCGCCGGGGTGCCGGTGGTGGCGTCGGACACCGAAGGCCCGCGCGAAGTTCTGTGTGGCGGTCAGTTCGGTGCCCTGTTCCCCCGGGAAAACACCGCAGCCCTGGCGCAGGCGCTCGGTGGCGCGCTCGACAACTGGTCCGACTGGTTGCGCCGGGCGCGCGACGCGCAGACCTATGCCATCGACTCTTTCGGTTTTGACGCCGGTCGCCGCCGTCTGCGCCGCACGGTCGAGGCGTTGGCGTGATCGAACTGTGGCAGGCGGGTTTCGTCCCGCGACCGCTTGAGGACGTGGCCTTTGCTGCGCCGCGTGCCGACGAGGTGGTGTGGTTGCCGCCGCAGGGCGCGTTCCGTTTTGTCGCCGACCCCTTCGGCCTGAGACGCGAAGAGGGGATCACCGTCTTCGCCGAGACCTGGGATTATCGCATTAAGCGCGGCGAAATTCATTATTTTCAATATGATCACGACTACCACCTGATCGCTTCGGGCCCGGCCCTGATCGCGCCGTTTCACCTGTCCTATCCCTTCCTGATCGAAGAGGCGGGTGAACTCTATATGCTGCCCGAAGCGCACAAGAGCGGCGTCCTGACCCTCTATCGCTGCGAGCGCTTTCCCGACCGCTGGGCGCCGGTCAAGACCCTGCTGGACGTCCCGGCCATCGACGCCACCGTCGTCAGGCACGACGGGCGCTGGTGGATGTTCTACGCCCTGCCGGGGGCCGAGCGGCGGGCAATGCGCGAACTGCATGTGGCCTATGCCGACGACCTTCTGGGGCCGTGGCAGCCGCACGCCGCCAACCCGGTGCGCGCCGGGCTTGAAACCTCACGCCCCGGCGGCACGCCCTTTGTCCGCGACGGCAAGCTGCACCTGCCCATGCAAGATTGCGTGGCGACCTATGGCGCGGCGATCAACCTGCTGCGCATCGACACCCTGACGCCGGAACGCTTCTGCGCCGGCCCCGTGGCACGCCTGAACGGGGAGGGCCTGCTGGAAGGCTATGGCGACGGTTTTCATACCCTGTCGGGGCACGGCGGTGTGACCTTTATCGACGTCAAACGCCTGCATCGCTCAGCGGCGGAGCCGTTGATCAAGCTGCAATTCAAGCTCAGGAAGGCTCTGGGGAAGCGGTAACAACCTGCGCCAGGTCGCGCCACGCGCCCTCATCCCAGAAGCGCCGCGCCTGACCCGATGGCGACGGCAGCACCCACAGCGTCGTCTCTCCCGCCGTTTCCACCTGCCGCCCCAGCGCAATCTGACCCGTCGGTCGCCCCAGAAAGACGCTGGCCGCCGTCTTCGAGGTGAAGGCCAGATGCCGCGGCGCATATTCTGTGATCTTGGCCCTTAAGGCCTCGGCGTTCCACGCCTCGGCGGGCAGGTCCACATCATTGCCATAGTGCGCCTTGCACAGGTCCGTCAGCCCGATCCCATGGTCGAGCAGGCGCGGATACTCCGTCGGCGACAGCCGTTCGTGGGTGAGACCCACCTTATGCAGGGTACGCCAGAAAAAATTCCCCGGATGCGCATAATAGGCCCGCTTCTGCGCCGACACCCGCCCCAGCGCTGTGCCGCAAAACACCAGTTTCAGCCCCGGCCGCAACAGGTCCGGCACCTTGTGCGCGTCGGGCAAAAGACCAGCACGGTCCAAAGGCGTCATGGGTTATGCCTGTTTAAGAAAGAGCCTCCGGCGGGCAGGGGCTCAGCCCCTGCACCCATTACACGCCCGGCACAAAGGCCGCGCCGCCGGTCTGGCCGCGATGGCGCAGACAGGCGTCGAGCAGGGTGCAGCTCATCATCGCCTCGGCCACCGGCACGGCACGGATACCGACGCAGGGGTCGTGGCGGCCCTTGGTGCGGATATCGACGTCCTTGCCGTCAATGTCGATCGACTGACGCTCGGTCAGGATGGACGAGGTCGGCTTTAGCGCCAGCCGCGCCACAATCGTCTGCCCCGTCGAAATGCCGCCCAATATGCCGCCCGCGTGGTTCGATAGGAATTCGATACCGTCCGGTCCCATGCGCATTTCATCGGCGTTCTGTTCGCCGGACAGGGTAGCCGCGTTGAAGCCTTCGCCGATTTCCACACCCTTGACGGCGTTAATCGACATCAGATTGGCCGCAAGGTCCGAATCCAGCTTGCCATAGATGGGCGCGCCCCAGCCGGCGGGCACGCCTTCGGCCTGCACCTCGACCACCGCGCCTATGGAGGAGCCCGCCTTGCGTATGCCGTCGAGATAGTCTTCGAATTGCGCCAGCGTGCTGGCGTCCGGCGAAAACAGCGGGTTCTGATCGACCTGCGCCCAGTCCCAGTGCGCGCGGTCGATGGTGTGGACCCCCAGTTGCACGAGGGCGGCGCGCACCGCGATCTGCGGCCCGATCAGGGTTTTCAGCACCTTCAGCGCCACGGCCCCGGCGGCGACGCGCGCCGCGGTTTCGCGCGCGCTGGAGCGGCCCCCGCCGCGATAGTCGCGGATACCGTACTTGGCAAAATAGGTGTAGTCGGCGTGGCCCGGCCGGAACTGACGCGCGATTTCACCGTAGTCCTTCGAGCGTTGATCGGTGTTTTCGATCAGCACCGAAATCGGCGTGCCGGTCGTCTTGCCCTCAAACACGCCCGACAAAATCTTCGCTTCGTCGGCTTCGCGGCGCTGGGTGACAAAGCGCGAGCCGCCCGGCTTGCGGCGGTCGAGCGCCCCTTGCAGATCGGCCTCGGACAGCGCAATCCCCGGCGGGCACCCGTCGATCACGCAGCCGAGCGCCGGACCGTGGCTTTCGCCCCAGGTGGTAACGCGGAAAAGATGACCGAAGCTGTTGTGCGACATGGAGCCAGCGCTTTCCGAAAAGTGGGACGCACTTTTCGGATACAAAAGCGCGTTAAGCCTAAAATCAGAGCGTAATTTCGCTTCAACTTGAACGAAATACGCTCCAGCCTTTTTTATGCCGTGGCCTTACGGCACTTCTGCGGGGCGCGCAACTCAATCGTGCTGAAGTCTTAAGCCCACTTGCGGTGAAATTCGGCCAGCAGGTCTGAGGCCGGGCGCATAGGCGTCTCAAAGGCCTCAAAACGCAGATGCAGATCGCCCGCCGGATAGCGTGCCGTGGCGGGCAGGCCCAAGCCTTTAAGCGTCAGGCGGTTATCGACGGCGTCGCTCAGATCGACCGTCTGCGGGCCGTGCGGTGTCTCGACGCGCACCTGTCCCCCCAGTCGCAGGCGGCGGGCCTCGACCGGCACGGTTAGACACAGATCATGACCCTCGGCGTGCAGGTCCTCGCGGCGTTCGATCTCGATGCGGAAAACGTGCTCCGTACCACCGGGCCGTGCGGCCTTAAGCCGCAGCCGTTCCCCGTCGCGCAGGCCCGCCGGCAGGGTGATGCGCAACGTCTTGCGGTGCATCAGGCTGCGACCCGGTCCGGCGTCATGGATCAGTTCCAGCGGCAGGGGCACATCGGTGACAATGCCGCCCCCCGTGACGGCTGTCTCGACGCTGAGACGCAGGGGCTCTGCCGGGTCGGACAGTTCTTCTATGATTTCCGATATATCCGGCCCATTCCTGAGCTGTCGCATCAAAAGATCGCGGGCCAGAATCAACCGTCGCAACGGCGCATCTGTGCCGTTCAGGTCCGGATGTGCCCGTTTCACCCGCTGGCGAAAGGCCGCTTGTACGTCTTGCGCGCGGATCGGTTCACTGAGACCGAGGAGGCCGAGGGCGGAGGTTCTGTTCATTCTGAAGAGACGGGCCGGAGATATATTGACGCACTGTGCTCCCCTATGGTCAACAGCGGGTTAACAAACCCATTATAGCTCTCCGCCGCAGGCGGGGAGACACCGGTCTGGAGAAACCCCTATGTCCCGTTCCGATCTGATTCCTCCCAGCCCTGACTATGCCGATGCCCATGCCGCGAACGAGGCCGATATCGACGGGGCCGAGCCGTTTGATCTGTTTGGTCAATGGTTGATGGATGCGCGCGGCAAGGAGCCGAACGACCCGAACGCCATGACGGTGGCCACGGTGGACCCGGAAGGCATGCCCGACGCGCGCATGGTGCTGCTCAAGGATTTCGACCGGCAGGGCTTTGTTTTCTATACCAATACTGAGAGCGCCAAGGGGCGTCAGATTCTGGAGGCGCGCAAGGCCGCCCTGTTGTTTCACTGGAAGTCGCTGCGCCGTCAGGTACGTATCCGTGGCACAGTCGAACTCGTCAGAGAGGCCGAGGCGGATGAATATTTCGCGTCGCGCGCCCGCAATTCGCAGATCGGGGCCTGGGCGTCGGAGCAGTCACGGCCACTGGAAAGCCGCTTTGCGCTGGAAAAGCGCGTCGCCGAATATGGTCTGAAATTCGGCATCGGGGCGGTGCCGCGCCCGCCGCACTGGACGGGATTCCGCATCGTGCCGACGGAGATGGAATTCTGGCGCGACAAACCGTTCCGGCTGCACGACCGCCTCAAGTTCGAACGGGCCGGCGACGGGTGGGTGAAGTCGAAGCTCTATCCGTAAAAAGTGCGAAACCTGGAGGCAGTTCGGGTGCTTTCTTAGGAACCACAGATTACACAGATTTTGAGTCTCAGATGACCTTATGGGGGGAGTCTAAAGTCGCGCAGCGCCAATCTGTGCAATCTGTGTAATCTCTGGTTCTCAATAATGTCAGAGCGTCGGTCTAAGGCCGCCGCGTGGGCGCGACTTAGGAATCTGCGCATCGAAGACATTAGCCAGCGGTCAAGGTACCACGCTCGTGAACGCGTAAGCATTTTCACCACGGATAGACACGGATGACGGCCTTTCGGCGGTCGTCACGGATGGTCAGCGCGCGATTAAACCGTCATAAGCTCAGAATATCCGTGGGTGCCCGCGGGCGGGCAGCATCCGTGTCTATCTGTGGTTAAACCTTATTCCCTCTCACCACCCGGATGGATCGGGGCTGTAGAAGGGCCGCACGTCCGACACGCTGAGGCCCGCTGTATGGGCGGCCTCAATACCTTCGTCGCTGTCCTCATAGGCATGAGCTTCGGACGGCGCGACGCCCAGACGGCGACAAGCCTCAAGATAAAGGTCCGGGGCAGGTTTACCGACGCCCGTATCTTCAAACGCCACCACGGCGTCAAAGCGCTCATAAAGTCCGATGGCTTTCAGAGTGGCCTCGACAATTCCCTTTTGCCCGCCGGAACAGACCCCTAGTTTCAGCTTGCCATAACAGGCCCTGACCAGCGCTTCGGTGGCCGGGATGGCCTGCACGGCGTCGATGTGCGCCAGAAACAGGGGTGCGTTGCGTGCGGCGACGGCCTCGGCATCAAACGCCGTGCCGGTTTCCTGCGCCACGGCTTCCAGAAGGGCTTTGCGCGACCAGCCCAGCCGCGCGGCGTAAAAGTCAGCGCGAAAGTCGATGCCAAAGGGGGCCAAAGCCGCCCGAAACGCCCGGTAATGGGCAGCGAAGGTGTCGGCCAGAGTCCCGTCACAATCGAAGATCAGGGCTTTGGCGTGTGCGGGTGGGTGCAGCGAGTCAGCGAACATCATCCGAACTGTCTATACCAACCACCGCGTCATGGCTTGACGAAAAGACGGCGGGAGTCCAGACAGACGGGGTTTTCCTGTGTTCTGAGTATCCTGCATGACCGACGCCTTTTTGCCCGACGCGCTACCTGATGCCCTTATTGCGCACCTGTCCGAAGGGGCCGATGACATCATCACGACCTCCTGCGCCGTGGTGATCCTGAAGGGCAAGCGCGCCTACAAGGTCAAAAAGAGCGTCGATTACGGCTTTCTCGACTTCACCTCGGTCGAAAAGCGCCGCAAGGCCCTGCTGCGCGAACTGCGCTACAATCAGCGCATGGCCGCCGACATCTATCTGGGGGTTGAGGAAATCAAAGGCGAAAGCGTGCTGGTCATGCGCCGCTTCGACACGGCGGGTGTGCTGGCTGAACAGAGCCAGTTGCGCGCCGACTGGACGCCCGATCCTGACCTGATGCACGATCTGGGGCAGATCATCGCGCAGTTCCACGCCGGCTCGGAAATCTGCCGCGATGCCGAGCACGAATTTAACGTCAAATACGTCATCGACTCGAACAAGAAGAATATCGAGGTCTTCCGCGAGGAACTGGGGGCCGAGGCTGTTGATGCCTATGACCGCGCTATTCAGGCCGCCTATGCGGAACTGGTCGAGGATGTGAAACGCCGCTTCGCCGAAGGCTATGTGCGTCATTGCCACGGCGATCTGCACCTCGGCAATATCCTGATCGAGAACGACAGGCCGGTGCTGTTCGACTGCATCGAGTTCAATGAGCGGCTAAGCCAGATCGACGTGCTCTATGACCTCGCCTTCCTGCTGATGGACCTGTGGGTGCGGGGGCATGACGTCGCTGCCAATACCGTGCTCAATATCTATGTCGAAAAGGCCGCGCGGCTGGAGGACGACATCCACAGCGTCTATGCCGGGCTGAAACTGCTGCCGCTCTATATGTCGGTGCGCGCCGGGGTGCGCTGTCACGTCAATGCCAACTATGGCGGCACGCCCAACTACGCCATGGAAAAGGCGAAGATGTATCTCCAGGCCGCGCACGCCTTTCTGGAAATGAAGCCGGCGGAATTACTGGCCGTCGGCGGCCTGTCCGGGTCGGGCAAGAGCACCCATTCGCGCCATATTGCGCCGCAGACGGGGCGTGCCCCCGGCGCGCTGGTGCTGCGTTCGGACGAGATGCGCAAACGCCTGTGGGCCTGCCCGGAGTTCGAGACCCTGCCGAAGGAGGCCTATACGCCGGAAGAGAATGCGCGCGTCTATACGCACATGTTCGATCTGGCACGCACGGCGGTGCGGAGCGGTCAGTCGGTGATTCTCGACGCCACCTTCCGCAATCAGGACCGGGCGCGTGAGGCGAAGGCGCTGGCGGAAACGCAGGGCGTCGCCTTCCGCGCCCTGTGGATGGACGTCCCGGCGGATGAGCGGCTGCGGCGCGTCCTGCAAAGGCGCAATGATGTGTCGGACGCCACGCCGGACATTGCCGGGGCGCAGACCGATCCGGCGCTCGATACGGACCTGTGGACGATGACGCCGAATCCGTGATCGAAACCAAGGTAAATATCGCGTGAACAGGTGCATTTTTGACACGTTCCCTGCGTATAGTTCGCGCGATAACAGGTAGGCCGGTGACGACGCCTTGCGATTAGCCGAGGGTCCGCTGGGGACAGTAAAGTTTTTAAGGCTGGGACAACGTGCCGGACGAAGTGACGCATTTTGACGCCGAAACCGCGGTAGATACGGGGCAGGGGCGCAGGAAGGGCCTTGGCTTTGCGCCGGTGGCCTTTGTCATCAGCCTGTTTGCCCCCCTGACCTATGGCGTGGCCATGCTGGCGACGCGCAGCGGCTACATCAGCTATGATCTGGGTTTCAACACCATCGCCCTGACCTATGTGCCCAAGATCGCCACGGTGTCGATGATTCTGTCGGCCCTCTCGCTGCTTATCTCCGTCTTCAAGGCGCCGAAGACCTACGGGCCGTGGGCCCTGGCGGCGGTGATCGTCTCCGGTTCGGTGCTGGCGGGCTATTACGCCTATGAGCTGCGCCTGAAGGCCAACCCGCCGATTCACGAGGTGGCGACTGACTGGGAGCGCCCGGTGACCTTTTCGAGCAAGCTGACCATGGCGCGCGGTCCTTCGGCGCATCCCGTCGAGGATTCGCCCTATGTCGGGCGCAACGTCGCCTATGAATGGGCGGGGCAGTCGCTGGCGGCGATCAATGCGCAGACCTGTCCCATGGCCTCCTCCATACCCGGCCGTCCCAAGGATGCGGCGGCTGTGGTGCGTATTCTGCGGCAGGAAGGCTATGTCGTCTTCGGTCAGTCCGACTGGCGCGTCGAAGCCATCTGGGAAGATCCGTGGTGGGGCAATCGCTCGGACCTGGTCGTGCGGCTCGATCCGGACAAGACCGATATTCGCTCGGTCAGCCGCGAAGAGGCCGTCGATCTGGGCGGCAACTGCAAGCGCGTCACGGCGCTGATCCAGCGCCTCAAATCCTGACCCCACGGGGAATTTTGCCACACCGGGCGGCTTAAGACTTGCTTAACCCTCTCCATCTGAGGAGAGGAGGCCGCCATGTTGTCCCGTTTTGGCTATATTGTCTCAAAACGCGCCCTTTATCTGGCGACGGGCTGGCTGATCCTGTTTGCAGCGCAGTTGAGCGTCGCCAGTTGTACGCCGGAACCCGTCACGGGCTATGCCGTGCGCATCAGCGCCGAACGCTGAGCGGCCCGCGTAACACCAAGATAAAACATCAGTTTCCGTAGCGGCCGCTCCATAAATCGCGGCCGCCTCATTTATGTTGCATTGCAATATAGCGAACAGCGTTCCTTAAAAATAAGTTTCTTTTGCAACATTGTGCGGCTCGCGGGCCGTGGCAAATAGGTCGCCTCTCTTTTCACTTTTATGGGGATAATTTGCTCCCCAAAAGGCGAAAAACTGAAAATTTCCAGACCATTCGTTGAATGTGGCAGACTCGGCAAGGAAATAGCCGACGCTTACCACCTTACAGTTTTGTAATTAATGCGCTGAAAAAACGAGAGAATTTTATTTTCAGGTCGTGGCAACTCCCTCAGTAGCCTCATTTTTTAGGCGATTGAAAGGCAGCGGTTTCCGGTGTGACTTAATTGGAACAGGTTGCAAACGTTATTTAATCTTTAGTGACGCGCGATTGACGGATTTATGACGCGGGTGCCTTACTTTCGCCAACAGCTCATAAAGGGCTGGATAACAGTGGGCTTTGACCTCTCTTCAAGGCCCCAAATCCGGAGAACTAGAGTGATCAACAAATCGAAGCGATCAGGCCTGATGGTCTCGACGACGCTGTGCGGCGCGTTGCTGTCGGCCATGGCGTTGACTGCGGTAACGTCGATTGTGCCTCAGGTGGCTATGGCCCAGAGTGCGGTGGGTACGGTCTATGGTAAGGCCGCGGCGGGTGAAACCGTCACCCTGACGGATAAAGAAACCGGCGTGGCGAATACCTCCAAGGCCAACGCCTCCGGCGATTTCAGCTTTGCCCAGCTCCCCCCCGGTGAATATACGGTCAAGCTTGCCAGCGGTAAGTCCGTCGACGTCACCGTCGTGGCCGGTAGCGGTGCCCTCGCTGACTTCAGCGTTACGGAAGTCGTGGTGCGCGGCTCGCGCAGCAACCTGAACCGTATCGACGTGAAATCGACGGAATCGACGACCATTCTGACGGCGTCTCAAATCGAAAACCTGCCGGTTACGCGCGAAATCTCGGCTGTGGCCCTGCTCGCACCGGGTACGCTGGCCAACGGTTCGCCGGCAGACTTCGGCAATACGGTCAGCGTTGGTGGTTCGTCCGTCGCTGAAAACGGTTACTACGTCAACGGTTTTGACGTTACCAACATCCGTAAGTTCCTGTCCTATGCTAACCTTTCCTACGATGCGGTTGGTCAGCAGCAGGTCAAGACGGGTGGTTACGGTGCTGAATACGGCCGTTCGCTCGGCGGTGTGATCTCGGTCGTGACCAAGCGCGGTACCAACCAATGGCGCTACGGCGGCTCCGTGACCTACGCCCCGTCCGAATGGGATGCCAAGGCGAAGGACGCGCTTTCGATTGATCCGGCTAAGCGTAAGCCTGCGACGGCTGCCAGCCCGAACGAGCCTGAACCCTATCTGGCCTATCGCAGCGCCAACCGCTATACCGAAGCCCTGTGGACCAACTGGGTCAGCGGTCCGATCATCGAAGACAAGCTGTTCATGTTTGCTTCGCTCGAAAAGGGCAAGCAACAAACGGATACTTTTGGCGTCAACACGTCGCAGCGCGTGGTCAACACCTCACCGAACGGCTTGCTGAAGCTCGACTATTATCTCACGCCGAAGCACCACTTCGAATATACGGGCATCCTGAACAAGTCGATCGACAAGGTTCAGAACTTCAAATATACCGACGTTAACCAGTATGGTAAGCCGTTGAAGTATGTTGGTGCGCATCAGGCCCCGACGTCAAACTATGACGTGGAAAACGGCGGCTATGTCCATATCCTGAAGTACACCGGCGAAATCACCGATAATCTTACCCTGTCGCTCATGGGCGGCAAGCTGTACAGCGTCAATGGTGCGCGCAACCCGGCGGTTGCCGATCCGGCCGGTGCGGCCTGTATCGCGGCTTACGATTCGCGTGGTGCTGACGCCACTGCCCTGAACTATATCGGGTGCTGGAATGAGGATCAGTTCACGATCCCCGATCCCGCAGCGCCGAAGGAAACCGACGAGCGCAAGGCCTATCGTGCAGACATCGATTGGCGTTTGGGCAACCACACGGTGCGTTTCGGCTACGACTCCGAAACCTTCGAGTCGTCCAAGCGCGGTGAAACCTATTCCGGCCAAAAATACTGGCGTTACTATCAGCGCACCAATAATCAAACGGTTTCTGGTGTGGTTGTTCCGGCTGGTACCCTCTACGGACGTCTGCGCGTTTACCAAACCGGTTCCGCTTCGTACAAGATCGAAAACTCGGCCTTCTATATTGAAGACAGCTGGCAGATCACCCCGACCCTTATGCTGTACGGCGGTCTGCGTTCGGAGTCGTTCTCGAACTACAACTCTAACAACGAACGCTTCGTCCATGCCGACAACACCATCGCCCCGCGCCTTGGTTTCTCTTGGGACGTCAACGGCGACTCCAGCTTCAAGGTCTTCGGTAATTTCGGCCGCTACTACATTCCAGTGGCTGCGAACACCAATATCCGTGCTTCGGGCGTGGAGTGGACCGAAGAGAGCTTCTTCTACGTGGGTGGCGTGAACACCGCGACCGGTGCCCCGACCTCGATCGGCGCGCAAATCGGCAGCACCTCGCTCAACGGTTCCAAGACGGCACCGTCGGCGGCTTCGGTGGCCTCGGAAAATCTGGAGCCGATGTTCCAGGACGAGTTCATTCTGGGCGCTCAAAAGAAGTTCTCGGATGAGCTGACCCTCGGTCTGCGCGCAACCTACCGTAAGGTCCAGAACGGCTTTGATGACCACTGTACCTACAGCCCCTACCAAAACTGGGCGAAGGACAAGGGCTACACCAACTTCGATTACCACGATGTTGCGTCGTGCCAGATCATCAACCCCGGCAAGGATGTCGTGCTGGAGTTCGACAATAACGGAACGGGTACGCCGACCCAGAACACTATCCCGGCCAGCTATTTCAAGCTGCCGGAATATGACCGCGCCTATGCCGCCCTTGAGCTGTTCGGCAGCTACAATGTTGGCAAGCTGAACCTGAACGGTTCCTATACCCTGTCGAAGAGCTACGGCAACTCGGAAGGCTATGTGAACACGACCCTGGGGCAGTCGGACGCCGGTCTGGTGCAGGACTTCGACAACTATCTGTTCGAAGTTGGTTCGCGCGGCCTGCTGCCGAACGATCGCACTCACTCTCTGAAACTGTTCGGTAACTACCGCCTGACGGAAGAGTTCAACCTGGGTGGCTTCCTGCAAGTCACGTCGGGCCGTCCGATCAACTGCACGGGCTATGTGGACACCACTGACCCGACGCTCTCGGCCGCCGACAAGGGGCAACTGGCTCTTTACAGCGCCTCTTCGTTCTACTGCTCACGTGCTGATGGCACAAAGTATGTGGCCGAACGCGGTACGCTGGGGCGGACCCCGACGACGGTGACCTTCAATTCGCAGGTTCAGTACCGTCCGAATTGGGCCAACAATCACGTAGCCTTCTATCTCGACGTGTCGAACCTGTTTAACTCGCGTGAAACCCTCACTGTGCTGGAAACTTCGCAGCGTGGTGGAGCGAGCGCAGCCACTTATGAGCCCAACTATGGCCGTCCGCTCAGCTTCCAGACCCCGCGGTCTGTTCGTCTGACGATGCGCTATAACTTCTAATCCAGCCTCTCTGTTGGATGAACGGAATGGCAGGCCTTCGGGCCTGCCATTTTCGTTTTGTGTCTGCGTATGCGGGCTTTCTAATCGTGTAACGAACGCGCAAACAAAAACCGCGCCCGGAGAGCCGGACGCGGTTTTTTGTATTATCTGCCGTGAAGCGTGATCTTACTTGATCTTGCCTTCGCGGAATTCGACGTGCTTGCGCACAACCGGGTCGTACTTCTTCAGCACGAGCTTTTCGGTCTTGGTGCGGGCGTTCTTCTTGGTGACGTAGAAGAAGCCGGTGTCCGCCGTCGAGTTCAGGCGGATCTTGATGGAGGCGGGCTTAGCCATGGCGGAACCTTAACAAACGGATCGCGACCAACGGAATCTCCAGGCCGCACAAATATTCAGGAGCGCGGAAAATACGCATCCACGCGCGGAAGTCAATGGCCAATATGGCCCCGGCTTCGATTTCCCTGAACTATAAACGCCAGGCGCGGAAAAGGCCACAGGCTGCGCTTGGCCTGTGTTATCCCCTGTGCTCGCCATAGGCCCGATGCGCCTCTGCCTGACGCCAGGCGTCCATAAACGGCGCGTCGCTGCCGTAGGCGCGGGCGCGTCTGGCCACCCATGGGGGGCGGTCTGCGCGACAGTGACAGGGGGCAGACGCTCGCTCATGCCGCTCAGTGTCCGACAGGCCCCGTAAGAAAGCCATCCCCCGTTCGCCCGCCCGTGAGAGGCAAGGCGTTGGGGGCAGGGGGCTTTCGCATAAACAGACGGTAGGGATTAGCGCCGCTTGCCCTTCTTGGTCTTCGATTTTTCGGTAATGCCCTTCTGGCGCGCTTTGCCCGTTTTGGGGCTACCCTTCGGCCCGCCCGGTCCTTTGCGGCGCAGCGCCGTATCGACTCGCGAGCGCACGCCCAGACGCGGGCGCGGGGCGTTGGGATCGGGGGCTTCGGGCTCGGACAGGGCCTTGAAGACCAGCCCGCCGGTCATCGGCATGGCCTCCAGCAACTGCACCTCGATCTTGCGCCCCAGCGTCCAGCGGCGGTGATGGCGCTCCCCCACCAGCGCGTGGGCCGTGTCGTCATGGATATAGTAGTCATCCACGAAGGACGAGGCGGGGATGATGCCGTCGGCCCCCGTTTCGGTCAGCTTGACGAACAGGCCAAAGCGCGTGACGCCGACGATGCGGCCTTCAAACGTCGCCCCCACCTTGTCCTCAAGGAAGGCCGCCACGTAGCGCTCTATGGCCTCGCGTTCGGCCTGCATCGAGCGCCGCTCGGTGGCGGTGATGTGCTCGGCCGTATCGGCCATGGTCTTGACCTCATAGTCGGTCAGACCGTCGTCCCCCAGCTTGAGCGCGCGGATCAGCGCGCGGTGCACGATCAGGTCGGCATAGCGGCGGATCGGCGAGGTGAAGTGGGCATAGCGGTCAAGATTGAGGCCGAAGTGGCCGAAATTCTCGGCGCTGTAATGGGCCTGCATCTGGGTGCGCAAAACCACCTCATTGATGATTTCGGCGTGCGGCCCGTCCTTCTGGCTGTTAAGCAACTGATTGAAGCGCTCGGTGCGCGGCGGCTCGCCCTTGTTCCACGGCAGACCGATCGTGGCCAGAAAATCGGCCAGATTGCCGACCTTTTCGAGGCTGGGCTGTTCGTGCACGCGATAGATCAGCGGCGTTCTGTGCTTTTCCAGCGTCTCGGCGGCGCAGACATTGGCCTGAATCATCATCTCTTCGATGAGCTGATGTGCCTCAAGGCTGACGCGGGCGGTGATGGCCACGACATTGCCCTCGGAATCGAGCTGCACCTTGCGCTCAGGCGAGTTGATGGCCAGAGGCTGACGCTCGCGCCGGCCGCGGCTCAGGCAGGCGTGCGCGGCCCACAGGGGCCTCAGGAGCGTATCGAGGATCGGTTGCGTCTTGTCGTCGGGCGTGCCGTCGATGGCCGCCTGCGCCTGCTCATAGGACAACTTGGCGGCAGAGCGCATCAGGCCGCGCACGAACTGATGGCCGATCTTGTTGCCCTCGGCATTGAAGACCATGCGCACGGCCAGGGCCGCGCGGTTTTCGCCTTCCTGAAGCGAGCACAGGCCCGACGACAGCACGTGCGGCAGCATGGGCTCCACGCGGTCCGGGAAGTAGGTCGAATTGCCCTTTTCGCGGGCGTCGCGATCCAGAGACGAGCCCGATTTGACGTAGTGGGCCACGTCAGCAATGGCCACCCACACGACGTAGCCGCCGGGATTGCTGTCGTCATCATCGGCATGGGCATAGACGGCGTCGTCGTGGTCGCGGGCGTCCTGCGGGTCAATGGTGATCAGCGGCAGGTGGCGCAGGTCCTCGCGCCCTTTGAGGTCCGGAGCCTGCGCGGCCTCAGCCTCGGCTTCTGTTGATGAGTCAAAGCCGACCTTCAGCCCGTGGGCATGGATGGCCATGATCGAGGCGATGCGCGGGGAGTCTTCCTTGCCGATCACCTCGATCAGCCTGGCGGGCTTGGGGCCATAGCGGTGGTTGCCACCTTGCGGCGCGGCGATCACCACATCGCCGTCTTCGAGGGCGTCGATGGCCCCGGCGACGAGGGTGTAGCTGTCCTTCGACTTGCGATCGACGCTTTCGAGGCGGATGTCGCGCGGGCCCTTGCGCGCCTTGCCGATGCGCACGACGCCGACCAGCTTGGGCGCGCCCTGATCCAGCACCTTGACGAGGTGGGCGATCCACTCCTCAGAGGTCTGCTCAAAGCGCACATAGATGCGATCGCCGACGGCCGGGGGTGTCTGGGCGATGGCTTTTTTCAGCGGGGCGAGGCGGGCCAGAGGCGGCTTGTGCTTCAGCTTCGGATGGTCCGACATTCCATTTCTTTGGCCCCACTTGACCCACAGATCGCCGTCTATGTCGCGCTCGACAACTTCGGCGACGCCGGTTTCGGGCAGGGCACCGACGGCCCCGAACGACTTGCGCCCGCTCTTGTTCAGCTTGCCGGAGTCGGCCAGTTGCTTGAGCCTTTGGCGCAGCGCGCGGCGGTCTTCGCCCTTGAGGCCGAACTGCCGGGCCAGGGCGCCGACATCCAGCTCACGGGCGGACTTTAGAACTTCGAGGAGGGTGTCGTCATCCGGCAGGCCATCAGGCTTTTTTTGTGCTGGGCGGGGCGTAGAGGGTGTTTTCATGAGTCGCACTGTAAAGGGTTTGGCGGTGCGAGGCGATGTTTTCTTATGGCCGCCCTTCTCCTCCCTGTGCCGAAGGCATGGGGAGGTGCTGAGCGTAGCGAAGCGGATGGGGGATAGCTCAGGTCTTTATCAAACGCTCAGTGGCCAATTGTGACGCATCTTCGAGATTTAAAGGTAGCGGCGCGGTGTGTACACTGATGCAGTTATCCCCCTCCGTCGGCTCATTGCATTCGCCGCCACCTCCCCATCGCTGCGCGACAGGGAGGGGAGGGGCTGTCATGTCTCCTCCCTGTGCCGAAGGCATGGGGAGGTGCTGAGCGTAGCGAAGCGGAGGGGACGACTCAGGCCTTGCCCAAACGCTCGATGGCAAGTCGGTACACGCCTTCGGCCACCTCATCCGCATCGGCCATTAGTTCGAAAGCGGGCGCTGCGCTTCGCTGGCGGTCCCCCTCCCCATCGCTACGCGACAGGGAGGAGAGGGACTGTCCTGTCTCCTTCCCCTGCCTGCGGCACAGGGAGGAGAGGGGAGGTTAAGCCTCCGCCTTGGCTTTTTTTGCCGGAGTCTTTTTAGCGGCTGTCGTTGCCTTCTTTGCCGCCGGTTTTTTCGCGGTGGCCGCCTTCTTGGCCGGGGCTTTTTTTGCCGCGGTCTTTTTCACGCCGCCCTTGGCCTCAATGAGCGCCAGCGCCTGTTCCAGCGTCACGTCTTCGGGCACGGTGTCCTTGGGGATGGTGGCGTTGACCTTGCCGCACTTGACATAGGGGCCATAACGACCGGCCATGACCTGAATGGCGTCGCCCGATTCCGGGTGCGCCCCCAACTCTTTCAACGGCGCCACCGATGAGGCCTTGCCCTTGGCATTGGCGCGCTTTTCGGCCAGCAGCACGACGGCACGGTTGAGGCCCACTTCGAAAATGTCGTCGAAGCTCGGCAGGTTGGCATAGGTCTTTTCGTGCTCGATAAACGGCCCGAAACGGCCCAGTGCCGCGGTGATCGGCTTACCGTCTTCCGGGTGGTCGCCGACTTTTCGTGGCAGAGACAACAGCTTCAGCGCGCGGTCGAGGTCAATCGACGCCGGTGGCCAGGCCTTGGGCAAAGACGAGCGTTTGGGCTTGTCGTCCTTGGACTCCGCCTCGCCAAGCTGCACATAGGGGCCGAAACGTCCGATTTTGAGCGACACCACCTTGCCGGTCTCCGGATCATTGCCCAGTTCGCGGTCACCGGAGGCCGCAGCGTCTTCCCAGGCGTTTTCCGGGTTGCCGACGGGGCGGGTATATTTGCATTCCGGGTAGTTGGAGCAGCCGACAAAGGCCCCGAAGCGCGAGGTCTTCAGGCTCAGTTGACCCGTGCCGCAGGTCGGGCAGGCGCGCGGATTGGAGCCGTCGCCCTTGTCCGGGAAGATGTGCGGCCCCAGCGCGTCATTGAGGCGGTCCAGCACTTCGGAGACGCGGAATTCGCTGATTTCACCGGCCTTGGCGTGGAAATCCTGCCAGAATTCGCGCAGCAGCGCCTTCCAATTCAGATCGCCCGCCGAAACGAGGTCGAGCTTTTCTTCAAGGTCGGCGGTGAAATCGTACTGCACGTATCGCGAGAAGAACTGATCGAGGAAGGCGGTGACCAGACGGCCCTTGTCTTCCGGGATAAAGCGGTTCTTGTCCATGCGCACATAGTCGCGGTCGCGCAGCACGCTGAGGATCGAGGCGTAGGTCGAGGGGCGACCAATGCCCAGCTCTTCCATGCGCTTGACCAGCGAGGCTTCGGAATAGCGCGGCGGCGGCTCGGTGAAGTGCTGGGCGGGCTTGATGTCGTGCACATCGACCAGCGTGCCGGTGCGCAGTTGCGGCAGGCGGCCACCGTCCTCGTCCGTCTCGTCGTCCTTGCCCTCTTCGTAGAGCGCCAGATAGCCGTCGAAGGTGATGACCTGACCCGTGGCGCGCAGACCGATCGACTTGTCCTGATTGAGCAGGTCGATCGTGGTCTTTTCAACGCGGGCGGCCTCCATCTGGGCGGCCATGGTGCGCTTCCAGATCAGTTCGTACAGGCGCGCCTGATCGCCTTCGAGACGCAGGGTCTCCGGACGGCGGAAAATGGAGGTCGGGCGGATGGCTTCGTGGGCCTCCTGCGCGTTCTTGGCCTTGACCTTGTAGAGGCGCGGTTCGGCCGGCACATAGGCGCTCCCGAAGCGCTCGCCCACAGCCTTGCGAATCTCGCCGATGGCCGCCGGGTCGATAAACACACCGTCGGTCCGCATATAGGTGATCAGGCCGGTCGTTTCGCCGCCAATATCGACGCCTTCGTAAAGTTTCTGGGCCGTCTGCATGGTGCGCTGCGCGGAGAAACCCAATTTACGCGC
Source organism: Asticcacaulis sp. DW145 (assembly GCF_037101385.1). Lineage (NCBI taxonomy): Bacteria > Pseudomonadati > Pseudomonadota > Alphaproteobacteria > Caulobacterales > Caulobacteraceae > Asticcacaulis > Asticcacaulis sp. DW145. The sequence continues at coordinate 1,120,568 of NZ_AP029025.1, read as the reverse complement.
CGCTTCCTGTTGCAGGGTCGAGGTGGTGAAGGGCGGGGGCGGGGTGCGCTTGCCCGGCTTCTGTTCGACCGATTCGACGGCGAACTTCGACAGCGAGATGGCCTTGCGCGCGGCTTCTGCCTTTTCGGCGTCGTTGAGGTCGAACTTGGCGAGCTTCTTGCCGTTCAGAACGTTCAGACGCGCCGTAAATGGCGGCGAATTGGCCGATACCTCGGCATCGACGGTCCAGTATTCTTCGGACTTGAACTTTTCGATCTCCAGCTCGCGATCGACGATGATCTTGAGCGCCACCGACTGCACACGACCGGCCGAACGCGCGCCCGGCAGCTTGCGCCACAGAACCGGCGACAGGGTAAAGCCCACGAGGTAATCGAGTGCGCGGCGCGCCAGATAGGCCTCGACCAGCTCCATGTCGATCTGACGCGGGGCGGCCATGGCCTCCTGAACCGAAGCCTTGGTGATGGCGTTGAAGGTAACGCGTTCGACGATCTTTTCCTTCAACACCTTCTTTTTATTGAGAACTTCCAGAACGTGCCACGAAATAGCCTCGCCTTCGCGGTCGGGGTCGGTGGCCAGAATGACGCGGTCGGACTTCTTGGCGGCATCGGCGATGTCGCTCAGGCGCTTTGAGGCCTTGGCGTCCACCTCCCAGCTCATGGCGAAGTCTTCGTCCGGTTTGACCGAGCCGTCTTTCGAGGGCAGGTCGCGCACATGGCCGTAGGAGGCCAGCACGGTGTAGTCCTTACCCAGGTATTTGTTGATGGTTTTGGCCTTGGCCGGGCTTTCGACGATGACGAGGTTCATGAGGTCTTTAATAGGAGGAAAACGGACAATAGCAATAAGCGGTCGCTTAAAATCCCCGCCAACATGGGCTTGTGCGGCCAGCGTGTCAACGCAGAGGCGAAATTCCATCCGGCGGCGGGTCATTTTGCCGGTTGCAACTTTAAGTTAAAAATGCCTATTATTCATACTTAAGATGAGTAAACGTCAAACCCAGATATGTTCATGAGTGACACGCCTTCTCCCCTGCCGGAACCGACGGCCTATATTACCGATGACGAACAGTGGGCCGAGGTGATCCGCTATATCCGCGATATGACGAAGGAGTTGTCGGTGCTGGCCGAACGGGCGCAATGTCCGCCGCTGAGCGACTGCCTGCGCAAGGCCTATCAGAAGGCGAGTACGCTGTAGGTCACTTATCCGCGGATATACTGCCCGTCAGAGGTCGTGACGATCAGGCCGGCGATTTCCAGCTCCCCCGGGGCCGCCAGACCGACACGGGCCGGGGCCCCGCTGAGGCGCAACAGGTCTTCGCGCGGGGTGGGGACGGGACTGATCAGGCTCAGCAGGCGGTCACGCAGGGAGTCGATGGCCTCATCGAGGTCGGTATCGTCAAACGCACTGACGGCGTGCAGCGGCACGGTGGGCGCAGGGCTCTCGAACAGGGTCATCTGGGCGTCAAGCGTGCGCAGGATGTCGTCCACGCCTTCGCACAGGGTGGCACCCTGACGGATCAGGTCATTGGTGCCGCGGCAGCGCGGATCAAGCGGCGAACCGGGCACGGCAAACACCTCGCGCCCCTGTTCGTTGGCCAGTCGCGCCGTGATCAGAGAGCCGGATTTCAGCTCGGCCTCTACCACAATCGTGCCGCGCGTCAGGCCGCTGATGACACGGTTGCGGCGCGGAAAGTCTCCGGCGCGGGCGCGATACCCCACCGGGCTTTCGGAGATCAGCACGCCATAGGTGCGAATAGCCTGATAAAGGTCGGCATTGTCGGGCGGATAGATGTCATCGACGCCACCGCCCAGCACCGCCGCCGTCCCGGTCTTGAGGCTGCCCGTATGGGCCTGCGTATCTATGCCGCGCGCCAGCCCGGAGACGACGAAAAAGCCCGCTTCGCCCAGCTCTCTGGCCAGGGCGTGCGCGATGCGCTGACCCGCCGCCGAGGCGTTGCGTGCGCCGACAATGGCGATGGCGCGGTCGGGCAGGGCGGTCTGTTCGCCCAGCATCCACAGGACGGGCGGCGCGGCAGCGACGTCGGCCAGCAGTTTGGGATAGGCTGTGTCCCCCAGCACGACCAGACGCGCCCCGGCGGCACGACCGCGCGCCATTTCCGCTTCGACGGCCTCAATCGGGGCGGGGACGATGCCGCCGCCGGCGCGTCTGGCGATCATAGGCAGGTTTTCGACGGCCTTCACGGCGCTGCCGAAGCGCAGGATCAATTGGTGGAAATGCACCGGGCCGATACGGTTCGTGCGCGCCAGCCGTAACCGCGCAAAGCGTTCCGCGTCGCTGGTGCAGGCGGGAAAGCGTCCGAAAAAGTCCTCCCCCCCGTCGCTCATGGATCAGGCGTCCGCGGCGGGTTCGGCGTCTTTCTTCTTGCCGATCTTCGGTTCCTCGCCCTTGAGCAGACGGCGGATATTGTCGCGGTGGCGCAAATAGATCAGCACCGCCATGAACAGGGCCATGACGACGAAGGCGTGCGGCTGATCGGTCAGGAGGCCCAGCGGGGCGATCAGGGCCGCGGCCACCAGCGCGCTCAAGGACGAAATACGGAAGATAAAGGCGGTCAGAAGCCACGTCCCGGCGGCCAGCAGCCCCATCGGCCAGGCGGCGGCAAACAGGGTGCCGAGGAAGGTCGCCACGCCCTTACCGCCCTTGAACTTCAGCCAGACGGGGAAGAGGTGGCCTAAAAACGCCGCCCCTCCGGCCAGCGCCATGCCGGTCTGACGGGTCGCCTGATCGACGCTGAGCAGCAGGACGAAGGCCAGACCGACCGCCATCGCGCCCTTGCCCGTATCGCCCAGAAAGGTGATCAGGGCCAGATCCTTACGGCCCGTTCTTAAGACATTGGTCGCGCCGATATTGCCCGAACCGATGCTGCGGATGTCGATACCGGCCAGCTTCGTCGTGACGACGCCGAAGGGGATCGACCCAAAGAGGTAGCCGCCGATCACGGCAAGGGCAAATATGGTCCAGTCGGGCAGAGGCATTACAGCGCTTTCACTCATACCAACGGCCGAAGATGCTGCCGCATCCGGCCGTTGAAGACTCGAGAATGTCTCCTATGTGTAAGCGACATGAGCCATTCTCGAAAGGCATACTAGGTGTCATTTTCAATGACCCTTGGTATCAGGCCTGATAGACGATTCGACCGTCCACCAGGGTCAACTCTACCTTGCCCTGTAATGTGCGGTTTTCAAAGGGGGAGTTCTTCGATTTCGACAGGATGTCGCTTTCGCGCAGGGCGAAGGGCGCGTCGATATCGACCAAAATCAGATCGGCGGGCGCACCGGGCGTTAGCCGCCCGGCCTCCAGACCGATCAGTTGCGCCGGATTGATCGTCACGGTGCGCAGCAGGTCGATCAGCGGAATCTCCCGATCATGGTGCAGGCCGATCAGCGCCGCCAGCAGGGTTTGCAGGCCAATCGCGCCCGGTTCGGCCTCGGAGAAGGGGCGGCGCTTGTCTTCGGCGGGCAGGGGCGTGTGGTTCGACACCACCACGTCGATCAGGCCGTCGGCCAGCGCGTCCACCAGAGCGAGACGATCGTCTTCGGAACGCAGCGGCGGGTCGAGGCGGTAGAAGGTGCGGTAATCGCCGATGTCGATTTCGTTGAACACCAGATGGTTGATCGAGGCCGAGGCATAGACATCGAGCCCCTTCGCCTTGGCCTGTGCGATGGCCTTGATGGCCCCGGCGGTGGTGATCTGATCGACCAGCAGGCGCGCCCCGGTCAGCTCGACCAGAGCCAGATCGCGCTCCAGCGCGATGCGCTCCGCCAGTGCGGACACACCCGACAGCCCCATGCGTGCCGCCATTTCACCAGAGGTGGCGACCGCCCCTTCCGATAGCCACGGCTCCTTGGGGCGGTGGGCGATCAGGGCGTTGAAGCCGTTGGCGTAAGAGAGGACGCGGGCCAGCACCTTGGAATTGATGATTGGACGTTCGACATCGGTGAAATAGACGGCCCCGGATTCACTCATCAGGCCGATTTCGGCCATCTGCTTGCCATTATGACCCTTGGTGGCGGCTCCGGCGGGATAGACGTGGACAAGTTCGATATCGCGGGCGCGGCGCAGGATGAAATCGACCATGGCCGGCTCGTCGATCACCGGGTCGGTGTCGGGCTGCACCACCATCGAGGTCACGCCCCCGGCGGCGGCGGCGCGGCTGGCGGATTTCAGCGTTTCCTTGGGCTCGGCCCCCGGTTCGCCGGTCTTGACGCGCAGGTCGATCAGGCCGGGGCAGACCACCTTGCCGTCGCAGTCGATAACCCTCATGTCGGCGGAGCCCGACGGCAGATGCGCCGTGTGCAGCACCTCGGCAATAACGCCTTCGGTGAGGATCAGGCTGCCGGGGCCGTCATAGTCGCTGGCCGGGTCGATCAGGCGGGCGTTCACAAGGGCTATGGCTTGGGATTGTTTCATCGGTCGGTCTCCAGACGCGCGGCCAGCGAGGCCAGAACGGCCATGCGCGCGGCGACGCCCATCTCCACCTGATCCTGAATGAGCGAGATCGACAGATCATCGGCCACTTCGGAGTCGATTTCGACGCCGCGGTTCATCGGGCCGGGGTGCATGACGCGCACGTCCGGCGCGGCGACGGCCAGCTTTTCGCGGTCCAGACCGAAATAGCGGAAATATTCGCGGGTCGAGGGGATGAAGGCCCCGTCCATGCGCTCAAGCTGAAGGCGCAGCATCATCACCACATTGGCCCCGGTAATCCCGGCCTTCATGTCGTGATAGACCTCCACGCCCCATTCGTCGGCGTCGCCGGGAATGAGCGTCGGCGGCCCGACGAGGCGCACATTGGCCCCCATGGCGTTGAGCAGGATGACGTTGGAGCGCGCCACGCGGCTATGGGCGACATCGCCGCAAATGGCGACCGTCAGGCTATCGACATGGCCAAACGCGCGGCGGATCGACAGCATGTCGAGCAGGGCCTGAGTGGGGTGCTGATGCTGACCGTCGCCGGCATTGACGACGCTGCACCCGACCTTTTGCCCCAGAAGCTGCGCCGCGCCTGATGCCGAATGGCGCACGACCAGCAGATCGGGCTTCATGGCATTGAGCGTCACCGCCGTGTCGATCAGGGTCTCGCCCTTGGCCACGCTGGAGGTGCGCGGGTTCATATTGACCGTATCGGCCCCCAGACGCTTGCCCGCCAGCTCAAACGACGACATGGTGCGCGTCGAGTTCTCAAAGAACAGATTGACCTGCGTGCGCCCCTTGAGCAGGTCGAGCTTTTTATTGGTCCGCCGGTTCAGTTCGACGAACACGTCGGCCAGATCGAGCAGGGCCAGAATGTCAGGCGGATCAAGGTCCTGAGCGGCGTTGAAATGCCGTTTGGGGAAGGGAAAAAGGCGCGACTGGATCATCTCCAGCAACACCTGCGGATCTTGGGGGGCAATGCGCGTCATAAAGGGCGGCTATACCCCACGACTCAAGGGGAGGGAAGGGGCAATCGCCGCCGCTCGACCGCAGTCAGGCAGCGGCGATGCGCAAAGACCCTTACGCCTTGTTCAGCGACGCGATGTCGATGACAAAGCGGTAGCGCACGTCGGACTTGATGACGCGCTCATAGGCGTCGTTAATGTCCTGAATGTCGATCAGCTCGATATCCGAAACGATATTGTGCTCGCCGCAGAAGTCGAGCATCTCCTGCGTTTCCTTGATCGAGCCGATCATCGACCCGGCCAGGGTCTTGCGGCCGGGGATCAGCGAGAAGGCGTGCACCGGGATGGGGTTGTCCGGCACGCCGACCAGCACCATGGTGCCATCGACCTTGAGCAGGCCCAGATAGGCGTTCCAGTCGATGGGCGCCGACACCGTATTGATAATCAGATCAAAGGTGCCCGCCAGAGTCTTGAAGGTTTCCGCGTCATTGGTGGGGTAGTAGTGATCGGCCCCCAGACGCAGGGCGTCGTCCTTCTTGGCCAGAGACTGGCTGAGCACCGTGACCTCGGCCCCCAGCGCGTGGGCCAGCTTGACGCCCATATGGCCAAGCCCGCCCAGACCGATAATGGCGACCTTTTTGCCCGGCCCGGCGTTCCAGTGCTTCAGCGGCGACCACAGGGTGATCCCGGCGCACAGAAGCGGCGCGGCGGCGTCCTTGGGCAGGTGGTCCGGCACGCGCAGCACATAGCCTTCCTTGACCACGATATGGTCGGAATAGCCGCCATAGGTCGGCTGACCATCGGCGTCGCGGTCATTATAGGTCTGCACGAGGCCCGGCATATATTGCTCTCGGTCTTCATCGCGCGTCTGACACAGGCGGCAGGAATCGACGAAGCAGCCGACGCCGACCGTGTCGCCTTCCTTGAATTTGGTCACCTTTGCGCCGACCTGACGCACGCGACCGACGATTTCGTGGCCGGGGACCTGCGGATAGATGCCGGGGAACCATTCGTCGCGCACCTGATGGATGTCGGAATGGCAGACGCCCGAATAGAGGATGTCGATGACCACATCGTCTTCATTGGGGGCGCGGCGTTCAAAGGTAAAGGGTTCGAGCGGGGCCTTGGGCGAAGGCGCGGCATAGGCTTTGGCGAGCGTCATGGGAAATCCTTGCAAAATCGGGGGCGTTCGGCCGCAGAAAAGGTGTGGCGTGAGCCGTTACGGCTGAGGCGGGCGAACGGATCGGATATAGGAAGCGCGCCGGGCCCTTGCCAGCCCGAAGCTGTGCGTAAATCTCTTACGTCAGCAGATGATACAGCCACAGGAGCAGGGGCAGGCTGATCAGGCTGAGCGAGGTGGTGAGCGCCACGATCCCGGCCATCAGGGGCGCGTCCCCGCCCATATGACGCGCCTGTACATAGGCGACGGCGGCACACGGCGCGGCCCCGCAGCACAGGGCCACGCCCTGCGCCAAAGCATCGCCGCCGAACAGCCGGCACAGGCCCCAGCTGATCAGGGGCACGATCAGGACCTTAAACGCCGAGGTGGCGACGACCAGAACGGGCTGGCTGCGGATATAGGCGAAGTTCAGCCCGGCACCGGCCAGAATAAGACCGGTGGGAATGGCCGCATCGCCCAGCATCTTCAGGTCTTTTTCAATAAACGGCACGGACGGCGCGCGCACCATGTTGAGCGCCAGCCCGATCAGGCACGACAGGAAGATCGGGTTGGTGAACAGGCGCGCCATGACGCCGCGAAGGCTGCGGTCCACCGTGTCCTCGCCTTCGGGCTGCCCCCAGCGGGCCAGCACCAGTATCGAGGCCATATTGCTCAAGGGGATGAGCGCGCTCATGGCCACGGCGGCCAGGCCCATGGCCTGCGCCCCGAAGATCGAGGTGGCAATGGGCAAAAAGACGAAGGAGTTGAAGCGGATCAGGCCCTGAAAGACGCTGGTATAGGTGGGGCCGGACAGACGCAGCACCGGTTTCAGGGCAAAGGCGATCAGGATGGACAGGGCCAGAGACGTACTGACGGCCAGACTGATCGGGCCGGCGCTGAGGCCCGACAGGTCGGCGTGCCAGATGGCCGGGATCAGAAAGCCCGGATAGAAGACATAGACGGCGATGCGCTCGATCGGCCCCCAGACCGACGGCGGCAGAAAGCCCGATACCTTCAGCCCGAAGCCCAGCGCGATCAGCAGAAACACCGGCAGTATGCCGTTGATGAAAATTGCCAGACTCATGTGGCGCTTCTTATACGGTCGAGCGCGCCCTGAAGAATATAGGCGGCGGCGGAACGGTCGATGACCTCGGCGCGTTTGGCGCGCGTCAGATCGGCCTCTTCGATCAGAAAGCGGTTCATCACCGACGACGACCAGCGCTCGTCCCAGAAGGCGATGGGCAGGTCGGGGTCCAGACCCGCAGCGGCGAACTTTTCAGCGGGCAAGCGCAACAGGTTACGGGCAAAGGCGCGCACCGACTGACAGCGCGGGCCTTCTGTGCCGTCCATATTGACCGGCAGGCCGATGACGAGGCCCGACGCTTCGCGTTGCTTCATCAGCAGCAGCAGCCGTTCGGCCTCCTGCGTGAACTTGCTCTTTTTGATCAGCTCCAGCGGCGAACCGATGCTTAAGGAGATGTCGCTGACGGCGACGCCGATGGTCTTTTCCCCCAGATCGAGCCCGATCAGGGCGCGGCGCGGCGGCAGGGCGGCTTTCAGTTCGGTGATGTCGAGTATGGCCATGCGACGCGGTGTGGCGCGCGGGCGTAAGCGAGTCAATCGCAAATGCAGCGGCGTAGCGCCGAATGTGGCGCGATTATGAATTACGGCCATGTAATTAATGAATTGAATGTAATCTATTGCGCATATTTAATAATAAAATTCTGGATTTTTACTTCCTATTGCGGGATTTGGTTGTCTATCCAAAGCAACGGGAGATAACAAAATGCCGAAAAACATACTGATGTTTGTCGCGGGTGTCATGCTGCTGACGGCGGGTTCAGCCATGGCGGCGGAGGACGTGCCGCAAACCACCGTCCGCTTTGCCGTTGCTGACCTGAATGATCCGGCGCAGGCGAAACAGGTGCTGAGACAGATCCGCACGGCCGCCAAAGAGGTCTGCGCCGAGGGGCTCAGCTCGCCCAATGGCTGGGTCATTACCGATCGTCAGTGCGAGCGTATCGCGCTTAATGAGGCGGTTCAAAAGGTCGGGCATCCGGGGCTTATGGCCGCGGCGACGTCGGACAGGACGCACTGGCGCGACGATTCGCGAAGATCAGCACCGCAAATGACTCAAAAGTAATTTTCTGTACAAAATGTAATAATTGAAGCGCGCACCGGTCCCCAAGAGCTGGTGCGTTTTCATTTCAAAATAAACTATTCAACAATCTGTCACAAAATAAACTAACAAAAGTTCATGAACTGAAATTAATAGATGGCGAAGATTTAATAATAAAAGCATGGATTTCAAAATTATCAAAGTGTATTTGAATTTTACAAGTTCACTGCGTTCCGATGCATCCCCATTCTCTAAGGAAACCCACATCATGTTCACCAAGATCATCCTCCCCGCCCTTTCGGTTATCGTCCTGTTCGGCGCTGCCGGTACGGTTCAGGCTCAAAACCTTATGGGCCGCGAAGCCACGCACAAGGTGGTGCAGATCAACGATGCCGACCTTCAGTCGGCCAGCGGGCTTAAGACGATTTATGCCCAACTTGAAAAAACGGCCCGCAAGGCCTGCGACTCTGGCGTGTTCAATGATCGCGATATCGAAGAGAGTGATCGCGCCTGTGCCCGCGAAGCCCTCAACAACGCCGTGGCCGATCTGAACCAGCCCGCCCTGTCGCAACTGCACGCGGAAAAGACGGGCCAGGCGCCTTCGGTCTATGCCGATCGTCGTGACGGGCAGACGCTGGCCAGCAAGTAATCGCTGAAACTATACTTATAGTCAGGTTGACAAGACGGTGCGGACGCATTCAGCGGCGCACCGTTTTTTTCATGCCCTTTTCCGGATCGTTTTCGCATCCGGCCTTGCCATTTGGGCGCGCCCTCGCTAACCGGGACTCCATAGATATAGGAGTCTCCGCATGGCCATTGATGTGGCAACTGTGCGCAAGGTGGCGAGCCTGTCGCGCCTGCGTGAAAGCGATGAACGTCTGGAAAGCCTGGCCGGTCAGCTGAACGGCATTCTGGGCTGGATCGAGCAGCTCAATGAGGTCGATGTCAGCGGCGTGCAGCCCATGACCTCCTGCGTGGAAATGACCCAGCCCCTGCGCGACGACGTCGTGACCGATGGCGGCAAGGTGGCCGATGTCGTGTCGAACGCCCCCAAAAGCCTCGACGGCTTCTTTATCGTGCCGAAGGTGGTGGAATAGTTATGAGTGATCTCACTAAACTGACACTCAAAGGCGCGCTCGACGGCCTGAAGGCGAAGCAATTCTCCTCGACCGAACTGACCGAGGCCTTTATCGGCGCCATCGAAAAGGCCAATCCCGCGCTGAACGCCTATGTGCTGACCACCTTTGACAAGGCGCGTGAGATGGCCGGTGAGTCCGATCGTCGCCTGAAGGCCGGTGAGGCCCGCGCACTCGAAGGCGCGCCGCTGGGCATCAAGGACCTGTTCTGCACCAAGGGGGTACGCACCACGGCCTGTTCGGGTATCCTCGACACCTTCGTGCCGCCCTATGAATCGACCGTCACCCAGAACCTGTGGGACGATGGCGCGGTCATGCTGGGCAAGCTGAACATGGACGAATTCGCCATGGGCTCGTCCAACGAAACCTCGCACTGGGGCCCGGTGACCAATCCGTGGAAGTCGAACGCCTCCAACGCCCCCCTGACCCCCGGCGGCTCGTCCGGTGGGTCGGCTTCGGCGGTAGCCGCGGACCTGTGCCTAGCCGCCACGGCCTCGGACACCGGCGGTTCGATCCGTCAGCCGGCCGCCTTCACCGGCACGGTCGGGATCAAGCCGACCTATGGCCGCGCCTCGCGCTACGGCATGGTGGCCTTTGCCTCGTCGCTCGATCAGGCCGGTCCGATCACCAAGACGGTCGAAGACGCGGCGATCATGCTGCAATCCATGTGCTCGCACGACGCCAAAGACTCCACCAGCCTGCCCAACGCCCTGCCGGATTTTTCGAGCTTTGTCGGTAAGTCGATCAAGGGCCTGCGCGTCGGCATCCCTGATGAATACCGCCTCGACGGCATTCCGGGCGAGATCGACGCCCTGTGGGAGCAGGGCATTCAGTGGCTGAAGGACGCCGGCGCGGAGATCGTGCGCATCTCGCTGCCCAACACCAAATACGCCCTGCCGTGCTACTATATTGTGGCCCCGGCGGAAGCCTCGTCCAATCTCGCCCGCTATGACGGGATGCGCTTTGGCCACCGCACCGAGGCGGCCAGCAGCCTGACCGATACCTATGAGCTGTCGCGCTCCGAAGGCTTCGGGGCCGAGGTGAAGCGCCGCATCATGATCGGCACCTATGTGCTGTCGGCGGGCTTCTATGACGCCTATTACGTCAAGGCTTTGAAGGTGCGTCGCCGTATCGCCGAAGACTTCGTCAATGCCTGGAATAGCTGTGATGTGATCCTGACCCCGGCCACGCCGTCCGCCGCCTTCCAGTTGGGCGACACCGAAAAGGCGGCCGATCCGGTGCAGATGTATCTCAACGACGTCTTTACCGTGACCACCAACCTGGCGGGCTTGCCCGGCATGGCGGTTCCGGCGGGGCTCGACTCGAAGGGCCTGCCGCTGGGCCTTCAGGTGATCGGCAAGGCGCTGGACGAAGGCACGACCTTGGCCGTCGGTGCGGTGCTGGAAAAGGCCGCGGGCTTTACGCATAAGCCGTCTCAGTGGTGGTAATCTTCTGACTGTAAATATAAAAAGAGCCCCCGGTCCGCTACCGGGGGCTTTTTATCGGGAGGGGGTATTATCCGTGGCCAACAAGCCCAGTAAACGCACGGCGCGCTGACGGCTGTCCTCGCCCTGCGTGGGCAGGGCCGGAATATCCGGGACTATGCCGCTGACCTCATTACGGCCATCCCTGCGCAGGCGCACGCAGTTGGGCATACGCAGGCTCATCCGCGAGTGTGTAAGCATAGGTGGGACGGCATCGACCATGAAGCCGCAACCATCGCCGCCGGTGGTCACACCGACAGTCTTGCCAATAGCATTGTCCTGCATGACGGCGGCGAACATTTCGGCGGAAGAATAGGTCTGGCCGTCGGTAAGGACATAGACGGGACCGACCCAGGCGGCCCACAAAGCCTCCTGTGCCGAAGGCAGGGACAATTGCCCGGACACCTCCGTATTGCCCGCGAAAGCGCCGCGCGGCAGGCCGGGTGCGTAGCCGCCGGCAAAGCCTGCGGGAACCAGCCGTTTGCACTGGGCGCCCGCCCACGACCGCTGTTCGTGCCACACCCAGGACAGATCGCAGGGCGTCGCGGTTTGCGCCTTGCCCGCCACAAAATCGTCGCGGGCAGCGGTGAGCGCGTTTTCGGCCTCGGTGCCGGGATGGCTGTCGATCAGTGCGTTGAGGTCGGATATCTGCTCGTCAAAATAGCGCGCCCCTGTTGCGGAGGCCACCATCAGCAGAGGGGCCGAACGCACGGCCCGGTCGGTCAGAAACCGCGGGAAGAGATCGCCGCTGTCATCGCCTCCGGAATTGTTGCCGACATCAATCAGCAGGCGGGTGGCTCCGGCCTGACCCAGGTCGGTGATCGTGTCGCGGAAGGCCGAAAGCCACACGGCGTAGGCGGCTTCGCGCACCGAGCGGCTGGTCAGGGGCTGATGCGTGGCCACCAGCCTTTCCCACCCCAGCCGACAGGTGGCCGGCAAGGCGCGCATGGTAAAATGCGGAATGCGGATGAGGCCGATCCGCACACCGTTTACGGTATAGACGCCTGAGCGATACACGCTGTTCAGGCCGTCGGAACGCATCTGAAAGCCGGGCAGACTTTCCACAGGCAGGGAAAAGCTGAGCGGGCTGCTGCCCGGATTAAACCCCAGAGCGGCACAGCTCCCAGCCGCATCCGTAGCTTCAAAGTCGGGGCGGGGGACTTCGGCGGCCTTTTGCGCGAGAGGTGCCGCCGCCGGGCGCACCAGTTTCAGGTGACCGTCGTGAAAGCCGGCCACAAACGCTTCGAGCGCGTTCTGGGCCTCGGCGTCTGTGCGGGCGGCGCTCAGGGCAGCCCGTGTGCGCTGATCAAGGCGCGGCAGGTCAATGCCGCTTTCCGGTGACGCTGCCCACGCCAGATTGGCATAGTCCTGTTGCATCAGACGTTTGAGCTGGGCGTAATCGGCGCGCCAGGCAGCCCGGTCGTAGGCCGAAACGGGCGACGCCGTCATTATCACCGCCAGCAGGGCAAGTGTTGCCGCAAAGGTTTTCTTCATAAGGTGTCCCCAGCCGCGTAATCCGATAAGGCAGCGCCACTTTTCCGTAGAATTGCGCGATAAAAACGAAGACTCAAAGCCAAATGACGATGCCGCTTAAAGGAGGGCGCCACCGGTCGTCTTCGCATCCTGAGCGATGGGTATGTCTCTGTATTGAATGTTCGGGGTGATTATTGAACCCTGATCAGGATTTTTCGCGCCTGTAGGCCGCCGGCGTTAGTCCCAGTTGCGCCTTGAACGTCCGATTGAAATGCGGCTGATCGCTGAAGCCGCAGGTCAGGGAGATCTCGCTGAGCGGCAGGCGGCTCTCAACCAGCATCTGCGCCGCCTTTTCGATGCGGCAGTGGCGGTGGTATTCCCCCAGGCTGCACCCCAGATAGGTCCGAAACGCGCCGGAGAGCTTGTCAGGGTCGCAGTCAATAGCCGAAGCGACCTCAGTCAGTCTGGGCACAGAACCCTCACTTTCGGCCAGATAGGCCAGCGCCCGGCGCAGATAGCCGGGCCATACCCCGCCTGACCCGCTATGCCCGCGCGCAAAGACACCTGTCAGTTCGTAGGACAGACCTTCGATAAACAGGGACGAAAACGGATCGTCGCGGCGCAATTCCCTGTGGAGCCGCCGGGCAATGTCCATCACCTCGGACGTTCGCAGGACGGGGGCCTTTCGCAGCGGTGTCAGCGCGTCGAAACGCTCCACGCCGTTACAGGTCGGCAGCAGGACGAGCTTATAAAGACCCTTCGGGCCAAAACGTTGCGCGTGGGGCTCTCCCGGCGGGCAGACCAGCAAAGAGCCGGGAAAAAACGTATCCTGACGCCCCCGGATCGTCTCTTCGTACTGTCCGGCCATGATAAGAGAAAAGCTGAAATCGTCATGCGCGTGCATCCCCATCTCTTCATTTGGGCCATAGCTGTGGATGCGATATGACGAAAAGAGCGGTGTCATGGAGAGAGTATAGGCCGGGCCGGAGACGCGTCCAGCGGATTCACGCCCCTTTTGCCCGGTTTCCGTTCGTCTTTCAGGCGCAAGGGATTGGAACCGTGTCGGATCGGGCTATGATAGGGCTCAATCCGAAACAGAGGTGCATATGCTGGTGACGGTTCAGGACATGATCGGGTGGGGACTTCTGGTGCTGCCGCTGATTGTGATCGCCTGGGCGGTGATCTGGCTGGCCGAACAGACGTCCGAGCGTAACCGTCACGAGCGCTATGTGCGGTTTCAGGCGGTGCTGCGGCATCTGGCGCGCGATGACACCTCGTGGGCCGAGAAGATGGCCGCCGCCTATGAGTTGCGACATTATAAAGAGTATCGTCACATCATTGGCCGCATCTTCGACGACGGCAAGGTGCGTGAAGAGGGGCAGGCGGCGGCCCTAGAAACCGAGCTTAAGGACGTCTCCAAAAGCGGCTGAAGATAAACCAGAAAACCCGCGCCAGTGCTGACGCGGGTCGTTTTTTTGGCTTTAGAACTTGTACTGGAGACCCAGATTCCACTGCGCGCCGAGGTGGTTATACACAAAGGTCGAGTTGCGCGTGGAGTCGATATACTGGCGGTTAAATTCGTCCAGGATATTGAGCCCTTCCAGCGTCACCCGCAGCTTGGGTGTGATCTGGTAGGAGGCCGAAAGGTCGAAAACCTGAAGATCGTCAACCCCTTCAAGGTCTTGCAACGGGTTATTGGCGGGCAGGGCGATGATGTATTTCGAGCGATACGAGGTGGACAGACGCAGGCTGATCGTCTCGTCTTCGTAGTACAGCGTGCCGTTGTACGCATTTTTCGACAGACCGATCAGGCTCTTGGTCGTGGTGCCGCCGCCCGCCAGATTGTACGTAATTTCGGAATCCACATAGGTGTAGTTGAACAGGGCGCCGGTGTGGCTCAGCCAGCCCGGAAGGAAGCTGAAGCCCTGCTGATAATTGACTTCGAAGCCCTTGAGCGGTCCGCCCGGCGTGTTGACCGGCTGGGTGATGGTGATGGGCGTTGCGTCCGGGTCCACCCCTGAGCTGCCCAGCAGAGACAGGGGCAGGCCCGTTTCGCGGAAGGACGACTGGCGCGAGGCGTTCTGCACATAGGACTTGATGTCCTTGTAGAAGGCCCCGACCGACAGCAGCGAAGCGCGACCAAAGTACCATTCGGCCGACAGGTCGTAAGTGTCGGCCCGGATGGGCTCAAGGAAGGGATTGCCGGACGACAGCGACGGGGTACCGGTCAGGGACAGGTTGCCGCCGGGGGTCAGGAATCCCAGATCCGGACGCGACACGACCCGGGCGGCCGACCCCCTCAGGAAGACGTCCGGCGTGACCTCCAGAGTGGCGTTAAACGAAGGCAGGAAGTCGCTGTATTCGTGCTGAACGAAGACCGGGTTGGTCTGACCCACGATAATCCCGCGCGCGGTAAGCTGGGTTTTGGCAAAGCGGAAGCCTGCCTCTGTACGCAGGGTCATTCCGGCGACCTGCGTCGTCAGATCGGTCTGCACATAGCCGGACGTGATCTTTTCTTCCACGCCGCGGGTATTGCCGGCGTTAGGGATCAGGGCATAAATCCCTGAATTGCTGTAGATATTCTGAGACGCCACGAACTTGTCGTAGTCGATCGTGGCCCAGGCCTTCGGGAACACGCCGTCATCAAGGCCATTGCCGGGGAAGCTGACGGAGCGGGTCACGTCGCGCAACTGAGCGGAGGTCAGGTTGGGGACAAGGAAGGTGTTGGCGCGTTGCCAGGCGGCGATGTCGAAGCTGAACGTGTTAAAGTGCAGGCCGGTTTTGACCGTCAGCATATCGATCGGGCGATATTCCAGATTGAGTTCGGCGGTTTCATAACGGTTATTCACGCGCGACGGATTCAGGCGAATTTCCGCATTGGCCGTGCTCGCTGTGCCGTCCGGTGCGCCGAACGTATAGTTGTCGGGGTTCGTGACGTCGAAATTGTGCGTGATGATCGGCTGATCGCGATTGCGTCTGAAATCGACCGTCATACCTGCGTTCTGACGCTGGAACATCAGGGTGGTCTGGGCCTTCTGGTTGAAATCGGACTCTGAGATACCAATCAGCCCGCTGACGCTCAGAGTATCGCTGAAATCGTGGCTGCCCGACAGGGTGTACTGGGTAAAGGTGTTTTCAAACGCGTCATATTGCGTGTCCGAACGCACATCCACGCCGTCAAAACGGGCATAGGCCACATCCGATACGGCCTTTCCGAAATTGGCTCCGGCGGTCTGGCTGGTCCCGGCGGGGAAGAGGATCAGTTCGCGCACGGCGGTCTGCGGCTTGCCGTTCTGGCTGATGGCGCGGGCAAACGAGAAGCCTTCCAGCCAGCTTTCCTCACGGGTGACATCGTAATTGGAGTAAAGAGCGTCGAAATTGACAGTGGTTCCGGCTTGCGGCCGCCATTGCAGCGACAGGCTGGCCCCCAGACGCTTCTGATCGTGTTCGAAGCGACCGTAGCGCGGCAGACGCGGGAAGAAGGTGGTGGAGGCGCTGGCCTGCGAATAGAGGGTGTCCCCGGCGGCCGGACGCGGCACGCCGGTGGCGCAGTTGAGCGCATCGGTCCCCTTGGCGGCGTCCGTGGCCGGAACCTGCGGGGTAACGCCGACCGGGCTACAGAAACCGCCGTCCACAGAGCCGGGGTTCCAGCCGCCGGACCCGAACTGGTCCTCGTAATAATGACGCTGGGTGTAGGCGATGGAGGCGAGGGCGCCGAACTGGCCCAGTTCCGTATCCCAGCGGTTGGAGATAACGCCGGATACCTTACGGTCCTTCATCTCTTTCGACAGGCTGTTATAGCCGACCTGACCGTTTATGGCGGCGGTGAAGCCCTTGTAATCGAAGGGGCGCGAGGTGTGCAGATCGACGGTCGCGCCCAGCGAACCTTCGAGCGTTTCGGGCGAGGCGGTCTTGCGCACCGTCAGATTGGAAAAGAGGTCGGAGGAAAAGGTGTTGAAGTCGAAGCCGCGGCCCGTACCGATCCCCCGGTCAGACGTGGTGGCCCCCGAAACGGATTGCGCTTCCATGCCGTTGATGCGCACGCGCGTGAAGGCCGGCGGCAGCCCCCGCACCGTGATCGAGCGTCCTTCGCCCGCGACCCGCGAAATCGAAACGCCCGGCACCCGCTGGAGCGATTCCGCCAGATTGGCGTCGGGGAATTTGGCAATATCTTCGGCGCGAATGACATCCACGACGCCATTGCTTTTCTTCTTGTCCTGAAGGGCCGTCTGAAGGCTGTTGCGGAAGCCGGTGACGACGACGGTCTGGACCTCGTCGCCCGTGGCTGGCGCCGCGTCCTGCGCAAAGGCCGGGGCGGTCATCAGCAGCGAAAGCCCGACCAGAGCAGAGGTGCGCAAAAGTGTCGCCTTCCGCGGCGACGGAATCGTGGAGTGCATCGGTTTCCTCTTTTTCTTAGCACCGGCCTGAGCGGCGGCGCGTTCCTGTTTTGATGTGGGGTTTGAGCCACTTTATGATCTTTGAGCATCGAAAATGCGCAAAGTTGCCGATTTGGCTCGGTAGGGTATCAGATTACGCTTTTTGGGCGCATCGGCAAGACGTAAATATGTGATAAATGAATTATATTGACCATAATTGCGCCTTTGCCCTCCGTTTCGTGCGTGAAAATGATCGCTTTTCGGGTTTGTGAAGCGCAAAAGGGGGCGTGGGCGGTCAGCGGCCGTAAAAAACCGTTGTCAGACGCAATCCGTTGCGCAAGATACAGCTTTTGCGTTCGGCTTCCGGAGTGCCCATGCCGCCCAAACCCCAAACCGAAATCACCCTGCGCGGGGTATTGCTTGGTATCATCATCACGCTCGTCTTTACCGCTGCGCAGGTCTATCTGGGGCTTCAGGTTGGCCTGACCTTCGCCACCTCGATCCCGGCGGCCGTTATTTCGATGGCGCTGTTGAGCGCGTTCAAATCGGCGACGATTCAGGAAAACAATATCGTTCAGACGATCGCGTCGGCGGCGGGGACGCTGGCCTCGGTCATCTTCGTCCTGCCCGGCCTGATCATTATCGGCTGGTGGCGCGATGTGCCCTTCTTCGTCACCTTTGCCGCCTGTGCCATCGGCGGCATACTGGGCGTCATGTACACCATTCCGCTGCGGCGCGCGCTGGTGTCCAATTCGCCATTGCCCTATCCCGAAGGCGTCGCCGCCGCCGAGGTGCTGAAGGTCGGCACCAATACCCGCGAAGGGGCGCAGGAAGGTCAGGCCGGTCTGGTCGCGGTCATGCTGGGCAGCGTGGCGTCGGCGGCCTATTCGGCGCTGGCGGCGGCCAAGGCGCTGGCGGGCGAACTGGCGGCCTTCTTCAAGGTTAAGGTCGGCGGTAAGGTTGCGGCGACAGGGATTGCCGGGGAAAGTTCGCTGGCCCTGATCGGCGCCGGTCACCTGATGGGGATTACGGTCGGCATCGCCATGCTGATCGGTCTGGTGATCGCCTGGGGCATTGCCGTGCCGATCCTGACGTCTATGACGCCCATGCCGGAGGCCAGTGCCGCCGACCATGCCGGGGCCATCTGGTCCACGCAGGTGCGTTATCTGGGGGCCGGGGCTATCGGGGCCGCCGCCATCTGGACGATCGGCAAGCTGCTGGGGCCCGTCTGGTCGGGTCTGATGTCGGCGCTTGAGGCCAATCGCAGGCGGCAGTCGGGTGGGGAAGACCTGCCCCGCGAGGAGCAGGACCTGCCCATCGCTCTGGTCGGTCTGATCTCGGTGCTTCTGCTGGTGCCTGCCGGCTTCCTGATGGCGAGCTTCCTGAACGGGACGGCCATTGCCAGCCTCAGCCTGCCTCTGGTGGCGCTTGGCGTGCTCTACCTCGCTGTTGCGGGTCTTCTGGCGGCGGCGGTGTGCGGCTATATGGCCGGTCTGATCGGTTCGTCCAATTCACCCGTGTCGGGTGTGGGTATCCTCAGCGTGCTGGGGGCGGCCTTGCTGATCGGTGCGGTGGGCCATAGCGTTACCGGCCCGGATGCGGCGCAGGCCCTGACGGCCTTTGCCCTGTTCGCCACCACCTTTGTTCTCGCCGTGGCGGTGGTCGGTAACGACAACCTTCAGGACCTCAAGACCGGGCAACTGGTCGGGGCGACCCCGTGGAAGCAGCAGGTGGCGCTGGTGATCGGCGTCGTCGCCGGAGCCGTGGTCATTCCGCTGGTGCTCAACCTGCTCAACAATGCCTTCGGTTTTGCGGGCGATCCCAACTATCGCGGCATCACTGGCGAACCGCTGGGTGCGCCGCAGGCGACATTGATCTCGACTCTGGCCAAGGGGGCCATTGGCGGCAGCCTGCCGTGGGGTCTGCTGGGGGCCGGGGCGCTGATCGGGGCGGGGCTTGTCGCCTTTGACCTGTTCCTGCGCAAGGTCACAAACGATAAGTACAGCCTGCCGCCCCTGGGGGTTGGACTGGCCATCTACCTGCCGTCGTCGGTGACGGCACCGGTGGTCGTCGGGGCCTTTGGCGGCTGGCTGTTTGAGCGGCTGGTGCGCGGTAAGCCGTGGGCGGAACCCGCCTCGCGTCTGGGCGTGCTGATTGCCTCCGGCTTTATCGTCGGCGAAAGCCTGTTCAAGGTCGTGCTGGCCGGGGTGATTACCTTTACCGGTTCCAAGGCCCCGCTGGCGGTCCTGCCGATCCCCTATGGCGAACACACCGCCATGATTATCGCCCTCATTCTGGCCGTTTCGGGCGTGGCGGGGCTTTATCGCTGGTGCATCGGGGCAGCGAAAAAGGTCCAGGGCTAATATTCACCGATCTGCAACCTGTTCGAAAGCGCTACCTCCGGTGATGACCCCAGGGCCCGAGCTTCTCAACCGCGTGCAAACCGCTTTCCTCAGCCGGGGCTTCCAGAAACTGACCATGGAAGCCCTGGCCGAGGCCTGCGGCTTTACCCGCCGCACGCTGTATAACTACTTTGAAAACAAGGACGCGGCCTTTCGGGCCATGTTCCGTCAGCATAATCTTGAGCTGATGCACCGGGCTTTTGAGGTGGCGCGACGCGAGCAGGCGGCGGGGGCAGAGGTGCTCGACGTGTTTACCGCCCTGATCGATATCCGTTACGGAGATACCTGGCGGCTGATCCAGCCGTCGCCGCATGCCCTCGAAATCAAGGGGACCGTCTTTCGCATCTGTACCGATATCATGATCGAACTGGCGACGGTGTTTCAGAGCGATCTGGCCGCCTTTATCGACACCCTGACGCAGGCGGGGGCGCTGCGCCTCAAGGGCGATTACAGCGCCGCCGAACTGGCGCAGATGCTGGCGGATGCGGCGCGCGGCGTTAACGCGGTCTATCCACTCCTGCCTCTGGAGCATCTGACGGGGCAGTATCGGCGCATTACGCGGGCCATCCTGTATGGTTACCTCGACGCGTGACAGCGTGCGGCTGCTGAAATTGCACAAATAGGTGGAAACTGTGAAATTTAGGTTGTCCCCTTAGCTATTTTGGGCTACGGAGGCGGCGATACGGCGCGGGGATCACTCTGCAACCCTATCTATGATGTGAGCATTTCGATTATCTCTTTTTTCGGATCGACGCCCTGTCCAGTCCCGGCAGGGCGTTTTATTTTTGCCCCTGCGGCAACGTAAAAGAGGCACATCAAAAGTCGGTGCGGGGCTTGTCAGCCGCCTCACGGATCATCAAAATCGCCCTCCATAACCGTCCCGGCACCTCATTGCCGGGTATTACCGGAGTTTAGCGATGAGCCTGCCCGAAATCCCTGTGAAGCCGGTCCATGCGGACGGCGTCACCTACTATATGCACCCGCATCCGCGTTCACCCTTTTCCGAGGCCGTTCAGGTCGGCGGCGTCCTGTACCTGTCGGCCATGATCGGTCTGGATGGGCAGGGGCGGCTGGTGGACGGCTTTGAGCCACAGGTGCGTCAGATCATGTCCAATTCGCAAGCCATACTGCGTCGTTACGGGCTGGGGCTGGAGCACGTGTTCAAGACGACGGTGATGATGAAGGACATGGCCAACTGGAGCGCCTTCAACCGTCTGTATAAGCCCTATTTCCATCCGACCCGTCTGCCGGTGCGGACCGCCTTTGGCGTCAGCGATCTGGCCTATGGAGCGGAGGTCGAACTGGAGTTTCAGGCCTACGTGCCGCACGGCGGTTAGGCCGAGGGGCAGACCATTAAAAAAGGCCGGTGCGAACACCGGCCTTTTCTCGTTTATTCACAACGCCTTAGAACGCCTTCTTCAGCGAGAGACCATAGGTGCGGGGTTCCGACACCATGACCGTCAGGTTGTTGAAGTCGATGCCGCTTTCAGCCACGATATTGTCTTCGAGGTTGCGCACATAGGCGGCGATTTCCAGCCCCCCCTTGGTGACGTAACCGCCGCGCAGACCTGTCTGGGTGAAGGCCTTGCCGGTGAACTCGGTGGCCTCATACAGGAAGAAGTTGATCTTCGAGCGGTAGGCCACGTCGCCGTAGACGAAGAAGCGGCTGCCGTCGCCCATAGGCCAGACGTACTGGGCCGTCAGGTTGGCCACCCATTCCGGTGCCTGGGGCAGGGGGTTGCCGTCGATATAGGCATAGCGCGTGCCACCCGACACATAGGTGCGGTCCAGAGGCGTACACAGGCCCGACCCGCAGGTGGCCACGGCGGTGACCGGGTCCTGGATTTCGGTGCCGTTATAGCTGGCGCTGGCCGTCAGCAGCAGGTTGTCGGTCGGCTTGAGCGACAGGTCGGCTTCGAAGCCTTTGCCGATGGCTTCCTTGGCATTGATCAGCTTGGCCGAATTGACCGCGCCGCCGACCGCCGTGATCTGAAGGTCCTTGGTCTTGAAATAGTAGGCCGACAGGTCGTAACGCAGCATCTTGTCGAAGGCATAGCCTTTGAAGCCGGTTTCATAGGAGGTCGTGGTCTGCTCACCGGCCGTGGTCGGCACGCCGCCGAAATTCACACGATCCTGAATCGCCGGGGCCAGATAGCCGGTGGCGAAGCGGGCGTACCAGTTGAGGTTCGGTGAAATGACGTAGGTGGCACTGAGGTCGCCGGAAACATTGTCGCCATCGACCTTGGTGGTGACGGGCAGGGTGGTGCCGGGGAAGACCGCGCGGCCCCAGACGATGTCCTTCTTTTCGTCCGAGGTGTAGCGCAGGCCGGCGCGCAGGGTCAGGGCGTCGGTGGCCTTATATTCGGCCGAACCGAAGACGGCGAAGCTGGTGCCGTGGTTCTTGTGGCGCACGTCGCCATTATTGAGGTAGTCCAGCTCGTTATACTTCAGAATCTGGTCGAAGTAGTAGAGGCCGAACTGACCGCGCCATTGACCGAACTGCGCGGTTTCGAAACGCAGCTCCTGCGAGAACTCTTCCGGCTCCGTCGTGCCGCCGGTAGCGACCGGGAAGAAGGTGCCGTAGAGCGTCGGGGCAACGATGGTCGAGACGCCACCGTCGATATCGCCCGAGCTTTCGGTCTTGGCGCGCTCATAGGCGGTGATCGAGTGCAGCGTGCCCAGACCGTCGAAGGTGTAGCTCAGTTGCAGGCTGGAGCCGATCGAATCGAGCGACTGGCTGATGAAGGGGCTGTCGAGGCGGACCTTCTTGATATCAAAGCCGGTATTGAAGTCGTTGGTGCCCGGCTTGATAGCGCTGGCGCGGAACAGACGCGGCGTGCCGTCCAGCTTACGGCCGTGGACATTGAGCAGGGCTTCGAAATTGCCGCTGACGTAACGCAGCTGACCACGCAGAGCATAGTCTTCGTAACCTTCCAGCTTCTTGCCGTTATAGAGGTTGGTGACCCAGTCGTCGCGGCGCTGTACGATGCCCGACAGACGACCGGAGAAGCCATTGCCCAGCGAGCCCGTGACCGCGCCTTCGGCATTGACCGTGCCGAGATTACCGGCGGCGACGCTGTAATAACCGCCAAACACCTCCGACGGCTTGGCCGAGGTCAGCTTGACGACGCCCGACGGCGTGTTGCGGCCGAACAGGGTGCCCTGCGGGCCGCGCAGCACTTCGACATTGGCCAGATCGAAGATCGGGAAGGACTTCAGCATCGGGTTTTCCAGCGCCACGTCGTCATAGACGACCGACACGGGCTGAGAGGCGTTGGGATCGAAGTCGGTATTGCCGAGACCGCGGATGTAGAAACGCGGGAAGGTACGGCCAAACGACGATTCGACGTTCAGCGACGGGGTGCGCGACGCCAGAACGCGGATGTCGAGGCCCGACGAATTGATGACGTCGAGCTTGGTGCCCGACAGGGAGGAGACGGCGACGGGCACGTCTCTGGCCTTTTCAAGACGACGCGAAGCGGTCACGACGACTTCGGTCGTGGCGCTGTCCTCGGCTTTGGGCGGCGCGTCTTCGGCGTGAGCCACGCCGGTAAGAGCGGCCAGAGCCAGCAGAGAGATGCCGCCCAGACGGGCGGACAGGTGGCGCGTGGTGCGCGGTTTCATTGGGTGCATGACGGTCCTCGGAGCAATATCTTGCCCCTTCCCCTACGTTAATTCCCTGTAGCCCCGTGTTCCCCCGGAGTCGGGTTAACGCTAGCACAGCATGTCGCTTTTGCAACGGATGCGTGACGGACATGTAACATTGATACCAACTATGGCTTTTTGGCCATGCCCTTACGTCAGGTTTTCTTTGTCGGCTTTCTTATCGGGCTGACGCGGCCGCGCATCGAAACCTTAGCCGACCCGCGCGACCCTCCGGTCAGAAAGTGAGGTGCATGATGAACAGATCGCTTAAATTCACCTGTGGCGCATTGCTCAGCGCGGCCACCCTGGGGCTGGCCTTGCCGGCCGCCGCTCAGAGCTATGACGGCTGGTGCTATCAGAAGGGCAGTTCGGCCCGCACCAAGGGCACGGTGATCGGGGCCGCCGCCGGGGGCGTGCTCGGCAATGTCGTGGCCGGTAAGGGCAACAAGACCGAAGGCACGATTCTGGGGGCCGTTGTAGGTGGGGTCATCGGCAATCAGGTCGCCAAGAAGAACAATGAAAAGGAAACCGCCTCGGCCAATTGCCTCAATAGCCGTTATTACGTCTATGACCGCGGTTATTACGAGCCGCCGTCACCCCCCGACGGCTATCGCATCGCCTATTTCACCCAGCGCCCCTATTACAGTTCGTACTGGGTCAAGCGCGACGGCGAGGATTATCGCTATCGCCGTTGATAGCCATTTATTTCCTGTGCAAAAGAACCCGGTGCCCTGTGCGCCGGGTTTTTTGTTTGGCCCCACCCCTGATTTCTGACGTAATTGCGTCACAGCTTTGTTCGATATTCCGGGAAGTTTTTGAACGCACCTGAACGATACCGTTCAGTCCCGGTTCAGGCGGGCGGTGTCAGTGTGGAGCCACAACCTGTTCATGCAAGGGAGTATGTCATGATCTCTACGTCCGCAAAACTGATCGCCGGGGGTTTCGCCGCCGCTCTGGCCCTGGGCATGGCCCTGCCGGCCGCTGCGCAAAACTATGACGGTTTCTGCTATCACAAGCAGCAAAACACCAAGACCAAGGGCACGGTCATCGGGGCCGTGGCCGGGGCCGCGCTCGGCAATGTGGTCGCCGGTAAGGGCAATAAGACCGAAGGCACGGTGCTGGGCGCCGTCGTTGGTGGCGCCATCGGCAATCAGGTCGGCGAAGAAGTGAAGGAAAACAAGATCGAAAAGTGCCTGAACGACCAGTATTTCGTTTTCGCCGGCCGTGAATACGCGCCGCCGCCCGCCCCCAAGGGCTATACGGTGGCCTACTATACGCAGCGTCCTTACTACAGCACCTATTATACGCACCGTAACGGTCGCGTCGTGTTGTGGACGCCGCGCCGCCGCTAAGCGGACGGGTTTCGGTTACAGGCAAACGCCCGGCCCTGCGCCGGGCGTTTTTGCGTTCTGGCGGAAAGACAAAAAAAGGGGCCGGCGGGGACACCGGCCCACTTAAGAATAAGGGGCAAATTGAAACGAGAATAACTCGAACGCGATCTGTAAGAGCGCGCCGTGGACCTTCTTCCGGAGGGGCCACAGTCCACCAGAGAAACACAGACAATTGTCGGTGGCTATACCGCCTATATGGGAGGGCCCCCCATAAACCCGTGACCCCGATTGTCGGCCCGGGACGCCCATGTTACACCGGATACCAAGGTAATTCCTAAACCCGCAGGTACGTTGCGTTTACATGTCCGAGTCCCGTCTGGTCCTTATCGAGGACGATCCCTTCGTCCGCCGTCATATCGCCACTCTCATCGAGGCGGCGCCGGACATGCGCCTGACGGGGGAGGCGGGGAGCGTGTCGGAGGGGCTGGGCCTTCTGGATACGGCCCCGGATCTGATCGTGCTGGATCTGGGCCTGAGCGACGGCAGCGGCCTTGAGATCATCAAGGCGGCGCGGCAGCGCGACCTGCCGACCCGCATCCTTATACTGACGGTGTTTGGTGATGAAACCTCTGTCATTTCGGCCCTGACGGCGGGGGCGGACGGCTATGTCCTTAAAGACAGCGCCGAAAGCGAACTGATCGGCAGCATCCGCCACACCCTGAACGGCGGGTCGCCGATTTCCGCCCCGGTGGCGGCCTATCTGCTGCGCCATATCCGCAAAGACGCCTCGCTGGCCCTGACGGCCGGGCCCGAACTGGCCGAGGATGCGCCCGGCATCACACCGCGCGAAATCGAGCTTCTGTCGCTGCTGGCCAAGGGGCTGAGCTATAAGGAAGCCGCAGGGGTGCTCGACATTTCGCACCATACGGTCGGCACGCACGTCAAGGCCATCTATCGCAAGCTGGCGGTCAATTCGCGCTCCGAAGCCGTGTTTGAAGCCGTGCGCAGTGGCCTGATCCGCCTGTAAAGCCGCACGCCGCTTGTGGGGATTGCACTCCTGCGGTTATGGTGCGGCATGTTTCGCCTTCCGACCTCTGAGCCCTGGACCAGCCTGAGTCGCGCCCTGTTCTGGGCGCTGCTGGCTCAGATCGTTTTCTGGGGCGTGCTGTTCGCCTTCGCCCGCACGCCCCTGCCGCCGGAAAAGGTCGATGCCTATCGCGTCAAGGCCGTCTATACCCGGCCTTTGGACGGTCTGACGCCGCAGGCTTTTCCGCTCAGCACCATGACCCTGTTGTCGGCGGGCCGGACGCCCATGCCGGACGATTTCGCGAATATCTGCGTGCGCGGTGCCCGTTTCCCAGCGCAGCAGTTTTCGTTTTTGGTCACGCCGCAACCGGGCCGGGGCTTCGAAGCCCTGTACCTGCCGATGATCAAGGACAATTACACCGTTTACCTCAATGGCCGCCTGCTGACAGCGCCGCGCGGGCAGTTCGGCTTTCCGTCCAGCCACGACGGTATGCGGCCGCAACTGTTCAGCCTGACGCCCGATACGCTGCGCCCCGGCGAAAACCGTTTCGACATTGTGGCCGTCGCCAATGGCTGTCGGCCGCACATGAAGGGCGCGCTGTTCGGGCCGCAGACCGATCTGCGCCGCATTGAGGATCATCGGTTGACGACGGCTATCGGTATGCCGCTGATCACGGTGATTGCGGCCACCCTGCTGAGCATGATCGCCGCGGCCCTGCTGCCCATCAGCGGCTATAACCGCCTGTTCCTCAGCGTTACCCTGTTCATGGCGGCTTTGGCCATACGCGGGGCCAGCTTCATGTGGCACGGCGATGTGCTGGAAGATAGCCTGCACGATACGCTTTTGTCGATTGTATCCGGCCTCACCATCGGGGCGACGGCCTATTTCCTCAAAAACTGGACTCTGGCCCCCGATCGTCACACGCCGATCATCGTTGGTGTGATGTCCGCCGACATCGCGGCCCTGCTCACCGGGTGGGTGACGCAGCAGAGCTGGCTGCCGACCGTGACCGAGACGACGCTGATTTTGGTGTGCTCAGGCTATTTCCTGCATCGCATGTGGAAACTGGCGCAGTCGCAGCCGCAACTGCTGTTGCGCTCCTTTCCCTTTCTGTCGATCGGGCTGGTGACGACCCTTTATGATCTCTATCACGGTCTGTTTGGCTTGCCGCGACCGCTGACGGCGGGCCTCTACTTCCCCTTCGTGATCATCGCCGGGGTGGCCATCGACCTGGTGACGCGCGGGTTTGAGCTATACCGCACGGCGGAGGAACAGCGCGCCGATCTGGCGCGGCAGGTACAGGATCGCGAGGCCGAAATCCGCGAGTCCTATATTAAACTTCAGGAGCAGGAACAGCTCAACGCCGTCAATGCCGAGCGCCAGCGCCTCATCCGCGACATGCACGACGGGGTCGGCGGGCATCTGGTCAGCCTGCTGATGCAGCTCAAGCTGGGGGCGGTGCCGGCGGAGACGATGCGGGTCAATATTCAGGCCGCCGTCGATGATCTGCGCCTGATCATCGACTCGATGGATTCGATGGGGGATTCGCTGGAGGTCGGGCTGGCCATCTTCCGCGAACGGATGCGCCCGCGCCTTCAGGTGGTGGGGGTGGAACTGAACTGGCGCAATGCGCTGGATGTGGAGCCGCGCGGGTATCGGCCAAACGAAATTCTCAATATTTACCGCATTTTGCAGGAAGGGGTTACCAATGCGCTCAAACACGCGCAGCCGAAAACCATCGACCTCAGCCTGCGCGCCGACCCGGACCAGCCGGGCGGGCTGATCCTGACGCTCAGCGACGACGGGGTGGGCTTTGCCACCGATGAGCGCGCCTCGGCCGGGCGAGGCTTGAGCCACCTGCGCCGCCGCGCCCAGATGATCGGTGGCCGCATCGACATCGTGTCGGCTCCGGGCAGCGGGACGACGATCCGCCTCTACGTGCCGCCGCCGTCATCCGCATCTTGATATTGCGGCCAGATTAAACTAGACTAATCTGACTTAGTTTAGCGAGGTGGCTATGACCACGGTCAATATACACGAGGCCAAAACCCACCTGTCGCGGCTGGTGGAACAGGCAGCCAAAGGCGAAAGCTTCATCATCGCCAAGGCAGGCAAGCCGGTGGCGCGCGTGAGCGCCATTGACGCGCCTGATCGGGCGCAGGTGCGCCGTCTGGGGTTCCTGAGCGGTCATATCCGCACGCCGTACGATTTTGACCGCCTGGGCGAAGAGGAGGTCGCGCGCCTGTTCGGTGGCGCATGAAACTGCTGCTCGATACCCATATTCTGCTGTGGGCGGCGGGGGAGCCGGAAAAACTGCCGCCAGAGATAAGGCGCCCACTCGAAGACCCGGAAAACACGCTGCTGTTCAGCGCCGCCAGCCTGTGGGAGGTCGCTATCAAGCGTGGGCTGGGGCGCGATGATTTTCAGGCCGATCCGCGTCTGTTGCGGCGCGGGCTTCTGGATAATGGTTATGTCGAACTGCCGATCGTGAGCGCCCATACGGTGATGGTCGATACCCTGCCGCCTATCCACAAAGACCCGTTTGACCGCCTGTTGGTGGCGCAGGCCCTGTATGAAGGCGTAAAGCTGATCAGCGTCGATCCGCAGGTATTGCGCTATTTCGAGGCGTCTGCCTCTTCCCTGTGAAAGCCCATCTCGCTATAGGGAAAGAATGACCGACTCTGCCTCCAGATATATCCAGGGCCGCACCGGCCCGTGGGAACTCGTTATCGGCCTTGAGATTCACGCTCAGGTCGCCTCGACCTCCAAACTGTTTTCGGGTGCCGCCGTAGGCTTCGGTGCTGGCCCCAACGAACAGGTGAGCCTTGTGGACGCGGGCTTCCCCGGCATGTTGCCGGTCCTGAACCGCTTTTGCGTCGAGCAGGCGGTGAAGACGGGTCTGGGCCTGAAGGCGCAGATCAACCCGCATTCGCGCTTTGACCGCAAAAACTACTTCTATCCCGACCTGCCGCAGGGCTATCAGATTTCGCAGCTCTTTTACCCCATCGTAGGTGAGGGCGAGGTGCTGATCGACCTGTCGGACGGCACGCAGAAGACGGTGCGGATCGAACGTCTGCATCTGGAACAGGATGCGGGCAAGTCGATCCACGACATCGATCCCAACAACACCTATGTCGATCTGAACCGGGCGGGCACGGCGCTGATGGAGATCGTCTCCAAGCCGGATATACGCTCGGCCGAAGAGGCCGTGGCCTATTTCAAGAAGATCCGCACCATCCTCGTCTATCTCGGCACGTCCGATGGCGACATGGAAAAGGGCAATATGCGCGCCGACGTCAACGTTTCGGTGCGTAAGCCCGGCGCGGAGTTTGGCACGCGCTGCGAAATCAAGAACGTCAACTCGTTCCGCTTCATGCAGCAGGCGATTGAATACGAAGCACGGCGTCAGATCGAAATTATCGAAGACGGCGGCACCATCACGCAGGAAACCCGCCTGTTTGACTCGGTGAAGGTCGAGACGCGCTCGCTGCGTTCCAAGGAAGAGGCGCACGATTATCGCTACTTCCCCGATCCCGACCTGCTGCCGTTGGAGCTGGAGCTGGCCTGGATCGAAGACATTAAGAAGTCCCTGCCGGAACTGCCGGACGAGAAGCGTCAGCGTCTGATGACGCAATATGGCCTCAGCCAGTACGACGCTACCGTGCTGGTCACCGAGCAGGCGCGCGCCGACTATTACGAGGCCGCGGCGAAAGGCCGTGACGCCAAGCTGGTCGCCAACTGGGTGACCAACGAGCTTCTGGCGCGTCTGACCAAGGACGGGCTGGAGATTGAACAGAGCCCGCTGCCGCCGGCGCACATTGCCGGGCTGGTCGAACTGATCGAAACCCATGTCATTTCCTCGAAGATCGCCAAGACGGTGTTCGAGCACATGTGGGAAGGCAAGGGCAGCATCACCCCGGCCGAGATCGTCGAAACACACGGTCTCAAGCAGGTGACGGATACCGGCGCGATTGAGAAGGCCATTGACGAAATCATCGCCGCCAACCCCGACAAGGCCGAGGCGGCGAAGGAAAAGCCGCAGGCCATCGGCTGGTTCGTCGGTCAGGTCATGAAGGCCACGGGCGGCAAGGCCAATCCGGCGGCGGTCAATGATCTTCTGAAAAGCAAGCTGGGTCTTTAATTCCCAAGGAAAAAGCCCCGCCGGTTGGCGTAATGCAGTTCACTTAAGGGCCGATACAGTTCTCTGGTCGTATTTTCTGGGCAGAGTTTTGACGACACGGGGGCATGATCGCCCCCGTTTTGTTGAGAGTAACAAATCGCCGAGTCTGTTTCGCAGCCTGACGAGATGTGCTGGGATTTTTCCGGGCGCTTCGATCGCCATCCATCCCCATTCCTGACGCAGATAATGCAATGTGGCGGTAAAGCTGAGCTGAGTTGGCGGAACTTCGGCTTCGACGGCGATTTCGGCCATTTCCAATCGGACCAGATTGTAGGCCAGCAATGCCCCCCAGACCTCTTGGCAGACGGTTTCGGGGGTTCCGCTACGCAGGGTAAGTTCACTGCCAAGAAGCTCCTGCTTGAGTTCGCGATAGCTGGTTTCGATGCGCCAGCGTTCCTCGTACTGATGGACGATGTCCTTGGCCGGATAGGCCTTGGTATCCATCAGGGATGTCAGCAGGATGCGCTTTTTGCCATGTCGCGTGGTCGTCTCGATCGCCCTGGCCTCCCATGAGGCGGGTAATCCCGGTTCAGCCTGGCGGGCCTGCGGTGACACCTTCATACGCACCCGATAGTCACCCGGGGTTTGATCGAGGCGCTCCCACACGCAGTTTGCTTTGGCCGGGATCAACCAATGGCGCTGCGTGCCTTGCGTCTGCAACCGCAGCAAAAGACTAGCACTAAAGAATCCCTTGTCGAAGACTGTCAGAGAATGGTCCGGCACCTGGTCAACAAGGGATTTAGCGTAGAGCATCTCGTTTGTATCGTAGGCGCCAAACACCGCGTCGCGCACCAGATGTGTAGCAAGGGCCGTCAACGTCAGCAGGCGTAACTGCGGATAACTGGCAACAACGCCCGACGTGTAGCTTTGAGCGCCAAAATGTGCACGGTTCTCCTCGCTGTCGGACGTCCGCAACGTGCTTCCATCCACGGCGTAACGCGTAAGTCCGCGCCAGGCTCGACCGTTTTGATGCCGCTCGTCCCAGCAGGCGGCGCATATGGCAAAGAGCTGCGCCAAAGGGGCTTGACCCAAGCGTTGCCGGGCCTGGGTCAGGGCACTCTTGGCAATATCGGGATTCACCTCGTCGGGCAAAGCAAGGCTAAGATGGGCAGCCACATCCGCAATCGACTGATGGCGATAAAGAGCGAGCGCTATCACCAGCCACACCACCTGCTCCGCAGGAAGTTTACGGCGCCGTACACTCGCCTTGCCTGTCGCCGCTAAGGCCTGCGAGATCCACCCCACATCGACCGAGCGGGAAAGAGCCGTTAAATCAACATGATGTCCAATGCGAGCGCGCATGAAAGTAAAGCCAGAATGATGAACGAATCACCATCCTGGCTCATATATTTTACTGAATGATTCTTAAGTGAACCGCATTACGCCGGTTGGCGGGGCTTTTTTTGTTATTGATTTGTGGTCGGCTGGTCCTTGGTGACCGGCTCTTCGGTTTGCGGCAGGGGCGGCACCGGGGCATTGGGGTCGCCCGCCTGACGTTGATTGGTCGTCGGGGCCGGGTTGGCCGGGGCCTGCATCGGATCGGTGGCCGGTTGCGTCGGCTGAGCCGGATCGCCCATCGTCGGCGTGGCGCTGGTGTCCGGAGCCGGGGCGCTGGTCGTGGTGCTGGCCTCGGTCGAGACATCAGCGGCCTGAGCGGCGCGCAGGGACTGAGCGTTCAGTTCAGCGGTTGCGGCGTTTTGCGACTTGCGGTCCTGCCTGGCCGTCGGGGCCTGCTTTTCGCTTTTGGCCGTCATCGGGTCTTGCGTCGCGGGGTCTTGCGTCGCGCCGGTTTGCGGCATGGCATTCGTCTGACCGGACATATCCTGCGCGAAGGCCGTCGGAGCGACGAGCAGGAAGGCGGCGGTAGCGGCGGTGGTGAGAAGGCGGGTCATGATGATCCTCAGGGGTAGGGGTTGAAACTCTGAGCCAAGTCTCTCACCAACGCGCAGGCTCCTCAATTTTGCGGTCCTTGCAAAGCCGAACGCCTGTTTTAGGGGCGGCTTATCTTCTTTACGGAGGTCATAAAAGGACGCTCAATCTGAGCGGATTTTGCCGGTTTACGCCCATGCCACCGCATCCCGCGTTTACGGAAATGTTCGGGCGTCTGAGGCCGTCCTGACGTGTCCGCAATGTGTCTTATGCTTTTCCAACGCCCTAGGCGCCTTATCCCCAGCCTGGCCTTGCGCCCTCGACCGCCGCGTGAGAGATTGCCCTGAAACAAAAGGGGGACCGTATGGCGTCCGACTATGCCCTAAGTCTCGATGGGGTGAGCAAATATTACGGCGACTTCGCTGCGGTGAGGGATCTGAGTTTCCGCGTGCCGCGCGGCTCGATCTGCGGCTTTCTGGGGCCGAACGGAGCGGGTAAGACGTCGAGCGTGCGCATGATGCTGGGTTTGTCGCAACCGAGCGCGGGCACCATCACCGTGCTGGGCGGTGACGGCGCCAAGGTGCTCGACCGCATCGGCTTCCTGCCCGAAGAACGCGGCCTGTATCGCAAGATGTCGCCGGTGGACATGATCGTCTTTCTGGCCGGTCTGAAGGGCATGAAGGCGTCGGCGGCGCGCAAGCGGGCCATCGAACTTCTGACGGCGCAGGGCCTCGGCGAATTTATGTACAAGCCGATCAAGTCCCTGTCGAAGGGCATGTCGCAAAAGGTGCAACTGATCGGCTGTCTGGTCCATGATCCGGAGCTGGTCATTCTCGATGAACCCTTTTCCGGGCTCGATCCGGTCAATCAGCAGGGGCTGGAGGACATGATCCGCGATCTGGCGAAGCGGGGCGCGACCGTGCTGTTTTCTACCCACGTCATGGCCCATGCCGAGCGCCTGTGCGAAAACGTCGTCATGCTGACCAAGGGGCGCAAGGTGTTCGAAGGCACGCTGCGTCAGGCGCGCGAACGCGCACCGCGCTATCTGGAGCTGGAGGGCGTGCTGAACCGTGAGCAGGTCACGGGTCTGCCCGGCGTGTCCGAAGTGATCGACGGCGGTGCGGGCGAAGAGGGCACCCACCGCTGGCGTCTGCGCTTCCTGCCCGGCGTGACACCCAATGAGGCGCTGAAGACGGTGCTGGTCGGCGGGCTGGATGTGCGCCGCTTCGAAGCGCATGAGCCGACCCTGCACGACGCCTTTATCGTCCTGACCAATGGCGGAGAACCGGCATGAAGACGCTTCTGATTGCGCGCCGCGAATATCTCGCCTTCGTCAAGACGGTCGGTTTCTGGCTGTCCCTGCTGGTCCTGCCGGTTCTGATGGCGGGGTCGGTGTTTATCCCTATCCTGATGAGCCGCAGCGGCGGCGAAGAGGCCAGTCGCGTCGCCATACTCGACCTCAGCGGCGAGAACCTGACCCCGTCCTTGCAGGCCCGGCTGGATCGTCCCGATCCCGCCGTTTCCGCCCTGCACGAGGCGGCCCCCAGCGTTTCGGCGCGTCAGGCCCTGCGCCAGATGGCCAGTCGCCGCGATTATCAGGTGGTCGCCTTACCCGCCGGTCTGACACCGGACATGACGCGCGAGGCCGCCGAGGCACGCCTGTCGCAACTGATGCAGACGGAAACCCGCAGCGTCGATCAGGTGATCGTCGCCTATGTCGAAAAGACACCTGAACCGCATCTGGCCTTCGATCTGTGGTCGTCGCAAACCAAGGGCAAGTCGCTGGAGGATTATCTGCGCGGGGACCTGCACGCCCTGCAATCGGCCTATCTGGCCAAGCAGAAGGGGGTGGACCCGCAGGTGGCCACCGCCTTGCGCGAGACGCGGGCCGATATCCGCAGCCTGACCCCGGCCATTGCCGCCGCGGGGGCGGATGAAAAGGCCTCGTTCACCGAAACCTTGCGGGAAAACGGCCCGCACTTTGTCGGGATCGTCCTGAGTTACCTCACCTGGATGTCGATCTTCTCGTCCTCGGTCATCCTGCTGTCGGGGGTGATCGAAGAGAAGTCGTCGCGGGTGCTGGAGGTGCTTCTGACCTCGGCCCCGGCCAGCAGCCTGCTGGTCGGCAAGGTGCTGGGCGTATTTATGGTCCTGCTGACGGTCGCCGGGCTGTGGAGCGCGGTGGCCGCCGGCATTATGGGCTACGGACTGGCCTTTATGCCGCCGGATATGATGAACAATGTGCACGTGCTGGCCGGGGCGGTGTTCAAGGTGGAAACCATCGTGCCCATGCTGCTGTTCTTTGTCGGTGGCTATCTGATGTACGGCATCACCTTCATCGCCATCGGCTCCTTCTGCGAGACGCAGAAAGAAGCGCAGGCGATCATGGGGCCGATCGTGGTGGTGCTGATGATCCCGATGATGAGCCTTCAGGCGGCGCTGATGTCGCCCGACCTGCCGCTGATCCGGTATCTCTCGTGGCTGCCGCTGTTTACGCCCTTCCTGATGCCGCTGCGGGTTCTGGGTGGCGCGCCGTGGTGGGAGATTCTGGCGACGCTGGCCGGCATGGGGGCCATGGCGTGGCTGATGATCCGGCTGGGGGCCCGCGCCTTCAAGCAGGGGGCGCTGGGCGGCGGCAAGTTTAGCTGGAAGGCGCTGATGGGGCTGTCGAAGGCCTGACGCAAAAACGCCCCCAGCGTCACGACTGGAGGCGTTTTCATCAGAATAATCGGGAGGTTACTTCTCGACCTTGGCGTCGCTTTGCGCGCCGACCTGAGCCGAGGCGCCGTCGCTGCTGACACTGGCATTGCCGGAGAGGTTGGCATTGGCCTCGGTCGAAGGCGCGGCCTGCGCGGCGGTGTCGAGAGCCGACTGCGTGGTGGCCTGCGCCTTATGCTTGGCCTTGTGCGCGGCGTTGTAGGCCGAGTTGGCGGTGGTTTCGACGCCGGAGCGGGCGCGGGTGGCGGCGTCCTGAGCCGTGCCCGTGGCGCTGTCGATCGTCGAAGACGGATCAACGCCGACCTGACCCTGCGCCCCCAGGCTGCCGCCGACGGTGGACTGCGTGCGGTCCACCTGACCGGTCAGGCCGCCGGTGACGCCCCCTTGACCGCCCAGAAGCTGGGCCGAGGCGGGAAGGGCGGTCGCTGCGGCCATGAGGGATACGGAAAGAACAAGTGCGCGTTTCATTTGGGTTTCCTCATTAAGGGTTGTACCACCCCGTCAGGAAACGCCGGTTTTCGGGCTGAAATGTGCCGGAAAGATAAGCCCGGAAACGGAAGGCCTAAGCCGCCGCATAAGCCCCGCATAAAAAACCCCTCCGGCAGAACCGGAGGGGTTTTGGCCTGCATCCGCAACCCTATCAGAACACGTCGTAGAAGACGTCGATGATACGGCCGGTGCGCAGATCGACCAGAACAATGTCGTTGCCGACGAAATAGTATTCGCAGCCATAGGGCTTGGGTGGCAGGAAGTAGAAGTCCGGGTCATAGACGCGATAGCTGTAGAAGTAGCGCGGCAGGTAGTCGCCATAATCGTAGCGATAGCCGTAATACTCGCTCGGCACGCGGTAATAGCCGTAACGCGGGGCGAAATAGAAGCCTATGCGCACGCCCGTGTAGGAACGGAAATCGCGATGCGTGCGCCAGTTATAGCTGTGGCGCGAAGACCAGCCGTTGCGGTCGCCGTCATGGTCCCAGCCACCTTGCCCCCAACCGCGCTGATCCCAGCCGCCACGGTCACGGCCGTTGCGGTCACGATCATTGCGATCATTCCGATCCCAGTCGCGGTCATTACGCCCCCAGTCACCCCCGCGATGATCCGTGTCGCGATTGCCGGTCCAGCCGCCGGGCGTCGGGTTGCGCCCGCCGTTCCAGCGTCCGTCATTACCGGGACGGTTATCGGGGCGGTCATTGGGTCGCGTGTCGGGACGATTATCCGGCCGGGTATCTGCGCCGTTATTGGACCGTTTACCAGGACGACCGTCGGGACGGCTGTCATTACGGTCGGGACGCCCCTGCCATCCGCCGGGCGTGGCACTGTTTGGGGTGCCGGGCGTGCGATCCGGGCGGCCAAAGACCCCGTCCTGACCGGGCTGGCGGTTCCAGCCCCCGTCCCTGACGGTGCCCGCATTGCCATTATCGCCACGGTTCCAGCCGCCGCCCGTACCGCGGTCGCCCCCGCGCGGGCCGCGATCGCCGCCCCTGTCACCCCCTCTGTCACCGCCGCGTTCGCCACGCGGCTCGCTGATCTCCGGGCGCGGCTGAGGCGTTGGCGGGGCCTCCGAGCGCTGGTCGGGTTTGCGCTGAAGCTGCGCATAGCTGCCCGCGGAGGCCGGCGCTGCGACCAGGGGAAGGGACAAGGCGATGACCGCGCTCAGGGCTGTGGCGGTCAGTCGATGGCACGGAAAGGACCGGTGGGTCATGGTTTCCTCGATGGCGGTGATTTTTTTGACCGCCCTAGGCATGGACGGAGACGATTTTCTCCGATTGTCTTGACTATGCGCCGCGCTGGCTGAACTGAAACTGAACGAGAGCGGGCAGTTATCACGGCCGTTTTGCGGTGGGGGGTATCAAGCTGTGCCTGCGGATTCACTGAGTCTGAATTTAAATATTAACGGGATTTCGGCGTCGAATTTATGTATACATCCATTATTTTATAAAATATTATGGAATTTAACTCTGATTTTTTGAAAAAAGTAACGATTATTATTTCAATTGTTAATAGAGAAATTAATGTTAATTCAAATTTTACATAAAAAATTCACAGTAAATATCGCTGTTAACTTTAATTTCACTTGGCGGTGAAAAAGTTGGCTCATCGACCACTTGCTTTCGGGGGCCGCGCAAAAGGCGCGGAAACGATGATGATGACGAACGAAACCCTGCCTCTGCCGACGCCGGACATGAGCGGCGACGATCTGTTCAAGCTCGGCATGATGTATTCGACCGGTCAGAACGGCGCGCCCGTCGATCTGATCTCGGCGCACATGATGTTCAACCTCGCCTCGATGCGCGGGTCAATGGAAGCGACGCTTTACCGTCGCGAGCTGTCGAAGGAAATGGACCGCGAAGACGTGGCCGAAGCCCAGAAGGCCGCCCGCCGCTGGCTGGATCAGGGCCACACGCGTTACGCCGCCTGATTTACTTGTTCTGGCTGTAGAGCAGCCAGCTCATAATCCCCGCCGGGACTATGTTGTTGATGTTCTGTTCGACCCAGACGCCAGCCTTGGCGATGCGGGTCTTGGGCACAAAGACGATGTCGTGACGGCGCAGGGCCACGGCCACCGAAGCCTTGCCGTTCAGCGGGCTTTTGAGGTCGATCAGCCTCTGCATGATCTTCCCGTCCGGACCGCGCCGCAGGATCAGCACCTGCTGTGACTTGGCGGCATTGGTAAAGCCCCCGGCCGCCAGCGCTGCCGACAGGGCATCGAAATCGCCCGGCATCTCGACCCAGCCGGGATTGCGCACCTCGCCGCCGACCAGCACGCGCGTATTGCCCGTGTCTCCGGGGAAGACGGTCACTTCGGGGTGGCGCAGATAGGGGCGATAGAGTTCGGTAATCTCCGTCTGAAGGTCCGTTACGCTTTTAAACGCGGCCATGACCTGTCCGACCAGCGGCAGGGTGATACGGCCGTCCTGACCGACCTGCGTCGTCCGACTGAGTTCCGGCGCACTCGGCACCTGTATTTCCAGCTTGTCCGACGGATAGAACAGATAGGGCGGGTCTTCGTCCGTCCATTCCGAAAAGCGAATGGGCGCCGCTTCGGGTGCCCGCCCGGCGTGCGCCGCCGGGGCGATGCACAGGGCCAGAAGGCCCATTCCGGTCACTCCCTTCATCAAAGCGCGCTTGCTCAGCATGGCGGCGTCCATAAAATTCAGTCCTTCTTAACCATGGTTGAAAATGGGTAACGGTTGGTTAATGCCTCAGAGGGACTATCCGGACAAATAATGGAAGTTCAGCTTCCGAATCGTTGCGTTCCTTGCCATACAAAGAACGGCGTGATGTAAAGGGGTGTGTTTCGGGTGCGCGCGCAAGGCGTTTACAGCGAAGAAACGGGCACGAGAGCCACGGATCGCCGTGGCGCCGCCCGTACCCCTGCGCGCCGCCGCTATGCCTATGAGGCCGACGATATTCTGCGCCTTTTGCTGCGCGAATGGTGGTTGATGCTGCTGATCTTCGCCGCCATCTTCGGGGTGGGTGCGGGCTTTGCGCTGACGCTCAAAAAAAGCTACACCGCCGATGCCTCCCTGCTGATGCAGCTCGGTCAGGACTACGTCTATGTGCCCGCCGCCGGGGATGCGGCGCGCGGTGCCATTGCCACGATCGACGAAGTGGTGCAGTCGGAAGTCGAAATCCTCAACTCCGCCGAGCTTAAGCACCGGGTGATCGAGAAACTGGGCTATAATGCCATAGATTCCAGCTTCCCCAAGACCTATGCGCCGCGCACCGAGACGGAACGCGATCAGGCCGATGCGCGGGTGATGAAGACGCTGAGCGGCCTCAAGACCGAGACGGCCCCGCAAAGCAATATCGTGCGCCTCAGCTTCACGCACAAGGACCCGCGCGCCGCCGCCCTGATCCTCAATACCTTTATCGACCTCTATCAGACCTATCGCCACGAAGTGTTTATGGACGTCACCGCGCCGTTGCTGGAAAACCAGAAGGCCGCCTTCGACCGCCGTCTGCGTCAGGCCGACAAGTCCTATGAGGATTTCCTGCTGCGCAATGGGGTCGGGGATTTTCAGGCCGCCAAGGCCACCTATACCAAGCTCTATGACACGGTGATGTCGGAAATCTACGTCGCCGATGCCGGCATTGCCACGGCGCGCGCCCGTCTTCAGGCCATTACGTCGCGGCTGGGGCAGCAGGCCCCGGAGATGAGCACCGAGCGGCAACTGGATCTCAGCGTGCCGTCGAAACTGCTGGCGCTGAAACAGCAGCGTGCCGAGCTTCTGACGCGCTACACCCCGGCGGCCCCGGCGGTGCGTGACCTCGATGAGCAGATCAAGGCGCTGGAGACGCTTCAGGCGTCGGGCCGCGCCATTGGCGAAAAGGAACACCGCATCGGGGTCAACCCGATCTATCAGCAACTCCTGACCGACAAGCTCAATCTGGAGGCTGAAATTGCCGCCACCTCCGGCCGCCGGGCACAGCTTCAGGCCCAGGCGGATCAGGTGACGCACAAGCTTCAGTCTCTGGTCGGTATGGAGGCCGAATATAACAGCCTCTCGACCGAGCGCAGCGCCCTGCAAACCAATATTGCCAGCTTCACCCAGCGTATTCAGGAAACGCAGGCCGCCCGTGAAATCGCCGAAAAGGCGCAGGATACGGTGCGCGTCGTCAACCGGGCCCGCCCGCCGGACAAGGCCAAGAGCCTTCAGAAGCCGGTGCTGATCCTCGCCTTCCTGTTCGGCGGCTTCACGGCCCTGTGCGCCGGCCTGCTGCGGGTCTTTCTGCGCCGGGGCTTCCTCAGCGCCGATATGGCGTCCAAGACGCTGGGCCTGCCGGTACTGGCTCAGGCCCGGGCGAAATAAGAACCACAGGCGAACCACGACAGCGGGTTTACGTTACGCCATCACGCGCTCGCGCCTTCGCCTGAAAAGCGTCATTTTCAACCCATAGGTTTCTGAATCATTATGATTTTGGGTAGAAACACAACGATCCAGATTTTGGTTTTGCCCCTCGCCGGGTACGGGCTGCGCCACCCTGGCCGCCGCCTCAATGGCGGCTTAAGCGGAATGAGTCCACGAGAAATCATTCCGCTCCAAGGCAAAGCGGCTTATGGTATCTGCGAATACGCGCGGACGCGATTCGTCCACGCATGACATGGCGTATTGGAATTTATGGTCGATCTGACGCGGGAAATGGCCGATCTGATGGCGGCGCTGAAGGGCGGGGCACGCGCCGCCGACAGCGGCCGGGGACGGGTCATCCTGTTCGCGGCGGCCTGCGGCGGTGAGGGCGTATCGACCGTGGTGCGCGAATATGCCCGCTGCGAAGCCGCCTTCGCCAGACGCCCTGTCTGGCTGATCGACGCCGACCTGCGCCAGCAGACGCAGCTTGAGGCCGTGCTGGACGAGCCCGCCCGTTTCGGACCACCGGGGCCTGTGTCGTCAGCCACGCCGGACGGATCGGTCTTCTTCGCTCTGGAACCCAAGGCGCTGGACGCTCAGGGCCAGCCGGTCCCCGACAGCCAGTATCTGATCGCGCGGTCCTTCCTCGACAAGCGCTTGTGGGTGACGCGCCTGCGCGATCACCTGCTGCTGCCGGGGCAGAAGACGCGCCTGTTCGAACAGTCCTCCTACTGGCAGGCCCTGCGCACCCATGCTCAGGCCATTCTGGTCGATGCACCGGCCTTCGACCGCTCCGACGCCGTCCTGCGGCTGGCCCCGCTGGTGGACGGCGTGGTGCTGGTCGTCAGCGAAGGGGAGGGCGAGATCGACGCCCGCGTCGCGCTGAAGACCCAGATCGAACAGGCCGGGGGGCGGCTGCTCGGCATGGTCTATAACAAGTCGCGCGCCACGGTCCCGCTGGCGGGGCGCAAGTCCGCGCACGGCTGATGGGCGGCGCGATTCTCCGTGGTATCCGGGAGGACTGGGACGGACAGTGGCTGTCTTTCGGCCTGTCGGTCGGCATCCTGTTCATGTTCTCGCAGGGCTGGCTGTCGCCCATCTTCGGCTATTCGACCGAACAGTCGCCCATGGCCGGGGCCATTATCCGCAACATCTATTACCCCGTCTATCTCGGCGCGCTTGCCCTTTTGTTCCTGACGTGGAAACAGGTGCTGGCCGGGGTGATCCGCACGCCCGTGCTGCTGGTCCTGATCCTTTTGTGCGCCGTCTCCTATGTGTGGTCGATCGACCCCTCGGCCACGCTGCGCCGCTTCGTCGCCTTCGCCATGACCTGTCTGGCCGGCTATGTCATCGCCGCCCGCTTTTCGTGGCGCCGCCTGATCGAGGTCATCGCCGTCACCTATCTGATCCTCATCGCCGGATCGTTTGTCATGGCCCTGCTGTTTCCGGACAAGGGGCGAATGACCGAGCTGTTCGTCGGGGCCTGGCGCGGGGTCTTTGCCGAAAAGAACAATCTGGGCGCGGTGATGGATGTCGGCTTTCTGGCCTGTCTGGCGGCCGGGATTCAGGTGCCCAAACGCCGCTGGCTGTGGTTTGCGGCGGCGGCCGGGGCGGCGTTTCTGGTCCTGATGTCCACCTCCAAGACGTCGCTTCTGGCGCTCATTCTGGGGGCAGGCATGATGGCCTTCGTATGGCTGTCACGGCGCGGGCCGATACTGGGGGTGGTCCTCACCTGGCTGGCGGTGTGCGTGCTGCTGGCGGTCGGCAGCGTGGTCCTGCTGATGCCGGAGGCGCTGTTTCATCTCCTGGGCAAGGACGCGACCCTGACCGGGCGCACCAATATCTGGGCCGGGATCGACCACGTGATGCGCAAACACCCGATGACCGGCTACGGGTATGGCGTCGTGTGGTCCACCGAAGGCGACTGGACCCCGCTGCGCTGGATCACCGAGGTGGCGGGCTTTCGCGCCTATCACGCCCATTCCTGCTGGTACGAGGTGTGGCTGGCGCTCGGCTATGTCGGCCTGACCGTGTGGGCGATCCTGTTTATCGAGACGTGGCTTAAGGCCTTTTACCGCACCTATCGCGGCGATGGGGGCTATTTCGCCCTGCCGTTTATCACTGTCTATTCGCTGATGAGCCTGACCGAAAGTATCGCGATCGGGTGGAATGACATCCGCTGGTGCCTGATCGTGCTGATCGTCGTCAAGCTGGCCCTGCCGGGCGACGGGCCGGTGGTCGCGGCTGCGGTCGGTCCGGTCAGATCACGGCGCGGGCTGTACGATTAAGATTGCCCAAATCACAAACCGGATTTCTTTGTGTGGTCGGCGTTTGAAGAGCAACCACAGATTACACAGATTATACTCCAGCCCCTACATGTTCCGCAGGCGCATAACCCAAGGGCGCGAAGCGCCA
This sequence comes from Asticcacaulis sp. DW145, assembly GCF_037101385.1. NCBI lineage: Bacteria > Pseudomonadati > Pseudomonadota > Alphaproteobacteria > Caulobacterales > Caulobacteraceae > Asticcacaulis > Asticcacaulis sp. DW145. The sequence continues at coordinate 1,078,985 of NZ_AP029025.1, read as the reverse complement.
AATCTGTGCCATCTGTGTAATCTGTGGTTTTCCGAAACTTATCATCAAAAGAGGCATTCGTGGAACGCCTCAACCGCCCGCGCGGCGGGCCCCTTCGGCATAGGTGACGACGTCGAAACCGAAGGTCCGGGCGGCGGTCGCCAGGGTTTCCAGCGTCTCCGGCGTGCAGCCCCACGGCGACGGGTTTTCACGCACATCGTGGGTGTACAGGACCAGCCAGCACTGTGGCGTGCGGATCGCCTGCGCCATCCATTGCAGCGCCAGCCGCTCACCGCCGTCGCCTTCGATACCGATGGCCGGGGCCTGATTGAGGTCGGTGCCGGTGCGGATCAGGCCGTGGTGCAGGGCGCGCGAGGAGCGGTAGCGGTCGCCCAGCACGGCCTTGGCCTGAGGGGATACATCGCCATAGGGATAGGCGAAGGTGGTTGAAGTGGGTACGCCAAGCGATTGAATAAGCGTCTGGTTTTCGTCCACGCTTAAAGCAATGTCCGCCGCCTTGGCCTGACCGCAGTCGATATGCATCAGGGTGTGGCAGGCGATCTCATGACCGCGCGCATTCAGGGCGGCGATCTGGGCGGCGGTAGTGTAGGGGCCGAAATGGCTGTCCTGCCCCATCAGGCCGGCGGAGATGAAATAGGTGGCGTGAAAGCCGTGGCGCTCCAGTATGCCCGCCCCCGCAATGGCCGCCGACTGCGGGGCGTCATCGAACGAAAAGGTCAGCAGGGGCTTCGTCAGCCCCCGCAACTGTGCCGGTTTGCGAAACAGCAGTTTTGAGGCCCGGCGGCGCAGCTTGCCATACAGGGAGCGATCGGCGGCATAGGCTTCGGCATAGCTCATCAGACGACCTCAGAATAAAGGGCGGCGCGATAAAGGCGCAAGGCAAAGGCGCGGGCACGGACCGGGGCGGCCTCGCTGCGCACCACCGTGCGCAAAGCCGTGCGCAAGGCTCCGCGCAGGGGCAGTTTGCGGATCAGGCGCGCGACGCGGTAGCTGGGGTAGGTGGCGACCACCTCCGGATGCTTCTGCACCACGCGGGCGAAGTTGCCGACCGACTGCTCGTACTTGCGGATCAGGATGTCTGCCGGATCGAGCCCCAGATGGGTGGCGGTATTGTCGATATGCTGCACGCCGAAGGTTTGCGCTACCCGCATCGCCCATTCGACGTCTTCCCAGCCCCAGCCGGTAAAGGTGCCGTCGAAATCCTGCGCCGCGAAGACGTCGCGGCGGATCAGCAGGTTCGAAGTGAAGACGTATTTTTCCGGAGTCTGGCGGCGCGTTGCGGCGTCGAGGCAATCGCTTTTGGCGGCCATCAGGCGGTGAATGGCAAAGCGTTTGTCGGTCGGGGCCTGTTGCAGCGAAAAGCCGCCGAAGACGACGGCCGGATCGCTGTCCATTACCGCCAGCCAGCGCGTCAGGAAGTCGGGCGCGTCGGGCAGCATGTCGGCATCGAGACACAGGAAATAGTCGCCACGTGCCGCCTGAGTCAGGCGGTTGCGTCCGCGCGCGCGGCCTTCATTGCGCGAAAGGCTGATGAAGGTAACGGGCAGGGCAATAGCATCAATCGTTGATAACACGTCCTGCGTCAGCTCGCTCTGGTTCGAGCCGTCGTCCAGCACCACGACCTCCACGCCTGCGACCGGCCTCAGAGCGCGCAGCAGGGTGGACGGGCTTTCCTTGTAGAAGGGGATCAGCACCGACAGACGTGGCTTTGGGGCACCGTCATGGGCGGCATTGGTGATGACGGAAGGCGGGGCGGCAGGGGCGGTCATGCGGCAGACCCTACACCCAGGCGCTTAAGGAAGCGTTGGCCATGGGCGCGCACCTCATTGAGGTTCAGGGCCAGAGCCAGAGCGGCATAGACGAGGACGCCCGCAACGCCTTTCAGCGCCAGCTCGATGACACCGCCCAGCGGCGGTATCAGACACACGACGGCGACCATGATCAGGGTTGCGAGGGCGGTTAGCCCCAGATCACGCCACGGAACGGGCAAAGGGAGGGCCTGACGGCCCAGTATCCACGAGCCGATCAGACCGATGGCAAAGCTCAGCGCCGTCGCCAGACCCGCCCCCCACAGGCCATAGAGCGGGATCAGCCACAGGTTCAGCCCGACATTGGCGATAGCCGGAATGGCCATGGCCACGGTCAGCAGCCTGGTTTTTTTCGACAGGGTAAAGGCCTGAAGGAAATAATAGGTGTTAAAGCCCGACAGCAGGGCACCGACGCTGATCAGGGCGGTGACGCTCAGCGCCTGCGCGCGCAGGCCTTCGCCAATCAACAGTTGAGCCAATGGCGCTTCGACGGCGATCAGCCCGCCCACCGCTGGAAACAGCACCAGCGCCATGACGCGGAACTGATCGCGGGCGTGGGCTTTCAGCGCCTCGGTCCCGCCGCTTTCCAGCGCGTGGACCAGAGCCGGCCCCCCCGCCGCGCCGAACCACAAAAACAACACGTCGAGGATGCGCGAGGCGAGGCTGTAGCCCGCATGATAGGCCCCGGCATCGGCTTCGGACAGAAAGCCCGCGATCAGAAAGCGATCCACCGTATAAAGAGCCAGGGTGAGGATAAGGCTGGCCGAGACGGGCAGGCCGTAATGGGCATACTGCCGGGCGCGCGTTGCGTCAAAGCGGCCTTTCAGGGCGCGGCCCCAGTCTTCGCGGGCCACGAAGGGCAGGCAGGCGGCCGCCACGAGTCCGGCGGCCAGCAGCGGCGCGCCGCCCCCTAAGCCGGCCCAGGCCAGGAGCGCCCCCAGACCAAACCCGCCGGCGGTCTGGATCATGTCCAGCGTCGAGGCGGTGCCGACGCGCCCTTCGGAGCGGCGTTGTTCCTGCACCATCTTGATCAGACTGCGGAAGACGACGACGCCCAGCCCGCAGCCGATGGCCAGTTTGAGCGCCTGCGTGTGGGCATCCGGCGCGGGCCACAGCCACAGACCGGCGGCGCAGACGACCGCAAATACGACCGTCACCGCGGCAAACAGGCGATAGAGGGTGCCATAGAGCGTCAGGGCTTCGCGGTCTTCGCGCGACTCCGACGGATAGAAGCGCGCCATCGCCGCTTCGATCCACGTAAAGCACAGGGTCTGGGCCAGACTCGACACGCCGAAGGCCAGCGCGTAGCGGCCATAGTCGTCCGGCGACAGGAGGCGGGTAAAGGTGATCAGGGTTGCGAACCCGATCAGCCCCTGCAACACATTGGCGGGGAGATACCCCCATAGCCCTTTCCAGAACATCAGCGTCTGTCCCTGCGCCCTGCGATCTTACCGGATGGCGTGGCGGTCGCCAAGGATGCAGGCCACCGTCATGGCCATGATGTAGAGATCGAGCCAGAAGGACTGACGCTCGATATAGTCGATATCGAGCTGGACGCGGCGGCGCACGTCCTCTGCGGTGACCAGCGCCCCGCGTGAGCCCTTGATGGCCGCCCAGCCGGTCATGCCGGGCTTCATGCGGTGCCGCCAGGCGTATTCGGCCACCAGCTTGGCGGAATCTTCGTCGCCGGTCTTCATGCCGATAGCGTGCGGTCGCGGCCCGACCAGCGACATGTCGCCTTTCAGCACGTTGAACAGTTGCGGCAGCTCATCCAGACTGGTCTTGCGGATAAAGCGGCCGACGCGGGTCACGCGGTCGTCGTCGCGCGACACCTGACGCGCGGCGGTGGCATCGGCGGCTTCGGCGCGCATCGAACGGAACTTCCACACATGGATGGCTTCGTTGTTCAGGCCATGGCGGCGCTGACGGAAAAAGACCGGGCCGGGGCTGTCGAGGCGGATCATCAGGGCCACCACGGCCATAACCGGCGCAAAGATGATGAGGGCCACCGTACCGATAATCAGGTCCTGAACGCGCTTTTGCAACGCCCGCTGTGCGTCCGAGGGCGAGGGATTGGCGCGGGTGAGCGGCTGTTCCGACAGGCGCGACAGGGCGGCTTCGCGACCGGCCTCGCTATCGACATCGACCAGCAGCGAGACAGCGTTGGGCAAGAGGCTCAGGCGGCGGATCAGGCCTTCGACGCGGGCCCGCGCCGCCGGATCGACGGCGACGATGACGCGATCCACATAGGGGGTGATCTTGTGCGTCAGCAGGGCTTCGGTATCGCCCAGCACCGGCACGCCACTTACGGCGTGGGGCGCGCGCGACAGGCGGTCATCGAAAATGCCCAGAATATTGACATTGCGGCGTTGCAACGCGGCTGCGATCAGGGTTTCGGCATCACGGGTCGCCCCCACGATCACGATATTGGGGGTCAGAAGCCCTTTGCGCCGCCAGCGGGCCACCAGAGCGAAGGCGGCACCGTGCAGCGCCTCCAGACCCAGAAGGACACCGGTTGCCCACAGGCCGAACACGGGGGGCAGCACATCGGCGCGACCGCTGAGCCCGGCGACGGCCAGACCGGCCACGCCGCTCAGGGCCACGGCGGCGAAGACGCGCAGCAGGTGCCCGCTCAGCCGCTCCTGACGGCGGTAGACATAAAGGTCAAAACTTTTGAGGCTCCAGGCTAGAGTGATGGCGGCGACCAGCAGCGGCAGGATATCGGCGGCCAGCGCGCCTTGCCAGCCGCGCGGTGACAGACCCTGCGCCACGAACAGGCTGACGCCCGCGATCAGCCACAGGTCGCTGAACCGGAAGAGGTAGGCGTAGGCTTCGTTGGCGCGGCGTTCGCGCAGCGACACCAGACGTTCGGGGCGGAAGGGGCCGCGGCGATGGTCGGCCGGACCGGGGCTCTCCGCGGGGCGTCCCCGGCTCAGACCCTGTGCGCGCAAGGCCGGCGCCTCAGCCATCCCTTCGGGCGCAGCATCGGGGGTGCGGACGGGGGTGGGGGCGCCTTGGCGTGCGTTTGTCATGAGGTAAGAGGGGGAGGCGTTCTGGATCGTCTGGGGCGGTTTCGCCGACACCCTGCCACACGGCGTTTATATAACCGTTAACGCAAGCCCTTTTTCTATAAGGCAAATCGCGATTTTTGCCGCCGGGCGTGATGTTCACACTTTTCGGGAGGCGGGCTTTGATTGCCCGTTGCCATTTGGGACAAGTCAGGCTAAGTGAACCCTTAGTGCGGAGACGTGGCCGAGAGGCTGAAGGCACTCGTTTGCTAAATGAGCGTACCCCTAAAAGGGTACCATGGGTTCGAATCCCATCGTCTCCGCCACTAAAAAAGCCAGCCCAAAAGGGCTGGCTTTTTTAGTGGCCGGTGTCCGGGACTTCGAACCCTGGGTTCGAAAACCGGAGCGAAGCGTAGGTTTCGGCGGAGCGCAGCGCAGCCAATCCCATCGTCATCCTCCGGCAACACCTGTTCACCCGGACGCCACAGGACGCCGGGTGAACAGGTCGTTTGCTTTTGAGAGGGCTTTCCGAGCGAAATCCGATAATTGACACTTATGTCAATTATGTCCCCAGAATTCGCTGGCGATGACCGAAAGAATGACGGCGACGCCGTAAAGGCCGATGCCGGCCACGATGAGAGTTATCATTACGCTTTCCACTTTACCTGTACTTTTTTGTTGTTTTGACAGTGTTGTCATAAGAGACGCAGTCCGTCCACAGGGCTCGCCTGTCGGGCTAGTCATATTTTTGTTACACGGCGCAGGCGTTTTATGTCGGCCCTGACATCTCTGCCGAGGCACGCCCTCTGGTAATCGTAACCGGACCACCTACATAAGCCCTCAGCACGCTCTATGAGGCGAAAGAGCGCATTTCGTTCACGAAAGCGAAATTGCGCTCTAAATTTTTGTTCAACGCGCTTTTTCATCGGAAAAGTGCGTTCCACTTTTCGGAAAGCGCGAAATGATCCCCTTTTCCATTCTGGATTTGTCGCAGGTCGGGGAAGGGAGCCGCGTGGCCGATGCCTTTGCCAATACGGCGCGCATGGCGCGTCAGGCGGAGGCGCTGGGCTATCATCGCTACTGGCTGGCCGAGCACCACGGGATGCCCGGCGTGGCCTCATCGGCGACGGCGGTGGCGATTGCCCATGTCGGGCATCATACCTCGACCATCCGTATCGGTTCGGGCGGCATCATGCTGCCTAATCATGCGCCGTTGGTGATTGCCGAGCAGTTCGGGACGCTCGAAGCGCTGTTTCCGGGGCGGGTCGATCTGGGACTGGGGCGCGCGCCGGGTACGGATATGCGCACGGCGCGGGCGCTGCGGCGGAATATGGACAGCGGGGTGGACAGCTTCCCCTATGATGTGGCGGAGCTGCGCCGGCTGATGGACGATCCGGATGGCACTGAGCCGATCCTGGCCGTACCGGGCTTTGGGGCCAAGGTGCCGATCTGGGTGCTGGGGTCGAGCACCTATGGCGCGCAACTGGCGGCGCAGATGGGCCTGCCCTATGCCTTCGCCTCGCACTTTGCGCCCGATCTGCTGCATCAGGCGCTGCGTCTTTATCGTCAGCAGTACCGCCCCTCGGTTGATCATCCGCACCCGAAGGCCATGGTCGGCATTATGGGCGTGGCCGCCGATACGGACGAAGAGGCGCACTATCTGTTCACCTCGATGCGGCAGGCCTTTGCGGCGCTGAGGCGTAATGAGCGCAAGCCGTTCCCCGCCCCGGTGCGCGGGCTTCAGCTCAGTCCCGAAGAGACGCAGATGGTTGATCATATGCTGCAATATGCTGTGGTCGGCTCACCACAGACCATAGAGCGCAAGCTGGAAAACTTCCTGGCGGCGACCGAGGCCGATGAGCTGATTATCTCCATGCCGATCCACGATATTGAAGCGCGCCTGCGCTCGGTTGAGATCTTCAGCCAGTCGTCGCTGATGCAGCGTGTGAGTTAACTTGTGCACGCACGGGCAGCCTGATACGGCTTAACGCATTAAGCAGGAGGCGGCTATGGGTGTGACGGGAATCGGCGGTTTCTTCTTCCGGGCCAAGGACCCGAAGGCCCTGGCGGCGTGGTATGCCGAGCATCTGGGGGTCGGGGCCGGGCCTTACGGCCATTGGGATACGCAGGCCGGGCCGAGCGTCTTTTCGCCCTTTGCGGCGGATACCGACTATTTCGCAGCGGATCGTCAGTGGATGCTCAATCTGCGGGTCGAAGGGCTGGATGATCTGTGTGCGGCCCTTCGCGCGGCAGGGATTGAGGTGATCACTCAGCCGGATTGGGATATGCCGGGGGTGGGGCGCTTTGCGCGTATTCACGATCTGGAGGGTAATGCGATTGAGTTGTGGGAGCCGGCGGGTTAGGGGGCAGGGGCATACCCCTCCGTCAGTTCACTTGCGCTCACAGCCACCTCCCCATGGAATGGGGAGGAGAGGCGATAATGCGGACAAGTAAGCGCAAGCGTTGAACCGCGCTCCAATTTACGGGTGCAGGGTCTGCGACCCTGCTAGCCCACGCGGATGTTGCTGAGCGAGCCCAGCAGGCCAAACACCTGAAGCAGCCAGATCACCACGCCGATCACCACCACGGCGTTGAGGATGTTTTTGATCTTGGGGTCCATGGGAATGTAGGTGTTGACGAGCCACAAGAGCACACCGACGACGATCAGGACAGCGACCAGAGACAGAAGGGACATGCGGGTTTCCTTTTCAGCGTGAGGGTTAGTTCCCTCGCTATGGAAACATCATGTCTGCGCACGGCTCAGGTTTGAATGTCCGCTTGGCTGCTGAAAAATAAAGACGTTATACCAGCGGCCGAAGATGCTGACTGCATCCGGCCGTTGAATAGTCGATACGGTCTCACTTGTATCAGCGACATGAGACCGTATCGAAAGGCATATCAAGCGTCATTTTCAATGACCCTTAGTATCAGGCGCGGGCTCGGGCGGCCTTCGGTTCGGCATAGGCTTCGATGGCGGCGGCGGGACGGCCGATCAGATAGCCCTGCGCCTCGCGGCAGTTCATGGCTTTCAGCGCGTCCATCTGGGCTTCGGTCTCGACGCCTTCGGCGGTGATATGTACGCCCAGCGCCTCGGCCATGTCGGTGATGGCGCGGATGATCGACAGGGCGTTCTGATCGTGCGGCAGGTCGCGCACGAACGACTGATCTATCTTGATCTTGTCGAAGGGGAAGGCGCGCAGATAGCTCAGCGAGGAATAGCCGGTGCCGAAATCGTCCATGGCGATACGCACGCCCATGTCGCGCAAGGTGTTGAGCACCTTCAGATTGTGCTTTTCATCGGCCAGCAGCACGCTTTCGGTGATTTCCAGCTCCAGACGGCGCGGGTCGAGGCCGGTAGCCTTCAGCGCCTCCTTGACCAGTCGCGGCAGCGAGCCGTGGCGGAATTGCAGCGGCGAGATATTGACGGCGACACGCCACGGCGACGGCCACTGCGCCGCCTGACGGCAGGCTTCGCGCAGCACCCAGTCGCCGATCGGGCCGATCAGGCCGCTGTCTTCGGCCACCGGGATGAACTCACCGGGGGAAACCATGCCGCGATGCGGGTGTTTCCAGCGCAGGAGCGCCTCAAACGACACCACCTCGCCGCTGTCGAGATTGAGCAGGGGCTGAAAATGCAGCTCGAACTGCTGGTCGGCCAGGGCGGAGCGCAGCTCGTGCTCCATTTCGAGGCGCTGCTGCACCACAGCATCCATTTCAGCGTGATAAAAGCACCAGTCGTTGCGGCCTTCGGATTTGACGCGATAAAGCGCCAGATCGGCGCGCGACAAAAGGTTGTTGGCATCGCTGGCGTCTTCGGGGGCCAGCGCGATCCCGACGCTGACGCCCGCTTCGAGGCGGATGCCGCTGATGTCGAAGGGCGTCTTCATGATCTCGATGACGCGCTCGGCCAGACAGCGAGCGTCTTCGGGGCGTTCGATGTTCTGGATGATGGCAAATTCGTCACCGCCCATGCGCGCAATGAAGTCCCCTTTGCGCACGCACAGCCGCAGGCGTTCGCCCACCTGACTGAGCAGGGCGTCCCCCGCAAGATGGCCGAAGGAATCGTTGACCGTCTTGAAGCGGTCAAGGTCCAGACAATGCAGGGCGATATGGTGGCCATGACGCTGCACGCGGCTGAGGGCCTGCTCGATTTCGTGGGTATAGAGGGTGCGGTTGCCCAGGCCCGTCAGCGGATCATAATGCGCCAGTTGCGCAATGCGCGCCTCGGCCGCCTTCTGCTCGGTCAGGTCTATACCCAGAGTCAATATGCTGTCGGGGGAACCATCCGGGCCGCGCAGCACGGTCTTTTTGAGCTGCACGGTGCGCTGGCGCTCGCCATTATAGATGGCTTCTTCCTCGATCATCACCGCTTCGCCGCTGGCCAGAACGCGGCGGTCGGAGCGCGCGAAGATGTCGGCCTGCTCGGTCGGGAAGATGTCGTGGCTGGTCTTGCCGACGACTTCGCTGCGCTTGATACCCAGCATGTCTTCGCCCGCCGGATTGATCAGCCTGACGCGCGAATGGGCGTCCTTGACCAGCACCATGGCCGGAATATTGTCGATAATGGTATTGAGGAAGGACTGCTGGCGCTGCGACTCGGCGCTGAGGCGGATCAGGTCGGTCACCATTTCGCGCTGTTGCAGCAGACTGTCCTGAAGGTCGTCATTCATGGCTTTCAGGATCGACAGGGTGGTGCCGACCCCGGCATAGGCCCCGCAGCGCGTGACGATAAAGCCGCGCAGCAATTCCGAAGCGCGTTCGGCCAGGGTCGCCTGCATGAAGTCGCGCAGCGGGGTCTCGGCTTCGACGGTCAGAGGGCGGGTGTCCATCATGGTGGTCACCGATTTGTTGCCGAACAGGGCGCGACCGTATTCCGAGGCCATTTTGAGGTTGAAGCTGTGGCGTTCGATCAGGCCCAGGACGCAACCGCACGTATCGACCACGGCCAGCACCAGCAGTTCGGAATTGTCGCGGAAGGCGTCATAGACCTGCGAATTGGTCGTCTGCGGTGAGACGGGGGCTACCTGGTCCGTAATATCCGAAACGTGTGCTGCTTTCTGCATAACCGAGGTCCAGTTCGTCATAAAACCTTCACAAAACTCAACTCACACGCCTTTTCTGGGCGTTTTGTCACATAATAGGGAAGGTGTCTGAATTTCGGTTTAACAGGTGAAAAAATATACTTGCGCTATACTTATGTCCGTTCACAGATGAAACGTGACTATTATGACAAAATTTGGAACGTCGTTATGGTTGGCCTCAAATGCGGCCCATGGTCGTCGGCCCCTTGAAGAAGGCCCCGTGCAGCGGCGGATTGTCGGGGTCGAGGCCGGTCATGGTCCAGGTGTCGCCCTGACGCGCATAACGCACCGGGCAGGCATTGGGGCTGGAATACATCTCCCCCAGATAGACGCGGGCGATGGCGCGGAAGGGGATGCCATGGCAGACGAAGAGGGGGATGGTCTCGCCGGACGCATGGTCTTCAACGGCGGCGCGCACACGCTCGATGACGGCGGGCAGGCGCTCGGCATTGTGCGGGTAATGCTTGCCGTCGATGTCGAGGTCGGGGTTCATGTGCGCCAGCATCTCACGCCGGTGGCCTTCGACCTCATCAATGGTCAGGCCCTCAAAGATGCCGAAATGCCGCTCGGTCAGCCGCCCGTCGGTGATGACGGGCAAATCCAGTGCCCGCCCGACGATATTGGCGGTTTCATAGGCGCGGATCAGCGGACTGGCGACAATGCGCGTAATGCCCTGATCGGCCAGAAAGCGGGCGGCGACGCGCGCCTGCTCACGCCCGGTGTCGTTGAGCGGGATGTCGGTCGAGCCCTGAAGCCGCATCTGGGCGTTCCAGTCGGTTTGGCCATGGCGAAGAACAAAGAACATCAGGGTGCGTATCCGTTTCTTTAGTTTTGTCCCGTCGCTACGCTGCCGGGACGGGCCAGTCGGTTTGGCCATGGCGAAGACCGAAGACCATTACAGCTTGGCCTTGATACGCGCCGCCATGTCCTGAAGATCTTTCAGATCGGCCATCTGACCCGACGCATGGTGCTTCACCGCTCCATTGGCGTAGCAGGGGATGATGTGAAAATGCAGGTGAAACACCGTCTGGCCGCCGACCTCGCCATTGAACTGCGCGATGCGCACGCCCTCCGGTTCCAGCGCGTCGCGCACGGCGCGGCCGATGCGTTGCGTGTGGTGGATGAGGTTTTGCAGGTGCTCGGACGAAATGTCGAACAGGTTACGCGCCGCCACCTTGGGGATGACCAGCGTATGGCCCCTCGTCTGCGGGAAGGCGTCCATGAAGCTTAAGACCCGCGCGTCCTCATAGACCTTGGCGCAGGGGATGTCTCCGGCCAGAATCCTGGCGAAGATGTTCTTGGGATCGTAGTCCCCGTACAGGCTCATGGCATGGTCCCTTGCTGGTATTTGTCCGGTCCCATCCTTAAAACACTATGATTTGAGGGCCAAGAGGGGTATGAGCCCTGCTATGTTCAATTTAATGCTGGTCATGATCGGTGGAGCCCTCGGTTCCGCGGCGCGCTATGGACTGGCCCGTCTGTGGCCGGCGGCGGCCATGCCCTTCGGTTGGCCCATCGGCACCTTTGTGGCCAACCTGCTGGGGGGGCTCATGATGGGGCTTCTGGCCGGGTGGTTGCTGGCCAGGGGGGGCGATGAGCGCCTGAGGCTTCTGCTGGGCGTCGGCGTTCTGGGCGGCTTTACGACCTTTTCCACCTATTCGCTGGAAGTGGTGCATATGCTGGAGCGGCGAGACTACGGGCTGGCGGGGCTTTATGCCGTGTCCTCGGCCGCGCTGGCGATTTTGGCCGTCATGATCGGTCTGTTTGTGTTTCGGAAAGTGGCCGGATGAGTAGGGAAGTGAAGATCCTGTATGTCGCCGAGGGCGAAGACGGGGTGCGTATCGACAAGTTTTTCAAGCGGCGCTGGCCGCACCTCAACCATATTCAGCTCAACAAGCTGCTGCGGTCGGGACAGGTGCGCGTCGATGGTGCGCGCGCCAAGGCCGACACGCGGCTGAGCACCGGTCAGAGCGTGCGCGTGCCGCCACTGCCCGACGCGCCGTCCGAGGAACAGCAAAAGCGCGAGCGCGCCGAGCTGAGCCCGCAGGAGGTGCGTTACGCCAAGTCGCTGGTCCTCTATGAGGACGAGGACGTCATCGCCATCAACAAGCCCTCAGGTCTGGCCGTGCAGGGCGGCACCAAGACAAAAAACCATATCGACCGGCTGTTGTCGGCCTGGGGCGAGGGGCTGGAGCGGCCGCGTCTGGTTCACCGCCTCGACCGCGACACCTCCGGCGTGCTGCTGCTGGGCAAGTCGCCGTCGGCGGCGGCGCGTCTGGCCGGGGCCTTTGCCAAGCGCAAGGCCTATAAGACCTACTGGGCGCTCGTCGCCGGAACGCCCGACCCCAAGGAGGGGGTGATCGACGTGCCTCTGGTCAAGAAGGGCATCAATGACCGTGAGATGGTCATGCCCGCTGACCCCAAGGAGCCGGGTGCCGAGGCGGCGGAAACCGAATATGTGACCATATCCCGCGCCGCGCACCGTCTGGCGTGGATGGCGCTGCGCCCGCATACGGGCCGCACGCACCAGCTACGTGCCCACATGCAGGCCATCGGGCACTGCATCCTGGGCGATCCCAAGTACAAGGATGAAAAATCCATAGCCCTGTCAGAGGGTTTGGGGCTTCAGTTGCACCACCGGCGCATCGAAATCCCACACCCGACGCACGGGACGCTGATCGTCGAAGCGCCGCTTGACCCGGTCATTCAGGCCGGTTTCGACCGCTATGGCTTCGATGAGCACGAGGCCAGCCCCGAACCCTTCCGCAAAGCCACCCGCGCCTCCAGACGGTAAGATGAGACTCGCTGTATTCGATGTCGATGGCACCCTGATCGACAGCCGCGCCTCGATCCATCGTGCGGCGGTCGAGGCGGCCAAGGTGCTGAACCTCACCCCGCCCACCTATGATGAGGTGCGTGCCATTGTCGGGATGTCGCTGTTCGAAGCCTTGCAGGCGATGCGCCCGGACCTCGATCCGGAAACCGTGGCCGCCTATATGCGCGAGTTTCAGAACGCCTTTCTGACCTTCCATGCCGATCCGGACTTTAGCGAGGCCCTGTATCTGGGGGCGCAGGAAACGCTGGAGCGGCTGAAAAACGACAACTGGCTGATCGGCATGGCGACGGGCAATTCGCGGCGTGGCGTGACGCGGATTGTCGAAAAGCACGGCTGGGGCGACCTGTTTGACGTCACCTTCTGCGCCGATGACGGCCCGTCCAAGCCGCATCCGCACATGCTTCAGTGCAATCTGACGGCGCTGGGCGTCGGTACGCATCAGGCGGTGATGATCGGCGACGCAACGCACGATATGCGCATGGCGCGCGCCGCACAGGTGCAGGCCATTGGCGTGTCGTGGGGCTTCCACACGGTCGATGAGCTTGAGGCCGCCGGCGCGCAGCAGATTGTCCACGATTTCAGCGAACTGGGCGCGGTTCTTGACCGGTTCGTACCGGAGTTGATGTAAAACATCCTCCCTTATTTCAAGCGAGTATGCTTAGAGGCTACATATGACCTACAAGGCCGAAGCGCCGTCAAAGCGCAGTGATCAGATCGGCTCAAAGCCGAAACGCTTCTGGAAGATCGTCGAGATCAAGGCCGACGGACCGGGCTACGGCGTGACTCTGGACGGCCGTGCGGTGAAAACGCCGAAGGGCGCCACGCTGGTGCTGCCCAATTTCGCGCTGGCGGCGCGGGTCGGGCGCGAGTGGGAAGCGGTCGAAGAGACGGTTGATTTCACCGCCATGCCCCTGACGCGGCTGGGGTTTGCGGCGCTCGACCACATGGACAGCGGCCTTGAAGCCGCGCTGGCCGAAGCGGCGCGTTTTGCCGAAACCGATCTCGTCTGCTACCCGTCCGACTATCCGCAGGCCCTGATTGCCCGCGAACAGGCGGCGTGGGGTCCGGTCATCGACTGGCTAAAAAGCGAGCTGGCGCTTGAATTCGTGCCGCAGACCTCGATCATGGCGCGCGGACAGCCGGTGGCGACGATCGCAGGCGTCAAAACGCTCCTCAGCACAGCGTCGATCTATGCACGTGCCGGTCTGATGGCCGCCATTCCGCTGCTGGGATCGGTGGCGCTGGCTCTGGCGCTGTACAAGGGCCGTCTGAGCGCCGAAGAGGCCTTTGCCGCATCGCGTGTTGGCGAAACCTTCCAGAAAGAAACCTGGGGCGATGACGCCGAAGCGATGAAGCGTGAGGCGGCCATGCGTCATGATCTGACGCATCTGGAGGCGTGGTTCAGGGCCTTGTGAGGCGTTGCTCTGCCGCTGCCCGCCGTTTGGCCAGCCGTCCGCCAAGCCACAGGGTGAACATGTGATAGTCGCCCACAAACGACCACAGGGGGTAGGTGAAGGTCGCCGGGCGGTTCTTTTCTACAAAGAAATGCCCGATCCACGCGCAGCCATAACCGGCTATCACACCCGCCAGCAGCCACAGGGGCTGGCGCTGGGCCACGGCCATGATCAGCGCCGCTATGCCAAGGCTGGAGCCGATATAGTGCAGGGCGCGCGTGCGGGGCTGGCTATGTTCGCTCAGATAGAAGTCGAAAAAGGCTGAATAGCTGGTGTAACGCGCCATGAGATACGGCCCTGTCTGTGTTTCCCTGTCTGTTTTATGAGCATTATATCTCATTTTCGCCTCTCACACGAAGCGTTACAGACCTTAATTTCAAATGTGACGACAGGCCTCTTGTTCGCAGGTGCAAAAAGTGCTAATGACAGCGCTGTCATAACTTTTTGTGTGTGAGGACTGACAATGGAAAAGCTGATCGAACGCTTTATGAATGCCCTTCTGGCCCTGGGTTTCGCCCCCGGCTCGGCGTCGAACTAAAGAGAGTACCCCTATGAAATTCCTGGTAAATTTTGCGTCGCAACTGGTTGTCGCCTGGGCCCGTGCCCACCGCCTGCCGATCGCCTGATCGTCTGCGACACGCCTATCTAAAAAACACCGCCGGTATTCTCACCGGCGGTTTTTTCATGCCTGATCGCGTTTGCGGAATGGCGACAGTTCCGCCTCGTACTCAGCCATCTGCGCTGCGACGGCCGCACGTTCCTGCGTCAGAAAGCGGGCTACGGGTTCGCGCAGGGCACGGTCGCGGATATGGTGGGCCGAATAGACGGGGTGGGGCAGGTAGCCGCGCGAAATCTTGTGCTCGCCCTGCGTGCCGGCCTCGACGCGGCTCAGCCCGTGTGTGATGGCGTAGTCGATGGCCTGATAATAGCAGACTTCGAAATGCAGGAAGGGGACATCGACGCGTGCGCCCCACTGACGGCCATAGAGGGTGTCGCCGCCGCGATAATTGATGGCCCCGGCCACCGGCTGATCGCCGTCATAGGCGAACACCAAAACGATCTGATCGCGCATCCGCTCGGCAATCACTGAAAAGAAGTCGCGCGTCAGATAGGGCGAGCCCCATTTGCGGTCGTAGGTATCCTCGATAAAGGCGTGCAGATAATCGAGGTGCGCTTCGGTGATGTCGCTACCGCTGTGGATTTTCAGCGTCAGCGCCGCCTGTACATCGCGGCGTTCCCGGCGGATAACCTTGCGGCGATTGGCCGACAGGGCGGTGAGGAAATCGTCAAAGCTCTGATAACCCGCATTGGTCCACCAGAATTGCTGATCCTGCCGCAGCAATAGGCCGTTTTCGCCCATCAGCCTCCATTCATCCGATGTGGGGAAGTTGACGTGAAACGACGACAGGCCGTTGGTATCGCAGAGTTGCACCGCCGTACGGATCAAAGCCGCGCGCACCTCGGGGGCCGGCGACAACAGCCGAGTCCCCGTCACCGGCGTAAAGGGGGAGGCCGACAGGAGTTTGGGATAGTAGCGCCCGCCCGCGCGTTCATAGGCCTGCGCCCAGCTATGGTCGAAGACGTATTCGCCCATCGAATGGTATTTGAGATAAAGCGGCATCACGCCGCGGACCGCGCCCGCCTCATCGCTCAGGCTAAGGTGATGCGGCACCCAGCCGCTGTCTTCGCCGACGCAGCCCGTCTGTTCGAGCGTTTCCAGAAAGGCATGGCTGTTTAACGGGTTATCGTCGCCCTTTAATCCATCCCAGACGGCGGGGTCGATCTCGCTGATCGAGCGGTGCAGGGCAGCGGTCAGGGCGGGCACGGGCATGGTTTTCACCTTACGACGTAGGAAAAGCCGCAGGCAAGTCACTTAAAACCACGAACGGCACGAACCACACGAACCGATGAAGTGTAGCGTTCGTGTGGTTCGTGCCGTTCGTGGTGAAATCCTTTATAGACGATCCGCCACTTCGATCACGGCATCGACTTCGACGGCAAAGCCCAGCGGAATCTTGTACACACCAACCGCCGAGCGGGCGTGCTTGCCGGCTTCGCCCAGCACCTCGACCATCAGGTTCGAGCAGCCATTGACCACCTGCGGCACGTCATAAAAGTCCGGACCGGCTTGCACAAAGGCCCCCAGCTTGACCACGCGTACCACAGTGTCGAGGTCACCCACGGCGGCCTTCATCTGGGCCAGCAGGTTGATGCCGCAGACGCGCGCCGCTTCGGTGGCTTCCTCCAGCGAGACATCCACGCCGACCGTGCCCTTGTAGCGGCCGGTGCCGTCGTTGGAAATCTGACCCGAAATGTGGATCAGGTTGCCGCTGCGCACGAAGGGCACGTAGTTGGCGACAGGGGCAGCCGGGACGGGCAGGGTGATCCCCAGTTCCTGGAGGCGGGCTTCGATCTTCGACATGGATTCGGTCTCCTGCAAAATAATACCAACGGCCGAAGATGCTGACCGCATCCGGCCGTTGAAGACACGAGACTGGCTTAGGTGTATCAGCGACATGAGACAGTCTCGAAAGGCATACCCAGAGTCATTTTCAATGACCCTGCGTATAAGGCCTCGCTTATAGGCATTCCGGCGCGAGGCGTCGATAGGTGGCATTTACACTTTGTTTCCATCCCTTTCACCTCGGCTTAAGACAGTTGAGCTAGGCTCCGTACTCAGACCACGGCGGGGGCCGCGAATCGTGACCCACAGACGGGAACAAGATTTATGAGTGCGAAAAAGGTTCTCATCGTCGAGGACAACGAACTGAATATGAAGCTGTTTCATGACCTGCTCGATGCGCAGGGCTATGAGACGCTGCAAACCGGTGAAGGGCTGTCGGCCCTGTCGCTGGCACGCAAGCACCGTCCGGACCTGATCCTGATGGATATTCAGTTGCCTGAGATTTCCGGCCTCGAAGTCACCAAGTGGCTAAAGGAAGACGATGAGCTGTCGCATATTCCGGTCGTGGCCGTGACGGCCTTTGCCATGAAGGGCGATGAGGAGCGTATTCGCGAAGGCGGCTGCGAGGCCTATATCTCGAAGCCCATCTCGGTTTCGCACTTTCTCGACACCGTCCGCCGCTATCTGGGATAGGCGGCATGACAGCCAAGGTTCTGGTCGTTGATGATATTCCGGCCAATGTCCGCCTGTTGCAGGCCAAGCTGGAAGCCGACTATTACGATGTGGTGACCGCCCATTCGGGGGCCGAAGCCATTGACATGGCCATTTTGGAACAGCCGGACATCATCCTGCTCGACGTTATGATGCCGGGTGTCGATGGCTACGAAGTCACCCGTCAGCTTAAAGAACTGGCGGAAACGCGCCATATCCCTATCATCCTGATCACCGCACTGGATGGACGTGATGATCGCCTGTCCGGGCTCGAAGCCGGGGCCGATGATTTTCTGACCAAGCCCGTCGAAGACGTCATCCTGTTTGCGCGTCTGAAGGCGCTGGTGCGGCTCAAACACCTGTCTGACGAACTGCGTCAGCGCGAGCAGTCGTCGCGCCGTATGGGCCTGATCGACGCAACCCAGTTGCAGCGTCAGATGGCGGCCCCCGGCAATGTGCTGATTCTGGACGATCAGGTGCGTCAGGCCGAACGCCTGATGGTGGCGCTGGGGGAACAGCACCGTTGCGCCTATGAGACGGATCCCAAGGCGGCCCTTAAAATCGCCTCGGGGCGCGTGGACCTGCTGGTGCTGAACCTGGCGGCGCGCGAATTTGACCCCTTACGGTTCGTGGCGCATTTGCGCTCCTCCGAACTGACGCGCCCATTGCCGGTGCTGGGTCTGTTCAATCCGGACGAACGCCCAACCCTGCTCAAGGGGCTGGAACTGGGCGTCAGCGATGTCCTGCCGCGACCGGTGGACCTGCAGGAACTGCTGGCGCGGGCGAGGGGGCAGATCCGCCGCAAACGCTATGCGGATTTTCTGCGCGCCAGTCTGGACCGCTCGCTGGAACTGGCGGTCACGGATCCGCTAACCGGCCTGAACAATCGCCGCTTTATGGACCTGCAACTGACGCAACTGATGCGCCGCCATCTGAAAAGCGAAGACCCGGTCTCGCTGCTCCTGCTTGATATCGACCACTTCAAGCGCGTCAATGACGGCTTTGGTCACGATGCCGGCGACGAGGTGCTGAAGGAATTTGCCCGCCGCGTCAGCCAGAATGTCCGGGCCATCGACATGCCCTGCCGTCTGGGGGGCGAAGAGTTCGTGGTGCTGATGCCCGACACGACCGGTGAGGCGGCCCAGACCATAGCCGAGCGGGTGCGTCAGGCGGTCGCCGAAGCCCCCTTTGACCTGCCCGACGGCCGCACGCTGGATGTCACGGTGTCGGTCGGGGTGTCGTCCCTGCTGGGGCTTGGCGACACGCTGGAAGCCTTTATCAAACGCGCCGACGAAGCCGTCTATGAGGCCAAGCAGGCCGGGCGCAACCGCGTGATCCTGCGTGCCGCCTGAGCCGCCACAGCGGTTATTGCGCAATGTCGTGGATAAATTTCAGCTTTAGGCTTGCCATTGTCCCCAAAGCCTTGCTATACGCCGCCTCCTCGCTGGTGAAACATTCCTCGGTAGCTCAGCGGTAGAGCAATCGACTGTTAATCGATTGGTCGCAGGTTCGAATCCTGCCCGGGGAGCCAGCTAAAAAGACAAGGCCCTGCCGCCCCGCGCGCAGGGCCTTCTTTATGTCTTGCGCCCGGCTGACGCCAAGAAAAAACCCGGCCAGAAGACCGGGTTGAAAAGTTTGGTGATGGTGGGTGTCTTCAAAAAAGCAAAGACAGACTGAGATGACCCGATTTGCCTTAATGAAGGGTTAATATAAAGACTCGCGTTATGCCGATTTTGGCGGTTTTTCCCCCGGTTCGCAACGGCTTGTTAACCGCTATCCGCTTGCATGGCGCCATCTCCCCTTTGCGTTGAAAGTCATTGCCGTGACCCTGCCGCCCATCAAGGCCCGTATCCGCGGCCTTTTCGCCCTGTTTCTGCTGGTGCTGGCTTCGCTGACGGCGCTCACCCTCGGGCATCAGGAGGCGGTTATCCGCGGCCTTGAGGCGGCCATAGGCACCGCCCCTCAAGGGCAGGCGCAATTGCAGCCATTGCTGGCGACCGCAGAGGCCTTCCGCGCCGGTATCTGGGGCGTGGCCATCGCCATCGGCGTGGCCGGCCTGATCGCCGCCATCTATTTCGACCGCGAAGTGTTCAGCGCGCTGGAGCGCATGAGCCGCCTGATGTCGCGCTTTGCCGAGCGCGATTTCGCAGCCGAGGTCGAAGGGACGCAGCGTTCCGACGAAATCGGGGCCATGGCGCGGGCCTTACAAATCTTCCGGGGCAATGGCCTCGAACTGATCGCGCTGGAGGCCGAAAACGCCCGCCGCGCCGAGGTGCTGGCGCAGGCGCGTCAGAAGGCGCTTCAGGACATGGGCGAACGCCTGCACGTGCAGGTGTCGGCGCTGATCGAGGGCCTGGGCCGCTCGTCCGAGGCCATGACCGATTCGGCGGAAACCATGAGCGCGCAGGCCAGAGGGGCTGTGTCGCGTATTGAAAACGTCACCGCCACCGCCGAGGCGACCTCGCGGCAGGCGCACCACGTCGCAGAAACCGTGCAAAGCCTGTCGATCAGCGCCTCAGACATCGCTCAGGCCGCCGTCGCCTCGTCCGAAGTGTCGGCGCAGGCCGTGGGCCAAAGCGAAGCAACCTCCGAGATCATGGGGCGACTCAATCGCAGCGCCGAGGAAATCAGCGCCGTGGTGGACATTATTTCGGGCATTGCGCGTCAGACCAACCTGCTGGCGCTCAATGCCACCATCGAAGCGGCGCGCGCCGGTGAAGCGGGGGCGGGCTTCGCGGTCGTCGCCTCCGAGGTCAAGACGCTGGCGCAGCAGACCGAAAAGGCTACCCGTGACATCACGGACAAGGTGACGCACATCCAGTCGGACACCTCTCAGGCCGTCGAGGCCATCGGCCATATCGTCGGCGTCATTCAGGAACTGCGCGCTTCGGCCGACGGCATTGCCGAGGCGGTCAGCGCCCAGCAATCGGCCACCCGCGACATCGCCAGCACGGTCGATGCCCTGGCCTCCGGCGCGCAGAGCGTGGGCCGCGATATCGTCGCCGTGCGCCACGTCGCCGCCGCCACGGATCAGGCGGCGGGCACGGTATCGCTCGAATCGCGCTCGGTTCAGGCGGTGGCGGGCGACCTGAAGGGCGAAATCGAAGCCTTTATCCGCTCACTGCGCGCGGCGTAGTTTGATTTTGGGGAGATTTGGAGGCCTGAGCCGGAGTCGAACCGGCCTACACGGATTTGCAATCCGCTGCGTAACCGCTCCGCCATCAGGCCTCACTAAAATAGCGGTAGGGTCAGCTATCAGATCGGCCTTGCGGCTGCAATGGGATTGTCACGGTTTATATACAGAATTTTTGGATTTGGGACCGCAAGGGTTGCGCAGGGCTTGCGGTCGGCGCGCCCCGGCCGCGAACGCTGTCACTTTTCCTGAAAAATGCAAAACCGGGGTGTGCGGTGCATTGAAGCGCGTCGCGCAAACGCCTATAAGCGCGGGATAAGGACACGACTCCTGTCGTCTATATGCTTCGAGGCTCAGATGGATTACTTCGCCGCCCGTCAGAACATGGTTGAATCTCAGGTGCGGGTGAACGACGTCACCGATCCTGCGCTGCAAAAGGCCATGCGGCATATTGAGCGCGAGCGTCTGGTTGCGCCGGGGCAGGGCTTCGCCGCCTACGGCGATGTTGAGCCGCAGATCGCGCCGGGCCGCGCCCTGATGCTGCCGCGCGACCTCGCCAAGCTGCTGCACGCGCTCAAGCCCGTGGCTGGGCAGACGGTGCTGGCCATCGGCGCGCCCTATGCCGCCGCCGTTCTCAGGCACGCCGGCCTCAATGTCACGGTGCAGGAAGCCGATGCCCGCGTCCAGACCGTGGTCGAGCCCTATCTCAAAATGCTCGGCATCTCGCTGGTCGTGCAGGACCTCAAGACCCCGGTCGCCGGGGAATACGACATCGTCGTCAGCGAAGGCGCCGTAGAGGACATTCCGGCCGAATGGTTCGCCGCCCTGAAACTGCATGGCCGTCTGGGTGTCGTGGTGCGCAATGGGGCTCTCGGTGAGGCCCGCGTCTATACCCGCCTGAAAAGCGGCGTTTCGGAAGCCTTTGTCTTCAATGCCGCCACCGCCGTCCTGCCCGGATTTACCAAGGCCCCGGCCTTCGTTTTCTGAGGCCGTTCCGGTTCTGACCCGAATTTCAAAGGGCTGCGGTACTCAACCGCAGCCCTTTTTTCGAGCCTCATGCGGAAAAGGGCGCTCTGTTTTTTGAAAAATATAAGGCCTTACAAAAAAGGAAAGCCATGAAGCGGCGCCTCTGTGCCGACGCAGGCTCTGGTCTGAGGACGAAAGAAAAACGTAGGTGAAAAAACCGTAACTCGCCAAAGCCTCTGGCTTCTGGCAGTGTGCGGGTCAGTTCAAAGGCAGCAACGCATCGCAATGCGGGGTCGAAAGACCGCCGGGCGGGGGGTGGCGCTGTCCATACCAAGGGAATCATTTTGATGCTTAAGCTTTCGTCCAAGCCTGCCGGTGGCCGTAAGGGACTGCGCGCGTACCTGCTGGCCGGTTTGACGGTGTCGGCTCTGACTTTGGGGGCGGGTTCGGCCTTCGCGGAATCGCTCACCGACGCCATTACACTTGCCTATGCCAATAACCCGACCCTGCAACGCGCCCGCGCCCAGCAGCGTTCGACGGATGAGACCTATGTGCAGGCGCGCTCCGGCCTTGGGCCGACGCTCGATGCCGGGGCCAGCGTGAATTACAGCGACGTTGCCAGCCCCGGCACGACCAAGTCCACAACCGGTCTGAACCTCAATGCCAGCCAGACCCTGTTTGCCTCCGGCGGCCTGTCGTCGGGCGTCAAGGCGGCTGAGGCCGACGTCAATGCCGGGCGTGAGGATCTGCGCGCCGTTGAGGCTCAGGTCCTGAGCGACGTCATCAGCGTCTATACCGCCGTGCGCCGCGATCAGGAAGCCCTGCGCATCGGCGAGGAAAACTATAACGTTCTCAAGCGTCAGTTGGACGAAACCAAGGCGCGCTTCGAAGCCGGTGAACTGACACGTACCGATGTGGCGCAGTCCGAAGCCCGTCTTGCGGCGTCCTCCGCCTCTCTGGCGCAGGCGCGCGCGCAGCTCGACACCAGCCGGGCGCAATATGTGGCCATTGTGGGTCAGACGCCGACGGCGCTCGATCCGGTACCGGGCCTGCCCAATCTGCCGGGCACATTTGACGCCGCACTCGATCGCGCCGAAGCCAACAACCCGTCTTTGAGCGCGGCCAAGTGGGCCGAAGCCGCTGCCCGTGCCCGCGTCTCTCAGGCCAAGTCGGGTCTGGGGCCGCGCGTGACGCTGGGGGCCGGCTACGCCACCAGCGCGCCGACCAGTGATTTCAAGGGGCTGGATGAGCGTGACGCGGCCACGGCCACCCTGCGTTTCACCATGCCTTTGTTCAGCGCCGGCTATAATTCGTCGCGCGTGCGTCAGGCCACCGAAGGCTATACGGCGCAAAAGATCAGCGTTGAGCTGGCGCGCCGCAATGTGGTGCAGAACGTTTCGACCGCCTGGGCCAATATGGCGGCGGCTCGCACGGCGACTGAGGCCAATCAGGAGCAGGTGCGCGCCGCTTCGGTGGCGGCCGAAGGCGTCAAGTACGAGCAGCAGGTCGGTTTGCGCACCAATATCGAAGTGCTGAACGCCGAGCAGGAACTGCGTCAGGCGCAACTGGCGCTCATCAATGCGCAACGCGCCGAATATGTCGCCGCCTCTCAGGTGCTGGCGGTAATGGGCGACCTCGAAGCCCGCAGCCTGACGCCGCAGGCCGAAATCTACGATCCGGCCAAAAACTTCGATGCCGTCAAGCGTAAGGGCATGACGCCTCTGGAGCCGGTGATTCGCGCGCTCGATGGCGTGGCCGATTCGTCGGGCGAGATCGTCCGGACGCGTTAAGGCGCGTATCCGTCTCAAAAGCCGGGGGGGCGGCGGGGTTCAGAGCCTTGCCGCCCTTGTTTTTGCCGGGATGGTTTAAAATTTATTAACCCTGTTCGCCGCACACTTGTGCAGACGATTCCGGCAGGTCAGGAACGAACCTGTCAGGCGAAAATAGGGCGAGCAAAGATCGCTTAACAGTTGCCAAAAACCCCAGAGCCGTGTCTTTATGGCGCAGATTATCCCTTTCGAGTGATTCACCGACATGTCCGAAACCGCCCACGAACCCACGATGGAGGAAATCCTCGCCTCGATCCGCCGGATCATTTCCGAGGACGATGCGCCGGAAGACAAGGCCAAGCCTGCGCCGGAGCCCGAAGTTGCGGCGGCCGCGCCTGAGCACGAAGTCAGCTTTGAGGCGGAGCCGGAACCGGAAGACGAGCCGGAAATGGAAGTCGAGGAAGAGGATGTGCTGGAGCTGACGACGCCCGTCGCGGCCCATAAGCCGGCTCTGTCCATCGGCGATATTGATGCCTTCGATCCGGAACCCGTCGTCGCGGCGGCCGCCCCGGCACCGGCCCCCAGACCCGCGCCGCGCGTCGATTACGACACGACTTCGCATCTGGTGTCCGAGCGCACCGTTCAGAGCGCGGTGTCGGCCTTTGGTCAACTGACCAGCGCCAGCCTGCTGCCGCGCGAAGGTCGCACCATCGAAGACCTGCTGACCGAAATTCTGCGCCCGATGCTGCAAAACTGGCTGGACGGCAATCTGCCGGGCATCGTTGAAACCGCGGTGCGTGAGGAAGTGGAACGTCTCGCCCGCCAGGCGCGCAGATAGCCGCGCCGTTAAGCGCAAAACGCTTTTTTACCTGTTACCAGAGCGGTGTCCTATGTTAAGGACGCCGCTCTTGTTGTTTCTGCCGAATTTATCGAAAAGACCATGCTGGAAAAGACCTTCGACCCCAAAACCGTTGAACCGCGCCTCTATGAGATGTGGGAAACGTCCGGTGCGTTCAAGCCGAGCGAGGACGAAGGCGCCGTACCCTTTTCCATCGTCATCCCGCCGCCCAATGTGACGGGCAGCCTGCACATCGGCCATGCCCTAAACAACACGCTTCAGGACGTGCTGACGCGCTTTGAGCGGATGCGCGGCAAGGCGGCCCTGTGGCTGCCCGGCACCGACCACGCGGGCATCGCCACGCAGATGGTGGTCGAGCGTCAACTGGCCGCCGCCGGCAATGTCGGTCGCCGCGATATGGGCCGTGACGCCTTTGTCGAAAAGGTGTGGCAGTGGAAGGCCGAAAGCAGCGGCACTATTCAGGGCCAGTTGCGCCGTCTGGGGGCGTCGTGCGACTGGTCGCGCGAGCGCTTCACGCTGGATGAGGGCCTGTCGGCCGCCGTGCGCAAGGTCTTCGTGCAGCTTTATAAAGAGGACCTGATCTACCGCGACAAGCGTCTGGTCAACTGGGACCCGCATTTCCAGACCGCCATCTCCGACCTTGAGGTCGAGCAGAAGGAGGTCGATGGCCACTACTGGCACTTTGCCTATAAGCTGGCGGACGGCGTGACGTTTGAGTATCCGGTCAAGGACGAAGAGGGCAATGACACCCTTGAGACCCGTGACTATATCGTCGTGGCGACTACCCGCCCGGAAACGATGCTGGGCGACACCGCCGTGGCCGTGCATCCGGACGATGAACGCTATCAGGCCCTGATCGGCAAGGACGTCATCCTGCCGATCACCGGGCGTCGCATCCCTATCGTCGGTGACGACTATGCCGACCCGACCAAGGGCTCCGGCGCGGTGAAGATCACCCCGGCGCACGATTTCAACGATTTTCAGGTCGGCAAGCGGCATAACCTGCCGCTGATCAATATTCTGACGCCGTTCGCCACCCTCAATGACGAGGTACCCGAATCCTATCGCGGTCAGGACCGTTTCGCGGCGCGCAAGGCGATCATCGCCCGCGCCGAGGAAGAGGGCTGGCTGAAAGCCATCGAAAAGACCAAACACATGGTGCCGCACGGCGACCGGTCGGGCGTGGTGATCGAGCCCTTCCTGACCGATCAGTGGTACGTCAATGCCGCTGAGCTGGCCAAGGAGGCGCTGGCCGCCGTCGAAGACGGCCGCACGGTGTTTGAGCCGAAGAACTGGGAAAAGACCTATTTCGAATGGCTGCGCAATATCGAGCCGTGGTGCATTTCGCGCCAGCTCTGGTGGGGCCACCGCATCCCGGCGTGGTTTGGTCCGGACGGCCAGTGCTTTGTCGAAATGTCAGATGCAGAGGCGTACGCCGCCGCTGAAGCGCATTACGGCAAAGCGGTTGAACTGACTCAAGACGAAGACGTCCTCGACACCTGGTTCTCCTCGGCCCTGTGGCCGTTTTCGACCATGGGCTGGCCGGAACAGACGCGCGATCTGGAGCGCTTCTACCCCACGCACACGCTGGTCACCGGGTTCGACATCATCTTCTTCTGGGTCGCCCGCATGATGATGATGGGCCTGCACTTTACCGGCAAGGCCCCCTTCCAGCGCGTCTTTATCAACGCCCTTGTCCGCGACGAGAAGGGCCAGAAGATGTCGAAGTCGAAGGGCAATGTGATGGACCCGCTGGTCCTGATCGACGAATTCGGTGCCGACGCCCTGCGCTTTACCCTGACCGCCATGTCGGGGCAGGGCCGGGACATCAAGCTGGCCAAACAACGCATTGAAGGTTATCGCAATTTCGGCACCAAGCTATGGAACGCCCACCGCTTTGCCCAGATGAACGAGTGCGCGGCGGTGGCCGGCTTCGACCCGTCGGCGGTCAAGCTGACGCTCAGCCGCTGGATCCGCGGCGAGACGCACAAGACGGTGAAGATCGTCACCGAGGCGCTGGAAGCCTGCGCCTTCGATGACGCGGCCAATGCCCTGTATAAATTCGTGTGGAACGTCGTCTGCGACTGGTATGTCGAACTGTCGAAGCCTATCCTCAATGGCGACGATGCCGAGGCCAAGGCTGAAATCCGCGCCATGACGGCGTGGGTGCTGGATCAGTGCCTGATCCTGCTGCATCCGGTCATGCCCTTCATCACCGAAAAACTGTGGGCGGCGACCGATGGCCGCGCTAATTTACTGATCGTCGAACAGTGGCCGGTCTATGACGCGGCGGCCATTGATGCCGCGGCGGATACCGAGATTAACTGGCTGATCGACCTGATTTCAGAAGTGCGCAGTGTGCGTTCGGAAATGAACGTGCCGGGCTCGGCCAAGGTGCCGCTGACCCTCACCGGGGCCGGGGGGCAGACGCAGGGCTGGCTGAGCACGCACCGCGACCTGATCCTCTTCTTGGGGCGTCTGGGCGAGGTCGGCGTGGGCGAAACGGCACCGGTGGGCTCGGTGCCCTTCGTGATCGCCGAGGCGACCGGCAACCTCAGCGTGGCCGAATTCATCGACCTGAAGGCCGAGGCGGCGCGACTGGCCAAGGACATCGCCGCCTTTGACAAGACGATCGACGGGACCAGGCGCAAGCTCGACAACCCGGAATTCGTCAAAAAGGCCCCGGAAGAGGTGATCACCGAGAATCAGGAACGCCTGAAAGACGCCGAGGACGGCAAGGCCCGCCTGTCGGCGGCGCTGGAACGGCTGAAAGCGGCCCTGTAACCCAAAGCCCCGGTCTACGCCGGGGCTTTTTTCATTCCGCTGCGGGCAGGGGCGGCAGACGTCTGCTCCGCAGTGGCAGGCGGCGCGCCACGGCACGCACCACCTGTGCCCGCTGTTGAAAGGCCAGCGTGCCGGCCAGCGCGACGGTTACAAGGCTGATCAGGTGCAGGGTCAGGGGCACGGGCAGGATGGCGCGCTGCTCGATCTCATTCAGCACCAATATGCTCCCGGTCAGGCCGATCAGCCCCCACGTGCTGACGCGGGCCCAGCGGCCGCCCTGCCGCGCGACCAGATGCGCCAGCAGCGCGCCAAAGGGCACCACCAGCAGCAGGTCGTAATCCATCAGGCGCGGATTGAGTACCTGCGCTAGCCCCAGCCCCAGAACCAGCCGTTCCTTTCGGCTGAGCTGACCCAGTTCCGCCAGAGCCAGCCCCGACAGGGCCAGCGTCCCCATCACCACAGGCAGAAGCGACAGGGCGACCGGCGAGGTGCTGTCTATGCCCCACCCATGCAGCCAGCCGAAATAGCTGATGCCCGTCTGGTCGCTGAGCACCACCTGCGACAGGGTATCTTTCCACAGCGGCGTGAGCGACGAAGGGCTGTGCAGCACCCACAGGCTGAGGCTCAGGCCCGCCACGACGCCCGCCGCTGTCCACCCCAGGCGCCAGCGCACGGGCCGGTCCATATAAGCCAGAACGATCAGATAGGTCAGGAGAACCGGCTTGATCAGGCTGACGACGGTGACGGCCAGCAGAAACGGCCACACCCGTCGCGGCAGACTGAGCGCCCCCAATAGCACCACCCCATGCAGCAGGAGGGCGATATTGCCGCAGGCGATGCAGCCGCCAGTAAACAGGGCCAGCAGGGGCAGTTTCAGCCGGATATCGACCTCCGGCAGGGCGAATTTGACGGCATAGACGCTCAGCCCGCAGAGCGCCAGCAGCCACAGGCCACCGAACAGCAGCCGATATCCGTCGGCCCCCAGATGCGCGATCACAAAGGCCACGCCTTCGACGACCGGCGGCGCATAGACAAAGGTTGCGCTTTTCAACCCTGCACAGGCCGGGGTGAGGTCGTAAGGGTTGCCGCCTTTCAGCAGGGTCAGGCCCGCGCAGGTGACGGCATCGAAGTCCTCAAAGCCCGGCGTGCCCCGCACAAAACGCCCGGCCAGTCCCCCCAAAACCGGAAGCGAGCATAAAGCGCCCCACCACAGCGGGGGCAGGTGCGTCAGGCGGGCACTGGGGGCCATATCTTTTCTCCCTGTATCGAAAGAAAAGACAGGTCGCTGCTCATGTGGATGAAACTAAGGACACTCTGTGTCCGGCGGTTCGCAGTCGTGGCAAAAACCGGGCAATGATGTCGTTTCCGGTCCTTTTTGGTGTCCGGGCCTACAGGCGTCCCTGTAAAATAGCACCCATAAAAGGCTTGGGATTTTTCAGGGTCTGCCGGATGATATCCTTGTTTTGCCGGATCACGATCAGGCTGACCCACAGGACAAGGGCGACAAAGGCCGGGGACATGATGTCGGCGGGCTTGAAGTCCTTGATGGGCAGGACGGCCATGAAAAAGCCCGCGACGCCGATCCACAAAAAGGTCCATGATACCGGAGAAAAGATGCGCTCGCCGTAATCGCGCGCCACCATAACGACCGCCGCCAGCATGGTGGGCAGGAACAGCATGTCGTAGGACATCATGCGCGGATTGATCAGTTGCGCCATCCCCAATCCGATCAGGAGGCGCGTGTCGAGACTGAGCTTACCGAGATCACAGAGCAGAAGCCCGGCCAGCGCCATGATCGGGAAATAGACGGCAAAGGCGATCAGGGTGGCGGGATGATCGGCGCGCAACCCGATCCATTCGGCCCAGGCGAGAAAGGTATAGCCCGGCTGCTCGATCAGGGTGATGTCGTAGATGATCTTTTGCCAGACCTCATACAGCGGCCCGGCGGTGCGGCCAATCCACACATAGAGACCGATACCAATGGCGGCCCCGGCGGCGGACCACACAAGCCGCGAGCGCAGGGGCCTTGCATCGTACATCAGCACGATCAGATAGGTCAGGAAGACCGGCTTGATGATCGACGACACCAGCACGACCAGCAGGAAGGGCAGGCGGGTGCGGCGGATCATCAGGGCTGTGCCGATGGCGGCGGCGTGGCAGATGACGGCGATATTGCCGCAGGATACCGCTGAGCCGGAGACGATGGTATAGCCCAGCAGGCGGATATGCAGCGGCAGGTTGGGGAAGCTGCGTTTCAGGCCGTACCACGCAATGACCAGCAGGGCGGCAATCAGAAACGGCGCATAGAGCCAGCGCGCCCCGGTCAGCCCCGTCACTTCTATGACCGGGCGCAGAAAGGCCCCGATTTGCGGCGCATAGACATAGGGGGCCGCCTTCAGCCCCTCGCACATCGGCTCATGCACATAGGGCGAGAGGCCGCGCCGCATATAGTCGGCCCCGCAGATCAGTGCGTCAAAATCGTTCATCCACCACTTGCCCTTGACCAGACGGCCCAGCAGGTGGCTGACCACCGAAAAGCTGATCAGGAAGAGGAACCAGAAGCGCGTGGATTTTTTCTGCGTGTGCGCCTGCAACCACGTCAGGGCGTCGGGACGGGGCTTGCGGAAAAATTCAGTCAGGGACACGGGCAGACTTTCGGAACAGGAGAGCGGTCAGGATGGCGTCGCGGCGCTGGGCAAAGGTCAGGGTCCCCACAGCCAGAACGTAAAGACTTAAAAGTAACGTGCTGATGCGCATGGTGAAATCGCCAAGTTCCGCCGCGCCGCCGATCAGGCAAAAGACGCAGATGACGGTGAGAATCGTGCGGCCGCGATCCTTCAGGACGCGCAAGGGTTTGGAGACGGCGGTCAGGGTGGGGCTATACAAGGCGATATAGGCCAGACCGACGCCGATCAGAAACACGTCCTGCGACATCAGGCGTGGAATGGTCAGGACGCCAAGACTGAGGCCCAGCCAGATGCGGGCGCGGGTGTCGAGTTTCAGCCCTTCGGCGATGGCAAGGCCGCTCAGGGCCATCAGGCCCGCAAAGACCAGCCAGCCCAGATTGGCCCCCACACTGTCGCCGCGCAGGCCCACGAGGCCCAGCCAGCCGTAAAAACTTTCGCCCGGCGTGGTCGTATAGACAAACCCCGACAGGGTGGCGCGCCAGCTTTGCGACAGGGCCGAGCCGTCAGTCGCAAACAGGACGGTCGGCAAAAGCCCGGCGATGGCGGCGAGGGCGGACCAGCCGAGACGCTTCCATAGGGGTAGGTCGATAAACAGCAGCACCAGAAGATAGGTGAGGAAGACCGGCTTGATGACGCCGCACACGGCGACCACGGCAGCGAACAGCCACGGATAGCGCTTGGCGACCAGCGCTGAGCCCAGCACGGCGGCGTGGCACAGGACGGCGATATTGCCCCACACCACCGCGCTGCCGGTCAGGAAGGCGGCAAAGGGAATTTTGTCGAGCAGGGTGGGATGAGGTCCTTCGCCCGTTTTGAGCCGAGGCGCGTAGGTCACCCCGAGCAATATCGCCAGACTGAGGACATAGAGCGCGCCATAGAGCCAGATCAGGCCGTCCTGACCGATCAGGCGAATCACGACGGCAAAGGTTTCTGCGACGACGGGCAGATAGACATAGACCGCTGTCGTGCCCTCCAGCGCGTCGCATTGGAGGTTTAGATCGTACAGCGCGCCGCCGTCGATGACCTTTTGCGCGCCGCAGGCCACGGCGCGATAGTCGCCGAACCAGGCGTGGGATTTGGCGATCTTACCCAGAACGCCAGACAGCAGGGGCAGAAAAAACACCAAGACAATCAGCCCTCTACGCACCGCCGGGGGAAACCGTTTCATCCACACCTCAACACAGCCCCGCGGCCTCCGCTTAAGGCCGCTTCGGCGTCGCGCCATTGTGATGCCGCTATGCCAAATCAAAAGTTTGTTATATACCGCGACCCAGATGGCCACAGGCCTGCACCATAAGTTTCAGGAGTTGTTTTTGCCAGACGCAAATTTTGCCGCTGACAAAGCCCCGGACGTTACCGCGCCCGATCTCAGCCTCATCATCTGCACGCTGAACGAAGGCGCGGCCATCCGCAGCGTGATCACCGAGATTGCCGGACACCTGAACGGCATCCATTTCGAAATCGTCGTGGTCGATGACGATTCGAAGGACAATACGGCGGCGGAAGTCACCGATCTGGGCAAGGCCGACCCGCGTGTGCGCCTGTTTGTGCGTAAGGGCGAGCGTGGCCTGTCGTCGGCGGCCATCAAGGGCTGGGACATAGCGCGCGGGCGCGTGCTGGGCATTATGGACGGCGACGGCCAGCACGATCCCGTGGCCATCCGCGCCCTGGCGGACATGATCCTCAAAGGCGACAAGGACCTTGTTTGCGCCTCGCGCTATATCGGCAAGACGGATACGGGCCTGAGCTTTATCCGGGATCTGGGCTCCAAGGCGGCAACGCTGGCCACCGGTCTGGTGCTGAAAGCACCCCTGACCGACCCGATGAGCGGCTGCTTTATGATGACGCGCGACTGGTACGAAACCGCGCGCCCGAACCTGACCGGCGTCGGTTTCAAGATTCTGGTCGATCTGGTGGCCTCAACCAAGGTGCGCCCGCGCTTCGGCGAGGTGAAGGCGTCTTTGCGTCAGCGTCAGGGCGGCGAGTCCAAGCTCGATATCCGCGTCGTGCTCGACCTCGGCGCGCTGCTGGTTGAAAAGGCGACCAACGGCATCATCTCGGCGCGCTTTGTGCTGTTCGGTCTGGTCGGTGTCTCGGGAGCCTTCGTCTATGCGCTGGTTCTGGCGCTCAGCCATTCGCTGCTGCGCGTTGATGGGGGGCTGCCGCTTTATCGCTATCAGGTGCGCTACGACGACATCATCAATTACGGTCTGGCCATCTGGCTGTCGATGACGTGGAACTTCTACATCAACAACGTCCTGACCTTCCGCGACAAGCGCCTGAAAGGCTGGCCGATGCTTACCGGTCTGCTGGGCTTCTACTTCGCCTGTTCGATCGGGGCGCTGCTCAGCCTCGGGGTGGCGATCCTGCTGAAGGACTATTTCGGTATCCACTGGTTCGCAGCCGGGGTGTCGGCGGCGCTGCTCAGCGGCGTGTGGAACTACTGGGGGGCCAAGGCCTTCGCCTGGAACCAGAAAAAAGGCACAAACTAAAAAAAGCGCCCTGCACCAAGGGGGAGAGGTGCAGGGCGTCAGTGGGCCTGGATATCCTCTGAACTCAGGGAATGGGGGGGTTAGTAGCGATCACGACGGTCATAGCGATCGTAACGATCGTAGCGGTCATGACGGTCGTAACGGTCGTCATAGCGGTCGCGGCGGTCATAGCGGTCATCGTAACGGTCGCGGCTGCCGTAGTACTGGCACTGGGTATTGTCCGAACCGACCTTGGCCCCGATCAGGCCGCCGACGACGGCACCCAGGATAGTCCCTTCGGTGCGCGAGTTGCGGGCCGAGACGCCGTTACCGACGGCGGCACCGGCAACGGCGCCCAGAACCGCGCCATTGGTCTTGTTATTCGTCTTGCGCTCGGCGCAGGCTTCCGAATAGCCGCGGCGATCGTAACGGTCGTAGCGGTCATAGGCCGAGGCGGTACCGGCCAGACCGGCGCTCAGAACCATGGCCGAGGCCACGGCCGACAGGACGATCTTTTTCGTGGTGTTGAACTTGGTCATGGTGGGTTTCCTTTCGGGTTTATTTCCATTCCGCGGCGGGACAGCCCGTCGTTGATGAGGACCTTTATAGGCCCTCCAACCTGAACGGTTTTTGAGAACCCTGTTCATCTTCGTTCATCTTGGCATTTTCTTTTGCGGGCTGTACGGGCTGGAATTTTCCGAAAATATTTGAAATATCAGTGCATAATGGCCCCTATTGCGCTTGAAGTCGGGAGGGCGGCCTGTGTTGACGCATAACTTTTTTCAAAATTTTTGTTCAGCTTTGAACCCCAACTCCTTTATTAGCCGCCCATGAGTGATGTGACCCTTACCATCGAAAAAGTCGGCTTTCAGGGCGACGGTGTGACGGCGGACGGCGTGTTCGTGCCCCTGACCCTGCCCGGTGAGACCGTGCGGGCTTCCGCGCCCAGGGACGGCCATGCCCGCCTGATCGAGGTGGTGACGCCGTCCCCTCAGCGCGTTGCCCCGGTCTGTCCGCATTTCAGTCAGTGCGGCGGTTGCAGCCTGCAACATTGGGAGAGGGCGGCCTATAGCGACTGGAAGCGCGCCAATGTCGAAACTGTGCTGCGCCGGGCGGGGCTGGAGACCGAAATCGCGCCCATTCTGACCACGCCGCCCGCCACGCGCCGTCGTGTCGGTCTGCACGCCAAGCAATATCGTCAGGGCAAGACGGTACGTACCGAGCTGGGTTACAAGCGGCGGCGCTCCTGGGATCAGGTGAAGATCGAGGTCTGTCCGGTGGCCGATCCGGCCCTGATTGCGGCCCTACCTGTGCTGACAGAAATCGCGTCTCACCTGTTTGAGCATCCGAAATCCGCCCCCATCCTGTCGGTGACCGTCTCAGATACCGGGCTCGACGTCGATGTGCGCGGGATCGAGCGCAGCAAAAGCGGCGGTCTGAGTGCGCAGGCGCGCAAGGAGATCGCCCTGATCGCGCAGTCATCGGATATCCGTCTGGCGCGTATTTCGATGGCCGATGACATCCTCTATCAGTCGCATCTGCCCAGCGTGCGCTTCGGCCGCGCCACGGTGGACTTGCCCACCGGTTCGTTCTTGCAGGCCTCCGCGACGTCCGAGGCCAATATGGTGGCGCTGGTCAAGGACGCGGTGGCAGGGGCCAAACGCGTGGCGGACCTGTTTTGCGGGGCGGGCACCTTTACCTTTCCGCTGGCCGAAGCGGCGTCGGTCTATGCCGCTGACGGGGCCGGGGGGGCAGTGCGGGCACTCAAGGCCGCCATTGGCCGTGCACCGGGTCTGAAACCGATCACGGTCGAAGCGCGCGACCTGTTCCGCGCGCCGGTGGTGGCCGAGGAAATGGCCGGCTGGGACGCCGTGGTCTTCGACCCGCCGCGCGCCGGGGCCGAGGCGCAGGCGCAGCAGATCGCCCGCTCACAAGTGGCGCGCGTCGTCGGCGTGAGTTGTAACGTGCAGACCTTCGCCCGCGACGCCAAAATTTTGACCGAGTCGGGCTTTCAACTGGATCGGGTGACGCCTATAGATCAATTCCTGTGGTCCGGCCATGTCGAGCTGGTCGGCGTCTTTTCGCGGTAACTGCCTTGATCTCTGTCGTCATCCCCACCCTCAATGCCGAAGCCACACTGGTGCGCACCCTGGGCGCTCTGGTTCCGGCGGTGGTCGAAGGCCTGATCAAGGAAGTGATCATCGTCGATGGTGGCTCGGAAGACGCGACGCTGGAAATCGCCGAATCCACGGGCTGTACCGTGCTGCACGCCGATGCCAGCCGCGGTCTGCAACTGTGGCAGGGGTGTAAGGCGGCCAAGGGCGACTGGCTGATGATCCTGCACGCCGACTCGCTCTTGGGCGACGGCTGGATGGACCATGTGCGCGACCACATGAAGCATTTTCCGCTGCGCGCCGGCTATTTTCGACTGGCTTTTGACGATCCGTCGTGGTTCGCCAGCTTCTGGGCTGAGGTGGTGGCCTTCAATTCCCGCTGGCTGGCCATCCCGTCGGGCGACCACGGCCTGTTCCTGTCGCGCGCCCTTTATGACGCTGTGGGCGGCTATAAGGATCAGGTGGCGTTTGAAGACCTGAGCATCGACCTCGCGCTGGGCCGGGCGCGCCTGCGGCCCATTCCGGTATCGCTGACCACCAATGGCGAGCGCTTCCGCAAGGGGAGCTGGTACCTGTCGCTGTTCGGTAAGGCGGGCGGCTTTGTGCTGTACCTGCTGGGCTTCCCGCCCAAGCCGCCGGTGAAAAAGGCGTAGATAAACCACAGATTACACAGATTTCACAGATAGCGACGTTTCAATGAGGCGGATCATAGAACCGCACGCTTAACGGCGCGAAGCGCCAATCTGTGAAATCTGTGTAACCTGTGGTTACTGAGCATATCGCCAAATCGGACCTGATTTTTGAGGTCAAACTGGCTTCGGCGTTAAATGCGAAGCTACTTATCGGCCAGAATATCGACGATCTTGGCGTCAGACGCGGCCAGCGCCAGAGTCTTTGACGGCTTGCCCATGATCTGACGATAGATCCAGTAGGAGGCAACGACCTCTTCGACATATTGCCGCGTCTGGGCCACCGGGATCGATTCCATCACCAGCAGCGAGTCGGCCTCATCGCCCAGCGAACGCATGGCGTCCTGCACCCACTTCTCGCCGGAATTGTAGGAAGCCACCACGCGGAACAGATCCGAACTGTTGATACCCGACGCCGCCAGCTTCAGCATGTAGGTCTGACCGACCTGAAGATTGACCGCCGGGTCGAGCAGCTTGTCCGGATTGCTCATCAGGCTGGAATCGCGCGTCACAACATAGGCGGTGGCCGGCATCAGTTGCAAAAGGCCATAGGCCCCGGCATAGCTCTTGGCCCTGGCGTTGAACTTGCTCTCTTTTTTGGCGATGGCGAACAGCAGCGCCTTGTCTATGCGCCAGCCTTCGCTCGGCTCGAAATCCGGGATGGTATAGTTGGACGGATCGAACAGACGGTCCGAGGTGCGGATTTGCGATACCGACAGATCGTGCGCATCGGCCAGAGCCAGCCAGTTGCTGCGCGTCTGCTGATCCGGTGAGCGCTGGATGGCGGTTTGCAATTCGGTGCGGGCGTCAGACTTGCGGCCTACGGCCACCAGCATGGAGACGCGCCGGGCCTGAGCGTCGTTTTTGGCCCAGTTGAAGTCGGCATTGAGCTTGGCCGTATAAGCGCCGCGCGTTTCTTCGGCAAAGACCGGAGCCTGTCCCTTTTGCGCGCGGATGACGGCGGGTTCGGCCCCCAGACGCTGTTCGGCCAGCAGGCCATAGAAGGTAAAGGGGAAGGAGGCGGCGTATTTGAAATAAAGCTCGGCGTCGCCCTTATGGCCCATCTTCGCCGCCATGCGACCGGCCCAGTAGGCGCCGCCCGACTGGCTCCAGGCGCTCTGGCTGGGGTCGTTGACGATGAAATCGAAGTGTTTTAGCGCCTCGTCATAGCGCTTGAGGCGATAGGCGGCGAGACCGGCTACCCAGCGATCACCGATCTGCACGCCCAGTTTCAGCGCCTGATCCAGCTTGCCGTCATTATAGGCCGACCGCGCCGATTTGGGCGTCAGGGCCGAGTCGGGTCCGGCGGTGCCGGCCTTGACCTCGCTGCGCGGCGGTCCGTCGAGCAGGCTGTTGGAAGACAGTTTCTGCGCCCCGGCCAGTTTGGGGAACGGCGGGTCTTCGACTCCATCAGGTTTTTTGCGCTTGGCCAGATTCCACACGCGCATGGCCTGCGGGTGATCGGGATAGCGCTCCAGCCAGCTCATCAACTCTTCGTAGGTCGAGCTGTAGTCCGGGTGGAACAGTTTGTTGAATTCGACATAGCCCATCAGGCTCTTGTCGCTGATCTTTTCGATCGAAGCGTCGGCGGTGGCGAAATCGCCCTTGTCCAGCGCATCAAAGGCCGCCTGATAAAGCTGCGCGTCCCACGGCGACAGGCCGGGATCAAGCGCTGCGGGTACCTTCGGAGCGGCTTTGCTGAGATTGGTATAGGCGATGGGCTTGCGCGGCGTCTCAGCGGTAGAGGCGGCCAGCAGCACCGCGCCCTGATAGGCGGTTTGCGGCGCCCGCAGAAGGGAATCGACAGTCTTGTCGCCGGTCGAAACGGGGGTTTGGGCGAGGGCGGGCGCACAGAAGCAGACGGCAGCAAGCGCGGCGGCGGACAGCAGGACATGCCGGTAGCGGGCGCGGCTCGCAGGTCTGGTCAAGGCAACACTCCGTCGTTGTTTATCCAAATCGGGAGGCTTCGGACGCGGTTCGAAGAACCCATTTGCGAACGAAACGATGCATCCTGGCCAGCGCGGGAAAGTGCGGACGCCTGTGGACAGTAACCAAAACTTAATGACGAGGCAAGCCATTAAGGGTTGCGCTCTTAGGCCAGACCCTCCGTGGCCAGAAGGATGTCGCTCCAGAACGCCTTTTTGGCAAGGGGCTGGCGCAGCAGAAGCGCCGGGGGGAAGGTGACGAAAACCCGCAGGGAGGCACCGCCCGAAAGGGTCAGATCGTGCGCCTTGCCGCGCAATTTTTGCACGCTGTCGTTGGAATCGAGCACGCTGCGCACCGCCGTCGCGCCGCACAGGATGAGGACTTTCGGTGCGCTCAGTTCGATCAGGCGGCGCAGGAAGGGGGCGGTGAGGCGGATGTCTTCGTCGGTGGCCGGCCGCCCGCCCGCTGGACGCCAGAACAGGCCGGGCAGGCGTAAGGTGCGCTCGTTGAGCCCCAGCGCCGACAGGGCCGCATCGCACAGACGTCCCGGTCTGCCCTGAAAGGCCGAAAGCGCCTCGTCCTCATCGGCATCGGGCACATCGCCGATGATGAGTAGTTCGCCGTTCTGTGCGCCGCGCCCGCGGATCAGGCCCTTGCCGCCCTCATAGCGCAGCGGCAGATCGGGGAAGGCCTCAAGGGCGCTGTAGAGGGCCTCCACCGTAGCGGCGCTCCGGGCGATAGCGTTGGCCGAGGCGACCGCCAGATCAAGGTCGAAATGACGCAGCGACTCAGGTCTTAAGGCATTGACGCGCACCGCGCCCGGCAGGGGGGTAACGGTTGCCGGGGCGTTTTGCGCGGCGAGTATCGCAGAACGCGATTTATTTTCCGCCAAAAGACGATTAATAGGCTCAACATCATAGATGTCATCCAGCGCGTGGTCGTTGAGAAAGCTGAGATAGCTTTCCAGTTCCCGCATCGCTTGGGCCGTGATGGCGTGTGGCTCCGGCATAAACAGACATCTTTGAGAAAAATGATCGGCAGGGTCTTTACAGTCTTTACGGAAACTGTGCCACAAGATCAAACCGGCACCAGGAAATATTAGAGAAGAGTACAGGACATGGCGGACGCACCCGAACGGGAATCGATGGAATATGACGTCGTCATCGTAGGCGGCGGCCCGGCAGGGCTGGCGGCGGCCATTCGTCTCAAACAGACGGCACAGGCCAAGGGCGGCGACGTGTCCGTGGCCCTGCTGGAAAAGGGGTCGGAGATCGGCGCTCACATTCTGTCCGGCGCGGTGATCGACCCGTCGGGCCTGACGCAGCTCTTTCCCGACTGGAAGGCGCAGGGCGCACCGCTGGAAACGGCCGTCACCGAGGATCGCTTCATCTATCTGGGGCCGCAGGGCGCGCTTGATATCTCCTTCCTGCCCATGCCGTCCTATATGAAGAATCACGGCTGCTATATCGGGTCTCTGGGCAATCTGACGCGCTGGATGGCCGAACAGGCCGAGGCGCTGGGCGTTGAAATCTATCCAGGCATGGCCTGTTCCGAAGTCCTGTACGACGAAGCCGGGGCCGTGGCCGGTGTCGTGGCCGGTGTGTTCGGGCTCGACCGCGAAGGTCAGCCCAAGGCGGATTATCAGCCCGGTCTGGAACTGCGCGCCCGCTACACCTTCTTTGCCGAGGGGGTGCGCGGCTCTCTGTCGCAGCAGATCATCAAGCGCTTTGAGCTGGACAAGGACAGCGACGTCCAGAAATACGGCATTGGCATCAAGGAGTTGTGGAAGGTTCCGAAGGCGAAGCATAAGCCCGGTCTGGTCCAGCACACGCTGGGCTGGCCGCTGGATGACAAGACCGGCGGCGGCTCCTTCATGTACCATTTCGGCGACGAATACGTGTCCATCGGCTTCGTCGTCCACCTCAACTATCAGAACCCCTATCTGTCGCCGTTCGACGAGTTCCAGCGCTTCAAGCAGCACCCTGTGGTGCGTGAGCATCTGGAAGGCGGCCAGCGTATCTCCTACGGGGCGCGGGCCATTACCGAAGGCGGTTATCAGTCGGTGCCTCGATTGAGTTTCCCCGGCGGGGTGCTGATCGGTTGTTCGGCGGGTTTCGTGAACGTGCCGCGCATCAAGGGCAGCCACAACGCCATCAAGAGCGCCATTCTGGCCGCCGATGCGGCGTGGACGGCTCTGTCGTCCGGCGACGCGCCGCAGACGCTGGAAGGCTATGACAAGGCCTATCAGACGTCGGATATCGCCAAAGAGTTGAAGCTCGTGCGTAACGTTAAACCCCTGCTCAGCCGCTATGGCACGACGCTGGGCATGGTGCTCGGTGGTCTCGACATGACGGTGGGCAATCTCACGGGCGGCTGGTCGCCCTGGGGCACGCTGAAGCACGGCAAGACCGATGCGCAATCGCTCAAACCCGCTGCGGAATTCAAGCCGATCACCTATCCGAAGCCCGATGGCAAGATCAGTTTCGACAAGCTGTCTTCGGTCTTCATCTCCAACACCAACCACGAGGAGGACCAGCCGGTCCATCTGCGCCTCAAGGACCCGGAGGTGCCCATCGCCATCAACCTGCCCAAATATGCCGAACCGGCGCAGCGCTACTGCCCGGCCGGGGTCTATGAGGTGGTGGACGATAACGGCAAGCCGCGCTTCCAGATCAACGCCCAGAACTGCGTCCACTGCAAAACCTGCGATATCAAGGACCCGACGCAGAACATCGTGTGGACCACACCCGAAGGCGGCGGCGGCCCCAACTATCCGAATATGTGATGTCTCTCCTCCCTGCGGCAAAGCTGTTGGGGGGAGGGCGTTTGAGTTTCAGGGCGCTGAGGCTCTGATTGTTTTCGCGTTGTCCCCCTCCGTCTGCTCGCAAGGCTCGCATCCACCTCCCCATTGCGGCGCAACAGGGAGGAGATTCACGGGCTTATCCCTTGAGAATTTGGCTTTTTGGTAAGTTTGATCTTCGATAAGGACTTGATCCTGCCGGATTTACTGCGTTCACTGTGCCGGTAATCGAGAGACGCCCCTGATGAAGCCCGTTCTTGCCTCTTCCGCCCTTGCCGCCCTCCTGTGCCTGACCTCCCCGGCCATGGCCGCCGATGCGGCCTATTCCAGCGCCTATGGCGACTTTCTGGTCGGGCGTCTGGCCGCAGCACAGGGCGATACGGAGACGGCCGCGCGCGCCCTGATGGCGGCGGCGGACGCTGATCCTGCCAATGCGGCCTTAAGGGAACGGGCCTTTCTGGCGGCGGTCCTCAGCGGCGATATGAGCTTTGCGCGCAGCCATATTCCGGAAAAGGGCGGGCGCTTGTCGCGCACGGTGGCGGCGCAGGTACGGGCTATTTCTCTGATCCGCGAGGGCAGGGGCAAGGCCGCCGCGGCCATTGTGGAGGCCTCCGAAAAGGCCGGTGCCAGCGACCGCGCCACGCTTTTGCTCAAGCCGCTATCCTATGCCGCCGCGCGTCAGTGGGACAAGGCCATTGACCCGACGCTGGAAAGCCAGTTGAACGCCGGGACGACGCCGAATCGCGACCGGCTGGTGCTGTTTCTTCAGGCCGCCAATCAGGCGCGCTTGCTGGAGATGAAGGGCCGTCATGCCGAGGCCGAAGCCATCTTCAAAATCATCTGTCAGCCCGGCCCGGCCAGTGTGCTGTTCGGCCCCTATTACGGGGCGTTTCTGGAGGGCCGCGGGCGCAAGGACGAGGCGCGCAAGCTGTACACCGATATCCTGAACGTATCTGAGGACCGGCTGGTGCGTCAGCGCCTCGACGGGCTCGATGCCAAAGACTATCGCAAGCCGAAATCGCCGGATGTGCGGTTGATTCTGGCCGACAGCCTGTTCCTGTCCGGCACGCTTTATGCCTCGGAGCAGCAGTCGGAAATGGCGCTTGCGACGCTGCGGCTGGCGCAATACGCCGCCCCGGAAACCGCGGCTGCCACGCCGACGCTTGACCGCACGCGGCTTCTGGCCGGGCAGGTGCTGATGCGCATGAAGGACGTGCAGGCGGCGCAGACCGAATGGGCGTCGATTGAGCCCGACTCGCCCTTTTACCGTGAGGCGCAGGTGCGCGCTGCCTGGAGCCTCAAGGAAGCCGGCGATCTCGATGGGGCCGAGGCCCTGTTTACCGAACTGAGCGCCGCCGACCCGAAGGACATTGGCCTGACGGTCGAGCGGGCGCGCCTTCTGTGGCAAAAGGACGATACGGCCGGGGCGCTCAAGCTGATGGAGGCCTATCAGGCCGCCTATGGCGACGCGGATTTCGGCTGGGAAACCTGGTTCACCGTGGCGGTGCTGTATCAGGCCGCCGGTGACTGGGACAAGGCCAAGGCGGCGGCGCAAAAGGGCCTCACCCTGCAACCGGACAGTTCCGAACTGCTCAACCTGTTGGGCTATGGCCTGATCGAGCGCAAGGAGAACGTCACCGAGGGGATGGCGATGATCCGCAAGGCGCTCGAAAAGACGCCGCGCTCAGGGGCGATCATGGACTCGCTCGGCTGGGGCTATTACCAGCAGGGGCAGTATACCGAGGCGCTGGAATGGATCGAAAAGGCCATCGCCGCCGAACCCGCCGATCCGGAAATCACCGACCATCTGGGCGACGTCTATCACAAGCTGGGGCGCACCATCGAAGCGCGCTATCAGTGGGCGCGCGTCCTGACTCTGGAGGCCGACGACAAGCAGAAGGCCGCCGTGCAGGCCAAGCTGGATACGGTCGCGGTGCCCGACGTCAAGGCCGTGGCCGAGGCCGAAACGGCGCCGACGGGTGTGACAGCCAAGCCCAAAACCCCGGTCAAGACACCGGTTAAAACGCGCAAATGAAGCGGTCGCGGCTGGCTCCGGCCAAGGTCAATCTCTATCTGCACGTCGCCGCCCCGGATCACCGGGGTTATCACCCCCTGCGCAGTCTGGTGGTTTTTGCCGACTATGGCGATGAGGTGCGCCTGACCCCGGGGGAGGGGCGGCTGTTCATCGACGGGCCGTTCGGGCAGGGTTTAAGCGCGGGCGAGGACAATCTGGTTCTCAAGGCCGTGCGGCGGTTTGAAGCGGCAACGGGCGTGCGCGTGGATAACCACGATTTCCACCTGACCAAAAACCTCCCTTTAGCCTCAGGCGTAGGCGGCGGCAGCGCTGATGCCGGGACGGTTCTGCATCTGTTGCGTGAAGCCTGCGCGCCAGAGGTGACTGACGACGCCCTGTCGGCCATGGCGGCAGAGACGGGGGCGGACGGCGTGATGTGCCTGTGGGCTCAGGCGTCGATTGCCGAAGGTTATGGTGAGCGATTGACGCCGGTCACGGTGCCGCCCTTGCCCGCTGTGCTGATCAATCCGGGCGTCGAGTGCCCGACACCGGCGGTGTTCAAAGCCTATGATGCGGCAGCGGAATTTGCCCCTGTTGACACGCAGTGGCGGGCGGAGGACCTGATCGACGACCTCGCTACCACCCGTAACGATCTGGAAGCGCCCGCCATCCGTCTGGTGCCGGTGATCGGTGAGGTGCTGGCGTCTTTACGTGCGCAGCCTGAGACACGCTTTGCCCGCATGTCGGGATCGGGGGCGACCTGTTTTGCCCTGTGCAAGACCTTGAGCGAGGCCGAAACCCTGGCGGCCCGGCTACGCGCCGACTGGCCCAAGGCATGGGTTCGGGCCTGTACGTTGAAGTGATCCACAGATGTACATGCACATCCGATTAGCGCCACTCATCCCGCCGTGGGGAGGATCGGGTTTTGGGAACCACAGATTACACAGATTTCACAGATGGCGCTTCGCGCCGGGGTTTGCGCGACTTCCGCAGTCAGAGCCTAGAACGCATATCTGTGAAATCTGTGCAATCTGTGGTTTCTTCTAAACTGCGGCCATCTGTGTAGAAGGCTTAAACCATCTCCACCGCGCGCTTGCTGCGCATGGCTTTTTCGACGCGGACCTCCGGGTCTTTGAGAAACTTCCGATAAGCAATAGAATCCGCAGGATAAAGCGCGATCTTGCCTGCGTGATTATAATGCGCCCCGAAGCCATAGGTTTTGGTCAGGGGCGAGGCGCGCATACACGGGTGGCCTTTGGAGAGAAACGCCGCGCGCGCCTGCTGATCCGCTGTATCGAGGCCGTGTTTCAGGCAATGGACGGTAAAGTTCAGATCATCCAGCGTCAGTTCGTAGGGATGTTCCGACAACAGCTCATAATGGAGCCGCGCCAGGGTCGGCGGGCCGTCACGGCGGGGCGGTTCGACCCCCATGCGGTGTTTCGAGTCTTCGGCGATGGCGATGAAGGTGTTGCGGATCATGGCTTCGTCCCTGTGTCGCGGCCTTTGGGACAGTGAGTATACGCCTGTCTCAGGCCGTCTTGAAGAGGCCACGCTGCCGCAGGATCAGGCAAAGACTCAATGCGGGAAGCCCGGCCACTGCTGTGCCGATAAAGAAGATCTGATAGGCCCCGAACAGGCCGTGCGAAGCCGTCAGGCCATCGACGATCTGCCCCGAAAAGCCTTTCAGCAGCTTGCCGGTCAGGTCGGCCGCCGAATACATCAGGGCAAAGTGGGTGAGGGTGTGTTCCTTCACGGTGAGGCGCGTCAGAAAGGCGATAAAGGCCGTTTCGGCTATGCCATTGGCGATATTGTCGATGATCAGCGTGCCACCGAACACGGTGACATCGCCGGGATGCGCGGCCATCAGGGCAAAGCAGATATTCGACAAAGGCCCGGTCACCGCCCCCAGCCAGAAGGCGCGCTCAACCCCCAGCCACAGAAGGCAGGCGCC
The DNA here is from genome assembly GCF_037101385.1 of Asticcacaulis sp. DW145. Classification (NCBI taxonomy): domain Bacteria; kingdom Pseudomonadati; phylum Pseudomonadota; class Alphaproteobacteria; order Caulobacterales; family Caulobacteraceae; genus Asticcacaulis; species Asticcacaulis sp. DW145. The sequence goes on along the minus strand of NZ_AP029025.1, from coordinate 1,035,520 downwards.
GCCCAGCGCCACCCCGGCGAACGAGGCCGCCAGTCCGATGGTCGAACGCACATAGGCGATATCGGCATTGCTGAGGCCAGTGTCGCTGTAAAGCGGCCCGGCCACCGGCCCGATCAGATAGTCGGGCAGGCGGTAGAGCGCCACGGTCGCCAGCACCCACCACGCCAGTCCCGCATGTTCCTGAAAAAAGCTTTTCAACGGTGCGACGACATAGGTGTCGAAGCTGTAGGGCACCGGCGGCGTCAGGGCTTCGGCGCGCGACGGCCGCGCAATCAGCGTCGCGGCCACACCGACCAGCATCAGCGCCGCCAGCCCGGTTACCGTGGCCGGCCAGCCGAATTGGTCTGCGGGAATAAGGATCAGCGAGCCGGAGACGATGGCCGCGACCTTATAGCCGAGGGAATAGATCGTCGGATTGAGCGCTTCTTGCGCCTGTCCCTCGGTCTGCTCGATGCGCCAGGCGTGGATGGCGATTTCCTGCGAGGCGGCGCAAAGCGCCAGCAGCAGGGTCACGGCGACGAAGGCCCAGATATTCCCCGTGGGGCCGATGGCGGCCATGCCGATCAGGCTGAGGATCACCCCGCCCTGCGCCAGCAGCATGAAGGACCGTCTTTGCCCCAGCCGCACGTGCAGGAGCGGCAGACGCACCTTGTCCATCCACGGGGCCCACACGACCTTGAAGCCGTAGAACAGGCTGATCCAGCCCATATAACCGATGACGGTCAGGCTTGTGCCCTCTTCGCGCATCCAGAAGCCCAGTGTCGCCCCGGTCATCAGAAAGGGCAGGCCCGCCGAAAAGCCCAGCACCAGCAGCAGCCAGGCATTGGGCGTTTTCAGGGCGCGCAGGATGTCGCGGAGGGTGGGCTTATCGGCAGAGGACATTTGGCTTTAACCCGCTCTCCCCAGTCGCGGGGAGGCGCACAGAAAAAGCGATTCTCCGCCGTCTGAACAGGTTTTCTTTCCCTGCAAACCTTGCTTGGCCGGACGCACCTCTCTATGTTCGCGGCCATTCTGGAGTCCGGCATTTTCGAACATGACCAAAGAGCCCCTGTCCTTTCAGGACCTTATCCTGACCCTGCACCATTACTGGAGCCAGCAGGGCTGCGTGATCCTTCAGCCCTATGACGTCGAAGTCGGCGCAGGTACCCTGCATCCGGCCACCGTCCTGCGCGCGCTGGGCAAGAAACCGTGGAAGGCCGCCTATGTGCAGCCGTCGCGCCGTCCGGTCGATGGCCGCTATGGCGAAAACCCCAACCGCCTTCAACACTATTATCAGTATCAGGTGATCCTGAAGCCGAACCCCGACACTCTTCAGGAGCTGTATCTCGGATCGCTGAAAGCCATCGGGCTCGACACGGCGCTGCACGACATCCGCTTCGTTGAAGACGACTGGGAAAACCCGACTGTGGGCGCGTGGGGCCTCGGCTGGGAAGTGTGGTGCGACGGCATGGAAGTCACGCAATACACCTATTTCCAGGGCGTCGGCGGCATCGAGGTCGATGTGGTGTCGGGTGAACTGACCTACGGGCTGGAGCGTCTGGCCATGTATCTTCAGAACGTCGATAACGTTTATGATCTGAAATTCAATAATGACGGCGTGAAGTACGGCGACGTGTTCAAGGAGCAGGAGCGCCAGTTTTCGGCCTTCAACTTCGAAGCGTCCGATGTGGCGACGCTCAAGCGCCAGTTTGAGGACATGGAGCGCAACGTTCTGCGCATCCTCAATACCGAAAACAGTCTGGGCTATAAGCTGGTACTGCCGGCCTATGACCACGTGCTGAAGGCCTCGCACCTGTTCAACCTGATGGATGCGCGCGGCGCCATCGCGGTGGCCGAACGGCAATCCTATATCGGCCGCATCCGCGACCTCTGCAAGGCCTGCGCGCTTGAATGGGCCGCACAAGAAGAAGCTAGATAACACAAATGGCTCAGTTACTTATCGAACTTTTTTCAGAAGAAATCCCGGCGCGGATGCAGCTTCAGGCCGCGCGCGATTTCGAGCGCCTGTTCGGCGATCGCGCCAGGGCGCAAGGCCTGACCTGGGACAGTCTCAAGGCCTATGTCGGTCCGCGTCGTCTGGCCCTGCACGTCGAAGGCCTGCCGCTGGAACAGGCCGCCGTCACCGAAGAGGTCAAGGGCCCCAAGGACGGTGCGCCGGAACAGGCCATGGCCGGTTTCCTGCGCAAGGTTGGCCTGACGCAGGATCAGCTTGTGCTGGAAAACGGCGTGTGGATGGCGCGCATCGAAAAGCCGGCCAAGAGCACGGCCGAGGTCCTGCCCGGCATCCTCGAAGACGTTATCCTGACCTTCCCGTGGCCCAAGTCGATGCGGTCGGGCACATCGAGCTTCCGCTGGGTGCGTCCGTTGAAGCGCATCCTGTTCCTGTTTGATGGTCAGGTCATTCCGCTGAGCATCGGCGGTATCACATCGGGCGACCTGACTCAGGGCCACCGCGTCCTGTCGTCCGGAGAGGCCTTTGCGGTCAAGGACTTCGCCGATTATCAGCAAAAGCTGCGCGATCATTTCGTCATCCTCGACCACATTGAGCGTCAATCCTTGATTCTGGATAAGGCCAATGAGGCCTGCGCCGCCGCGGGCTGCGCTCTGATGGACGATCATGGCCTGCTGGAAGAGGTGGCCGGCCTCAACGAATGGCCGACGCCGCTCTTGGGCGATATGGACCCGAAATTCCTCAGCCTGCCGCCGGAGGTCATCAAGACCTCGATGCGCACGCACCAGAAATACTTTGCCGTGCGCGATCTTTCGACCGGCAAGATGGCCGCGAAGTTCGTCATCGTCGCCAATCAGGTGGCCAGCGACGGTGGGGCGGAAATCCGCCGCGGCAATGCCAAGGTGCTGTCGGCGCGCCTGTCGGACGGCGTCTTCTTCTGGTCCGAGGACAATCGCAAAGGTAATTTCGACGCTTGGTTGCAAAAGCTGAACGGCGTGACCTTCCACGCTAGGCTGGGCACGATGGCGCAGCGCGTGGCGCGCATCGAAGCGCTGGCGCAAGTCATTGCGCCGCTGGTCAAGGCCGACGTGTCGCTGGCCACGCAGGCCGCGCATCTGGCCAAGGCCGATCTGGCCTCCTACATGGTCGGGGAATTCCCGGAACTTCAGGGGGTTATGGGCGGGTATTACGCCGAAGCGGCCAGGCTACCCGGTGATGTGGCCGAAGCCATCCGCGAACACTATAAGCCGCAGGGCCCGTCGGACTCGGTGCCCGAAGGTGCGGTGTCGGCGGCCGTGGCTCTGGCTGACAAGATCGACACGCTGGTCGGCTTCTTTGCCATCGACGAAAAGCCGACGGGCTCGAAAGACCCCTATGCCCTGCGTCGTGCGGCTCTGGGGATTTTGCGCATCCTGCGTCAGCACAATGTGCGCGCCTCGCTGTCGGAGCTGGTCGCCGCCTGGTATCAGTCGCTGCTGATCTATGCGGGCGAAGGTCGCGCCGTCTATGTCGATACGGACAACTGGCGCGGTTCGGCCGGGCCGCGTTGGGCCGAAGGCGAAACCGAGGTCTATGACAACTATCTGCGCGATTTCCGCGCCGGTCTGCTCGAAAGCCCGGTCTTTGTCATCCCGACCGACCGCGACTACGATCTGGACCTGCAATTCGAGCATGTCGCCAATACGCCCAAGGTCGATAACGCCCTGCTGACCTTCCGCGATTTCCGCGCGGTGTCGGCGGAGTTTGCGGACTTTTTTGCTGACCGTCTGAAGGTTATGCTGAAGGACGAAGGCGTGCGTTTTGACGTGGTCGAGGCCGGGTTTGCCGTCAGGGACGACGACATGGTGCGCACCGTGGCGCGCATCAGGGCGCTGGAAAGCGTGCTGGCGTCGCCGGCGGGTACTGAGCTTCAGGCCGCCTATACGCGCGTCGCCAATATCCTCAATGCCGAGGCGAAGAAGGGTGCTCTGCCGACGGCGGAGCCCAAGTTGCTCAGCGGGGCGCCGGAGGTGGAAACGGCCCTGACGCAGCAGGTGATCGCCCTGACGCCGGTGGTGGAGCGGCTGATCGACGCCGAACAGTTCGAAGAGGCGCTGGGCAAGCTGGCGGGTCTGCGCGGGGCGGTCGATGCCTTCCTCGACGGGGTGCTGGTCAATTCCGACGTGGTGGCTGAGCGCGAAAATCGCCTGAGTCTGTTGTCGGCCCTGCGGCGTCTGTTCGACGGCGTGGGTGATTTGTCCAAGCTGGCGTAGGCTAAATCCTCCTCCCCTTCGCTGGTGCGACAGGGAGAGGGGATTTTGAATTACATAAAAACTTATTCCGCAGAGTTCGCGCGCGCGTGTACCTTTTGCCTACCGTCCGGCCGTGCCAGCCGGGTGAACAGATTGTTTTATCTGATTGTGGAAAGAGGGATTTTTAAATGTCGAAGCAATGGGTTTACGCATTCGCCGCCGGTAAGGCCGATGGCAATGCCGCGATGAAGAACCTGCTGGGCGGCAAGGGCGCCAATCTGGCCGAAATGTCGTCTCTGGGCCTGCCGGTGCCGGCGGGCTTTACGGTGACGACCGAGGCCTGCGTCCATTATTATCAGAATGAGAAGACCTTTCCCGACGGGCTGGACGCCCAGGTGAAGACGGCTCTGGCCAATCTGGAAGCCTTGACGGGCAAGGGTTTTGGCTCGGTCGAAAACCCGCTGCTGGTTTCCGTGCGCTCTGGCGCGCGCGCGTCGATGCCGGGCATGATGGATACGGTCCTCAATCTGGGCCTCAATGATCAGACGGTCGAAGGGCTTGCCGCCCTGACCGGCGACCGCCGCTTCGCGCTCGACTGCTACCGTCGTTTCATCACCATGTACTCGAACGTCGTGCTGGGCGTCAGCCATCACGGTTTTGAAGATATTCTGGACGACCATAAGGACCGTCTGGGCGTCACGGTAGACACCGACATCACGGCGAAGGACTGGGAACGCGTCATCGCCGACTACAAGGCCAAGGTGAAGGCCGATCTGGGTCACGACTTCCCGCAGGACCCGCAGGATCAACTGTGGGGGGCGGTCAAGGCCGTGTTCGGTTCGTGGATGAACGACCGCGCCAAGTTTTATCGCAAGATGCACGACATCCCCGAAGACTGGGGCACGGCCGTCAATATTCAGTCGATGGTGTTCGGCAATATGGGCGACACCTCGGCCACCGGCGTCGCCTTTACGCGCAATCCTTCGACCGGCGACAACACGCTCTACGGCGAATTCCTGCTCAATGCGCAGGGCGAAGACGTGGTGGCGGGTATCCGCACGCCGCAAACCCTGACGAAAAAAGCCCGCGAAGAGATGGGCGAGCGCAACCCCTCGATGGAAGAGGCCCTGCCGGAAGTCTTTGCGCAGTTCCGCTCAACCGTTGAGACGCTCGAAAAGCATTACCGCGACGTGCAGGACGTGGAGTTCACAGTCGAACAGGGCAAGCTGTTCATGCTGCAAACCCGCAATGCCAAGCGCACCTCGCGCGCGGCGCTGAAAATCGCCGTGGATATGGCCAAAGAAGGCTTGATCACGCCGCAGGAAGCGCTGATGCGCCTCGATCCCGGCGCGCTGGATCAGCTTCTGCACCCCATGCTGGACCCCAAGGCCGAGCGGACCCTGATCGCGCGCGGCCTGCCGGCCTCGCCGGGTGCCGCCTGCGGCAAGATCGTCTTCACCGCCGATGACGCCGTGCGTCTGGCGGCGGCGGGCGACGATGTCATTCTGGTGCGGGATGAAACCTCACCGGAAGACATCCACGGGATGCACGCGGCCAAGGCGATCATCACGGCGCGCGGCGGCATGACCTCGCACGCCGCCGTGGTGGCGCGCGGCATGGGCCGTCCCTGCGTGTCCGGGGCCGGGGAGATGGTCATTTCGACCGAACGCGGTGAATTCAGCGCGCGCGGTCAAACCTTCCGCTTTGGCGATATCGTCACGCTGGACGGTTCGACGGGTGAAGTGTTCAAAGGCTCCATCCGTATGATCGAGCCGGAATTCTCGGACGACTTCCACCAGATCATGAACTGGGCCGACGAATTCCGCACGCTGAAGGTGCTGACCAATGCCGAAACCCCGGCGGACGCCCGCACCGCCATCGGCTTCGGCGCCGAAGGCATCGGGCTGTGCCGCACCGAGCATATGTTCTTCGACGAAGACCGCATCAGCGCTGTGCGTGAGATGATCCTCGCCGATGACGAGGCCGGCCGCCGCAAGGCCCTGGCCAAAATCCTGCCGATGCAGAAGGCCGACTTTGTCGAGCTGTTCAAGATCATGAACGGCCTGCCGGTGACCATCCGCCTGCTCGATCCGCCGCTGCATGAGTTCCTGCCGCACACGCCGGAAGACATCAAGCTGGTGGCCGAAGCCGCCGAAGTGCCGGAGGAAAAGCTCCTGAAGCGCACCAAGGAACTGTCGGAAACCAACCCCATGCTGGGCTGGCGCGGCTGCCGTCTGGGCATCACCTTCCCGGAAATCTACGAGATGCAGGTGACGGCGATTTTCGAAGCCGCCTGCGACGTGAAGGCCGAAGGCTTTGACCCGCAGCCCGACATCATGCACCCGCTGGTGGCCACGAAGGAAGAAATGGCCAAGCTGGTTGCCATGACCAAGGCCATTGCCGAGGGCGTGCTCAAGGCGCGCGGGGCCGAGGTGGCGTACAAGGTCGGCACCATGATCGAGTTGCCGCGTGCCGCATTGCTGGCCGACAAGCTGGCCGAAACGGCGGAATTCTTCTCGTTTGGCACCAACGACCTGACCCAGACCACCTACGGCATCAGCCGTGACGACTCGGGCCGCTTCCTCAACCCCTATATCGAAAAGGGGATTTTCGAGAAGGACCCCTTCGTCAGCCTCGATCCGGACGGCGTAGGGCAACTGATCGACATCGCCCGCACCAAGGGCCGCACGACCCGCCCGGACATCAAGCTCGGCATCTGCGGCGAACATGGGGGTGATCCGGCCTCGATCGCTTTCTGTCAAAAGGTCGGCCTCGACTACGTGTCGTGCTCGCCCTACCGCGTGCCGGTGGCGCGTCTGGCCGCCGCGCAAGCCGCGATTTCGGCAAAGTAATACGGTGACAGTACCCGACTGGAAGAAGCCCGGCCCTCCGCCGGGCTTTTTTCGTGGCGGAAAGGGATCGCATTTCCCCTCTCAGGCGTATGTCTTGGCGCTGTCACACGCGCCGTCTAACTTATCGCTCTCCGGCAACCTGCGGCCTATTGTCAGGTGTCGGGATTTGGGCTTTAGTTGTTAACACTTTCAGAATTTCGATTTTCCGGGAACTTGGCATGTCGTCCAAAACAGTATGGGGACTGGGACTGCTGCTTCTGACCGCCGGGGCAGGGGTGGGGCTGTATAAACAGCTTCCGGCCATGCCGCAGGCGCTGGAAGTGCGGGTCGCCGACGCGCTGAAGGCCGAGGGGCTGGGCGATATCGCCTATGAGGTCGATGGTCTCAATGTCCGCCTCAGCTTCAAAACGCAGGATTTTCGTCCCGGCGTCACCGCCGAGGAACGCAAGGCGCGTCTGATGCAGGCCGCCGCCGCCGTGCGCAGCCTGCAACCGGAACTGCCGCCGGAAATCGAGGTCTATGTCCCGAAGGGCGAGGGGTATCTGTACGGGCCGGCGCTGCAAGTGCTGACCGACACAAGCGAAACGCCGATGCGGGTGTCTATGGGGAAGACCGATCATGCTTTATCTGATCTTTGAGCTGCGCTGGCTGCTGCTGGGTGCGGCGGCGCTGGGCCTGTGTACGGGCTTTCTCGCGCGTCGCGCAGGGTAGGGGGAATACATGTATTTGCTGATTGCACAATCGGCGGCCCTGCTTCTGGCGGTCTTCCTGTTCAGCGGCTTTGTGGGCTGGCATCTGTCGCCCCGGCCGAAGCGCGCCGTGCGCCGCGTCTCGATATTTGACGAGGCCCCGGCTTCCATCGTTGACTCCACTCTCGATGCCCCGCTGAACGCTCCGGCGGTGGAACGCCCGGTTTCCGACCCGATGGTCGCGGCGGCTCAGGCCCTCAATGCTTCGCGTCAGGCCGTACAAGCGCCCGCCGCACAGGCAGACGCCCCGCGTCCATCGGCGGACATCATCCCGCTGCGACCGGTCGCGGCGGTGCCTGTGGCGCAACCGGCCGCTCCGCAGCCTGCGCCCGTGGGCGTCTCCACCGAGCTGGAGCCCGCCATCATGGCCGGGATTGAGCGCACCGAAGCGCCCGTCGTGGCCGCCCCCGCCCTGGCGGTCAAGGCTGAACCGGTGACGGAACTGCTGGATCGCACCTCGCGCCCCAAGGCCTCGCTTCTGTCGTCCATGACGCCGGAAAGCGTGCGCGCGGCGGTCGAGCAGGCGGGCACCGGCCTTGAGCCGCATCGCCTCAGCGCGCCCGAAGGCTATCCCGACGACCTGACGCTGATTTCGGGCATTGGTGCCGATAACGAGCGCGAATTGAATATGCTGGGCATTTACCACTACTGGCAGGTGGCGAGCTGGACGCCGGAACACGTGGCCTGGCTGTCGGCGCGCGTCCATTCGGCCCCGCGCATCGTGCGCGAAAATTGGATGGCGCAGGCGGCGCGTCTGGCGGGCCGCGCGGCGTAAGCTGGCGCTTTGGCAATACGAAAAAGCCGGTAGGGCAACCTGCCGGCTTTTTTTATTGGCCACGAAAATCACGAAAAGGCGTAGGCGGATATTTCGGCGCGGAGCGCCTGCGCTACGCGATATGTAAAGGCCCTCCGGGCAACGCAACTTCCGCCATTTCTTGTGCTTTTCGTGTTTTCTTGGCTAAAACCCTATCCTCTGGGCAAACTTAACCCCAGAGATGGGCTGAAGCGGAAGCGGTCGCGGTCATAGGCGTAAAGCTCCGCCGGACGGCCGCCCGTGTCGTCGCGCATAATGCCGGTCGGGCGAACAAAACCGGTGCGTTCCAGCGCGCGGCGGAAGTTCTGTTTGTGCAGGGGCAGGCCGCTAATGGCCTCCAGCGAGCGCTGCAATTCCAGCAGCGTAAAGCGTTCGGGCATCAGCTCAAAGATCACCGGACGGTATTTCAACTTACCCCTTAACCGTGAAAGACCGGTGGCGAGGATGCGGCGGTGGTCCGACAGCATGGCGATACCGCTGCCGCTGGAGGCCTCGGCGCAGCGCGATTCATGGATCAGGCAGGCGCTGTAGAGCAGTTCATAACGATCCAGCACGCGTTCTTCGTTCCACAGGTCGCTGTCTTCGGGGAACAGGGTTTCGACCCGGCCGTGCCGTTCGGCGGCGCTCTGTGCGTCCGGGGCGGCGTCGCACCAGTCGCGCAGACGCCGACGCAGAGGTGCTACCGCCGCCGGTTCGCCGCGCCGCCAGTCTTCCCACGGGAAGAAGGCGGAATAGGGCTTCCACTGGGCGGATAATTGCGACTGGAAGGCGCTGTCGGCGGTGAGGGCCAGATAGCCTAGCGAAATAACGCGCTGATCGCTGCCGCCGGGGGCAAGCGAACTCAGGCCCTGACGCCCCTCATCCCCGAAGGAATAGAGTTGCTCGACATAGCCCGCCGAAAACCCGGTCTGTTCGGTGACAAAGGCGCGCACGGCCAGATCGAAGGTGCGGTGGGCCTCCGGGCGAAACGGGCCGGACGGCAGGGCCGTGCCATCGGGCAGGGTCAGGCACAGGACCATCGCCTCATTGTCCTTGATCGCCATAACCACGGCGGACAGTTCGATCGTCAGGCTGACCGGCACAGAAAGCTCCTCCTCATAAACCTTGGCTGAGGGCATAGAACCTGTCAACGAACTGTGCACGGACGACCTGTCCCGACAGGGCGGTCAGGCTCAGGTCGTAGCCATCGGGCGGGGTGCCGAAAAAGGTGCGCGCTTCAGCGTCGGAAAAGCCGACCAGTTGCGTGGCTTCGAAATAGGCGCAGGCGTGATCGGCGCGCTTGATCAGGGCCTTGACCTCCTGTGGCACCACGGCGGGCAGGCCAAAGCGGATATGGATGGCCTGTTCCAGATGATGCTCAAACCGCTTGTAATCGAGGCCCAGCGCCGCCTTGAACGGTGAAATCATGTCGCCGATGACGTATTCGGGCGCGTCGTGCAACAGGGCCACCAGCCGCCACTGCGTATCGAGCCCCGGCCTCAGATGGGCGCAGATCTCTTCGACGATCAAGGAATGCTGAGCGACCGAAAAGCCATGTTCGCCCGTGGTTTGGCCGTTCCAGCGGGCGACGCGCGACAGGCCGAGCGCTATATCGTCAATCTCGATATCCATGGCCGAGGGATCGAGCAGGTCGAGGCGACGGCCGGAGAGCATACGCTGCCAGGCGCGGGGGGCGGGATCGACGGTGGTGCGTCGGGACGGAGGTGTGCGAGGGGCCATCGGGTTTCACAAAGTGTTGACGAAATACTTGTGCATTGGGGCCATATGCCGCGTGTCCAATCCACGGAGCGGGGCCTATACTTACAGCCATAAGGCGCGCTGCGTCGTGGTTAAATGCTGACCATGCACAAAAAAGGAGGTCCCTCTGATGACTGACTCCCCCCTCACTGCCGGTGGCGCCTGGGCGCGCGTATCGGTGCCGGTATCGGGTGCCCCCTCTGAAGAGACGGCGATTGCCATTGCCGCAGACATCGCGCGGGCCTTTGGCGGTCAACTGAGCTTCCTGTTTGCGCCGCCCGATCCGGCGGAACTGGCCCCGTGGCTGGGCGAAGGTTTTATGGGCACGGTGCAGATGGCGGCCATGGACGGGCTGAAATCGGCCGCCGAAGAGGCCGAGGCCGTGGCGCGCGACGCTTACAATGATACCGCCTATGAACATAAGCTGTTCCTGCCGCTGAAATCGCCGGTGTGGCAGTGTCTGGCGACAGAAACGCGTCTGTCCGACATTGTGGTCTTCGGTGATGAGAGCGCGCGTGGGCGCGGCCTGTTGTCCGAGGCTTTTCAGCAGGTGCTTATGGAAGAGCGCGCCGGAGTGTTTATCGCCCGCCAACCCTTTGCGGTAGGTGGCACGGCGCTGGTGGCGTGGGATGGCAAGGAGCCCTCTTCACGCGCGGCGCGGCGCGCCATCCCCCTGCTCAAAAAAGCGTCGAAGGTGGTGGTGGCCGGGGCACCGGTCGGGGAAAATCCCGCCGATCTGGGTAAGCTGGCGCGCTACTACATGCTGCACGGCCTGAACGTTGAGGTCGATATCCTGCCGAAGAGCAACGACCTGATCGGGACGCTGGTCGAGGCCAATCAGCGGCATCAGGCGCAATATATGGTGGCCGGGGCCTTCGGGCGGTCGCGCCTGCGCGAGTTTGCCTTTGGCGGCACGACCCGCGCCCTGTTGCACAATACCAATCTCAACCTCTATATGGCACATTAAGTTGAGGGCTTAAATCAATGAAAAGGCGGTGGAAATTCCACCGCCTTTTTTATTTCAGCCCCTCGATGACCCGCGCCACCACCGGGCCCCACTCACCGTCTTCGGCAACGAAGGTGCGGGCATTGGCGTACCACGGATACTGCTCGCTCCCCAGCGTCGTCCAGGAACCGGGCGTCAGAAGCAGCCAGGTCGCGGCCCCCGTCGCTGCGGCAATCTGGGTCGAGGCGTTGGCGGGACCGATGACGACGTCCAGCGCGGCGCACAGGGCGCTCAGTTCGCCGAGATCGTTTTGCAGGTCGATGGTCGGCGTGAAGAAGGTCGCGCCTTGCGCCCTGGCGGCGATCTGCTCGCTGACCGTCTCGCCATATTGCAGATTGACGAAGACCGTGTCCTTTTGCGCCAGAAGCGGGGCGAAGGCCTCAAAAGCCGGGTAGAGCCGCTGGCGACGGGAATCGCTGATCAGGCTCTTCCACAACAGACCGACCTTGCGCCCGGCCCCCTGTCTGGCCAGCTCGCTTTTCCAGAAGGCGACGCGCGCCGGGTCCGGCGTGAGCAGGGGCGTCTTGTGCGCGAAGGCGGCGATATGGCTGCGCAACAAAGGCAGGAAGTCGCCGAGCAGCGCCCAGCCGTCCACACTGTCGCCGGAGAGGCCCGGTACGCTGCGGCTGATCCGACCGTCGCGCGTCTCGGTATGGTGCGGCAGGACGCGCGCCTTGGGGAAGGCACGGGCAAACAGCGGCACAAGGCGCTTTTCGACGGCCAGAGTCAAAACCCCGTCCGCCAGCCGCTCGATGATATCCGGCAGCAGGGTGCCCAGCATGACCTCGTCGCCCAGACCCTGTTCGGCCACCACAAGCAGGCGTTTTCCGGCAATCTCTTCCGGCTTGAGCCGTGAGGCTGGCACATCGAAATGCACCTCTTTCGGCGTGCCGGTCATGTGGCGTGCGGCATAGGCCGCCCACCCCGCCTTGAGGTTGCCGAGCGCCAGTTGCGCATAGGCCAGCATCAGCTCGGCCGAGCGCAGATTGGTCGGTTCCGAGAAGCGATCGAGGCAAAGCTCCAGCTCCGGAATGGCCTCGGCCACCCGACCCGTCTCCATCCACAGGCAGGCGCGGTTGAAGCGCGCTGGCAGGCAGTTGTCGAGCGTCACCGCCTCGTTGAAAAAGATCAGCGCGGTCTCGGCGTCGCCCTGCGCCATCAGGACCGTCCCCAGCGTGTCCCACAGGGCGCTTTGTTGCGGATAGTCGGTCAGATAGGCCTGAAGCAGGGTGATGGCCTGTTCGAACTTGCCCTGTTCGCGCAGGGCCGCCGCGTAATAGTTGACCGCCAGCAGATGGCCGGGATCGCGCTGCACAATCAGGCCGTAGAAGCGCTCAGCCATGTCGTAGAGACCCATGCGGAAGGCCAGTTGCGCCAGATCAGCAGCGATCTCCAGCGAGTCGGGCTGATGGGTCAGGGCCTTCTGATAGGCGTCCAGCGCTTCCGGTACGCGGTCCTGCCGGTCGAGCGCGGTGGCCAGCGCCTGCCACGCCCCCGTATGGTCGGGGGCCTGCCGGATCAGGGCGCGGGCCTGATGTTCGGCCTCGTCCCAGTCGCGCATGAGCAGGGCCCGCTCAACCGTCTGAAATTGTCGCCGAATATCGTCGGGGGACGGCGGGCTGACCACGGCGGCAACTTCGTGAATCAGGGCCTGACGCATAGCCTCCAGTCCGGGGCCCCACTCTCCGGCGGTCGGGGTCACAAACATGCGGGCGCTGCCGTACCACGGGTAATGGTCCGTGCCCATCATGGTCCAGGCATGGGGCGGGGCGATGATCCAGATGTCCGTCCCGACGGCGGCGGCGATATTGCTGGTGGCGTTCGACGGCCCCATGATCAGATCCATGGCGGCGCACAGGGCCGCCAGATCGTCCAGATCCTGTTTCAGGTCGATGCCCGGCGGGTTCCAGATGCTCAGGCCCTCGCGTTCGGCCTGACGCAGCTCTTCGCTGACGTCGCCGTACTGAAGGTTGACGAAGTGCACGCCCGGCGTGCGCAGGATGGCCCCCCAGCTTTCGAACGGCGAATAGTAGCGGTCGCGTCGTGAATGCTGCACAAGGCTTTTCCACAAAAGCCCCACCTTGGGCTTAGGCCCCAGCTTGTCCAGCTCGGCCTTCCAGTAGGCGACCCGCTGTGGATCGGGGGTGAGAAAGTGCGTCTGGCGCGGGAAGGCGGCGGCGTCTTGCCGGTAGCGCGGCAGCAGATCGCCCAACATGATGAAGCCGTCATAGTGGCGCGTGCTGTCCATTTGCGGATAGTGGCGCACCATAATTCCATTGACCTTGCCGGTGCCGTGATAGGTGACGTGCACCTGCGGAAAGGTGCGGGCAAACAGGGGCATAAGCCGTCTTTCGACCCCGATCGTCAGGTGGCCGTCCGGCCCCAGCTCGGCCAGAAGGTCAGGGAGCAGGGTGCCGAACAGGATTTCATCACCCAGCCCCTGTTCCATGGTCACGAAGACCGACTTGCCCGTCAGGGGCTGGCTCAGATCCAGCGCCGGTATATCGGTGACGTACTTCATGCCTTCAAGGCTGTGCAGCGACTTGCGCGCGGCGTAGTAGTGATAGCCGCGCATCAGGTCGCCCTTGACGAAGTAGCAGAAGGCCAGTGCCAGTTCTGCGGCTTCAATCTGCGTAGGGGAGGTCATGCGCCGGATGGCGTTCTCAAGACTGTCTATCGCTGCATCCATTTCGCCCAGGGCGCTGAGAACCAGACCGCGGTTGTGCCAGGGCTTGGGGTCGTTGGGAACGAACTTTACCGCCTCATCAAAGAACAGCAGGGCCGTGGCCAGATCGCCCTTGGCATTCACGATGGTCCCCAGCGTGTTCCACAGGGCGCCATTGGCCGGGTTCTTCTCCAGAAAAGGCGTCAGAAGCGCGATGGCCTCGTCAAAGCGGCTGACTTCGCGCAGGCAAGAGGCATAGTTGTTGGCGACTTCGGCATCGTCGGGGGTCTTTTCGAGTACGTAGCGAAACAGTTTTTCGGCCTGCTCGTGCATGTCGAGATGGTAGGCGAGGCGACCGAGGTCGTTGGCGATCCCCGTATTGTCCTCTTCGAGTTGCAGGGCGGCCTCGAAGCAGGTGAAGGCACTTTTGATGTCGCCGGCCTTTTCCCGGCAGACGGCCAGAATGTGCCAGGCGGTGCCGCATTTCTCGTTGATGCGCAGCGCTTCGAGCGTCTTTTGCGTCGCTGTCTCATAGTCCGACTTCTGCACAAGGACCAGCGCGTCCTTCAGGAGGGTCAGCAGACGCACTTCGGTGATGTAGCGGGTGGCCTCCATCAGGGCGTCGAGGGCTGCCGAGGAGCCGGAGTCGCCCAGAAGGGTCGAGGCAATGTCGGCCAGCGCGTCCTTGCCGGGCGTCGCGGCGGCGTTCATGGCGATGGCGCTGACCGTGTCGGGCGTCGCCAGCACCCTCGCCGCGAGCAGGTCGGCGGCATCAGCCGACGGAGGGGTGTCCCCGGCCCTGGTTTTGATCGGCCATGTTTTTTTCGGCATGATACTCTCCGCGCCATCCCCCCTTACCGCGCATTTCATCGAAGGTGGGGACAGATGGTCCTGAACATGCGATCTTATCCGATGATTCGATTAAGATCAGGATAGCGTTGCGTCCGGCATATTTGCGGACGCGCGAAACCGGATGTTAACTGTGCGAAGCCTAAGCTGCTGGCCAAAAGGATTGACATGCCCCTTAAACTGTCGCTCAAGCCGGGTGAAAAATTTGTCCTCAACGGTGCTGTTGTGCAAAACGGCGACCGTCGGTGTTCGCTCGTGCTTCAGAACAAGGCTTCGGTTCTGCGTGAAAAAGACATCATGCAGGTCAGCGAGGTCACGTCTCCGTCCCGACACATCTACTTCCCGGTGATGATGATGTACCTCGACGAAGCGGGGGCAGAGAAATACTACGACGAATTCCTGACGCGCATGACAGAGTTCATGAGCGTTATCGCCAATCCGACCATTCTGGCGGAATGTGTGGTGATTTCCAAATCCATCATGGGTCGTGAATATTACAAGGCTCTGATGGGGTGCCGTAAGCTTATCGAGTACGAAGACGAAAGACTGGGACATGTCTCTACAAGCCTATCAGAAGACGGCTCAGCGGAATGAAGATCCGCGTCAGACGGAGTATCGTCTGTTCGGTCAGGTTACCCGCGCCCTGATGGAGGCGGCTGAGCTCGACAGGAGCGAGGTCGCCCGGCGTATGGACGCGCTCGACTGGAACCGTCGCCTGTGGTCGGTGCTGGGGACGGACTGCGCCCTGCCCGGGAACGGTTTGCCGGATGCGCTGCGCGCGCAGATCATCTCGCTGTCGATCTGGGTCAACCGGCACACCTCTGCGGTGATGCGCGGTCAGGAAGAGATCACGCCCCTGATTGAGGTCAACCGTCTGATCATGCAGGGGCTGATGCCGCGCCAGGATCAGGCCCCGGCGGCCGAGAGCGCCTTTGTGGGCACGGTGCGCGCGTCTCTGGGTTAAAAATTCACCCTGTTGCAGATTTTGCCGGGCAGGGCCGGTCGGGAAGGGCGGGGGTCAATGATTCCTGCCTTTTTCAATTTAAAAATATTCTTTAAAAACAATGCTAAAAATATTTAATGTGACCTTACTGACTGGCATTTCCATTGCTAGGTGACGGGTAGGCCAAAATGGCTTTGCGGCAAAAATGCCGATCAAATCCCCGACCAGAATGGAAAGGACGCTGTCGATGCCGAATATGTCGATCAATACCAATGCGGGTGCGATGATCGCCCTGCAGAACCTGAACAAAACCAACAACGAACTGCAAACGACGCAAACCCGCATCAATACTGGGTTGAAGGTTGCGGGCGCCAAGGATAACGGGGCGGTTTACGCCATCGCTAGCCGCCAGCGCGCAGACGTGGCTTCTCTCGGTGCGGTGACGGACTCGCTTGATCGGGCTAAATCGGCTGTCGATGTAGCTCTGTCAGCGGGCGAAGGCATTGCGGATATGCTGACGCAAATGAAGGAGAAGGCTCTCGCGGCTTCGGATACATCGCTGACGACGGTGAGTCGTCAGGCGCTGAACGAAGACTTCAAGGCGCTTCGCGACCAGATTACGAAGACGGTGAACAATGCGACGTTCAACGGGGTCAATCTGATCAAGAACGGGGCGCTGGCTCTGGCACCTCTGGCCAATGCGGACGGCTCCTCGCAGCTGACCATTGCGGCGCAGGACCTGAGCCTCACCGGGAGCACGATCACGCTTTCGGCGGGTTCGACCTTCACATCGGCGGCGCAGGCTAAGACCATAGCCGACGCGGTGGATGTGTCGATTGCCAACGTCTCTGCGGCCCTCGGCCGACTGGGGACGTCGTCGAAATCGCTCGAAAGCCATGCGCGGTTTGTCTCGAAGTTGGTTGACTCGATGGAGGCGGGGATTGGCAACCTTGTGGATGCTGATCTGGCCAAGGAAAGTGCGAAGTTGCAGGCCCTGCAGACCAAGCAGCAGCTCGGTGTTCAGGCCCTGTCGATCGCCAATCAGGCCCCGGGTATTGTAACCCGGCTGTTCCAGTAGCGTTCGTAAAAAGCCGGAGTTGCGGATCCAGACGGGTCCGGCTCCGGCTTCTTTTTTGCCTGCGGCCGGGGTGGAAAAAAGTGCCGGGTAGGCAAAAAGTGCCGAAATCCGGCAAAATCTGCCGGGCGCGGGGTGTGGTTAAGGCATGTATAACGCTTATATTTCAATTATTTGGGTGTTTTTTCCGTAAGCGGAGCGTTGGCCCGCCACTTGCAGCCAACAGGTCAGGCAAAATGCCGCCGGACGACAAAATGTCTCCGGTTCATCTAGAAGAAGGACTAGACCCATGGCGCTGAACAGCGTGAATACCAACAGCGGAGCTATGATTGCTCTGCAAAACCTGAACAAGACGAACTCTGACCTGCAAATTACCCAAACCCGCATCAACACGGGTCTGAAGGTGGCTTCGGCCAAGGACAATGGCGCCGTTTTCGCCATCGCTCAAGGCCAGCGCGCTGAAGTTTCCTCTCTGAATGCGGTTCAGGAATCGCTTTCCCGCAACCAATCGGTCGTGGACGTGGCGATCTCGGCGGGTGAATCCGTCTCTGACATGCTCACCCAGCTGAAAGAAAAGGCTCTGGCGGCCTCGGACGCCAGCCTGAGCACGGCCAGCCGTACCGCTCTGAACGAAGATTTCAAGGCGATCCGCGATCAGATCGGCAAGACGGTTGCCAACGCGACCTTCAACGGCATCAACATCATCAAGAATGGCGGCACGGCGCTCTCCGCTCTGGCTAACGCTTCGGGCGGCACGCTCACCGTGGCGGCTCAGGATCTGTCTCTGACGGGTCTGAGCATCAACGCGACGACGATCGGCACCAAGGCGACGGCTTCGGCCGCGGTCTCGACGCTCGCCACCAAGATTGATGACGTGTCGGCCAAGCTGGCCAAGCTCGGCACCTCGTCCAAGTCGCTGGCCAACCACGCCAAGTTCATCAGCAAGCTGTCCGACTCCATCGAAAACGGGATCGGCAACCTTGTGGATGCCGACCTGGCGAAGGAAAGCGCGAAGCTGCAGGCCCTGCAAACCAAGCAACAGCTTGGCGTCCAGGCCCTGTCGATTGCGAACCAGTCCACATCGACGGTTCTGAGCCTGTTCCGCTAAGGAATGACGGGGGCGGCGTTTCGGCGTCCGCCCCCCTTTTTCTCTGATCCATCGTCCGGCTCGGCGTAAGGATCATTAACAGAGGGCGTACCGGCGTAAGGCGCCGGGCGTAATACAGGAGATGATTACGAATGTTGTAAACCAGCCCGCCGTCCCCGACCCCACGCAGATCAAACCTGTGGAGCCGGTACAGCCTGTACAGGAAGTCGCTGCGGCCTCTTCCGGCAGTCAGACGGAGAACGGTCTGTCGAATCACGATCGGGCGCAATCACAGCCAGCCTATATGCTGAAGCTGACGATAGATAAGGACCCCGACAGCGGTGAATTCATCTATCGCGCTATTGATCGCTATACGGGCGAAGTGGTCCGTCAGTTTCCGCAAAAGGAACTGGTCGAGATGCGCAAGTCCATAAGTTACAAGGCGGGAAGCATCGTCAGAACCGATATCTGACGTCCTTTTTCCGGTCGTAAGTCTGTGTTGTTTACCGCGTACCTGTGAGGGACGCGGATAAAGCCGTTTGCATGAATTAACCTTTTGGTTACCATGTTCGTTAAGACTTCTGAGTCGTAGCGTATATGGAGAATCCTCATGCCGACGGTAAGCGTCAATACCAACAAAACTGCCATGACGGCGTTGCAGAACCTGAACGCAACGACTCGTAAGCTGGAATCGACGCAAACCAAGATTTCGACAGGCCTTGAGGTTTCCAGCGCCAAGGACAATGCGGCGCTCTATTCCATCGCTCAGGGGCAACGCGCCGATCTCAGCTCGCTGAGCGCGGTGAAAAACTCGCTCAATCGCGCCACTTCGGTCGCGGATGTAACCTTGGCCGCTGGGGAATCGGTATCCGACCTACTGGTGCAGATGCGCGACAAGGTGGTGTCGGCGATGGACCCGTCGCTGTCAACGGCGTCGCGCAACGCGCTTAACGGCGACTTCCGCGAACTGCTGCGTCAGATCAGCCACGCCGTGGCCAATGCCTCGTTCGACGGTACCAACCTGCTGAACGGCAGCCTGACCAACGGCATCAAATTCATCGACAATGCGGACGGCAGTTCGGTCGTTACCCTGTCGTCGCGTAACTTCAGCCTCGGTGGCAGCATCATCACCCTGTCTTCCGTGGCCAACGTCCTGTCCATTACGGTAGCCACCTCGGCCCTGGCCAAGCTGGACACCTCAATCCAGAACGTCAATGCCAGCTTGGCCTCGCTCGGCTCGGAAGCCAAGCAGATCGAAGGCCGCCAGAGCTTCGTCGCCAAGCTGTCGGGGGCTATCGAAGTCGGTATCGGCAACCTGGTGGACGCCGATCTGGCCAAGGAAAGCGCCCGTTTGCAGGCCCTTCAGGTGCAGCAGCAACTGGGCACGCAGGCCCTGTCGATTGCGAACCAGTCGCCACAGGCCATCCTGCGTCTCTTCCAGTAGGCGACCGCTCCCTGACGCTACATGAAACCCGCCGGCGACGGCGGGTTTTTTGGGTTAGAGCGGATGTCGTTCGGATTGAGCGGTTTGTTTTGTCGCGCATTTGATTCCGTTTCGGAAGGCGCTCTAAAAACCCTGCTTTTGAGCGCGGGTTAACGCTTCTTAAGGTTTGATCGGCGATAATGGGGTCGCAATGGAACCGGTGGCATGACCCTATCGTTCGATACCAGCCTGCTGACGAGTTATTTCAACTCGAAAGTTCGCGCCTCGGCGGGGACGTCGAATACGCCTGCGCCGACGACGGCGACCAGCCCCACCGGGACTACGCGCGCCCCCACCGCCCCGTGGGAAAAGGGCGGCACGCCCGACGACACGCTGGTCAAGAACATACTGGCGGGCAAAAGTTTTATCCGCGAATCGGCCGTCACTCTCGATCTGGCCGGCGCTTCGGCGGACTATAAGAAGCTCTACACCCTCTACACCGGACTGAATTCCCTGCGCGCCGTAGCGGCCAAGGCGCAGTCCATAATGACGGGGGCCAATGCCGACTCGATAACCAACAAGACGGAACTGAACAGCCTGCGTCGGCGCTTCGATTCGGGTCTTACCGAGGTCAGCGGATACGTTAAGGATGCCGAGTACGAGCATCTGGACCTGATTCAGGGCGCCATTACCGATAAGCTGAAATCGACCGTCGGCGTGCCGCGCACCAACACCACCTATCTGGCCAAGGATATTCATTCGGGCACCGCGACCAGCGAGGTCGAGGCCTTAAAGGGGGCCGTGGTCTTCGATATTGCGGTCAAAAAGACCGGCACCGCCACGCCCATCAACGTCCATATCGACCTGTCGGAAATGGGCGGCGATACGCGCTCCATGTCGAACGTCGTCACCTATATCAACGGCAAGCTGAAGGAGGCTGGTCTTTCGACCAAGTTTGCCGTGCAGCGCACACCGGGGACGGACAAGACCGTTGAGACCAACGGCAAGACGGTCAAGGTCGGCACCAATCCCGATACCTTTTCCCTGAAGATTCAGGGCGACTCCACCGAGGCCCTGAGCTTTACGGCGGCTTCCACCGGCGATTCCGTCTTCGTCGTGCAGAAGACCGGCGACACCGACAAGACGACGAAATACAATAAAGAAACCAAGAAGTTCGAAACCGTCACCCCCAAGCAGACCACGGGCCTCGTCAAGTTCAACACGGATGGCGATACGGTCTCGGCCCCCGGCGACACCTTCTGGACCGCAGGGCGCAGCGTTCAGAACGATCTGGAAGGCTCGATCAAGACCGTCCATCAGAGTGTGTCGGGTCCGGATGGCTCGGTCTATGTGCTGGCCGATGTGGACGGTACGGTCGATGGGCAGACCATCAAGGGCACGCAGGATGTGGCCCTGATCAAGTACGATTCCGCCGGGCATGTCGTCTATACGCGCACGCTGGGCGCGGCCGATACCGCGACGGGCTATGCGCTGAGCGTCGGCTCTGACGGCAAGGTGGCGATTGCCGGGTCCGTGACCGGCACGCTTTCGACCGTCACGACCAAGACCTCAACCTACACGGTGGGGGACAAAACCTTTTCGACGACCAGCACCACAGAGGATACCGGCACGTCCGGTACCAACAAGACGGTGGCCGACAGCTTTGTGACCGTCTTCGATGCCGCGGGTCAGGAAATGTGGACCAAGCGCTTCGGCTCCAACGAAGAGGACACGGCGCTGGCCGTATCGTTCGGCGCAGACGGTTCGGTGCAGGTGGCGGGCAAGACGCGCGGCGTTATGCAGGGCGGTGTCGGTTCGGCCGGCGGCTTTGACGCCTATGTGCGCAGCTTCGACCCTACGGGCAAGGTGACGGCGACGGTGCAATATGGCACTTCGGGCACCGATCAGGCCAATGCGGTGGCGGTGGACGGCAATACGCTGTACGTCGCCGGTGTCGAAGACAGCAATATCGTCCTGCGCGCCTATGACATAACCAATCCGGCCAAGCCGACCTTAAGCGGCACACGCACTCTGGGCGGCATCGGCGGAGGGCAGATCGGGGCCATCGACGTTTATAATGGCAAGGTCTATGTCGGCGGTTCGACCGGCAATGACAGCATACTGGGCGGCGGGTCCGGCAGCACGGCCTTCCACGGACATTCCGACGGCTTCGCGGCCACCGTATCGACCGATTTCAACTCCACCGCCGGCGACAAGGTCGTCTATTACGGCGGCGCGGGCGAAGAAAAGAACGTCCGGGTGCAGTTCACTGACGGCAAGGTCTATTTTGCCGGACAGACCGAAGGCGAGATCGCCGGCACGACTAAAATCGGCGAGGCCGACGCCTATATCGCCCGCATGGACGTTGACAGCGGCACGTTGGAATGGAGCCAGCGCTACTCCGGCAAGGATGGCGAGGTCGATCCGCAGTCCATCGCCGTGACCAGTGGCGGGGCCTCTGTGCTGGATAAGCTCGGCCTGCCCAAGGGGTCGATCGAATACAAGGACTCCACACTTCTGACCTCTGCCACGTCGGCGCGGGCAGGGGACTCGTTTTACCTGCGCGATTCCAGCGGTTCGCAGAAGAAGATCCTCATCGAAGCCAATGAAACCCTCGATACCCTGGCCAAGAAGATCCAGCGTGCCGCCGGTTTCAAGCTGAAGGTGAGCGTGGCCAAGGTGGCGGGCAAGCCTGAGTCGCAACTGATCATCGAGCCGCAAAACAAGTCGAGCCAGATGGAAATCGTCAAAGGCCCGGCGGGTAAGGACGCTCTGGAGGGGCTGGGTCTGACCGAAGGTCTGGTCCGTTCGGAACCGGATAAACCCTCGGCTTCCGCGTCAGCCTCGGCGTCGAAAAAGGCGGCGGCGGATACCGAAAAACTCTTCGGTCTGAAGTTCAATGCCGATGTGAACCTCAATTCGGAAGAGAGCATCGCGGCGGCGATCAAGACGCTGGACGACGCCCTGAAGAATGTGCGTTCGGCCTATCGCTACCTGCGCTACGGCGAAGATACGACGTCGTCGGACGATAGCAAGAAGAAGGCCACGTCCTCCGGTTCGACCGCCTACTGGAATGCCCAGGCTTCCAACTATTCCGCTGCGCTCTCCCGCTTGACAGGCGGCGCATAAACAGGCCTTTAGGGGGTGTTACTCACCTCCGAGGGGATGGATTATGGCGCTGAATCGAAAGCAGACGATCTGGCTGGCGGGCGCGGGCGGGGCCCTGCTGCTGGCGGTGCTGATCGGATGGGCGATTTCCAGTTCGCAAAAAGAAACGCCGCGCATGAATACCGAGGGTCCGGGCCTTGTCCTCGACATCGACGACGCGCCGACCCTTGATGCCAAGAAGACGCTGCGCTGTTTCGTCAATGGCGAATTTGTGGGGCAACTCACCATTGCGGACTGCGCCAAAAAGAACGGTGTGGCCGCCAATGCCCTGGATGTCGGTGTCGATGAAAGCGGTGAAATGACGGCCGCCCCGACCGCCTCTCTGGCACCGCCGCCGGTCATTTCGGCCGATAAGGTCGCGCCTGTGGTGGTCGAGTCCGGGGAGCCGGTGGCCGCAACCGCCCCGACCACCGGCCCGGCGGGGGCCTGCCTGCGCTTTGCCGGCAACGAGTGGACGCGCCTGTCGGACGGTATTTCGCTCAATGCCTGCGCCACCCTGCTGTTTGACGGCCGCTGCGAGCGTCCGGGCTCGGCGTCCTATGGTCGCTGGGGGTCTCAAACCCTGCGCCTGGTGCCCAAGCGCGTGGAAATCTCCGACGATAACAAGACCTTCCGTACCCTGCTCGAACAGGGTCAGGGCTGTTCGGTCAAGTAGGAGCCATCAATGACGACGAAACCTGTTCTGTGGCTTGTCGCGGGCGTGGCCTGTGTGGCTCTGGCGGGCTGTGAAAAGCCCGCCGTCGAAGCACCTGACGCGCCGAACGTGTGCTTCCATATCGGCTTTCCCAAGGATCAGCCGCCGAAGTTCAACATCATCAAAAAGGACGTGCCGTCGCTCGAATATTGCGCGGCGCATCTGGATGCCCTGCGTATCAAGTTCCTCAGCATGGGCTCGCCGCGCAAGGAGATTGTCGGGGCCTATAATGGCACCTTCCTGTGGTCCACGCCGCGCGGTATCCGCATCTCGCGTCACTTCGAAGGTCCGGCCATGCCCTTCCTGACCAAGGCCCCGGACGGGCGTCTGGTCATCCCCAGTGCTTTCGAAGTGCCGCGCGACCGTAACTTCTCCGAACCGCAGACCCTGCCCGACAACCTGCCCGAAAAAAAGAAATAGACACGGGTTCGTCTGCGGCGCGAAAAGATGTGAACAAAACGTTAACACGCGCTTGGCAGGCGGCTGTTTGCGGCCTATGCTGCCGCCCTGGAATTTAATGTGTCCGCCGAATCGCGGGCAGAACGGAAGGCGCAGCGCATGGCGGGCTCGGTCAACAAGGTCATCATTATCGGCAATCTGGGCAAAGACCCGGAAATCCGCACGCTCAATTCGGGCGAGCGCGTCGCCAACCTGACGGTAGCCACCTCGGAACAGTGGCGCGACAAGATGACGGGCGAGCGCAAGGAAAAGACCGAGTGGCACCGCGTCGTCATTTTCAACGACAATCTTGCCAAGATTGCCGAGCAGTATCTGCGCAAGGGCTCGACCGTCTATCTCGAAGGCTCGCTGCAAACCCGCAAGTGGACGGATCAGCAGGGCGTTGAAAAATATACCACCGAAATCGTGCTGCAACGCTTCAACGGGAATCTGACGCTTCTGGGCGGCCGCGGCGACAGCGGCGGCGGCGCGTCCTCCGGCGGCTATGATCAGGGCGGCGGCTATGGCGGCGGTTTCGATGATGGTGGCTACGGAGCCCCGGCCTCTTCGGGCCCGAAGGCACAAGGCTCCGGCCCCAAGCAGAACTTCGATCTGGACGACGAAATTCCGTTCTAAATTGGGACAGGTTCGCACCCAGGGCCTGCGGTCATGCCGCAGGCCTTTTTTGTGGGTGTTCCGGCGGGTCTGCACGCAAAATAAATGTTAACAGGCGGGGTCTGAAACCGCTCAAAAGGCCTTCCGGATTTGGGGATTAGTCGCAAAAGTGCTACGGTGCGCGTTAACCAGTGCGCCGACGTGTGATTCCCGTCCGGCACCTGGAGCGCATACCCAAAAGTGTGAAACGGTTTTGGGCTCACATGCGCGACCAAACAAA
Organism: Asticcacaulis sp. DW145; assembly: GCF_037101385.1. Lineage (NCBI taxonomy): Bacteria > Pseudomonadati > Pseudomonadota > Alphaproteobacteria > Caulobacterales > Caulobacteraceae > Asticcacaulis > Asticcacaulis sp. DW145. Next base: position 1,010,943 of record NZ_AP029025.1, on the reverse strand, counting down.
ATGTTAGATCGGGGTTCGATGCAATCTGAACGAAACCCGATCGTGACTATGCAATGAAACGGGCTTCATGACCGATACTCCTGCTACCGGCCTGCCGGCGCCTCACGGCATTTCGCACGTCACCATCGAGGATGAACTCAAACGTTCCTATCTCGATTACGCCATGAGCGTTATCGTTTCGCGCGCCCTGCCGGACGCGCGCGACGGCCTGAAGCCCGTGCATCGGCGCATCCTTTACTCGATGCACCAGTTGAAGATGACGCCGAACGCCAGCTATTCGAAGTGCGCGCGCGTCGTCGGTGACGTGCTCGGTCGCTTCCACCCGCACGGCGATCAGTCGGTCTATATGGCGCTGGTGCGCATGGCGCAGCCCTTCTCGATGGGGCTGCTTCTGGTCGATGGTCAGGGCAATTTCGGCTCGGTGGACGGTGATGACCCGGCCTCGATGCGTTATACCGAAGCGCGAATGGCCTCCGCCACCACGGCGCTTCTGGCCGACATTGAACTGGATACGGTCGATTTCCAGCCCAATTATGATGGCAAGGAAGAAGAACCGACCGTCCTGCCGACGCGCATCCCCAACCTGCTGGTCAATGGCGGCGGTGGTATCGCGGTGGGCATGGCGACGAACATCCCGCCGCACAATCTCGGCGAAGTCATCGACGCCTGTCTGGCCCTTCTGGACAATCCGGAGCTCACCACCGAAGAATTGCTAGACTATGTGCCGGGGCCCGACTTCCCGACGGGAGGTGAGATCATTGGCCGCTCCGGCGCGCGTCAGGCGCTGCTCACCGGGCGCGGCTCGGTCATTATGCGCGGTAAGGCTTCGGTCGAAACCATCCGCAAGGACCGCGAAGCCATCATCATCACCGAAATCCCCTATCAGGTGAACAAGGCGGCGATGATCGAGCACATTGCCGAGATGGTGCGTGACAAGCGCCTCGAAGGCATTTCCGATATCCGTGACGAGTCGGATCGTCAGGGGATGCGCGTGGTGGTCGAGCTGAAGCGTGAGGCTTCGGGCGATGTGCTGCTCAATCAGCTCTATCGCTATACGGCCCTGCAATCGAGCTTCGGCGTCAACATGCTGGCGCTCAACCACGGTCGCCCGCAGCAGATGGGTCTGCGTAAGTTGCTGGAAATCTTCCTGGATTTCCGCGAAGAGGTGGTCGTTCGCCGCACGAAGTTCGAACTGAACAAGGCGCGCGACCGCGGCCATGTGCTGGTCGGTCTGGCCATTGCGGTGGCCAATATCGACGAGATCATCCACATAATCCGCTCCTCTGCCGATCCGTCGGAGGCGCGTGAGCGCCTGACGGCCCGCAACTGGCCTGCGGGTGATATGACACCGCTGATCGACCTGATCGCCGACCCGCGCTCGATCGTCTTCGAAGGCGGCGAAGTTCGCCTCACAGAAGAACAGGCGCGCGCCATCCTGTCGCTGACCCTGTCGCGTCTGACGGGTCTGGGCCGCGATGAAATCTTCGGCGAAGCCCGCTCTCTGGCCGATGCCATTGCCGGATATCTGGCCATACTGTCGTCGCGCGAAAAGATCATGGGCATTGTGCGCGAGGAACTGGTCGAGGTCCGCGCCAACTATGCCCTGCCGCGTCGCACCACCATCGTCGATGGCGAAGCTGATCTGGAAGACGAAGACCTGATCCCGCGTGAAGACATGGTGGTGACCGTCACCCATTCGGGCTATGTCAAGCGTACCCCGCTCAGCGCCTATCGAACCCAGCATCGTGGCGGCAAGGGCCGTTCGGGCATGGCGATGAAGGACGAAGACGCCATCACCGGCATCTATGCGGCTTCGACGCACCAGCCGATGCTGTTCTTCTCCTCGACGGGTAAGGCATACAAGCTGAAGGTGTGGCGTCTGCCGCTGGGCAATCCGCAATCCAAGGGCAAGGCCTTCGTCAACCTGTTGCCGCTGGACAAGAACGAGACGGTGACCAACATCCTGACCCTGCCGGAGGATGAAGCCACCTGGGATCGTCTGGATATCCTGTTTGCCACGCGCTCCGGCGACGTGCGCCGCAATAAGCTGTCGGATTTCGTCAACGTCAACCGTGCCGGCAAGATCGCCATGAAGCTGGAAGAGGGCGATGCCATTGTCGGGGTGGCGCTGTGTACCGAAGATCAGGACGTGCTTCTGTCTACGGCGTCCGGTCGCTCGATCCGTTTCGCCGTCGATGAGGTGCGCGTGTTCAAAGGCCGCGACTCCACCGGCGTGCGCGGCGTGCGTCTGGGCGAGGACGACACGGTTATCTCCATGGCCATACTGCGCCGCGTCGATGCGACGCCGGCCGAGCGCGCCGCCTACCTCAAGCACGCGGCCTCGTTGCGGGCGGCGGTGTCGGGCGAAGGCGAAGATGCCCCGGTGGGGGTCGAAGAGGACGCCGAAGAGGGCGCGGAAGACGCGTCGCTGAGCGTCGAACGTATTGCCGAACTGGGCGCGGCGGAAGAGTTCATTCTCACCATCGCCGATACGGGCTTTGGCAAGCGGACCTCGTCCTATGACTATCGCCGCACCGGTCGCGGCGGTCAGGGCATTGTCGCCATCGACCTGTCGAAGCGCGGCGGCAAGCTGGTCGCCTCCTTCCCGGTCGAAGACACCGATCAGCTTCTGCTGGTCACCGATGGCGGGCAACTGATCCGCACGCCGGTGTCGCAGATCCGTGTGGCGGGCCGCAACACGCAGGGCGTGACCATCTTCCGCACCTCCGGTGAAAAGGTCGTCTCGGTCGAGCGTCTGGCCGAAAGTGCCGAGGACGACGGTCCGGATGAGGCTGAGCTTGCCAGCGGGGGCGATGCCGGATAAGGGTTTGCCCGGTAAAAGATAAGGAGCCACATCAGATGGCCAAAAGGATAGGGCTTTACCCCGGAACCTTCGACCCGATCACCAACGGACACTCGGACATTATCGGCCGGGCGGTTAAGCTGGTTGATCATCTGGTGATCGGGGTGGCGCGCAATACCGGTAAGGCGCCGGTCTTCACGCTGGACGAACGGGTCGAGATGTTGCGCGAAAGCTGCGCTCCGTTCGCCGATCGTGTCGAGGTCTTGCCCTTCGACAGCCTTTTGATGCACTTTGCCGAGGAACTTGGGGCGTCTGTCATCATTCGCGGCTTGCGCGCGGTGGCCGATTTCGAATACGAGTTTCAGATGACGGCGATGAACCAGCAGATGAACCGTGAGATCGAGACGGTGTTTCTGATGGCTGATCCCCGACATCAGGCGATTGCGTCCCGATTGGTCAAAGAAATAGCCCAATTGGGCGGCAACATCGCGCCGTTCGTTTCAAAAAGCGTCGCTGAGCGGCTCTTGGCTAAGGTTGGAAAAGAGTAATGACGTCTATGATGGGGGCTGCGCGCGCGGCAGGTCTGGCAATCGCCGCAACGCTTCTGGCCGGTGCCGCTATGGCGGCGACGCCGGGCTATCGTCCGGTCGATGCCGAGAACACGCTGGTGATCGACACGAACAAGGGCCGTGTCATCGTTGAAATGTATCCCGAACTGGCCCCGCAGCACGTCGAGCGCATGAAGACGCTGACGCGGCAGGGCTTTTACAACGGGCTGAAATTCCACCGCGTCATCGAAGGCTTTATGGCCCAGACGGGTGACCCCAAGGGGACGGGAGAGGGCAATTCGAGCCTGCCCAACGTACCAGGTGAATTTATCATTCGTCGCGACACCACGCTCGATATCACGCCGCTGAAGACCGAACGCGGCATCCTGACGGGCTATGTCAAGGCCCTGCCGGTACAGTCGCAGGTTAACGACCTGATGGCAATCACCAGGGACAGCAAGGTTGAAACCTGGGGGCTTTATTGCTCAGGTACGCTCGGCATGGCGCGTGCGGGGGACCCGAATTCGGCCAACAGCCAGTTCTTCCTGATGCGCTCCTATACGGATGCGCTGGAACGCAAATATACGGCCTTCGGCATGACGCTGGTCGGGCTGGATGTGGTGCGCAAGCTGAAGCTGGGTGAGCCGCCGGTCGATCCGGATGTGATGACCAAGGTGCAGGTGCTGGCCGATATGCCGGAAGCCGATCGCCCGAAGATCGAGGTAATGGACACCCACTCGCCGGAATTTGCTGCGGTGATCGAAGCCAAGCGCAAGCTCAGCCCCGCCGGCCTCACCGGTTGCGACGTGCCGGTGCCGGTTAAGGTGAACTAATTCGAACAAATGACTGAAAATAAAAAGGCCTCCCTTTGCGGGATAATGCGGTTCACTTAAGAATCATTCAGTAAAATATATGGGCCAGGATGGTGATTCGTTCATCATTCTGGCTTTACTTTCATGCGCGCTCGCATTGGGCATCATGTTGATTTAACGGCTCTTTCCCGCTCGGTCGATGTCGGGTGGATCTCGCAGGCCTTAGCGGCGACAGGCAAGGCGAGTGTACGGCGCCGCAAACTTCCTGCGGAGCAGGTGGTGTGGCTGGTGATAGCGCTCGCTCTTTATCGCCATCAGTCGATTGCGGATGTGGCTGCCCATCTTAGCCTTGCTTTGCCCGACGAGGTGAATCCCGATATTGCCAAGAGTGCCCTGACCCAGGCCCGGCAACGCTTGGGTCAAGCCCCTTTGGCGCAGCTCTTTGCCATATGCGCCGCCTGCTGGGACGAGCGGCATCAAAACGGTCGAGCCTGGCGCGGACTTACGCGTTACGCCGTGGATGGAAGCACGTTGCGGACGTCCGACAGCGAGGAGAACCGTGCACATTTTGGCGCTCAAAGCTACACGTCGGGCGTTGTTGCCATTTATCCGCAGTTACGCCTGCTGACGTTGACGGCCCTTGCTACACATCTGGTGCGCGACGCGGTGTTTGGCGCCTACGATACAAACGAGATGCTCTACGCTAAATCCCTTGTTGACCAGGTGCCGGACCATTCTCTGACAGTCTTCGACAAGGGATTCTTTAGTGCTAGTCTTTTGCTGCGGTTGCAGACCCAAGGCACGCAGCGCCATTGGTTGATCCCGGCCAAAGCAAACTGCGTGTGGGAGCGCCTGGATCAAACCCCGGGTGACTATCGGGTGCGTATGAAGGTGTCACCGCAGGCCCGCCAGGCTGAACCGGGATTACCCGCCTCATGGGAGGCCAGGGCGATCGAGACGACCACGCGACATGGCAAAAAGCGCATCCTGCTGACATCCCTGATGGATACCAAGGCCTATCCGGCCAAGGACATCGTCCATCAGTACGAGGAACGCTGGCGCATCGAAACCAGCTATCGCGAACTCAAGCAGGAGCTTCTTGGCAGTGAACTTACCCTGCGTAGCGGAACCCCCGAAACCGTCTGCCAAGAGGTCTGGGGGGCATTGCTGGCCTACAATCTGGTCCGATTGGAAATGGCCGAAATCGCCGTCGAAGCCGAAGTTCCGCCAACTCAGCTCAGCTTTACCGCCACATTGCATTATCTGCGTCAGGAATGGGGATGGATGGCGATCGAAGCACCCGGAAAAATCCCAGCACATCTCGTCAGGCTGCGAAACAGACTCGGCGATTTGTTACTCTCAACAAAACGGGGGCGATCATGCCCCCGTGTCGTCAAAACTCTGCCCAGAAAATACGACCAGAGAACTGTATCGGCCCTTAAGTGAACTGCATTATCCCTTTGCGGGAGGCCTTTTTTGTTGCCTGGGATCGTCATTGAAACGACGCCCGGCATCTCCAAGACGATCTCCGGGCTTGGGTGTGGGTCAGGGCTTGTCCTTTTCAAGGTTTGCGGTCGGGGTGGCGCAGCCCTTGAGCACCTCGTCGCCCAGATTGACCTCGGCGGTCAGCGGGTAGGTGCGGTTGCTCATACCGTCGGAACAGGTCTGGGCGATCAGGGTCAGGCTCATCTCGTTGGACAGCAGCTCGGCGCGCTTGGGGCCGCTCTTGTCCTTATTGATCTCGAACAGGTGACGCGGGAAGACCTGCGCCTCTTCGCCCGGCCGTTCAAAGGTGACGTCCCGCTCGGTGAGTGTCAGCGACCAGAAGGGCTCTGTTCCGATGACGCTCAGCGGCGCGTTCAGATCGACACCCGACAGCGAATCGACCTGTGTCGATTCGGGCTCGGGCGGCTTCTCGACCTCCGAGCCGCACGCCGTCAGCGAAAACAGAGCCAGCAGGGAAGCCGACCCCAGGGCAGTCAGGCGCATCAGTCGTCGTCCTTCTTGTTCTTCTTGTCTTTTCTCTTGTCATCCCCGTCGGGAATAGCCGCGCCGATGACTTTGCCGGTGGTGCCGACGACCGCGCCCGTTACCCCTACGGCGGTGCCGACCGCAGCCCCGGTAACGGCCACGGCGACACAGCCCTGAAGCAGGAGGGGGAGCCCGATCAGGGCCGTGAGGGTAACGAGCGGTTTCAGTCGCATCTATGCGGCATCCAGAAGCAGAATTTCAGCGTCTTCGAGCGCTTCGAAGGTCAGCTCATCTTCGTCGATGATGGCCGCCCCGTCGCGCGCGTTCAGCTCCAGTCCGTTAAGCTTAACACGTCCGGCGGCTAAGACCACGTAAACATGACGACCTTTTTGCGGCGCGTAGCTTTCCGACTGGCCGCTCAGGAGCGTTGCCCCCAGAAGACGGGCCGGCGTGTTGATCTTCAGCGCCTCGGCATCATCATCAAAACCGGACGCCAGCGCCACGAACCTGCCCGCCCGGTCGCCCTTGGGGAAGGGCTTGGCCCCCCAGCGCGGGGCGTGTCCACGCTTGTCGGGGATGACCCAGATCTGGAAGATCTTGGTCAGCACGTCCTCGACATTATATTCGGCGTGGCGGATGCCGGTTCCGGCCGACATGACCTGAACATCCCCGGCTTCGGTGCGGCCGCGATTGCCCAGATTGTCTTCGTGGGTGATGGCGCCTTCACGCACATAGGTGATGATTTCCATGTCGGCGTGCGGGTGCGGCGGAAAGCCCGACTTCGAGTCGATTTCGTCGTCATTCCACACGCGGATCGACCCCCAGCCCATATTGTTGGGGTCGTAATAGTCGGCAAACGAAAAATGATGACGGGCGTTCAGCCAGCCGTGCTTGGCGTTATAGAGCTTCTCAAAGGGACGATGCTGGATCATGGCTTAGGCCTTTCGCAGTAAGGGTAGCTGTTGAGCGTCAATATAGACGGATGCAGTGTTGCGAATAGTGGAGCAATCAAAAACGCTTCGTTGCAAAAATAGCAACTCGACTGTGGAATTAGGGCTGTTGTCCGGCGCTCGCTTGCGGCACTATGCTGCAAGCAGGAGGCGAGATTTGGACAAGGCGCTTATCTACGGGCAGGCTCTGGCACAGTTGCGGATGCGCGCACGTCTGTCGCAGGACAAGGCCGCCGAGGCCGCCGGTACGTCTCAGCCGACCTGGGCGCGTTACGAAAGCGGGGAAAGTCGCGCCTTCCTCGATCGTCTGGCCGTGCGCTCGAAAGTCGTGCGGGCGCTGGGCTTCACGCTGCGCGATCTGGAGGCGGAGGTGGAACTGCTGGCGACAGATATGTCGTATGCCACCGAAGACACGACGGGACCGGGGCTTTCGGCCTCGGCTGGCGTCGATCTGACGGCGTTTAACCGCGCCGGTCTGCAACAGGTACGCATCGACACCAATGAGCTCAGTCCCTATGTGCGCGCCGGTGCCTTTGCCATCTGCGATACGGAGCGTCCGCCGAAACCGGGGGAGGGGGTCATTGTGCGCCTGCGTGACGGGCGTTCTCTACCGCGCTTCTACCTGCGCCAGGCCGCCGAGCTTTGGGTGGAGCGGCTGGTGGCCGAAGAGTCCGCCCATCGTTGGGTAACGGAAACCCTGTCCATGGCCGATATTGCGGGGGTCTATCCCATCGTGTTGCGTAGTGAGAGTGAATAAAAGCATCAAACGCATAAAATGAATTGACAATCTGTGCGTGTATCGCCACCCTTGTTCAGGCGAGGGAGGAGCACTAATGCGAGAGACAGGACATCCGGTTGATGTGGTGGTGGGGCAGAATATCCGCCTGATCCGCAAGGCGCGCGGCCTGACTCAGGAAAATCTGGCGGCGGGTTTGGGCGTCACCTTTCAGCAGTTGCAAAAGTACGAAAAAGCTGCCAACCGCGTCAGTTGCTCCATGCTGATCCGGATTTGCGAACAGTTGGGGGCGCACCCTATGGACCTGCTGCCGCCCGTCTCATCAACGGCCCACGCACTCATCGACCTGCCGTGGTACCGCGATGCGCAGATCGTGCATATCGCTCAGCCGCGCCTGCTGCCCGAACTGCGTCGTCTCAGCCGTTCGCAACTGCATACCCTGCTGATGGCAGCGCGGGCCTTCGCTTGAGGTAGCGTCACGCGACCCCACAAAAACTTAGAGCTATTCGGCAGCTCAACTAAGCCGACGAATGCTCTATGCCGCCAGCGCCTTGTTGATGGCGTCGATCAGGCGCACATCGTCCGGGGCCACGTCAGGGGAGAAGCGCGCCACGACGTCACCTTTGCGGCCAATCACGAATTTCTCGAAATTCCACAGGACTTCGCCGCGCGGAGTCGGGGGAAAGCCATAGCCTGCAAACTTTTCGCGCATCAGCTCGGACCCGGTGGCGTCCGGCCAGGCCGTGGTCAGAGCGTCGTACAGCGGATGCTTGTCCGGGCCCGCCACGCTGATCTTGGAGAACAGCGGGAAGGACACGTCGAAGGCCGTCTGACAGAAGCTGGCAATCTCCTGATCCGTGCCGGGCTCCTGCCCCATGAAATTGTTGGCCGGGAAGCCGAGGATTTCCAGACCGTCAGCGTGTCTGGCGCGATAGAGGGCTTCCAGCGCCTCATATTGCGGGGTCAGGCCACATTTCGACGCCACATTGACGATCAACAGCACCTTACCCGCATAAGCGTTCAGCGAGGTTTCGCTACCGTCAATCCGCTTCAGCGGCACATCATAAAGTTCGCCCATCAGGCCCTCCATAGAACAGGAAGGATAGGCGATCCCATCGCCTATGCAAACGAAAATGCGCTTTGATCACAGACCGTTGAGGTGCGTTTTTTAGGCGGCTGAGGCCTGTTTCGGGGACAAGGTCGGGGCAAACTGGGTCAGGTGATGACGCAGATAGTCGCACAGGGTCAGGGCATAGATGCTGAGATTGGCCATGGAGGGCCGCGTGCGCAGGAAGCGTTCGCACAGGCTCAGCATGTCGAGATAAAGCCGGTTCTGGAACCGGATATAGTCGATATCGAAGCGCGCCGTCTCACTCAGTTGCAGGGCGTCGATATCGCGCTGTTGCTCCGGCGAGGGCACATAGTCGGGCGTCAGCGACGATCCGGCCTTTTCCAGCGCCGTCAGCAAGGCCTCATTCAGCCACACATGGCTTTCGCCCATGTGCCGGGCATAGGTGCGTATGTCGGTGCAGTCCGAGCGCAGGGTGGCGGTGCGATGCACCTGGATCGCCACGGCGTTCAGGCGGGACACAAGTCCGACGAAGATATCCGCGACATCGGGTGCGGGCGCATCGGACAGGCTCCGGCGGACCGCGCTCAGGCGGGGAAGGGCGTGGGACGGGCGGCGGGCAGGCATCAGTTGCGGGGTCATGAACCTCTCCCCTTGTGAAAAACGATACACTGTCTGCGTTTTTGAAGAAGGCCGTCAGCGTCTGTTTATCAGCCGTCCGCAAGCCCTGACCATCATGAGTAGGACATGGCATTCGGCCATCGGGTTTTCAGGGCGACCCTGCGCCTGTAATTCGGCGCAATAGTGGCCATAAACCGGTCGCTTTTCGGCGATCAGGACGCTTTATTGTGCCGTGTACGGTCAAACGTCCGGATAACAGGACTACACGACGGACCGGTAAGGATGACATCCGGCATGTGTTAACACGGATAAGGTGGCGGTAAATTCGAGTCTTAACGCGTTTTGGAAAAAAAAGCGCCGTGCCCCATGCCCCGAAGCCTGAGGTGGTAACGATTGCAGGGCGATGGTTGCCGATAAAACCGTTTCAGATGCGTCCGGACTGTGATTTAGTCAGTCCTCATTCTCAGGTGGGAGGCTCTTTTCATGCGTAAATCCCTGTTGACCGTGGCTCTGGCTGCCGGTGTGTCGCTCATGCCGATGATGGCTGTGGCGGATGCCGAAAAGCCGGCCAATCTGATCGCCGATGGTATTCCGGCCGTCCCGGACAGCATTGTCGCGGCCACACGGCCTTATATGGAGTTTCGCACGGCCAGCTTCCGCGGCTGGGACCCGACCGATCGCTCGATGCTGATTTCGACGCGTTTCGGTAATACGGCGCAACTGCATAGCGTAAAGATGCCGATGGGGGCGCGCACCCAGATCTCGTTTGAGGCCGAGCCGGTCGGCGGCACCCTCTCGCCCAAGGGTGACGTGCTGCTGGTGTCCAAGGACACGGGCGGCAATGAGTTTTTTCAGCTCTATACGCTCAAGGACGGCCGGCTGACCCTGCTGACCGACGGCAAGAGCCGCAACACGTTTCAGGGCTTTTCCAAGGATGGTGAGCTGATCGCCTATAGTTCGACCCGCCGCAACGGTGCCGATACCGACCTTTATGTGATGAACCCGCGCGATCCGAAGACCGACCGTATGGTGGCGCAGGTCAGCGGCGGCGGCTGGGGCTTCGCGGACTTTGCACCGGACAAAAAAACGGCGGTGGTCGCGCAATATATCTCGGTCACCAAGTCCAACCTCTTCCTGTTAGACCTGCAAACGCGTCAGATGACGCCTATCGGCGACCAGAAGACGGACATTGCCTGGAGCGGCGCGCAGTTCGCGCCCGATGGTACTCTGTGGGTCACATCGGATAGCGGCTCTGACTTCAAGCGGCTGGGGACTCTGGATATAAAGACGGGCAAGTTCACGCCCAGATCGCCTGAGCCCAAATGGGATGTCGAAAGTTTCGAGATCGCCGAAGACGGCAGCTTTATCGCCTATTCGGTCAACGAGGCCGGGGTCTCGCGCCTGAAACTTCTGGACCCGAAGACGGGCACATCCACGCCGGTCACTGCCTTGCCGCAGGGCACGGTGGGCGGTTTTGCCATCGCGCCATGGGGGGAGATTGGCGTCACGGTCGCTTCGGCCAAGGCGGCATCGGACGCCTATTCGATCGACCCCAAAACCATGGCGGTGAAGCGCTGGACGCAGTCGGAGACGGGCGGGCTTGACCCCAATGTCAATGTTGAGCCGGAATTTGTCGAGGTCACCTCGTTCGACAAGGAAAAGGTGTCAGGCTTCCTCTATCGCCCGGACCCCAAAAAATTCCCCGGCAAGCGGCCGCTGATTGTTAACATTCACGGCGGCCCCGAAGGGCAATCGACGACCGGTTTCCTTGGGCGCAACAACTACCTGCTCAATGAGCTGGGTATCGCCATCTTCTATCCGAACGTGCGCGGCTCGACCGGCTTTGGCAAGCGCTTCGTCTCGCTCGATAACGGGCCGTTCAAGCGCGAGGATTCTGTGAAGGATATCGGGGCCTTCCTCGATGTGCTGGAAAAGGATGCCGGCCTTGACGCCGCGAAGTTTGCGGTCACCGGCGGCTCCTATGGCGGCTATATGTGTTACGCTGTGGGTATCCGTTACGGCGCGCGTCTGAAAGGCGCCAATTGCGTGGTGGCCATTTCCAACTTCGTGACCTTCCTTGAAAATACCCAAAGCTATCGCCGTGATCTGCGCCGTGTCGAATATGGCGACGAGCGTGACCCGAAGCAGAAGGCCAAGCTGCTAGAGATTTCGCCCATGACGCGGGTCAGCGAACTGCGGGTGCCGTTGATGGTGGTCACCGGGGCCAATGATCCGCGTGTGCCCAAGTCGGAAGCCGATCAGATCGTCGAGGCCGTGCGTGCCCGCGGCGGTCTCGCCTGGCATCTGGTCGGCATGGATGAAGGGCATGGCTTCGCCAAAAAGGCCAATCAGGACTATCAGTTCTGGACCAGCCTGATGTTCTGGCAGAAGACGCTGCTGGGGGAGTAAACCTATCGCCTCCCCCAGCTTGTCTGGGGAGGCGGTTACAGCAAGCCCTTAGTCTTAAGCGCTTCGATCGCTTTCACCAGCGCCGCTTCGTCGCCCGCGCTGACGAAGGCCTGAATGCGGTCGGCCCCCAGTTCGGCCAGCACGACGTGGCGGAATTTCATCAGATAGCCGCTGACCTTGGGGTCATAGCCAAAGCGCGGGGCCAGCCTTTCCAGCACGGTGTCGGCGGTTTTTTCGGCGGCACCGGAATGGATATAGCCGGCGTCTGATTCGTTATGGATGAAGCATTCGCGCCAGACGCCGGTTTCGCCGCTCGCCCCGTTACCCCAGTTGATCTCCAGACCGTTAGGGCCTTCGCGCAGATACCCGGCCTTGACCGGATCGACGCGGGCGATGATGGCGGCAGCTTCCAGCCAGGTGGCGACCTTTGCCGCGCCGTCACCGACCGGGGCCGTGTGGGCGCAGGCCTGCGTGATCACCAGACGCGGCGACAGCTTGCGCGCCATGCTCTCAGACAGGCCGAGCACGTGGTGCGCGCCCGTGCCATTGGCCCCGCCGATGCGCAGTTCGGGCAGGGTGGTGCCGTCGGCCTGCCACTGGAAGACCAGCGCCTTGGCCCAGTCGTGCCACAGGGCGGCGGCCGAGACGAGGCTGGCGTCCACCGGCAGGCCCGCGCTTTCGCTGTAGAGCGCCGACAGGGCCGCGCCGGAACGCTGATTGAAGCGTTCGTGCTCCGGTAAGCCGCCGGGCCAGCCGTGGTGCGAATGGAGGGGGCCGCCGGGCGCCGCCACAAACGGCTGAGCGAGGGTGGGGCAGGCGCTGCCGTCGGCAATGACCGGCGGGAAGACCCCGGCGGTGGTTTGCGGGCCGGTATCGGCGACGAAGCCGCCCGCCGCCAGTCGCGTGACGATGACTGCCTTGCCTTCGGCGGTCAGTCCGGCGCGATGGCGCAGGCATGTGTTTGGCGACAAGGCGTCAACGGTTGCCGCGCGGATCTGCGGATCGGTCAGCCCCTGAGCGATTTGCTGCAAGCTCTTGTAATCTTTGCGTGCGCGCTCGGCCACGTGGGGTTCGGCGGCCAGGACCGGTGTGGTGCTCAAAAGGACGAGGCTTAGGGCGATACGCTTCATTTCACTCTCTCGATCAGGGCCATGGCGGCGTGCGGGTTCTTCACCTTGTCCCCGCTGATGACATAGGCGAAGACTTCGCGCCTTTTAGCGCCGCTTTCGTGACGGTTTCTTTCGCCGACGCAGGCAATATCGTCAGGCACCGTGCCGTTTTCGATGGCCTTCAGCCGCCCGGACCATTCATCGAGTGCGGCTTGCGTATAGCCGATCGGCTCGTTTTCCTCGGTGCCCAGCAGACGCAGATAGGCGAAGTCCGCCGTTTGATCGCCGATCTGCGGGAAGTCTTCGTCAAAGGCGTTGACCACGGCGACCTTGTAGTGGCGTGCCATGTCGATAAATTCCGGCGTCTGAAAGGTCGGGCTACGCACCTCAACCGCGTGGCGCAGGCTCACCCCGTCGTAGTAAGCGGGCAGGAGCTTCAGAAAGGCCTCGAAATCCTCAGCGTCGAACTTTTTGGTGGCCATGAACTGCCAGTTGATCGGACCCAGCTTGTCCTTCAGTTCGGTGACGCCGGAGGTGATGAATTTTTCAATCGACTCGCCGGCTTCGGCCAGCACGCGGCGATTGGTGGTGTAGCGCGAGCCCTTGACGCAAAAAATGAATCCCTCCGGCGTCTCGTCGCGCCATTTGGCGAAAGTTTCCGGCTTCTGCGCGCCGTAATAGGTCGAATTGATCTCGATGGAGGTCAGTTTGCGGCTGGCATAGTCCAGCTCTTTCTTTTGCGACAGGCCGTCTGGATAGAAGGTGCCGCGCCACGGCTCGAAGTTCCAGCCGCCGATACCGATATAGATGCTCATGCCTGTCTCCTTGAAGGGTACGGCGACTATCTACGGCGAATGGACAGGCGCTGTCAGTATGAAAAAGGGGTAGGGTCGCGCAGCTATTATCGCTAAAGTGCCGCATGATGTCTGTGACTGCTTCCGAACGGCTGGCCGCCTATCATCTGTGGCTGGCTGAGCGCCCCGAACCCAGTGCCGGGATTATGGCGGGGCTTGAAACCGCCCGTTCCATCCGCCTCGATGCCGAAGGGCTGAGGGCCGAAGGCTGGGAGAGCGATATGCCGCGCGGCTGGGCCGTGGCGGCGGGTGAACCGCTGCGCATCGGGGGCTATGACGAGGATCGCGGGATTTACGACAGCGACGTCTTTGCCGGAGACGGCGGCGAACGGCGTACCCTGCATCTGGGGATCGACCTGTTCGCTGCGGCGGGAACAGAGGTGTTTGCGCCATTGTCCGGGTCAGTGCATTCGTTTCAGGATAACAATAATATCAAGGACTACGGCCCGACGGTTATTGTACAACATGAACCACGGCCCGGCCTGACCTTCTGGACCCTATACGGGCATCTCAGCCGCGATAGTCTCGACGGTCTGTTTGCTGGCAAGGTGTTCAAAGCGGGCGACAGGCTGGCGCGTCTGGGCGATGACAGCGTCAATGGCGGCTGGTCGCCGCACCTGCATTTTCAGGTCATTCTCGATCTCGGCGGGCGGTCGGGCGACTTTCCCGGCGTCTTTAAACGCTCCGAGCGCGACCTGTGGACACAGGTCTGCCCCGACCCCAGGCCGTTTTTGGGGCTGACGCACCTGTGATGACGCCGCTTTATGCCGACGATAGCGTGCTGGTCTTCGATAAACCGGCGGGCCTGCTGTCTGTGCCGGGACGGTTGCCGGAGAACAAAGACTCGCTGGCCCTGCGCGTGCAGGCCCGGTGGCCGGACGCCCTGATTGTGCATCGGCTGGATATGGCGACCTCCGGCCTGATCCTGATGGCGCGGGGAGCTGAGGCCCACCGTGCCCTGTCCATCGCCTTTGCGGAGCGACAGGTCGCCAAGCGTTATGTGGCAGAGGTCGCTGGTGAGGTGGCCGCCGAGCAGGGCGAGGTCGATCTGCCGCTGATCTGCGACTGGCCCAATCGCCCGCGCCAGAAGGTCGATCATGAGGTCGGAAAACCCTCGCTGACCCGCTACACGGTTCTGGCGCGCGAGGCGGGGCGCACGCGGGTGGTGCTGGAGCCCGTTACCGGGCGTTCGCATCAGCTCCGGGTGCATATGATGGCGCTGGGCCATCCGATACTGGGCGATGAGTTTTATGCGCCGGATGAGGTGCGCGCGCTCAGCCCGCGATTGCGGCTCCATGCCGAATATCTGGCATTTCCGCATCCGGCAGACGGGCGCAGGATCGAGGTCGCTGCCGCACCCGCGTTTTGAAATTTACCGGTTTCTTATGGGCGCGCGCGCTTCCCCGATGGGATCGCTATGCGTGTAGCGTCATAGTGAGGGGGTGAGAGTTCTCATTGAAGTCTTTTCTGGGTGACTTCCCTGAGCCACTGCCCCTTCCGGCCTCCTGGAAGGGGCTTTTTTACCGGCTATTTCACCACCGCACAGGCAACGCGCGCCCCGGCACCCCCGATGGGCTGGCTCGAATAGTCGTCGGGCGAAGCATGGACAACGACCGCCGCGCCGTCGGCGTCTTTCAGGGCCGACTTGCCAGGGGTGGGTTCATAGCTGACCAGCGACGAGAAGATTTCGGCCCTGGCCACGCCGTCCTTACCGGCATAGATATTGGTCAGGTCGCCATCGTCATTGGCGGCGGGGTTAAGCAGGCCGTGCACCAGCGCGCCGTGGCTGGCGTCATGGACGTGGCCGCCGGAATTCTGGAACTTGGCCGTGTCGCCGCAGTCGCCTTTTGAATGGAAGTGCACGCCGTGCCAGCCTTCGCTGAGGCCCGTCGCTTCGATGTGCAGGATGACGCCCTTGGGGGCCGGGGTGACGGTGACGGTGCCGATGGTCTTGCCGTCATTACCGATCAGGTCTGATGTGGCCGGGGCGGCAAAGACCGGTGTGGCGGCGAGGATCACGGCCGCGGCGAATGCGAATGTGCGCATGGAAATTCCTTCTCTCATCAGTCCCGCCCGCTCGCAGTCTCTCATGCTTGCGAACGGTTATCAATTGGTCTGTGCGGTTTTACGCGGACAGGCAGACGATCCGTCGGCTTGACGCGGGCGCAGAGTCGGGGGCAGGTCTCGGCACCACACATCATGTCTTACCGTGCCAAAGGATAGATATTATGACCGCCACGCCTGCAACGGACGGCATTAGCCTCGAACCCGGCTGGAAGGCAGCGCTGACGCCGGAATTCCACAGCCCGTACATGCAATCGCTCAAGGCCTTTCTGAAAGACGAAAAGGCCCACGGCAAGCGCATCTTCCCCAAGGGCAGCGAGTATTTCCGGGCGCTGGACCTGACGCCGCTCGATCAGGTCAAGGTCGTCATTCTGGGGCAGGACCCCTATCACGGCGAAGGTCAGGCGCACGGCCTGTGTTTCAGCGTGCGGCCGGGCGTGCGCATCCCGCCGTCTCTGGTCAATATCTACAAGGAGATGCAGAGCGATCTCGGCATCCCGCCCGCGCGGCATGGCTTTCTGGAACACTGGGCCAAGCAGGGGGTGCTGCTGCTCAACAGCGTCCTGACGGTCGAGGAGGGCAAGGCGGCGGCGCATCAGGGGCGCGGCTGGGAAAGGTTCACCGACGCGGTGATTGCACGCGTCAATGCGTTACCGCAGCCCGTCGTCTTCATCCTGTGGGGGGCCTATGCGCAGAAAAAAGCGGCCTTTGTCGATGCCTCGCGCCATCTGGTGCTGAAATCGGCGCACCCGTCGCCTTTGTCGGCGCACAACGGCTTTCTGGGCAGCCGGCCCTTTTCCAAAACCAATGACTGGCTAAAGGCGCAGGGCGTGACGCCTATCGACTGGAAGCTGCCGGACAATCCTCTGGACGCATAAAAAACCCCCGCCGGAGACACGCACCGGCGGGGGGATTTTATCGGAAACGCTTTGTCTTAAGCGCGTTACGCGGCGCGCAGGCGCTGCACGAAGGCCACGACCTCACCTTGCAGGTCGGCGGAGCGTTCTTCCAGTTCCGACGACAGGCCCAGTAGTTGCTGCGCCGCGTGGCCGGTCATCTGGGCCGCCTGATCGACGCCGGTAATGTGGCCGGTCACGTCGCGCGTACCGGTAGCGGCGCGGTTGGTATTGGCGGCGATTTCATTGGTCGCCGCGCCCTGTTGTTCGACCGAGGCCGCGATAGAGCCGGTCAGACCGCCGATGGTTTCGATCGTCCGGACGATGGCGTCGATGGAGCCGACCGTGACCGCCGTTGCCGACTGGATTTCCGAAATCTTGGAGCGGATGTCGTCGGTGGCCTTGGCGGTTTGCTGCGCCAGTTGCTTCACTTCGGAGGCCACAACGGCAAAGCCCTTACCGGCTTCCCCGGCGCGTGCCGATTCGATGGTGGCGTTGAGCGCCAGCAGGTTGGTCTGGGCGGCGATGGCCTGAATGAGGTTGATGACCTCACCGATCTGCTGGGCGGCGGTCGAAAGCGTCTGAATGGCCTCTTCGGTCTTCTTGGCTTCTTCGACGGCGCTTTGCGTTACTTCGGCGGTGCGGACGACCTGATGGTTGATTTCGCCGACGCTGGCCGACAATTCCTCGGTGGCGGCGGCAACGTTCTGCACATTGTTGGCAGCGTCAATAGCGGCCTGCGACACCGAAGCGGCGCGGGTTGAGGTGTCCTCAGCGGTTTCGTTGAGGCCGCGGGCGGCTTCGGCAACGGTACGCGACGAGGAGATGAAGCGCGTGGCCAGTTCGCCCATGTGCTTTTCAAACTCGGCCGCGATGCGGTTACGTTCGGCCATCAGTTCCTGATAGGCGCGCTTCTCGGCCATCTGCTGCTCGAATTTAAGCTGTTCGGCTTCGGCGGCGCGGTCGCGCAGGACGCGGATCGAACGCCACAGGCTGCCGATTTCGTCCTTCGCCGTATGGTCCGGAATCGGCGTGTCATAGGCGCCTTCGGAAATGCGCGTCACGCTGCGGTCGATGTTCTGGATCGGGCGCGAAATGGCCTTGATGGCGACCCACAGGGAGACGGCCAGAAGGGCTAGAATGCCCGTGACGGCCATCAGCAGGAAGAGGGTGGAGCGGGTTTTGCTGTAGGCGGCCACCTCGGCCTGCGACTTATCCAGATCGGCGCGGATGGCGGTCACCATGGCGTCGATGTCTTTCTGGAAGCCCGAACGGTTGGCGCGGTTGGCTTCGTTATTGCCCAGTTTGTTGGCTTCTTCCGGCGCGATGTCGCGGCCCACGCGGGCGATTTCCCGGCGGAAGGTGATGAATTGCTGCGCCTTGGCTTCGACGGCGGCAAAGGCCGGCAGTTCGTTGGGCTCAAGCGTGGCCTTCCAGGAGGTCAGAAGCGCCTGAATATCGTCGAGACCCTTATCGACGCCATCGGCGAACTTCTTGGCCTTTTCGGTGTTTTCGGCCATGTACACGCCGCGGGATTCCATCACCACAAGCGTCACAAGCCGGTTGAGCTTTTCGCCATTATAGGCGTTCTGGTTGGCATTGCCGTAGCTGGCCAAAATCTTGTTGTAGTCTCCGATGGTTGCCAGACCCAGCCCCGTAATGGCCGAAGCGATGATGGCGAAGGCGGCGACCAGCGCCAGAATCTTGAACTTGATGCTCATTTTTTACCCCGAACTCTGTCCGGAAAGCCAAAGCGGCTAAGGGTTGACCCCGCCGAGATGCGCCTCTCCGGTATATAACAGGGTTACAAATTACGCGCAGAGTCTTAAGGCTTTCTCTATCGCCGAAGTGGCATCACAAAAAATTGTTTTTAAAACAAGAGGATGGCGATGGTCTTCGATTACCGGTCGGGGGGCATACTGCGACGCGGTTTAAACACAGCTTTTATCGGCGCCACGTGCCGGTTTGGGCTTGCCCGGCGCGGAGCGGGGTCTTAGGTTCGGCTTCAGGTTAGGGCGCGTTTCGTTCAGAGGGAATCGAAGCGGTGCTTTTAACGTTTTTGTCTGACCGCGCATTCTGTTCCAAAAACCGTTTCACACTTTTGGGAATGCGCTCTCACGGAGAGACCCCATGAAGACCCGTGCCGCCGTCGCGTTTGAAGCCAAAAAGCCGCTGGAGATCGTCGAGGTCGATCTGGAGGGGCCGCGCCACGGCGAAGTGCTGGTCGAAATCAAGGCGACGGGGGTTTGCCATACCGACGCCTATACGCTGGACGGGCTCGATTCCGAGGGGCTGTTTCCCTCCATACTCGGCCACGAAGGCGCGGGCGTCGTGCTGGAGGTCGGCCCTGGCGTCACCTCGCTGAAACCCGGCGATCACGTTATCCCGCTCTACACGCCGGAATGTCGCCAGTGCAAATCCTGCCTCAGCCGCAAGACCAACCTGTGTACCGCCATTCGCGGCACGCAGGGCAGGGGGCTGATGCCGGACGGCACGTCGCGCTTTTCGTATAAGGGGCAGGCCATCCATCACTATATGGGCTGTTCGACCTTCGCCAATCACACCGTCCTGCCGGAGATCGCGCTGGCCAAGATTCGCCCGGACGCGCCGTTCGACAAGGCCTGTTATATTGGCTGCGGCGTGACGACCGGCGTCGGTGCGGTGATCCACACGGCGCAGGTCGAGCCGGGGGCCAATGCCGTGGTGTTCGGTCTGGGCGGTATCGGTCTCAACGTCATTCAGGGGCTTAAGCTGGTCGGCGCGGACAAGATTGTCGGAGTCGATATCAACGACTCTAAGGAAGAGTGGGGCCGTCGCTTCGGCATGACCCACTTCGTCAATCCGAAAAAGGTGTCGGGCGACATCGTCGCGCATCTGGTCGAACTGACCGGCGGCGGGGCGGATTACACGTTCGATTGTACCGGCAATGTCGAGGTCATGCGTCAGGCGCTCGAAGCCTGCCATCGCGGTTGGGGCGAAAGCATCATTATCGGCGTGGCCCCGGCGGGTGCCGAGATCAAGACCCGTCCGTTCCAGCTCGTCACCGGGCGCGTGTGGAAGGGCTCGGCCTTTGGCGGCGCGCGCGGCCGCACCGACGTACCGAAGATCGTCGATTGGTACATGGACGGCAAGATCGAGATCGACCCGATGATCACCCACACCCTGCCGCTGGAGCGCATCAACGAAGCCTTCGACCTGATGCACGCCGGCGAAAGCATCCGGAGCGTGATCGTATTCTGATGGAAGACGACGACGATTTCGAAATCGAGCACGTCGAACCCTATAGCTGCGTCTTCTGTTCCGAGCCGATCGAGGACGAAAACGCCGCCGTGACCCTGACCGCGACGTGGATGCCGCACTGGCGCGCCGCCAAGTTTTCGCCTCTGGCGCAGGACTTCTGGTGTCATTCGTCGTGCCTGCAAAAGAACTGGCACGGGTCGTGGCCGTGGGAGCCACACGTCCTGTTCGGTGTCGATACGGGTGATGACCGCGACTATGCCGAATCGCTGGCGCTGACGGTCGCGCGCCCCGAAGACCGCGCCGATATCGAGGACATGCTGGGTCTGGCCTATGAGGAGGGCCTGCACCGGTCCTACGGCTCTGATCTGGTCGAGGAGGTGCTGCCGTTTCTGACCGTGCTTGACCCGGCGCTCCTGACCTGCGGCACCTTCTACGTCATGGCCGATATGGACGGGCAGATCGCGGCGTGCGGCGGTTTCACCCGCGAAGCCCCCGGTTCGGGCGAAGTGATCGAAGGTGTCGCCCATATCCGCCACTTTGCCACGCATCCGGACTTTGCCGGGTTCGGCGTCGGCAGCCGCTTGTTCCAGCACTGCCTCAAAGAGGCCAAGGCGGCGGGCCTGCGCGAGTTTGTCTGCTATTCGGGGCTCAATGCCGAAGGGTTTTACCGGACGCTGGGCTTCAAGCGTGAAAATCTGATTGAAATTCACATGGCCGAGGGCGTCATCCTGCCCGGTATCCTGCTGCGCCGACTGATCTGAGGGGCTTATCATGGACATTACCGCGCAACACCGCCTGTTCGGAGGCACGCTGAGCTTTGTGAAGCACGACTCGGCGGCGACCCAGACGCCCATGGCGCTGAGCGTCTTCGTACCCGAAGGTGAGGGGCCTTTCCCGGTGCTGATCTGGCTGTCGGGGCTAACCTGCACAGCCAACAATTTCACGGAAAAGGCCGGGGCCTATAAGCGTGCGGCCGAACTGGGTCTGATGATCGTGGCACCGGATACCTCACCGCGCGGTGAGGGGGTTGCCAATGATGAGGCCTATGATCTGGGGCAGGGGGCGGGCTTCTACGTCAATGCCACGCAAAGCCCGTGGGCGGCGCATTTCCAGATGGAAACCTACGTCACGCACGACCTGCTGGAGCTGATCGCGGCGGAATTTCCGGCGGATATGAGTCGCGTGGGTCTGTCCGGCCATTCGATGGGCGGGCACGGGGCGCTGACGCTCGCCATGAACTATCCGCACCTGTTCAAATCGGTTTCGGCCTTTGCCCCTATCGCTTCGCCCGTCCACTGTCCGTGGGGGCAAAAGGCGATGACTGCCTATCTGGGGCCCTCACACGAGGCGTGGGAGCGTTCTGACGCGGCCTTGCGTCTGGCCAGGGGCAAGGCCCTGCCGTTTGATGAGATTCTGGTCGATCAGGGGCTGGCCGATCCTTTTCTTGAGACGCAACTGATGCCGCATCTTCTGGAGCAGGCAGCCAAGGTGGCCGGGCAAAAGCTGACCCTGCGCCGACACGAAGGCTATGACCACAGCTATTATTTCATCGCCAGCTTCATCGACGACCACCTCGACTTCCACACCCGGCGGCTTAAGGCTTAACCCGTTTCATGTGTGAGCGATTGCGCGTGACCCAGGTTTCGGTGGCATCGTCTGTAAAGTCGATCTGTTTCAGCGTCGTATAGGCATTGTCCTTATACGTCATCGTAACGCGGATACGCGCCGGACGCTCGTCATCCGTGGCGGTGCTTTCGAAATAGAGGGTCCAGTTGTCCGCCGTCGCCCCTTTGGCGAGGCTGACCGTTTCGCGGTCTTCGGAGGCCGGTTTGCCCTTGCGAAAGCTGGCGCTGGCCAGAGTCCTGCCATCCGGCTCAAAGGCGGAGAGGCTATAGATATAGACGATGCCGGTCTTTGGGCCGTCGTCATAGCGTGAGGTTTCCAGAACCGTCGCCTTGTCCTCCAGCACCGTCACTGTGCGGCTGACGGGCAGGCCAAACCACTGATCGCTCTGGTAATCCCGGTATTCCAGCGCCCCGGTCCATTCCCCTTGCAGACTGAGCAGCGCCTGCTGGGGCGTGAGATCGGCGGCGTGGACCATTGACGCACCCAGCGCCCACAGACCCACACCCAGCGTAATCTTGAGTTTCATGAACCCCTCCCTGATGATGTGTTCAGTACGCGCTCAGAACGCCCACGGATCAAATAACGAAACTGTTAGGGTGTAATCCGGAAAGCGCTTGCGTAAAATATTGCGCCCGCACAGTTTAGTGACTAGCATAAGCCGTGGAGCCGCAGGATGGCTTCGTTCCGGATCTTCCCCCCAATGTTACTCCTTGCCTGTGCCGTCGTCCTCCTTCTGGTGGTGCTGAACGGCATATTTGCCATGTCCGAACTGGCCGTGGTGTCGTCTCGACGTGCCAAGCTGCAAAGCCGTGCCGACAAGGGGGATAAGGGGGCACAACAGGCGCTCAAGCTGTCGCAGGACCCGACGCGCTTCCTCTCGGCGGTGCAGGTCGGCATTACCCTGATCGGTATTCTGGCCGGTGCCTATGGTCAGGCCACCATCGCCAGCGAGCTGGATCATCTGCTGGAGCATAACTTCCCGGCCGTCGCCCCCTATAGCGAGGCACTGGCCACCGGTATCGTCGTTGTCCTCCTGACCTATCTGTCGCTGATCGTCGGCGAGCTGGTGCCCAAGCGCGTGGCGCTGATCTTTCCGGAAACCATTGCCGGTTTTGTGTCGCGCCCGCTGTCGTTTCTGGCCATGGGTATGGGGCCGTTTGTGACGCTGTTGACCGGCTCGACCACGCTGGTCCTGCGTCTTCTGGGTATTCGCGACGAAAAGGGCGAGACCATCACGCAGGAAGAGGTGGAAACCGCTCTGGCCGAAGGTATGGGCGCGGGCCTGATCGAGCCGGCCGAACAGGCCATGATGACCGAGGTGATGCGCCTCGGTGACCGTCCGGCGCGGGTGGCCATGACGCCGCGTCCGGAAGTGTACTGGATTTCCATAGATGACGAAGAAAAGGTCATCCGCAACGACATCCGCGCCTGCCCCTATTCGCGCATCGTCGTGGTGCGCGGGCAGGACATGGAAAACCCCATCGGTATCCTACACAAGCGCGACGTCGCCGATACGCTCCTGAGCGGCGAACCGCTCGACCTGCAAAAGCTGATTGCCGAGCCCATCTATATTCCCGACACGACCTCGCTTCTTCAGGCGCTCGACATGTTCAAGGCGTCGAAGCTGCATATCGCCTTTGTCGTCAATGAGTTCGGCACCATCGAAGGCGTGCTGACGCCGACCGACCTGCTGGAAATGATCGCCGGTGACTTCAATGAGGAGCACGACGACGAACAGCCGATGATCCTGCACCGTGAGGACGGTTCGTGTCTGGTCGATGGGCGCGCCGACCTGTTCGAACTGTCGGAAGCGCTGGATGAAGCCTATGAGCCGGGCACCGGCTATCACACGGCGGCGGGTCTGGTCCTGCACCGTCTGGGGCGCTTCCCCAAGGAGGGCGAAATCCTGACTCTGGGTCATCACCGCGTCGAGGTGATCGACATGGACGAACGGCGCATCGACAAGCTGCTGTTCACCCCCCTCCGCAAGCCTGAAAAGGACGAGGCGGACGAGGAGTAGCGTCTCAGCAAATGCCAAAAAGCCCCGGACACGCCGTAATGCGGTTCACTTAAGAATCATTCAGTAAAATATATGAGCCAGGATGGTGATTCGTTCATCATTCTGGCTTTACTTTCATGCGCGCTCGCATTGGACATCATGTTGATTTAACGGCTCTTTCCCGCTCGGTCGATGTGGGGTGGATCTCGCAGGCCTTAGCGGCGACAGGCAAGGCGAGTGTACGGCGCCGTAAACTTCCTGCGGAGCAGGTGGTGTGGCTGGTGATAGCGCTCGCTCTTTATCGCCATCAGTCGATTGCGGATGTGGCTGCCCATCTTAGCCTTGCTTTGCCCGACGAGGTGAATCCCGATATTGCCAAGAGTGCCCTGACCCAGGCCCGGCAACGCTTGGGTCAAGCCCCTTTGGCGCAGCTCTTTGCCATATGCGCCGCCTGCTGGGACGAGCGGCATCAAAACGGTCGAGCCTGGCGCGGACTTACGCGTTACGCCGTGGATGGAAGCACGTTGCGGACGTCCGACAGCGAGGAGAACCGTGCACATTTTGGCGCTCAAAGCTACACGTCGGGCGTTGTTGCCATTTATCCGCAGTTACGCCTGCTGACGTTGACGGCCCTTGCTACACATCTGGTGCGCGACGCGGTGTTTGGCGCCTACGATACAAACGAGATGCTCTACGCTAAATCCCTTGTTGACCAGGTGCCGGACCATTCTCTGACAGTCTTCGACAAGGGATTCTTTAGTGCTAGTCTTTTGCTGCGGTTGCAGACGCAAGGCACGCAGCGCCATTGGTTGATCCCGGCCAAAGCAAACTGCGTGTGGGAGCGCCTCGATCAAACCCCGGGTGACTATCGGGTGCGTATGAAGGTGTCACCGCAGGCCCGCCAGGCTGAACCGGGATTACCCGCCTCATGGGAGGCCAGGGCGATCGAGACGACCACGCGACATGGCAAAAAGCGCATCCTGCTGACATCCCTGATGGATACCAAGGCCTATCCGGCCAAGGACATCGTCCATCAGTACGAGGAACGCTGGCGCATCGAAACCAGCTATCGCGAACTCAAGCAGGAGCTTCTTGGCAGTGAACTTACCCTGCGTAGCGGAACCCCCGAAACCGTCTGCCAAGAGGTCTGGGGGGCATTGCTGGCCTACAATCTGGTCCGATTGGAAATGGCCGAAATCGCCGTCGAAGCCGAAGTTCCGCCAACTCAGCTCAGCTTTACCGCCACATTGCATTATCTGCGTCAGGAATGGGGATGGATGGCGATCGAAGCGCCCGGAAAAATCCCAGCACATCTCGTCAGGCTGCGAAACAGACTCGGCGATTTGTTACTCTCAACAAAACGGGGGCGATCATGCCCCCGTGTCGTCAAAACTCTGCCCAGAAAATACGACCAGAGAACTGTATCGGCCCTTAAGTGAACTGCATTACCGGACACGCCGGGGCTTTTTTTATCTCCGGGGCTTGGCCTGTTACCCCTGACGCACCTGCGCCACGAAGGCCTGAACGCGTCCTTTAAGGGCTTCGGACTGATCGACCAGATGATGCGCCGTCTCCAGCACGCGGGTCGAGGCTTCACCGGTTTCGCGCGTCGCCATGGCTACCGAATGAATGTGCCCGGCCACCTCATCCGTGCCTTTGGCGGCTTCGTGGACATTGCGGGCGATATCGTCCGTGGCGGCCCCCTGCTGGGCCATGGCGGACGAAATGCCGACGGAGAATTCGCTCATCTCATGGATGATGCCGCGGATCGACCCCAGGGCCTCCACTGTAGCGGAGGTCGCCTGCTGGATGGCGGTGATCTGCTCGCCGATTTCGTCGGTAGCGCGCGCTGTCTGGGTGGCCAGTGACTTGACCTCGGTGGCGACGACCGCAAAGCCTTTTCCGGCTTCGCCGGCGCGCGCGGCTTCGATGGTGGCGTTGAGCGCCAGAAGATTGGTCTGCCGGGCGATGGCCTGGATCAGGCTGACAACCTCTCCCACCTTGCCAGCGGCGGCCTCCAGTTCGCGGATACGCGCATCGGAGCGGTTGGCCTCTTCGACGGCCTTGCGGGCGATGGTGGAGGAGGCTTCGGCCTTTAAGGCGATGTCGTTGATCGAAGCGGTCAGTTCTTCGGAGGCGGCGGCGACCGTGCGCACGTTTCCGGCCGCCTGTTCGGTGGCCGAGGCGATGGTGGCGGTCTGCCCCGAAGCGCTTTCGGCGATCTGGTTCAGGCTCTGGGCCGACTGGCGCATATCGAGCGAGGCCTGCGCCACATTATCGACAATGCCGCCCACGGCGCTTTCGAACTCCGCGGCGAGATGCGCCATGGCCGCCTTACGGGCCGCAACGGCCTCCGCCTGACGCTGGATTTCGGCGTCGGAGTCGGCACGGGCGCGCAGACGCAGGCTTTCGCGGAAGCCCATCACCGCCTTGCCGATCAGGCCGATTTCATCGGCGCGTCGCGCTTCGGGCACCTCGGCATTGTGATCGCCCGATGCCATGCGGTCGAAGGTCTTGCCGAGGCCCTTGAGCGGTGAGCCGATCATGCGGCCCAGCAGGACGAAGAGGATACCCGCCGCCACGACAATGCTGATCAGGGACAGGATGAGCATGGTGCGGTTGTTGCCGTCCGCCGCGGCATTCAGCGTGGCCTTTGGCACGGCGACGACCACCGCCCATTTGTCCTGCGACCCTCCGGCATTGAGCGGCAGGGCGAGGTAGCGCCACGCCCCGTTCGGCCCGGCGGCATCGCCGGAGGCGCTGCCGTTTTTGGTGATTGCGTCCTTCGCGACCCTGGCGACATTGGCATCGGCCTCGGCAATGGGCTTACCCAGACCCTTGCCGCCCGGATAGCTGACCGCCAGACCGCTGCCCGAGACGAGGGCGACAAAGCCGTCGCCAAAAGGCTTGGCTCTGGCCATTTCGCCCGACAGCAGCGACAGATCAATATCGACGCAGGCGACGCCGGTGAAAGTGCCGGACACCTTGATCGGCTCACAGAAGGAAGACAGCAGATGGTCCTTACCCGCTATCGGATAGATATAGGGCTCGATGGCCACGGGGCGGTCTTCGTTTTTGGGCCGCAGATAATAGTCACCCGCGCCGGGCTTGTCATAATCGACCAGCACTTCGCGGATCACCTGGCCCGTGCCGCGATTGTAATAGGGCAGGTAGCGACCGGTGGCGTCGTGGCCTTCGCTGCCGGCATAGGCCGCATCGTCGCCCAGTGCCCCGGGTTCGAAACCGACGCCCAGACCGATAATGTCCGGGCTGGCGCTCAGGGCCGCATGAAGGACTTCGTCATAGACCTTGCGGTCGGTGATACCCTGACTGCGCAGCGCCCCAAGCGTAGAGGCCATTTCATGCGCGGTGCGGGCGGCGACGTCGAGCCGGTTGCGCACCGCCGCCACCTGCTGATCGGCGACGTGGTTTTGCAGCGAGGTGTTTTGCGTGTCGAAGGTCTGGGTGGTCTGATGCGAAATCAGCCATGAACCGGCGCCGAAAACGGCGGCGGCCGTCACGGCACCCACAATGGCGATGCGGGCAGAGAGCGAGCGCGAAAACATGGGTACAGTCCGGATGCGGGAAGGGGGCAAGGGTTAATATGAAGCGAATCGCCTTGCCGAAACCTTAACACTGTTATCCGGAAGGGGCTTTCTCAGGCGGCGCTTGACTCTGCGGGCCGATGACGTCATAAGCGCCGCTTCTCCTGCTTACCTTCGGTAGGCGGGCCATTACGGGTTGATCCTGAACCGCCGTTGAAATCGCTGTCTCGCACTCTCGCGGGACGCCGGACAGGGTTATATAAAGGTAAGACTATGTCGAAGCGCCACAGCGCCAAGTACAAGCTCGACCGCGCCATGGGTGAAAACCTGTGGGGCCGTCCCAAGTCCCCCGTCAACAAGCGCTCCTACGGCCCCGGCCAGCACGGTCAGCGTCGCAAGTCCAAGGTTTCGGACTTCGGCCTGCAACTCCGCGCCAAGCAAAAGCTGAAGGGCTACTACGGCAACATCACCGAGAAGCAATTCTCGAAGATCTACGAAGAGGCCGATCGCCGCAAGGGCAACACCTCCGAGAACCTGATCGCGCTGCTGGAGTCGCGTCTGGACGCCATCGTCTATCGTTGCAAGTTCGTGCCGACCGTCTGGGCGGCCCGTCAGTTCGTCAACCACGGCCACGTTCTGGTCAACGGCAAGAAGGTGAACATCGCCTCTTACCGCGTGAAGGTCGGCGACGTGATCGAGGTCCGCGAGCGTTCGCGCAACATGGCTCTGGTGCTCGAAGCCCTGCAATCGCCTGAGCGCGACGTGCCGGACTATATCGAACTGGACGCCAAGGCGATGAAGGCCACCTATCTGCGCCTGCCGGAACTGTCGGAAGTTCCGTATCCGGTTAAGATGGAGCCGAACCTGATCGTCGAATATTACTCCTCGTAATAGTCGAAGCTGCGACGGTGAGAACAAAACCCCGGAAGGTCCGCCTTCCGGGGTTTTTGTTACTTTTGGTCGTCTTTCTTGCCATCCTCATCATCGTCGGTCGCGCCGGGCTTTGGGGCAGGGGCCTTGAGCATATCCAAAACCTCAGCCTTCGATTTTCCGGCATCAATCGCCGCGACAATGCTACCCAGCCGTTCAGCCGCCGCGGCCCCGTGCGGGTCATTGGCCAGAGGCCGCAGCACATCCGCCGCTTCGCCCAAGCGGTCGCGCCTGATCAGCAACTGCGCCGCAAAAATGGCGTAGTCGCGCACCGCTGGGGCCAGAATATGAGCCTGATAGGCGGCATTCACCGTGTTATCGTCCGGATAGTCCGGCCCCATCTTCGCCGCGCGCGCCAGATAGTTGAGATTGGAGGCGTTCATCGGGTCAAGGGTGTAGGCCTTACGAAACGCCTCGCGCGCCTTGCGCATCTGGGAGTCAAAGGTTTCCCCCGGCTGGAAAAGCCTGTGAAGGCTCATCAGATACCAGGTCTGACCCAGACGATAGAAGCCTTCGGCGTCATCGGGGTTGGCCGCCGTGTAGGTCTGGTAGTAGTCAAGCCCCTTCTGTTCATCGCCATACTGAATTTGGGCGCGCGCCAGCACCCCTTGCGCATAGGCCTCGTCCGGGTACTTACTGGCCTCCTTCTGGACTTTCTCCAGCAGCGCTGCTCTGTAGTCGCGGGGTATGCAGGTCATTGACCCGGCATCCCATAGCGCCAGTTTGTCGGCACTGGCCGGCAGGGGCGAAAGCGTGATTTTTGGGTCCGGCATATCCCGGATGCGATAGACCGTCGCCTTCAGTGAATTCATATAGCTCCACAGGACGGACGACAGCGATTTGACCGGCACGCCAAAGGCGGCTTCAAACGCCGCCACCGCCTCTTCCCCCTTGCTGCGGCGCTCAAGATAGTGGCGGAAGGCCTCACGCCGTGCCGGGTCACTCAGGATCCAGTGCGTCAGCAACCACGACTGCGGGTAGAAGTTTGAACCGGATCGGCGCGTCGAGGGGGCATCGCGCAGTATGTCCTCATAGGTCAGGGTGCCGCTGGAGCTGAGCTGACGGATGCGCCAGGACAAGGCCATTCCAACAACGGCCTCATCATTCAGAATTTTCGTTGTGCCATAATATTCGGCAAAGCCTTCGACAAACCAGCGCGGATAGAAGGTTTGCGAGTTCTGGAACATGAATATGTGCGTATATTCATGGAAGAAGATGTGCTGGCTGGTGTTTTCCGCGAGGTTCTGAACCTTGGAACCCGACGCGATGGCCTCCCCCTCATAGGTCGAAAACCCGGCCGTGCCGGCGGCGCAGATGCTTACAAAGCCGGCCACATGGCTATCCAGCCTAGGTCTGACCTGTTTAAGGTCCGATCGGTCACCCAGAAAATACAGCTTCATCCGCGGCTGTGGTTCGGCATCCGGCCCCGAAAGGCCATAAAAGGCCCCGATAATGTAGCGAAACTTCTCCAGATTACGCACATAGGCCTCGGTGGCCTTCGCGTTGACGTTGGAATAGACGATGAAGTTCGGGCTTTCCGCCTGTACCCATTTTTCGGCGGCCTGCGACAGGCTGGCCATCAGCGACAGACAGACGCTCAGGCCGATGATCGCTGTCTTTCGCATCACAACCCCCCTCGTGGATGAACCGGTTTTAAAATACCCGTTGTGCGCGTTCTGACAAGCCAAACAAAACGCCCTGACCCAGATAGGGCAGGGCGTGTGTCAGACGTATGAAAGAGACGCGAAAATCAGGCCTCCAGCACGCCCTTATCGGTCAGAAGCGTCTTCAGTTCGCCGTTCTGGAACAGTTCGCGCACGATGTCGGCGCCGCCGATAAACTCTTCTTTCACATAGAGCTGCGGGATGGTCGGCCAGTCCGAATAGGCCTTGATCCCTTCACGAAGATCATTGTCCTGCAACACATCCACGCCCGCAAACTCAACGCCCAGATGGTCCAGCACCTGCACCACCAGCGAGGAGAAGCCGCAGCGCGGCTGATCAGGCGTGCCCTTCATGAACAGGACGACGGGATTGTTTTTGATGGTGCCATCAATGAACTGATGTACTTCGGTGTTGAGATCGGCGCTCACGGCGGGCACTCCGGAAAAAAAGCTTTATGGGTGTGATATAGGGGCAGACCGCTGTAAAATCCAGTGGATCAGGCCGGTTTCTTGCGGGCGTTTTCCAAGGTCTCGGCCTGCGCCGAAAAGCGCGCCATCTCGATCTGCGCCGGTACCGAGGTCGGCATGGCGCGCTCAACGACCGCGGCCAGCGCCTCCAGGTGTTCGGGGTCATCCGCTGAGGCAAACAGGGTCGAAAGATTGGGCTGGGTCAGGGCGTAGGACAGGCACAGTTCTTCGGCGGTCCAGTCGGGCGTCTGATGCAGGAAGGCATAGGTGCCCCGCCCGGCCAGGGGATCGGCCGGTTTGCCGCCGAACAGGCCGCGCCATCCGCTTTTGGGCACAACCGCTTCGGCCTTGCGGTACTGGGCCGGAAAGAAGTCGTGGCCGAAGACGGCCATACCCTGCGACAGGGCATAGTCGAGCAGGTGGCGCTTGTTCCACGAGGTGTCGATGTCAAACACCGTCTTGAGGATATTGAAGCGTCCGTCATCGACCGCCACCTTGATCAGGTCGTCATTGGCCGTTGCCCCGGTGAATTTCAGCATCCCCGCCTCACGCAGGGCGGTGAGAAAGGTCCAGCTTCGGTCGGGGATGCGATCAAAGCCGTTGGCGTGGAAGACCAGCAGGTCGATCCACTGCAGGCCCGAAGACTTGATCACACCGCGCAGGCGCTCGCGCAGCGGCTCAAGGCGGTATTCATCGGCAGGGTCGCTGCTGCCTTCTTCCTCGGCGCTGAGGGAGACAAACAGGACGCGGCGATCGGCAATGGCGAAGGTGTCCGCCGCCACCCGCAGCAGTTCCGGCTGAGCCGACGTCAGATGAAAGGTATTGATGCCGTTTTCCAGCGCCGTGTTCAACAGGCGCGCCACAGCCTGCGGGTTACGACCCAGCTTCGCCCACGACACATTGAGGCCCAGGGCGGAAAGGGCCTGACCGGAGCGTCCGAACGGGCGATAGCGCATGGCGGACCTGTCTCAGGGGGCGCGGGTTTCGAGGGCGAGGGCGTGTAACGGACCGCTCATCAGGTCGGACAGGGCGGCATAGACCTTCTGATGCTGACGCACACGTGGCATCCCGGCAAAACCGGCGTCGGTGATATAGGCCTTGTAATGGTCACCGTCTCCGGCCAGATCTTCCACGACAATCTCGGCGTCGGGGAAGGCGGCCTTCAGGCGGGCTTCGAGATCGGATTGGGCGACGGGCATGGGAAGGGCCTTGAGAACGACTCGATGAACGAACACAATCGGTTTGGAACTAGCACAGAATGGGTTAACAAGTGACAATTGTCTGTCTTCACCCTCCTCTTCCCTCGCATCCCGGGCGCGCCGCATGACCAATCTGACGGATATCCGCAACCCCAAGCCCAAGCCATGGGTGCGCTGGGTGCAGGTGCTGGCCTTTGTGGTGCCGCTGGTCGTTGCCGGGGCGTGGCTGTGGCACGAAAACGAGCGCTGGCGCGGAGTCAAAATCTACAAGACCGCCTTCGATTACGAAGTGGCCTATGCCAAGATCGGCGTCCTCAACTCACAGGTCTATGTCGCGCGCGCCTATGATAATGGCTTTCAGGTGGACAAGGACCCGGCTCAGGCCGTCGAATGGTATAAAAAGGCGGCGACCCAGAGCCATGCCGAGGCGCAGTACCAGCTCGCGCGGCATTATCTGAGCGGAGACGGGGTGACGAAGGACGAAAAAGAGGCCTTTGTCTGGGCCCAGCGCTCGGCCTTCAAGGACTATCCGGAGGGTCTGCTGCTGACGGGGCAGATGCTGTGCGAGGGGCGGGGTGTCGAGGCCAACTGCACGCGGGGTATCGACCTGATCCGCAAGGCGGCCGAAGCCGGTTTGCCTGAGGCGCAGGCCGAATGGGCGCGGCGACTGGAAGCGGGTGAGGGGGTGGTTAAAGACCTGACCGAAGCCTATGTCTTCTATGCGCTGGCGCATGAAGGGCGCACCTGGCAGCACAACCCGCCACCGGTATCGGCTGATCTGCAACGATTGACGCCGCTGATGACCAAGGCACAGCTTGCCGAGGCGGAAAAGCGTTTCAACGCCCGCCGTCCGGAGCGGGTCCGTCCGGGGCAAAATCAGGTGACGTTTTAAAGAAGCCCTCCCCTGACAGCAAGGGAGGGGCTGTGTTTAACCCATAAATTCCGGCAGCCAGCGCTCATTGGCGGTTTTCAGCTCAGCGAGGCTCAGAGACATCACGCCGGTCAGGCTGAGGTCCGAACCGCCCGCCACGCCGATGGTCAGGGCCGGGACGCCCGCTTCGGCGGCCTTGGCGAGCACCAGATGCGCCGACGCTTCGTCCACCGTGATCAGGTAGCGCGCCTGATCTTCGGCAAAGGCGAAGATGTGGTCTTCGAGGGCGGTGGGGTTTTTCAATTCGATACCAACGCCCGACGCCGAGGCCATGTCGAAAGCCGCAGGCAGGAGTCCGCCGTCCGACAGATCGTGCACGGCCTTGGCGGTTTTGGAGCGGATCAGGTCGCGCACAAAGTCACCATTGCGCTTTTCGACGCTCAGATCGACCTTCGGCGGCGCCCCGGCTTCGATGCCGTGCACTTCACGCAGGTACAGAGACGAGCCCAGTTCGCCCGCCGTCTCGCCGATGAGGACCAGAACCTGACCGGCCTTCAGCGTGTGAAAACCGACGCGCTGATCGTAGTCGGCCAGCAGGCCCACCGCGCCTACGGTCGGGGTCGGCGGGATGGCGACGCCATTGGTTTCGTTATAGAGAGAGACGTTCCCTGACACGACGGGGAAGTTCAGCTCGCGGCAGGCTTCGGCCATGCCGTCGATGGCGCGCACGATCTGCCCCATGATCTTGGGGCGTTCCGGATTGCCGAAGTTCAGATTGTCGGTGATGGCGATAGGGTCGGCCCCTACGGCGGTCAGGTTGCGCCAGGCTTCGGCCACGGCCTGCTTTCCGCCCTCATAGGGGTTGGCCTTGACATAGCGCGGCGTGCAGTCCGAGGTGACGGCCAGCGCCTTCTTGGTGCCGTGGACGCGGACCATACCGGCGTCCGAACCGGTCGCCGAGTCGGCCAGGGTGTCGGCCATGACGTGACGGTCGTACTGTTCCCACAGCCAGCGCTTGGAGGCCATATCAGGCGAGGCCAGAATCGTCAGCAAGGCATCGCCGACCGGGGCCGACGGCACCGTTGCCAGCGGCGCTTCCGTATCCGGTTCGACCCACGGGCGATCATACAGAGGCGCGTCGTCGCTCAGCGGCCCCAGCGGCAGGTCGCAGACGACCTCGCCCTTGTGCTTCAGAACGATATGGCCCGAGGTGTTGGTTTCGCCGATGACGGCGGCGTCGAGGCCCCACTTTTCAAAGATGCGGTAGCCGTCGTTTTCGCGGCCCGGCTTGAGGATGGCCAGCATCCGCTCCTGCGACTCCGACAGCATCATCTCATAGGCCGACATGTTGGCTTCGCGCTGCGGCACCTTGTCGAGGTCGAGCGTGATGCCGAGGCCGCCCTTTCCGGCCATTTCAACCGACGAGGAGGTCAGGCCCGCGGCGCCCATGTCCTGAATGGCGGCAACGGCGCCTGACGCCATCAGCTCCAGCGTCGCTTCGATCAGCAGCTTTTCGGCAAAGGGGTCGCCCACCTGCACCGTGGGGCGCTTTTCCTCGGAGTCCTCGGAAAACTCGGCCGAGGACATGGTCGCGCCGTGAATGCCGTCGCGGCCGGTCTTGGAGCCGAAATAGACGACCGGCAGACCGGGTTCCGGCGCGGCGGAATAGAAGATCTTGTCGGCATCGGCCAGGCCCACGCACATGGCGTTAACGAGGCAGTTGCCGTTATAGCCCGCGTGGAAGTTCGTTTCGCCGGCTACGGTCGGCACGCCGACGCAGTTGCCGTAACCGCCAATGCCCGCGACGACGCCTTCGACGATGCGTTTGGTTTTGGGGTGAGACGGCTCACCGAAGCGCAGGGCGTTGAGCAGCGCCACCGGGCGCGCGCCCATGGTGAAGACGTCGCGCATGATGCCGCCGACGCCCGTCGCCGCGCCCTGATAGGGTTCGATATAGGAGGGGTGGTTGTGGCTTTCCATCTTGAAGATGCAGGCCTGACCGTCGCCGATGTCGATGACCCCGGCGTTTTCGCCCGGTCCGCAGATGACGCGCTCACCGGTCACCGGGAATTTGCGCAGGTGCATCCGCGAGGATTTGTACGAGCAGTGCTCCGACCACATGACCGAGAAGACGCCCAGCTCGACATAGTTGGGCTCGCGTCCCAGCCGGTCGAGGATGACCTGATATTCGTCGGGTTTCAGTCCGAACTCCGACGCATAGTCGGCCATGGGCTTCTGGGTTTGGGCGGGGGCGGAGGATGTCGTGCTCATGGGCGCGCGTTTAGCGGATTCAGTGCGCCCTGTCAGCTATTATTGCCGGGCTCACTCGTAAATGAACGGAAATTTGGGGCGATCATCCGTCATGCACGACGTGTCCACGACGGGATCGGCCGTTTGCAGAAACTGCGCCATCATTTTTTGCGCGCAGGCGCTGCCCTGAACCGTATGCATCCGGTTGACGAAGGTGTAGTTGCGGCCATGGCTGAGGCGCTTGACGGCCTCATCTGACAACTCCGCCGGACAGCCGGCGTCGATATCCGCCGACAGCATCAGGGTCGGGATATCGCTGGTAAGGGGCTGGTTTTCCACCGCCGCAGCACTGCCCGTGGCAAAGGCCGGACAGACCTCGAAGAAGCGCCGCGCATCGCGGGTAACGGACAGGGCGATCGGGTCGTTACGGTCGGTGGCCTCAAGCGCCGCCGGGTCTTCGAAAGCAAACTCCTCACGGCACAGGGTGGTAAAGAACTGGCCCTCGGTATAGCCCGCCTGCACCTTCTTGAAGCGGTCCAGCGCGGCAAAATCCCCTTTCAGCAGATCGTCCATGGTCCGGGGCAGGCGGCGCGCCCCGCGATCGCTGTAGAGTTCATCAAGCAGGAAGGCGCCGACCTCATCCGCTGAATAGGTCTGGCCGTTATGGGTGACCGGCGCGTCCAGCCACTGTTTGAGGCGGGCATCGAAGCGCGCTTCCAGATCGGGGAAGCGCTGACGGCAGGTGGCATCGGCGCGGCAATAGGCGAGCACCTGACGCACTTCACGCGACACCAGACCGGGCAGGGGGGCGGTGGCATTGCCTTCCGGCGGCCATGTCGAGGAAAGGATAACGCTGCGCAGGCCTTCGGGGTCATGCTGCATGACGGCCATGGCCACCCGCGTGCCATAGGAGCCGCCGAACAGGTTATAGGTGGTGATGTGCAGCGCCTGACGCAGGTCGCGGATGTCCTGAGCGATGACGGCAGAATGATATTGCGAGGTGTCCACGCCTTTGGCGCGCCAGTGCAGGGCGCAGGCCTTCAGTACCTCGACGCCCGCCGCACTGGTCACACCGGCGTCGGACAGGGGCGCTTCGCCGCAATCCAGAGAGGGTGTCGATTGTCCGGTGCCGCGATGATCGAACAGGATCAGGTCGCGGTCGAGCGCGGTCTTGTCGCCCTTGGCGATATAGGGGGCGGCCTCGACAATATCGCCGCCGGGGCCGCCGTGCAGATAGATCAGGGGATCGGGCTTCTTGTCCGGCGCGACGGCGCGGGCAATGACAACGGGAAAGCTGATACGGCGGCCATTGCCGCTGCCGCGCGTCTCTTCGACGACCATGTCGCCGCATTCGACGGGGCGGGTTGTGACGATGGTCTTATAGGCGGCGGGGCAGGCCCTGGCATGATAGCCCAGCGGCAGGTCGCTGGTCACCGGCGTATCAGGGAAGCTGTCGGCCGAGGCGCACCCCGCCGTGAGGGCCAGAGCGGCCGAAATCCAGAACAGACCCGCGCGCATCGTCATGTAAAAACCCCTTGTCCGGCCGTCAGGATGCCGGACGGTCGGACAAGGGGTTGCATTTGCAACCGTTTGTGTCAATCGGCCTTTGCGTCAGGCCGCCTGAAGCACGCGCATCAGGCTGTGGAAGAGGGGCGCGCCGTCGGCCGAGCCCAGCGCCGGTTCAAAGGCGCGGTCCGGGTGCGGCATCATGCCCAGCACATTGCCTTCAGCATTCATGATCCCGGCGATGTTATTGACCGAGCCATTGGGGTTTTCGACGTAACGGAACACGACCTGATGATTGTCTTCGATGGCTTTCAGGGTTTCGGCATCGGCGAAAAAGTTGCCGTCGCCATTGCCTTGCGTCATCCACACGCTCGCCTTGTCGCCATAGGCCGAGGTAAAGCGCGTATTGCGATTTTCAATCGTCAGTTCAATGGGTTTGCAGACGTACTTAAGACCGGCATTGCGCATCAGCGCGCCCGGCAGCAGGCCCGCTTCGCACAGGATCTGGAAGCCGTTGCAGATGCCGACGACCGAGACGCCGCGCTGCGCCGCCTTGACCACCTCAGCCATCACCGGCGACAGCGACGCCATTGCGCCGCAGCGCAGATAGTCGCCATATGAGAAGCCGCCCGGCACGACGATCAGGTCGAGGCCCGCGGGCAGGCTCGTGTCCTGATGCCACACCATGCTGACTTGGGCGCCGGTCGTCACCTCGACCGCCACCTTGCAGTCGCGGTCGCAATTGGAACCCGGAAAGACGAGGACGGCGGCTTTCATCTTAGGCGACCTCGATGCGGTAGGATTCGATGACCGTATTGGCCAGCAGCTTTTCGCACATGGACTTCACCTCGACTTCGGCGGCGGCCTTGTCCGTGCTCTTCAGGTCGAACTCCAGCACCTTGCCGACGCGGACATTGGCGACATCGCTCCAGCCGGCGGTGCCCGCCAGCCCGTTGAGCGCGCCTTCGACCGCCTTGCCCTGAACGTCGAGAACGCCCGCCTTGAGGAAGATATGAACCGTGGCTTTCATCTTTTCACTTCGTTTAAGAGAATAAGCAAAAAGTCCACCGTCACCGATGGACTTCAGGGGGAGATTACTGCGCACCGCCCTCAATGACGCGGGGCATGTCCTTCATGATCCCAAGGCGCTTGGCGACCTCGGTATAGGACTCGATCACGTCGCCCAGATCGCGGCGGAAGCGGTCCTTGTCCAGCTTTTCGCCCGACTGCGTGTCCCACAGACGGCACGAATCGGGGCTGATCTCGTCAGCGAGGATGACGCGCGCGAACTCGCCTTCGAACAGGCGGCCGAACTCGATCTTGAAATCGACCAGGGTGATGCCGACGGCGGCGAACATGCCGCACAGGAAGTCATTGACGCGCAGCGTCATGGCCAGAATGTCGTCGATTTCCTGCGTGGTGGCCCAGTTAAAGGCCGTGATGTGCTCTTCCGTAATCATGGGATCGCCCATCTCGTCGTTCTTGTAGTAGAACTCGATGATGGAACGCGGCAGTTGCTGGCCTTCGGGCAGGTTGAAGCGCTTGGCCATCGAACCGGCGATGACATTGCGGCAGACGACTTCCAGCGGGATGATCTCGACTTCGCGGATCAGTTGTTCGCGTAAGGAGAGGCGCTTGATGAAGTGGTTTTGCACGCCGATCTGCGTCAGACGGGTCATCACGAACTCGCTGATGCGGTTGTTGATGACGCCCTTGCCTTCAAGCTGGGCCTTCTTCTCGCCATTGAAGGCGGTGGCGTCGTCCTTGAAGTACTGAACCAGCGTACCGGGCTCAGGGCCTTCGTACAGGATCTTGGCCTTGCCTTCGTAAATCTTCTTGCGGCGGGTGGTCATGGCGCCATCTCCAGAAAGGGCAGCGCATGTGCAGACGTCGGAATAGTCAAACCGTCCGGGCCAGCCGGTGAGGGGTGTCGGGGAGGGTTTGAAAAGGGCGTCTGCCGCACGGCTGTGAAAGAGGCATCCCAAGGATGCGATTGGGTGCAGCCAATAATCAAAAACTTTTGTGATGTAAATGACGGTTTGTGTTGCGCGGGGTCATGGCGCGCATTAAAACCGAAAGGACAAGTGAGGTTTATCCCTATGACGACGTTTGATGACCGATCCAAAGGTTTCGAAGCGCAGTTCGCCCACAACGAAGAATTTGAATTCAAGGCTGTGGCGCGCCGTAACCGCATGATCGGCCTGTGGGCTGGCGAAAAGATGGGCCTGTCCGGCGACAATCTCGAAAACTACGCCAAGGCCGTGGTGCGCGCCGATTTCGAGCAGCCGGGCGAGGAAGACGTGATTCGCAAGGTGCTGGGTGACCTGACCGCCTCCAACATCCCGGTGCGCGAGACAGAGGTGCGAACCAAGGTGGTCGAGTTTCTGGCTCAGGCGCGCGAAGCTCTCAAAAACGAACAGTAAAAAACGACCAGTAAGATACGAACCCGGCTCACAAGGCCGGGTTTTTTATTACCTGACGAACCGCCCGGTGACCGCAAACCGTGGCGCGCCGGCATAGGCCGCCAGAGAGGCGACCGAGCGCGGCTGATCCCCGGCATAGAGGGCCAGATCGTTGAGGCGCGGCATGATGCCGCCTTCGATATCGCCCGACGGCGAATGGAACAGAATCTGCCCGCCCCAGTCCGAGCGCCAGTCGTGGGTGAAGTTCCATTCAAAGGTCAGGGCGGCCTGCGCGTCCGTATGCATGGTGAAGAAGTCGCCGGGGCGGTAGCCGGTGGCGATCAGGCTTTGCAGTTTCAGCCCCGACAGCCCGGTCAGGTTTTCGCAGAAGGCCGCAAAGTCTGCCGACCACAAAAGTTTAGCCAGTGCAAACAGCGGATGGTCTTCGCCGAGGTTTACCAGCGCCTCTTTTGAGGTCAGGTCGTAGCCCAGATGCAGGAAGCTTAAGCCCGTCTGGGCGCGTTCGGCGGCGGCGGCGAGGCGGTCCTGAATCTCCGACGGATTGAGCGTCTCAAGCTCGGTGCGCGAGATGATGTCCGGCTGGCCTTCGCTATCGACCAGATGCAGTTCCCACAGGGTCTGTTGCTCCAGCGCGTGATGAACGGCGTGGGCATCCTCGTGCGACAGGGCCCCTTCGAGCCGGATGCGGCCCTTGCGCGCAAAACGGTCGCGGTAGCCGGCAAAGTCGAAAGCGTCGGTCAGAAGGGAAAGGGACATGGGGAACCTTTGGAAGGCCA
Organism: Asticcacaulis sp. DW145; assembly: GCF_037101385.1. NCBI lineage: Bacteria > Pseudomonadati > Pseudomonadota > Alphaproteobacteria > Caulobacterales > Caulobacteraceae > Asticcacaulis > Asticcacaulis sp. DW145. Next base: position 971,605 of record NZ_AP029025.1, on the reverse strand, counting down.
GTCACAGGTAAGGACCCCACCACCGCATCTCACTTGCGGTTCGTGCGGTCCCCCTCCCCAGCAAGCTGGGGAGGTATGATTTAACTACGACGCGAAAACGCGGGCGAAGATCGTATCGACGTGCTTGGTGTGGTAGCCGAGGTCGAAGAAGGGCTCAAGCTCTTCGCGGGTGAAGAATTTGGACACGTCCTCGTCGGCGCTGAGGAAGTCGAGGAAATTGCCTTCGCCGCGCCAGACGCGCATGGCATTGCGCTGAACCGCCGAGTAGCTGTCCTCGCGCGACATACCCTTTTGCGTCAGGGCCAGCAGCACGCGCTGCGAGTGGACGAGGCCGCCCAGACGGTCGAGGTTCTTCTGCATGTTTTCCGGATAAACCATCAGGTTTTCCATAACGCCCGCCAGACGACGCAGGGCAAAGTCCAGATGCACGCAGGCGTCCGGCGCGATGCCGCGTTCGACCGAGGAGTGCGAAATATCGCGCTCGTGCCACAGGGCGACGTTTTCCATGGCCGGGACGACGGCCGAGCGCACCAGACGGGCCAGACCGGTCAGGTTTTCGGTCAGGACGGGGTTGCGTTTGTGCGGCATGGCCGACGAACCCTTCTGCCCCTTGGAGAAAAATTCTTCGGCTTCCAGCACTTCGGTGCGTTGCAGGTGCCGGATTTCCACGGCCAGACGCTCGATGGAGGAGGCCACGACGCCCAGCGCCGCGAAGAATGCGGCGTGACGGTCGCGCGGGATGACCTGGGTCGAGACGGGCTCGACGCTCAGACCCATCTTTTCGGCGACATAGGCTTCGACTTCGGGCGAGACATTGGCGAAGGTGCCGACCGCGCCGGAAATGGCGCAGGTCGAGATTTCTTCGCGTGCGACCTCAAGACGCTTACGGGCGCGCACGAATTCGGCGTAGTAACCGGCCAGCTTCAGGCCAAACGTCACCGGTTCGGCATGGATGCCGTGCGAACGCCCGACCGTGGGGGTGAACTTGTGCTCAAGGGCGCGTTTTTTCAGCGCCGCCAGCACCAGATCGACGCCTTCTATCAGCAGATCAGCCGAGCGCTGAAGCTGAACCGCGAAACAGGTGTCGAGCACGTCCGAAGAGGTCATGCCCTGATGCAGGAAGCGCGCTTCGGGGCCGACGATTTCCGAGACGTGGGTCAGGAAGGCGATGACGTCGTGCTTCACCGTGCGCTCGATCTCGTCGATACGGTCCGCGTCGAATGACGCGTCCTTGCCTTTGGCCCACAGGGTTTCGGCGGCCTCGGTCGGGATGACCCCCAGTTCCGCCATCTTGGTGGCGGCGTGGGCCTCGATTTCGAACCAGATCTTGTACTTGGTCGAAGGGTCCCAGATGGCGGCGGCGTCCTGACGGGAATAACGGGGGATCATAGCAAGGTCCGGTCGGAGAGAGATAAAAGGGGGAGAAAATGGTCGCGGTTCTGTTGGGCGGATGTGTCCTCTGAGTCAAGATTTAAATGTACTTTTCGCGGTGGGCAGGGTTTGGTAGGGCAAGAGCATTGACAGCGCTAACATAGGCGCGGAGATGAGGGAGAAACGCGATGAAACAGACACTTGCGGCCGCCGCCGTCGTGATAGCATGTCTGGGGGGCGTGGCGTCGGCTCAGCCGGGCCTGCCGCGACCGTATCAGTATCACTATGTGGAATTTCCGACGCTGAATCAGACTGGCTTTCAGCCGGATTCGTCCAAAATCGCCGTCTATGCCGTGCCCGAAGACGCCCCGGCGCCCACTGGTAAGGCATGGCCCGCCATCGACTGGGTGGTGAAGGACGCCGCCAATACGGTCGTACTGTCTGGACGCAGCGAACCGTTTGGTCTCAATGCCGGGTCGGGCAAGGTGGCGTACCAGATCGACTTTTCCGCCCTTAAGACGCCGGGTAGCGGCTATGTGGTCGGCGTGAAACACGGCGACATCTATAAGGTCAGCGCGCCTTTCGACATTCGCACCGACGTCTATCAATCGTTGAAATACGACGCTCTGGCCTTCTTCTATCATCAGCGCGCCAGCGTGCCGATCGAGGCGAAATATGTCGGTGAGCGCTTCGCCCGGCCCGTAGCCCACCAAAAGGAGATCGTTACCTGCTGGGGGCCGAAGGATTATCGCGGCAATGACTGGGGCGGCTGTCCCTATACGCTTGATGTCTCGAAGGGCTGGTACGATGCGGGTGATCAGGGCAAGTACGTGGTCAATGGCGGTATCGCCGTCTGGACGCTGATGAACGCCTATGAGGTGGCGCAGGCGCGGGGCGACCGCAGTTTTGACGATGGCCGCGTCAAGATCCCCGAAGCGGGCAACGGCAGGAATGACCTCCTCGACGAAGTGCGCTTTGAGATGGACTTCCTGCTGGCCATGCAGGTGCCGGACGGGCAGACCCTGACCCTGCCCTTAGGAGATCAGCGCAAGTCTCTGTATAAACTCAAATTTACCCGCGTCGATGCGTCGGGCATGGCCCATCACAAGATGCACGACGAACACTGGACCGCTGTGCCGACCCCGCCGCATCTCGATAAGGAAAAGCGCGGCCTCAGCTATCCTTCCACGGCGGCGACGCTCAATCTGGCGGCGACGGCGGCGCAGTGCGCGCGGGTCTTCAAGGGCGTGGACGACGCCTATGCCGACCGCTGTCTGAACGCGGCCAGAAAGGCCTATGCGGCGGCGAAGCGCGTGCCCGACGCCTATGCCATCGACGTCCTGCCGGGCGGCGGCGGGGGCTATGGCGACGGGCAACTGAACGACGAATTCTACTGGGCGGCGGCGGAGCTTTATGCCACCACGGGGGACGCGGCCTATGCCGACGCGGTGAAGGCCTCGCCGCACTATCTGACCGCCACGGATTTCAGTTGGGGCAAGGTCGATACGCTGGGCACGCTCACACTGGCGACGGTGGATACGCCTCTGCGCCCGGTGGCGCGTCAGGCGGTAGTGGCCCGCGCAGCGGCGATGCGCGGTGAAACCGCCGGGCAGGGCTATCACATTGCTTTCCACAAGCCCTATGTCTGGGGCTCGACGGCGGATTTCATGAACCGCGCCCTGATCTTCGCCCGCGCCGCCGACTTTAGCGGCGAGTTGGCCTATCGCACCGAAGCCGTCAATCTGATGGATTATGTTCTGGGTCGTAACCCGCTGAATTTCAGCTATGTTTCGGGATATGGCGAGCGAGCCATGCAGCACCCGCATCATCGTTTCTGGACCAATGACGGCCAGTTGCCGCCGCCGCCGCCGGGCGTCATCGCGGGCGGGCCGAATCAAAACCCTTCCGACGCCGAGGCGGTGGCGCATCTCAAGGGCTGCGCGCCACAGATCTGCTACGTGGACCGTGTCGGCAGCTATTCGACAAATGAGGTGGCGGTCAACTGGAACGCGCCGCTCTTCTGGGTGGCGGCGTGGCTGGACGGCACGCGCAAGTAGCAGGCTGTGATTGCGTTTAATTTTACCCGAAAGGCGCGAGTTGGGTTGGCGTGAGGGTTAATAAGGCGTTAAGGTTCCGGCGACTGATTTGTCTGTGAGGTGGCTGAGATGAGGAACTGGACGCTGAACACCGGTGCGTCGTTGCTGGCGCTGGCGGTTGTGGCGTGCGCCGCAGGGGCCGTGGCGGGCGAAGCCACGACCCGACCCGTGGTGAAACCGGTTTCGGGTTCGGTGCTGAAGGACACCCCGTCCGCTTATGGGGCTTCGGGGGCGCAGGGCGTCTATATGGGGGAGGCCAAGGCGCCGGTCGTCAGTCCGTCAGCCCGCCCGGGCGATTGCCCGGCCGGGGCGGTGGCGGGCGATCATCCGGACCTGCCGGCTTCGGTGGTTAAAGAGGCGCGGCCCAATCAGTGCTACACGCGCCTGATGAAGGCTCCGGTTCTGGAAGCCTATACCGAGCGCGAGATCGTCAGGCCCGAACGCTTTGAAACCTATACGGTGGAAGAAAAATGGCGCTGGGCCGAACGTCAGGTGGTGGATAAGCCTGCACACGTCCGGCGTGAGGTGATCAAACCGGTCACGCGCACCGTGGTCGAAGACCGTGTGGTTCAGGAAGGGTATTGGTCCGAGGAGCCGGTGCCGCCCGTTTATGAAAAGCGCGTCGAAAGCGTCATGGTGCGCCCGGCGCGTCAGGAATGGGTGCGCTCGGAAGGCATTGCCACGGGGGCGGCTCTGGTGACGCCCGGCGATCATCAGCCGGTGCGTTATCGCGCCGACGGTATGCTGACCTGGCCCGGCAAGGACCCGGTGGTGATTCAGGGCGGGCTGGAGACGACGGAATATCTGCAAAAAGGCTCGGCCCAGACCGTGTGGTGCCTGAAAGAGGTGCCGGCGGAATACAGGCGCGTAGAGCGCCTTGTCGAGGTAGCCCCCGCGACGGTGCGCCGGGTCTGGGTGAAGCCGAGGATCGAAAAGGTCGAACGCGTCATCATCGAGCGCGAAGGAAAGGTGATCGAGGAGCCGGTCGCGGCCACGTATCGCACCGAAAAATATAAAGAAATTCTGTCTCCTGCCCGTACCGAGACGCGCCGGATCGAACCCGAATACCGCAATGTCGAAAAGACGCGCGTCGTCAAGGCACCCGAACCCGTGTGGCGTGAGGTTCTGTGCGAACGCAACACCACGCCGGACAAGGTCAAGGCCATTCAGGTGGCGCTGAAACAGCGCGGCTATGATCCCGGTCCGGTCGATGGCACGCTGGGGACGAAGACCGTGGCGGCCATGCAGAAGTTTCAGGCCGATCAGGGCCTGCCGCAAGGCCAGATTTCGGTCGAGGCGGCTGAGGCCCTCGGTGTGAAGATACATTAGGTTGGGGAGGGCCGGTGCAAGGGGGCACCGGCCTTTTTGCATTTAGCGTGTCACCAAATGGCCGGTTTCTGCGTATAGTCCTGAGTAATGCCAGCAGCCCAAGATGCGGATCGCATCCGGCCGCGAACAGCATACCGAGTGCTATTTTCAATAACCTTGGTAGAACTCACGGAGACTGCCCATGTTGATCCGCCACACCCCCGATCTGACCGACAACGACGTCACTCCCAAGGAGATCTATCTCAGGCGGCGCGAGATCATGGCGGCGGGGATCGGCTTCGGCCTGGGGCTGGCCGGGGCGGGGGCGCAAGCCGCACAGGTGACGGGCAAGCTGAATGCCAAACGTACCTTCTGGACCAATGAGACGCCGACCGACCTCGAAGCCGTGACGGGCTACAACAACTTCTATGAGTTCGGCACCGATAAGCTGGAGCCGGTCAAATACGCTTCAGCCCTGACCACGCGGCCGTGGACGGTCAAGCTCGATGGCGACTGCGCCAAACCCCAGACGGTCGATATCGAAACCCTGCTGAAGGGGGCGCTGGAGGAGCGCATTTACCGTCTGCGTTGCGTCGAAGGCTGGTCGATGGTCATCCCGTGGATCGGTATTCCGCTGGCCGAGGTTATCAAGCGGGCCGAACCGTTGTCGAAGGCCAAATATATGGCCTTTGAGACGGCGCTGCGGCCCAAGGAAATGCGCGGTGTGTCCGACCGTATTCTGCAATGGCCCTATGTCGAGGGGCTGCGCATGGATGAGGCGATGAACCCGCTGGCCCTGCTGGCCGTCGGGCTCTATGGCGACCTCCTTCCCAATCAGAACGGCGCGCCGATCCGGCTGGTTGTGCCGTGGAAGTACGGTTTCAAGTCGATCAAATCCATCGTGCGGATTTCCTTCACCACGCGCGAGCCGCCGACCTCGTGGAACCGGTATGCGCCGAACGAGTACGGCTTTTATTCCAATGTGAACCCGCAGGTGGATCATCCGCGCTGGTCGCAGGCCACGGAGCGCCGTATCGGGGAATTCAAGCGCCGCCCGACCCTGATGTTCAACGGCTATGCCGACAATGTCGCGCACCTCTATGCCGGCATGGACCTGAAAAAGTACTACTGATGAAGGCGAAGCGCGGGTTTACGCCGGATATCGCCCTGATCTGCGCCCTGTGCCTGTTGCCGGTGCTGTGGCTGCTGTGGCGGTTTTTCCATAATGATCTGGGGGTTAACCCGGTCGAGACGGTGGTGCGGCAACTGGGGGTATGGGGATTGCGGCTGCTGGTGCTGGGTCTGGCCCTGACGCCATTAGCGCGCCTGTTGCGGCAGGGGCGGCTGATCCGCTGGCGGCGGCCCATCGGCCTGTTTGCCTTTGGCTATGTGACGCTGCACCTGCTGAGCTATGTGGTGATTGATCAGTATTTCGACTGGGCGCAGATCTGGTCGGATATCCTCAAGCGACCCTATATCACCTTTGGCATGGCGGCCTTTGTGCTGCTGATCCCGCTGGCCCTGACCTCGTTCAATGCGGCCATCCGGCGGCTGGGCGGGGTGGTGTGGCGGAATCTGCACCGGCTGATCTATGTGATCGTGCCGCTGGGGGCCTTGCACTACTTCCTGCTGGTCAAGGCCGACAAGTCGATGCCGCTGGTCTATGCGGCGATCATCGCGGTCCTGCTGGCATGGCGCGTCTGGGAGTGGGCGAGGAAGAAGGTTTAGCCACCAAAAACAGGAAAAGCACGAACGGAGCGCTGAAAATAGCCGTGCTCGAAAAGCCTTCTCAAGGCTTGTGGCAGGTATTGCAACAAGCGCTTCGCGCGCAAGGCTCAAGCCATGAATGGGGTGCTTTGGCTGCGCCGAACTTCGTTTCGTGTTTTTCGTGGCTAAAAGATCAAATGGCGCCGACCTGTTTCATGCTCAGCACACCTTCGCGGCCGACGATCAGGTGGTCGTGGATGGCGATTTTCAGCGGTTTCCCGGCGGCTATAATGGCCTTGGTCATGTCGATATCGCCCTGCGACGGCATGGGGTCACCGGAAGGGTGGTTATGACATAAAATCACCGATGAGGCCGACAGCTCCAGCGCCCGACGCATGATTTCGCGCGGATAGGCCGGGGCGTAATTCATGATCTCATCGGCGATCAACTGATTCTTCTTGTCGAGGAATAGCAGGCGGAACTGCTCACGCGGTTCGTGCGCCAGCGTCACGCGAAGGTACGACAATAGTGCCTGCCAGCTTGAGATGACCGTTGAGCGTTTCAGCGGCTCGGCCATCAGGCGGCGCGTCGCTTCGAACATCAGTTGCAGATCAAGCGCGATGTCCGGCGTCATCTTCAGCGACCGGCCCTTGTTGTCGAGCGCCGACACCTGAAGCATGTCCTCAAGCGGGGCCGACAGCACGGCGGACAGGCTGCCGAAGCGGCTCAACAGCGCCTTGGCCAGCGGTTTGACGTCGCGTTGCGGGATGGAGCGAAACAGAAACAGCTCCAGCACCTCGTAATCGGGCAGGACCGACGTTCCGCCGCGCCGCGCCCGATCGCGCAGGCGCTGTCTGTGGCCCCCATGCTCAGGCAAGGCGGGGTCGGGCAGGATGGTTTCGCTTATCGGTGGCTCCCCCTCAGCCATGTCCGCTATCTCAGGTCACCGGCTGCGGGCGGAACTTGTCCGAGGCCGTGAAGATTTCCAGCCCGTCCTTCGTCACGCCGATGCTGTGCTCGCACTGCGCCGTCAGCGACTTGTCGCGCGTCACGGCGGTCCAGCCGTCATTGAGCACCTTCACTTCCGGGCGGCCGAGATTGATCATCGGCTCAACCGTGAAGAACATACCTTCTTCCAGAACCGGGCCGGTGCCCGCGCGGCCAAAGTGCAGGACATTGGGGTTGTCATGGAAGACCTGTCCCAGACCGTGGCCGCAGAAGTCGCGCACCACGCTGCACCGCTGGGCTTCGGCGTATGTCTGAATGGCGTGGGCGATGTCGCCGAACGTGTTGCCAGGCTTGATCTGCGCCAGACCCAGATGCAGCGACTCATAGGTCACATCGACAAGACGCCGGGCCTTGGCATTGACATTGCCGACCTCATACATACGCGAGGTATCGCCATGCCAGCCGTCGATAATGGCAGTGACGTCAATATTGACGATATCGCCGTCCTTCAGCGTCTTGGCTTCGGACGGGATGCCGTGACAGACGACGTGGTTGGGCGAAATACACACGGTGTGCATATAGCCGCGATAGAAGACGCAGGCCGGCAGCGCGCCGTGGTCGAAGATAAATTCGCGCGCCAGATCATCGAGATAGGAGGTCTTCACGCCGGGCACCACATAGGGGATCAGCATGTCGAGGCAGTCGGCGGCGACCTTGCCGGCGCGGCGCATACCTTCGAAGCCTTCGGGCCCGTGGATTTTGATACGGTCGGTGCGGGTGATGTAATCGCTATCTGTGGTCATGACGGCAATATAGTCCCTGCGTCCGCAAATGGCTAGGCTCTGCGGACGGTTCTGTCCCCGTTAAATCGTTAACCGATTATTGACGTCTGATGCGGGTGGCCCAAGATAAGGAGTCCGGATCGGGTGCTGATTCGGGCTGTGGAGTAGGGTCATGTCGAACGCGCGTATTCTGGTTTTTGGCAACGAAAAGGGCGGGGCGGGGAAGTCCACCGTCGCCATGCACGTCGCGGCGGCCTTGCTGCATCAGGGCAAGCGCGTCGCTATCATCGACCTCGACCTGCGGCAGCGCTCGCTGGCGCACTTTTTCGAGAACCGTAAAAAGTGGGCGGCGGCCAATGAAAAAATCCTGCCACACGCCGTCGAGCCCTTCCTGCACAAAAACCCGGCCGAGCTGGTCAAGGTGCCGGATTCCGAGGCCAAGGCCGCCTTTGACCGCGCGCTCGGCGAAGCGATCGACGTGGCCGACTATGTGATTATCGACACGCCGGGCGGCGACAGCTTTTTGTCCCGCCGTGCCCACGCGGTGGCGCACGTCATCATCACGCCGATGAACGACAGCTTTATCGACTTTGATCTGCTGGGGCAGGTCGATCCGGTGACGCTCGACGTCAAACGCCCGTCCATCTATGCCGAAACCGTGTGGAATTCGCGCAAGGTGCGCGCCACCTGGGACGGCAAGACCATCGACTGGATCGTGCTGCGTAACCGTCTGGCCACCAATCAGGCGCGTAATGCCAAGCGTATCGACGACCGGCTTCAGGCGCTGGGCAAGCGGATCGGCTTTCGCGTCGCGGCGGGCCTGCGCGACCGCGTGCTGTACCGTGAACTGTTCCCATTTGGGTTAACGGTGCTCGACCTCAGCGAGGAGATCAAGCCGGTGGCCGTGTCCATGGCCCACGTGTCGGCGCGCGCCGAAATCCGTGCCGTCATGCTGGCGCTCGATCTCGAAAACGAGGCGGCGGTGTCGGAACAGTTGACGGAACTGGGGCCTCAGCTAGAAACGGACGAGGACGATTTCGAAGCGGCGGAGTAATTTCGCCTCCGTCCGGAAAGCGCGCCCGTGTATCTGATTATTGCCGCTGCTGCTGCCTTTGCCCTGCTCGTTTGGGTCGGCCGCCAGTCGCGCCTGGGGAAGCTCAAACCCGGCCCGTGGATTCGCCAAAGACGCGCCCTGACCGCCGTATCGGCCGTGGCCGTGGCCATGGCGGGCGTCATCTGCGTGGCGCGAGGACAATACATTCTGGCCAGTGTGCTGGTGTCTGTCGCTCTGGCCATGGCCGGTGGTGCGCGCTATCGGCCTGAGCCCAAACCGGCGAGTGCCTGGACCAGCGCCGAGATCGAGGCCTATCGCACGCTGGGGCTGGAGGTCGGGGCGGATCGCCGCGCCATCGTCAAGGCGTGGAAACAGCGCATGAAGGCCGCGCACCCGGATCAGGGCGGGTCTGATGCGCTGGCGGCGAAGCTCAACGCCGCGCGGGACACGTTATTGAAGCGAAAATAGCTCCGGCACAGCCGTAAACCTTACGATTTCACCACCATGCAATCGAGACGCTTGGCTTCGATGGCCTTGCAGGCCTTTTGCGCCTCGGCCTTGGTCATGTCGATAAAGCGCGTGCGATAGCGACCGGCGTCGTTTTCCGACACGTCGGTTTCAAACCCTTTGAGCGTCGGGAAGCGCTTCTTGATGTCCTTGGCCCAGTCGGCGGCCAGCGACTTCTGCTTGAAGGCCCCGACCTGCACCGCCCAGATGGCGTCCGGGTCTTTTTTCTTTTTCTTCGCGGCGGCGGTGGTCGAGGTCTTTTTGGCCGCAGCCTTGTCCTCGGCGGCCTTTTCGGCCTTACTGAGCGCGGCGACCACGGCAGGGGCCTTGGCGGTGCCGGACAAGCGCTGCACCGTGGTGCCGTCCTCGTCATCCTGCGCATCAAGCGCGGCCATCAAGGCGGTGGAATCACCCACCACCTGATATTTCGGGGCGATGGCGCTGCGGAATTCGTTCTGGGCCACGACGATTTGCTCACCCTTGTCGCGGCGGGCAAAGACGTCGAAGCCGGTATTCATCAGCGTGGTGACGTGTTCGCGGCGCTGCGCCTTGTCCGATCCGCCCAGCATGACGGCGATCAGGCGGTGATTGCCCTTGCGCTGCGACGCGACGAGATTGTAGCCGGCGGCATTGATAAAGCCGGTCTTCATGCCATCGACGCCCGGATAGGCCAGAAGCGGATTGTGGTTCGAATAGGTGCGGCCGTTAAACTGCACCGACCGCACGTGGAAATATTCGTAATATTGCGGGAAGTCGCGCATGACGGCGCGCGCCAGAACCGCAAAGTCACGCGCCGAGGAGACCTGACGCGAATCGGGCAGGCCCGAGGCATTGACGAAGTTGGAACGCGTCATGCCCAGTTCCTGCGCCTTGACGGTCATCAGGGCGGCAAAGCGCTGTTCCGAGCCGCCGATATGCTCACCCAGAGCGGCGGCCAGATCGTTGGCGGAATAGGCGGCGATCAGGCGCATGGCCATATCGACCGTGATGGTATCACCGGCTTTCAGGCCCGACTTGGTAGGCGGCATGGACGCGGCGTGAGCCGACAGGGTGATGACGTCATCGGGCTTGAGGCGACCCTGCGCCATTTCCTCGAACGCCATGTAGAGAGTCATGATCTTGGTCAGTGAGGCGGGGTAGCGCGGCGAGTCGGCGCGCATGGCGTAAAAGACTTCGCCCGATTGCGCATCAACGACGATGGCGGCATAGCGGTCGCTGGCGGCCGGGTCCTGAGCGCGGGCGGGGGATACGACCAGCACGCCGATCAGCGCCAGAGCCGCGGCGGTCGTCGCCAGCATGGCCCTGAGGTTGACCTCTTTCGCCGCGACCCTGGCCGTGTGTCGTGTCTGGGTCGTGTGAGACATCTGTTGACGCATTCGTATGATCCCGCTTTTACGCTGCTACTGACTGAACGGCGACAAAACGCCGCAAGAGGCCGCCTGACCGGAAAGAGGTATAAGACCATGAAAGGGCAGGTCTGTCAGCCTCAATTCATTCATCCTTAATCAGAGCGCCCGATTTCCTTACCAGCTTCTTACACAAGCGGTCATTTTTGGCCAAAATGCGCCCGGATTCGTCTGAGGGGTGAGGAAAGCCTATCACAATCGCGTTAGGTTTTGTGCGCTGCACAATAATTATTGACGCCATGCTGCGCTTGCGTTATACACAGGCTTATCACGGGCGACGCTTTCACACCAGCGGACGTGTTCAGCCCGGTTTGCGGACACCCCGCCTAACCTGAGTGGAGATAATGCCATGGTGGATACCGAAACCTACAAGGCGACCGTCGAAAAAGTGACTGCCGCTTCCAACCAAGCGTTCAAGGACGGCGTCGAAAAGACGCTCGGCGCCCTGAACGAAGTCAACACCCTGTCGAAGGCCAATGTTGAGGCCGTCGTTGAAAGCCTGACCGCCGCCACCAAGGGCGCGGAAACGGTCGGCGCGCAGGCCGCGGCCTACACCAAGAAGAGCTGGGAAGAGGCCGTTACGGCTGCCAAGACCCTGTCTTCGGCCAAGTCGGTGCAGGAAGTGATCGAGCTTCAGTCGTCTTACGCCAAGTCGGCGCTCGAAGCCTATGTGTCGGAAATGAACGCCCTGACCGAGACCCTGTCGGCCTCGTTCAAGGACACCTTCAAGCCGCTGAACGCGCGCATGACGGCGACCGTCGAAAAGTTCCAGTCCTACCGTTAATCGACGGTACGATCTAAAAAAGATTAGCCCTCGCGGAACACCGCGAGGGCTAATCTTTTTAGATCTATACTTCTCAGATCACACGTAAATCGTGTTATACTTGCCTAGCGGCTAATTGCTTTGAACATAGGTTGAGAATGAGTGACGATGGTATGATTTGAAACGACGCAATTTCGTTTGCGGCATTAGAGGGACTTCGTGGTCTGATGGAACTCATGATTGAGAAGGGCCTTCTTAATCGTCAAGAGACGGCGATAATGCTAAGCAAAGTTGCAGACGTTCAATCGGGGGTGATGGACAACGTTTGGGCACCATCAAATGAAGGAGCATCAAAACTTCTGCAAATGCTAAGCGATGAACAGATGGGGAAGCTTAAACGAGGAGAATGAAGTTTCCGTTCTGGTTATTAGGTAAACGGACGTATAAAGCCGAGAGGCTAAACCTCACTCAAGAGTAGTTTTTTTGTATTTAAGTTTTTGGCAATTGCCGAAGTTGGGCTTTCATTTTTTTTAGCTAAACACCTTTGCCCGCCCAGCCCATGCCCTGTGCCGGGCCGTCGGTCGGGCGCAGGGGTTTGCTCATGAAAATCACATCCAGCCAGCGGTCGAACTTATAGCCCGCTTTTGGCAATTTGCCTGTGTGTTCGAAGCCCGCCTGCTCATGCAGGCGGATCGAGCCCGTGTTTTCGGCGTCACCGATTACGGCGTACATGGCGTAGAAACCGGCCTCGGTGGAGGCCGCCATCAGGGCGCTGAGCAGGGCCTTGCCCACGCCCTTGCCCTTGTGCGCCGGGTGGACATAGATGCTGTCCTCGACGCCGTAGCGATAGGCGATGCGCGCCCGAAACGGCGAAGCATAGGCATAGCCGATGACGCTATCGCCTTCGGTCGCCACCAGATAGGGCAGGTTCATGCACTGCAATTCCTGCCAGCGCGCCCGCATGGCGTCTTCGCCCGGCGGTACGATGTCGAAGGTGCCGGTGCCGTTCAGCACCCCGTCCTGATAGATTTCGGCTATGGCGGCAAAGTCGGTGACCTGAACCTTACGGATTTCGGGCATGGGGAGCTCTAACAGAACAGTCGGTTTCTCCTCCCTGTGCCGAAGGCATGGGGAGGTGTCAGGACGCGAAGCGGATTGATGGAGGGGCTTTCCTCAAACGCGATATCTGGCGAGATATCTGGTTCAGGGACTGAGTCTGCAACGCCTTCGGAGGTATCCCCCTCCGTCATTTTCGCTATCGCTCAAATGCCACCTCCCCACAGCAAAGCCGCAGGGAGGAGAGCAGGTTTACGCAGGCTTGGTCCAGCCCTTGTCCAGCGCCCAGATGGCGAAGGCGTAGTTGAGCGCGGTTTCCTTCAGGCGATCAAAACGCCCCGAAGCCCCGCCGTGCCCGGCCTCCATATTTATCTTGAGCAGGATCGGCGACCCCGATGTGGTGTATTCGCGCAGCTTGGAGGCCCACTTCATCGGCTCCCAATAGGTGACGCGCGGATCGGACAGGCCGCCCGTGGCCAGCACCGGCGGATAGGCCTTGGCCGACACATTGTCATAGGGCGAATAGGAGGCGATGTATTCGTAAGCCGCCTTATCCTCCAGCGGGTTACCCCATTCCGGCCATTCGGGCGGCGTGAGCGGCAGGGAGGTATCGCTCATGGTGTTGAGCACGTCGACAAACGGCACCTGACCGATCACGCCGCCCCACAAGTCCGGACGCAGATTGGCAATGGCCCCCATCAGCATACCACCGGCCGAGCCGCCCTGCGCCACGATGCGGCCCTTGGCGCCATAGCCCTTGGCAATCAGATGCTCCGCCGCGGCAATAAAGTCGGTAAAGGTGTTCTTTTTCTTGAACTTTCGACCGTCTAGAAACCAGTTATAGCCCTTTTCCGTGCCGCCGCGGATGTGCGCAATGGCGTAGATAAAGCCGCGATTGACGAGGCTTAGGGTCGAAACCGAGAAGGTCGGTTCCATCGAAATGCCGTAGGAGCCATAGCCGTAGAGCAGCAGCGGCGCCGAGCCGTCCAGCCGGGTGTCCTTTTTCATCAGCACCGTCACCGGCACCTCTGCCCCGTCCGACGCCTTGGCGTAGAGACGCTTGGCGACATAGTCGGCGGGGTTATGGCCCGACGGCACGACCTGGGTCTTGCGCAGCACCTTCTGCTGCGTCGTCATATCGTAGTCGTAGGTCTGGGCCGGCGTGGTGGGTGAAGTATAGGTGTAGCGCATCACCGTCGTGTCGTATTCTAGCGATCCGCCCAGCCCCAGCGCATAGGCCTCTTCCTTCACCGCGATCTCATGCTCGCTGAGGTCGGCCTTTCTGGTGATGACGATGCGCGAATTGGCGTTTTCGCGCTCGGTACGCACCATGTGACCTTTGAACAGGCCAAAACCGGTGACGTAGATGCCCGGACGGTGCGCGATCCACGGCTTCCATGTTGAGCGCGCCGGGACCGCCGCGCTTGAAGTCATAATCTGGAAATCGACCGCACCGTCGGCATTGGTCAGGATAACGAAGCGATCGTCCCAGTGATCGACGCTGTATTGCACGCCGGTGTGACGCGCCTCGACCACCACAGGGGCGGCGGTCGGCGTTTTGGCCGGGATCAGGAGTGCCTCCGAGGTTTCGTGATCATTGATGCTGATCAGGATGAATTGCTCATCCGAGGTCAGGCCAACGCCCATGAAGAAGCCGGGATCGGTTTCCTCATAGACCAGCACGTCCTCACCGCCCCTGGCCGGGCGGCGGTAGAGTTTGGACGGGCGACCATTGTCGTCGCGGAAGGTCCAGAAGATATGTTGCGAGTCCGGCGTGAAGACGAAATCACCCGTGGCGCTTTCGACCGGTTTGCCCAGCACTTGCCCCGTGGCAAGGTCTTTGACGTAGATCTTATAGACCTCAGAGCCCTGCGTGTCCTCGGCCCAGGCGTAGAGCGTGTGATCGGGGCTGTGGGTCGTGGTGGCCGTTGCATAATATTCGTGGCCCTTGGCGGCGGCGTCTTCGTCCAGCAGGATCTGCTCATCGGCCGGGATATTGGCGAAGGGCACGGTTTCGCGGCTGATCTTGTCCTGGCTGCGCGGTTTGCGGGCATTGATCGGATGCTGACCGCCGATATTGTAGCGGACGTAATATTCCCACACGCCGTCCGGGGCGGGTACCGACGAATCGTCTTCCTTGATGCGGCCCTTGATCTCTTCGAAAATGGTCGTCTGAAGCGCCTCGGTCGGCTTGAGGAGGGCTTTGGTATAGGCGTTTTCCTCGATCAGTTGGGCCTTGACATCGGCCTTGATGGCGGAGGGATCGCGCAGCACCGCCTGCCAGTTGTCATCCTTCATCCAGAAATAGTCGTCGGTGCGCCTGAAGCCCAGTTGCTCGATCGTATGCGGCTGCTTCAGGGGCTTGGGGGCGGGGGTTTTGGACATCAGACTCTCTGCGGCAAGGACGGAGGAAGGGGCAGCCACCAGACCGGC
Organism: Asticcacaulis sp. DW145; assembly: GCF_037101385.1. Lineage (NCBI taxonomy): Bacteria > Pseudomonadati > Pseudomonadota > Alphaproteobacteria > Caulobacterales > Caulobacteraceae > Asticcacaulis > Asticcacaulis sp. DW145. The sequence goes on along the minus strand of NZ_AP029025.1, from coordinate 956,174 downwards.
GTGGAGCGCCACGGTGGCCCCCGCGCTATAATTCAGGAAATTTCGGCGATTAAGGCCACGAACCGGGTGGTTTTTCATGGAGGCACCTTTGACAAATTGCGTCCGGGACGCAAGGATGAACAGGTAAGAGCTTGATACGATCCACCAACGGACGTCAACTTACGGCTTGTTTATTCGTGACTGTGTTTTGGGCATGGTTTTGGCCCATTTGGGGGGTAAGACATAGGATATGGATGCTGACCTGACCCTCAACCTGATCGAAGCCACCGTTCAGATCGACCAGCCGGTCAATGATCAGAAGCGCATGGTGGGTACAGGCTTTCTCGTCTCTGTGCCGCGCGAAGGGGCCGCCCCCGAAGTGGTGCTGGTGACCGCCGCCCACGTCTTCGAGCGGATGCCGCAGAACGAAGTGCGTATCGGCTGGCGCGTCAAGGCCGCCAATGGCACCTGGCAATATAGCCCGACCCGCATCCCCATCCGCAACGATGCCGGGCCGATGTGGACACAAAATCCCAAGCAGGACATCGCCGTCATCCCCGTTCAGGTGCCGCCGTCCTACAGGGACAAGGCCATCCCGATGAGCTGGCTGGCCGACGAGCGCTCCTTCGATCAGTTGCACGTCTCACCGGGCGACGAGATGATGACGCTCGGCTATCCGCATGGCTATTCGGCCAATACGATCGGCTTTCCCATCCTGCGGGCCGGGCGGCTGGCCTCTTATCCGGTCGGGCCGGTATCCAGCTTCCCGACCTTCCTGATCGACCTGACGGCCATTCCGGGTAATTCCGGCGGGCCGGTCTTCATGACCGAACATACCGAGCGCGCACCGGGTACCGAGATGCCGAAGGTGACGCTGGTGTCCGGTATCCTGACCAAGCAGGTCGAGGTCAATGCCCAGCGCCTTGAGCTGGGCCTTGTCACCCACGCGGTGTTTGTGCGCCAGACCATCGAGCAGTTGTTTGCGGCCCGCGGTCAGGCCCCGGGCGTCAAGGCCGGCGTCACCTCATCGGCATCGCCGCCGCCCGTGGTCATCCTGCCGAAAAAAGGCGCACCGAAAGTGTCCGGTGCCTCGGCCGCCGGACAGGGCAAGAGCAAGCCTTAATTCGGGCTTAGAGGCCCTCCGATAAAGCCTCCAGCGATCCGGCTCCGGCCGTGATGGCGGTTTGCAGCGCCTGCGCATGTGACAGGATATGCGCCGCATAGAGCTTCCACAGCTCGACCTTGGCCCTCAGCCATGCCGGATCGCCCTCATTCGCCTCAAGGCGCGCTGTGGCTGCGACCGCGCCGCGCAGCAGGACGTAGCCGCCCACCACATCCCCCGTCAGTTTCAGATAGGCCGTCGCCCCGGCCTGTACGTCCGCTGGTCGGGCCTTTTTCTGCGCCACCAGCCACAGACTGGCGGCTTCAAAGGCCGTCAGGGCCGCCTCCAGCGCTTCAACCGATTTCTTAAAATTATCGTTTAAACTATTATTTTGAATGTAGGATTGTATGTCCTCTTTAAGTTCTATAGCAGAAGCGGCGTCGTCCCCCAGTTTGCGACCCACAAGGTCGCCAGCCTGAATGCCATTGGTCCCTTCGTAGATCGGGGCGATGCGCGCGTCGCGGTAATGCTGGGCCGCGCCGGTCTCTTCGATAAAGCCCATGCCGCCATGCACCTGCACCCCGGTCGAGGCCACTTCAACACCGATATCGGTGGCCCAGGCCTTGGCGACCGGGACCAGAAAATCCTCACGGCGTTTCACGCGAGCGTCCGCATTCAGGCGGTAGTCGTCAGCGGCCATGGCTGTCAGCAGGCAGAGGCCGCGCGCCGCTTCGATCTTCGCTCTGGACAGGGCCAGCATCAGGCGCACATCGGGGTGGTCGAAGATCGGGGCCTTCTTTTCGCCGGTGAGGATTGAATTGCCCTGACGACGGTCGCGCGCATAGGCCAGCGCCTGCTGATAGGCGCGTTCGGCAATGCCCACGCCCTGCACCCCGACGGCGAGGCGCGCCGCGTTCATCATGGTGAACATGGCCATCAACCCTTGATGCGGCTGCCCGACCAGTTCGGCCTTCGCCCCCTCAAAGGCCATGACACAGGTGGGCGAGGCATGGATGCCGAGTTTATGCTCCAACCCGACGGCGCGCAGGGCATTGCGTTCGCCTAGAGAGCCGTCGTCGTTGACGAGGTATTTCGGGCATAAAAACAGCGATATACCCCGTGTCCCTTCAGGTGCGCCGGGAAGTCGCGCCAGCACCAGATGCAGTATATTATCGCGCGTTTCGTGATCGCCCCAGGTGATATAGATTTTCTGCCCGGTCAGGCGGTAGGCGTCGCCGTCCGGCACGGCCTGACTGGTCAGAAGCGCCAGATCGGAGCCGGCCTGCGGCTCGGTCAGGTTCATGGTGCCCGACCATTCCCCGCCGGTCAGATGCGGCAGATAGAGTGCCTTCTGACGCTCGGTGCCGTGGTGGTGCAGGGCCTCGATGGCCGCCTGCGACAGGGTGGGATAAAGCGCAAAGGCCATATTGGCGGCGTGGAACATCTCATAGGCGGCCATTTCCAGCGCCTTGGGCATGGCCTGACCGCCGTGTTCCACCGGGGCCCCCAAGCCGGCCCAACCGCCTTCGGCAAAGGCCGACACCGCCTCGGCAAAGCCGGGGGCCACGATGACCTTATCGTTTTCGAGCTTCGCGCCGTGCGTATCGCCGACGCGGTTGAGCGGGGCCAGCACCTCTTCGGACAATTGCCCGGCGGCGTCGAGAATCGCGTCAAGCAGATCGCCGTCGAAATCGGGATAGGCGGAACTCTGGTACAGGCGCTCAATGCCCGTTACCGCCGTCAGGCTGAACTTGAGATCCGCGAGCGGGGCACGGTAGGTCATGGGATTTCCTCAGCTTTTATTCTACTGATGTTCTGATGACGCATGACGTGGCGGCAGGGAAATTCACAGTTCCGTGAACTTCCCTTACGGCATAAGAGAAAAAGTGCAGGAAAACAGAGCCGGGCTTGATATGTAATTTTACTAGTTACATATAGCCGTTGATTTTGGACACCGCATCGGCATAGTGTTCACCAACGCACATTTGAGGAGTCGCCCCATGACGCCCGCCACCTATCACCGCGCCTCGCGCTACCTGCACTGGGCCATGGCCGCCCTGATCTTCTACATGGTCTTTCTGGGCTGGACGCTGGAGGACAAGGACGGTGGCCTGTTCTCGCGCTATCAGATGCACAAGTCGGTGGGTTTTCTGATCCTCTTGCTGACCTTTGTGCGCATCGGCCTGCGTGTGGCCTATAAGGCCCCGCCGGAGATCGAGGGCCCCAAATGGCAGATGGCGGCGGCGCGCGCCGTGCATATCGGCTTCTATGTGCTGATGATCGGCCTGCCGCTGACCGGCTGGGCACTGGTGTCAACGGCGAAGGTGCCGGTGCCGACCCTGTGGTTCGGTGTCGTGCCGATCCCCCACCTGCCGCTGGGCCACGACACGCATGAGGTTTTTGAGGCGTTGCATGGCCTGTTTGCTAAGCTGATCTTCTACGTCCTGATCCCGCTGCACGTCGGCGCGGCGCTTATGCACCATTTTGTCCACAAGGACGATACGGTGACGCGCATCCTGCCGGGGCTGGAACCCAAACCGACGATCCTACAAAGCGCGCTGAACGTCCGCTGGTTGGTGCCGGCGGTGGCGGTGGCGGGGGCGTTTGTGCTGGCCACCTTTATGATGCGCGGGGCCAAGGCGCCGGAGCCAGCCCCCGTCGCCGCGCCCGAACGGGTGGAAACGGTGGCCTCGGCTGAGCCCGAAACCGTGACCAGCGAAGCGGCCTCATCCACAGGGTCGGCGTCGTCTTCCACAGCCTCATCCACAGCCGTGCCCGTCTGGACGGTCAGCAAGGCGGCCTCCTATATCCACTTTGCCACCACCTTTAACGGTGAGGCCATCAAGGGCGGTTTCGGCAGCTACACGGCGGACATCACCTTCGACCCGCAACGCCTCGATCAGTCGAAGGCGACGGTGGTGATTGATCTGGCCTCGGTCAACAGCGGCGACCAGACCCGCGACGACACGCTGAAAAGCGACAGCTTCTTCAACACGGCCGCCACCCCGAAAGCCACTTTCAAGGCGACGACCTTCACCCAGACGGGGCCGGATAAGTATCTCGCTAGGGGCCGCCTGACCCTGCACGGCCAGACCAAACCGTTCGACCTGCCGTTTACGCTGAAAATCAACGGTAAACAGGCGGTGATGACCGCCACCGCCAGGCTCAATCGACTGGACTACGGGGTGGGTTCGGGCGAGTGGACGGCCACGGATGCCGTGCCGAATGCTGTGTCGCTCGATCTCAAGGTCACGGCCACGACGAAATAGGGCTTACGCGCGCGCCGTGGTGTGATATGGCGCGCCATCCTTTTCTCCTCCCTGTCGCGTAGCGATGGAGAGGGGGACCCTCAAGCGCAGCGTAGAGGGTGGAGGAGGATAGCCCCTCTGTTTCAAGGGCTTCGGACCCTGTTCGGGATCGAGTCACCCCCCTCCGTCGGCCGCGCTTCGCTCGCCGCCACCTCCCCATGCCTGCGCACAGGGAGGAGAGATTTTGTGATGACCGCCACCGTAAACGATGCCATTGCCGCGCTGGGACGCGGCGAACTGATCCACCTGCCGACCGAGACGGTCTATGGGCTGGGGGCGCGTGCCGATGATCCGGCAGCGGTGGCGAAGGTGTTCGAAGCCAAGGGCCGGCCGCGCTTCAATCCGCTGATCGTGCACGTGGCGTCGCTGGAGGCCGCCGAAGCCATCGGCGTGTTTGACGATCGTGCGCGAGCCCTGGCTCAGGCCTTCTGGCCCGGCCCGCTGACGCTGGTGGTGCCGGTGCGCGATACGCAAAAGGTCTGTGATCTGGCGCGCGCCGGGCTCGACAGCGTGGCGATCCGCGTGCCGTCGCATCCACTGGCGCGCGCTATTCTCGAAGGTTTTGCGGGCGGTGTGGTGGCCCCTTCGGCCAACCGATCAGGTCGCCCCAGCCCGACGCGCTTTGCCGATGCCCTCAGCGAAACCGGGGCCTTTGTCGGGGCGTCGGTCGATGGTGGTGAGTGTCAGGTGGGGCTGGAGTCCTCGGTCGTCAGCCTGCTGGGGGAGGTGCGTTACCTGCGCCCCGGGGCCGTGACGCGGTCAGAGGCCGAGGCGGTGGTCGGACCGCTGGCCGATGACGCCGCCGAAGGGCACCGCTCACCGGGCCGCCTCAGCCTGCATTACGCGCCCGATGCGCCTGTGCATATTCATGTGGAAAACCCGCCCGCCGACTGTGTGTACCTGGCTTTCGGACCGGTGGATACGGCTGTGGATTTTGCGGGGACACTCCTCAATCTCAGCCCGACGGGCAAGCTGTCGGAGGCGGCGGCCAACCTGTTCGCCTATCTGCGCGAAGCCGATGCCTACAAGCCCGCCCGTATCTGCGTCGCGCCTATCCCGTCGGACGGTCTGGGGGAGGCGATCAATGACCGCCTCAAACGCGCGGCAGGGTTCGTGGGTTAAACGTCGGCGTGCTTACGCGAAAAGGTCCACACCGTCTCTGACGATTGTTCCGGCACAAAGCGATAGCCTTCGGAGTCGAACCCCTTGGCCGCTTGCGGATCGGTGATGCGGTGGTCGATGACGTAGCGCGCCATCAGGCCGCGCGCCTTCTTGGCGAAGAAGGAAATCATCGAGGTCTTGTCGCCCTTGATCTCCAGGAATTTCACCTCAATGACTTTCAGCTTCAACGCCTTGGTCAGGGCGGCGCGGGCATATTCCTGACTGGCCAGATTGAGCACCGTGTCGCTGCCGGTGGCTTTCGCATCCGCCACGATCTCTTTGGCGATGCGGTCGCCCCAGAAGGCGTAGAGGGTATTGCCCTTGCTGGTTTCCAGACCGGTGCCCATTTCCAGCCGATAGGGCCGGATCAGGTCGAGCGGGCGCAGCAGTCCATAAAGCCCCGACAGGATGCGCACATGGTCCTGCGCGAAGGCCAGCCCCTCAGCATCGAGGTCGCGCGCCTTCAGACCCGTATAGACATCGCCATCGAACATCAGGGCAGCGGGTAGGGCCGGCTGATCGGTAAAGGCTTTGTAGCGCTGATGGTTCAGTTCCCCCAGCTTGGCCGAAATATCCATCAGCCGCTGAAGGTCTGCCGGTTTTTTGCCCTTCATCACCTTGAGCAGGCTTTGTGTCTCACGCGTAAAGCGCGGTTCGGTGGCGGGAACGGGCGGCGAAACCGGCGTTTCGTCGAGCGATTTGGCAGGGGAAAGCAGCAGGATCATGAGGTGTGTTTAACGGCGAATCCCTGCACTGCAAAGGGGTTTGAGACCAATGGTGTGTTCAATCCTGCGGCATCGTATCTGTAGAGCCCGCGCAAGATCGGCGCCATGCACGTGCTGGCGTTGGCCGAGGTGACGAAGCCACCGCCCGGCGAGGGATAAAGCAAAAATCTAGATCATTATGTTTCTAACAAAAAGCATAATGATTTAGTCATAAAGTCTTCTCAGGAGCTGTCGCTTGCCTTTGATAAGGTAAGGGGGCATGTTCCGGGCGAAAACGCTCAACGTGGGGGCGCTGAATGAAAGATCATGCGGCCACGGTCGCTGCCTTGGGCGTGCTGGCCATGTGTCTGGTTACGGTCAGCCATGAAGTTGTGGGGCATGGCGTTGCCTGTGCACTGGCAGGCGGGCAGATTACCCACGTCTCGACGACCTTGTTCGCCTGCTCGGTGCCCATGTTCTGGGTGGCAGTGGGAGGACCGATCGGCAATCTGGTCGCCGCTCTGGTGGCCGCGACCCTTGCGGCAAGGCTCCCGGCATCACACACGACCCTGCGGCTGTTCCTGATTACGGTCGTGGCGCTCAGCCTGTTCTGGGAGGCGGGCTATCTGATCAAGGTCATGCTGTTCAGAGACGGTGACCTGTACTTTTTTGCCTATGGCCTGCTCGGCCCCTACGGCGTGTGGCCGTTTGTGGGCGCAACCCTCGGGGCGGTTCTCTATTTGTGGGTTATAGCGATGATTTCGCGTTTGTTTGCGTCTGTCCTGGGCGACCCGCGCAGGGCCAGGCGGGCCGCCTTGATCCTGTGGTTGGCGGCGACGGCGGGCGCTGTAATCGCCGCCCTTCCTTTTAAGGGGGACAGGCTTCCCACAATACGTGATGCGCTGCTTGGGATTGGGCTCGCCTCCATTCCCCTGCTGTTGTTTCGTTGGCGTGGCCAACCCTGCGACGTGCCGATCATTGCGCGACAGAGGGGACTTATCATCACGGCAGGCTTCGCCCTGATCCTTATGACGGCCACCCTCGGCCGTGGTATCGGCGCCTTCTAACCTCAGAACAGGACGTGCGGGTTCATAATCCGTTTCGGATCCAGAGCAAGTCGAATGGCGCGCATGGCTTCGACGGCGGCCGGGTCTTTGTATTGCAGGGCCTCCTGCGTTTTCATGCGCCCCAGACCGTGTTCGGCCGAGATCGAGCCTTCGTACTGATGCACCAGATCGTGCACCACCTTGGCGCCCTGATCGCGCAGGGCGTTGAATTCGGCGGCGTCCATACCTTCCGGGACGATGACATTGAAGTGCACATTGCCGTCGCCGACATGGCCAAAGGTGACCAGACGGGCGCCGGGCAGGAAGGCTTCGACCGCCGCCGCGCCCTTTTCGATATAGTCGGCCATCTGCGACAGGGGCACGGAGATGTCGTGCTTCCACGCCGCGCCCTCGACCTTTTCGGCGGCGGAGTGCTCTTCGCGCAGACGCCAGAAGGCCGCGGCCTGCGTTTCGTTCTGGGCGATGGCCGCATCGACAACCAGCTCTTCTTCAAACGCCGCCGTCAGCAGGCGCTCCATTGAGGCTTCGGCACCGTCCGGATCGCCGGACGCCACCTCGATCAGGGCGTACCAGGGATACTCCCCTTCCAGAGGCTCGCGCGTGTCGGGGATGTTTTTCAGGACCAGCGACAGGCCATAGCGCCCCATCAGCTCAAAGGCTTCGACCTGACCGCCAGTTTCCTGCTTGGCGCGACCCAAAAGGTCGATGGCCTTCTGCGCCGTCTCAAAACCCACAATGGCTACGCAACGCGAATTCATCACCGGGAACAGCTTGAGCGAAGCGGCGGTGATGATGCCCAGCGTGCCTTCGGCCCCAATGAACATCTGCTTAAGGTCGTAGCCCGTATTGTCCTTGCGCAGGCGCTTGAGGCCATTGAAAATCTCCCCATTGGGCAGGACGACCTCAAGGCCGGAGACCAGATCGCGCGTCACGCCGTACCGGAGCACCGCCGTACCGCCGGCATTGGTGCTGATCACGCCGCCGACCGTCGCTGTGCCCTCAGCCGCCAGCGACAGGGGGAAGAAGCGGTTGGCCTTTTCGGCAATCTCCTGCGCCTCAAGGAGGGTGATTCCGGCCTCCAGCACCATGGTGTCATCGGTCGGGGCAACGTCGCGGATAGCGCGCATACGCTCCAGCGACACGAGGATTTCGCCAAACGGAATCTGACCGCCGACCAGTCCCGTATTGCCGCCCTGAGGGGTGATGGCCACGCCGTGCGCGTTGCAGATTTTGACGACCTGCGACAGTTCTTCGGTGGTCTTGGGCAGGACCAGCAGCGGCGTGTGGCCTTTCCACTTGCCGCGCCATTCGGTCAGCTTGGCCGTCACGCGCAGTTCGTCATCGGACCAGCCGGCGTCACCGACCACGGCCTTGATCTGCGCAATCACTTCGGGCGCGACGGGCGGGCATTGGGCGAAATCGGCGGTGGCGGTCATGCGGCGTATCCCTGCAAACAGGTGTGCGATATATGAAACGGGGTTTAAACGGAGAATCGTCAAGTGCAAGCCAAAATCGAGCGTCCGGTCCCGGCGGTGGGCGTTGTTTGCTGGCGCGACGATGAACTTCTGCTAATTCGTCGCGGACGCGAGCCGCGCAAAGGCCAGTGGTCGATCCCCGGCGGCAAGGTTGAGCGCTTTGAGTCCCTCAAAGACACGGCCTTGCGTGAACTGCGCGAAGAGACGGGCGTTGAGGCGCGACTGGGGCCGCTGATCGCAGTCTATGAGATCATCGAACCGGGCAGCGAGGCCCATCCGGACGGCTTTCATCTGGTGCTGATCGACTATGTGGCCGAATGGACGGTGGGCGAGCCGGTCGCGGCGGACGATGCCGATGAAGCGCGGTTCGTCAAATATGACGAAGCGCTGAATTTGCTGATCGAGGACGATCTGAAGGACGTGGTGACGCGCTCGCGGGGTTTGCGCGGGTAAAATCCGGGCACCGCCTTATAACAATTCAGTGACCTAACCTCCGGTTTTCGTAGCTATTCCTCCCGGTTGCGCTACACTGTGCGCATAACCACGGAGGGGCGTTTCCATGTTCAGTATCTTTGCCGGCGTTCTGATCGTCGTGACCTTTTTCATCCTGTTTTCGGTCATCAAGATCGTACCGCAGGGCCGCGAATTTACGGTCGAACGCTTTGGCCGTTACACGCGCATCCTTAAACCCGGCATCTCCTTCCTGACGCCCTTCATCGAAACGGTGGGCAAGCGCGTCAATATGATGGAGCAGGTGTTCGACGTGCCGCAGCAGGACGTGATCACCAAGGACAATGCCATCGTCAAGGTGGACGGTATCGTCTTCATTCAGGTGATGGACGCTGCGGCCGCCGCCTATCGCGTCGATAATCTCAACAATGCCATCACGCAACTGGCTATGACCAATCTGCGGACGGTGGTGGGGTCCATGGAACTGGATGAGGTGCTGTCGCAGCGCGACGCCATTAATACGCGCCTCCTGACCGTTATCGACCACGCCACCTCGCCCTGGGGCATCAAGGTGACGCGCATCGAAATCAAGGACCTGCGCCCGCCGCACGACATCACCGATGCCATGGCGCGTCAGATGAAGGCCGAGCGCGAGCGCCGCGCCCTGATCATCGAAGCCGACGGTGAGCGTCAGGCCGCCATTGCCCGCGCCGAAGGGGCCAAGCAGGCCGCCGTTCTGGAGGCTGAAGGGCGCAAGGAAGCCGCCTTCCGAGACGCCGAAGCGCGCGAGCGCTCTGCCGAGGCCGAAGCCAAGGCCACCCAGGTGGTGTCGGACGCCATCGCCTCGGGCGATACCAAGGCCATCAACTATTTCGTGGCGCAGAAATATGTCGAAGCCTTTGGCGGCTTTGCCAATTCACCGAATACCAAGACCCTGATTCTGCCGGCCGATCTGGCCTCGCTGTCGGGGTCCGTCGCCGGGGTAGCGGAATTGCTGAAGGCCGTCACGGATCAGGCCCCGGGCACACGGAGCAAGTAGGGGGAGGGCATTATGCTGGAATATTTGCTGGCGCAACCGCAGGGGCAGCAGCTCTTCTGGGCGTGGATGATCATCGGCGGGTCGCTTCTGGCGCTGGAAATGGTCATCGGCACCCAGTGGCTGCTGTGGCCCGCGGCCGCCGCTGTGATCGTGGCCGTCATCACCCTGACCGGGGCCCCGGCCAATCTGCTGGTGCAGATCGTCATCTTCTGCGTTCTGACGCTGATCATGACGCTTCTGTCGCGACGTTTTCTCAAACCGCCGGTAAGCGAAGGGGCCGACATCAATGACCCCCATCACCGCCTGATCGGGCAAGAAGCTACGGTGATTGGTGCCTTTGATGATCTCGACGGTCAGTGTATCAACGGCCGCGTCATCTTCGATGGGGTGGAGTGGCCGGCCCAGAGCGAACGTACCGATACGCCAATCGGCTTAAGCGAAAAGGTGCGGATATTAGCTGTCACAGAAGGCAAGCTGATTGTCGCAAGAGTTTGACAGGGAATTGGAAAATCTGAGTAGCTTTCGGATTTAAATTACCGGCTTTCCGGAAATATTCTGCTCTCTTGGGTGGGGAGGGCGGCCCGGCCCAGCTAAGGTGGTTGACTTACGGTACGTCAATCCCGTGTCATCAACGCCAAAGACACAGGGAGACGACCTTATGACCACTGACACCCCGGCGGCCCATCCGCTGATCAGCCCCGCCGAATGGGCCATCCGCAAGGATCTGGCAGCGCTCTATCGCCTTGTTGCCCTGTTCGGCTGGGACGACACCATCTTCACCCATATTTCGGCGCGCGTCCCGGCAAAGGACTCGCGTGTCGCCGGGCCGGACGGGCCGGTGGTGTCCGACGTCGATCATTTTCTGATCAATCCTTACGGCACCTTCTTTGAGGAGATGACGGCCTCCGCGCTGGTCAAGGTCGATCTGGACGGGCAGGTCGTCGGCGCGGCAGACGCCTTCATCAATCCGGCGGGCTTTACGATCCATAGCGCCCTGCACGCCGCGTGCCCCGATGCGCATGTGGTTATTCATCTGCATACGGACGCCATGACCGGCGTATCGGCGCAAGCCGAGGGTCTTCTGCCCCTGACCCAAAATGCCCTGCTTCTGAGGCCACATATGGCCTACCATGCTTATGAGGGCGTGGCTCTGGACCACGATGAGCGGCAGCGCATCGTCGCCGATCTGGGGCAAAAGAAGATCATGCTGTTGCGTAATCATGGGGCTCTGGCCTATGGTGCCTCCGCTGCCGAGGCCTTTACCCTGATTTATTTTCTGGAACAGGCCTGTCGCCAGCAGATCGCCGCCTTGTCGGCCGGACGAAACGGGGTGCTGGAAGCGCCTCAGGACGTTCAGGACAAGGTCGCTCCGCTCGGTGCGGGGGTTGGCTTTGTCTCTGGACTGTTGTGGCCGGGACTGATGCGGCGGCTTGAGCGTCATTATCCCGGTTGGGAAAGCTAGAAAGGCTTATGAAGTGGCTATGTGCGGGCGGTGGTTATTCGGGGGCGTACTGACGTGCGTAGCCGTTGCGGTGCTGCCGGTATCGGCCTGGGCGTCGGCCTGGGGACCGGACCCCAAGGCCAGCGAGGTGATCGTCAAGACCGAGGTGGTTACGGCCAGCAAGGGTTTTGACGCCTCCGGCAGTCAGGCGGTTGATCTCCCGGAGTGGAAAGAGAAGCGTATCACCGTCTTCACCGAACGTGGCCTCAACGAGATGCTGAGTGTGTTTGCCAAGGCAAATATTCAGGATATTCAGATCTCTTCGGAGACTTTCTCAGGTGTTGGTTCCGTTGAAATCGGCCTTAAGACGCCGCTCTACCGCTCCGAACGCAGCGCCGTGAGCGCCAGCGTCTCGGTCGAGGGGTTCGGCAAGGGACGGCGCGACGAATTTTCCGCCCCGCGCAAGACCGACCCGGACGTCGAGGTGCGCCTTTCTGCCGGGCACAGCGCCGAAGTCGGCAAGCTGCCGGTCTTTGTGGATGCGCAGGTCGCCCGCCGCGCCCGCAGCGGGCCCAATGCGAACCAATGGCGCATCGATCTGACCGTCGGGGCGCGCCCGTCGCCCAAGTGGATCGTGATGGCACAGGTCTTTGCAGGCAAGACGGATCGCCTGAACGGGTTTGAAGCCAGGTGGACACACGTGGAAACGAGCGCCGTGCGCTTTTTTGACGCCAAACAGACCCTGGGCGTGCAGTTCGGCGTGCGTCAGACCGTCAGTGGCGAGAATGTACCGAAATCGAGCGCGGTGACGCTGGGGCTCTGGAAAAGGTTTTGAAGGACCACAGGCCCTTCACCCGTCACCGGGAGCAAAAGGCACTGTCGGAGTGGGCGCGGACCGTTATGGGGCTTGGGGCCAACTGGCCCCAAAACCTTAAAGCGCTTCTGCCAAGCGCAAAAACTCCGCCGGGGTGATGTTTTCGGCGCGCAGGGTAGGCTCGATGCCGACCTTGGCCAGAAGGGCCTCACCGCCCAGACCCTTGAGTGAGGCGCGCAACATTTTACGCCGCTGACCGAAGGCCGCGGCCGTAATCATTTCCAGATTTCTGATAATATTCGGTGCCGGACGCTGCGTTTTGGGGATCAGGCGGACCACGGCGCTATCGACCTTGGGCGGCGGGGTGAAGGCGCGTGCCGGCAGGTCCATCAGCTTCTCACAATCGCACAGAACCTGAGAAATGACCCCCAGACGCCCGTAATCGTCATCACCCACCGGGGCCACGACGCGCAGGGCGACCTCAAGCTGAAACATCAGGGTCAGGGATTTGGGCTGCCACGGCCCGGTCAGCCACTTGATCAGCAGCGGTGTGCCGACATTGTAGGGCAGGTTGGACACCAGATGCGCCTGCGGCGGCAAGCCGCGTTCCGCCAGCAGGGCAGGCTCATCGACCTTCAGCGCATCGGCCTCGACGACGCCGAAACGGTCCGGATAGGCGGTATCCAGCTCGCTCAATAATTCTATAAATCGTGAATCTTTTTCGACCGCCAGCACATAAGCGGCTTCGCTTTCCAGCGCCGCGCGCGTCAGACCGCCGGGGCCGGGGCCAACCTCGATAACCACCTGACCGTCAAAGCTGTTGCCGTCGTCCTGCCCCAGACGCACGATCTTGCGCGTCACATTGAGGTCGAGCAGGAAGTGCTGACCGAAGCTCTTTTTGGCCATCAGGCCGTGGGCTTCGAGGCTTTCGCGGAGGGAGGGCAGGGTCATTCAGGTGTGGCGTGTGTTCGGTTCAGGCTGAGGTCGTGGGCGGCGCGGATGGCGTTGATCAGGCTGTCGGGACGGGCCACGCCCTTGCCGGCTATGCCAAACCCGGTGCCGTGATCCGGAGACGTCCGCACAATGGGCAGGCCGAGGGTTATATTGACGCCGCCCCAGAAGTCCAGCGTCTTGAGCGGGATCAGCCCCTGATCGTGATAGAGGCAGAGCACGGCATCATAGGTGCGTCGGGCCTCCGCATGAAACAGGGTGTCGGCCGGCAGGGGGCCGGAAATGTTCAGCCCTTCATCGCGCAGAGCTTCCACCAGCGGCCTCAGTAGATCGACCTCTTCGCGCCCGATGGTGCCGTCTTCCCCCGCATGGGGGTTCAGTCCCGCCAGCATCAGACGGGGTGCCGTGACGCCAAAATCGCGGATCAGGGCTTCGTGGGTGGCGCGGGCGAGGGCGCGGAGGCTGTCGGCCGACAGGTGCGCCTTCACCTCTGACAGCGGGACGTGAATGGTCGCCAGCACGACGCGCAGGGCGCTGTCATTGGCGGCATCAGGCGCGGTCAGCATCATGACCGGACCGCGCGTACCGGCATAGGGCGCGCCGGCGGTCAGATCCCCCAGATATTCGGTATGACCGGGAAAGGCGAAGCCGGTGGCATAGAGGACCGACTTGGCTATGGGGGCCGTCACAAGGCCGCGCGCCGCACCGGACAGGCAAAGCTCTGCGCCTTCGCGTATCCAGCCGATAATGTGCGGGGCGTGAACGGGATCGGGGTGACCTGGCCGGGCGGGGGCGCTCAGCGGGCGGTCGAGGACGGGCAGGGCCCTGGCGAAGGTGCCGACGGCCTCGGAAGGGGCGTTGATCCGCTGGATGGCACCCAGCGACGCCAGCAGATCGGCATCGCCCACAACCGCAAACGCCAGTTCGGGATAGCCATGCAGGGTGGCCCACGCCTTATGCACCAGTTCAGGCCCGGTGCCGCACGGATCGCCCAGACTGAGGACCAGAGGGGCCAAAGGGCGCAACGGCCCTTACCGGCTTTCGATGGTGGCGCCGTCGCGGATATCACGCAGGTAGCGGCGGCCCAGCATGGCGACCTTTTGTTGCGTCAGGCGCTGCTCGATCTGCTCGCGCGAGGGCACGTCGTCACCGGCGGCGGTCTTGTCGCAGACATAGACCACGTTGATATTCATGGCGTTTTGCATCGGCTCGGTGCTCTGACCGACTTTAAGCGGTTGCAGGGCCGCCGCATATTCCGGCTTCAGGTCGCTCAGGGTAGTGAAGCCGAGATCGGCGACGCTGACCTGACCATTGCCCTTTTCATTATTGAGCGAATCGCAGGTCGGATATTTGGCGCGGAAGCTGGCGAGGGCACGCATGGCCGAATCGCCGCCGGTCAGGGGCACGGCCGCCTGTTTCAGGCGGACCTTGGCGTCGGTCTTGCCTTCCTTCTTTTCGCGCAGGTAATAGATATAGACGCCTTCGTCGGTGACGATGGGGCGCGTCATCTGACCCGGCTTCATGCCCTGAAGCACGTTTTCGACCTTGGGGTCGATGGTACCGGACACCAGCCACCCGGCATCGCCGCCATTGGCCGCCGAAGGGGCGTTGGAGAACTGACGCGCGACAGACTGGAACGGGGCCACGCCCTGCACGATCTGGTCGAACAATTGCTGCGCCCCGGCTTCGGCTTCTTTCTGACCCCCGGCGATTTCCGGGTCGATCAGGATTTCAGCGACCAGATATTGCGGCTTCTGGCTGTCTTCGGTCAGCTTGGTCATATAGGCATCGACCTGATCCTTGCCGACGCGTGCCTTGGGGCGGAAACGACCATTGACCAGCTGCCCCCAGGCGATTTCCGCCTTGATCTGATCGCGCAGGGTCTGCGCTTCGATACCGGCGCGCTTCAATTCGGCCAGAAGCTGGTCCTTCGACAGGCCCGACTGCTGCGCCATATTGGCGACTTCCTCGTCGATTTCGTCGTCGGAAATGGTCAGCTTGAAATGGTCGGCCTCGGCCAGTTGCAGATGCTCGTCGATCAGGGCGCGCAGGGCCTGCTGCTGGAAGGCGGCATAGTTTTGCTGCGTGACCTGCACCCCGGACGTGATGATCAGCAACAGCATCCGCTGCTTGAGATCGTAGGAGGAGATCAGCTTGTCATTGACCAGCGCCACCACCCCTTCACCCAGCGGGCGCGCCTGAGGGGCGGTGGGCTGAGTCGCAGGGGACTGGGCTGCGGCGGGCAGGCCGGCCAGGGTGAGACAGGTGCAAAGCAGCAGCGCGGAACGGCGGAAGGCAACGGAGGTCATGTCGTTCGTTTTAATCTTTTCAGCAAGGCGGCGCTGCGGCCGGGTCGGACATCTATAAACCATACGGCTCTTAGCGTACATTGACAAAATCATCGTCCGATGGCGCCAATGTGGCAAGACTTATCCGAACGGAAATAGACTCGCTGGCCTTACCCGGAATGGTTTGCAACAGGGCGGTTTCGTCGCGTTGATAGACCAGTTCGAAGCGGGCGCAATCGTCCTTGTAGATGATGGACGCTTCCGAGCGCAGCCAGCGCTCGCGCAGCATGTCGCGGCTGATCTGACCCGAAACGCCCCAGTTGGACGTGAAGAAGTGCTGCCCGAACAATTGCAGATCGTGATAGCCCTCGGTCGGCACCAGTTCACCATTGATAACGGTGAAGTTATAGTCGTTTTTCATGCCGCGCAGCGCCGTCTTGTCGTACTGATGGCGAATAGTCAGTTGTGTCGAGGCGCTGAAATAGCTGGCCCCGCTTTCGCCGCGTCGGATAGAGCCGTCATCGTCGATGCGCTGACGCGTATAGAGGCGCAGGCCCTTGCCCGTATCGACCTCGGCCTGCACCACCCAGTCGGATTTGGTATTGGCCAGGCTGGAGGCATCGTACCTGTAGGTCGTATTACCGATCTTATATGTCCGGAAGAAGTTTTCTTCCGGGTTTTCCCGAAAAGCCCGCCCGATCAGCGACGAGAAGCGGAAACCCGAGTCGTTGCTCAGTTGCGTCTTGAGGCCGATATTCAGGCGCTTGCCCCCTTCATAGAGGTCGAAACCGGGGGAGCGGTTGGCCTTGAACAGGGTCGTGTCGTCAAATTCGAAGGCATTGGAGTCTTCGTTGGTCAGGAAGGGCTCGATCTGCGAATCGGGCGACAGCGCCAGTTGCGCGATCGGCTCGACCACCATGGTCAGGCCGCTGAACTTGCGCAAAAGCGGGTAAGAGACGTCCAGACCCACTGTCCCGAGGCTGCGCGACACGCGACGGCTGTTCTTCTGGCCGGTCGGGATGGGGTAGTTGGCGGCGTAGTAGTCGCGTAGTAAATACTCGTCTTGTCGCGCTTCGAGGAAGGGCGCGATCTTGACCCCGCCGGGGGTGATCATGTCGCGCCGCCACGAGAGGCCGATATTGGCGCGCGCCGTATCGACGGGGCCGCGATTGTCAGGATTGGCGATATCGGGGGCGGGGAAGATATCTTCTGATGGCGTGGCCTTGCGAATGATCGACACGGCATTGGCCGACAGGGTCAGACGTCCGCCTAAGATCTCCTGATCCGGCGACCAGTAGGCGTCGATCATCGGAGCGACGGCGGGCTGGAAGCGATCACGCTGTGCCAGATAGAGCACCGGGCTTGTCGCCAGATCGGGGCTGAGACGATACTGCTCGGCGATACTCAGGCTCTGGAAGCTGATGAGTGAGGCGCTGAAGAAGGCCGTATCGGTCTGGCGTACCAGATTGATCTGGCTGATCAGGCGACGGGAATTGCTCGAAAAATCCCCGGCATAGGGGAAGCCTTCGTGGATCTTGTACCGCTCATAGAAATTGGAGATCGGCTGATCGACGGCGATGGCCTGCGAGGTCGGTGCCGCATCCGGTCCTGACCACGACAAAAGGCCGGGGCCGGTCTTGTCCCACACGCGCTGTGCGGTGAAGTTCCAGCGCCAGTCCTCATTGATGTCGAACTTGCCGTCCAGCAGCATATAGCCACGGTTGTCGCTTTCGCCCCATTTGCGCCCCTTATTGTCGAAAAAGCGCTCATTGGTGACGCCGAACCGCGTATGCAGGTCGCCGGAATAGAATCTGCGATGGACCTCAAGGTTCAGCAGCGGATTGAGATTGCTCGAAAATTCCGGGCTGATGATGATGTCCGTATAGGGCGACACCGCCCACAGATACGGCACTTCCAGCGTTGCTCCACGCCGCTGCGAATAGCCGGGCTTGGGCATCAGGAAGCCCGAGCTGCGTTTAGCCGTGACGTCGGCGTGCCACAGTATGGGCATATAAAAGACGGGTATGCCCTTGGCCTTGATAATGGCGTTGCGATAGATGACGACGCGGCGCTTCTTGTCCTGTGTAATCGACCCGGCCTGAATATGCCAGGTCGGTTCCTGCGTGACATTGTTCTTCACGCAGAGTTCGCAGGGCGTGAAGATGACTTCGGACAGGCGGTTGGTCTGTTCGTCGATCCGTTCGACCTTGTTGGCAAACAGCTTGGTGTTTTCCGTGTCGATATAGGCGATACGTTCGCCCGTACCGGCGGCGTGTTCGTTATCGACCTCAAGCCGGTCGGCATACTGCACCGAGCCGTCGGGATTGATTGTCTGCACATGGCCGCTGGCGACGGTCTTGCCCGTCGATTGATCGTAGCGCACCTCATCGGCGCGGATCAGGCGGCCTTCCCAGCGCATCTCGACCTTGCCGCGCGCCAGCATGATGTTTTCTTCGGGGGAGGTGACTTCATCCGCCGTGATGAAGGCCCCGTCTTCGCCCAGCCCGTCATCGGGCAGAGGCGGTTCGGACGTCTGCGGGCTGGCCGGGTTGTCCTTGCCGTTCAGGCGGTCGCGCTCGGCCTGAAGCGCCTGCGCTTCGGTCAGGCGCGCGGTCATCACCATGGGGGCGACCTGCGCGGACCCCGGGGCCTGCGCCGGGGGTGACGCCGGCTCGACAGCGGGGTGTGCCGCACTTTCCACCGCCGGGCTTGTCGCGGCTGCGGCGGTGACGACAGGGGTGGCAGCCGTCGCCAGGTCGGGAAGCGGGGCGCTGGGGGTCGCCACCGGTTTCGGGGCCACGACCGCAGCGGGGGGCGCGGCCGCCTCGGCCACAGGCGTCGTCGTGTCGCTGTCGTCGGCAAAAAAGCGCACCCCTCTCAGGCGCAGTTCGCCGTCCGCCTCGGTCTCCGGACGCGCCGAAGCCTGCCCGCTGACGACGCCGGCCGCTACGAGGGTCAGGACTCCTACGCTCAGCTTGAGCGACGCTTTTCTCATATTGGGTGAACCTGATGCAGAGGGAACGCGAAACGCGGGTGGTCGGTGTCGCCCAAATCTAGCCGTCTTCGGTATAGACGAGCAAGGTCATGGCCGTCAAAAAGGCCACAAAAGGCGTCGCCCATCCGGCCAGAAACACCGGAATGACCTCCGCCTTGCCCAGAGAGCCGCAAAGCTGGTTGAGGAAAAACACCATAAAGCCCAGCACAATACCCGACAGGGTCAGCCGCGCCAGCCCGCCGATCCGCATCAGCCGCAGGCTGAAGGCGGCCCCCAGCGCGGTCATGGCGGCAAACATCAGCGGCGTCGCCAGCAACTGATGCAGACGCAGGACATAGCCCGCTGCCGAAAAGCCCGAGGCTTCGATTTCCGCGATGGTGCCGGGAAGCTGCCAGAAATTGGTCGATTGCGGCGCGGCGAAACGGCTGAAGGCCCGGTCGGGGCTCAGGTTCGAGCCGATAGACAGGGTATTGTAGTAGAGCGTGCTTTCGCCCGGCTTGCTGACTCGCGCGTTTTTAAGCTGCCAGGTGCCGGGGCGCAGGACCGCCTCAGAGGCGTCGATGCGCGTCAGAAAGCGCGGAATTTCCTTTTCGTCGAGCGCAAAGGTCCAGAAGCTGGCGTCCATCAGGCGACCGTCGGCGCTCTGCGTGCGGGCGCGGATGACGGTTTGCTGCTTGCCGTCCCCCTGACGCAGATACACTTCGTCCGTTTTGACGCGCGTGTCCGACTGCGTTTGCTGGGCGGCGAAGCGGTCATATTCGTCGGCCAGCAGGGTGGCGACCGGATTGAGCACCGTCACCGTCAGAGCACCCAGGATCGCCGCCATACCGGTCGCCGGCAGCACGAAGCGCCACGCCGACATGCCGGCGGCGCGCATGGCGATCAGTTCGGAGCGCCGGTTCAGCCCCACAAAGGCCGACAGTGTGCCGAACAGGAATGCGAAGGGCAGCAGGACGAGGATGATATTCGGCGATTTGAGCAGCAGAAGCCCGACGATCTGAAAGCTGGTCAGGTCGCCGCGTTGCCCCAGCGATTTCGATACCTCGACATAGTCGATCAGGAAGATGATACTGGACACCACCACTAGCGCCGTGCCGATGGCCATCAGGCAGCGCAGGATGATGTAGGTAGTCAGACGTTCGCCGCGCCACGGATTGACGTAGGCCAGCAGGTTCAAAAAGGCGGTGATCGGGTTCATGCCTGACCTCCGATCGGTGTCAGCTCGGTCAGGCCATGCACGCCTTTCGCCTTGCCGCGCACGCAGGTGCGGTCATTGCGCGCAATAATGGACAGACAGCCCCAGATCAGCGCGATGGGCACCACATATTGCAGGACATTGGCCACGGGCGTATTGGCGCAGCCCGCTTCGACGGCGAAACCGACAATACGGATACCGGCGGCGATAAAGGACACGGCGGCAATGCGCCGGGTATAGCCCTGACGGCTGAAACTGCCGCCCAGAACGCCCACGACCGCCAGAAGACAGAAGCCGAGATTATAGAGGGGGCCGGAAATGCGCGCGTGCCCCTCGGCCAGCAGTTTTTTCCAGTTGCCGTTCTCCCATTCCATGCCGCGGTTGGGAAAGAAGAGTTCGTGGATGTAGCGGTCGGAATCCTTGAAATGCAGATAGTCCTCGGAGACGACATATTGCGAAATATCGAAGGAGTATTCGGCGAAGGTCAGGTGGTTCAGCACGCCTTCGGGCGACAATTGCTGGGTCGATCCGTCGCGCAGCACCAGAACCTGCCCGCCCTTGGCCGGGGTGATGACGCGCCCTTCGCGCGCCGAATAGGTGCGGTCATTGCCGTTGGCCCCCGGTGTGCGGATGAAGATCTGCCGCAACAGCCCGCTCTGGTCGATGCGTTGCACATAGATGGTCATGCCGGAGCGGGTGGTCGAAAAGTCGCCTTCGCGCACGGCGGCGGCGATGACGTCGGTCTTGATCTTGAACAGTTCCTCACGCATGGCGCGCGAAGCGGCGGGCTGGATGAACAGGGTCATCAGCAGGCCCGTCAGGGTAATATATACCCCGAAGCGCACCACCGGGGAGGCGATGCGCCATAAGGACATGCCATTGGCATAGCCCGCTATGATTTCATGATCGTTGTGCAGGCGATTGAGCGCCACCAGCGTGCCGACAAAAATCGCTACTGGAAAGATCAGGCCCGACAATTGCGGCAGGGCAAGGAAGGTCACCTTGAGGAAGGTGCTCAGGCTCTGACCGCGTTCGACGATCACGTCGAACTGCGTCAGGGATTGCGACAAAATGGCAATGGCCGTCAGCGCGGCGATCGCGCCCAGAATCGGCGTGCGCATCTGGCGCGAGATATAACATTCGATCGTACGCAATGGACGGCCTGAAAGGGGGCGAAAATAAGGTCACGGCTTTAGGCGGCCGCTTTGTCCAAATCATGACATCCGGCGGCGGCAACGGCCTGTTTTGACCGCATCCGCTGGCAATAGCAAGCTATCAGCCCCGACGCAGGTGAAAAATCGGTTGGGCGTTTCGCCTGAGACGACTGTGACCGCCTTGCCACGGCCGGAGAAATGGTGCTTAAACGGGCGCAGATTACGGGTGCCCTTTGTCGCCAAGGTTTCTGAGGGCGGCCCGCCGCTTGTATCAGATGGAGTTTCCATGCACATCGAACTGTCTTCCGTCCGTCCCGCCGATGCCGCTCTGGCTGTTGTGGTGGGTGAAGGCCTGACCCTCAGCCCCGCCGCCGAGGCGCTTGAGGCCGCCACGGGCGGTTACTTCACCGGCGCGCTGAAAAAGACCGGCTTTACCGGCGCCAAAGGCAAGGTGCAGACCGTATCGGCTACTGCGGATCAGTCCTACACGGCTCTGGTGGCGCTGGGGGCCGGGCCTTTGGGTGAGCTTAAGGGGCAGGTGCTGGAATCGGTCGCGGGCAGCCTGTGGCATGGCCTGAAGGCGTCGGGCCTGACGGCGGTCGCGCTCGACCTGTCTGGCTTCACGGCGCAAGAGGTGGCGACGGTGCGCTTCGCCCTGACGCTGGCCGCCTATCGCTTCGACAAATATTTCGGTCAGGCCAAGCTGGATAAGCTCCCGGCGCTGAAGACGATCACGCTGGTGACGGCGGACGCGACGGCGGCCGAAGCGGCTTATCAACCGTTGAAAGCCGTAGCCGAGGGCATCATTCTGGCGCGCAATCTGGTGTCGGAGCCGCCGAACGTCCTCTATCCCGAATCCTATGCCGAAATCATCAGGGGTTATGAGACTCTGGGCCTCAAGGTTGAAGTGCTGGGCGAGGCCGAAATGAAGGCCTTGGGCATGAACGCGCTTCTGGGCGTGGGGCAGGGCTCGCGCAAGGAATCGAAGCTGGTCGTCATGCAATGGAACGGCGCGGGCGATGCGCAGCCCGTGGCCTTTGTGGGCAAGGGCGTGACCTTTGACACCGGCGGTATTTCCATCAAGCCCGCTGAGGGCATGGAAGACATGAAGTGGGATATGGGCGGTTCGGCCGCCGTGGTCGGGGCCATGGTGGCGCTGGCCGGGCGTAAGGCTAAGGTCAATGCCGTGGGTATCGTCGGTCTTGTCGAAAACATGCCGGATGGCAATGCCCAGCGTCCCGGCGACGTGGTGAAGGCCATGTCGGGCACCACGATCGAGGTTATCAATACCGACGCCGAAGGCCGCCTCGTTCTGGCCGACGCCCTGTGGTACTGTCAGGAACGCTTCAAGCCGCAGTTCATGATTGATCTGGCCACCCTGACCGGGGCCATGATCATTTCTCTGGGCATGGACTATGCCGGCGTCTTCTCCAACAATGACGATCTGGCCGACAAGCTGGCGAATGCATCGAAGTCGGTGTCGGAAAACACCTGGCGTATGCCGCTGCCGCCGCAGTACGAAAAGCAGATCGACTCCAAAATCGCCGACATCCGCAATATTGGCGGGCGTCCGGCGGGTTCGATCACGGCGGCCCTGTTCCTTCAGCGTTTCGTCAATGAGGTGCCGTGGGCGCATATCGACATCGCCCCGACCGCCTGGACCAATGAGCAGCGCCTGACCACCGTGCCGGAAGGCGGCACCGGCTTTGGCGTGCGCACGCTCAATGCGCTGGTTGAGGCCTATTACGAGCAGTAAGGCACGCCCCCTCTGACAAGAAGGGATACCATGACTCAGGTCTGGTTCTATCATCTCGAACGCACGCCGCTGAAGGCCGCCTTGCCGGACCTGTTGGAAAAGACCCTGCAGAAAGGCTGGAAGGCCTATGTGCTCGGGGCGGCGGGCGAGACGCTGGAGGGGCTGGATCAGCATCTGTGGGCCTATCGTGAGGAGGCCTTCCTGCCGCATGGGCTGGAAGGCGAGCCGCAGGCCGCGCGTCAGCCGGTCCTTCTGGGGGACAGCGGGGGCAATGCTAACGGGGCTGAGGTGCTGTTCTCGGTGTCGGCCATGAATTTGCCCGAACTGTCGCCCTATCAGAGATGTCTGATCCTGTTCGAGGGGCACGACGACACGCATCTGAACTGGGCGCGCGCCCAGTGGAAGACGCTGAAGGCCCAAAATCTCGATCTGGCCTACTGGAAACAAAACGACGAAGGTCGTTGGGAGAAGGTCCAATGATGAAAAAGATCGCGGCCGGTTCGGCCCTGTTGCTGTTGGCGGCCTGTTCGACGCCGGCCCCGCCACCGCCTTCACCGCCGCCGCCGCCGGTATCGCGCCCCACACCGCAAAAGCCGCCGGAAATGAAGCCGGTCGATACGGATCGTTGCGGGGCCACCGACCTGCAATATCTGATCGGCAAGCCGCGCACCCAGATCCCGGTGCCGCTGGAGCCTTCGAAGCGCCGTGTTCTGTGCTCGACCTGCGCGGCGACGATGGACTTCCGCTCGGACCGTCAGACGATTATTTTCGATACGGAGACGGGGATCATCAAGTCGGTCACCTGCGGCTAGAGCGCAATCCGATAAAGTGGATACCACTTTTCGGAAAAATTGCGCGACCACACAAAAACTTAGAGCCATTCGGCGGCTCAACTTAGCCGACGAATGCTCTGGGCAAATCGCGGTCTTTGGGCGCCTAGTTCGTCGCAAATCACGCAATTTGCGGACTTCTCTCCTCCCTGCGCGAAGCGCGGGGAGGGGGACCACGAAGTGGTGGAGGGGGGCGACTCTGCCAGATGAGCCAGCGAAGAGGCTACGGACTACAAACGTCGTGTCCGTGGGTGAAACCGAGTGATCCCCCTCCGCCTCGACGCGCTTCGCTTGCTCGGCACCTCCCCACGCTTCGCCCAGGGATGAGATTAAAGCCCCGCCTCGGTTTTGGCCGTCTCATAGACTTCGGCGGCGTCCATCCAGTCGCCTTCCATCTTCACCAGATCGTCTTCCAGCTTGGCCTTTTCCTTGCCGAGCCTGACAGCCTCGGCCGGGGCCTTCACATAGATGTCCGGGTCCGAAAGTTTCAGATCGATCATCTTGATCTTGTTGCCCAAGGTCTCAATCTGACGCTCAAGATCATCGGCCTTTTTCTTCAGCGGCGCGATGGCGTTACGGGCGGCGGCGGCGGCCTTGCGCGCCTCCTTGGTATTGACGCTGGCCGGCTTGTCCTTGGCGGCGGCCTGCGCTTCCTCGCGCGTCGCCGTCTTGGCGCGTTCGACCACCAGCTTGGCATAGTCGTCCATCGTGCCGGTATAGGTCTTCACCGTCCCGTCATTGACCAGCCACAGCTTGTCCGCCACCAGTTCGACCAGCGAGCGGTCGTGGGTGATGATCAGTACCGCGCCTTCATAATCGTTCAGCGCATCGAGCAGGGCGCGGCGCGAGTCGATATCAAGGTGGTTGGTCGGCTCATCGAGGATCAGCAGGTGCGGGCCGTCCATGGCCACCATGTTGAGCAGGAGGCGCGCGCGCTCACCGCCTGACAGGTCCTTCACCTTGGTTTCGACCTTTTCGACCGTCATGCCGAAGCTGCCCAGACGCCCGCGGCGCTTGGATTCGGTCTCATCCGGACGGGCGCGGCGCATCATCTCCAGAGGCGTGTCCTCCGGGTCCATGGCCTCGATCTGATGCTGATGGAACCAGGCGACGGTCATACGGCGGTCGCGCCACTGCGTGCCGTGCATTTCGGTCAGGGCTCCGGCCAGCAGCTTGGCAAAGGTCGATTTACCGGCCCCGTTGACCCCCAGAACCCCAATCCGATCATCGGGATCGAGCCGGATGTTGATGTTCCGAAGGATGACCGTATCCCCATAACCGACGCTGGCGTCGTCCAGACGCAGGATCGGCGGGGCCAGTTCCTTTTCAGGCGAGGGCAGGCGGAAGGGCGCGACGCGGTCCTGAATATTGGCGGCAATCGGCGGCAGCTTTTCCAGCTTCTTCATGCGCGACTGGGCCTGCGAGGCCTTCGATGCCTTGGCCCTGAACCGATCGACAAAGGCTTGAAGGTGGGCGCGTTCGGCCTCCTGCTTGGCGGCATTGGCGGCGTTGAGTCGAGCCTTTTCGGCGCGCATCCGCTCGAAAGTGTCGTAATTGCCGCTGTAATAGTCGAGCCTTTGCCCGACCACGTGCACGATGGCATCGACCGACTCGTTGAGCAGGTCGCGGTCGTGCGAGATCATCAGGGCGGCATTGGGGTAGCGTTTCAGCTTGGCTTCCAGCCACAGGGCCCCTTCGAGGTCGAGATAGTTGGTCGGCTCATCGAGCAGCAGCAGATCGGGCTCGGCAAGCAACGCCCCGGCCAAAGCTGCCCGCATCCGCCAGCCACCGGAAAAATCCGAGATGGGCCGCGTCAGGTCGGCATTGGAAAAACCCAGACCACTGAGGATTTCCGCAGCGCGCGACGGCGCACGGTCCGCGCCGATGGCGTAGAGGTCGTGGTGGATTTCCGCCTGCTGCATCGGATCGGCGGTTTCCAGCGCCTTCAGAAGACTGGCGCGGCGCGTGTCGATGGCCAGAACCGCGTCGATCAGGTGCTGCGGTGAGGCGGCGATTTCCTGATCGACACTGGCCACGCGCCAGCCCTTGGGCGTGGTGATTTCGCCGCCGCCGGGCTGCGACTTACCCAATATCAGCCCGAACAGGGTGGATTTGCCGACGCCATTCAGCCCCACCAGACCGGCCTTGGTTCCCGGCGTCAGGGTCAGGCTGGCGCCATCAAAGAAGCGACGGCCATAGGCGTCGTAGGTCAGGTTGGTGATCTGAAGCATGAGACTGTAAAAAACGTCGTAAAAAAGCGGTTGGCGTAAGCCGTCGGCCTCGCTATAAGCCGCCCCAACCTAAACGCAAGACAAAACGGATTTCCCATGTCCCGTACCTTCTCCATCCTGAAGCCCGACGCTACCCGCCGCAACATCACCGGCGCCGTCAACGCCGTGATCGAGGCCGCCGGCCTGCGCATCGTCGCTCAAAAGCGCGTTCACTTCACCAAGGCTCAGGCCGAGCGCTTTTACGGCGTCCACAAGGAGCGCCCCTTCTTCGGCGAACTGGTTGAGCAAATGACGGCCGCGCCGGTCGTCGTTCAGGTTCTGGAAGGCGAAAACGCCGTCGCCAAGTACCGTGAAGTGCTGGGCGCCACCAACCCGGAACAGGCCGCCGAAGGCACCGTCCGCAAGCTGTTCGCCCTGTCGATCGGCGAAAACACCGCGCACGGTTCGGACTCCGACGAAAACGCTGCCATCGAAATCGCGCAGTTCTTCTCGGAAGCCGAAATCGTCGGTTAATCTGAGGCCTATTGCCGAAACTTAAAAACCCCGCCGGTACGCCCGGCGGGGTTTTTTATTAGAGCGATGTGCGGAAAAGTGTGAGCGGTTTTCCGTAAGAACATCGCGACAAAACAAAAATTTAGAGCGAAATGGCGTTTCCACCTAAGTCATTTCGCTCTAGCCACGAAAAACACGAAAAGCATAAAAAGGCTGCGCGCCCAAGGTTGACCGCGTTGTTCGTGATTTTCGTGTTTTTCGTGGCTAAATCCTTTGGCCGCGACCCTAATCCAGTTCAACCACCTCGACGCGGGTGCCGTTGAGCACCAGCGCCAGTTCGCCCTTTTTCAGCTTGATGGCGTCGTCGCCGAACACCTTGCGCCGCCAGCCTTCGAGCGCCGGGACATTGGCCTTGTCATCCAGTGCGATCTTTTCCAGATCGGCCACGGAGGCGATCAGTTTCGGGGCCACACCTTCGTCTTCGCAACGCACGCGCAGCAGCACCTTCAGAAGTTCCACCACGCTGGCCGGGACCTGCACCGGCGGCGGGGCCTTATCGACCTTAGGCGCGTACTTTTCCGGCTCGGCCAGAGCCGTCTGGATCACCTCGCACAGTTCGATGCCGAATTTGGACGCCCCGAAGCCCTTGGGGGTCGAACGCAGGCGGTCAAAGGCCGCCGCATCGGTGGGCAGTTGGGTGGCGATTTCGTCCACGCCCTCGTCCTTGAGGATGCGGCCGCGCGGCTGATCGCGCTCCTGCGCCACGCGCTCGCGCCACGCCGCGACCTCCTTGAACACCGCCATGTATTTGAGCGAGGGCTTGCGCGGACGCAGGCGCTTCCAGGCGTCGTCCGGCGAGGTGTTATAAAGCTTCGGATCGGTCAGATCGGCCATTTCGGCGGCGACCCATTCGTAGCGGTTCTGGGCTTTCAGCTTTTCGACCAGCTTCGGATAGAGCTTGGCCAGATGCGTCACATCGCCCAGCGCGTACTGCAATTGCTGCTCGGACAGGGGGCGGCGCGACCAGTCGGTGAAGCGCGAGCCCTTGTCGATATCGACCTTGATCACCTGACGGACCAGCGAATCGTAGGCCACCTGATCGCCGAAGCCCGCCGCCATGGCCGCGACCTGCGTGTCGAAGACCGGGGCGGGCATGGCCCCCAGATTGTTGAAGATTTCCACGTCCTGACGGCAGGCGTGGAAAACCTTGAGGATGGCCGGATCGGTCAGCAGGTCCAGAAACGGCTGAAGATCGAGGTCAGGGGACAGGGGGTCGATAATGCCCGCGTGGTCTTCTGAAGCCGCCTGTATCAGGCACAGCTTGGGCCAGTAGGTGGTTTCGCGCATGAACTCCGTATCGACGGTGATGAACGGGGCACTGGCGATTTTGGCGCAGAAGTCGGTGAGGGCGGCGGTCGTGGTGATGGTGGGCATAAAGACGACTTTGTGCGTGAAGTGCGACGGGGATGCCCGTCTTTTTCCACGGCGATGAAGAGGGAAGACCGCACGGCGGCAATCCGGCGCACGATTTGACGATTTTGCGAATAGCTATAGCAAGTTTTTGCGGGACGAAAAGCGTCAAGCCGGTTATAGAGCGCGCAAATCACCCTCAAATCGCTTTCCGGCGCGCACACTTAAGGTTAGCTTTTATGACCGAGCCCCAATCCAACGGCCTTACCTATGCCCAGTCCGGCGTCGATATCGACGCGGGCGAAGCGCTTGTGGACGCCATCAAACCGCTGGCCAAGGCCACGCGCCGCCCCGGTGCCGAGGCCAGCCTGGGCGGGTTCGGTGCCCTGTTCGATCTGAAGGCCGCGGGCTATGACGACCCGCTGATCGTCACGACGACGGACGGCGTGGGCACCAAGCTGCGTATCGCCATCGACACCAACCGCCACGACACAGTGGGTATCGACCTGGTGGCCATGTGCGTCAACGATCTGCTGGCGCAAGGGGCGGAGCCCCTGATGTTCCTCGACTATTACGCGACGTCGAAGCTGGACGTCGATACGGCGCGCCGCGTCGTGGCCGGCATTGCCGAAGGCTGCAAGCGCGCGGGCTGCGCGCTGGTGGGCGGCGAAACCGCCGAAATGCCCGGCATGTACGAGGGCGAAGACTACGATCTGGCCGGGTTCAGCGTCGGCGCGGTCAACCGCGACAAGGTGCTGCCGAAGCTGGAGGCACAGGCGGCGGGCGATCTGATCATCGCTCTGGGCTCGTCGGGGCCGCACTCCAACGGCTATTCGCTGATCCGCAAGGTGGTGGAGCTCTCGGGCCTGAGCTGGGCCGACGATGCGCCGTTTGCCACCGAAAAATCGCTGGCTCAGGCCCTGCTGGAGCCGACGCGCATCTATATTTCGTCGGTTCTGCCGCTGATGAAGGCGGGTCTGGTTACCGGCGGGGCGCATATCACGGGCGGCGGCCTGATCGAAAACCCCGGCCGCGCCATTGCCGAGGGTCTGAAGGCCGAGTTCGATTTCGACGGCTGGACCTTCCCGCCGGTCTTCCAGTGGCTGATGCAGACGGGCAATATCGACACACACGAAATGCTACGCACCTTTAACTGTGGTGTTGGCTTCGTGCTCTATGTGAAGCCGCACAATGCCGACGCGGTGCTGGCGGCGCTGCTCAATGCGGGCGAAGACGCCTTTATTTGCGGCCAGTTGGTCGCGGAATAGGCATATACCTCCCCAGCTTGCTGGGGTATAGCGCCAGCGAAAGTATAGCTTTCGTCAGCGTTGGGACCGCACGATGCCGCATGTATGCGGCGAGATGCGGTGGTGGGGGGCAGCGCAAGCTGCGAAAGCACTGCGTTGTTGGTGCTTATCCGAGCCCCCCTCCGTCATCCGCTCCGCGGATGCCACCTCCCCCAAACAGGTTGGGGGAGTAGGAGGACTGCATGACGCACAAAACCAGAATCGCCATTTTCATCTCCGGACGGGGGTCCAATATGATGGCCCTTGTCGAAGCTGCCAAAGCCCCGGACTTTCCGGCCGAATGTGTCGTGGTGGTGTCCAACGATCCTGCCGCCGCCGGGCTTGAGTGGGCCGCGTCGCAAGGCATCGAGGCGCTGGCCGTTGATCACAAGCCCTTCGGCAAGGACCGCGAGGCGCATGAGCGCGCCATCGACGCTGAGTTGCGGGCACGTGGCGTCGAATTCATCTGTCTGGCCGGCTATATGCGTATCCTGACGCCGTGGCTGGTGACGCAGTGGGAGGGACGGATGATCAATATTCACCCGTCATTGCTGCCGAGATACAAGGGCCTGCACACCCACGAACGCGCCATAGACGCCGGGGATGCCGAGGCCGGGTGCAGCATCCACTGGGTGTCCGCCGGGGTGGACGAGGGGGCCTTGATCGCTCAGGCCCGCGTGCCGATCCTTGAGGGCGATACGCCCGATACGCTGGCGGCGCGGGTGCTGACAGAGGAACACCGGCTCTATCCCGCCGCCGTGCGCGATATTCTAACAAAAATGTAATCCGGCCGCTGTTAAGGTTTCTTGCGCAACAAAGGCGCTCATGTAAAGTCCGCAGCCTGTTATAAATTTACACAGGATGCGCTCGCATGTCGCTGAAATCCGTCCTTACCTACGGGGCCGCCTTTGCGCTGGCCGCCGTCATGGCTCCTGCCGCGCCGGGTACGGCTCTGGCCGACGAAGGCATGTGGACCTTCGACAACTTCCCCTCCGCCAAGGTCAAGGAGACCTACGGTGTGACGCTCGATAAGGCGTGGATGGACAAGGTGCAGGCCGCGGCGGTGCGCCTGTCGGGCTGCTCGGCCTCAGTGGTGTCGCCGGACGGTCTGGTGCTGACCAATGCCCACTGCGTGATTGCCTGTGCGCAGGACCTGTCTACGCCGCAGACGGATTACGTCAGTGACGGCTTCGTGACCAAGGCGCGAACCGAGGAAAAGACCTGCCCCGGTCAGACGGCGGAAATCCTTTTGTCGATCACCGACGTGACCAAGGACATCAATGCCGCCACCAAGGGCCTGACCGGCGGCGATTTCGTCAAGGCGCAGAACGTCAAGTCGGCTGAGCTGGAAAAGGCCGGGTGCGGCGACGACAAGACGATCCGTTGTCAGGTGATCAGCTTCTATCAGGGCGGCGAGTACAAGCTCTATAAGTACCGTCGCTACACCGATGTGCGTCTGGTCTTCTATCCGGAATATAAGGCCGCCTTCTTTGGCGGTGACCCCGACAATTTCAACTTCCCGCGCTACAACCTCGATTCCGGCTTCCTGCGCCTGTACGAGAATGGTCAGCCGGTGAAGACGCCGCAGCACCTCAAATTCGCCACGACGGCGCCCAAGGAAAACGAGCTGGTGCTGGTGGCGGGTAACCCCGGTTCGACCAGCCGTCTGTTGACCGTCTCTCAGCTTGAAACCCTGCGCGATGTGACCATTCCGACCCAGCAACTGATGCGCTCGGAACTGCGCGGCCGGCTGATCCAGTTTGGCGCCGAATCTGAGGCCAACAAGAAGATCACCGTCGATACCCTGACCAGCCTCGAAAACGGCTTCAAGGTCTTCTATGGTCAGCAACTGGCGCTTCAGGACCCCAAGGTCATGGAGGCCAAGCGCGCCGAGGAAGTCGCCCTGAAGGCGGGTATGAGCGCGGAGGACAAGGCGCTCTATGGCGATCCGTGGGCCGATCTGTCGGCGGTTCAGGTGGCGGCCAAGGACCTCTATCTGCCCTACTATTTCCTCGACTCGTCGCTCAATTCGTCGAGCCTCTTCTCCTATGCCCGCACCCTGGTGCGTGCCGCCAAGGAGCGCGCCAAGCCGTCGGCCGAGCGCCTGCCGGAATTTGCCGATACGCGCCTGCCGCTGGTGGAAAAGCGCCTTCTGGATAAGGCGAACATCATCCCGGCGCATGAGCGCATCTTCCTCGAATTCCGCCTGCTCAAGGCGCGCGAATATCTGACCACCGATAACGCCATCACCCAGTTGATGCTGGGCAAGGAATCGCCCGAAGGCCTGTCGAAGCGCCTGATCGAAGGCACGAAG
Source organism: Asticcacaulis sp. DW145 (assembly GCF_037101385.1). Taxonomy (NCBI): domain Bacteria; kingdom Pseudomonadati; phylum Pseudomonadota; class Alphaproteobacteria; order Caulobacterales; family Caulobacteraceae; genus Asticcacaulis; species Asticcacaulis sp. DW145. Next base: position 924,732 of record NZ_AP029025.1, on the reverse strand, counting down.
CTGGGTGATCCGGCGGTGCGCAAGGCCCTGTGGGAGGGTGGTCTGGCGGCCATTCAGGCCTCTGATGACCCGATGATTCAGTATGCGCTGAAAATCGACGATCAGGCTCTGGCGCTACGCAAGGAATACGAAGCCAGGGTTTCGGGCCCGACGCGCATCGCCGCCGAAAAGGTCGCCAAGATCCGCTTCAAGGCCTACGGCAACTCGACCTATCCGGACGCGACCTTCTCGCTGCGCCTGTCCTATGGCAAGGTGACGGGCTGGACCTATCGCGGTCAGACCGTGCCGGCCTTTACGCAGTTCGCGGGCCTTTATGACCGTGCCACGGGCAACGACCCCTATGAGCTGTCGCCGAAGTTTGCCGCCGCCAAGGGCAAGATCGACCCGAAGATCGTCTATAACTTCTCCTCGACCAACGACATCATCGGCGGCAATTCCGGCTCGCCGGTGATCAATGCCAAGGCCGAAGTCGTGGGCGCGGCCTTTGACGGCAATATCCATTCTCTGGGTGGTGCGTACTACTACGACGGTACGATCAACCGCACCGTCACCGTGGCCTCGACCGCCATCCTTGAAGCGCTGGACAAGGTCTATGACCAGAAGGCGCTGGTGAAAGAACTGACCGGTAAGTAAGTCAAAATCGCCTCCCTGTGCCGAAGGCATGGGGAGGTGGCAGGCTGCGAAGCAGACTGACGGAGGGGGATTGCGCCTTCGTCGGTTACGCGCGCGGCCCCTTGAAATCAGATAAGGCCGGGAATCGCGTCCCCGGCCTTTTTCCGTGTCATCCCCCTCCGCCTCGCAAGCTCGGCACCTCCCCATTGCTGCGCAACAGGGAGGAGAGGGGCAGACCTCAATAACTTCCCATTTTCAGGTTGAGTTTCAGCGCATTGGCCAGCGCCTTGGCGCGTTTGCGGGTCTGTTCGCCCAGGAGCAGGTCTTCCCAGCCGCTCTTGGCCTCCAGCACCAGATCGCGGCCCTGCTGCGTCAGGTGGGCGTGGCTGAGCAGGGCGCCCGACTTGGCCGAAAGGTCGCAGCCCAGCCGCAGGGCCAGACCCAGCCGTGTAGCCCGCTCAAGCCCGTCATCGCCTAGAATACGGCTGATCAGCACCGGCTCCTTGGTATAGGCGTCGCCGGAATAGCGGGTGAACAGGGTCGAGGCGAGGAAGACGCGCTCGGCGTGGTTCTGCCCCGGAATGGGGGCACGCAGCACCTGATCGCAGACGAGGTCGGCGCGGTGGTCGGGGTGCAGCAGCGCGCCCATGTCGGCCAACTTGGAGGCCGCGCGGATCAGACGCACATCCGGTATGTCGATGCCGGAGGTGGTATCGTAGAAATCGCATACCCACTGGGCCAGAGCCGGCCCCATATCATTGCTGATGCCCTGACGCGCCCCCAGAGCGGCGCAGCCTTCGATCAGCGGGTCGCGCTTTTGTACGGCCTTCGGCAGTTGTTCAAACAGGACGCCTTCGCGCAGACCGTTGGCCGAGAAGTTGATGGTGTCGAAGCCGAAGGTTTCGATCAGGGCCTGAAGCACCAGAGCCGCATAGGCCAGATGCTCCATGCGCCGCTTGGTGACGCCGCGGATGCGTTCCAGCGAGGCGGGCGACTGGGTAGCGATCAGGCGGCAGATATTGAGGGCTTCGCGCGCGGGCAGCTCAAATTGCTGAACGATCTGAAGCGGATAGTTGGCCTTCTGCATCCAGATGATGGCGAGGTTGCGCCACGCACCGCCGACTGCATGAAAGGTTGCAAACTGAAAGCGATCCTTGTGCGGCGTCAGAACCTCACGGATGCGCGTCAGGGTCTTGTCGATATCGACCGCCGCTGGAGCCCCGAGCGCAAACGGCCCCAGGGGCAGGGTAATGCCTTTGAAGGCGTTTTCACCTTGCAGATCAATCAGTTCAAGGCTCGAGCCGCCGAGGTCGCCCACCACGCCGACCGCATCATCATGGCCGCACAGCACGCCCAGCGCCGAGTAATAGGCCTCTTCGGCCCCGCTGAGGACGCGCACCTTGAAGCCCGTTTCGGCCTCAATAGTTTGCACCATGTCCGGGCCGTCTTCGGCCTCACGGATGGCAGCGGTCGCCACGGCGTGCACCTGCGACAGGGGGTAGGAATCAACGATAAAGCGAAAGCGTTTCAGCGCGATCAGCGTGTCACGGCAGCCCGACGGGCTCAGGCGGCCGCTGCTCATCAGTTCACGCCCCAGCCCGGCCAGCACCTTCTCATTGTGCACCGGCCAGATCGAGCGACCCTCGACGCGATAGATGACCAGACGCACCGAGTTGGACCCGATGTCGATGACGGCCGTGTAGTAGGCGGCGGGCAGGGCCGTCGCGGCGGGAAGGGGGGCAAAGCTACTTTCGGGCACCGACATGATCAAACGCTTGGGGGAGATCCTTGACGCCGCGACCTCTACCGGACAGCGACGGGTTTGTCATGAAGTATTCGTGGGCGGAGAAGGGCGCATCGAGGCCGGTCGTATCAAAGCGCGTATAGGTGCCGTCTGACGACAGGTTCCACGACTGCGCCTCGTCATTGAGGTTGGCGACCATGATCTGATCTAGCACCTGACGGTGGACGGTGGGATTGTCCACCGGGATCAGGGTCTCGACACGGCGGTCCAGATTGCGGCTCATCCAGTCGGCGGAGGAGATGAAGACGCGGGCCTGATCCGACGGCAGGGCGTGGCCGTTGGCAAAGCAGACGATGCGCGTGTGCTCCAAGAAGCGCCCGACGATCGACTTGACGCGGATATTGTCCGAATAGCCCGCCACGCCCGGACGCAGGCAGCAGATGCCGCGGATGACGAGGTCGATCTGCACCCCGGCCTGCGAGGCCTGATAGAGCTTGCGGATGATCACCGGATCGACCAGCGAATTCATCTTGGCCCAGATTTGCGCGGGCTTGCCGGCGCGGGCATTGGCGATTTCCTGTTCGATCAGATAGATCAGCCCCTGCTTCAGCGTCACGGGCGAAAAGTAGAGCTTTTCCATCACGTCCGGGCGGGCATAGCCGGTGATGAAGTTGAAGACGCGCATGGCGTCGCGCCCCAGCGCCGGGTCGGCGGTAAACAGGCTCAGGTCCGTATAGACCTTGGCCGTCACCGGGTGATAGTTGCCGGTGCCGAAGTGGCAATAGGTGCGCAGGGCCTCGCCTTCGCGGCGCGCCACGACGCTCAGCTTGGCGTGGGTCTTGTACTCCACAAAGCCATAGACGACGTGCACGCCCGCGCGTTCCATGGCGCGGGCCCAGCGCAGATTGGCCTCTTCGTCAAAGCGCGCCTTGATTTCGACCAGCGCCGTGACGTTCTTGCCCTGCTCGGCGGCTTCGATGAGGGCCGCGACGATGGGCGAGTCCTTTGAGGTGCGGTAAAGCGTCTGTTTGATGGCGATGACGTTGGGGTCGCGCGCCGCCTGCCGCAGGAACTGCACCACAGCGTCGAAACTTTCAAACGGGTGGTGGACCAGAATGTCCTTTTCGCGGATGGCCGAGAAGATGTCCCCGGCATTGTCGCGGATGCGTTCCGGGAAGCGCGGCGTGTAGGGCTTGAATTTCAGGTCGTTACGGTCGGGCGGGATAAGCTGCGACAGCTCGGACATGCCCAGAATGCCATCGACAATGGTCACGTCCTGCGGCTGGGCGTGCAACTGCTCGATGATGAATTCGCGCAGGTCTTCGGGCATGGAGGCGCCGAACTTGACGCGCACCACCGAACCGAGGCGGCGCTGCTTCAGCAGGGCCTCGAACTCACGCACCAGGTCTTCGGCCTCTTCCTCGATTTCGATGTCCGAGTCGCGGATGATGCGGAAGACGCCTTTGCCCAGAATATCGAAGCCGGGGAAGATCTGCTGGGCGAACATGACCACCATGCCCTCCAGCGTGACGAATTTGCGCCGCGTGTTCTGACCGCGCGAATTGCCGCCAATCTCCCAGAAGCGACGCACGCCCGTGGGGATGGGCACCAGCGCGTAGAGCACCTTGGCATCGGCCCGGCGTTGCAGTTTCAGCGCGATACAGAAGCCAAGATTGGGTATGAAGGGGAAGGGGTGCGCCGGGTCGATGGCGAGCGGCGTCAGCACGGGGAAAAGCTGCTCATGGAAGCGCTTTTCCAGCCACGCCGTGTCGGTCTTGGTGACCTCCTTGTGATCCAGCAGGATCAGGCCATTGGCCGAAAGCTCGGCCTTCAGCTTGGACCAGATGGTCTGCTGCTTGTTCATCAGGGCCTGAGCGACCTTGTTGACGGCCTCAAGCTGTTCGGCCGGGGTGTGGCCGTCTTCGGACAGGATACGCACGCCTTCGCGCACCTGACCCTGAAGACCGGCGACGCGCACCATGTAGAATTCATCGAGATTGTTGGCCGAAATCGACAGGAAGCGCAGCCGCTCCAGCAACGGGTGGCGCGGATTTTCGGCCTCTTCGATCACCCGCTTGTTGAAAGCCAGCCACGACAGTTCGCGGTTGATATAGAGCGCATCGCCCAGCGCCTCGTCCGAGGTCAGGTCAATTTGAGACTCTGGCTGAAGCTCAGCCGCCGCCGGCGCGTTCGTGCGGATGATGTCATTGACGGTTTCGGAGGCGGGCATAGCGGTTCAGAATCCTTTTTATTATGCGCTTTGGCCCAACTAAATCTCATCCCAATCGTCGAACCAAGTCATATTTTCACTCGTCTCGATAAATTGACGGGCCAGAGACCGGGTAAAGGCGCGGCCATTGGCATATGCCTCAAGACCCGTGACAATTTTTTGGGCGTGTGCCACGGAGCGCTCCATGCGGCGGCTGAGATATTCCAGCACGTCGTCGGATGGCGTGATGACGCGCGCTTCAAACAGCTTCTTCAGCACGCTTTTCAGCAGGCTATCGTCCGGTTCCGGCATATCGACGACGCGCATGGCCTTCAGCCGCGACTCGAAATCGGGCACACGGATGGTCCATTGCGCCGGGTGCAGCCGTGACAGCAGCAACAGGCGGCCGTTCGCCGCCGTGCGGTTATAAAGGTGGAACAGGACCTCCTGATCGAAATTTTCGGCCTCATCAACCACGAACCGGGTGGCGGTGTCGGGTACGGGCACGCCGGGGCTCAGCCAGTGCGCCCCGTGCGTTTCAGCAAACACATGGCCGGCGTGGGTCTTGCCGGTGCCGGCTGGTCCGGTCAGCACCAGATGCGGGTTCAGCCATTCGGCGGGCGGCCTCAGAAGGTCGAACAGGGCGCGATTGGCGTCGGAGACGACAAAGTTCGCCGCCGCATAGGGGGCAGGCAGGGACAGGTCGAGCGGGTACTGATGCGCCATGCGCTTAACTTAGGAAGATGGGGCGCAGAAGGCAATCGGCAGGCGCATTATGGCTTTGGGTCGTTTCGGGGACTAATCTGGGGAAAAGCTACTACGGATAGACACGGAAGGCCCGAGCAGATCAAGGCGTGTGGGTCTGACTATCCGTGCAATCGCCGCAGGCGATCATCCGTGTGCATCCGAGGTTAAAATCCAAAAAAACATCTCACTTGCAAAATAAAATGAAATTCGGGGGCGGCTTTTTGCCGGGAGTCCGGACACAAGTCTTGACAATCCGCCCCTGTCATGTGCCCTAGCCCCCAACCGTTTTTTGAGCCGGATTCAGAGACTCACAATGCATAGTTACCGTACCCATACCTGCGGCGCGCTGCGCGCCACCGACGCCGGCGCCGAGGTGCGCGTGTCGGGCTGGATTCACCGCAAGCGCGACCACGGCGGCCTGTTGTTCATCGATCTGCGCGACCATTACGGCCTGACGCAACTGGTGTTCAATCCGGACAGCGCGGGCTTTGCCAAGGTTGAACGCTTGCGTGCTGAAAGCGTTATTCGCGTCGATGGCAAGGTGGTGGCGCGGGATGAGGCGACTGTCAATCCCAACCTGCCGACCGGGGCTATCGAAGTCGTGGTGTCGGATATCGAAGTGCTGTCCGAAGCCGCCGAGCTGCCGCTGCCGGTGTTCGGGGAGCCCGAATATCCCGAAGAAATCCGACTGAAAAACCGCTTCCTCGACCTGCGTCGCGAAACCCTGCACAAGAACATCGTGCTGCGCTCGCGCGTCATTCAGTCGATCCGTAACCGTATGGTGGCGCAGGGTTTTCTGGAATACCAGACCCCCATCCTGACGGCCTCGTCACCCGAAGGGGCGCGCGACTTCCTGGTGCCGTCGCGTCTGCATGCGGGCAAGTTCTACGCCCTGCCGCAAGCGCCGCAGCAGTTCAAGCAGTTGCTGATGGTGTCGGGTTTCGACCGCTATTTCCAGATCGCCCCGTGCTTCCGTGACGAAGACCTGCGCGCCGACCGTTCGCTGGAATTCTATCAGCTCGATATCGAGATGAGCTTTGTGACGCAGGAAGACGTGTTCGCGGCCATCGAGCCGGTGATGCACGGCCTGTTTACCGAGTTCGGTGAAGGCAAGCGCGTGTCCAGCTATCCGTTCCAGCGCATCCCCTACAAAGAGTCCATCGCCAAGTACGGCTCGGACAAGCCCGACCTGCGCAACCCGATCGAGATGCAGGACGTGTCGGAGCATTTCCGCGGCGGCGGCTTTGGCCTCTTCGCGCGTATCCTCGAAAACAGCGCCAATGCCGTGTGGGCCATTCCGGCCCCCAAGGGCGGCTCGCGCGCCTTCTGCGACCGCATGAATTCGTGGGCGCAGGGCGAGGGCCAGCCGGGCCTCGGCTACATCTTCTGGTCCGAGGATCAGGGCGCGTGGGGCGGCCCCATCGCCAAGAACCTCGGCAACGACGCCACCACGGCGCTGATGACGGCTCTGGGTCTGGGGCAGGGCGACGCGGCCTTCTTCGTGGCTGGCGACCCCAAGGTCTTCTACAAGTTCGCCGGTCTGGCGCGCACCAAGGTCGGCACCGATCTCAACCTGGTGGACGAGGATCAGTTCCGCTTCTGCTGGATCGTCGATTTCCCGATGTTCGAGTACAATGAGGACGAGAAGAAGGTCGATTTCTCGCACAACCCCTTCTCCATGCCGCAGGGCGAGATGGAGGCGCTCCTCACCAAGGACCCGCTCGACATTCTGGCCTATCAGTACGACATCGTCTGCAACGGCTATGAGCTGTGCTCCGGCGCGATCCGGAACCACAAGCAGGAGATCATGCTTAAGGCCTTTGAGATCGCGGGCTATGGGGCCGATGTGGTCGAAAGCCAGTTTGGCGGGATGCTCAACGCCTTCAAGTACGGCGCGCCGCCGCACGGTGGTCTGGCCCCCGGTATCGACCGCATTGTGATGTTACTGGCCGGTCAGACGGCGATCCGCGAGGTCATCGCCTTCCCGCTGAACCAGCAGGGGCAGGACGTGATGATGAGCGCGCCGTCGGAGGTGACGGAGAAGCAGTTGAAGGAACTGCATATCCGGACGCAACTGCCGATCAAGGTGAGCTGATGTGAATGGGGTGTGGGGTCCGTGACCCCACAAACCTTTTTACTTTCAAAATAAAAGCCTGCCGGAAACCGGCAGGCTTTTATTTTGAATATATGAAGACTTGGGGCCGCAGGCCCCAAACCCCATAGGTTTAGCACACCGGAACGCGGATACCCTTCGGTGCCACGGTCGTCTTGTCGCCGCAGGCCTGATCCATCATGCGCTGGGTGATGCCGCGCGCCGACGCCATCTCGGCCCCGGAGAAGTTGACGCCGCTCAGATTGGCACCCGCAAAATTGGCCCCTTCGAGATAGGCCCCGACGAAATTGGCATTGGTCAGATTGGTGCGCGCGAAATTGGCATGGCCGAACAGCGAGCCAAACCCGTTAAGGTCACGCAGGTCACCGCCCGCAAAGGTCGTACCGTTATAGATGCCGCTCGACAGGTCCGCCTGACGCAGGCGCGCTCCCGCAAAGTTCTTGCCTTTCAGCGTCTTGCCGGAGAAATCGGCCTGAAACAGGTTGCAGCCGGGGCAGGATGCGCCCGAGCCTGCACGGTCGATCTGCACAGGGTTTTGCGCCGAAGCGGGAAGGGCAAACAGCGAAAGCGCGGCCACAGCCAGAGCGATGCGTTTCATGATGGGACACCTCTTATGGTTTCGCTTGTCTTAAGCAAGAACGGGGCCTGCGCCTATACCCCGCCCATAAACCGGGGGTATAAGAGCGGTTTACAAAACCCCTCATTCCCGGTAAAGCCGCTTTCATGTTTCAGATGACCGCCACCAAAGCCACTACCAAGCCGACCCGCTTCGCGGGGCCGGTCCGGTCGTGCTGACGGTGTAAGCCAAGGCATCTGGACGAAGCCCCGCGGAACGCGCGGGGCAGGTTTCACAGAAAACCCAACACCTCGCGCCTCCCGCCAAACCTTTTTGACGCAGGAGACGTGACCTATGAACGATCAATCCCATTATACGCAGTTTCCCAATGTGGGGATAGTTGGCGCCACCGGCCTGGTCGGCGGCATGATGCTGTCCATTCTGGCTGAACGCCGCTTTCCGCTGAACAAGCTGCGCCTGTTTGCCTCGGCCCGCTCGGCCGGCAGTCGGGTGACCTTCGCAGACCGTGAAATCGTGGTGGAGGACGCTTCCGCCGCCGACTATAGCGGCCTCGATATCGTCTTCTTCTCGGCGGGCGGTTCGACCTCAAAGGCGCTGGCCGAAAAGGTGGCCGCCGCCGGGGCCATCGTCATCGACAATTCGTCGGCCTGGCGCAGCGATTCCGACGTGCCGCTGGTGGTGGCTGAGGTCAATCCGCACGCCCTGCGCAACGTCCCCAAGGGCATTATCGCCAATCCCAACTGCACGACCATGGCGGCCATGCCGGTCCTGAAGCCGCTGCACGAGGCGGCGGGGCTGAAGCGCCTGATCGCCAGCACCTATCAGGCCGTGTCCGGCGGCGGCATGGAAGGGGTCGAAATCCTGCGTGATCAGATCGTGGCGGGTGCCGACGCCTGCGCCGCTCTGGCGCAGGACGGGACGGCGGTCGATTTGGGAACGGTGCGCAAATGGGCCGTGCCGATCGCCTATAATGTCGTGCCGCTCAACTACGTGCTTGGCGAGGACGGTTATACGGAAGAGGAACTGAAGCTGCGCGACGAAAGCCGCAAGATCCTTGACATCCCTGAGTTGCAGGTAGCGGCGACCTGCGTGCGCGTGCCGGTCTTTACGGGCCATTCCCTGTCGATCAATGCCGAATTCGAGCGCCCGATGACGCCGGAGGCGGCGCTGGCCCTGCTGGCCGAAGCCCCCGGCGTCGAACTTGCCGACGTGCCCAATCCGCTGGCCGTCACCGGGCGCGATCCGGTGCAGGTGGGCCGCATCCGCCGCGATCCGACCGTGGCGCACGGCCTGACTTTGTTCGTCAGCGGCGACAACCTGCGCAAGGGCGCGGCGCTCAATGCCGTGCAGATTGCCGAAGAATGGCTGAAACAAAAGGCCTGGGCGTAAGACCCATATACCTCCCCAGCTTGCTGGGGAGGGGGACCGCGCCCGAAGGGCGGGGTGGTGGGGTAATGCGGTTCACTTAAGAATCATTCAGTAAAATATATGAGCCAGGATGGTGATTCGTTCATCATTCTGGCTTTACTTTCATGCGCGCTCGCATTGGACATCATGTTGATTTAACGGCTCTTTCCCGCTCGGTCGATGTGGGGTGGATCTCGCAGGCCTTAGCGGCGACAGGCAAGGCGAGTGTACGGCGCCGCAAACTTCCTGCGGAGCAGGTGGTGTGGCTGGTGATAGCGCTCGCTCTTTATCGCCATCAGTCGATTGCGGATGTGGCTGCCCATCTTAGCCTTGCTTTGCCCGACGAGGTGAATCCCGATATTGCCAAGAGTGCCCTGACCCAGGCCCGGCAACGCTTGGGTCAAGCCCCTTTGGCGCAGCTCTTTGCCATATGCGCCGCCTGCTGGGACGAGCGGCATCAAAACGGTCGAGCCTGGCGCGGACTTACGCGTTACGCCGTGGATGGAAGCACGTTGCGGACGTCCGACAGCGAGGAGAACCGTGCACATTTTGGCGCTCAAAGCTACACGTCGGGCGTTGTTGCCATTTATCCGCAGTTACGCCTGCTGACGTTGACGGCCCTTGCTACACATCTGGTGCGCGACGCGGTGTTTGGCGCCTACGATACAAACGAGATGCTCTACGCTAAATCCCTTGTTGACCAGGTGCCGGACCATTCTCTGACAGTCTTCGACAAGGGATTCTTTAGTGCTAGTCTTTTGCTGCGGTTGCAGACCCAAGGCACGCAGCGCCATTGGTTGATCCCGGCCAAAGCAAACTGCGTGTGGGAGCGCCTCGATCAAACCCCGGGTGACTATCGGGTGCGTATGAAGGTGTCACCGCAGGCCCGCCAGGCTGAACCGGGATTACCCGCCTCATGGGAGGCCAGGGCGATCGAGACGACCACGCGACATGGCAAAAAGCGCATCCTGCTGACATCCCTGATGGATACCAAGGCCTATCCGGCCAAGGACATCGTCCATCAGTACGAGGAACGCTGGCGCATCGAAACCAGCTATCGCGAACTCAAGCAGGAGCTTCTTGGCAGTGAACTTACCCTGCGTAGCGGAACCCCCGAAACCGTCTGCCAAGAGGTCTGGGGGGCATTGCTGGCCTACAATCTGGTCCGATTGGAAATGGCCGAAATCGCCGTCGAAGCCGAAGTTCCGCCAACTCAGCTCAGCTTTACCGCCACATTGCATTATCTGCGTCAGGAATGGGGATGGATGGCGATCGAAGCACCCGGAAAAATCCCAGCACATCTCGTCAGGCTGCGAAACAGACTCGGCGATTTGTTACTCTCAACAAAACGGGGGCGATCATGCCCCCGTGTCGTCAAAACTTTGCCCAGAAAATACGACCAGAGAACTGTATCGGCCCTTAAGTGAACTGCATTAGGGGTGGTGGGGGCTCTTTTCGATCAGGCACTCTGAGCCCTGCCTGCGGCGGCCGCCTCAATGGCGGCTTGAGCGGAATGATTCCACTGGAAATCATTCCGCTTTAATAGCTCACCCCCACCACCGCATCTCAGCTTCGCCTCGTGCGGTCCCCCTCCCCGCCAGTGGCAGGGAGGTATAAAACAGACTATTCCCCTTGCGCTTCGGGGGGCAGGGACTGATCGTCGGATTTCGGAGTCTTGCGTCCAAAGGGCACGACGACCAGATTGTCCGGCTGTCCGCGCATAAACCCCTTGGAAATCAGGTGCGAGGCGGCAATGCCTTCATTGCCGTCATCGGCCAGTTTCGACAGGCCATGCCCTTGCCCCAGACCGTCGGCGTTCAACTCATCCGGGTCGGCATTCGACAGGTCTTCGCGGTTGAGATAGGAAATCGCCAGCTCACGGAAGATATAGTCGAGGATCGAGGTCGCCGAGCGGATCGAGTCGTTACCGCTGACCGGACCGGCCGGTTCAAAGCGCGTAAAGACGAAGGCATCGACAAATTCGTCCAACGGCACGCCGTATTGCAGGCCGATCGACACGGCGATGGCAAAATTATTCATCAGTGAACGGAAGGCCGCGCCCTCCTTGTGCATGTCGATGAAGATTTCGCCGACCGAACCGTCTTCGTATTCACCGGTATGCAGATAGACCTTATGGCCGCCGACGCTGGCCTTCTGGATATAGCCCTTGCGGCGGTCGGGCAGCTTCTGGCGTTCGCGGTCGCGTTCGATGATCTTCTCGATGACCGTCTGGGCCGGGGCTTCGCGCACCGGTTCCGGGGCCGGGCGGCGGGCCTCCTCAAATTCCGGAATATCGAGCGTCAGCGACGGCGGGGCCGGCTGACGCTTGAGGCCGATGGCGCGCAGACCGCTATCGGCGGCCTGAGCCAGAACCTTGAGCGCGTCTGGCACGCCCTTATCCCACTCCAGAACAAGGGCCGAGGCCGCCGGGGCCGAGGCAAAGCTTTCGAGCTTGTGCCGCAGGGCCAGACGCGCCTTCAGGCCGGGGGGGCTCAGGCGCTGACGCAGGGCATCAGGCAGCCCCTCCGGGGTGTCATGGCCGAAGATAAAGGCCTGCGCCTCAGCAATTTCGTTGGCGGTAAAGCCCATCAGGCGCAGCAGGCTGAAGCCCGGCGCGTGCAGGTCTTCGTCGCTGATGCCCCAGATATCCTTGATAAAATCAGTATTCAACACCGCCGGGGACACCACCTCATCGAGGCTGTGGGCGGTGATCAGAGCGGCCTCCAGGGCGGCGATTTCAAAATCGCTCAGTCCCTTGGCTTTCAGGGTCTGGGCATGGATATGCGGTGCGCCGTCCAGCGTGCGGTGCCCCAGCAGATGCGTGCGCACCGCGTCGCGCTCATCGCCGCTCAGCCCTTGCCAGACGGCGGGGTGCAGGCCGCGCACAAAGACGCCGTCGGCGCCTTCCATGGCCACGGTCAGGGCGGTCAGGGGCGCATCGCCCAGCGTCACGCCCAGCCGCAGCGACAATTCCGGATCGTCGAACAGGGTCGTCGTCTGGACGTGGCGCAGGCCGGTGGGCTTGGCCAGTTTCAGGGCCGCTTGCAGGCGGGTCAGGGCGTGCGCCTTAAGGTCAGCGCTTTTGAGGCCCGACAGGCGATAGAGCTTCTGACTCAGCGCCGATACCCGGTCGTCGCGCTCGGCGGCGAACCCGGCATAGGGCGTCAGGTGACGCGACAGCACGGCAGAGGCGTGCACGCTTTCGGCATCCAGCACGGCCATCAGGGCCGCGGCAAAGTCCTGTCCGGCTTCGGTCTGGGCGCTCAGCCCCAGCGCCATAAGGGTTTCGCTGAGGCCCGCCACGGTCAGGGCGATGGGCCGATGCTCGGCCAGACGCAGCGCCGCTTCGGGCGTGGCGGCAAAGGTCAGGTGGCTTTCGATATCGAGCGCCACGGTCCACAGGGCGGCGCAGGCGGCAAAGCCTTCGACATCGAAGCCGGTTGGCTTAAGGAAACCATAGGCGTTGAGCGCGGCGCGCGGCGCGATCAGGGCGTCGTCCAGCGCCTCGGCGGCGTCCGGATCGAAGGCGACCCACAGGCGACCGCTTTCCAGCGCCGCCTGCGCCGCCAGGCGCGCCGACGGATCACCGGCAGCGATCAGGTCGCGGCGCGCCGTGACGATGACGGCCGGGGCGGGTCGGTCGGCCTCGACATTTTGCAAAGACCAGTCGGGCAGGGCACTGTCGCCGGTCAAACCGTCCGTGGACTGAATAACTGACTGAATGAGGGCATCTGAGGCCCCCAGACGGCGGGCCTTGAGCGCCGCGCGGGCCAGAGCTGGATTGTGGTGCAGACTGGCCCGCTGTTCGCCCTCGGCGCGGGCAATGGCAGCCGTGATGCCGGACAGGGCGGCGTGCAACTGATCGCGGGTGGCGCGGGCGACGGCTTCGGAGCGCGCCCCGACCAGAAGGTCGCGCAGCTCACGCACACAGGCATGGTCTTCGATATCGGCGTAGCGGGTCTCCGTCTGGGCGGATTTCGTGCCATCCAGCAGCGGCACACGGTGCCCCGTCCGCAATCCCGTCCCCGGTGCGGCCAGCCCCAGCCGCAGGGTCGCCGCCAGTTCGGCGGCAAAGGCCTGCGCCTCGTCTTCGCGCACTATACCGTACACCCGCCCCCACGCCGCTAAGCGATGGGCATAGAGGTAGAAAGCGCCATCCAGCCCTTCGGCCACGGGAGGAAACGCCCCTTCGGGCAGGTCACGCGGCAGGGCTTCGACCCAGTCGTGCCAGGCTTCGCTTTGCGCCGTCGTCCAGTCGCGCGGGCACAGGACGCTGAAACTGTCGGGGCCGCGTTCGATTTCGCGCCATTCCAGCACCGGCTGGGCCTGTTCGGCGCGCGCCGCAAAGGACAGATCGGGCAGGACAGAATCGCCGGACATTATCTTTGCCATTGGCTTCCCCGGATTGGCGAACACAGTTGGGGATAAAGCCTAGACCGATTTTAACCTTTCAGCAATAAATGTGGGGCGGGCGCGCTGATCCATCCACAATATGTTGCGTGAGACTCTCGTGGGGGATAATTCGCAAGTGGCGGCCTTTGAAGCGCTTTACGCAGATGCAGCGGCGCTTTATAAGTCAGGGGACGCATAACCGGCGGAGTCCGTCTCCGTCTTTAGTGAAATAGGGTAAGACCTTGCTGGATAAAGCCTTCTTGTGGTGGAGCGGTGCGACGCTCGGTACGCTGTTCACCATCGGCCGCACGTCGAAGCTCGTCGGGACCGACGAATTCGGCAACAAGTACTATCAGGCCCGGAACACCAAGGAAAGCTACGGCGACAAGCCGCGCCGCTATGTGATCTATAACGGTTATGCCGACGCCTCGAAGATCCCGCCCGACTGGCACGGCTGGATGCACTATATGTACGACGAGCCGCCGACGGTGGCGCCGTTGCCGCGCAAGTCGTGGGAAAAGCCGCACCTGCCCAACCTGTCGGGCACGCCGTTTGCGCAGTTCCCCAAGGGGTCGCTGAACGCCGAAGGCGAGCGTCAGGCCTCGAAGTCGGGCGATTACGAGGCGTGGAAGCCCTGATGAGAAAGACCGGCGTGATGGTTCGGGCGGTGCTGCTGATGGCCGGCGTGGCCGCCATCGCCTTGCCGCTCTATGCCCAGAACATCCCGCCCGACGAAGAAGCCCCGCGCCGGGAGCCAAGCCGTGATCGCCGCGATGCGCGCGACAATGCCGACTTCGATCCCGAACCCTACTATATCGACGGCGTCGAGTATAAGCCCTACGATCCGAACGGGGGTAAACGCAATACGCCGCAGCGCGCCACCGCGACCCAGCCGGTGAACCGCCCGTCCGCCCCCGTCGCGGCTCAGCCGCAGGGGGTAGGGGCTGGCACGCCGTCAGCGGCCCCGCCGACCGCCGCCGCGACGCGCCCGGCTTCGACCACGCCCTATGTCGATTCCACCGGTCAGGTGGTCGGCAATGCGCCACCCGTCAGCAGTGCGTCTCAGTCTTCGGTGGCGACCGTTGTGGTGCCGCCGGAAAAGCGCGTGCGCTATGGGGCGGCTATCCTGACGGTGCTCGACAAGGTGACCGGCGAAGCCATCCGCTTCGAAGCGCCGGTGGGCAAGCCCAAGCGTTATCGCGGCATGGTCTATACGGTAAAGGCCTGCGAAACCTCGGCGCAGGACGAGGCGATGAGCGACACCATGACCTATCTGGAGGTACGCACCTCGCCCCAGCCCGCGGCCAACGGCACGGTGCCCAAGCCGAAGGACGTGTTCCGGGGCTGGACCTATGCCTCGACGCCGGGCGTTAACGGGATGGAACACCCGGTCTATGACGTCTGGGTGGTCAGTTGCAGGACGCCCTTGCCGGTTACGGCGGTCGCCAGCCGGTAGAAGTCGCCTTCGACCGACAGCGCGTCTTTCAGGCGCGCCTTGTAGTCCTCACGCGGAATTTCGATGACGCCGAACTGTCGCAGATGGTCGGTCAAAAACTGACAGTCGAGCAGGCGATAGCCACCGGCGCGCAGCCGCGCCACCAGATGCACCAGCGCGATCTTTGAGGCATCCGTGGCGCGCGACACCATGCTTTCGCCGAAAAAGGCCCCGTTGATGGCCACGCCATAAAGCCCGCCGACCAGCCTTGCGCCGTCCCACACCTCGACGCTGTGGGCCAGACCGCGCGCGAACAGGGCTTCGTAAAGCGATTGAATGGAATGGGAAATCCACGTGCTTTCTCGGTCGGCGGCGCTTTCGGCGCACAGTTCGATGACCTGACGAAAGGCCGTGTCGATCTTGACGGTGAAGGTTGTGTTGCGCACGGTGCGCGCCAATCGCGACGGCACATGGACGCCCTCCAGCGGCAATATGCCCCGCAGCGGCGGATCGACCAGAAACAGGGTCTCATCGTCGCGCGCATCCGACATCGGAAAAATCCCGGTGCGGTAGCATTGAACGAGATCGTCTAACGTAAAGTCGGCCATCTACACTCCCCCATTCTGGGCTGGGGGCCTCTGTAAGCCAATTATACCTCCCCACCTGTGGTGGGGAGGGGGACCGCACGAGCCGACGCAGTCGGCGAGATGTGGTGGTGGGGGCTCTTGTCGTGAGGCAACAGCGCCAACTTGCTCAGGCCACCCCGCCCCCATTTGCTCCGCAAATGGTCCTCCTCCCCGCCAAAGGCAGGGAGGTATAAGAGATGTAGCCAAACCCTCTCGAAGAAACGGGCGTTATACCTTCGCCTCTTCCTGCGCCTTGATCCACTTTTCCAGCCAGTGGATATTGTAATCCCCTTTCTGGATATCGGCTTCGTTCAGCAAGTCAAGGAACAGCGGAATCGTGGTGTCGATACCGGCCACAACGGTTTCCTGAAGGGCGCGCTTGAGGCGGGCCAGGGCTTCGGGACGGTCGCGCCCATAGACGATCAGCTTGCCGATCATCGAGTCGTAATAGGGCGGGATGGTGTAGCCGTTATAGACCGCCGAATCCATGCGCACGCCCAGACCACCGGGGGTGTGGAAGTCGGTGACCGTACCGGGCGACGGGACGAAGGTGCGGGCGTTTTCAGCATTGATCCGCACTTCGATAGAGTGGCCTTTCAGGTCGATATCGGCCTGGGTGAAGGACAGGGGCAGGCCCGCCGCGATGCGGATCTGTTCGCGGACCAGATCGACGCCGGTGACAAATTCGGTGACCGGGTGTTCGACCTGAAGGCGGGTGTTCATCTCGATGAAGAAGAACTCGCCATCCTCGTACAGGAACTCGATGGTGCCGACGCCCAGATAGCCGATCTTGCGGATGGCCTCGACGACGATCATGCCAATCTTGTCGCGCGCCGTCGCGTCGATGACGGGCGAAGGGGCTTCTTCCAGCACCTTCTGGTGGCGGCGTTGCAGCGAGCAGTCGCGTTCGCCCAGATGCACCACATTGCCGTGGCTGTCAGCGATGACCTGAACCTCGATGTGGCGCGGCTTCTGGAGGTAGCGCTCCATATAGACCGTGCCGTCGCCAAAGGCCGCGGCGGCCTCGGTCTGGGCGCTCATCACCTGTTCGGCCAGCACGTCGGCATTGGCCGCGACCTTCATGCCGCGACCGCCCCCGCCGGCAGCGGCCTTGATGATCAGCGGGAAGCCGATGGATTTCGACGCTTCGATGGCGTCTTCGACCGTGGCCACGCCGCCGTCAGAGCCCGGAACGACGGGGATGCCGGAGTCCTTGGCCGCCTGCTTGGCGGTGATCTTGTCGCCCATCAGGCGGATGTGGTCCGGCTGAGGCCCGATGAAGGTCATGCCGTGCGCGCCGACGATTTCGGCGAAGCGGGCGTTTTCCGACAGGAAGCCATAGCCGGGGTGGATCGCCTGAGCGCCGGTGATTTCGGCGGCGGCGATGATCGACGGAATGTTGAGATACGACTTGGCGGCAGCGGGCGGCCCGATGCAGACGCTTTCGTCGGCCAGATGCACATGCATGGCGTTGGCGTCGGCGGTCGAATGCACCGCAACGGTGGCAATCCCCATCTCCTTACAGGCGCGGATGACGCGCAGGGCGATTTCGCCGCGGTTGGCGATGAGGATCTTGTCGAACAGTTTGGGGGTGTCGGACATGGCGTTAGTCGATTACCACGAGGCCTTCGCCGAATTCGACGGGCTGGGCGTCGGACACGAGGATTTCCGACACCGTGCCGTCCTTGGGCGCCGGGATCGGGTTCATGGTTTTCATGGCTTCGATGATCAGCAGGGTCTGACCGGCCTTCACCTTGTCGCCGACCTTGACGAAGGTGGCGGCACCCGGTTGCGGCGACAGATAGACGGTGCCGACCATGGGTGATTTCAGGGCGTCCTTGGCGGCTTTCGGCGCTTCGGCGGCGGCAGGGGCCGCAACCGGAGCCGCAGCCGCGGCCACAGGGGCGGGAGCGGCGACCGGAGCGGCGTATGTCGTCAGGGGGGCAGCGACCGGCGCGGCGGTCAGGGTGCGCGCGACGCGGATCTTCAGTTCACCCTGCTCGACCTCGATTTCGGTCAGCTCGGTTTCCTTCAGGATGTCCGCCAGCTTGCGAATGAGGCGGGGGTCGATCGGGTCAACCGGTTTTTGCGATGACATGCGCTTACCTTGGTTAGGGGGTGGGGCCGTGCGTAGGAACGGGCCGGTGGGCTATTGTTCGATGAGGCGTAGGGCCGCCTCGATAGCCAGTTCATAGCCAATCGCCCCCATACCGGCAATAACCGCCTTGGCCGCCAGAGACACATAGGAGTGATGGCGGAACGGTTCGCGGGCGTGAGGGTTCGACAGGTGGCATTCGATGATTGGCTGGCTCAGGGCCTTCAGCGCGTCGAGTAACGCGACCGAGGTGTGGCCATAGCCGGCCGGGTTGAGAATCAGGACCGAGGCGTGTTCGCGCGCCTCCTGCACCCAGTCGATCAGTTCGCCTTCGTGATTCGTCTGGCGAAAGACGACCGGGACATGACGGGCGGCGGCCAGCGCGGTGCACCGGGCCTCGATGTCCGAAAGACGTGTATATCCATAAATTTCCGGCTCACGCACCCCCAGAAGGTTGAGGTTTGGGCCGTTAAGGACATATATGGGTTTCGACATGCAAAGCCTGATCCTGTGGGATGCGGTCTTGTATCCCCTGTTGCGCGTGCTCACAAGAAAAAGCGGGCTTTTTCGCCCGAAAACGATCCGAAAATGACGAAAATTCTGTTGAATGGCGAAGAAACCGAGGTTTTGGCCGCCAATGTGATGGCGCTGATCGAACAGATCGGCATTGATCCGCGCAAGGTGGCGGTGGAGCGCAATCTCGAAATCGTGCCCAAATCGGCCTATGTCGCCACGCCTATCGAGGCCGGAGACCGCTTTGAGATCGTCCACTTTGTCGGCGGCGGCGATTGAATCGGGTCTATCCGTGGTTAAGCCTTAATCGCGTCGCTTCATCCGAACACAACTTATTTCATGGCGCGATTGCCGCGCGTGAAGGGGTGGTTTTGCCAGCAGAAAGCCGTATAGAGACGCCAAAGCGTTTCATACGGGACCGATACTCATGACCGAACCGACCGCCGCTCTTTCCCCTGATACCTGGACCGTTGCCGGGCGCACCTTTTCCTCGCGCCTGATCGTCGGCACCGGCAAGTATAAGGACTATGCCCAGAACGCCGCGGCGGCGCGGGCGTCGGGCGCGGAGATCGTCACCGTGGCCGTGCGGCGGGTCAATCTGACCGATCCGAACCAGCCCATGCTGATGGACTATGTGAAACAGGACGAATTCACCTACCTGCCCAATACGGCGGGCTGTTTCACGGGTGAGGATGCGGTGCGCACCCTGCGTCTGGCGCGTGAGGCCGGCGGCTGGAACCTCGTCAAGCTGGAGGTCCTGTCCGACCCCAAGACGCTTTATCCCGATATGGAAGAAACGCTGCGGTCGCTGAAGCTGCTGGTCAAAGACGGTTTCGACGTCATGGTCTACTGCTCGGACGATCCGGTCTATGCCAAGAAGCTGGAAGAGGCCGGGGCGTGCGCCATCATGCCCCTGGGTGCGCCCATTGGTTCGGGTCTCGGCATCCAGAATCGCGTGACGCTGCGCATCATTATCGAGAACGCGAAGGTGCCGGTGCTGGTCGATGCGGGCGTGGGTACGGCGTCGGATGCGGCTGTGGGCATGGAGCTGGGCTGCGACGCCATTCTGATGAACACCGCCATTGCCGAAGCCAAGGACCCGATCCGCATGGCCGTGGCGATGAAGCACGCGGTGATCGCCGGCCGCGAAGCCTATCTGGCCGGGCGTATGGCGAAGAAGCTCTATGCCGATCCGTCCTCGCCTCTGGCGGGGTTGATCTGATCTTAAGACGATCTAATCCGGGGCGATCCTTTCTCCCTTTTCCAGCCTTTCGAGATGTGCCCGGTGATAGTCGGGGGTGAAGATGGCCGGGTGGCGACGCAGTTCAACGTCCGGAGGCTTCCCGGTCTCGTTCACAATGCGTTTGTGATATTCACGCCATAAGGCCATCAGATCGCTGACGTCGCCATCGACATAACCGTCGTCACGCCAGAGGGCGAGGTGCATGCCTTTGGCAAGGCGGACGAGCTTTTCTTCCACTTCGCCGAGGCGGGTCTCGTACAGTTCGTGGCGGGCGATTTCGGCCTCGGCACGCTCCAGCGCCAGAATCTGCGCCGCCTTTTCGTCGATCGTGTAGCGCTTGTCGCCGGGATAGCGTTCTTCGTACTCTTCCTCGTCCTCATCAAAGCGGGCAGGGCGTGCGGTGGCGGCCTTGGCTGGTCTGGGCTCCGGTGGCGGGGCAAACACCTGACACAGCATCCGATCGGCGGTCATGACGGCGCGGGCCGTGCGCTCCGCTTCGAGGGCGGTTTCCGGTTTCGAAAGGGAGGTCACGTGCCCCAGCACCGTGTCGGCAAAATCGCGCAGGGCGGCGCGACGTTCGGCCAGCAGCGCTCTCAGTTCCGCCTTGTTTTCCGCGAGGACATCCATGAGGCCATGATGACACAGGCGGATTGCGCGGGGATAGATCCTCGTGAAACCCCTATCAGGGGTCTGGGGGCAACGGCCCCCAGAGTCGTTTCGCTTACTTGGCCTTTTGACGCGCCGCCGTCACCAGAGTCTGGAGCTGCGGGATATCGCCGCCATTGACCAGCACGCCATCGACGATGAAGTTGGGCGTGGCACCGATGCCCAGCTTGTAGCCCAGTTGCAGGGTCTCATCTATCTTGGCCTGAACGTCCGGCGACTGGGCCTTGGCGTGCAGTTTGGCCGGATCGACCCCGGCAGCGGTCAGGGCCGCATCGACATCGGCCTGAGAGCTGAGTTCGTGGCTATAGAGCGCGTTGTGGACGGCGGCATAGTGGCCGGTGTCGCGTGCGGCCAAGGCCAGACCGGCCAGAACGCGCGAATTGTCCTTACCGATGATCGGATATTCCTTGATCACCACGCGCACATCGGGATTGGCCTTGAGGAAGCTCAGCAGGCTGGGGTGACTGGCGCGGCAGGCGCTGCACAGATAGTCGTGGAACTCGATAATGGTGATGGGGGCCGACGGGTTACCGAGGATGGGATCGTCGGCGGCGATGATCGAACCTTCATTGGCCTTGATGGCGGTTTCAACGCTCTTGCGCGTTTCGGCGTCCTGCTTTTCACGCAGGGCGGTGGAGGCATCGACCAGCACTTCGGGCCGCGTCATCAGGCCACCGCGCACGATCAGGCCCTGAATATTAGGCAGGACATAGGGGGCCAGCGCCAGTACGAAAGCCCCGGTCGCCAGAGCCAGCGCCAGATTGGATTTGCTGAGCAGGGGCTCATGCGGGGCGAGGGCGGGCGTCTCTGTTTTGGTTTCCGGTGCAGGCGTCGGCGTTTCGGGGGTATCGGTCACTTATCAACTTTCTTAGCGGCGAAGGCGGGTTTCTTCCTCCACGGGGTCGATACCCATGAGCGAGGAGGTGGTCAGGACGATGTCGCGGGCGCGGCGGTATTCGACGGAATCCTTGGGCAGGTTTTTCTGCGACCACACTGCGAAGGTGCGGGCCTGCGGGATATTGCCCTGATAGAATTCGGCTTCGGCCGAGGCCAGACGCGCCTGACCCGGCATTTTCAGGCCATCATAGCCCTGCGCCAGCAGGTTCCAGGCAAAGCTGTTGTCGGCCTCGTATTTCAGCGAGGCGTTGAGGCGGTCGATCCCTTCGCGCAGATTGTCGTCCCCGCCGGCGGCGATCAGGGCCTGCCCCAGATTGACCATCAACAGCGGCGCATCGGGCAGCAGCTCCACCGATTTACGGTGCGCGGGGATGGCCAGCGCCGTCTGACCCGTTTCGAAATAGATTTGCCCTTTCAGTTCCCAAAGATAGGGATTGTTCGGCTGTTCGATCAGAAGCTGATCCAGCTCGGTCAGCGCCTTCTTCACCTCGGTCTGCTTGTACCAAGCGATGACGTGGGCGTAGCGCGACGGGAAGGAGCGGTCGCTTTCGGGATAGCGCATGAACACCTTTTGCGGGTGATCGAGGAAGCCCGACAGCTTGGCCTTGACGATGCTGAATTCCGCGATCAGTTCCGGCGAGTCCACCGCGTCCTTGTGCGGCTGCTGCTCGACCAGGCGGCGCAGGGTGGCGACACGGTCACGCGACAGGGGGTGGGTGCGGAAATACTGATAGCGCTCGGCGTTGGAAAAGGTCTCGTAATTGCGCAGCTTATCGAAAAATTCGACCAGACCGCGACCGGACATGCCGGCGCGCTCCAGCGCCTTGACGCCCGCGATATCGGCGGCGGATTCCTGCGTCTGCATGTAGCGCAGCGCCCCCAGCGTGCCGAAGGTCTGCGACGAACCCAGAAGGCCCACGCCTGCATCCCCGGCCCCGGCGAGAATGGCGATAATCCCCAGTCCCAGTGAAATGGCCATCGGGGCCTTGGCCGCCTGATAGATTTCGTCGGAGCGAACGGTGTGGCCGGCCGCCTGGTGGCCGGCTTCGTGGGCGATGACGCCGAACAGCTCATTGGGGGTTTCGGCTTCGCCGATCATGCCGGTATTGAGGCCGATGATCTGACGCGAAGTGGCAAAGGCGTTGATCGACTGATCGGCGATCAGCAGGAACTGTACCTGATCGGCATTGAGGCCCGACGCGGTCAGAATGCCGCGCGTTTCTTTATGCAGGAAGCGCTCGATCTCGGTGTCGCGGATGACGGTCTGGGCCTGCGCCTTCGGGGCCAGTCCGGTGACGGCCAGAGTCATCAGCGAGGCCGCCGCCAGAGGCTTCAGCCAGCCAGACGCTCTGTGTTTAAGGCCGTTCCACACCATAGGCACGTCTCTGTCGCGGATTTCGTTCAGCTTTATATGGGCAGTAAGAGTGACAAATCTAAGGCCCCCACACAACCGGAAAAGCCGGATGGCTGACGACAACAAAAGGCCCGCAACGTGAACATTGCGGGCCTTGTGCTTTTATCGGCGCCACCAGCCGCGCTTGGGCTTGGCGGGCGGCGTGTTGATTTCCGCCGGATCGGGCTCGGGCGCTGTGAGGGCGAAGCTGCCGCCCATCGGTTCGTTTTCCAGCACCGGTTCCGCAAGGACGGGTTCCCGAGCGGTTTCGGCGACGGCTTCGACCGGCGCAGGTTCCACCGCCGTTTCCATCACCGCCGGTTCGGCGGCCAGTGCGGGCTCTGCGGCGACTTCGGCCACCGGTTCGTCGGTCTTTTTCTTGCGCGAGCGGGTCTTGCGGGCCGGTTTGACCACCTCTTCCGCAACGGCTTCGGCCACCACGTCCGGCACGGCGTCAATGACCGGCTCAGGCGCGGTTTCCATCGCGGCAGGTTCAGCGGCGACCGCGACGGGTTCGCTCGCTTCGGCTTCGGCTTCGGCCTTGCCACGCCGCTTACGCGGCGGACGCTTGCCCTTGGGGGCGGGCTGATCGCGCAGGTCTTCGGGCACGAGCGAGGTCGGTGCCTGAGTCGCGGCCCCCAGCACCGAGGCGGCTTCGGGCGTATCCCCAGCGATCACCGGTGTTTCAGCGGCCACTTCGATCACGTCGAAGCCGTCCGGCGTTTCACCCGGCTGAGGGGCGCGCTTGCCCTGCGATTCGTCGAACGGGTCGATCCACACATAGGGTTCTTCCAGCGACGGCGTGCGGGCGCGCACCCAGGCATAGGCTTCGCGCGGGCGGGCGTCCGGACCGTTGCGACGGCCCCCGCGGCGGCCGCGACGACGGCGACGGTTGCGACGGAAATCGCCGTCGTCCTCAGCGTCTTCGTCTTCGCTGTCGGCCTCAGACTCCGAGTCAACGGATTCGGCATCGGCGGTCTCAGAGTCGACGCGCGCTTCGGTGTCCTGACGGCCCCGACGACGGCGGCGGCGGCGGCCGCGACGGTCATCGCGGTCTTCACGCGCTTCCGTCCGCTCGGACGCCTCATCGTCGTCCGTGTCTTCGCGCTCAATGGCCTCTTCGTCGAGGGCGATGACGTCTTCGTCCTCGTCCTCGTCATAGTCCGGGTCGGGACCGAGGTCGATGATCGGATCGGGACGCGGCGGCGGCGTGAATTCCACCTCATCGGCATGGACGGTGCGCACGATCTCGAATTCGGCGTGGTTCAGGTCGGAGTCGATCTCGACATTGACCTTGAGCCCCCATTCGAGGCGCAGCTTGGCCAGATGCACCTGCTTCTCGTTGAGGATATAGAGGGCCACGGCCTGCGGCAGCTTGATGGTGATGGCGCCGGCGCCATTGGTCATGGCCTCAAGGTCGATGGCGCGCATGGCTGCCAGAGCCGAGGAGTCGGTCGAACGGACGCGGCCCATGCCTTCGCAGTGCGGGCAGATGACCGTCGTGCCTTCGAGGAAGCCGGTGCGGCGGCGCTGACGGCTGATCTCCATCAGGCCGAAGCCGGAAATCTTGCCCATCTGGATGCGGGCGCGGTCTTCGCTGAGGGCGTCCTTGAGCTTCTTTTCGACGGCGCGGTTGTTCTTCGACTCATCCATGTCGATGAAGTCGATGACCACCAGACCGGCCAGATCGCGCAGACGCATCTGGCGCGCGGCCTCTTCGGCAGCTTCAAGATTGGTCTTGAGCGCCGTCGCCTCGATATTGCGCTCCTTGGTCGATTTGCCGGAGTTGACGTCGATGGCGACCAGGGCTTCGGTCTGGTTGATGACCAGATACCCCCCCGAACGCAGAGGCACGACCGGGGAATAGATGCGGTTGAGGATGTCGTCTATGCCGTGGCGCGCAAACAGCGGCATCCCGCCATTATAGAGCTGAATCTTCTTCGCCTGCGACGGCATGATCATGCGCATGAAGTCCTTGGCGGACTTGTAGCCTTCGACGCCCTCGACCTGCACGTGGTCGAAATCCTTGTCGAACAGGTCGCGGATGGCGCGCTTGACGAGGTCTTCTTCCTCATAGATCAGCGCCGGGGCGTTGGAACGCAGCGTCGTTTCGCGGATATTTTCCCACACGCGCAGCAGGTAGTCATAGTCGCGCTTGATCTCGGTCTTGGTGCGCTTGGCCCCGGCCGTGCGCACGATCAGGCCCATGCCCTGCGGCACGTCGAGCGACTGCGCCACGGCCTTCAGCCGCTTGCGATCGGCCCCGTTGGTGATCTTGCGGCTGATGCCGCCGCCGCGCGCCGTATTGGGCATCAGCACGCAGTAGCGCCCGGCCAGCGACAGATAGGTGGTGAGCGCCGCGCCCTTGTTGCCGCGTTCTTCCTTGACCACCTGCACCAGCAGGATCTGACGACGCTTGATGACTTCCTGAATCTTGTAGCGCTTGATCAGGTGGGCGCGCAGGCGGCGCTCCTCGTCCGGCAGGTCGTCACCGTCGTCTTCGTGATCCTCGTCCTCGGCCTCGTCGTGACCATTGGCGGCAGCCTGCGCCGCCAGCTCGGCCATCAGCTTTTCGCGGTCGGCGACCGGTATCTGATAATAGTCCGGGTGGATTTCGTTGAAGGCCAGAAAGCCATGGCGGTTGCCGCCATATTCCACGAAGGCCGCCTGAAGCGAGGGCTCTACGCGGGTGACCTTGGCGAGGTAGATATTGCCGCGCAACTGCTTGCGGGCGTGGCTTTCAAAATCGAATTCCTCAACTTTTGAGCCGTTCAGAACGACGACGCGGGTTTCTTCCGCGTGCGTCGCGTCGATTAACATGGTTTTCGACATTAACGCGATCTCCGCAGCGCGCTCGCCTTAAACCCGCGCCGGACACAGGGCCGGGCGGTGACAGGGGGCGCTGACTGATTTGGGGTGAAAGGCGTGCGCAAAGGCCCGGTCCGGCGCGCAAGGAGCGCGGAGCGGCAGATATCCGGAGCCTGTTCAAATGAGCGGCACAGCCCATTGGGTGTTTAATACCTTCGAGCCTTGTGCCCAAACGGCCATGAAACTTTCCTGGCACGTTTCGGAAACACGTAAGGCGTTACAAAAAATCAGAGCAATGAAGCGGCCCGACTGAGCCGACGAATGCTCTAACTACGCTTGGCCGAAGCGTCCCGGTGCCGATTGAGGCCCCTTTGGCGGACGCGCCGGTGAATTTCATTCGGAGTGGCGAGGGATTCCGCGAGGGAAGGTTTCGCCGGAAGAGGGCCAGACCGGCCGCACAGGACCGGAACAGGACCTCCTCAAAAGAGGTGTTGTCCGGTGAAAGGTGCGCGCGACAATCAAAAAAGGCCACGGACCGGGCACCGGAAATGTGCGGGACTCGCTTATCAGACGGGCTGGGGAGCCAGGGCCTGACGGGCGCAATCCGTCTTGCACGCGGCGAATATGCAACAAGGTTGCGCAAAAGAAAAGCACGCAATTATTTTTGTTGTTAACGAGATCGCTACCCGCATCGTGTATCCATACGGTCACAATACAAAGCAGCGGCGCCAGAAAGGCGTCCACGGTATTTTGGTGGAGCGGGTGAATGATCCGACGTGCGTGGCGTTTGGCCGGCAAAGGCCAGCTATGGCTGGCAGCCCTGATGGCGGGCGCCATTGTTATCGCGACAGGGGACATCACCCCGGTCGAAGCGGCCTCCAGCGGCGATGTCGTCAATGTGCGCCTCGGGGGCGCGCCGGGTCAGACGCGACTGGTCATCGACCTGCAGTCGTCGGTCAAGGGCGAACTGCTCAGCCGTGAAGCGGATCAGCAACGCGCTGTTCTCGGCCTGTCGGGCGCGGATGTCGGTGCGTCGCTGAGCGGGCAGGGGCAGGGCCTTATCAAGGGCTGGAAGCTCGACACCACGGCCGGCATGACGCGCCTGCGCCTCGATTTCAACGGCAATGCCCGCATCGCGCGCCGGTTTCTGCTGCCGCCCGCCGATGGTATCGGCACCTACCGCTACGTGATCGACGTTGTGCCCGCCGATGCGCCCGCGCCGCAGACCGTTGCGGCAAAGGCCGTGGCCGATACCGCGCCCATTCCCCCTGCCTTGCGCACCGAAGCGGCTGACAAACCGCGCACGGGCAAGAAGATCATTGTCGTCGATGCCGGCCACGGCGGTCACGACCCCGGTGCGCGCGGCGCGTCGTCGTGGGAAAAGGATGTCAATCTGGCGGCAGCCAAGGCGCTGAAGGCCAGGCTGGAAGCCACGGGGCGTTACAAGGTCATTATGACGCGCGATTCCGACGTCTATGTCGATAAGGTGGCCCGCGTCCGTATCGCCCGCAACGCCAATGCCGACCTGTTTATCTCGCTGCACTCCGATTCCGGCCCGAACACGGCCACCAAGGGGGCCTCTATCTATACCCTGTCGGATTCCGGCACCGAACGCGCGGCGCGCAACGCCATGAACCGCGGCGACTGGGCCCTGCCGACGGGCGCGACGGACAAGACGGTCGGGCGCATCCTGATCGACCTCACGCAGCGCGCCACCAAGAACCGTTCGGCGACCTTTGCCGAATTGATGCTCGATAATCTGGATGGCGATGTGCCGCTGCTCAAGAGCAGCCATCGTCAGGCGGGTTTTGTCGTCCTTCTGGCGGCGGACGTGCCGGCAGTGCTTCTGGAGATGGGCTTCATCACCAACGAAGAGGATGAGAAGCGTCTCAACGATTCGGGTGACCGCAACCGGCTGGCCTCGCAACTGGTGAAGGCGATTGATCAGTATTTCGCCAACGATGTGCGCTATGCCTCGTTTGGCTTCGTCGCCCGCTGATCCCGCAAGCGCCTTGCGTACAAAGCCCTGCCGTTGCGGCAGGGCTTTGTTGTTGCGGTCAAAGCGTCGCCAATAAGCCGCATTTGCCCGCAATAAGCCGCAGAGGGCCGTGATCAGGGCTTTGCGGGACGGGCGGGCTTTGATACACACGGCGGGATATGATGCGGACGGCTCTCTGTAACGGAACCGCGTCGCGGTGACGGAGGGTGTTTGTGAAATCCACTGAGCGTTGGTTCGCCATGGCGGGGGTGGTGCTGATGTCGCTGGTGGCCGTAGCGGGCTTTGCCATCGCCATCTATGCCGCATGGCTGTTTCATGACCTGCCCGATGGGAACGAGATCGTGGATTACCGCCCGCCGACCTCGACGCGCCTGTTCGCGTGGGACGGCACGCTGATCGGTGAATTTGCGCAGGAACGCCGCATCTTCATCCCCTATAACCGCATCCCCGATCGCATCAGCCACGCCTTTCTGGCGGCCGAAGACCGCAACTTCTTCAACCATTCTGGCGTCGATGTCGGTGGCCTGTCGCGGGCCATGGTCAAGAACGTGATCAATTTCGTGCAGGGCCGCCGCCTCGAAGGCGGGTCCACCATCACGCAGCAGGTGGCCAAGAACGTCCTTTTGTCGAATGAGCGGACCATCGGGCGCAAGCTGAAGGAATTTATTCTGGCGCGGCGGCTCGAAACCTCCCTGACCAAGGAACAGATCCTCGAACTCTATCTGAACGACATCTATCTCGGCTATCGCTCCAACGGGATCGGCACGGCGGCCTATAACTATTTCGGCAAGTCGGTGGATCAGCTCACCCTGGCTGAGGCCGCCTATCTGGCCGCCCTGCCCAAGGGGCCGCACAACTATCACCCCATCCGTCGCAAGGATCAGGCCATTGCCCGCCGCAACTGGATTCTGGGCGAAATGGCGTCGGTTGGCTGGGTGACGAAGGCCGAGGCCGAGGCCGCCATGCGTGAGGATCTGGTGGTGCAGTCGGCCCCGCAGCGCACCAAGTACCGCGATGCCGACTTCTTCGTGTCGGAGGTCGAGCGCCGTTCCAAGGCGCTGTTCGGTGAGGACATCTATTCGGCGGGCTACTATCTGAAGACCACGCTCGACCCCAAACTCCAGACGGCGGCGCGCATTGCCCTGATGGACGGGCTCGAACTCTATGACCGCCGTCACGGCTGGCGCGGCGCATGGGGGAACATCAGCGGTATCAATGAGGGCTGGCAGCAGGAGGCCGCCGCTGTCGAGGCCAAGCTGCCCGAACGGCGCAAGGCGCCGTTTGAACGCCCCGACTGGCAGGTCGCGGTGGTCGAGCGCGCCGGTGGCGCCATCCGTCTGGCCGAGGCTCCAGCGGGCGAAAACCACGGCAATCTCCGCGCTTCGGACGTGGCGTGGGCGCAGGGCGGGGCAGGGCTCAAAGCCGGTGACCTGATTTATGTGGCGCGTGACGCGACAGGGGCCTATGCCCTGAAGCAGGTACCGGCGGTCAATGGCGCGCTGGTCGCCATCGACCCGTGGACGGGCCGCGTCGTGGCCATGGTCGGCGGCTATTCCTTCTCTCTGTCGAAGTTCAATCGCGCCACGCAGGCCAAGCGTCAGCCCGGTTCGGCCATCAAGCCGTTCATCTATGCCACGGCCTTGGAAGGCGATTTCACCCCGGCCTCCATCGTGGTCGATGGTCCCATCACCTTCAAGGGGGCCAATGGCGAGTCGTGGTCGCCCAAGAACTATTCGCGCACCTATTACGGGCCGCAAACCCTGCGCAAGGGACTTGAGCTGTCGCGCAACGCCATGACCGTGCGCCTTGCCGACAAGGTGGGCATGAAGACGGTGGCGGCCAAGGTGGTGCAGTACGGTGCCGTCGATAGTATGGAACCCTATCTGTCCAACGCGCTGGGTTCGACGGAAACCACGCCCTATCAGCTCACCGCCGCCTATTCGGCCTTCGTCAATGGCGGGCGGCGGATCAAGCCGCACCTGATCGAGCTGGTGCAGGACTATCAGGGCAAGGTCATCTACCGGGCCGATCAGCGTAAATGTCCGGCCGGCTGTACGCGCGCCTTTGACGGCACGGAATCGCCGCGCCTGACGCCCGAAGGGCAGCAGGTGATGGACCCCATTGTCGCCTATCAGATCAACTCCTTCCTGCAGGGCGTGGTGCAGCGCGGTACGGCGGCGCGCGCCAGTGCGCTGGGCATCCCGCTGGGCGGGAAGACCGGCACGACCAATGAATACCGCTCGGCGTGGTTCGTCGGCTTTACGCCCGATCTGGTCGCGGGGGTGTTTGTCGGCTTCGACGACAACCGCTCTCTGGGCGAGTCGGAAACCGGCGGCTCGGCGGCCCTGCCGATCTTTATCGACTTCATGGCCTCGGCGACGAAGAACAAGCCCGTCAAGGACTTCCGCAAGCCGAAGGACGCGGTCTATGTGTCGATCCGCGGCCATGAGGAAGCCTTCCGCCCCGGCACCGAGCCCAAGGTTATTGAGCGCGCCCCCGATGTGGTCGATGGTCCCAAGCCCTATAACGAGGTGTGGCGCGACGGCCTGACGGGGCAACCGTCCAATCAGGCGACCCCGCAGGATCAGCCGAAAAAGAAGAAGTACGTCGATGAGATCGAGGAAGAGGTTCTTTACTGAACCTCCTCCGATCGCGGCCACCTGACCGCGAAACGTGTTGCCATTTTGCGCGGGCGCGGCTATCCCCCACGGCTACCTTTTTTACCGTAAGGACATTGTAATGCGACTGGATGTTGAGGCTTCGGCCAGGGACATCGAGCAATCCATCGGATTGCTCAGGAGGCGTCTTTGACTGGGACGTCGCTCTAAGACGTCTCGACGAACTGAATGCGCGGGTCGAAGACCCGACGCTGTGGGACAAGCCCGAAGAGGCGCAGTCCGTGATGCGCGAACGCACCAAGCTGAGCGGCGGCGTCGAGGCGGTCAACAGCCTGACCAAAGAGCTTAAGGACGCGCTCGACTATGCCGAACTGGCCGATATGGAGGGCGACGAGGAACTGCTCGAAGAAGCCCGCGCCATGCTGAAAGCCATCAAGGACAAGGCGGCCCGCGCCGAGCTTGAGGCGCTCCTGTCCGGCGAAGCCGACGGCAACGACGCCTATGTCGAAATCAATTCCGGGGCCGGGGGCACGGAGTCGTGCGACTGGGCCGGTATCCTTTTGCGCATGTACACGCGCTGGGCCACCCAGCACGGCATGACGGTATCCATCGAAGAAGAGACGCCCGGCGAACAGGCGGGCATCAAGTCGGCGACCATCATGGTCAAGGGCACCAATGCCTATGGCTGGCTGAAGACCGAGGCCGGGGTGCACCGTCTGGTGCGTATCTCGCCCTTCGATTCCAATGCGCGCCGCCACACCTCGTTTGCTTCGGTGTGGGTATATCCGGTGGTCGATGACACCATCGTCATCGACATCAATCCGGCCGATGTGCGCACCGATACCTACCGCGCGTCGGGGGCGGGCGGTCAGCACGTCAACAAGACCGACTCGGCGGTGCGCCTGACGCACATCCCGACCGGTATTGCTGTGGCCTGTCAGGCCGGACGCTCGCAGCACGCCAACCGCGACGAAGCGTGGAAGATGCTGCGTGCCCGCCTGTACGAGCTGGAACTGCAAAAACGCGAGGCGGCGCAGGCGGCTCTCGAAGACCAGAAGACCGATATCGGGTGGGGTCACCAGATTCGCTCCTACGTGCTTCAGCCCTATCAGATGGTCAAGGACCTGCGTACCGACGTCGAAACCTCGGATTCGCAAGGGGTTCTGGACGGTGATCTGGACGCCTTCATGGGGGCGTCTCTGGCCCAGCGGGTCGGCGCGACCCGCGATGCCGTCGAAGAATAAAACCAAAAAGCCGGGGCACAAACCCCGGCTTTTTTTGTACCCATAGCCGATACGTCCATGCCGCCCGACCTTCGCCGCTCACTGGATTTGATCCGCCGCCTGATGCCGCCCGAACAGCCGTGGTGGCTGATCGGCTCGGCGGCCCTGTCACTGAGCGGGCTGCCGGTCACGGTACGCGACGTGGATGTTTATGGCCCCTCAGAGGTCATCGAGGCCGCCCGGATCGCCCTGGGCGTGCCCGTGAGTCCGCCGCGCGCCGACAATCGCTTTCGCTCCCGCCCTTATTTTCAGTACCGTCCACCGGGCGGGCTGGAGATCGACTTTATGGGCGGATTGCAAGTGTTTTCAGCGGGCGACTGGCGTGAGTTGCGAATCGAAAGTGATGCGTGGATCGAAGGGGTGCGGGTGCCGACCCCGAGCGAACAGGCGGCCCTGCTGCGCCTCTTCGGACGCCCGAAGGACAGGGCGCGTCTGGCGCTGATCAGCGGCTCAGACACGCCTTGAGCGACCCAGGGCTCAGGCCCGCAGCTTTTCGAGCTGGTTGATGTTTTCGCGGACGTCGGAGGCGAAATTCTGGATTAGGGTTTCCAGTTGCAGCGACTTTTGCGAGACCTCATCGACGCGGCGGGCGATCTCCTGAGAGGCGGCATCCTGCTGCGACACCGCGCCCGCGATTTCCGAACCGATAGATTCCGTGGTCTGGGTTACGTGGGTCACTTCGTTCATCGAGGCCGAGGCTTTTTCGGCCGCCGTCTGGATGGTGGAGATATGCGACTGGATTTGCTTGGTGGCATTGGCCGATTGCGTCGCCAGTTGCTTGACCTCGGTCGCCACGACGGCGAAGCCCTTGCCCGCTTCGCCCGCGCGCGCCGCCTCTATGGTGGCATTGAGGGCCAGCAGATTGGTCTGCGACGCGATGCCGTTGATCA
This sequence comes from Asticcacaulis sp. DW145, assembly GCF_037101385.1. NCBI lineage: Bacteria > Pseudomonadati > Pseudomonadota > Alphaproteobacteria > Caulobacterales > Caulobacteraceae > Asticcacaulis > Asticcacaulis sp. DW145. Next base: position 892,465 of record NZ_AP029025.1, on the reverse strand, counting down.
GGGTCACCACTTCGGAAATCTGGGCGATAGAAGCCTGTAGCTCTGAAAAGACCTTTGAGGTTTCGCCGACATTGGCCGACGCCTGTGCCGTGGCTTCGGAGGAACGGCGCACACGGCTGGCGATTTCACGGATAGACAGGGCCAGTTCGTCAGTCGCCCCGGCAATGGCGGCGATTTCGCCGGAGGACTGGGTGGCGACGGCGGTGGAGTCGGTGACCATGCTTTCGACCAGTTGCGTAATGCGGTGATGAATGCGGCCTTCTTCAACGCGGCTGAGCTCGGCCAGTTTCTGTTCGTGCACGTCGATCAGCGAGCCGCAGGCCCGCAGCGGGGTGCCGGAACGGTCGCGCAGCACGCCGCCCACCGCCCGGAACCATTTGTAGCTGCCGTCAGCGATCTTGAGACGGTAGGTCACATCATAGCTCAGCTTGCCCGTGCGATCATTGAGGCAGGCGGAAAAGGCATCGAAGGTCGGCTGGGCGTCTTCGGGATGCAGGCGGTCGGCCCAGGAGGATACCACGTCCGGAAATCCCTTATAGTCGTGCGGGGCAAAACCCATCACACGCCGCAGTTCGGGGGACCAGCGCCAGCGGCTTTGGGCGTGCATCGGATCGGCATTGTGGATGATGGCGTCCCACAGACCGACGCCTGCAAAGCTGTCCAGCAGCTCAAAGCGGGTGACCGCGTCGCGTTCCTCGTGGATGTCGATCAATGCCCCGCAGGCGCGAACGGCTGTACCCTGCGTATTGCGCACCACGCCGCCGATGGCGCGGAACCAGCGATAGGCCCCGTCGCGCCTCTTCAGACGATATTGCACGTCGTATTTCGTCTGCCCCGAGCGGTCCGCCAGACAGGCACCAAAGGCGTCAAAGGTCGCCTGCGCGTCTTCAGGGTGCAGGCGGTCCGACCACGAATGGACCTCTTCGGGGAAGCCCGCCACATCGCCGGGCTGAAAGCCCAGCAGACGGCGGAACTCTTCCGACCAGCGCCACTGGCTTTCGCGGTGCATCGGGTCGCCATTATGCAGCACCGCGTCCCACAGGCCGACTCCGGCGTGACGGCTCAAAACCGACCACAGCTCCTTGAACGACTGGCTTTCCGTATCGGTCTTCGCGTTGGAAAATAAGCCCATCTCTTAATGCCTCCCTGCTGAACTGTATCGGGCCGTCGGTTTCGCGGCGCACTTATAGTGATGTTATTCCTCGGCCGGTCTTTCGGTTTGGTTAATGAGACATGGAGTAAGCGCATGTTTTTAAATACCTATTTATGTTTGCGTCGCGGTGCCATGCAACCTTTCCGGTGCCGCTTTTGAGGGTGGCGTGATGATCGCCCACTTGTCATTTCTCGTGCGCCCTGCCTTACTGAGGGGCAATGGAGGCTGCGATGTGGAAATGGATCGGTGTGCTGTGCTGTCTGGCTGGACCGGCCATGGCGGCGGACTATTACGTCAATGGGACGACCGGTAACGACGCCCAGCCGGGTACTCAGGCGCAACCCTGGCGCAGCCTCAGCCGCGTCAATGCCCAGACGCTTGAACCCGGCGATCGTGTCTTGCTGGCGCGTGGCACCGCCTTTGTCGGGCATCTGACTATTGCCCAGTCCGGCACTGAGGCCAAACCCATCGTGGTCAGCGCCTATGGCGAGGGGCCCGCGCCGAAGCTGATGAACCCGCGCTTCGGGCTGGAATTCGGGCGGGTTGTGTCGGTGTACGGCAGCTATGTGACCGTCGAAAACCTCTACCTCTATGACGGGGCCACCCCGCCGCCGGATGAGCCGCCCTTGCCGTGGAAGGAAAGCCACCAGCACAAACTGGTGACCGATATGGCCGGTATCTATACCGATGCCACCACCCACCACGTCACCCTGCAAAACAATGAATTCAACAATATGCCGGTGGGTGTTCGCGTGCGTGGCGCGAACTCACTTGTGAAGGGCAATTATTTTCACGACGCCTCGCGCATCACCGAATACTGGGGCGCGATGGCCATTGTCATTGTCGGGCCGCACAATGAGGTGGCGCACAACCGCATTGAAAACTACGGCTTCTATGGCGGGGCCTATGTCAATGACGGAGCGGCGGTCGAACTGGACGGCGAGGACCGTTTCTTCGACGCGCACCACACCTTTGTGCACCACAATCTGTCGCGCAATACCAAGGGCGGCTTTCTGGAAATCGCCGGCAATACGCACGACGTGACCATCGCCAACAATATCAGCGACGATGTCGATAAGTTCGTCGGGACCAATGGCATCCGCAACCTGAAGATCGACGGCAATATCATCATCCGTACACGGATTCCGGACATTACGGACAAGGACTTCTGGTCGCTGCGCGCAATCTTCTGGTCGATCTGCTGGAACGGCTGCGCCGGCGACCGCGACGCCGGGGTGAGCATCACCCGCAATATCTTCTATCTGACGGCCCCGCATCGCATCTACCTAGGGCCGGACAATCCCCACGGCTTTATGTCGGCCACGCACAGCGCCAATCTCTATTGGTCGCCGGACGGGGACGCCGCCGCCATGCTGGGTCAGCCACTGGGGGCCGGGGAGGCCATTGCCGATCCGGGGTTTAAAGACCTGCTCAACGGGGACTACGGGCGTTCGCACTAAGTAGCCTTCTCTGATTCAAGGGTGAGGGGCTAAAGTGGCACGGGCAATTGAGCCTCGCGTGACTTGCAAAATAATCCCCCACACCCCCTCGACAAGTGGGGACAGTTGCGCTATGGCATCCTCCCTTTTAAGGCGTATTGCGTCCTTAAACCTGCCCGAATGCCGGTCTTCTGCTCTTTCCACCGGCGATGGGGCCTGACTTTCTGTTTTGGAAAGTTATTGAAAAACAGCGTCTTTGACCGCAAACGGTCATAAAAGAGCGGGCGCATCCAACTGTTTCTCAATGCCCCATCCGGGGTCTCTCGACACATTCACTGCGTCTCAAACGCTTTACAGGAACAACGATGGCCTTATCGTTCACCGAAAAGAAGCGGATTCGGAAGTCTTTTGGCCGAATCCCCGAAGCGATCCGTATGCCGAACCTGATCGAGGTTCAGCGCTCCTCCTACGAACAATTCCTGCAACGTTTCGTCCGCGCTTCGGAGCGCGTTGACGACGGTCTGGAAGCCGTGTTCAAGAGCGTCTTCCCGGTCAAGGACTTCAACGAGCGTGCGACCCTCGAATACGTCTCTTACGAGTTCGAAGAGCCGAAATACGACGTCGAAGAGTGCATTCAGCGCGACATCACCTATGCCGCTCCGCTGAAGGTCAAGCTGCGCCTGATCGTGTTTGAAACGGACGAGGACACGGGTGCCCGTTCGGTGAAGGACATCAAGGAGCAGGACGTCTATATGGGCGATATCCCACTCATGACGGACAAGGGCACCTTTATTGTCAACGGCACCGAGCGCGTGATCGTGTCGCAGATGCACCGCTCGCCGGGCGTCTTCTTCGACCACGACAAGGGCAAGACCCATTCGTCGGGCAAGCTCCTGTTCGGCGCGCGCATCATCCCGTACCGCGGTTCGTGGCTCGATTTCGAATTCGACGCCAAGGACATCGTCTATGTGCGTATCGACCGCCGCCGCAAGCTGCCCGCCACGACCTTCCTGTCGGCGCTGGGCATGGACGGCGAAGAAATCCTCACCACCTTCTACGACGTCGTGCCCTATGAGAAGCGCGATGCCGGCTGGGTCACGCCGTACAAGTTCGAGCGCTGGCGCGGTGTGAAGCCGGAATTCGACCTGATCGACGCCGACTCGGGCGAAGTGGTCGCGCAGGCCGGGACCAAGATTTCGGCGCGTACCGCCAAGAAGCTGGGTGACACGGTGAAGGCGCTGCTGCTGTCGCCGGACGCCCTGAATGGCAAGTATCTGGCGCGCGACGCGGTCAATTTCGAGACCGGCGAAATCTACGCCGAAGCCGGTGACGAGCTGGACCCCGCCGCCATCAAGGTACTGGAAGAGCAGGGCTTCACCACCATCGACGTCCTCGATATCGACCACGTGACCGTGGGTGCCTATCTGCGCAATACGCTGCGCGTCGATAAGAACACGTCGCGCGAAGATGCGCTGTTCGACATCTACCGCGTCATGCGTCCGGGCGAGCCGCCCACGATCGAAGCCGCCGAAGCCATGTTCCAAGGCCTGTTCTTCGAACTGGAGCGCTACGACCTGTCGGCCGTGGGCCGCGTCAAGATGAACATGCGCCTTGAGCAGGACGTCGCCGACTCTGAGCGCACCCTGCGCAAGGACGATATTCTGAAGATCCTGCGCATCCTGATCGGTCTGCGCGACGGTCGCGGCGAAATCGACGATATCGACAACCTCGGTAACCGTCGCGTGCGTTCGGTGGGCGAGCTGCTGGAAAACCAGTACCGCGTCGGCCTACTGCGCATGGAACGCGCCATCAAGGAGCGCATGTCGTCGGTCGATATCGACACCGTCATGCCGCACGATCTGATCAATGCCAAGCCGGCCGCGGCGGCGGTGCGTGAATTCTTCGGCTCGTCGCAGCTGTCGCAGTTCATGGACCAGACGAACCCGCTGTCGGAAATCACGCACAAGCGCCGCCTGTCGGCCCTTGGGCCGGGCGGTCTGACGCGCGAACGCGCGGGCTTCGAAGTCCGCGACGTGCACCCGACCCACTATGGCCGTATCTGCCCGATTGAAACGCCGGAAGGCCCGAACATCGGTCTGATCAACTCGCTGGCCACCCACGCCCGCGTCAACAAGTACGGCTTCATCGAAAGCCCGTACCGCAAGGTCATCGACGGCAAGCCGCAGGACGAAGTCGTCTATATGTCGGCGATGGAAGAGTCCAAGCACGTCATCGCTCAGGCCAATATCAAGCTGGGCAGCGAAGGCATTGTCGAAGACCTCGTGCCGGGCCGTGTCAACGGTGAGCCGGGTCTGCAACCGGCTCCGACCGTCGATTATATGGACGTGTCGCCGAAGCAGGTCGTTTCGGTCGCCGCGGCCCTGATCCCGTTCCTCGAAAACGACGACGCCAACCGCGCGCTGATGGGTTCGAACATGCAGCGTCAGGCCGTGCCGCTGGTGAAGGCCGATGCGCCCTTCGTCGGTACCGGCATGGAATCGGTCGTCGCCCGCGACTCCGGGGCGACCATCGCTGCCCGCCGCACCGGCGTGATCGAGCAGGTTGACGCCACCCGTATCGTCGTGCGCGCCACGGACGAGCTTGATCCCACCAAGCCGGGCGTCGATATCTATCGCCTGTCGAAGTTCCAGCGCTCGAACCAGAACACCTGTATCAACCAGCGTCCGATCGTGAACGTGGGTGACAAGGTGTCGGCCGGTGACATCATCGCGGACGGCCCTTCGACCGACCTCGGCGATCTGGCTCTGGGCCGCAACGTCCTCGTCGCCTTCATGCCGTGGAACGGCTACAACTTCGAAGACTCGATCCTGATTTCCGAACGCATCGTGCGCGACGACATCTTCACCTCTATCCACCTGGAAGAGTTTGAAGTCATGGCCCGCGACACGAAGCTTGGGCCGGAAGAAATCACCCGCGACATCCCGAACGTCGGCGAAGAAGCCCTGCGCAACCTCGACGAAGCCGGTATCGTGGCCATCGGTGCCGAAGTGCAGCCGGGCGACATCCTCGTCGGCAAGGTGACGCCGAAGGGCGAAAGCCCGATGACGCCGGAAGAAAAGCTTTTGCGCGCCATCTTCGGTGAAAAGGCTTCGGACGTGCGCGACACCTCGCTCCGTCTGCCCCCCGGCGTCGCCGGTACCATCGTCGAAGTCCGCGTCTTCAACCGTCACGGTGTGGACAAGGACGAACGCGCCATGGCTATCGAGCGCGCCGAAATCGAGCGTCTAGGCAAGGACCGCGACGACGAACTGTCGATCCTTGAGCGCAACATCTATGGCCGTCTGAAGGAAGTCATCCTCGGTCAGACCGCCGTTTCGGGCCCGAAGGGTCTGGGTCGCGGTGAAATCACCGAAGAGAAGCTCTCCGAAATCTCTAAGGGCCTGTGGTGGCAGATCGCGCTCGAAGACGAGAAGCTGATGGGCGAACTGGAGGCCATGAAGCGCCAGTTCGAAGACGCCCGCAAGCGTCTGGACCGCCGCTTCGAGGACAAGGTCGAAAAGCTGCAACGCGGCGACGAACTGCCGCCGGGCGTCATGAAGATGGTCAAGGTCTTCGTGGCCGTGAAGCGCAAGCTTCAGCCGGGCGACAAGATGGCCGGCCGTCACGGCAACAAGGGGGTTATCTCCAAGATCCTCCCGGTCGAAGACATGCCGTTCCTCGCCGATGGTGAGCACGTCGATATCGTGCTGAACCCGCTGGGCGTGCCGTCGCGCATGAACGTCGGTCAGATCTTCGAAACCCACCTCGGCTGGGCCTGCGCTAATATCGGCAAGCAGATCACCAACCTGCTCGAAGAGTGGCAGAACGGCGGTCAGAAGCAGGCGCTCATCGACCACCTGAAGGGCGCTTACGGTGCCGATCAGGAGCTGCCGGAAACGGAAGAAGAGCTGATCGAACTGGCGAAAAACCTCGCGCGCGGCGTGCCGATCGCGACCCCGGTTTTCGACGGTGCGCACATCAACGACATCGAGAACATGCTTGAGTTTGCCGGTCTCGATCGTTCGGGTCAGTCGATCCTGTACGATGGTCTGACGGGTGAGCAGTTCAAGCGTCCGGTCACCGTCGGCATCATCTACATGCTGAAGCTGCACCACCTCGTCGATGACAAGATCCACGCACGCTCCATAGGGCCATACTCGCTCGTCACCCAGCAGCCGCTGGGCGGTAAGGCGCAGTTCGGCGGTCAGCGCTTCGGGGAAATGGAGGTCTGGGCTCTGGAAGCCTATGGTGCCGCCTATACCCTGCAGGAAATGCTGACCGTGAAGTCGGACGACGTGGCCGGCCGGACCAAGGTGTACGAAGCCATCGTCCGCGGCGACGACAGCTTCGAAGCCGGTATCCCGGAAAGCTTCAACGTCCTGATCAAGGAAATGCGTTCGTTGGGTCTGAACGTGGAACTGGAAAACGGGCAGGGATAGTCCTGACCTTCGCCTAAGCTCCTCCCCTGCGTAGCGGGGGAGGGGAACCACGAAGTGGTGGAGGGGGCCTTCTCCCGCATCGCTGCCCACTAAGTTCTAATGACGGAAAGCTGGAATTCATATGAACCAGGAAGTCCTCAATATCTTCAATCCGGTCCAGGTCGCCCCGACCTTCGACCAGATCCGCATCACCTTGGCCTCGCCCGAAAAGATCCTGTCGTGGTCGTTCGGTGAGATCAAGAAGCCGGAAACCATCAACTACCGCACGTTCAAGCCGGAACGTGACGGCCTGTTCTGCGCCCGTATCTTCGGTCCGACCAAGGACTACGAATGCCTGTGCGGCAAGTACAAGCGCATGAAGTACAAGGGCATTATCTGCGAAAAGTGCGGCGTCGAAGTGACCCTGTCGCGCGTTCGCCGTGAACGCATGGGCCATATCGAGCTGGCGTCGCCGGTTGCGCACATCTGGTTCCTGAAGTCGCTGCCCTCGCGCATCGCCATGTTCCTCGACATGGCGCTGAAGGACGTTGAGCGCGTTCTGTACTTCGAAAACTACATCGTCACCGAGCCGGGCCTGACGCCGCTGAAGCTCAACTCGCTGCTCAGCGAAGACGAGTACTATCGCTATCAGGAAGAGTTCGGCGACGACAGCTTCACCGCTGAAATCGGGGCCGAAGCCATCCGCAACATGCTGATGTCGATGGACCTCAACGAGGTCGCCGACAAGCTGCGTGCCGAACTGGCCGACAATCCGTCGGAAATGAAGGCCAAGAAGGCCTCCAAGCGCCTCAAGCTGATCGAAAACTTCATCGAATCCGGCAACCGTCCGGAATGGATGGTGCTGACGGTCGTGCCGGTCATCCCGCCGGAACTGCGCCCGCTGGTGCCGCTGGACGGTGGCCGTTTCGCCACCTCTGACCTCAACGACCTCTATCGCCGCGTCATCAACCGCAACAACCGTCTGAAGCGCCTGATGGAACTGCGCGCGCCGGACATCATCATCCGCAATGAAAAGCGGATGTTGCAGGAATCGGTCGATGCCCTGTTTGACAACGGCCGTCGCGGTCGCGTCATCACAGGTGCCAACAAGCGTCCGCTGAAGTCGCTGGCCGACATGCTGAAGGGTAAGCAGGGTCGCTTCCGTCAGAACCTGCTTGGTAAGCGCGTGGACTATTCCGGTCGTTCGGTTATCACCGTCGGTCCGGAACTGAAGCTGCACGAATGCGGCCTGCCCAAGAAGATGGCGCTGGAACTGTTCAAGCCCTTCATCTATGCGCGACTCGACGCCAAGGGCCTGTCGGGCACCGTCAAGCAGTCCAAGCGCATGGTCGAGCGCGAGCAGCCGCAGGTGTGGGACATCCTCGAAGAGGTCATCCGTGAACACCCGGTCCTGCTCAACCGCGCCCCGACCCTGCACCGCCTCGGCATTCAGGCCTTTGAACCGAAGCTGATCGAAGGCAAGGCGATCCGTCTGCACCCGCTCGTCTGTTCGGCCTTCAACGCCGACTTCGACGGCGACCAGATGGCCGTCCACGTGCCCCTGTCGCTCGAAGCGCAGCTTGAAGCGCGCGTGCTGATGATGTCCACCAACAACATCCTCAGCCCCGCTAACGGCAAGCCGATCATCGTGCCGTCGCAGGACATCGTGCTGGGTCTCTACTACCTGTCGCTGGTCAAGGACGGTGAGCTGGGTGAAGGCATGATCTTCGCCGACCTCAACGAAATCCAGTCGGCGCTCGACGCCGGTGTCGTTTCCATGCACGCCAAGGTCAAGTGCCGCTTCACCGAAGTGGACCCGGACGGCGTTCAGCGCACCCGCGTCATCGACACGACGCCGGGCCGCATGAAGATCGCTGCCCTGCTGCCGCTGCACGCTTCCATCGGCGTCCGCGTTCTGGAAAAGAACCTGACCAAGAAGGAAATCGGTAACCTGATCGACGTGGTCTATCGCCACTGCGGTCAGAAGGCGACGGTGATCTTCGCCGACCAGATGATGGCTCTGGGCTTCAAGGAAGCTGCCCGCGCCGGTATCTCGTTCGGTAAGGACGACATCGTTATCCCCGAAACCAAGCACGGCATCGTCGAAGAGACGCGCAAGCTGGTGGAAGAATACGAGCAGCAATACGCCGACGGTCTGATCACCAAGGGTGAGAAGTACAACAAGGTGGTTGACGCCTGGTCCAAGGCGACCGACCGCGTGTCGGACGAGATGATGAAGGAAATCAGCCGCAAGCTGAAGACCGACGATGGCCGTGAAAAGGAGATCAACTCGATCTACATGATGGCCAACTCCGGTGCCCGCGGTTCGCAGGCCCAGATGAAGCAGCTCGGCGGGATGCGCGGCCTGATGGCCAAGCCGGACGGTTCGATCATCGAAACGCCGATCATCTCGAACTTCAAGGAAGGCCTGACCGTTCTTGAATACTTCAACTCGACCCACGGTGCGCGTAAGGGTCTGGCCGATACGGCTCTGAAGACGGCGAACTCCGGTTACCTGACCCGTCGTCTCGTGGACGTGGCTCAGGACTGCATCATCATGGAAGAGGACTGCGGCACGACCAAGGGCATCACCATGCGCGCCGTCGTCGAAGGCGGTGACGTGCTGGTGTCTCTGGGCGCGCGCGTCCTTGGTCGCACCACGGCCGAAGACATCAAGGACGTCGCTTCGGGCGAAGTCGTGGTGTCGGCCGACACCTATGTCGATGAAAACGTCGTCGATCAGATCGAAGCTTCCGGCGTTCAGTCGGTCAAGGTGCGCTCGGTCCTCACCTGTGAGGCCGAACAGGGCACCTGCGCCGCCTGCTACGGTCGTGACCTGGCCCGCGGCACCCGCGTCAATATGGGTGAAGCGGTCGGCGTCATCGCCGCGCAGTCGATCGGTGAACCGGGCACCCAGCTCACCATGCGTACCTTCCACATCGGCGGTACGGCTCAGGTGGCCGAGCAGTCCTTCTATGAGACGACGTCGGACGGCGTGATCAAGCTGTCGGCGGCTCCGACCGTCCGTGGCTCGCACGGCGACCTGATCTCCATGTCGCGCAACCTGATCATCACCATCCATCACGATGGCAAGGATCGCGAAACCTACAAGGTGCCCTACGGCTCGCGTCTGCGCGTCGAAGAGGGCACCGAGGTCAAGAAGGGCCAGCGTCTGGCGGAGTGGGACCCCTATACCACCCCGATCATCACCGAAGTCGGCGGTAAGATCCGCTTCGAAGATCTGACCGAAGGTCAATCGGTCCGCGAGGAAACCGACGAAGCCACCGGCATCACCAACCGCGTCGTCACCGACTTCCGCGCCTCTTCGCGCGCGGCGGATCTGCGTCCGACCCTCGGTCTGGTTGATGACAGCGGCGCCTATAAGCGTCTGTCGAACGGGGCCGAAGCCCGCTACCTGCTGCCGGTCGGGGCCATTCTATCCGTCGGCAATGGCGACGAGGTCCGTCCGGGTGAAATCATCGCCCGTATCCCGACCGAAGGTGCCAAGACCCGCGACATCACCGGCGGTCTGCCGCGCGTCGCCGAACTGTTCGAAGCCCGCCGTCCGAAGGATTGCGCCGTCATCGCCGAAATGGATGGCCGCGTCGAATTCGGTCGCGACTACAAGAACAAGCGCCGCATCAAGATCACCCCGGAGGACGGTGGCGAACCCGTCGAATTCCTGATCCCGAAGGGCAAGCATATCTCCGTCCACGACGGCGATATCATCCAAAAGGGCGACTACATCATCGACGGCAACCCGGATCCGCACGATCTGCTGCGTATTCAGGGCGTTGAGGCGCTGGCCGAATACCTCGTCAACGAGGTGCAGGAGGTCTATCGTCTGCAGGGCGTGCCGATCAACGACAAGCACATCGAAGTCGTGGTCCGTCAGATGCTGCAAAAGGTCGAAATTCTGGAGCCCGGCGATACCGGCCTCATCAAGGGCGATCAGCTCGACAAGGGCGAAGTGGAAGCCGAGAACCTCAAGGCCGAAAAGCGTGGCGGTCGTCCGGCCCTCACGGCCCCGGTCCTGCTCGGTATCACCAAGGCCTCGCTCAACACCAAGAGCTTCTTCTCGGCCGCTTCATTCCAGGAAACGACGCGCGTCCTGACCGAAGCCTCGGTGCAGGGCAAGATCGACACCCTCGACGGCCTGAAGGAAAACGTCATCGTCGGCCGTCTGATCCCGGTCGGCACCGGCGCCTATCTGCGCCGCCTGCAACGCATCGCCATGAAGCGCGACGAGGCTTTGGCCCATCAGCGCGAAGAGACGATGGAGCCGCTGCCGGCGGAAGTCCTGCTCGAAGGCCCTGCGGCCGAGTAGTAAGGAATGAAAGGCGAGGGGTCTCGACCCCTCGACCCCGAAACAAAAAAGCCTCCGGGGTTCGCTCCGGAGGCTTTTTTCGGTTCTTGACGATATGTCACCCATGGGTTACATGTAACCTATGGGTTATATTTCTAAGGCGACCGACGTGGATAACGAAAAGCGGATTGAGCAGGCCGAAAGACAGAGACTCTGGCGGCGTTTGTTGCTGGCCATTAATGGTGTTGCCTATTTTGCGTGGATCGGTTCGCAAGGTTTAAACCAGACCGGCCTCCTCGGCTGGTCCCCGCAAGAGTGGAGCCTCATCCAGACACTCAGCTGGCCGATCTGGGCGATAAGTCTGGGGGGCGTGTTCGTGCAGATGGCGTGGTTGCGACGCAACCGACAGGTGACGCGACTGATCGATGATGAGCGCACCGCCCATGTCACAAGATACGCCTATCAAGGGGGATATTGGGGGTTGTTACTGGCGGTCGCCGCCGTCTATGCGGCGACCTTCTTTACTCAGGTGGATGCCCGCGTCGTCCTGCCGCTACTGTTGGCAACGGGGGTCACGCTCAATTCGTTTATCTATGCCTGGCTTTACCGGGGATAGGGCCCAATGCACGAAGTGAGGCTTAAAAACCGGCTGAAAGATATCCGTTCAGCCCGCAATCTGACGCAGGCCGATCTGGCCGTGATGGCCGGTGTATCGCGCAAGACAATCAATACCATTGAAAACGAGGTCTTCGTGCCTTCGACCCTGCTGGCGCTCAAAATGGCCGAGGTGCTCGATTGTCGTGTCGAAGACCTGTTCTATCTGGAAGGAGGCTCCCGATGAACTGTATGCAGGCCGATAAACAGTATCGGAAAAAGCGTTTTGAGAATGCTGAGCAGCGCCGCAAGGCCATGATGCAGGTGGCTGTCCAGATTGCGCTATGGAGCGGTACTTTAGGGGGTATGGCCTGGCTGGTCAGTCTGGCCTTTATTGTGCGGTGATGACGACGCCTGTCCGCCGTCCTACTTCTATAAGAATCATTCGGCGTGAAGGCGGGCAGACGGCTTCAACTGTCGGTAAAGGCACGGCTCAACAAGCGACACGACAACCATAACGGCGGCGCTGGCAAAGGCCAGACCCAGCGCGTTCAGCGCCAAGGCTCCGTAACAGGCGCAACCGCCTGTAGCGATGAGCATAACGATCCCTAGCACATGTAAGGGGGCCCACTGACCGCTCGTAACGCGGATAAACAGCAGGTTACCAAGGAGGTAGAGGGCGGGGCCGCCAAGGATCGACGTCATATTGACAACCCCCGCCGCTTCATGCGGATGCAGAAGAACGTGCTCGTCACCGACGGCCGTCAGTATAATCCCCGCAACCAATAACAGATGGACATAGGTATAGGCGACCTGCGCCAGTTCGCCGGGCAACTCCGCCGTGGCGATCTTATGGCTGGCCTTACTGGCCGTGATGCCAAAATAGAGCCACCACATAGCGATACAGGTGATAAAGGATTGCAGGAAGGCGAGGGTGGTATCAATGGACAGGGCTTCCTTTGCAAAGCTGGCCCCCATGACGAGGATCGACTCGCCGAGGGCGATGATAACAAATAAGCCGCAGCGTTCGGCCAGATGTTCGCCATCGACGTCCCAGGTTTCAAATGACGACTTGCCAATACCCGGCACCCAGTAAAAGGCGCGCGGCCCGATATATTCGATCAGAAGAGCTATCGCCCACAGACCCAGCCGGGCGTCGCCGTGACTGAATGCGCCCCCTATCCAGAAGGCACCCGACACCACGAACCACGTCGTAATGCGAATAAAATTCAGATGGTTTTCATGACTATGGGCGCGCACATTGATAGCCATGAACAGCGACCGCCCCACCTGCATGGCCACGTAGCAGCCGGCGAAGATCAGTCCGTGGGTCGGGCTGGAAAAGGCCTGCGGCAGAGAGGTTGTCAGTCCAAGCCCGACCAGCATCAGAACGAACAGCATGACCCGAACCGGCCCGCTTTCGGGATTCATCCAGTTGGTCACCCACGAGGTATAGATCCATACCCACCATACGGCGAGCAGCAGAAACCCCGTTTCCAGCGCGCCTCTTGGGGTGAAATGAGCCAGAAGCGAATGCGATAACTGCGTGATAGCGAACACAAAAACCAGATCGAAGAACAGCTCGATAAAGCTGACCCGGCCTGAATGAGCGGCGTTGCGATCGCGAAACAGGAGTGATGTCATATGGCTTGCCCCGCCGCCCAGCCTGATGACCAGGCCCACTGGAAATTATAGCCGCCCAGCCAACCCGTAACATCCAGCGCTTCGCCAATAACGTACAGGCCGGGACAGAGCAGACTTTCCATGGTTTGCGAAGAGATTTGCCGGGTGTCAATCCCCCCCACGGTCACCTCGGCGGTGCGGTAACCTTCGGTGCCGTCGGGGATCAGCGCCCACGGCTGCATCAGGGCCGTCAGCGCGCTTAAGCGCTTGTCCGAAAGGTCGGCAATGCGAGTCTCAGGGGCGATGATCGTGGCCTCCAGAATGCGTTCACTCAGGCGCGCCGGCACGAGGTCGGGCAGGACATTGCCGATATGCTGGCGCGGCGTGGATTGGCGGCGCTCCTTCAAAACGGCCAAAGCGTCGGTACCCGGCAGGAGGTCGATTTCCACCGTCTGTCCCGGTGTCCAGAAGGACGAAATCTGCAACATGGCCGGCCCCGACAGGCCGCGGTGGGTAAACAGGAATCCGTCCTCAAACACCGTCTTGCCGATGCGGGCGCGTGCCTGAAGAGAGACGCCGGAAAGTCCTGAAATATAATCGAGTTTTTGTCCGCCCAGCGTAAAGGGCACAAGGCCCGCACGCGGGGCAATCAGCCCATGCCCGAAGCGTTGCGCCACCTCATAGGCAAAGCCCGTCGCCCCCATCTTGGGGATCGACAGACCACCCGTGGCCAGCACCAGCTTCGTCGTCTCGATCACGCCATCCGGCAGGGAGAGGCGAAACCCCTCTGGCGTCTTGTCGAGCCCCTGCACCGGGCTTTGCAGCCACAGTTCGCCGCCGTGGGCGCGCAGATCGCCCAGCAGCATGTCGATAATGTCTTTGGCCGAGTTGTCGCAGAACAACTGGCCTTCGGTCTTGTGATGATAGGGGATATTGTGGGCGATGACGCGGTCGAGAAAATCCCACGGTCCGAAGCGCTTGAGCGCCGATTTGCAGAAATGCGGGTTTTGCGACAGATAGTGTTTGGGCGCGGCCTCAAGGTGCGTAAAGTTGCAACGCCCGCCGCCGGAAATGCGGATCTTCTCCGCCGGGGCCCGCGCATGGTCGATGACGACCACCTTGCGACCGCGCTTTGCCGCTTCGATGCCGCACATCAATCCGGCGGCACCGGCCCCGATTATGACCGCCTCAAAGCTACGCATGGACTTATCCCGAAAAATTTACCGCGACCTGACGCTTGGTCACGCTTGTGTCTGAAAAAATTGCCGTTAAGGTCAAGCCCGACGGCGTCAACTCAAGCGCCTTACACACACTCAGAGGAAATGACCATGTCCGATCTGGCCGCCATTACGCAAAAAATCACCGCCGCCGTGGGCGAAAACTCCGGTCTGGGCAAGATCGTCAAGCTCGACTTCGGTGACGATGGCAAGATCCTGATCAATGCCGCCAATGTGCCGAACGTCGTCTCCAACGAAGACGGCCCCGCCGATACTACGGTCGTCGTCTCCATCGACAACCTGAAGGCGCTGGCGCAGGGCCAGCTCGATCCGATGATGGCCTTCATGCAGGGCAAGCTGAAGATCATCGGCGACATGGGCATCGCCCAGAAGCTGGTGCCGCTACTCAAAGGCTAAACCTCGAAAGCCCCGCTTCGGCGGGGTTTTTTTGTTAGCCCGGCCCCGAGCGATTGGGGGCCGACTGCGCGATCACCCGGTCGCCGACAAACGGATTGTGGGCGCGTTCGGCGGCGAAGCTCGACATCGGGCCGTGCCCGCAGACGAACTGCACATCGCCCAGCGGCCAAAGCCGCGTGGTGATGGCGTTGATCAGGTCGGCATGGTTGCCGCGCGGAAAGTCGGTGCGCCCGATCGAGCCGCGAAACAGAATATCCCCCACCTGGGCGAACTGGCTTTCGGGGTGGTAGAAGATGACGTGGCCCGGCGTATGGCCGGGGCAGTGGATCACCTGCCATTCGGTTTCGCCCAGGGTCACCGTGTCGCCGTGCGTGAGCCAGCGCGTCGGCTCGAAGCTTCGGGCGTCGTAAATCCCCCAGCGTTTGGCGTCTTCCGGGATGCGTTCGATCCAGAAGCGGTCGTCCTCGTGCGGGCCTTCGATGGGCGCGCCCGTCGCCTCATGCAAAGCCTCCGTCCCGCCCGCGTGGTCGGCGTGGCCGTGCGTCACCCAGATTTTCTCAACCGTCAGGCCGCGTCGCTTTATTTCGGACAGCACCGGCTCGATATCGCCGCCGGGGTCGATCACGGCGGCTTTCTGCGTTTTCGTGCACCACACGACGGTGCAGTTCTGCTGTAGCGGCGTGACGGGGGCAACGAACAAACGGATAGGGGGGTCAGCGGTCATAAGGGTCCGGATAGAGGCATTTGGATCACGCACTGTGGCACTTCGTGACAGAATGGTTAAGCCTGTGGCGTGAACTTGGTTGCAGAGTGAACTTTTGCATTATAGGCTCAAAACCTTCGGCTTCGCATCAACGGAAGTCAGTAAAAAAGATAGGGGGGTCTGGATAATCCTCAGGGGATGGTCCCGACCAGATCAGAGTTCATCAAAGGGTGACAAATGAACACTTGGCGCATTAAGCCATTGGATGCGATCCTGGCGACCGCAGAAAAGAAGTCTCTGCATCGCTCGCTGGGCGCTTTCCAGCTCACCATGCTGGGGATTGGGGCGATCATCGGGACGGGTATCTTCGTCCTGACGGCAGCGGCGGCTCAGAAGGCCGGTCCGGGGATGATGCTTTCTTTTATCGTGGCCGGTTTTGTCTGTGCGGTGGCCGCGCTCTGCTATTCCGAACTGGCTTCGATGGTGCCGGTGTCGGGTTCGGCCTATACCTACACCTATGCGGTGATGGGCGAACTGCTGGCCTGGATGGTCGGCTGGGCCCTCATTCTCGAATACGCGGTGGCCGCGTCTGCCGTCTGCGTTGGCTGGTCCGGCTATATTATGGGGCTGATCGAACACGCGACGGGGTTTGCGTTGCCGGAACTCCTCAGTAACGGGCCGGCCTGGTCGATGAACGGCTATATGCCGGTCGCCGACTTCAGCCACGGTATCGTCAACCTGCCGGCCATCATCGTGGCGGGGCTGGTGACGTGGTTGCTGGTCATGGGGACGTCCGAAAGCGCCATGGTCAATGCCATTCTGGTGGTGATCAAGGTGACGGCGCTGACGGCCTTCATCGTCCTCAGCCTGCCGCTGCTCAAAGGCGAGAATTTCACGCCCCTGATGCCGACGGGTCTGTTCGGCCATGACGGTCTGGGGGTCATCGGGGCCGCCGCCTCAATCTTCTTCGCCTATGTCGGCTTCGATGCGGTTTCGACCGCCGCCGAAGAAACCAAGAACCCGCAGCGCAATGTCCCCATCGGCCTGATCGGGTCGCTGGCCATCTGCACCATCTTCTACCTGCTGGTCGCCGCCGGTGTGATCGGCACGGTCGGCGCTCAGCCCCTGCGTGACGCCGCCGGTGTCGTCCTGTCACCCGATTCGGCGGCCTTTGCGGCCCACTGTAAGGAACTGGCGGCGGCGGGGAATGCCCCCATTGTTTGTTCGCGCGAAGCTCTGGCCGAGGTTCTGCGCATCAACGGCTTCGCTCAGGTCGGCAATCTGGTCGGTTTGGCGGCCTCGATCGCCCTGCCGTCGGTTATCCTGATGATGATCTATGGCCAGACGCGCATCTTCTTCGTCATGGCCCGCGATGGCCTGCTGCCGGAAAAGCTGGCCGATGTGCACCCGAAGTGGAAGACGCCGTGGAAGGTCACCATCTTCACCGGTATCTTCGTCGCCATTGCGGCCGCCTTCTTCCCGGTCGGTCAACTGGCGGACATCTCCAACTCCGGTACGCTGTTTGCCTTCTTCATGGTGGCCATCGCGGTTCTGGTCCTGCGCAAGACCGATCCGAACCGTCGCCGTCCGTTCAAGACGCCGCTGATCTGGATCGTCGCCCCGCTGGCCATTGCCGGAACGCTGGGCCTCTACCTCAACCTGCCGCTGGTGGCCAAGCTGGTGCTGCCCATCTGGGGCGCCATCGGTCTGGTCATCTACTTTGGCTACAGCCGCAGCCATTCGCACGTCGGCAAGGGTCTGATCGAGGTGCATGAGGACGACTCGGATGTGCCGCCCAGCTCGGTGCCGCCAATCAGCTAAGCCTTGATTGCTGACAAGCATAGGTTACAGAGAACGCCTCGGCTCCAGAGCCGGGGCGTTTTTTGTCGGAACAGACCGTGCTGCCCATTGAAGAGATTTTTGCGCCGCTGAGGGCCTTTCTGGCTGAGCGGACGACCGCCATCCTGATCGCGCCGCCGGGGGCGGGCAAGACGACGGGCGTGCCACTGGCCCTGCTCGATGAAGCGTGGCTGGCCGGGCAAAAGATCGTGATGCTGGAGCCGCGCCGGTTGGCGGCGCGGGCGGCGGCCATGCGTATGGCGGAGGTCTTGGGCGAACCCGTGGGCCAGACGGTCGGCTACCGCGTGCGCGGCGACAGCCGGGTATCCAAACAGACGCGCATCGAAGTCGTCACCGAAGGGGTGTTTTCGCGGCTGATCGTCGATGATCCGACGCTGGAAGGCATGGGCTGCGTCATTTTCGACGAATTTCATGAACGCAGCCTCGATGCCGATCTGGGGCTGGCCTTCGCCCGCGACAGCCAGAGCGTGCTGCGCGACGATCTGCGTATTCTTGTCATGTCGGCAACGCTGGACGGGGAGCGCGTCCGAAGCGTGTTGCCCGATGCGGAGGTGTTTCATTCTCTGGGCCGCGCCTTTCCGGTGACCACCCACTATACCGGCCGCGATCAGACTCTGCGGCTGGAAGAGGATGTGGCGAAGGTCGTGGCGCGGGTGGCGGCGCGGCTGACGCCCGAGCGTGCCGAGACGATGCTGGTCTTCCTGCCGGGGCAGGGCGAAATCCACCGTGTGGCGACTCTGCTGGCCGAAAAGGGCCTGCCGCCCTTCATTGAGGTGCACAAGCTCTATGGCGCGATGGAGGCGAAGGATCAGACGCGGGTGCTGGCCAAAAATGCCCCCGGCACGCCGCGCATCGTGCTGGCCACGGCCATTGCCGAAACCTCGCTGACGCTCGACAAGGTGTCGATGGTGGTCGATAGCGGCGTGGCGCGGCTGGGGCGCTTCGATGCGGCGCGCGGCGTGGTGCGCATGGTGACCGAGCGCGTCTCAAAAGCGGCCGCCGATCAGCGGCGCGGGCGGGCCGGGCGGACGCAGGCGGGCGACTGCTACCGCCTGTGGGATGAAGAAAACGACCGGTCTCTGATCCCCTTTGCGCGGCCGGAAATCCTCGATACCGACCTGTCGCGGCTGGTGCTTGACCTGCGCCTGTGGGGGGCGAAATCGACAGACGGATTAGCTCTGCTTGATCATCCACCGAAGGCGGCTTTGCACGAGGCCGAAAAGCTGCTGCGCGGGCTGGATATTCTTGATGCAAAGGGTGAAGTCACGCCGCACGGGCGGCTGGTTGGGCGGCTGCCCATGTCGCCGCGTCTGGGGCACATGCTGCTGCTGGCGGCGCGCGATGGCCTGAGCGATCAGGGGGCGGCTCTGGCGGTGTTACTGTCGGAAAACGGTCTGGGGGGCAAGGCGACCGATCTCGACCTGCGGCTGGAGGGCCTGTCGAAGGAGCGTTCGCCCAAGGTGGCGCAGGCGCGGCAGCTGGCGCAGACCTGGGCGCGTCTGGCCGGGCAACTGGTGCGTGATCTGCCGAAGGACGCAGCGTATGCGCAAAGCGCCGTCAAATCGGTCCATGCCCTGCTGGCCGAATGTTTCCCGGAGCGCGTGGCCAAGGCGCGGGGGAAGGCCGGGGAATTTGTCATGGCCAATGGGCGCGGCGTCTATGTCGATGAACATGATCCGCTGGCGCGCGCGCCCTATATCGCGGTGGGCGATCTGGGCGGCGGGGCCGGGCGCGACCGCGTGCTGCTGGGGGCGGCCCTGAGCGAGGCCGAGGTCTTGAGCCTGTTTGCGGACCGACTGGAAAAGCGCACCGTGCTGGAGCGCTTTAATGGCCGCTACCGCGCGCTGGCGCAGGTGCGCTTCGGCGAGCTGATCCTGTCGAGCCAGCCCTTACCCGCCGTGCCACCGGAATTGCTGATTGAGGCCGAGGCTGAAGAAATCCGCACCAAGGGGCTGAAAGTCCTCAAATTTTCCGAAAATGCCGAAAGCCTGCGCGCGCGGGTCAATTTTCTACACGCGCAGGACCCGACCTGGCCCGACCTGTCGGATGAGGCCCTGCTGAGCGGTCTGGCCGACTGGCTGGGCCCCTATGCCGCGGGGCGGCCCCTTCTTTCGCTGACCGCCAGCGACGTGTATCAGGCCCTGCTGGGGCGGCTCGATTATGACCAGCAACGCGCGCTCGATACACTGGCGCCCGAACACTGGCGGATGCCGACGGGGTCGAATATCCGCATCGACTATGGGGCCGAAGGCGGGCCGCGGCTGGAGGTGCGGGTGCAGGAACTGTATGGCGTGACGCAGCACCCCGTGGTGGGGCCGCAGCGGACGCCACTGACCCTGGCTCTGCTGTCGCCGGCGCATCGCCCTATCCAGATTACGAAAAACCTCCCTGCCTTCTGGGACGGCTCATGGGCGGAGGTGCGCAGCGACATGAAGGGTCGCTATCCGCGCCACGTCTGGCCGGAAAACCCCCGCGACGCCGACCCCACCACGCGGGCCAAGCCGCGTGGTACGTAAAACATTTTTTTGTCGCGCATTTGATTCCGAAACGGAGTTCGGCGAAGCCAAAACCGTTGCACACTTTTCGGAATGCGCTCTACACCCCACGTATAAGCCACAGGAGTTGCCATGATCACCGTCCATCACCTGAACAATTCGCGTTCGCAGCGCGTGCTGTGGCTTCTGGAAGAACTGGGGCTCGACTATGAGATCGTGCGCTATCAGCGCGATCCCGACATGTTCGCGCCGCCCGAACTGAAGGCCATTCATCCGCTCGGCAAGTCGCCGGTCATTACCGATAACGGCCTGACCATCGCTGAAACGGGCGCGATTGTGGACTATATTCTGGACACCTATGGGCAGGGACGGCTGGTGCCCGCAGATCTGAAGGCGCGGCTACAGATGCGCTACTGGCTGCACTATGCCGAAGGGTCGGCCATGCCGCTATTGCTGCTGAAACTGATCACCAGCCAGTTGCCGGGCAAGGTGCCGGGGCTGATCCGCCCGATCGCGCGTCAGATCGCCAAGGGGCTTGAGGCCAAGATGGTGACGCCGGGCCTGACGACGCATCTGGCCTTCTGGGAGGCGTCGCTGAAAGACACAGGCTGGTTCGCGGGCCACGCCTTGAGCGCCGCCGACATCATGATGAGCTTCCCGGTCGAGGCGGCGGTGAGCCGCGCCGGAGCGGGACAGAGCGCGATCTTGCAGGATTTTGTCGCGCGCATCCACGCCCGCGACGCCTATCAACGCGCCCTGTCCCGTGGCGGGCCTTACGACTACGCCTGAGTCTTGGTCGTGGTCGTCTTGGTTTCGTGGTTGTGGATGGGCTTCGACTGATCGTCCTTGACGATGACGACGCAGCCCGACAGGCTGGCGGCGAGGACGGTCAGGGCGGCCACTTTGAGGATAAGCGATTTCATCTTGAGTCTCTCTGGGTAAGGGGAGGTAGGAACAGCGGTAATGAAGTTCATTGCGCTTTGAGGGTGAGGGCACCTTGGGGTTGCAGGGCACCGTTCGCGTCGGCCTTCCCATCCAGATACATCAGGCATCCGGAGAGCGTCACGGCCACAGCCGCTACCGCCAGAAGTTTCAAGGTCAGTTTCATTGGTGTTGATCCCGTTAGTGATACAGGGGACCAAGCACCCAGCCCAAGCCCCAGCCAAGGCATACTGCCCTGAATCTGAACGCAGTCTGAATGACAAATATGTAATGAATCTCGCGGCTTGAGCGAGGTGGCTCACAGGGGAGGCATTAGGGGGGCTGCGGCGCGGAGTTTATCTTCGCAAACCAGGGCACTTAACCCTTGGGGTGACGCTCGTAATAGCGTTCGCAATGGCGGGTATCGTAGAGGCGATCGCAGCGCGGTTCTTCGTAATTGGGCGGGGATTTCTGATAATACGCACCGTTATAGTGATAGCGCGCGCCATAGGAACCACAGGCCCCAAGGGCAGCGAACGTGCCCAGCAGCATCAGACCTTTGACGATTTTCGAGACCATGTGACGCCCTTTCCTGCCGGAGAGGCTGCCGCAGAGTGGCGAAAGGCGAAATAGGTATGACGCTGCGGCGGCGTAAAGAAGCGATTACAGGCCGCAGGCGGCGTAGATCATGATGCCGGTGGCCACCGACAGGTTGAGGCTGTCGGCCCGCCCGCGCATCGGAATCTTGACGTGCAGGTCGCAGGTGTTGGCAATGTCCGGCGTCAGGCCCGACTGCTCGGTGCCCATCAGCAAAAGCGTCGGACGCTTGTACGGCGCGCTGCGGTGATCGTGTTTGGCTGTCAGTAAGGTGCCGACGACGGAGCCCCTCCAGCGACCGCGATCGGCGATAAATTCCTCGCGTGTGCATTTGACGATCGGCAAGGCGAAGATCGAGCCCATGGTGGCGCGCACGGTTTCGACGCTGAACGGATCGACGCAGTCCCCGATCAGGATGACACCGCCGATGGCCGCCGCATCGGCGGTGCGGATGATGGTCCCCAGATTGCCGGGATCGCGCACCTGCTCCAGCGCCACCCAGACCTCATGGCTGTCGGGGTCGATCTCCGACAGACGCCGGATGCGCTGGGCAAAGACCGCTAGCACCATCTGCGGATTTTCCTTGCGCGAGATTTTTTCGAGGATGTCGCGCGTCACTTCAAGCACCTGCCCGCGGGCTTTCAGCGTCTCGTCAATGGCCCGCTGAAGCAGAGGGTGGTGATCGGCGTCCTTGCCATAGATCAGGATTTGCGGCGCAATTCCCTGATCCAGCGCGTCGATAATGATCTTCAGACCCTCGGCCAGAAACTGCTTCGTGGCCTCGCGTTCCTTGCGCATATGTAGCGCGCGAATGTCCTTGATCGTCTGGTTGGTGAGGGATGTAATCTGTTTTATAGACATGAGCTTAGACCGGCTCCTTCATCCAGCGTGCAAAGAAGGACAGGCCGAATTCGCGTGGGGCGATCAGGGATGGCTTCGCGCCCTTGGGCGTCTTTGGGTCTTCGCACAAAGTCAGTTCGCCGTAGTCGATGCGGCCGGGACGCTGGCCAATCGTCTCGGCCATCAGATGGGCCAGGGCCGGGCCTGAGACGCGCGCCGCGTAGGCGTTGAGCAGGAAAAAGGCCGCGTCGTCCGACAGAAGCTGCGCGCACAGATCGAGCAGTTCGGGCAGGTCTTCGAACAGCCGCCACACTTCGCCAGTGGGGCCGCGTCCATATTTCGGGGGGTCGAGGATGATGCCTTCGTACTTGGAACCGCGCTTCACCTCGCGCTGCACGTACTTGCGGGCGTCTTCGACGATCCAGCGGATGGGGGCGTCTTCCATGCCGGACAATGCGGCATTGTCACGGGCATAGGCGACGGATTTCTTGGAGGCATCGACATGGGTGACGCGCGCCCCGGCCGCGGTGCAAACGAGGCTGGCGACGCCGGTATAGCCGAACAGGTTGAGGACGCGCGGCTGGTCGTTGCGCGCTTCGATGGCGGTTTTCTGCCATGCCCAGTTGGCGGCCTGTTCCGGGAAAAAGGCAAGGTGGCGGAAGGACGTGAAGCGGCCGTAAAATTTGACTCGATCATATCCCAGCGCCCACTGCTCTTCCGGGCGGCGGCGGAACGACCAGCGGCCGCCATCTTCGTCTTCGTTTTCCGCATCGAAGACGGCGTCGGCCTTGTCCCACAACTCGGGATATTTCGGCGACCACCAGCATTGCGGCTCTGGCCGGATAACCAGATAGTCGCCATAGCGTTCGAGCTTGAGCCCTTTGCCGGAGTCAATCAGGGCGTAGTCGCGCCACGGCAGGGTGCGCAGGGTCAGGGGCGTCGGGCTGATCTGGGTCATGCGCTGGCCATACCGCCAGCCGCCGTCCGCGTCAAATCCTGCGGTTACGTCTATGAGGCCGGGGCAGGTGCGGGTTCGGCGGGAAGGTGCTCGGTCTTGTCCCAGTGAAAGGGACGCCTCACAAGCTGATAGAGGGCAAAGGCAGCACCAAAGGATTGCAGCCCCCAGTAAACAGGCAGGCTCAGGCGATCCCACAGGCTCAGGTTCAGGCCCGCGCGGCGGGCGGCCCCGTGCAGGGCGATCTGAGCAAAGCCCGGCCCGCAAATCAGCAGTATCAGATCGGGTATGGCCATGCCACCGAGGCCGGGTTGCAAGAGGTTGATGAGCCGCCCGGCCAGCACCAGCGCCACAAACGGGGCGTAGAACAGGGCGGAAAAGACGTTCATGCCCAGGCTGAGCATCAGGCCTAACCCCGTCATCACCGGCAGATCGCGTAGGCTGCGCGTATGGACCAGCAGGGTTTGCATATGTCCTTTTAGCCAGCTCGTGCGTTGCGGCAACCAGGTCCGCGTGTCCGGTGGCGGAGTTTCGCGCGTCGGCGCGGCTATCAGACCGCTGCCATAGCCCTGTCGCGCCAGACGGTAGGCGAGGTCGGCGTCTTCGGTGACATTATGCGCGTCCCACGCGCCTGCGGCTTTCAACGCCTCGACACGGAAATGGTTGCTGGTACCGCCCAGCGGAAAGGTCAGGCCCGCCCGGTGCAGGGCCGGCAGAAGCACGTCGAATTGCACGGCGTATTCGGCGGCGAACTGACGGGCGATGAAGCCGCGTGCCCCTGTGGGGCGCAAGGGGGCCTGAAGGCAGGCGACCCTGGCGGGCAGGCTGGCAAAATGCGCCGCCGCTTCGCGTAACTGCCTGGGCACGGGGATGTCTTCGGGGTCATAGATCGCGACCAGATCGCCCAGCGCCCTTTGAAGCGCAAAATTGAGAGCGCGCGGCTTGGTGCGCGGGGGCGCGGTTTCGACCCGCACGACGCGCATGTGCGCCCGATGCGGGTGCAGGTCGCGGTTCAGATGATGTTCAAAGGCGATGAGGGTTTCAGGGTCGTCGTCTTCGATGGCGAACAGAATTTCCAACCGGTGGCGCGGATAGTCGAGCGCTTCGAGCGCGGCGATCAGTTGCGGCGCAATGGCGGCTTCCTTATAGAGGGCAACGATCACCGAATAGACCGGCAGGTCGGCATCGGCGAGGGGGGCCGGCGTGTGCGTGACGACCGGCACGACGCAGGCCGCCAGACGCAGGCTGGCATTGAGCATGAACACGCCCCAGCACAGCCAGTAGAGCGCCTGAGTCAGCGGACCGAAGGCCAGCCACAGGCCGCTCACCAGGGCGAGGGTCAGAGCCGCCAGTGCCGCCCACTGCCAGACGGCGGGCGGGGTGCGAGCCGAAAAACGCGCGGGCAGGGGCGCGATGCCCCTTGCGGAATCGGAGACGACGTATAGGTTCGGGCGCGCGCTTTCGGCAAGGTCCGGCGACAGAGCGGGCTGGCGTTTGGGTTCCGGCGGCATGTCTCCCCCCATGACGCGTAATCCGACAGGGTGGATACCCTTCTTCGGAAACTGGCGCGACGGCCTGTGGAGTGGCCAGTAAGACGGAAAAAGGCCCTGTGGATAACCAATCAGAGGTGGTAAATCGGGTGAAAAATATCATCCTATGGTTGTTTTTTGGCGGGTTGGGCCTTTTTGCGTGTGGTGCCGGGGCTAAACCCCTGCGTGTTGTGTCGCTGGACATGTGCGCCGACCAGTATGCGCTGGCCTTGCTGCCGTCCGATCATATCCTCAGTCTGTCGCCGCGCGCGCGCCATCAGGACAGTTTTTATCGCAGCCGTGCGGGGGCGATACCGCTACGCCGCCCGACGCTTGAGGCGCTTTTGGCTTTGAAGCCTGACGCTATTCTGCGGACTTGGGGCGGCGATGCCCGACTGATCGCTCAGGCGCAGGCGCATGGCATAAAAACCGTTCAGATCAACGAGGTTTCGACCTTCGCTCAGGCTGGGGCTGAGGTTGAAACCGTGGCGTCCCAACTGGGGGTGCCGCAGGCCGGAACACGCGAAGCGCAAAACATGACTGCCGCCCTGTTACGGGTTCCGGTGCCGGTCCGGCCGCGTAAGGTGCTCTACTATACGCCTTCCGGCTTTTCAGCGGGGGCCTCGACCTGGGTGGGGCAGATCATAGGCGCGACCGGTCATCGGCTGGTGGCGTCGCAGCCCTATTTCTATTATCTGTCGCCCGAACTTTTCCTGCGGGAGAGGGCGGACGTCTATGCTCTGGGCTTCTATGACGACGCCTATGCCATGCGTCGCGCGCCGGGGCGGCATCCGCTGGTGCGGGCGCGTATCGAGCGGGCGGCACATGTAACCATCCCCAGCCCGATGCTGGCGTGCAGTGCGTGGTACGCGGCGTTTGGCCTGCCTGAACTGGCGGAGACACTCTCTTGAAACTCTGGACGATTTTGGCCCTTTCGGCGGCTTTTTTGCTGATCCTGCTGATGGGCATGGGCGAGGTGGCCCTGAGCCCCGCCGACTATGCCGAAGCCCTGCGCGCACCCGGCAGTCTGGCCGGAGAGATCGTTTGGCAGATCCGCTTGCCGCGCAATCTGTGTGCGCTGCTGGTCGGCGCCATGCTGGGGGTGGCCGGCGCAGTGGCGCAGGGCTATTTCCGCAACCCGCTGGCCGAACCCGGGCTGATGGGCGTGTCGGGCGGGGCCGGTCTGGGGGCTGCGGTGGCCATCGTGCTGGGCCTCGGGCTGACACCGGGGGCCGTTGAAGGCTTTGCCCTGCTGTTTGCAGGCGGCGTGTCGCTGATTATTCTGGCCTTTGTCAGCCGCTTTCCCGACCGGCAAGCGCTGATTCTTCTGGGGGTTGGGTTGTCGAGCCTGACCGGGGCGCTGATGGCGCTGGTCTTCAATCTGTCGCCCTCGCCGGTGACGACCGCCGAGATTCTGGGCTGGATGATGGGTTCGGTGGAAAACCGTAGCTGGACGGATGCGGCCCTGGCGGCGGGGGGGCTTCTGCTGGCGGCGCTTATGCTTTGGCGGGTGGGGCCGGGTCTGAGGGTGTTGACGCTCGGCGAGGATACGGCGCGCTCGCAAGGCGTCGATCTGCGCCAACTGGCGGCCCTGTCGGTTGTCGCCATCAGCGTGCTGGCCGGGCTGGCCGTGGCCGTATCGGGGGTGATCGGCTTTGTGGGGCTGGCCGCGCCGCATCTGGTGCGCGGTCTGGGCGTGCGCGACCCCTATCGGCTGATCGCGCCATCAGGACTGGCGGGCGGTGTGATGGTGCTGCTGGCCGATGGGGCGGTGCGCCTGCTGCCGACCTCGACCGATATTCGACTGGGGGTGCTGACCTCGCTGATCGGTGCGCCCCTGTTCGCGCTTCTGGCGTGGAAAAGCGCGAAGGAATGGGTGCAGGGATGATCGAAACACAGAACATCCATGTCCGTCTGGGGCAGACCGAAGCCGTCCGCGACGTTACTTTACGCTTCGAGCCGGGCCGCCTTTACGGCCTTGTCGGACCCAACGGTTCCGGCAAGACGACGTTTCTGCGCGCACTGGCGGGATTGGTCGCCCTGTCGGCGGGGGCGGTGCGGATCGACGATCGCGCCCTGTCGTCCTTATCCCTCTCTGAACGGTCCGCCCGTATCGGCTACCTGCCGCAGGCGCGCAGCATAAGCTGGGACCTGACGGTGCAGGAGATTGTGCAACTGGGGGCGCAGCGTTTTCGTGATGCCGAGCCGCGCGCGGCGGCGGCACTGCGGGAGGTGGGCTTGGGCGATGTGGCGCACCGACGCGTCTTTTCGCTGTCCGGCGGTCAGACAGCGCGGGTGCTTCTGGCGCGGCTTCTGGCGACGGCGTGTCCGGTTCTGCTGCTCGATGAGCCCCTGACGGCGCTTGATCCGGCGTGGCAGCGTCAGGTTCTGGGCGTGCTGAAGGCCGCGGCCGCGCGCGGCCATGTCGTGATCGCCAGTCTGCACGATCTTGGGCTGGCGGCGGCCTTCTGTGACGACCTGTGTGTAATGCACGACGGGTATCGGGCCGGGTTCGGCCGCCCTGAGACGGTGTTTACGCCGTCCCTTCTGGCCGAAGTGTTCCACCTGACGGGCGGGTTCCGTCAGACGGACGACGGGCAAGACCTTTATCTGGCCACCCGGCCAGTCAGTTCCCTGACGTAGACTTCAGCTCATTATAGTTGATCGGGCCGGTTGGCAGGCTGCCCGTATCCTCGCTGTCGCCGGTTTGCGGTGTATAGGCGATGATCATGCCGCGTTTCAGGTCGGCCATCGGCGTCAGAGGGGCGGTGCCGCCATTGAGGCGGGCGCGATAGACGGCGTGGTTTTCCATGACCCGCATCATGTAGTTGCGCGTTTCGGTGAAGGGCGCGCACTCGATAAAGGCGATGGGGTCCGCCGTTTCGCCGCGCGGATCGCCGCAATCGACAATCCACTGCGGCGGGCGGTTCGGTCCGGCATTATAGCCGGCGGCGGCCATGACGTAGGAACCGCCGTAGCGATCGACCAGTTCGCCCAGATGATACGCCCCCAACTGCATATTATAGTCCGGATCGTACAGCATCGAGTCGGAATAGGTCAGCGACATACGCCGCGCCACGCCCTTTGCGGTCGGCGGGATCAACTGCATCATGCCGCGCGCATTGGCGCTTGAGCGTACCATCGGGTCAAAGCCCGATTCCTGACGCGTGATGGCCAGCACAAAGGCCCCTTCTGGGGATTTCACGGCGGGCAGTTTGCGCAGCGGATAGGCGCGTTCCGGCAGGTAGAAGCCGCGCTGCTGCGAGACGCGCGCCACGCGCATGGCCAGATCCTGCGTGCTGTAGGTCCCGGCCAGATCGACCAGCAGGGCCTGCTCTTCGGCGGTCGGCAATACGTCGTCCAGCGCCAGAATCAGGGCGTTGAACAGGTCGCGTTCTCCGCTCTGCCCCAGAATTTTCGCGGCCTTGACCATATCGCGATTGTCGAAGCGCGCGCGGTCGGCGGCGGTCGGCACCGGGTCCTTGCCCAGGGTGATGGCCTTCACACCGGCCTTTTCGGCCGCCAGCTGACCATAAAAGGCGTAGATGAACTGACCGCCTTCGACGAAATGGGCGTGCGCCTTTTCGGCGTCGCCGGCCTGAGCCCGGGCCTCGTAGGCGCGGCCCAGCCAGTAGTGGGCGCGGCTGCGGGTAATGGGAGAGGTCCCGGCTTCGCGCACCTTTTCAAAATGCGGCAGGGCCAGATCGGGGCGGTTCAGGCGGATCAGGGAGGTCCACCCGGCGAAGAATTCGCCCTCGGCCTTCTTTTCGCCGTTGGGAAAGCCCCCGCCGTTCATGGCCTCATAGGCGGCCTGATAATTGCGGGCCTTGAGCGCCGCGCGGAAATAGGAGAGGCGCTCGACCCACAGATTGCTCATGGCGGCGTCCGAGGCCGGAGCAGCGGGCAGGTCGGCCAGCAGGCCAAAGCCCAGCGTCTCCAGCTTGGCGCGGCGCAGCGCCCGCAGACGCTCATAGGCCAGCACCGGATTGCGCGGGCTGACCGTCAGCGCCTGTTCGTACAGGGTCACGCCGGACGCCGAGCCGGAGCGCAGGGCCATGGCGGCCGTGGCCACCTTGCGGCTGGTTTCATCGACCAGCGGCAGCATGGCATTGGTGGCGGGCCCTTGCGTGCCGAGCAGCAGGGTGGTCAGGCGCGCCTTATGGTCTTCTGGCGTCAGGTAGCGGCCAAAGCTGGTCTGAAAACGCGTCTGATCGGTCAGGTCGAAGGCCTGATCGCGCCACCATGAGCGCGCCAGTGCCGAGGCGGCCTCCGTCTGACCGGCGCGCTCATAGGCACTGATCAGGGCCATGGCCCCATCGACCGAAACGGGCGGCGCGCCCTTGAACCAGTCGATGGTCTGCGGCGGCGTCAGGCTGGAATTGACGATCTGCTTTTCAGCGGCCAGTTGACGCTTCTGCTCGCGCGGCCAGCCCCACAGGTCGCGGCGCGCGCCATCGAGCGCGGCAAAGCCGTAGACATCACCGTCGTTATTGAGGATGGCCCATTGCACGATCTTGCGCGCCACCGGATCGCTTAAGCTGCCGCGCAGAGACTCGGCCAAAGCGAAATTCTTGCTGCGCGCCGCCTCTAGGGCCTGTTTCAGCGTGGCGCGTTCGGTTTCCGTGATAAGCCCCGCCTGATAGGGGCGCGGTGCCGATGTCGTATCCTGCGCCAGAACGGGCGACAGGGCCGCCCCCGCCGTCAGCGCGATCAGGGCTGCGCCACCCATCCAGCGGCACCACGACGTCAGCGAGCGCGCATTGAATGTCCGGAAAGCCTTGGTCATCACAAATTCCTTAAGCGTAGGCGGCGGGTCATAATGGCCGCACATGACGGCACAATTATGTGTCCGGGGTTTTTATCGTGATTTCCGCGGTGCGGTGGTCACGCTTCGATCACAAAAACCGTCAGAGCAAAACCTGATGGCGTAATGGTGCGGATATTTAGGTTCGACGCAAGTCGCGCCTTATTCCGACGTTTTCTTTTTACAAAGTCGTTGCAGCAAATCCATTGTGGTTTTAAGGCTCATCCCCACATTTCGATCTGCTTAATCCGGATGATGACCTCCATGTCTAACGCTGATGCTCTGCCCCTGTTTTCCGGCGTCATTACCGCGCTGGTAACGCCGTTCAAAGACGGTGAGGTGGACTATGCGGCCTTCAAACAGTTGGTGGAGACGCAGATCAAGGCCGGTGTGCACGGTTTGGTGCCGGTAGGTACGACGGGCGAAACCTCGACCCTGTCGATGGACGAGCATAAGGAAATCGTGCGTCTGTGCGTCGAAGTCGCTGCCGGTCGCGTGAAGGTTATCGCCGGGGCCGGGTCGAACAACACCGCCGAAGCGCTGGAACTGGCGCGCCACGCCAAGACGGTCGGTGCCGATGCCGTGCTGGTCGTCGTGCCCTATTACAACAAGCCGTCGCAGGAGGGTTTGTACCAACATTTCAAGGCACTCAACGATTCGGTTGAAATACCGGTGATGCTCTATAACGTGCCGGGCCGCACGGTCATCGACATTTCCAACGACACCATTGTGCGCCTGTCTAAGCTACCCAACATCGTCGGCATCAAGGACGCCACCGGCGATCTGGTGCGCATGAGCCAGTTGCGCATCGCTATCGAACCGGGCTTTTCGTTTATCTCCGGCGATGATCCGACGCTTCTGGGCTATATGGCGCATGGCGGTCACGGCGTGATTTCAGTCACCTCCAACGTCGCGCCGGCGGAAATGGTGGCGCTTTACAAGGCTGCGCAAGACGGCGATTTCGCCACGGCCCGCCTCTGGCAGGACAAACTGATCAAGCTGCACAAGGTGCTGTTTGCCGATGCCTCGCCGTCGCCCACCAAATACGCCCTGAGCCGTCTGGGCCAGACGACCGACGAGGTGCGCCTGCCCATCGTGCCCTGCGCCGCCACCGTGCGACCGCTGGTCGATGAGGCGATGAAAGCCGCGGGGCTCTGACTTGGCCGAAAAAGAGCAATCCAACTATAAGGTCATCGCCGATAACCGGCGGGCGCGCTTCGACTATTTCCTCGAAAACAATACCGAGGCGGGCATCGTCCTGACCGGAACCGAGGTCAAGTCGCTGCGTCAGGGCCGCGCCAATATCGCCGAGTCCTATGTCTCGATCGAGAATGGCGACGAACTGGTGCTGATCAATGCCGACATTCCGCACTATGGCTTTGCCAACCGCTTCAACCATGAGCCGCGCCGTCATCGCAAACTGCTGATGCATCGGCGTGAGATTGCACGCTTCATGATTGCCGTGCAGCGCGAAGGCATGACCATCGTGCCCACCAAGCTCTATTTCAACGACAAGGGCAGGGTGAAGGTCGAGATCGCTCTGGCCAAGGGCAAGAAACTGCACGACAAGCGCGAAACCGAGGCCAAGCGCGATTGGGGCCGCGAAAAAGCTCGCCTGCTCAAGGATCACGGATAGACAGAAGGCCCCGCCGGGTGGTGGGGCCTTCTTCTTTTAGTCCTCAAACTCTTCGTTGCGGGTATTGGCGGGCTGCTGACGCGGGCGGCCCACGACACTGGCCAGATCGGCCAGATCGACAAAGGTGTCGGCCTGACGGCGCAGTTCGTCGGAAGTCATGGGCGGCTGCGACTTCACGGTGGACACGACAGTGACGCGGCAGCCCTTGCGCTGAACGGCCTCGATCAGGCGGCGGAAGTCGCCGTCACCGGAAAACAGGACCAGATGGTCCGCGTGCTCAGCAATTTCCATCATGTCGCAGGCGATTTCGATATCCATATCGCCGCGCCAGCGCTTACGGCCCTGCGCATCCGTATATTCCTTGGCGGTCTTGGTGATCAGGGCAAACCCGTTATAATCGAGCCAGTCCACGAGCGGGCGTATCGGCGAATAGTCATCCCCTTCGACCAGAGCCGTATAGTAGTAGGCACGCAGAAGAATGCCGCGCTTGCGGAACTCATCGAGAAGCTTGCGGTAATCAATATCGAAGTTGAGCGCCTTGGCGGCTGAGTAAAGATTGGCGCCGTCGATAAAAAGAGCAATCTTGTCAGTTGGATAAAAACTCATTCAAATAGCTTTCGTTTGAAAATTGAAGAATCAAAATGACTAAAACAGTAGCGTCGTTCTCTGAAATCACACCGGCTATCTATATAGCCTACGGTGCGAATTTGCCTCACGACGAGCTTAATCCTTTGCAGGCCTTACACAGGGTTGTCAAGCGCTTGTGCCAATACGGGATAAAGGTTACGCAGATTTCATCCTTGTGGCGTTCTCAGGCGTGGCCAAACCCTGAGTATCCGCCCTATCATAATGCCGTATTCGCGGTCTCTACGACTTTGAAGCCGCAGCGTTTACTAATAGAGTTGCACGCGCTTGAGGCCGAGGCCGGTCGTGTGCGCGGGCCGCAGCCCAATCAGCCGCGCGTGCTCGATCTCGACCTTATCGCCTATGGGGATGTCGTAATCGACGGTGACATGATACTGCCGCATCCGCGCGCCCATGAGCGGGGCTTTGTCATGGGGCCGCTGACGGAGATTGCTCCCGACTGGGTGCATCCGATGTTGGGGCTAAGCGCGCGGGACCTTTACGCGCGGGTGACGGTGGGGACGGATGCCTATCCGGCGGAGGATACGTCCGCCTTGCTGAGCAACTGAGGACGCTGTTCCAGCCAGGTGTAGAGACCGACGCCGCCCAGCACCAGAACCGTGCCGATCAGGTCGATGAGCGACAGGCTTTCTTTCAGGATCAGAACGCTCAGTCCCATGGTGAAGATGGGATTGATAAAGCCGATGACGGCATTGGCCTGAGAACTTATGCGCGCCAGAGCGAAGCTAACCAGATAACCGGGCAGGACCGTCGCGCCTATGGCCAGACCCAGCGCCAGCACCCACAGACCTGCATCGGCCGGGATGGCGCTGGCCTGATGGGTCAGACCGAAGTGGATGAAGGTGGCGAGGGCGGCTCCGACCATTCCCACTGACGTGAAGAGGGCGGCGCCCATCTGCGCGATCAGCGGCTTGGCCAGCAGCAGATAGAGGGCGAAGGCGACGGAGGAGGCCATGACCCAGCCGGCGCCGATGGCGACGTCCGGCCCGCCGCTGCCCGCTTCGGACCAGAAGACGAGGGCCAGACCGGCATAGGCGATCACAAAGGCGGGCAGGGCCATGGCCTTCAAAGGCTGACGGAACAGCCACGCCCCCAGAAGGATGACGAACAGGGGATAGGTGAACAGGATCAGGCGTTCAAACTGCGGCGACAGGTACACCAGTCCTTCGAAATCGGTATAGCTGGCGAACCAATAGCCCAGCGCGCCCACCGCCAGCGCCTTGAGGTAGAGGCTGCCCGACAGGGGCGCGGCCTTGCGCTGACGGTAGCGGGTGATCAGGCCCACTGCGATAAAGAAGGGGGTGGCGATCAGAAGGCGCAGGGTCAGCAGCGTTGAGGCATCGACATCATAGGCATAGGCCAGCTTGATAAAGATGCCCTTGGTGGCAAACAGGAACGCCCCGGCCAGAGCCAGGGCATAGCCGCTCCAGCGCGACAGGGCGGACGGGGACGTAACAGGGGAGGGCGCAGCGGACATGATGCGCGTCTCTTAGGCGAGGCGGGGCGGGGGTGCAACCGCTGCACGGCGGCTTGAACGCAAATGACAAGTAATTCTTGTCTTTTGCAGCGACACTGGGTAAAGACGGGGCGAACGAACACGGCTCACGCTGTCGGTCAAGGCGAGATACGTCTTGACGGCGGCGTTTTTGTCATTATTTGCAAAGGGTTCTGCATGGCTCGCGTTACCGTCGAAGATTGCGTCGAGAAGGTCGATAACCGTTTCAATCTGGTGCTGCTGGCGGCGCATCGCGCCCGCGCCATCTCTTCGGGTGCTTCGATCCTGCTTGACCGCGACAACGACAAGAACCCGGTCGTAGCCCTGCGTGAGATCGCCGAGGACAAGCTGCCGCCGGAAAGCCTGACCGAAAGCCTGATCGCCTCGCTGCAACGCGTCGATGAGCGTACCGAGGCTGAGGAAGAGGCCGAGACCCTGGCCCTGCTGGCTGATCCGCAGCACCAGCAGATGTCGGAAAGCGAGCTGATCCGCGCGCTTCAGTCCGACCGCGATGGCGGTCAGGAAGAACGCTACTAAGCCTCTGCTATTCAAAGCGTTTTTAAAACACCGGTCTGACGCTCAGGCCGGTGTTTTTATCTGTGCGCCACCGTGCCCGTAACTTTGCCTGTAAACCGTCCTTTTTTATTGGCGATTAAGGGCTTGCGGGGTTACTCTTTGACTCGCGTGGCGGGGCTCTTATCTAAGGAGCCTGCATGTATGAAGAGAGTACGGTTCTGGAAATGTCGGCAGAAGGGCAATCGGTAATCACGGCACGGGTTTCGTCTGAAAGCGAACCGCCTGCTGTGCCGCCCGGTTTCCCGGAAGAAACGCCGCCGGAAGTCCCGCCGGGTGAGCCTGAGGAAGGGGATGTTATCCCCCCTCCCGAAACGCCCCCCGTCGATCCGGCGGAAACCCCGCCGCTCGATCCGCCGGCGGAAGCCCCTCCGATCCAGACACCCCCTGAAATGCCGTCTCTGACGGAGAAGACGCAGGCTGAAAAGCCTGCGTCTTCGCAGACCTCCGAGGCTAAACCGGCTCCCAAGCGTCGTTTCCTGCGTCAGATGGAACTGATCGACCGGGTGGCGGCCTATGATCCGACCGTCGATGAGGCGCTGCTCAACCGCGCCTATGTCTATGCCATGCGGATGCACGGGGCGCAGTTGCGCGCCTCCGGCGACCCCTATTTCGCTCATCCGATCGAGGTGGCGGGGATTCTCACCGACTACAAGCTGGACTCGGCCGCCATTGTTACGGCGCTGCTGCACGACACTATTGAGGACACGCCCGCCACGCGCGAGGAAATCGCGTCGCTGTTTGGCGAAGAGATCGCGCAACTGGTCGAAGGCGTCACCAAGCTGACGCGGCTGGAGCTGAAGTCCGAATATACCAAGCAGTCGGAAAACCTGCGCAAATTCATTCTGGCCATTTCCAAGGACGTGCGCGTGCTGCTGGTCAAGCTGGCCGACCGGCTGCACAATATGCGCACCCTGCAATACGTGCCGGAGCACAAGCGTGAGCGCATCTCGCGCGAGACGCTGGAGGTCTATGCGCCGCTGGCCCGTCAGATCGGCTGCAACCGCTTCGCCACTGAGCTGGAAGACCTGGCCTTTACCTTCATCAATCCGCGCGGGAGGGCGGCCATCCTGCAAAGACTGGCCGATCTGCGCGATCAGAAGGGCGCGGCGGTCGCCGATATCGCCCGCGACATTCAGGACACCCTGTCGGTGGCTGGTATCCGGGCGCGGGTGTCGGGGCGGGAGAAATCGCCCTATTCGATCTGGCGCAAGCTGCAACGCAAGTCGATCGGCTTCTCGCAACTGTCGGATATTGTGGCGTTTCGCGTCATCGTCGATAGCCCGGACGACTGCTACCTGTCGCTGGGCGTGCTGCATCGTAAGTGGCCCTGCGTGCAGGACCGCTTCAAGGACTTTATCTCGACGCCGAAATCCAACAACTATCAGTCCCTGCACACCACCGTCATCGGCCACAAGGGCGCGCGCATCGAAATGCAGATCCGCACCGAGGTGATGGACCGGGTGGCCGAAGAGGGGCTGGCGGCGCACTGGGGCTATAAGAACCAGTCCTATGGCTTCGATGAGGCGGCGGCGACCCAGTGGGCCGAGCGCAACCCCATCGCCAATCTGCGCGCCATCGTGCAGATCGCGGAAAACGGCGGCGATTCCGAAGAATGGGTCGAACACGCCAAGCTCGAAATGTTCCTCGATCAGGTCTTTTGCTTCTCACCCAAGGGCCGCCTGATCTCCTTGCCGCGCGGGGCCATGCCGCTCGACTTCGCCTATGCCGTCCATACCGAGGTGGGCGATAAGGCCATTGGCGCGGTCATCAATGGCGAGCACAAGCCGCTGCGCACGCCCTTGCAGAATGGCGATCAGGTCGAAATCATCACCGGCGTCGAAGCGCGCGTGAACCCGGACTGGCAGTCCCTGACCATTACCGGTCGGGCGCGCGCCGCCATCCGCCGCAGTATCCGTCAGACCCAGCGCGACGACTTCATCCGTCTGGGGCGCTCGGCGCTGGAACGCGGGGCTGCCCAGGTCGAAAAGACCCTGACCGACATGTCCTGGCGTCCGGCCTTCGAGCGCTTTCAGGTGCAGAGCGAGGACGAACTGTTTGAACTCTGTGGCCGCGGCAAGATCGCGCCGGCCAAGGTGCTGGAGGCCCTGTTCCCCGGCCTGAAACTGCCCGCCACCCTGACCACCGATTCGTTCAGTCGCATCAAGGACGGCGAAGACGCCACAGCCTTTGTGCGCGGCCACGCCCTGCGGCCGCAGCAGAAGATCGTCTTTTCGCGCTGCTGCACCCCGGTGCCGGGCGACCGTATCGTCGGCATTGTTGAAGGCGCAGAGGTCCACGTCCATTCCATCGAATGCGAGCAACTTGAGGCCTATGAGGGCCGTAAGGAGGTGTGGATCGACCTGCAATGGACGCTCAACGCCGAAAAGAACACCGTCTCGCCCGCCCGCATCCGCGCCAATATGCGCAACAAGCCGGGCGTGCTGGGGCAGGTCTGCACCCTGATCGGCGAGGCAAAGGGCAATATCGTCAATATCCGCCTGTCCAATCAGCAGGTCGATTTTCTCGATGCTGAATTCGAGGTCGAGGTGCTGGATGCCCGCCACCTGACCAATATCACGGCCGCCATCCGCACCAATCCCTCGGTCGAGGGGGTTGAGCGGATCAGAGGCTGAGCCGGGTTTATTCCGGCGTGATGAGGGTCATGCCTGCGTGATCTGCCGCCGCCACATCAAAGGTCAGGGTCCTTTCGCATCCGGCGCTCAGATTTAGCCGGTGGATCAGGGCGTCGGCAAAGTCCGCCTTGCCGGCTTTGTAATCGGCAAGCGCGCGATAGAGGTCTGGCTTGTGCTCAAAACGGAGCTGATAGGCCCCCAGTAAAATCTCCAGCGTCTCAATGATGGCGTCGCGTGTGAGTTTATAACTGCGCGTCAGCACCCACACGGTTTCGACACAGGTCACCACGGATACAAAACCCGGCTGATCGTCGGTCAGGCTTTCGATAACCGCTGAGGCTAAAGCCGCCTGATCCGGATCGTCCTGCATGATGTAGCGAACGATGACGTTGGTATCGAGCCCGATCATTTGCCGGATGCCGCCCTCGCAATGGCGTCATTCATCTCTTCGATACGGACGGGGCGGTCCGGCTTGCCGAAGCGGCCTTTCAGTTCTGTCATAGAGCGCGTGGCAGCAAACAGCAGAAACTTGCCGGGTTCCACCTCCACAAATTCCACCCGGTCGCCCTGACCCACAGCCATGGCTTTGCGCACCTCAGCGGGTATCGTGATCTGACCTTTAGTGGTGAGAGTGGCAGTGCTCATTTTTGACGCTCCTTTACTTCCTTACTTTAAAGTAAGGTGGAAATGCAGGCAAATCACAAAGTCACACGATGCGGTCTAAATATTTATTGGGTTCGGCGGCGATTTGGCCTATGTAGCGGCAAAACCCATACGGCCGGGACCTCCCATGACTTCTGAAGACGTGATCAATGAATTTCGTGACGCCAATGCCCTGAGAGAGGGGCATTTTGTGTTGTCGAGCGGGCTGCATTCGCCGCTGTTCCTGCAAAAAAACCTCGTCTTCATGAATGCGGATCGTTGTGAGCGCCTGTGCAAGGCGCTGGCCGAAAAGATCGTGGCGCAGGCCGGGCAGGTCGATGTGGCGATTTCACCGGCCGTGGGCGGCATCATCCCCGGTTATGAGACGGCGCGTCACCTGAAGGTCCCGTCCATGTATGTTGAGCGTGTCGAGGGTGAGTTCAAGCTGCGTCGCGGCTTTCACATCGAACCCGGCGCGAAGGTGGTCATGGTCGAAGACATCGTCACCACCGGCCTGTCGTCGCGCGAATGCATTGCCGCCATTCAGGCGCTGGGCGGCAAAGTCGTCGCGGCGGCCTGCATCGTGGATCGGTCGGGGGGCAAGGCGGATGTCGGCGTGCCGCTGATCTCGCTGGCCAGCCTGGAAGTGCCCGCCTATCCCGCCGATGCCCTGCCGCCGGAACTGGCCGCCATTCCGGTGCAGGACCCCGGCAGCCGCCGTCTGTCGCAAAAGGCCTGACGTCCATGAATCGCATTCGTCTGGGGATCAATATTGATCACATCGCCACGGTGCGTAATGCGCGCGGCGGCCATGCGCCTGACCCGGTGCGCGGCGCCCGTCAGGTGCTGGAGGCCGGAGTCGATGGCATCACGGCGCATCTGCGCGAAGATCGCCGCCATGTGCTCGATAAGGATATCTGGGCATTGAAGGCCGTCTGTGATGAGTTTGGTAAGCCGTTAAACTTTGAGATGGCGGTGACCGATGAGATGATGGGCATTGCGCTCGATCTCAAGCCGCACGCCTGCTGTCTGGTGCCCGAACGCCGTCAGGAGCGTACCACCGAAGGCGGTCTGGATGTGGCGGGTAATATAGACGTCGTTGGGCCCGCGGTCGCGCGACTCAATGCGGCGGGCATCCGTACCTCGCTGTTTATTGCCACCGATCCGGTACAGCTTTCGGCAGCGTCGAATATCGGCGCGCCCGTCGTCGAATTTCACACGGGCGCCCTGTGCGACGCCTGGCGCGAAGGCGAACGCTCCATCGTTGAGTCCGAGATGAAGAAGCTCGAATGGGCGGCGCATATGGCGGCCGAGGTCGGCATCGAGGTCCATGCGGGCCACGGCATCGACTATGATACCGTGACCTTTATTTCGCGTGTGCCTCAGATCAAAGAACTGAATATCGGCCACTTCCTGATCGGTGAAGCCATCTTTGTAGGGCTTGAGGCTTCGGTCAGCCGTATGCGGCACCTGATGGACGCTGCGCGCCTATGATCCTTGGCGTGGGCATGGACCTGACCGACGCGCGGCGCATCCGGCAGTCGGTCGAACGCTTCGGTCAGAAATTCCTAGACCGCGTGTTCACGCCCGCCGAGCAGGCCTATGCCCTGTCGAAAACGCCGGTTCATGCCGCTCTGGCCAAGCGTTTTGCCGCCAAGGAGGCGGTGATGAAGGCGCTGGGCACCGGTTTGCGCGGCTTTCATTTCACCGACATAGAGGTGCGCAATGATGCGCTGGGCAAGCCTGAGGTGACGCTTAAAAACGGCGCGCTTGACCGGCTTCAGGCGCTGCTGCCGCAGCGCAGTGCGGCACGCATCCACCTCAGCCTGACGGATGAGGGCGATCTGGCCGGGGCCTATGTGATTATCGAGGCCGTGCCGGACTAACCCTGAATAAAATGTAACGTCTATTTTTGGCCGAAATCTAAAAATAGACAGGTCGAAGGAATGCGCTTAAAGCTAATAGCGCTAAAGGATATGGGGCTGAGTGATGAGCGCTGAAGACAAGGTCGTTGAGGACGCGGTGACCGAAAAAGCAACCGTGGAAGGCGACGAAAAGTCGGCGATCAAGGACGAATGGTCGGATATTATCAAGACCGTCGCGATCGCCCTGATCATCACTTTGGTCTTCCGCACGCTGTTTTTCCAGCCCTTTACCATCCCCTCGGCGTCGATGGAGCCCAACCTCTACGAGGGTGACTACATCGTGGTGCGCAAGTGGGACTATGGCTATTCGAAGCACTCCATCCAGTTTTCGCCGCCGGTGATTTCGGGCCGTGTCTTCGAAAAGCAGGCCAAACGCGGCGACATCGTGGTGTTCAAGCTGCCCAGCAACACCAAGGTCGATTACATCAAGCGCGTCATCGGCCTGCCCGGCGACCGCGTTCAGGTGAAGAATGGTCAGGTCTTTATCAACGACCAGCCGGTGACCACTATCGACAAGGGGCCGATTTCCGCCGGCATTACCTATGCGACGCAGGGCGTCGAGGTCATGCAGGAAGACCTGCCTGACGGCGCGACCCACCTGACGCAGGACATGGGTTATAAGCCTGAGGCCGACGACACGCAGGTCTTTACCGTGCCCGAAGGCCAATATTTTGTGATGGGCGACAACCGCGACAACTCGCTCGACAGCCGTTTCTCGCCTGCCGATCCGTTCCAGCCGGGCGTCGGCTTCGTGCCTGCCGAAAACCTTGAGGGCAAGGCGGTCATGGTGCTGATCTCGTGGAACAAGGGCGCGTCGCTGTTCAAGCCGTGGACTTGGCTCGACCTGCGCTGGGACCGTTTCTTCAAGTCCCTGAAATAATGACACGTATGCAAAGGGATGCCTCCGGTCATCGGCAGAAGGTGCTGGATGAACTGGAGGCGAAACTCGGATACCGTTTTGTGGACCGCCAACTGCTCGACAGCGCGCTTACCCACGCCAGTGTCAGCGACGGGCGCCCCAAAAAGACCGTCTCCGGCGATAATGAGCGGCTGGAGTTTCTTGGGGATCGCGTGCTGGGCCTGCTGGTGGCCGAAGCCCTGATGCAGGCCTTTCCGCAGGCCGCCGAAGGCGAGATGTCGCAGCGCCTGCACGGGCTGGTCAGCCGCGAAACCTGTGCGGCGGTGGCCACATCGCTGGGCGTAGGGGCCGCCATGCGTCTGGCCCCTGGTGAAACCAAAAGCGGCGGGCGCTCCAACCTGACCATTCTGGGCGATGCCTGCGAAGCCCTGATCGCGGCGGTCTATCTCGACGGCGGCTTTGAGACGGCGCGGCGCATCTTCGCCCCCCTGTGGCAACCGCATATCCGCGCCAGCCACTCCCGTTCGCACCTGAACCCCAAGTCGCACCTTCAGGAATGGGCCGCGCAGCAGAAGCTGGCTTCACCGAAATATGAGATCGTGGAGCGCACCGGTCCCGATCATGCCCCTATCTTTAAGGTCGCGCTCACGCTAGAAGGCTATGATCCCGTCGTCGCCAGCGGCAAGTCCCGTCAGGAGGCCGAAAAGGCGGCGGCCCTCAGCTTTATCGAATACGCAGGTCTTAATTGACGATCACCTCTTCTTCTCCCGCGACGACGCGCGCGGGTTTCGCCGCCATCATCGGCGCGCCCAATGCGGGCAAATCCACCCTTGTCAACGCTCTGGTCGGCTCCAAGGTCTCCATCGTCACCCAAAAAGTGCAGACGACGCGCTTTCCGGTGCGCGGCATCGCCATTCATGGTGAGGCGCAGATCGTGCTGGTCGATACGCCGGGAATCTTCAAGCCGCGCCGGCGTCTCGACCGTGCCATGGTCAAATCGGCGTGGGGCGGGGCCGAAGATGCTGACATCGTGGTCATGCTGATTGACGCTCCGGCGCATCTGGCCGTGCATTTCCCGGCCCCCGACACCAAGCCGACCGGTGCCGACAAGCTGGCGGTCGAAGACGCCGAGACCATCATGGCGGGCCTGAAGGCCAATAATCGCCGCGCCATTCTGGTGCTCAACAAGATCGACCTTCTGCGCCGTGACAACCTGCTGGCCCTGGCCGACAGCCTGTTCAAGGAAGGCGTTTTCGATCAGGTCTTCATGATCTCGGCCGAAAAGGGCAATGGCATTGCCGACCTCATGGAGGCGCTTGCCGATAAAATGCCTTCGGGGCCGTGGCTTTATCCGGAAGATCAGGCGGCCGATGCGCCGGTGCGTATTCTGGCCGCCGAAATCACCCGCGAAAAGCTGTTCCTGCGCGTGCATGAGGAACTGCCCTATGCCTGCGCCGTCGTGACGACCGACTTCAAGGACATGCCGGACGGCGCGGCGCGCATCGAACAGACCATCTTCGTCGAACGCGACGGTCAGCGCGCCATCGTGCTGGGCAAAAACGGTCAGACCCTGAAATGGATCGGTCAGCGTGCCCGTCAGGAGCTGATGGAGATTCTCGACCGCAAGGTGCACCTCTTCCTGCACGTGCAGGTCAATGAACGCTGGAGCGACGACCGGGCCTTATATGCGCAGTTCGGTCTGGAGTTCGGGGAGTAATTTCACGTGAGGCTGGCCTGCAACGGGCACTTTTCTGCGCTTCCGGTGCTCACGTACTTAAGTACGCTGCGCGCCGGTTCTCGAAAAGCGCACGTTTCGTCTCAGCCTGACGTGAAATTTTCTTGCGTCGTGAAGGGGGGATCGTCGTGACCTTCGAAGACGATGCCTTTGTTTTAAGCGCCAGGCCGCACGGGGAAACCGGTGCGGTGGTGCATTTTCTGACTCTGGAACACGGCCATATCGCCGCCCATGTGCCCGGCGGCGCGTCACGCCGGCTCAAGCCCTATCTGCAACCGGCCAGCCGTGTGCGCCTGTCCTATCGGGCGCGCACCGCCGACCAACTGGGGTCGGCCACGCTGGAACCGGAAGGCGATGCCTCGGCGGACATCTTCGATGACCCTATGGCCCTGATCGGGGTGCAGTGCGCCTGTGTCATGACGCGCGCCGTCCTGCCCGAACGCGAGGCCTATCCGGGGGCCTTCTATGCCTTTGAAGCGTTGATCAATGCCTTTGGCCTGCCCGGCGTCTGGCCCTACGTCTATGTGCGTTTCGAGATGGGCCTGCTGGAGGCGGTAGGGTTCGGTCTCGACCTGTCGGCCTGTGCCGTGAGCGGCAGCCGCGACGATCTGATCTACGTCTCGCCGCGTTCGGCCCGCGCCGTCAGCCGCCGCGAAGGCGAGCCCTATAAGGATAAGCTGTTGCCTTTACCGGGATTTCTGCTGTCGTCACAAGGTGGCGTTCACGCGGACGATCTGCGCCGGGGGCTGGACCTGACCGGCTATTTTCTGGAACGGCATATCTTTCACCCGCTCAATCAGCCCTTGCCCGAAATCCGCACTCGCCTTATCGACAGTGTACGCGACGGGTGATTCCGTTTTTAAAATGTGCGCGAAAACACTGTTCTCCATGCTTTGGTAACGTGTTTTCACTAGGTTGGGCCGATGGGCTCGATTTGGGCGGGTAGTTTGGCGGGTATGTCAGGGTATAGCGAACAGGAACTGCGGGCGGCGAACGTCAATCCGGAGACGGG
Source organism: Asticcacaulis sp. DW145 (assembly GCF_037101385.1). Lineage (NCBI taxonomy): Bacteria > Pseudomonadati > Pseudomonadota > Alphaproteobacteria > Caulobacterales > Caulobacteraceae > Asticcacaulis > Asticcacaulis sp. DW145. The sequence continues at coordinate 849,436 of NZ_AP029025.1, read as the reverse complement.
TTTGGCGACGGATTACCTCAACCTGTTCAACGAAGCGATCATGCTGTTCGAAATGGGCCTCGACATGCCGGACATGGCCGAGGAGCTGATGGACTGGCGTCGCCGCGGCTATGTCGAGCATTTCGAAAATTCCGGCTTCGAGCAGAAAGACGTGGTGATTGCCGCCTATAAGGCCTCGCCGGAGGCTGTGCGTAAACCTTTCGATGCGGCTTGTGAAAAGGCGCTCGAAGAGTTCGAATCCGGCATCCAGATTCTGCTCAGCTCGAATCTTGAAGACGAAGTGGCGCGCGAAGACCTCGCGGCGCGTCTGGACAGCCTGAAGGCGCGCGTCGTTGAAATGGACGCCCATATTCACGGGCGGGCCGAGCGCCTCGAAAACGATCTGCAAAACGCCGTGGACGCCCTGTTCTGATCCCTGATCCTTGCTGACAGATTTTGTCATCACGGTCTGCGACGTTCGCGCCTTCAAAGGAGCGAACCATGACCCTCACCGCCACCTGCCATTGCGGCGCGACCCGCATCGACATCTTAAAAGCCCCCGAAGGCGGGCGGACCTGTAACTGCACCTACTGCCATCGCGTCGGGGCCGTGTGGGCCTATTTTGCGCCAGGTGAGGTGACGATCCACAGTGCGACGCACGATCGCACCTATTCGGCCAGTCGCGGCCTCAATCAGCATCATTTCTGCGGCCATTGCGGCGGCAATACGCACGGTGACAGCCCGGACTGGGCCTCGGCCTATAATGCCGACGGTACACCCAAGGGGGAGGCGGGCGTCGTGCCGGAACAGCGCATCGTCGCCATCAATATGCGCATGGTGGATGGCTTTGATCTGAACAGCCTGCCGGTCGAAGCGCTGGATGGCCGCAACAATTGGTGAGGGTCTCTCCCTCCACAACCTGTTCTGCATATGTGCTTGTGCGAAAAGCGCGAAAGCCTTACGCATAAGGCATGAGCAACGATGTGATTCCTGACGAAGGTGGCCGTATCCTCAGCGAACCGATGGGCGAGGCCCTGTCGCGGCGCTATCTGGCCTATGCGCTGTCCACCATCATGCACCGCGCCCTGCCGGACGTGCGCGACGGCCTGAAGCCGGTGCACCGGCGCGTCTTGTACGCCATGCACAATATGCGGCTGAACCCGCAGGCGGCGGCGCGCAAATCGGCCAAGGTCGTCGGGGAAGTCATGGGTAACTTCCACCCGCACGGCGATCAGTCGATCTATGACGCGCTGGTGCGGATGGCGCAATGGTTCGCCCAACGCTATCCCATGGTCGATGGGCAGGGGAATTTCGGCAATATCGACGGCGATTCTGCCGCCGCCATGCGTTACACCGAATGTAAGATGACCACGGCGGCCATGCTGCTGCTGGACGGCATAGACGAGAACGCCGTCGATTTCCGCCCGACCTATGACGGTCAGGACGAGGAGCCGGTCGTCCTGCCGGCGGCGTTTCCGAACCTGCTGGCCAATGGGGCGACGGGCATCGCTGTCGGCATGGCGACCTCCATCCCGCCGCACAATGTCGCGGAGCTTATCGACGCCTGTAAGCTGCTGATCGCCGAACCCGATACCGATACCAACGGCCTGATGGCCATCATTCCGGGGCCCGACTTCCCGACCGGCGGGATCTGCGTCGAGCGCCGCGAAGCCATCTATGAGGCCTATGAGACGGGGCGCGGCAGCGTGCGGGTGCGCGCCCGCTATGAGGTCGAGGATCTGGGGCGTGGGGCCTGGCGCATCCTTGTCTCCGAAATCCCGTATCAGGTGCAGAAGTCGCGCCTGATCGAGCAACTGGCCGACCTGATCGAGGCCAAGAAGGCCCCGCTGCTAGGCGATGTGCGCGACGAATCCGACGAAGAGGTGCGCCTGATCCTTGAGCCCAAGACGCGCAATATCGACCCCGAAGTGCTGATGGAAAGCCTGTTCAAGATCTCCGATCTGGAAACGCGCTTTGCCTTCAACATGAACGTGCTGGACAAGACCGGCACGCCGCGCGTCATGGGTCTGAAGACCATCCTGACCTCGTTCCTCGACCACCGCCGCGAAGTGCTGATCCGGCAGTCGCAATGGCGTCTGGACAAGATCGAGAAGCGTCTGCACGTCCTCGACGGCCTGATGATCGCCTTCCTCAATCTGGATGAGGTGATCCGCATTATCCGTGAGGACGAGACGCCGAAGCAGACCCTGATGGCGCGTTTCGAGCTGACCGAGGTGCAGGTCGATTACATCCTCGATACGCGGCTTCGGCAGCTTGCGCGTCTCGAAGAAATGGCCATCAAGGGCGAGCACGACAAGCTGTCGAAGGAACGCGACGGCCTGTTGTCCCTGCTGGGTTCCGAAAAGAAGCAGTGGAAGCGGATCGACGAACAACTGACCGAGGTCCGCAAGCAACTTCTGTCGGCGCGCCGCACCACCTTTGCCGAAGCGCCGCAGGGCGTCGAGGTGGCGGCCATCGAGTCCTATCTGCCCAAGGAAGCCCTGACCGTCATCCTGTCCGAACGCGGCTGGATTCGCGCCACTAAGGGCCGCGTCGATGATCCGTCGGAGCTGAAGTTCAAGGAAGGCGATAATCTCGGCTTCCTGGTGCCCGGCTACAATACCGACAAGCTGCTGATCATGACCTCTGACGGGCGTTTCTTTACGCTGGGCTGCGACAAGCTGCCGTCCGGTCGCGGGCACGGCGAACCGCTCCAACTGATGCTGGAGATGGAAGAAAACACCCGTATCGTCAACGTCTTCATGTTCACGCCGGGGGCTAAACGCCTGATGGTGTCGAAGAACGGCTATGGCTTCGTGATGAACGAAGAGGACGCCGTCGGCAACAAGAAGGCCGGTAAGTCGGTGCTCAATGCGGATGGCACCGAGGCCTTTGCCGCTTTGCCGGTGACGGGAGACCACGTGGTTATTCTGGGTGAAAACAACAAGGTGCTGGTCTATCCGGTTTCGGAACTGCCGGAAATGGCGCGCGGCAAGGGCGTCAAGCTGCAAGGCTATAAGGACGGCGGCGTGAAGGACATCGCGATCTTCGATCAGGCCGGGCCGGTGCAGTGGTACGACGGATCAGGCAAGGCGCGCGACTTCAAGGACTGGAAAGACTTTGTGGGTAAGCGCGCCAGCGTCGGCAAGATGGCCCCACGCGGCCTGCGCAAGCTGCGTCCAGCCTAAGACTTCAAAGAAATACAGGCTACACAGATTGGGACGCGCCCCGGCGCGTCTCTTTTTTGTCAGGCCCGGGTACGCAGCCCCATACTGTCCGGTTTTGCAGGCACAGTGTGTGGCGGAAACCCGCGATAGTCACGGCGCACGTCGTCTGTGCAATCTGTGTAATCTGTGGTTCTCTCTTTCTCTAAAAACCTCCAGCCACGCAAACGATTTTCCACTTGCGTCTTTATGCCGCTTTCGCTGCAATGCGGTATGCGCAAGATTTTCGGCTTTCACGACACCTCGGAAACCCTCAGTGCCATGCTGACCCACACGGTGGGCCGCATTGAGGGGCAGCATACGACGCTGCGGGAATTGATCGACATGATGGGCGAGCAGGGGCTGCTGCTGCTGTGTGTGCTGCTGTGCCTGCCGTTTCTGATCCCTGTGTCGGTGCCGGGCATTTCCATCCCGTTCAGCGCCGCCATCATCCTGATTGCGGTGGCCATCCTTTTCAACCGCCTGCCGTGGCTGCCGGAAAAGATACTGGACCGTGAGATCGAGACGGCGAAGCTGGTGCCGGTACTGCAACGCGGGGTTGGCGTGGTGTCGAAGATCGACCGCTTTGTCAAACCCCGCCTTTTGAGGCTGACCAGCGGGGCGGTGTCGAACCGCGTCAATGCGCTGGTCCTGATCTATGCCGCTGTGATCATGATGCTGCCGCTGGGGATCATTCCCTTTTCCAACACCCTACCGGCGGTGGCGATTTTGCTGACGGCGGTCGGCATGATCCAGCGCGATGGCCTGTTTGTGCTGTTGGGGCAGGTGTTTGCGCTGGCGGCCACGCTGTATGTCGGCGGCATTGTCTATGGCGCCTTTGCTGCCGGGCGCGGCCTCAACTCAGTCCTCGGCTGACCCTGCGTCCGTCAGATCGGGATCAATCTCGGTCCAGCCGAAATCGGTCAGGGCCTCCAGCGGCTTGTAGCGCGCCTTATAGTCCATCTTGGGCGAGCCCTTCACCCAGTAGCCGAGATAGACATAGGCATAGCCCGCGCGCTGCGCCTGATCTATGTGGTCCAGAATGACAAAGCGGCCCAGCGAGCGGTTCATCAGGTCCGGATCGTAGAAGCTATAGACCAGCGACAGGCCGTCGTTGAGCGCATCGACCAGCACGCAGCCGATCAGTTGCCCGTCCAGCCGGTATTCGATGATGTGGGTACGCACCAGCGTGTCTTCGACCATGGCCACCAGATCGGGCCAGGTCATGTCCATCATGCCGCCGTCGGGGTGGCGCACCTTGAGATATTTCTGTAGCAGGTCGTACTGCTCGCGCGTCGCCTCGGCCTCGCGGAAATGCCGCGTCAGACCGGCATTGCGCTTCAGGATGCGCTTGTCCGTGCGGTTGTGCTGATAGTCATGTACGGGGATGCGCACCGACTGACAGGCGCGGCAGGCGGGGCAGGCCGGGCGGTAGGCGATGTTCTGAGAGCGACGGAAGCCGATGGCCGACAACTGATCATTGACATTGATGGCTTCGAGGGGGGGCAGGTGCACAAACACCTTCCGCTCCTCCTGACCCTCCAGATACGGGCAGGGGCCAGGAATGGTCAGATAGTATCTGAGCTTTCGTCCCGGAAAATGCTCGCTCATGGGAGGGTGCCTGATCTGATTACCGGCTTATCAGACCCCATTTTTATCTCAAAGAGAAGGGTTTTCTGGGAGAACAGGGGCTTCGCGCAGCAGAATAATGGCGATGCGGCGATTTCCGGCCAGGGTGGGGTCGTCTGGATAGAGAGGTTCCTTTGCCGCCTTGCCCGAAACCTGCGCGATGCGGTCCTGATCGACGCCGGCCCCTTGCAGCACCTGACGCGAGGCATCGGCGCGATCTGCCGACAGTTTCCAGTCCTTGTCGGATTGCCCCGCGCCGGGGGTGCCGGTCGTGTGGCCGGTGATGGAGATACGGTTTGGCAACTGATTGACGACCTTGGCCACGGCGCGCAGCAGCAGGCGGGCCCGGTCATTGGGCTGGGTGGAGTTGGCGTTGAACATGGCGCGCCCCTCCTGATCAATCAACTGGATGCGCAACCCTTCCGGCGTCTGATCGACGAGGATGTTTTTCGACAGTTCGGCCAGTTCGGGCATGTCCTGAAGCGCCTGACGCAGCGATTCGGCAGCCGAGCGGAACGAGGCCTCTTCGCGCTTTTGCAATTCTTCGCGCAGTTCCTCTTCGGTGTTCTGCGACAGGTCGGCGGCTTTTTTTGAGGAACCATCGCGGTCCTGTACGTCCGGGGCTTCGGGGGCCATCTGCTCGATAAAGGCCATTGCGCCTTCCTGTTTGACGCCGTCGCGCCCAATCGCGGTGCCCGCCAGAATCCCGCCGGAGCCGGAGGTGGTCTGAGACACGCTGGCCGGGGCGAAATAATCGGCAACGCCCTTCTTCTGTTCGGGGGAGGTGGTGTTGATCAGCCACATCAGCAGGAAGAAGGCCATCATGGCGGTCACGAAGTCGGCATAGGCGACCTTCCACGCGCCGCCGTGGTGTCCGCCGCCGACGACCTTCTTGACTTTCTTGATGACAACGGGGGCGTCGCGACTGGCCATACGAACTCCGGTAGTTCATCAATCTATCGGTCATTAATCTTAACAGGCGGTTGAAGCCGCCCGTTTTGAAGCGGTTTCAGCGATTGACCCTCGCAGGCTTTTGGGGTCAAAGGAGGGGGTATTCCTGTTGCCATGAGGTTCCGTTGAGCGACCCTGATCGTCTGGCCTATCGTCACGCCCTGGGCACCTTTGCCACCGGCGTGGCAGTCGTCACCATTCCCGTGGTGGACCGCGAAGGCCACCCGTGCGTCATGGGGCTGACCATCAACTCGTTCGCCTCGGTGTCGCTGGAGCCGAAGCTGATTCTGTGGTCGCTGGACCTCAAATCGGAGCGCTATGCCCTGTTTGCCGAGGCGCAGAGCTTTGGGATCAATATCCTCAGCGCGGCGCAACGCGATCTGTCCGACCGCTTCTTCCGTGAAAACCCCTATTGCCGCGAAGCCGACGACCTGTCGTTTGCCGACGAACCGCTGCGTTTGAAAGCGGCGCTGGCGTGGCTGAAATGCCGTCAGTACCAGACTCAGGTGCTGGGCGATCATCTGGTGATCGTGGGTGAGGTCGAAGCCTTCGATCAGTCGGAAACCCATTTTGGCGACCACGGCCTGACCTATTTCCGTGGCCGCTATGGCCAGACTCACCCTTTACCCGTTTGAGGCATTTCATGCGTATCGTATTTGCAGGTCTGGGCGTCATGGGCGCCCCCATGGCTGGTCATCTGTTGAAGGCCGGTTTCGAGGTCGTGGGCTTCAACCGCTCGGTGGATAAGGCGATGGCGTGGGGCGAGGCGCACCGTGCGGCCTTTGCCACCGACTTTGAAGAGGCCGTGGAAAATGCCGAGGTGCTGGTCCTCTGTGTCGGGCGCGATGACGATGTGCGCGATCTGGTGACGCGGGCGGCGGAGCGCATGGCGGCGGGCAGTCTGATCATCGACCACACGACAACTTCGGCCCGACTGGCGCGTGAGCTTTCGGTCCTATGTGCCGGGAAAGGTTTGCATTTTTCCGATGCGCCAGTGTCCGGCGGACAGGCGGGGGCTGTCAATGGGGCCTTGTCGGTCATGGTCGGGTGCGAAGAGTCGCAACTGGCCCGCGTGCGCGCGGTGACCCTGCCCTATACCAAATCTCTGACACGGATCGGCGAGGCGGGCGCGGGCCAGACGGCCAAGATGTGCAACCAGATCGCCATTGCCGGGGCGGTGCAGGGCATTGCCGAGGCGCTCCATTTTACCAAATGCGCCGATATTGATCCGGAGCTGGTGTTTCAGGCTATTTCGCAGGGTGCGGCGGGGTCGTGGCAGATGTCGAACCGCTGGGCGACCATGGCTGAGGGCAAATACGACTTCGGCTTTGCCGTGGACTGGATGCGCAAGGATCTGGGGATTGCGCTTGATGAGGCGCGCTCAAACGGCGCACACTTAAGCGTCGCCGCGCTGGTCGATCAGTTCTATTCCGAGGTGCAGGCGATGGGCGGCCAGCGCTGGGACACCTCATCGCTGCACGCGCGTCTTGAGGCACGGCGGAAGTAAATGTTCAACTTTTCAGAGACTGGAGATAGGCCTTGAAGCCGGTTGTATATTCATCGTCAAAGCTAATTTGACTTATGTCTTCCCAGTCGATTTCGACGGGGCCTTCCAAAGGCGCGGCCACAGCATCAATGCCATTCAAAACAAGGCGACGTGAAACCTGAGCAATCTCTCCGACTTCACACTCATTACCTATGTTGACAGCGATGGTTTTTTCCAAAGTTTTTAGTGCCCAGCAGAGTTCTGGCAGACTATTTAAATTTATGCCATCGGGTTGTACGCCTTTGTGAATACCGAAAGAACGTAGAATGATTGAACGTCCGGTTTCAGTCGGGCTTTGTCGCCAACCGACAAGGTGACTAAGAGCAAAAACGGCAAACCCATCGGTATGCCAATCGTCAATGGTTTGGAGCAAGGCAAGCTTTTCCGTCAACGCAATGATATAACCTTCATATTGACTATAATCATCGCGATGATCGGTTATGAGTTTGACGCAGTCGGTGGACGCTAAGGCTACATTGAGGGTTTTGACCGGATACTCGTAATCGTTATCGCTCATCGCGCTAACTTCTCCGCCACATATTTGGCAAAATAGGTCAGCACCCCCGATGCGCCGGCCCGTTTGAAGGCGAGCAGCGTTTCGAATACGCACTTGTCGTGGTCCATGAAGCCAGCATTGACCGCCGCCTTGATCATCGCGTATTCGCCCGACACCTGATAGACGAAGGTCGGCACTTTGAACGTTTCCGACACGCGCTGCACAATGTCGAGATAGGGCAGGCCGGGCTTGACCATCACCATGTCGGCGCCTTCCTGAAGGTCCATGGCGACTTCGCGAAGGGCCTCATCCGTATTGGCGCTGTCCATCTGATAGGTCTTCTTGTCGCCTTTCAGCGCCGAGGTGCCGACCGCGTCGCGGAACGGGCCGTAGAAGGCCGAGGCGTATTTGGCGGCGTAGGACAGGATCAGCTTGTCGGTCAGGCCTTGTGCCTCCAGCGCCTTGCGAATCTCGCCGATTCGTCCGTCCATCATGTCAGAGGGGGCGAGTACATCGGCCCCGGCCTCGGCCTGCACCAGCGCCTGCCGGGTGAGAATCTCGATGGTCTTTTCGTTGTGAATCTTGCCGTCGCTGAGGATGCCGTCGTGGCCGTGCGAGGTGAAGGGATCGAGCGCTACATCGACGATCAGACCTATCTCCGGCACGGCCGATTTGATGGCGCGACAGGTGCGGGCGATCAGGCCGTCGGGGTCATAAGCGGCCGTGGCGACATCATTGCGCAGCGACGGGTCGATATTGGGAAACAGGGCCAGAGCCGGTATGCCCAGCGCATGGGCTTCCCTAGCTTCCCTGACCGCTTCGGCAATGCTCAGTCGATCAACGCCTTCGAGCGAGCGGATGGGGTCACGCGCCATGTCTTTGTCGTGCACAAAGATCGGCCAGATCAGGTCCGCCACGGTGAGGCGGTGTTCGGCCACCAGATCACGCACCCACCCCGACTGACGCAGGCGGCGCGGGCGGGACAAAGGGTAGGCACCGACAAGGGGGGAGAAGGTCATGTAAGCACCCCGTTCAAACGCATCGCCCGGCGCGACGCGTAATTACCAGATCAACGGGGCAGGGGCTTACGCCGTTCTGAAGCGTTTGCCAATCGGCTTGTGATTATTGAGCTTGAGAAGGCCATTCACTGAGGCGGCCAGAATCCACACAGTGGCCATGAAGGTCAGCAGGGCCGAGATCACATAGCCCGAAGAGACGCCGAGGATCGTGGAAACGGGGATGCTGGAAATATCAAGATCGCTGAGGTCGAGGTCGATATGTCGCCAGTCCGAAATGTCGTATTGCGACCAGATGAGATTGGCCAGCGTCCAGGTCAGCACCACAGTACAGATGACCGCGATAAAGGTCGCCATGCCCCAGAGCGCAAAAACCGCCCAGAAGTGTTTGATCTGATAGCGAAAATGCGTCTGAATATAGGAGGTGCAGTTGGTCTTGCGGATATAGGCCAGCGCGGCGCCGATCAGGGCGGTGATGCCCAGCGAAAAGGGGCTGATGAACAGCAGGCCATAGACGACATAGGCCAGGTTGCGCTCATCTTCCTCACAGGCGACGCTGCCGGAGGGGCCGCTAAAGGCAGTATCGGCGACGGCTTTGGACGGCGAAGCATTCATGACCGGACCTTTGCTGGCTGTATTTAACAGAGCTCAAGAAAGCCTATATTTGCAAAAAATTCATTATAATGCAAACACAGTTCGATTGTGCGGGTATGCGGGCAAAAAACAGGTGCGTCATTATGCGCCAGCCTCTTGTGCAGATTTGATGCGCCACGGGTCTGAACCTATGGCATATTGACACTGGTCACAGGCGGTACAACCCACTATACCGGCTATGGTCAAACAGGGCGTTGAGACCCTGACAACAACCCACCGAGGGCCCCGTTTCTCGTGCGGAAACAGGGTTGAGATAAGTACATGGATTACACCGCCGCATTCGAGGCCGCCATTGACGCCGTCCGCAAGGAGGGCCGTTACCGCGTTTTTGCCAATCTGAAGCGTCATCGTGGCGCCTTCCCGCGCGCCACCTGGCAGCGCGAGGACGGGAGCGAGCGCGACGTCACGGTCTGGTGTTCCAATGACTATCTGGGGCAGGGGCAAAACCCGGTGGTGATTGAGGCCATGCACCGCGCCATCGACGAAGCCGGTTCGGGCTCCGGCGGGACGCGCAATATCTCCGGTACGACCTGGTATCATAACGAACTTGAGGCCGAACTGGCCGATCTGCACCACAAGGAGGCCGCTCTGGTCTTCTCGTCGGGCTATGTCGCCAACGAAGCGACCCTGACGACCCTGTACAAGATTTTGCCGGGCCTGATCATCTTTTCGGATGCGCTGAACCACGCCTCGATGATTGCGGGTATCCGCAATGGCGGCGGGGCGCGTCACGTCTTCCGTCACAACGATCTGGCGCACCTCGAAGAACTGCTGGCGGCCGCGCCGGTCAATGCTCCGAAGCTCATCGCCTTTGAGTCGGTCTATTCGATGGATGGCGATATTGCCGACATCGCCGGCACCATCGCGCTGGCCAAGAAATACAATGCCCTGACCTATATTGACGAAGTGCACGCCGTGGGCCTCTACGGGGAGCGCGGGGCCGGTGTGGCCGAACGCGACGGCGTGATGGATCAGATCGACATTATCGAAGGCACGCTCGGTAAGGCCTTTGGCATGATGGGTGGCTATATTGCCGGTAAGGCCGCCATGTGCGACGCTATCCGCCTGTGGGCCTCGGGCTTCATCTTCACCACCTCGCTGCCCCCGGCGGTGATGGCGGGTGCGGCGGCCAGTGTGCGCTGGCTCAAAGCGCACAATGAGCGCCGCATCGCCCATCAGGAACGCGCTCAGACCTTGATGCGTCGGTTCCGTGAACTGGGTATCCCGGTCCTGCCGTCGGTCAGCCATATCGTGCCAGTGCTGGTCGGCAATCCGGTACATTGCAAGATGATTTCGGACATGCTGCTCAATGATTTCAATATCTATGTGCAGCCGATCAACTACCCGACCGTGCCAAAGGGCACCGAGCGCCTGCGTTTCACGCCGTCACCGGACCATGACGACGATATGATGGATGAGCTGGTCAAGGCGATGGACAAGCTGTGGAGCCACTGCAACGTGGCCCGTATGCCGGCGGTGGCCTGACAAGGGTATGACCTTTCGCCTGTCGCATATCATCTATTTCACGGATAATATGGACGGCATGACCGTCTTCTATCGGGATGTTCTGGGGCTGCCTGTGGTGAAGGATGAAGACGGCTGGCGCGAACTGGATGCCGGCGCCTGTCGCATCGCCCTTCACGCCGGGGCCAAGGGCGAACCCAACGGCCATACGCCCAAGATCGCTTTTCACGTGGATGATGTAGCGGCGCTGCGCGAGTCGCTGATCACGCAGGGTGTGCCCATGGGCAAGCTGTGGGTGACGCCGGAGATCACCTTCTGTCAGGGGGCCGATCCCGACGGCAATGCCTTCAATATTTCGAGCCGCTGAGGGCTAAGGCTAAGACTTGCCGAAAGCGGCAATTGGACGTACCCTTTCTGTATGAACGCTCTGTCCAAAATTGCGATCTCTGATCTGACGGTAGAGGAGCGCCTCGAACTGATCGAGGCGTTGTGGGATAGTCTTGAGGAAAAGGATGTCCCTGTTCCGGCGTGGCATATGGCCGAGCTTGAGCGACGGATGCAGACCTTCGAGCAGGACAAGGCCCGCTCCGTAAGTTGGGACGTGATCCGGGCCGAGCTTGAGCGCGACCTGTAGTGGCCGAATATCTTTTTGAGTTCACACCCGTTGCCCGGCGTGAGGTCATGGAGGCGTCAAGATGGTACGCATCGAAAAATCCGCAGCTTGGTCGCCGTTTCAACCAGCAGGTAACCGACGTACTGGCAAACATCTGTCGCTCTCCCTTCAGAAATGCAGAAGTGCAGTCCGGGCTTAGACGCGCCCGGCTGGCTGATTTTCCTTATCAACTGTATTAGAGGCTGGAGGATCGTACTCTGTATGTAGTGGCGGTGCTGCATACACGCCGCAACCCTAGCCTTTGGAAGAAAAGGGGCTAACCCATGTCCGAATTTCTCCTCGAACTTCAGCGCAACGGCGCCTATCTGAAGGTCACGGCGGTCGATCCGGTGTCGGGCGAAGAGGTCTCAACCCTGGGGCCCGCCACGGACCCGGAGGCGGTCAAGCGGCTGGCCGTGCAGAAGCTGAAAAACCGCCTCGAAGCGCTTAAGCCGCCACCGCTGAACGGCGGGCGCGGCGGCATTATCTGCTAAACCTCAAGACCAGACGTTTTCGCTTGGATTCATTGTCTCAAAGGTTTAACAGACGCGCAATTTCGGACGATGCGCTATACATAGTGCCGACCTTCCTCCAGACGACAGGATAAAGCTCGTGAACGCTCCCGCTTCCTTCATCCCGCAAGGCTATTTCAACAGCGACCTGGCCCATGCCGACCCGGCCGTTCTGGCGGCGATCAAGGGCGAGCTGACCCGTCAGCAGGACCAGATCGAGCTGATCGCTTCGGAAAACATCGTCTCGAAGGCCGTGCTGGAGGCGCAGGGTTCGGTCCTGACCAACAAATACGCCGAAGGCTATCCGGGCCGCCGCTACTATGGCGGTTGTGAATATGCCGACGAAGTTGAAAAGCTGGCCATTGAGCGCGCCAAGCAACTGTTCAACTGCGCCTTTGCCAATGTGCAGCCGCATTCGGGGGCCAATGCCAATCAGGCGGTCTTCTTCTCGCTGCTGCAACCGGGTGATACCTATATGGGCATGGATCTGGCCTGTGGCGGTCACCTGACGCACGGTTCGCCTGCCAACCAGTCGGGCAAGTGGTTCAAGGTCGTCCCCTACGGCGTGCGCGAGGACAACCACCTGATCGACTATGATCAGGTCGAAGCGCTGGCCAAGGAACATCAGCCCAAGCTGATCATCGCCGGGGCCTCCAACTACAGCCGTCACATCGACTTTGCCCGCTTCCGTCAGATCGCCGACAGCGTCGGGGCCTATTTGTTTGTCGATATGGCCCACTATGCCGGTCTGGTCGCGGGCGGCGTCTATCCGGACCCGCTGCCGCACGCCCACGTCGTCACCACCACCACGCACAAGACCCTGCGCGGTCCGCGCGGCGGCCTGATCCTCTCCAACGATGAAGCGCTGGGCAAGAAGATCAATTCGGCGGTCTTCCCCGGCCTTCAGGGCGGCCCGCTGATGCACGTCATAGCGGCCAAGGCCGTGGCCTTTGGTGAGGCGCTGCAACCGGAATTCAAGGCCTATGCGGCGCAGGTCGTGGCCAATGCCCGGGTGCTGGCCGAAACCCTGATGGCGCGCGGTCTGGGGGTCGTTTCCGGCGGCACCGACAGCCACGTCATGTCGGTCGATCTGCGCCCCAAGGGCCAGACCGGCAAGGCGACCGAGCACGCGCTGGAAGAGGCCTTCATCACCTGTAACAAGAACGGTATCCCGTTCGACCCGCAGCCCTTCACCATCACCTCCGGCGTGCGTCTGGGCACCCCGGCGGGTACGACCCGCGGCTTCCGCGAGGAAGAGTTCCGCCTGATCGGCAACCTGATTGCTGATGTGGTCGATGGCATGGCCTCTAACTCCGGCGCGCCGGATGAGGCCGTGACGGCGAAGGTGCGCGCGCAGGTCAAGACCCTGACCCAGCGCTTCCCGATCTACGCGTAGTTATTTTTGTCGCGCAATTCATCCGAAACCGGTGTCCACGTTTCGGATTGCGCTTGGAGCCCTGAATGCGCTGCCCCTTCTGCGGAAACCCGGAAACCCAGGTCAAGGACTCCCGTCCCTCCGAGGATGGGGCAGCCATTCGCCGTCGCCGCTCATGCAGCGAATGTGGCGGGCGCTTTACCACCTTTGAACGGGTGCAGTTGCGCGAACTGCTTATCGTCAAGCGCTCGGGCCGCCGCACGCCGTTCGACCGCGAAAAGCTGGAACGCTCGATTTCGCTTGCAACGCGCAAGCGTCAAATTGACCCGGAGCGTATCGACCGCATGGTGTCGGGCATTGTGCGTCAGCTCGAAAGCCTGGGCGAAACCGAAATCGGGTCAGAAGTGGTCGGCGAACTGATCATGAAGGCCCTGCGCTCGCTCGATTCCGTGGCCTATGTGCGCTATGCCTCGGTCTATCGGGATTTTCAGGAAACCTCTGATTTCGCGAAGTTTCTGGGGGCCGAAGGCTTTGACAGCGACGGTATGGATGCCCCGCTCACGCCCGCCCCGGCCGGCAATCCCGAACCGACCGACCCGTCGCCTATCCGTCAGGGTCTGGGCGAACAGGACCTGTCCGCCACAGACGATGCGTGAAACCGGGGCATTATGATCCGTCCGTTCGTCACGCTCAAACTGGCCACCACCCTCGACGGGCGCATCGCCACCCACACGGGCGAAAGCCGCTGGATCACCGGTGAGCCTGCCCGCCGTGCCGTGCACGAACTGCGGGCCTCGCACGATGCTGTGCTGGTCGGTATCGAAACTGTTTTAAAAGATGATCCCGAACTGACTGTGCGTTTGCAGGGCTATGAGGGCTATCAGCCGGCGCGCGTCGTTCTGGATTCGCGCGGGCGCATCCCATTGCATTCCAAGCTGGTGCAGACGGCGCGCGTCATCCCGACCTATGTGGTGACGACGCACGACCTTAATCCGGAACTGGTCTCGCTGGGCGTGCGAGCGTTAAAAGTCGCTTCACGGCATCAGCGCGTGGACCTGATCGCGGCGCTGGAAGCACTCAATGAGGCCGGGATCGACCGCCTGTTTGTCGAAGGTGGCGGGCAAATCGCCACGGCCTTTGTCAAGCTGGGGGCGGTGGACCGACTGGAATGGTTCCGCGCGCCCACTATATTGGGCGGTGACGGTCGCGCCGTGATCGGGTTTCTCGACATTGCGGACATCAACCGGGTGATCCGTTTCACCCGCGTGGGCGTTCAAGCGGTAGGCGACGATTTATGGGAAAGCTACGAGCTGGAGTAGCGCCGTCTCCGTTTGACGCAGAGACGGCAAGTAAGGACGCAGTATGTTTACAGGCATCATCACCGATATAGGCACCCTGACCGCCATTGACCGCCACGAGGGCGGGGCCCGATTTGAGGTGCAGACCGCCTATGACCTTTCAACCGTCGATATCGGGGCCTCTATCGCCCATTCCGGCTGCTGTCTGACCGTGGTGGAAAAGCGCGGTGACCGTTACACGCTCGACCTGTCGAACGAAACTCTGGCCGTTACCACGCTCGATCACTGGCGTGTGGGCGACCGCGTCAACCTTGAGCGGGCGCTGAAGGTCGGCGACGAGCTGGGCGGGCATATCGTATCGGGTCACGTCGATGGGGTAGGGGAGCTGATCACGCTGACCGAAGACGGTGACGCCTACCGCCTGAAGGTGCGGGTGCCGCGCCCGCTGCATCGTTACATCGCGCATAAGGGCTCGATTGCGCTGGATGGCATTTCGCTGACCGTCAACGAGGTCGAGGACGATGTGTTCGGCGTGGCCATCATCCCGCACACCTGGACGCATACCACTCTGTCCGACCGCAAGGTGGGCGACAAGTTAAACCTTGAGATCGACCTGATGGCACGCTATGCCGCGCGCTGGCGCGAAACGATCTAAACTCGCGCCCCCTGTTCCTGCGCTCCTGTGAGGGAGCGTACTCGTAAGAGACATCCATGACCTTCAACCGTATCGCCACCGACCTCAATCCGGTCAGCTCCGAAAGCCCCATCTCGACCATCGAGGATATTCTGGAGGACGCCCGCAATGGCCGCCCCTACATCCTCGTCGATGCCGAGGACCGCGAAAACGAGGGCGACATCTGCATCCCGGCCCAGATGGCGACGCCGGACGTGGTTAACTTCATGGCGCGCTTCGGGCGCGGCCTGATTTGTCTGGCCATTACGGGGGAGCGTTCGCGTCAGTTGCGCCTGCCGCCGATGGCCGCTGAAAACGGCGCGCGCAACGGCACGGCCTTCACGGTCGCCATCGAGGCCAAGGACGGCATCACCACCGGCATTTCGGCGCACGACCGCGCCCGTACCATCGCCGTGGCCATCGACCAGACCAAGGGCTATGACGATATCGTCAGCCCCGGCCACGTCTTCCCGCTGGTGGCGCGTGATGGCGGCGTGCTGGTGCGCGCCGGTCATACCGAGGCCGTGGTCGATATTTCGCGCATGGCGGGCCTTTACCCGGCGGGCGTCATCTGTGAGGTGATGAACGACGACGGGACGATGGCGCGCCTGCCCGACCTCATCAAATTCGCCCAGACACACGGCTTGAAGATCGGCACCATTGCCGACCTGATCGCCTATCGCCGCCGCACCGAGCGCTTCGTCGATCGCGTGCTGGAAAAGCCGTTCGAGAGCCAGTGGGGCGGTCAGTTTCGCCTGTTTGTCTATCGTAACCGCCTCGATCAGGGCGAACATATCGCATTGGTCAAGCATCAGCCGGTACCGAACAAGGCGACCCTGGTGCGGATGCACCAGCTCGATGTCGCCGCCGACGTGCTGGGGGCCTCGGACGGTCGTGCCGGTCTGGTCGAACAGGCGATGACGGCGCTGGCGGCCTATGACGGCCCGGCGGTCATGGTCATGCTCCGCGACCTCGACCCCAAGGTGATTTCCAACCGCTTTGCCGCCGATGACACCGAAACGCCTCAGCCACGCGGCCTGCGCGACTATGGCGTCGGCGCGCAAATCCTCCTCGATCTGGGGGTGCGTGACATGATCGCCCTGTCGGATTCCAAGCCGAAACCCGCCGCGCTGGAAGGCTACGGGCTTCAGATCATCGACTGGAAGCCGCTCAGCTAAACGCATCCTGTCGTCAGATTTGGCTTTTTATGTTCTCGATAAGCCAGTAAGTACGGACTGAACCTGTCCTCAAGGATTGAACTCTTGACCATTGATACCCCCCTGCGCATCCTCATCGTCGAAAGCCGTTTTTATGAGGATATTTCCGATGAGCTTCTGGCCGGTGCCAAGGCGGCGCTGGAAGCCTATGGCGCGGAATATGATGTGATCACCGTGCCGGGGGCATTTGAGGTGCCGGGCGCTATCGCCATGGCCGAAGACGCCTCTCAGGGACCCGCCGGGCGCAAATATGACGGCTATGTCGCGCTGGGCTGCGTCATTCGTGGTGAGACGACCCACTACGATTATGTGTGCGAAGAATCGGCGCGCGGTCTGATGGACCTGACGCTGAAACAGCTTCTGTGCATCGGCTACGGCATCCTGACCGTCGAGGACGAGGATCAGGCCTGGGCCCGCGCCCGCCGCTCGGAAGGCGACAAGGGCGGCACGGTCGCCAAGGTGGCGCTCGACATGATCGCCCTGAAGAAGGCGCTGCGCGGAGGCAACCATGGTTGATCCGCTGAGCCTGAAGTCGGTCATCGAGCAACTGAACGCCAATGAGTCCGCCGAGTCCGGGCGTCTGTCGCTTAAGGAAAAGCGCGCCCGCACCGTGGCGCGTCTGGTGCTGGTGCAGGCCCTCTATCAGATGGAAATTGCCGGGACGGGCGTTGAGTCGGTCATCCGCGAATTTGCCGACTTCCGCTTTGATGGCCACATCGAAGGCGAGGGCGGTGAGGAGCAGCGTCTGGGCACGGCCGATGAGGCCTTTTTCGCCGACGGTCTGCGCACCATCGTCAAGGCTCAGGCCGAAATCGATGTGCTGATCGCCGAGCGTCTGGCCTCCAACTGGCGTCTCGACCGCATCGACACCACGCTGCGCGCCATTCTGCGCGCCGGGGCGTGGGAGCTGAAATTCCGCCCCGATGTCGCCGTCGAGGTGGTGATCAACGAATATGTCGAGATCGCCAAGGCCTTCTTCGGCAATGAAGAGGCGCGTTTCGTCAACGGTGCTCTGGACGGTATCGCCAAGGACGCAAGGTAAGCCTCCCATGACCGGCGACAACAGCGAATTCAGCGTCATCGACCGGTTGTTCAAGCCCTTGGCCGGACTGACTGCCGAGGCGCGCGGCCTGATCGACGACGTGGCCGTTCTGGGCGCGCGCGAAGGCTATGACCTTGTGGTCACCACCGACGCCATGGTCGAAGGGGTGCATTTCCTCTCGACCGACCCGCTCGATCAGGTGGCGCGCAAGCTGTTGCGGGTTAATATCTCCGACCTCGTGGCCAAGGGGGCCGACCCCTATGGCTATCAACTCCTGACCGCCTGGCCCAAGGGCATGGCCTATGAGGGCAAGGCGGCCTTTGCGGCGGGTCTGCGCCTCGATCAGGATGAATTTGATTTCGACCTGTTCGGCGGGGATACGGTTTCGACCGAAGGTCCGCTGCTGCTCAGCATTACCGCCTTTGGTCATGCGCCCGTAGGCCGCGCCCTGTCGCGCGCCGGCGCGCGGGTTGGGGATCATGTGCTGGTCGGCGGCTTTATCGGCGACGCCCATCTGGGCCTGCGCGTGCTGCGCGGGGAATTCGACGAACTGTCTGAGGCGCACAAGGCGCATCTGGTGCAGGCCTATCGCCTGCCGCAGCCGCGCGACGATCTG
The DNA here is from genome assembly GCF_037101385.1 of Asticcacaulis sp. DW145. NCBI lineage: Bacteria > Pseudomonadati > Pseudomonadota > Alphaproteobacteria > Caulobacterales > Caulobacteraceae > Asticcacaulis > Asticcacaulis sp. DW145. The sequence goes on along the minus strand of NZ_AP029025.1, from coordinate 831,113 downwards.
GCTGAGGTGGTGCTCGACCATGCCCATGCCTCGATGGATGTCTCAGACGGTCTGATCGCTGACGCCCTGCATATGGCCAGAGCCTCTGAGGTGGCGCTTGTGATCGACCTCGACCGCGTACCGACCTCAGCGGCTGCCCGCGCCGCCATCGCGCAGGGGGCCGATGTGACCGATCTGATCACCGGCGGCGACGATTACCAGATCCTGTGCACGGCCGATGCCGCCGGGGCTGAGGCTTTGAAGGCCGCCGGTTTCTATGAGATCGGCCATTGCGAAGCCGGAACCGGCGAGGTCTCGGTCATCAGCGGCGGCAAGGTCATCGAGATCGAGGACAAGGGCTGGGTCCACGTCTGAGGCAGGAAAAAGTCTCATCAGGTGCACCGCATGTGTGCCGCGCTTTGTTAGAAAACCATCTTCACAAAAGCGTTTCTGAGGGCGTTCCTCATGAAACCGGCCCCCTAAACGGCTTCTAAACCGTTTTCGCCTAAATTCAGGCCATGACCCAGACCCGACGCCTTTTGCTCAGCCTGTTGCTCTGCGCCCTTGCCGCGCCCGCTTTTGCTTCCGAAGGGGGCGAGAAGAAGGAGGGGGGTGAGCCCTATGTCAAGCTGGCCCCCGTCGCCCTGCCGGTGACCGACAACGGGCGGCTGATCAACTATCTGTTTGTGACCCTGCGCATAAACCTGACGCCCAAGGCCGACGTCAACGCCCTGCGACTCAAGGAACCCTATTTCCGCGATGCGCTTATCCGTGCGGCGCACAAGCAAAGTTTCGCGCTGCCGAACAAACGCGACAAGCTGGATGAGGCGCGTTTCAAACAGGTGATGATCCCGGAATTCACCAAGATCGCCGGCGCGGGCAATATCGCCGCCTTGGAAATACTGGCTCAGAACCCCAAGAAGTCGATGAACTGACGGTGTGTCGCGACGGCTAATCCGTTAAGTGTTCACGGGTTCGTGAAAGCCGATTACCGGTTGCGGCGCAATAAAATCTGCGACATTTTGCGGCGATTACTTTCGTAATTACCTAACTTGCACCTGTCTGAAAGTTGCGGCACTCTCCTGACCTTGCGGGGAGGGTATGGACGTGCCTTCCCGGCGCGCACGTCACCCGGCGTGCCACAACAAAGAACGACAGGGGTTTGGTATGACGTCATGGATAGGGCTGGTCATAGCGGCTGGCGTGTTAGGATTGGTGTACGGGGTCGTTCAGACCCTCAGTCTGCTTAAAAAACCACAGGGCAATGCCCGGATGCAGGAAATCGCGGCGGCGATTCAGGAAGGGGCCGGGGCCTATCTCAAGCGGCAATATACGACGATCGCCATTGTGGGTGTGGTCATCTTCATCGCCGCTTTTCTGGTGCTGGGCACCTATGCTGCCGTTGGCTTCCTGATCGGTGCGGTCCTGTCCGGGGCGGCGGGCTTTGCCGGGATGCTGATTTCGGTGCGCGCCAATGTGCGTACCGCCGAAGCCGCCTCGCACAGCCTGCAACAGGGGCTGAACCTCGCCTTCGGAGCCGGGGCCGTGACCGGCCTTTTTGTGGCGTCCGGCGCGCTTTTGGGCGTCGCGGGCTATTATTTCATCCTGACCGATGTGCTGGGCCTTGAGGCTACCAGCCGTCCGGTAATCGACGCCCTAGTGGCTTTGGGCTTCGGTGCGTCGCTGATCTCGATTTTCGCGCGTCTGGGCGGCGGTATCTTCACCAAGGGCGCGGACGTCGGGGGCGACATGGTGGGCAAGGTCGAGGCGGGCATCCCCGAAGACGACCCGCGCAATCCGGCCACCATTGCCGACAATGTGGGCGACAATGTCGGCGACTGCGCCGGCATGGCGGCGGACCTGTTTGAAACCTATGCGGTGACGACGGTCGCCACCATGGTGCTGGGGGCGATCTTCTTTGCGGGCACGGCTCTGGTCGGGCCGATGATGCTGTTGCCGCTGGTCATCTGCGGCGCGTGCATTATCACCTCTATCGTCGGCACCTTCTTTGTCCGTCTGGGCAAGGACAACCACATCATGAACGCCCTGTATAAGGGCCTGATCGTCACCGGCGTCCTGTCCATCGGCGCGCTGGCGGCGGTGATCGAACTGGTGATCGGCTTCGATACGCCGATTACCTATGCGGGCGCGCCGGCGGGCTTTACCGGCCTGACCCTGTTCTGGTGCGGCCTGATCGGGCTGGCGGTGACGGCGGGCTTCATTGTCGTCACCGAATACTATACCGGCACCGGCAAGCGGCCCGTGGTGTCGATCGCCCAGGCCTCGGTCACCGGGCACGGCACCAATGTCATTCAGGGGCTGGCCGTTTCGATGGAAGCCACGGCCATTCCGGCCCTGATTATCGTCGGCGGCATCGTTGGCTGTTACCTGCTGGCCGGGCTCTATGGCATTGCGATCGCCACCACCACCATGCTGGCCCTCGCCGGGATGATCGTGGCGCTCGATGCCTTCGGGCCGGTCACCGACAATGCGGGGGGGATCGCCGAAATGGCGGGCCTCGACAAGGCGGTGCGCCACACCACCGACGCGCTGGATGCCGTGGGCAATACCACCAAGGCCGTCACCAAGGGCTACGCCATCGGTTCGGCGGGTCTGGGGGCGCTGGTGCTGTTTGCCGCCTACACGTCGGACCTCAAATATTTCGCCGCCAATGCAGCGCCGGGCTCCTTCTTCGAGGGGCTGGGGGAACTGACCTTCTCCCTGTCCTCGCCGTGGGTGGTGGTGGGCCTGCTGATCGGCGGCCTTTTGCCCTATCTCTTTGGCGGCATGGGCATGACGGCGGTCGGCAAGGCGGCGCAGGCCGTGGTCGAAGAGGTGCGGCGTCAGTTCCGCGAAGACTCCGGCATCATGGCCGGGACGTCCAAGCCCAACTATGGCCGCGCCGTGGACATGCTGACCAAGGCGGCCATCCGCGAAATGGTCGTGCCGTCCCTGCTGCCGGTCCTGTCGCCTCTGGTCCTGTTCGGGATCGTCTATGCCATAGGCGGCGCGGTCCCGGCCTTTGAAGCGCTGGGGGCCATGCTGCTGGGGGTGATCGTCACCGGCCTGTTCGTCGCCATTTCGATGACGTCAGGCGGCGGCGCCTGGGACAATGCCAAAAAGTCGTTTGAGGATGGCTTTGTCGATAAGGACGGTGTGCGTCACCTCAAGGGCTCTGAGGCGCACAAGGCCTCGGTGACCGGCGACACGGTGGGCGACCCGTATAAGGACACAGCGGGCCCGGCGGTCAATCCGATGATCAAGATCACCAATATCGTCGCTTTGCTGCTGCTGGCTGTGCTGGCGCATGTAGCCTGATCACTGGGGGGCGGCGTTGGCGTGAGCGCCGCTCTCGACACAGATGGTCGCGGATAGGTTCGCATCCGTAACGCGATTGCGGGATTTTCGACTTTTTGAGAACCACAGATTACACAGATTTCACAGATTGGCGCTCCGCGCCGTGGAGCCTCTGGAGGCGGTCGCGGCCATTTGAAACGCATAATCTGAGAAATCTGTGTAATCTGTGGTTTCCCTAAAGTGGCCGCCCCACATCCCGTCTATCTGTGGAGAAACAAAAACCCCTCCGGAACAGTCTCCGGAGGGGTTTTTCAGTTTCATACCAAGAGAAGACTATTCGCGGCGGCGCTGGCCACCCGGATTGGTGTCTTCTTCGTTGGTGAGGGTCTGGCGACCGACATTGCCGAGGATCTGCTCCAGCGCCGTCAGTTCGCGGCCGCGTGTTGGCGTCTTGTTGGGGTTCAGCGCGATCTGGCGGCTGTCGGCCAGCGACAGGGTCTTCACGGTCTTGACCGCCTGCGTCTCCTTGTCGAATTCGACGATGGTGACGCTGCGCGAGGTCAGGGTCGCGGGCTTATAGGTCATTTTCGAGGTCGTTTGCGTGATATAGTACCACACGCCGGGGTCGAAGGTCGCGACCTGAGACGGGGAGCCGAACTTGGTGCGCACGCTGGTCTGCGTATCCTCACCCACCTTGATGTCGGTGGCGGGATTGGCTTCGATGGCGAGATAGCCCTGACGCGACACGCTGGGGGCGCAGGCGCCGAGTGTGGAAGCGGCGGCGGCAACGGCGGCGAGGGCCAGAAGGGTGGACGGCTTGATCATCAGGTTCCGTTCGGGTTTGACCTTGGGTGCCAGACTGTTTAGTGCAATCTTGGGGCCGAATGAAGGCCATAAATATTCCGGCTTGGCAAGAACGCAAACGGAGACGGGGACGTAAATGCTCGACAAATTCCTCAGCTCGCTCGGCGAAAGTCTGGGTCTGAAAAAGCCCAGCCCGACGCGCGCAGCCGGCGAAGCCCTCTATGCGGCGGCTGTGGCGCAGTCGCGTCAGGTCGTTTTCTATACCGATTATGGCGTGAAGGATGAAATCGGCGCGCGTTTCGAGCTTCTGGTGCTGCATGTCGTCCTGCTGATCAACCGCCTGAAATCGGACGACGAACACTATCGCGAAACCTCTCAGGCCCTGTTCGATTCGCTGTTGCTGGCGCTGGACGACACGCTGCGCGAACAGGGGGTGGGCGACCTGACCGTGCCGAAAAAGATGAAGAAGCTCAGCCAGCAGGTCTATACGCGGCTGGTGCGCTGGAACGAAATCTGGGACGAGGCGGGAGAAGAGGATGCGACCGCCGCGCAGGCCGATTATCTGCTGCGCACCGTCTATGCCACGGATGAGGCCCCGGACCCGCAGGCCCCTCTGTGGGCGGCAGACCTGAGCGCCTATATGGATGAGGTCCGCACGCAGGTGCGTGCAGACAGATTGCTGGCCGGTGAGGTAAACTGGCCGGAAGTAACGCGTTTAAATACCAAGGAGAACTGAGCCATGACCGAAGCCGATGCCCCGCTGTGGACGCACACTGTGCGCTTTGACGAGGCCTTTCGCGGGCTCGATCTGACCCTGACGGCCGATGAGGCACGCCGCACGCTGATCGCCGAAAACTTCGGCATGATCGAACTGCACGACCTGACGGCAAAGATCACGACCAGAGGCCGCAAGTCGCCAGGCAGCGACGAGGTAATCGTTGATGTCGATCTGAGCGGTGAGGTGACGCAGGAATGCGGCGTGACGCTCGATCCCTTCCGTCACCCGATCGCGGCGCGCATCGACGTCGTGGTGGTGGCGCAGGCCCGCAAAAACAAGACCGACGACGAAGAGACGGAGCTGAGCGTCGAAGACCTCGACGTGCCCGACGTGGCCGTCAATGGTCAGGTTGATGTCGGTCAGTACATCATCGAAGCGCTGGGTGAAGCCTATGATCCTTTTGCGCGCAAGCCCGGTGCCGTGTTCGAGGAACCGGATCAGCCCAAGGAGCCGTCGCCCTTTGCCGTTCTGTCGCGCCTCAAAGGCGATGACGCCTGAACGGGCGAACTGAAAAAGCATCTTGATAAGTTCGGCGGGGGCGTTATCGTCCGCCGCCTCGGGGACTCGCTTTATTTCCACCTTCCGGCCGTGCGCCAGAGGGTCTATAAGGGCGACCCTGGCATCTCTGTGAGGTCTTAGAGCGTCCCTTGTCTTCCCCTGATCCTATTTCGCCGTCCGAAACGCCTGTGGGAGGCATAGGTGTCGCCCCTGAGGGCACGGTTGTCATCGCAATCGATGCCATGGGCGGCGATCATGGCCCCCGCGTGACCGTGCCGGGTACGGCAGAAGCGTTGAAGCGCGACGGTTCGGGCCGGTTGCGCTTTCTGCTCCACGGCGACGAGGCGCTGATCGCGCCCGAACTTGCCAAATGCCCGGAACTGAAGGCCGTCGCCACCATCGTCCACACCGATCAGTCGGTGGCGATGGACGAAAAGCCGGCTCAGGCCCTGCGGCGCAAGAGCACCAGCCTGTTTATGGCCATTTCCTCGGTCAAAAGCGGCGCAGCCCACGCGGTCGTTTCGGCCGGCAATACCGGCGCGCTGATGGCGCTGTCGAAAATGATCCTCAAGATGATCACCGAGGATCTGGAGCGTCCGCCGATCGCCTGTTCATGGCCGAACGCCAAGGGCGGCATGGGCACAGTGCTCGATGTCGGGGCCAATGTGACCTCCGACGCCAATCAGCTGATCGAATTTGCCGTCATGGGCACGGCCTTCCATCGCGCCGTGCGCGGCAAAGACAAACCCACGGTCGGCCTCCTCAATGTCGGCTCCGAGGACGTCAAAGGCCATGAAGAGGTGCGGGAGGCGCATCGCATTCTGCGCGAAGGCGTGGACGGCATCAATTACTACGGTTTCGTCGAAGGCGACGATATCGGCAAGGGCACGGTGGACGTTGTCGTCACCGATGGCTTTACGGGCAATATCGCGCTGAAAACCGCCGAAGGCACCGCCAAGTTCGTCAAAAACCTGTTCAAGGACGCGCTGACCTCCTCGTTGCTGTCCAAGCTGGGGGCGCTTCTCGCCGCGCCGGCGCTCAGGGCCATGGCCAGGACGGTCGATCCCGGTGCGGCCAATGGCGGCCCGCTTCTGGGGCTCAACGGTATTGTGGTCAAAAGCCACGGCGGGGCCGAGGCCTGGGCCTATTCCAATGCCGTAAGCGTCGCCATTTCCCTGGCCGCCAGCACCTATGCGACGGACATCCGCAAGGCACTGGCCCACGTTCGCAAGGCGCATGTCGCATCGCCCGAATCGCCGCAACCCCCGCAAATGGCGGATGAAAAGGTATCCTGAGCATGAGCGTAACACGTACGGCGGTAACCGGCGTCGGCGGTTATCTGCCTGAGACGATCCTCTCCAACGCGGATTTCACGCGCATGGTGGATACCACGGATGAATGGATCGTGGCGCGCACCGGTATCCGCAAACGTCACAAGGCGGCCGATACCCAACTGACCAGCGATCTGGCCGTCGAAGCGGCGAAGATCGCGCTTGAAGCCGCCGGGCGCACGATTAAGGATATCGACCTCATCATCGTCGCCACCACCACGCCGGACATGACCTTTCCGTCCACCGCCTCCATAGTTCAGGCCAAGCTGGGCGTGCCGGGCGGGGCGGCCTTCGACGTGCAGGCGGTCTGTTCGGGCTTTGTCTATGCCCTGAGCGTGGCCGACGGGTTTGTCGCCCGTGGCCTGTCGAAGTGCGCGCTGGTCATCGGGGCTGAGGTGATGAGCCGCATCCTTGACTATACGGACCGTTCGACCTGCATCCTGTTTGGTGACGGGGCCGGGGCCGTGGTGCTGGAACCCGCGGAAGGGCAGGGTACGGCACAGGATACGGGTATCCTCAGCTTTGACCTGCAATGCGACGGCTCCAAGACGGACCTGCTTTATGTCGATGGCGGGGTCTTCGATTCGGGCCAGCACGTCGGCAAGATTCGCATGCAGGGCAACCAGGTGTTCAAGCACGCCGTGCAGAAGATCTCCGAAGCCGCCGAATCGGCCATCCACAAGGCCGGGCTGGACCATCAGGCCGTGGACTGGTTCATCCCGCATCAGGCCAATCAGCGCATCCTCGACGGTGTAGCTGACCGGCTGGGGATGGATCGTGAGAAGGTTATCTCGACCGTGGCCGAACACGCCAATACCTCGGCGGCTTCTATTCCGCTTGCCTGGTATGCCGGGATACAGGACGGACGGGTCAAAAAGGGCGATCTGGTGCTGATCGAAGCGCTGGGCGGCGGTCTGACCTGGGCGGCGGCGGCGATCCGCCTGTAAGGCCTGCCGGATATTGAGATGAAAATCTCATTTATTTGATGACAAGCCGCGTCCAACCCTTTGACGTGAACGGGAAAATGCGTATGGTTCCCTCTGATGGATCATTCCGGAGGGGATTTGATATGAAAGCCACGACCCTGACCCGCGCCGAACTGTTCGAAGCGGTGCATAATGAGCTGGGCCTGCCGCGTCAGGAATGCGCCGCTCTCGTCGAGCGCACCCTCGATCTGGTCATTGATTCGCTTGAAAAGGGCGAGACGGTCAAGCTGTCGGGCTTCGGCGTGTTTCAGGTCCGCGAAAAAAATGCGCGCGTGGGCCGCAACCCCAAGACCGGCAAGCCGGCGGCGATTGATCCGCGCAAGGTCATCTCCTTCCGTGCCTCGCAGATCATGAAGGCACGCGTCGATGCCGGCGTCGGCGAATAAGTCGTAAAATAAAAGGCCAGTACACGTGTCCAAGGGGCCTCTCGCCTTTCGTACCATTTCCGAAACCGCCGACGCGGTGGGCGTGCCCCAGCATGTGCTGCGGTTCTGGGAAACCAAGTTCACCTTTATCCGCCCCACCAAGCGCGCCGGGGGGCGTCGCTTCTACCGTCCGCAGGATATCGACCTGCTGATGGGGGTGAAGGTGCTGCTGCACGATCGCGGCTATACGATTCGCGGCGTGCAGAAGCTGTACAAGGACGAGGGGCAAAAGGCGCTGTTGTCGGCCGGGCAGGGCGGCAGCACGGCCTTTATACCGGCGGCGGATATTTACGCCGAGCCTGAGGATGCGCCGATGGAGGTCGTATCCGCGCTGCCCCTGCCGCGTAAGGCCCTGGCGGACAGTGCCGAACCGGCCTTCGATTTTGAGGAAATGTCGGCCCTGCCGGTCGTTCGCGGCCTCAGCGAAGAGACGCGCACGCGGCTTCTGGCCATCGCGCAAAGTCTCGAAAACGCGCAGAAAACCATGCTGCGCAGCCTCAAGGGGCTCTGATCTGCTGCATGTGAGCGGTGGAAAACGTGTGTGGCCTATTGCAGGCCGCTTTATTCCTCTCTATAAGCCGCGTTCTCCTTACCAGGGGAGGCCTCTGCGAAGGGGTGTCGGAGCGTGGCGCAGCCTGGTAGCGCACTTGACTGGGGGTCAAGGGGTCGCAGGTTCGAATCCTGTCGCTCCGACCATTTAAAACAAAAAGACGGTCCCATTGGGGCCGTCTTTTTGTTTTAATGTCGCAGGATATGTATTTGAACCGTAGAAGGTTCGACGGCAAGTGATGATCAAGAGGCGAAGCCCTCTTGATCACACGCAGACGCGGCGGAGCGTAGCGGAGCCAATTCTGTCGCGGTTCACAGCATCACTTGGTATTTTAACTTTCCGATTTCTCGCCACTCTCCGCCGCTCTCCTCCGGTTTCTCCCCAACATACTGCATTTTTTTGACGGCAAAGGCTTGCGTGAGTTCCGGCGTTTCCGTATAGAGCGGCCTCCAGACGCAGGCGACCGGTTTCGGGCGTGTGCGTATCCCTTATTCAAAGGGATGCCTTCTTTGTCGGGGAGTGGCGCAGCCTGGTAGCGCACCTGCTTCGGGAGCAGGGGGTCGCAGGTTCGAATCCTGTCTCCCCGACCATCAAAAACAAAACAGACGGTCCCTTATGGGACCGTCTGTTTTGTTTTTGGGCCAAAGATATGCATTCGAACCGTGAGAGGTTCGACGGCAAGTGATGATCAAGAGGCGCAGCCCTCTTGATCACACGCAGACGCGGCGTAGCGTAGCGGAGCCACATCGACCCGAAAGGGCGATGGACGCCGAAGGCGCCCGAAGGGTAAGCCGCGTTAAAACGCGGCGCATCAATCCTGTCTCCTCCTACGCATTCCACTGAACGCTTTTACCATCGCTCACGGCGATGATGATAATATTCCCGTTCGCGACGCTCATAGCGATCATAGCGGTCGTACCGGTCATAGCGATCGCGGTAATAATAGCTGCGCGGGGCCGGATAATAGCGCGGTCCGTAATAGCGCTCCCGATAGACATAATAGCCATCATAGCGCGGCCGCGATTCGTAATAGACGACGCCATAGCCCGGCGGCGGGGGCGGGGGATCATAGTAGCCGCTGTCTTCATAGGAATAGTAGCGACTGTCGTAGCAATCGACCGAAGCATTGCCGAGCGCGCCGCCAACTACCGCGCCGACGGCAGCCCCGGCGACCGTATTGCCGCCGCGGTCATAGCGATGCGAGGACCCGTTGCCGATGGCGGCCCCGGCCAGAGCGCCGAGAACCGCCCCCGTGGCTGTGGAGTTGGATTTGCGCTGATAACAATAGCCGTCATAGCCTTGCGCTGCGGCAAACGAAGGGGCGGCCAGAACGAAAAGGCCGGTCCCGATCAGGGCCAGCGGCAGATGCCGTTGGAAAAAGGAGGGTTTCATAATGCCACCTGGGGATATATGTGCGTGGGATGACCCTATTGAGCGCCCGCCAAACTGAACGGCATCTGAATGGATTGCGGCGGAAATGCGCCGCATTTATAAGCGTCATTAGGTCAGGTCGCGGACGATACAAGATTTATTGCATCAGACCCCTTGATCCTTTTGCGCTCTTGAGGCATAAGGCGCGCCTTCCGACCGGAAGAACAACCGGTCAGCACATCATTCTACGCTTGAAAGGCTTGGGTAAAAGCTTATCGAGCCTCACTTGAAAAAGAGAGTCGGACATGGCCGTACCTAAGCGGAAAGTATCCCCCTCGCGGCGCAACATGCGTCGCTCGCACCACGCGCTCGGCGCCAACTCGTTTGTGGAAGACAAGGACACCGGCGAACTGCGCCGTCCGCACCACATCGACCTGAAGACCGGCATCTACAAGGGCCGTCAGGTGATCACGCCGAAAAAGGACTAACCGCCTTTATCGACCGAAGATATAAAGACGCGGCGCCCTCCGGTGCCGCGTTTTTGATTCCGAAAGTCTTTCATGCCCGCATACCCCTATCGACTGGTGATCTTCGACTTCGACGGCACGCTGGCCGATTCGTTTCCGTGGTTCCTTGAGGTGTTCGACCATCTGGCGGAACGCTTCGGCTTTGAGAACCCGGACCGCTCGCATCTGGACGAACTGCGCCGGCTGGGGCCGCGTGAGTTGCTGAAGCGCCTCAAGGTGCCGCTGCTCAAACTGCCGGCCATTGCCACCTATGCCCAGAAGCTTCAGAACCAGCAGATCGAGAAAATCGTGCTCTTCGACGGTATGGCCGACGTGATCCGCGATCTGAAAGCGCGCGGCGTGACCGTGGTGGTGGTGACCTCAAACGATGCCGACAACGTCCGCACTGTGCTGGGTGCTGAGCTGAGTGGACAGATTGATCACTTTTCGTGCGGCTCCTCCTTGTTCGGCAAGGCGGCCAAGTTCAAGGCGGTCCTCAAGGCTTTCAAGGCCCGCCCGGAAGAGGCCCTGTCCATCGGTGATGAACTGCGTGACATCGAAGCGGCGCGCAAGGTGGGCATGGCCGTGGGGGCCGTGACCTGGGGCTATGCCCACGAAGACAGCCTGCTGAGCGAAAAGCCGGATCACATCTTCGCAAAGCCCGCCGATATACTCAATATATGAGACCCATTCCCCGTGGCGGGCTTGTCAGGCCTGGGCGCGCTTGCTAAGCAACCCCTGTTTTTCAAACCCCTCAGGGAAGATTGCCATGTCCGCCATTATTGATATCGTCGCTCGCGAAATTCTCGACTCGCGCGGCAATCCGACCGTTGAGGTCGATGTCACCCTCGAAGACGGCTCTTTTGGCCGGGCCGCCGTGCCGTCGGGCGCCTCCACGGGTGCGCACGAAGCCGTCGAAAAGCGCGATGGCGACAAGAGCCGCTATCTGGGCAAGGGCGTGCGTCAGGCGGTGGACGCGGTCAATGGCGAAATCTATGAAGCCCTGAGCGGTCTCGACGCCCGCGATCAGCGCCACATCGACCAGATCCTGATCAATCTCGACGGCACAGAGAACAAGGGCCGCCTGGGGGCCAATGCCATTCTGGGCGTCTCTCTGGCCGTGGCCAAGGCGGCGGCGGCTTCGGTCAACCTGCCGCTCTATAAGTATGTCGGCGGCCTGTCGGCCCGTGTCCTGCCCGTGCCGCTGATGAACATTATCAATGGCGGCGCGCACGCCGACAACCCCATCGACATTCAGGAATTCATGATCGTTCCGGCCGGCGCTGAAACCTTCTCCGAAGCCCTGCGCATGGGCGCGGAAATCTTCCACAGCCTGAAATCGGCGCTCAAGGCCGCTGGCCACAACACCAATGTCGGTGACGAAGGCGGCTTTGCGCCGAACCTGTCCTCGGCCGAGGTGGCGCTGCAATTCATCGTCGATGCCGGTGCGGCAGCGGGCTACAAGGCCGGTGAGGACTTCTGGCTGGCGCTCGACGTGGCTTCGACCGAGTTCTTCAAGGACGAAAAGTATCATTTGGAAGGCGAGGGCAAGGTCCTGAGCCGCGAAGAGATGGTCGATTATCTCGAAAACCTCGCCGACAAGTTCCCGATCTGCTCGATCGAAGACGGTATGTCAGAAGACGATTTCGAAGGCTGGGCGCTGCTGACCGAGCGTCTGGGCGACCGTCTGCAACTGGTCGGCGACGACCTGTTCGTCACCAATCCGAACCGTCTGGAAACCGGCATTGTCGAAGGCCTCGCCAACTCGATCCTCGTCAAGGTGAACCAGATCGGCACCCTGTCGGAAACCATGGACGCCGTCGATATGGCCCACCGCTCGGGCTATACCTCGGTGATGTCGCACCGTTCGGGTGAAACCGAAGATTCGACCATTGCCGACCTGGCGGTGGCGCTGAACTGCGGTCAGATCAAGACGGGCTCTCTGGCGCGTTCGGACCGGCTGGCCAAGTACAACCAGCTCCTGCGCATCGAATCGATCCTCGACGACGAAGCCGTCTATGCCGGCCTTTCGGTGATCCGCAGCTAAAACCGGAACCGGCCTCTCACCGGCTGGGACGTTTTTTACAAAACTGCCAAAAAGAGCGGCGCAGGAAACCTGCGCCGCTCGCGTTTTATGATAAATTCTTTCAGTTGAAGTGACATGTTCGGTAACAGTTTGTTAAACCGACGCAGCCAAAAATCCCCTCTGTAAATGTGGTCCGTCCAGAAGGGGCGAAAGTCGTGATTCAGAAACTGAGGCCTTATTTGCCTACCGCGATCATCGCTATATTTCTGACCTACTGCGGCGTACAGTATTTGACTGGCGACAAAGGGTTCTTTTCGCAGGAAACCCGTCAGGTCGAGCTGGCCGAAAAGCAAAAGCTGCTGGCTGATCTTGCCGCTGAGCGGCAGGACCTTGAGGCCCGCGCCCGTTATTTGAGAACCGATAATCTTTCCAAAGAATTGTTGGAAGAACGTGCCCGCGTTCTCCTGGGGCTCAATGCCCCTAACGAATACGTGATCCGCGATCACATCGCCCCCGCGCGCAATTCCTGAGTCCGGAAGGGGACTTTACGTCAGCCTGGGCTTTGCCTAAGAGAAGTCCTGACGTGAATTCAGGCGGTTTTTGACGAACCCTGAGATTCCGGTCGCTCTGCCGCCGGATATTTCCCACGGGATCACCAGAACTGACTGCATCCCTTCTATGGGCGACCGGCCCTCTTGTGCCGGTGCGCGCTCGAACGTCTTTTTGACCGGCTGTGAGCCTAAGCGCCTGCGGGCGTTACGCAAACGGCACGATTAACCCCAGGGAGGTTTCCATGGCGCGCGCCGCCAAGGCCACTGACACCGGAACGACGGGTTCCGCCAAACGCAATGTCTCAAAAGACGAACTCCTGAAATATTACCGTGAGATGGTTCTCATCCGCCGCTTCGAAGAGCGGGCGGGTCAGCTCTACGGTATGGGTCTGATCGGGGGCTTCTGCCACCTGTATATTGGTCAGGAAGCCGTTGCCGTGGGCATGGAGGCCGCCTCTATCGACGGCGATCAGGTCATCACCGGTTACCGCGACCACGGCCACATGCTGGCCGCCGGTATGGACCCCAAGGCCGTTATGGCCGAGCTGACCGGTCGCATCGGCGGCTCGTCGAAGGGTAAGGGCGGGTCGATGCACATGTTCGACATCGAAACCGGCTTCTTCGGCGGTCACGGCATCGTCGGCGCTCAGGTGTCGCTGGGCACGGGTCTGGCCTTTGCCGACTGGTACCGCAACAATGGCAATGTCTCCTTCACCTATTTCGGTGACGGCGCGGCCAACCAGGGTCAGGTCTATGAAAGCTTCAACATGGCGAAGCTGTGGAACCTGCCGGTCGTCTATGTGATCGAAAACAACGAATACGCCATGGGCACCTCACTGGCCCGCGCCTCGGCGACGACGAACCTGTCGCAGCGCGGCGCGTCGTTCGGCATCCCCGGCGAGACGGTGGACGGCATGGACGTGTTCGCGGTGAAGGAAGCCGCCGAACGCGCCGCCGAATACGCCCGTTCGGGCAAGGGGCCGTACATTCTGGAAATGAAGACCTACCGCTATCGCGGTCACTCCATGTCCGACCCGGCCAAGTACCGCACCAAGGAAGAGGTCGATGAGGTCAAGACGACCCGCGACCCGATCGACCACATCAAGACGATGCTGGAGCAGGCGGGTGTCGAAGAGGCCGAAATCAAGGCCATCGACAATGAAATCAAGGCGATTGTGCTGGAGGCCGTCGAGTTCGCTCAGACCAGCCCCGAACCCGATCCGTCCGAACTGTACACCGACGTTTATCTTGAGGCCTGATCCCAGATGACCGACATTCTTATGCCCGCTCTCTCTCCGACCATGGAGGAGGGCACCCTTTCCAAGTGGCACATCAAGGCCGGTGACGAGATTTCCGCCGGTCAGGTGATCGCCGAAATCGAAACCGACAAGGCGACGATGGAAGTCGAAGCCGTCGATGAAGGCGTGGTCGAGGCCATCCTGATCGAAGCCGGCACCGAAGGCGTCAAGGTCAATACGCCGATCGCGCGTCTGGCCGGTGGCGCGTCGGCCCCGGCACCGGTCAAGTCGGCGGAAAACACCGGTGGCGAAACCGCCGCTCAGGAGGGCGGCGAAAAGACGGCTGTGGTCGCTTCGGCAGTCGCGCCGCAGGTTAAGCCGCAAAGCGATCCGGAATTCCCGGAAGGCACGCCTATGGTCAAGATCACCGTGCGCGACGCGCTGCGTGACGCCATGGCCGAAGAAATGCGTCGCGACGACCGCGTCTTCCTGATGGGTGAGGAAGTCGCCCAGTATCAGGGGGCTTATAAGGTGTCACGCGGCCTGCTCGAAGAGTTCGGCGACCGTCGCGTGATCGACACGCCGATCACCGAAATGGGCTTTGCCGGCATCGGTTCGGGGGCGGCTATGGCCGGTCTTAAGCCGATCATCGAGTTCATGACCTTCAACTTCGCTATGCAGGCCATTGACCACATCCTGAACTCGTCGGCCAAGACGCTGTACATGTCGGGTGGTCAGATCAAGTCGTCGATCGTTTTCCGTGGCCCGAACGGTGCCGCGGCCCGCGTCGCCGCCCAGCACTCGCAGGACTATTCGGCGTGGTACGCCAACGTTCCGGGCCTGAAGGTCATTGCGCCTTACGACGCCGCGGACGCCAAGGGCCTGATGAAGGCCGCCATCCGCGATCCGAACCCCATCGTCTTCCTCGAACACGAGATGATGTATGGCAACGAGTTTGAAATCCCTGATGTTGAGGATTTCGTCCTTCCCATCGGCAAGGCCAAAATCCAGCGCGCCGGTAAGGATGTCACTATCGTCGCCCACTCGCGCATGGTCGGTTTTGCGCTCAAGGCGGCTGAGAAGCTGGCCGAAGAGGGTATCGACGCCGAAGTCGTCAACCTGCGCACACTTCGTCCGCTGGACACCGACACGGTCGTCGCCTCGGTGAAGAAGACCAACCGTCTGGTCACCGTCGAAGAAGGCTGGGGCCCGTGCGGTATCGGTGCCGAAGTCGCCGCCCGCGTCACCGCCGAAGCCTTCGACGATCTGGATGCGCCGCCCGCTCGCGTGCACCAGGAAGACGTGCCGATGCCTTACGCCGCCAACCTCGAAGCCCTGACCGTCCCCAGCGTTGAGAAGATCATCGCCGCGGTCAAGCAAGTCTCGTACAAGTAAGAGGGGCCACATATGACCGATATTCTGATGCCGGCGCTCTCGCCCACCATGGAAGAGGGCATTCTGGCCAAGTGGCACGTCAAGGTCGGGGACACCGTCTCCGCCGGTGATGTCATCGCCGAAATCGAAACCGACAAGGCGACGATGGAAGTCGAAGCCGTCGATGAGGGCGTGGTTGAGGCCATCCTGATCGAAGCCGGGACCGAAGGCGTGAAGGTGAACACCCCTATCGCCCGCCTAAAAAGTGAAGATGGGGCGGGTGAGGGCGGTTCGGCCGCTCCCGCGCCCAAGGCGGAGGCCCCGAAAGCCGCCGAAGCGCCGAAGCCCGCCGCGGCTCCGGCCCCTGTGGCCGCCGCCCCCGTTGCAGCCCCGGCCGCTTCGGGTGGGGCGCGCGTGGCGGCTTCGCCTCTGGCGCGTCGTCTGGCCGAGATCAACAAGCTCGATCTCAAGCTGCTGAAAGGCACCGGCCCGCACGGCCGTATCATCAAGCGCGATATCGAAGCCGCTCTCGCTTCGGGCACCGGCAAGGCCGGTTCCGCCCCGGCGGCGACCACCGCTGCGGCTGAGCCGCGCAAGGTGCAGACCCTTGAGCAATTGGGCATTCCGGCGGGGTCTTACGACCTCGTTCCGCTCAACAATATGCGCAAGGTCATCGCCCGCCGCCTGACCGAGTCCTTCCGCGACATCCCGCACTTCCCGCTGACCGTCGATATCGAACTCGACAACCTGCTGGCAGCGCGCACCAAGATCAATACGGCGCTGGAATCGCAGGGTATCAAGGTCTCGGTGAACGATATTGTCATCAAGGCGGTGGCGCTGGCGCTCAAGCAGGTGCCGGAAGCCAATGCCTCCTTCACCCCCGAAGGCATTGCTCTGCACCACAATGCCGATATCGCCATGGCCGTGGCCATCGACGGTGGCCTGATCACCCCGATCATCCGCAAGGCCGAGACCAAGTCTCTGGCCCAGATCGCCAAGGAAACCAAGGATCTGGCGGCGCGCGCCCGTGACATGAAGCTGAAGCCCGAAGAGTTCCAGGGCGGCACCTTCTCGGTGTCCAACCTCGGCATGTTCGGCATCAAGCAGTTCGCCTCCATCATCAACGAACCGCAGGGCTGCATCCTGTCGGTCGGTGCCGGTGAACAACGCCCGGTCGTCAAGAACGGCCAGCTGGCGGTCGCCACCGTCATGACCGTCACCCTGACCTGCGATCACCGCGTGGTCGATGGGTCGGTCGGCGCCAAGTACATTACCGCATTGAAGGGCCTTCTCGAAGACCCGATTAAAATGTTGGCTTAAGGAGTTGATTCAACATGTCTTATGATCTGGTTGTTATCGGCTCCGGTCCTGGCGGTTATGAAGGGGCCATCCGCGCCTCTCAGAACGGCCTGAAGGTCGCCATCGTCGAGCGTGAACTTCTTGGCGGCATCTGCCTCAACTGGGGCTGCATCCCGACCAAGGCGCTGCTCAAGTCGGCCGAAGTGTTCGACAAGATCAATCACCTCGGTGATTACGGTCTGACAGGCGAAAAGCCGGGCTTCGACTTTGAAAAGGTCATCGCCCGCTCGCGCGCCGTCGCCAAGCAGCTCAATGGCGGCGTCGGCTATCTGATGAAGAAGAACAAGATCGACGTGATCGAGGGCTTCGCCACGCTTGAGCCGGGCAAGGATGCGCCCAAGGTGCGCGTTAAGCTCAATAAGGGCGGCGAACAGGTTATCGAGGCCAAGAACGTCATGCTGGCGGTCGGGGCGCGCGCCCGCGAAATCCCGACCATCGGCGCGGTTTCGGACGGCGAGCGCATCTGGACCTATCGTAACGCCCTGACGCCCAAGGCCATGCCGAAGTCGCTGGTGGTGATCGGTTCGGGCGCTATCGGCATTGAGTTCGCCTCCTTCTATCGCTCGCTGGGCGCTGATGTCACCGTGGTCGAGGCCATGGACCGCATCCTGCCGGTCGAGGACAAGGAAGTTTCCGCTGAGGCTCAGAAGGCCTTTGAAAAGCGCGGCTTCAAGTTCCGTCTGGGGGCCAAGGTGACCAAGGTCGAAAAGACTGCTGCGAATGTCAAGGTTTCGGTCGAGGTCGGCGGCAAGGCCGAAACGCTGGAGGCCGAAGGCTGCATCGTGGCCGTCGGCATCGTGGCCAATACCGAAAACCTCGGTCTGGAAAAGCTGGGCGTTGAGATGGACCGCGGTCACATCAAGAACGACAGCCACGGCAAGACCAATGTGAAGGGCCTTTACGCCATTGGCGACTGCGCCGGGCCGCCCTGGCTGGCGCACAAGGCTTCGCACGAAGCCGTCCACGCCGCCGACTATATGGCCGGCAAGAAGCTGTCGAACCTCAATCCGCCGATTCCGGGCTGCACCTACGCCACGCCGGAAGTGGCCTCGGTCGGTATCACCGAGCAGGGCGCGAAGGAAAAGGGTCTGGACGTCAAGATCGGCCGATTCCCCTTCAAGGCCAATGGCAAGGCGATTGCGGCCGGTGAGCCGGGCGGTTTCGTCAAGGTGATCTTCGACAAGAAGACCGGCGCGCTTCTGGGGGCCCACCTGATCGGGGCCAATGTAACGGAAATGGTGCAGGGCTTCTGTCTGGCCATCACCATGGAAGCGACGGAAGAGGACCTTCAAGGGACCGTCTTCCCGCACCCGACTATGTCGGAGGCCATCCTCGAAGCGTCGCTGGATGCCGACGGACGGATGATCAATCTGTAGAACCACCATGGAGGAAACAGGTTTCCCCCATGTACCCCCTTCGCCGTATTGTGAAAAATTTCTTGGGGCGGCCCGTCGAAATTTTTCGCTTTGAAGCGTAAAAAAGCCCGCTCTGAAACAGAGCGGGCTTTTGATTTTATTGGAAAAATTATAATTTCAAAACGCAATTTAAATTTCAGTTTTATTTTGCAATTTATTCTCCGTTACGTCAGGCCCAGCCAGTCGCGGACAGGGGCGATACGCCTCAGTACCCATCGCTCGATCAGGGCCACAAGGATCAGGCACAGCCCCATCATTGGCAGGAAAAGGGCAAGGCCCAGTATCAGCAAGCCCAGTCCCGTGCCGAGCCGTTCGTCGGGCAGGCGACTGGGCGCGCCCAGTGTCACCTTGTCCGGTCGCCGTCGCCACCACATCATCACCGCCGAAACGCACAGCGTTAAAAGTCCTGCGGCGGTTAGCACGCCCAGCGCCTGATTGAACGCGCCGAATAACTGGCCTTCGTGCAGGGCAATGCTCACACCGAACACCCGGTCGATCAGTGGCTTGTCACCAAAGGTCTTGATCTGCGCCACGTCCCCCATGTGATCGAAGGTGACGGTAACGCCCTTGGGCCGGTTCTGGGTCTGGGAGACGCCCTGCCACGGCTTGCCCCCGGCCGGTGCCATCAGCACGACCGGCGGCGGCAGGTCGGCGGCGCGCAATTCGCCCGCCATATGGTCCAGAAGCGTCAAATCGACCGCGCCTCCGGCTTGCGCACTGCCGTGGCCGTGGCCCTCGTGCTCGCCGGCCTTGTCGGCCGCGCGGCTGGTGGACCAGTCCGGTTTGGACGACTGAGCGATCACCGCCTGACGCACCACCTTGAACCCGGCCCCCCAGACGGTCGTCCACGGCAGGCCGGTCAGCAGCAGGCAGAGCGCAAAAAACGACACCCACAGGCCCGTCACCGCGTGCAGATCGCGCCAGAACAGTTTGGCCTCAAGGCGCGGCCACAGGACTCCGGCCAGACCCTTTGCGCCCCGCGGCCACCACAGATAGAGGCCGGTAAGGATCATCACTATGGCCCAGCACGCTGCCGTTTCGACCAGCAGGGTGCCGAACAGCCCGGCAAACAACTCGCCATGGATGGTTTTGACGACATTCATAAACCGCGCCTCTTCGGGCACGGATTTCAGCATGGTCAGGGTTTCCGGGTGCACATAGACGCGCAGCCGTTCGCCCTTTTCGCTCAACGTGACGCGCGCCGCGTCGGTGACGTCCGGCCGGACCTCGACCGACTGAAACTGCGCGTGGGGAAAGGCCGCCAGCGCGCCTTCGACCTGCGCCGACAGGGGCTGAACCCGCCCCGCCCGACCCACCTGATCATAGGGGCGGTCGATGGCCGCCTCGATCTGGGGCTTGAACAGATAGATCGGCCCCGTCAGGGACAGGATCACGATGAAGGGGATGCACACCAGCCCCGCATAGAAGTGCCACCGCCAGATCATCCGGTAGTCGATAATCTGGCGGCGAACCGTGTCGTTCGCCGCCTGGTTCATGCTATTGCCCCGTCAGCTTGAAGCCGATGAACACGGCGCGACCTTCGCCGGGCCAGAAGGCCGACCGCGAGCTGGCCGCGACCCTGGTGAAGTCGGTCACCGCCGTGACGCTCGACACATAGCGCGTGTCGTCCAGATTGCGCCCTTCGACGAAGACTTCCAGCCCGTCATTGATCTTTTTGGAGGCTGACAGGTTCCACACGGTGAAGCCCGGTGCCTTTTGCGTATTGGCGTAATCGACCCACACATCCGACGGCGTCCATTCCACCGACGGCGTAATGCGCCAGCCGCTCTTTGAGCTGAAGGCCAGTTCGCCGCGGTAGTAGTGTTCGGGGATGATGGGCAGGCGACCATTGCCATAGGTCTTGTCATGGTCGAATTTGAAATCCGACCAGGTATAGGTCTGACGCGCCATGACGGCCCAGTTACCGATGCTGCCGATGCGCCAGTCGAGCGCGGCTTCAAGGCCCTGATGGATCGTGTTCTGGGCGTTGAAGGTGGCGGCGGGAATGTCGGGCGACACGATGAAGTTGAGCATTTCTCCGTCGATTTCGGCCCGATAGAGCGCCACATCCCAGGTCAGGTGTTGCGAGCGGCCGCGCGTGCCGATTTCCGCCGTCACGGCCTCCTGAGGCCGCACGCTGGTGAACTGCGGCAGGGGCGTCTGCACCAGAGCGCCATAGGTCGGGGCTTCGACCGACTTGGTAATATTGGCAAAGACCTGCTGACCGCCGGCGTTTTGCCACAGAAGCCCGACGCGCGGCGCAAACCAGTCGAAATCCTTGTCGGCATTGTTGGCCGTATTGAGATAGTTGACATAGTCGCGGCGGGTCCAGCCGTAGGAGCCGCCGGCGATCAGGGCCAGTTGCTCCGTGACGAACAGGCGGCCTTCGGCAAACACATCCCAGCTCTGGGCGTTCTGCACCGCATTACCCGACATCGTGCCGGGCAGGCCATTGCTGTTGGCGAAGGTGTGGGCGTCGATATTGCCGCTTCGGTAATTGACCCCGGCAAAGACGTCGTAGCGCTTGCCGCCCACTGTGCCCTGACCGTCGAGGCGGGCAAAGGCGCCATAGTTCTGATATTGCTGGTCAATATAGATGGAGATGGGGTGGATGAGCTGCTTCCACGCGGCATAGACGCCGCCTTCGACGCGCCAGTTGTCGTTGATCTGCCAGTCGCCCTGCACCGTGCTGCGCGCGGATTTGACGTTGCGGCCGTAGCGCAGCAGCGGATAGTTGGCGGCGGTCGTCACCCTGGGTGTCGTCAGGGCCTGTTGGAGAGTCAGAGCCCCGGCGATGCGCTGATCAAGGTCATTGCCCTGAAAAATGAAACGCAGCGAGCGGCCTTCACCGAAGCGGCGACCGATATTCAGCGTCACACGTTTACCGTTCTGTTCGGAATTGTCGCGCCAGCCGTCGGCATGGACGGTGCTGGCCGACAGATAGAGGTCGTAATCGCCGATGACATCGGCATAGGCGATCTGTCCACGGGTGGTGCCAAAGCTGCCGCCTTCCAGCCGCACCAGCGTGCGGTAACCGGCATTGCGGCCGCTGGTCGTGACGTAGTTGACCGCACCGCCCAGTTGCGCGCCGCCGAAGCGCAGGGCATTGCCGCCCTTATAGACTTCGATATAGCGCGCCGACAGCGGGTCGATCTCCTGATAATCGCCGGAGCCGTCGGCCTGATTGACGGGTACGCCGTCGATGGACAGCCACGACCCGCGATTGTGGGCGGAGTTACCGATGCCGGAGCCGCGAATAGAGAAGCGGCTGTCTTCGCCGAACTTCTTTTGGGCGAAGACGCCGGAGACGTTTTTCAGCGTGTCGTACATCCCGACCGCATAGCTGTTGCTATAGGTTTCGGAGGCGACGACCGACACTGCGCCCGGTGTCCGCGACAATTTGGCGCGGGTGTCGCGCACGGCGGACGGGTCTTCGGGATTGAGGCGGCCGGTGACGATGACGGTGGGGATGTCATCCGCGTCGGAGGCGATGGGGGCGGCAAAAGCGGGCAGGGCGGCGCACAGGGCGAGGCCGGAAGCGCTGAGGCACAGCGCGAATATACGGGTTTTCATGAAATAACCTGTCTGAAAGCACGACGTATCAGCGCGCGTGATGCACGCTGAGCGGAAAAGCGATCAGACGAGGTGTGGGGGGCCGCAGGAATGCGGACGCGGCGGGGCGCGGGCCTTCGGTTGCGCCACATCCGACGCAGGCGTCAGCGGCGCAAGGGTTTGCATATAGACAACGGGTGCGACGGTCAGGTCGGGCTGCGGCAGGCCGGTCAGGCCCGCCAGCACGCAATCGGCGCATTTGAGGCCCTGAGTGGCCTTTTGCACCTTGTCCTTAGCGACGGCCTGACTGAGGGTCGTATCGACCACCGGCACCGGACTGTTACACAGGACAAAGCCAGACCCGTCGCGCGATGCCGCCAGAAGGTGCGGCGGAAACAGCACCTGAACCAGCAGGCCCATGACCACGGCGATCAGCGTCCAGAAGCGGATTTCGCTTCCGGCCTTGGTGCCGTGAGACGGGGTGCGGGCTATGGCCATGTTTCCGCCTTAACCCTGGCGTGTGCCGGCTGTCAAGCGGCGTTGGCCACCACCTCGGCCAGCTTTTGCAGGGTGACATAGTCCGTCTTGCCCGAACCGAGGACGGGAATCGACTCGACCTTGACCAGCTTTTTGGGGATGGCCAGCGCCGGAACGCCCTTCTCCTTTGCCTGATCCGACAGGGTGGACAGGTCCGCCGCCGCGTGATCGGTCAGGAGCACCAGACGCTCACCCTTCTTGTCATCAGCCAGCGACACGACGGCGTGGCGATGGTCCGGCCACACCTCTTCGGCCAGCCGCTCAACGGCGGTCAGCGACACCATCTCGCCGGCGATCTTGGCGAAGCGCTTGGCGCGGCCAAGGATGCGGATGCAGCCATGCCGGTCGATTGAGACGATATCGCCGGTGTCGTGCCAGCCATCTTTAGGGGCTTCGATAACGTCGGGCGTTTCGAGATTGATATAGCCGGCCATGACGTTCGGGCCCTTGACGTGCAGGCGTCCGCCTTCGGGGATGCCTTCGACGACCTCAAGGCGCAACTGCATACCGGGCAGGGCGCGGCCCACCGTGCCGTAATGATTGTCGGTCGGCAGATTGACCGCCAGAACCGGTGAGGTTTCGGTGACGCCATAGCCTTCGATAACGGTCAGGCCGTACTGTTCGCTGAACAGCTTGTGCGTTTCGTCGCGCACCTTTTCCGCCCCGCAGACCACGAAGGCGAGCGTCGCGAAATCGTCCGGCTGCGCCTGACGGGCGTACTGGTTGAGGAAGGTGTCGGTCGAAAACAGCAGCGACGCTTTCGTTTCCTTGAGCAGGCCGGGGATCTGCTTGACGTGCAGCGGCGACGGATACTGAAAGCTGCGCATCCCCTGCAACAGCGGCAGGATCAGGCCGCCGGTCAGGCCCAGCGAATGGAAGATCGGCATGGGGTTAAAGCACACCCATTCCGGCTTCAGCTCGATATGGGCGGCGATCTGGGCGCAGTTGAGCACCAGATTGGCCTGAGTGAGCACCACGCCGCGCGGGGTACCAAAGCTCCCCGACGTGAACAGGATGACGCCGATATCGGACGGCTGGGCGCGGTGGGCAAAACGCCGCGGCAGTTTGGAGGCCGCCAGTCCGTACAGCTTGTCCGGCAGGGACAGGGATTTGCGCAGGTCTTCGAGATAGAGGATGCGGACGAAGTGCCCCATGGCCTCAACCAGGTCTTCCAGCTTGGCCTGTTGGACGAAGCGCTTCGAGGTTATAACCGTCTTGAC
Source organism: Asticcacaulis sp. DW145 (assembly GCF_037101385.1). Classification (NCBI taxonomy): domain Bacteria; kingdom Pseudomonadati; phylum Pseudomonadota; class Alphaproteobacteria; order Caulobacterales; family Caulobacteraceae; genus Asticcacaulis; species Asticcacaulis sp. DW145. The sequence goes on along the minus strand of NZ_AP029025.1, from coordinate 807,316 downwards.
CTTCGCGGTCAGGCAGCCCGTCTTGATATTGGCCGGGCCGGCGGTGAAATTGATCATTACCGGCGTGCGGCCGTGGGCGTGCAGGGCAAAGAAGCTCAGAGCCCCGCCCATTGAGGTCGGCAGCATCAGGCCGATGCGCGTTTCCTTCTTCAGCGCCTTGTCGAACAGGCGCGCCAGTACGAAGGTGCGCAGGACAAATTCGTTGTAACTGATGGGCTGGCGGTCCTGATCCTCGATAATGAGCTTGGACTTGCCGTGTTTATCTGCGGCGTCGAGCAGCGCGTCGAACAGGGATTTCGTTTCGGCTTCGACATCAAAAGGGCGCACCATGCGCGATCACTCCCTTTGACCGGCTTGAGGGGCCGTCATTGTACTGCGGCTGCCGATCAATTCTGGTTACACCCTATGAGCCTACGCGCCACAAGTCAATTGAACATTGTTCAAATAATTGAGAGGTGGCTGTTTTACCAAGGGTCATTGAAAATGACTCTTGGTATTCCTTTCGAGAATGTCTCATGTCGCTGACACATATGAGACATTCTCGAGTTTTCAACGGCCGGATGCGGTCAGCATCTTCGGCCGTTGGTATTATGTCAGCCGCCAAGGCTCAAAAAGGTCTCAAAAACGGGCCCTAATTCGTCTTCGCTGACAACGGATTTCACCTCGCAGGAAGTGTGTCCGCTACACAGCGCCTTGAGATCGCCTGTACCCGCCAGAATCACGGGGGCGGCGGCGCGGCCCAACTCCAGCCGGAAGCCGCTGAGCGCCCGGCGCGCCTCGCCCATCTGCTTGATCCAGCCTTCGCTCAGGTGGACGCGACGCAGATCGGGATTGGCCATGCGCCAGCGATGCGCCACCTTGCCCCACGCATCGGCGGGCTCGTCTTCGCGGTGCCATTCGGCGGGTGAGGCCGAATGCGAGGCGTCCCAAGGCGCATAGGCCAGCACACCGCGCAGCGGCCAGTTGCGCGCGTCCATAGCCAGTGCCGTCAGCGCCCCGGACCCGTGCCCAAAGAGATAAAGAGGCTTGGTGGGTGAGGGGCGAATGACCTCGGTCACGAAGGCCTCGGCGGCCTTGATGGGGTGTCTGAAGTCGGGCAGGACAATATCCTGATTTTGCAGCAGATACTTGCCTGATCCGCCCTGACCCGGTGCTTCGAAAAGCCATACGCTCAGCTTATCCAACACCGCCTGTTGCGCCAGTCCGAAATAGACTTCGGCGGGGTAGCGCGCATCGGCCAGGATCAGCAGATGCCCACGCGGATTGAGCGGTGGGGCGGCAACGCCGTAACGCGCTTCGGGAAGGGTGCCGAATTTGAAACCGCTCCACACGAACCCGGCGGGCGGATAGGCATCGGGCGACAGGCCGGGCGGGATTTGCGAGTCGGTAAAGGCGGCACCCGTCTGGTCCGGACCGTCACTGCGCGTACAGCCCGCCAATATACCGCCTATGCCGACTGCCGCACCGGCCAGTAACCGGCGGCGGGACAGGGAAGGCGGCAACGGCAGGGCGGTGAGCATGGCCTCAGCTTAGGACAGATTCCGGTGTTCGGCCATCCCCTGTTACCCTATGTTATGGGGTACAAGGCCTTTTGGCTTGATAATGGCGGGCAAAAAGCCCAATTAGGGACGGACTGTTTCCTTATTAAAGTGTCCCCATGGTTACCCTGATCAACCGGCTCGACGCCGCGGTTTCCAAGCCTGACCTGCGCCATCCTGAAAAGCAGAATCGTCCGGACACCCCGATTCTGAAGAAGCCGGACTGGCTGCGCGTCAAGGCACCGGGCTCCGAAGGCTATAATGCGACGCGCCAGACCGTGCGCGACGCCAAGCTGGTGACTGTGTGCGAAGAGGCCGCCTGCCCCAATATCGGTGAATGCTGGACCAAGAACCACGCCACCCTGATGATCATGGGCGACACCTGCACGCGGGCCTGCGCCTTCTGTAACGTTAAGACCGGCCTGCCACAGCCGCTCGATGCCGATGAGCCGAACCGCGTCGGCATGACCGTCGCCAAGATGGGCCTGTCGCACGTCGTCATCACCTCGGTGGACCGCGACGATCTGGCCGATGGCGGGGCGGAACACTTCGCCGAGGTGATCCGTCAGATTCGCCTGCAACCGCCGAAGACCACCGTTGAAATCCTGACGCCGGACTTCCTGCGTAAGGACGGGGCGGCGGAAGTCGTCATCGACGCCAAGCCGGACGTCTTCAACCACAATCTCGAAACTGTCCCCCGTAACTATCTGAAGATCCGTCCCGGCGCGCGCTATTACCATTCGCTTCGCCTGCTGGAGCGCGTCAAGGAGCGCGACCCTTCGCAGTTCACCAAGTCCGGCATCATGGTCGGTCTGGGCGAAACCAAGGAAGAGGTGATGCAGGTGATGGACGATATGCGCTCCGCCGGCGTCGATTTCATAACCATTGGTCAGTATCTTCAGCCGACCCGCAAGCACGCCGCCATTGACCGCTTCGTCACGCCGGATGAATTCAAGGCCTATGAGTCGATCGCGCGCGCGAAGGGCTTCCTGATGGTGTCGTCTTCGCCGCTCACCCGGTCTTCGCACCATGCGGGCGAAGATTTCGAGCGTCTGCGGGCGGCGCGTGACGCGCAACTGGCGGGCAAGCGGGCCTGACACGTGGCGCAGTTTCACCTTGAGCGCGTCCTGCCCTACGCGGCGTCGGACCTGTGGGACATGGTCAGCGACGTGACGAAATATCCGGACTTTATTCCGTGGATTACGGCCTTGCGCGCCTATAATGCCACCACGCCGTCAGAGGGCGTGCACGTCTTCGATGCCGACGTGTCGGTGGGCTATAAGATGCTGTCCGAGCGCTTTTCGACGCGCGTCACGCGCCGCGCCGACGACCTCAGCCTGCATATGGGGCTGCTGCGCGGGCCGCTGCGCAAACTCAATGGCCACTGGCACTTTACCGAGGTCGCGGGCGGCACGCGGGTCGATTTCGACATGGATATGGATTTCCGAAACCCGATCCTCAATGCCATGCTGAAAGCCAATCTCAACATTGCCGTCAATCGTCTGATGAGCGTCTTCGAGGCCCGTGCGAAGCAGCTTTATGGCCACAAGGCTTAAGCCTCGGCCTTCAGATGCTCCCGCGCCCAGTGCAGGGCGTACATGACCGACTGTTCGCGGATATAGTCGCGACCCAGATTTTCAAACACATTCACATTGGCCTGGGATCGGACCTCGCCATCGGGCAGGCGGAAGGCCAGCCCGAAACAGACCATGCCGACGGGCTTTTCAGCGGAACCACCGGTCGGTCCGGCGATCCCCGTGACGCTCAGGGCCAGATCGGCTCCGGCCGAGGTCAGCGCCCCTTCGGCCATGGCGTGGGCCACGGGCAGGCTGACCGCGCCGTGTTCGGCCAGAACCGCCTCCGGTACGCCCAGAAGCTTCGTCTTGGCGGCGTTGGAATAGGTGACATAGCCTTCGTGGAACGCCTCGGACGCGCCCGAAATGCGCGTCAGGGCCGCAGCGATCAGCCCGCCGGTGCAGCTTTCGGCCGTCGTCAGCGTGCGCCCCTGCGCGCGCGCCAGGGCGAGAATGTCTGTCGCCAGATCAGAGGCGTCCATGAGAAGCTCCCAAAAGAAAAGGCGTGGAGTCACAGACTCCACGCCCCGTAAACTAGCTAATTCAAGCAGAAATTACACGCCCGGATGCAGCGGGGCGTCCAGATTGCTGTTGGCGAAGTCCCAGTTCACCAGCGAGGTGAGGTAGGTTTCGATGAACTTCGGACGCAGGTTCTGATAGTCGAGATAGTAGGCGTGTTCCCACACGTCGAGCGTCAGGATCGGCTTGTCGCCCTTGGTGAACGGCGTTTCGGCATTGCCGGTCTTCACGACCTTCAGCTTGCCGTCCTGCCCCAGAACCAGCCACGCCCAGCCCGAACCGAACTGCGTCGCACCGGCGGTCTTGAAGGCTTCGACAAAGGCGTCGAACGAGCCGAAATCGTCATTGATCTTGTCAGCGATGGCACCGGTCGGCTGACCGCCGCCGTTCGGCTTCATCGAGTGCCAGAAAAAGGTGTGGTTCCACACCTGAGCGGCATTGTTAAACACGCCGGGGTTCGTGCCTTCCGAGGCCTTGACGATCTCAACCAGCGACTTGTCCGCGAACTCGGTGCCGTCAATCAGCTTGTTCAGATTGTCCACATAGGCCTTATGGTGCTTGGCGTGGTGGAAGCTGAAGGTATTGGCCGACATGTGCGGCTCAAGCGCGTCGGTCGGATAGGGCAGAGCGGGAAGTTCGAAGGCCATGACATCCTCGGCAGGTTTGAAATGAGAAGAAAAGAACCAGAGTCGATATATGGGGGCCGGAATCGCTTTTCAAGGCAAATTTCGGTGAGAATAATTCTCAAAATTAGCCTTATAATTTCAGGGGTTAAGCCGGGCGCAGGCTGGCATAGAGCGTATGTTCGAACGCCGCAATGTCCTTGCGCCCCTCGCTCAGGTCATCGCTTGAAAAGCCTCGCTTTATTTCGCCATCGGCCAGCAGCACACCGGCGTCGCAGCGGGTCATGAAGCTGCTGACATCGTGCAGGGCCGTCAGGATGAGGGCCCCTTCGCGGGCGCGTTGGGTCAGGCAGTTTTTGAGGGCATAGATGGCCAGCGGGTCGAGCCAGTTGAAGGGCTCGTCCAGAATGATCCGCGCGGGCTCGCCCACAAAGGCGCACATCAGGGCGATTTTCTGCTTCTGACCCGCCGACAGGGTGCCGATCATTTTATGGCGCAAGGCGTTGTAATCGAGCGCTTCGAGCAGGGCCGGGTCGTCCGGCACCTGTGACTGACGGCTTTCGGCCACCAACGCCAGCAGCACCTGCGGCGTCAGTTCGGGCGGCAGGCTGTCAGGCGGCGGCGCATAACCCCACAGGGCCGCGCGACGTTGCGGCGTGGCGGTGACCTCCTCATCCCCCAGCCAGAGACGGCCCTGCGCCACCGGCAACCGCCCGCACAGGCTGTTGAGCAGGGTGGTCTTGCCGGAGCCGTTGACGCCCAGAATACCGTACCATTGCCCGGGCGCGAGGCTGAGCGACACCGATTTCACGATGCGCTTTCCGGCAATATCGACGCACAGGTCTTCGCATCTCAGGGCAGGCTGGGCCGCCATCTCTCTCTCCTTACACGCCGCATCAAGAGGATCAGGCGCACGACGAGCCACATCAGCGCCGCCGGCAGGGCCAGCACAGCCAGCAGGGCCGTGACCGCCAGATCAATCCCCAATACCCAGTCCGCCGTCGCAGGCTTATGGCTGAATCGCGTCAGAAACGTCCATAAAATAAGCAGCCCGGCCGCAGCCCCCAGCGCCAGAAGGATCAAAAGGCCGTCTTTCAGCGGCGCGCCGCTGATCAGCAGGCTGAGCAGGCTGAGGCCCAGCCACAGGGTGAAGCGGGCAAGGGCGGTTTGCGTGAGGATACGAACCATTGTCCCCGGCTGCCAGCGCATAAATTGCGTCAGCTCGCCGGAGACCGGACAGAGCAGAACGGCCAGAAGCACAGAGCCAATGCCGAACAGGCCGAGGCCCGTCTGGGGTTCCGGGTTGTTGGAGAGCGCCAGATGCGTCGCCAGCGGTATCCCGATGATCAGCAGGCCGCCGGGCAGCCACAACCGTTTGTGGCGCAGACGGCACCACAGCGGAGCCAGCGCCGCCAAGGGCGCGCGGTTTGCGTGCGCGGAGGCTTCCGCGGCAAATAGCGGTGGCATCAGGGCTGATAACATCCCGGCCCCAAGCCCAAACACCGCCCCCAGACCCCACAAACCCAGATCGCGCGGGGCCAGCACCGTCTGAAACCCCAGAAGCATCAGCCCAAGGGGCAGGCAGAGGGCTGCCGTGCGAAGGGCAAACCACAGCCGCCGCTGGTGCGGATCACTGATCAAGTGAAAGAAAGGGCCTCTGAGCAGGCTTTGCGCGTAGGCCGACCGTGCTGAGGGGTATAGCTGCCGCACGGCAATATAGACCAGAGCGGCGCTGTAGGCCCAGATGGGATGATTGTCGTGGGCCTGTGCGCTGAAAAACTGAAACAGTCCGAACAGCAACCCGCTCAGCAAGGCGAGCGCCACCAGCAGATCCGCAGGGCGGCGACGCCAGAGACGCCAGCGGCTGAGCAGGCGTTCCTGATCCAGTCTGAGCAGTATCTGAAAGCCCGGCGGCACCTAGAAGCCGTCGAACAGGTTGAGGGTTTCCTCTTTCGGTTCGACCTTGGGCGTCGGCGAGGCGGGCTTCGCCGGCGAAGCGGTTGCCACATCACGTACAATGCGCGTGGTGAAGGCGGCCTTGTTCTTTTGCAGGCTGGCCAGAAAATCCTTGGGCGTGTCGGTGAGGTGATACTTGTTCGACCACAGCATCATTTCGACCAGAACGGGGGCAAGGTCGGCACCTTTTTCGGTCAGGCGGTAGATGTATTTACGCGCATCGTCCGGGTCGGTGGACTTGGAGATCAGCCCGGCGCTTTCCAGCTTCGACAGACGGTCGGCCAGAATATTGGTGGCGATCTTTTCCTCGGCATTGAGGAAGGCCTTATAGGTCGAACGCCCCTTGAACATCAGGTCGCGGATGATCAGCAGCGACCACGAGTCCCCCACCACCTCCAGCAGCAGATTGATCGGGCATTTGGAGCGGGGGCCGCGTGCGGAGTCCTTCGCCGCTTCCTTCGTTGCTCTGGTGGCGGCTTTTTGGGGCGCCGGCTTGGGGGCCTGACGACGGCCAAAGGTCGCGGTGGATTTGACCGGGGTGGGGGCCGTTTTAACCATGGCTGCGGGCTTTCGATGACGTTCTGAAATCGGATGCCAAAATGAATAGCAGATAACAAGTGAATTATTTATTGAATTGCGTTTTGAAATTTATTTCTGTGAATTGCAAATGGCAATCTTTGTGCGGAGTCCTTGAAAATAAGGGCTTTCCACGGATGGTTATGGACGATCTGCGGCGGGATGAAGATTAAAGGGAACCACAGATTTCACAGATTGGCGCTTCGCGCCGATGGTGCTGGAGGGCACACTTTGCGTCTCCCTAAGGACGCTGATAATCTGTGTAATCTGTGTAATCTGTGGTTTCTAAAACGATGAAACAGTCGCCGCAGGTCAATGACGGATGCGACGCGCGGCATTTATGGTCATCTGCGGAGAAACTAAAAATACCGCACATAGGCAAAAGCCCGGCCATCCGGGGCCCAGTTGGGGACATTCATCGTTCCCTGACCACCGAACAGTTCAAACAGCGTCTCTGCCTCGCCGCCCTCGGCGGGCATCAGGCGCAATCGCACCGTCTGATCGCGCGGGTGATCGTGCCCCACCGACGCATCGTAGGAGAGCCACAGGACATGCCTACCATCGGGCGACGGGTGCGGGAACCAGTCGGCATAGGGGCTGTCGCTCATGCGCTGAAGGTCGCGGCCGTCACGGCGGACGCGCCACAACTGCATCTGACCGGAGCGGCTGGAATTGAACCATATCCACGCGCCATCCGAGGAAAAATCCGGCCCGTCATGCACGCCATCCCCGACGATCAGGGCGCGTTCGTCAGAGCCGTCGATACGGCTGATGTAGATGCCGAACACGTCCTTCTGATGGATGCCGGTATAGGTGATCCACGCCCCATCGGCGCTAACGCCGTGATAGTAGGACGCCAGGTGCGCCGACACGCGCAGCGGCGTGCCACCGGACAGAGGTACGGCATAGATGCATGCCCGGTCGTATTCGACCTTATCGGTAATCAGAAGGGTCTGACCGTCCGGCGTCAGGCCGTGGTCATTATTGCAGCGAACGGCAAAGCCCGTGTCGATCACTTGCGGTTTGCCACCAAGAGGCAGGCGGTAGATACGCCCCTCGCTATTGAGGATCAGGGCGGCACCGTCCAGCGTAAAATGCGGTGATTCCCAGAGTTCGGCTCCCTGAAAGACGACGCGGCTTTGACGGCTTTGCAGATCGTAGATTTCGATGGAACTGCGCAGGCTCATGCGCGCTCGGCCTGCTTGGCCTTGTTCCACAAAGCGTCCATCTCCGCGAGGTCGGACTGTTCCGGCGTCTTGCCCAGCTTGGCCAGCTCGGCCTCGATCATCTCAAAACGGCGTACAAACTTGGCATTGGTGCCGCGCAGGGCGTCTTCGGGCTCAGCGTCCATTTTGCGCGCCAGATTGGCGATAACGAACAGGATGTCGCCCAGCTCAGCCTTGGCCTTTTCGTGATCGCCCGCCGCCAGCTCGACTTTCAGCTCGGCGACCTCTTCCTCCAGCTTGTCCAGCACTTCATCGAGCGACGGCCAGTCGAAGCCGACGCGGGCCGCGCGCTTGGTCAGCTTGGCGGCGCGGGTGAGGGCGGGCAGGCCCACGGGCACGTCGTCGAGAATGCCGTGCTTGGCCTTGGCCTTGCGCTCGGCGGCCTTCTGCACCTCCCAGGCGGCGTTCTGTTCGTCGGCGGTGCGGTCGCCAGCTTCTCCGAAGACGTGCGGGTGGCGGCGGATCAGCTTGTCAGTCATGGCCTGAGCCACGTCGTTGAAATCAAACAGGCCTTGTTCTTTGGCCAGATGGCTGTGGAAGACCACCTGAAACAGCAAATCGCCCAATTCTTCCTTGAGGTCGCGCATGTCCTTGCGCGCAATGGCGTCGGCCACCTCATAGGACTCCTCGATCGTGTAGGGGGCGATGGTGTCGAAGGTCTGGGCCAGATCCCACGGACAGCCGCCGTCTTTGGCCCGCAGGCGGTTCATCACCTCGATCAGCGCATTAATGGGGGCGGGGGGAGCCTGAGTCACGGGACAAACCTTTTGCTTTCAGTGCCGACTGAATGGACGCATAGCGTTCCGGCGTCAGGTCATAGGATGTCATTGCCCACGCGCCAAGCAAAAGAAAAATGACCGGCAGGCCGATAAAAAAGGCTTCGACCCAGAACAGGGCTTCGGGTGTGTTGTGCGCCGCCTTGTTATCAAAGCCCAGCAGGGCGAGCGCCGACAGGGTCAGCACCGAAAAGGCGTAGCCGAGCTTGGTCGTGGCCGACAGAATCGACATCAGCGTGCCCTTCTGATCGTGGCCGGTTTCCAGCAGCACCTCGTCGCCAATATCGGCCATCAGGGAGCGCGTCAGCAGCAGATAGGCGGCATAGGGGATGCCGGCCAGAAACACCGCCACGGCCATGACCGGAAAGTTGTTCGCCGGCACGAAGGCCAGTCCGCCATAAAGCACGGCGAAGATAATGGCCGAGGCGATCAGGGTGCGGTGTTTGGAAAAGCGCTTCGAGGCCCCGTTCCACAGGGGCGCGCCGACAAGGCCCGCCACGAAATAGAGCAGCATGGCGATGGTACATTCAAAGCGCGTCAGGCCCTTGGTTTGCATGAAGTAGAAGAAAAACAACGCCCCCATAATCCCCGGTGCCAGTCCCATCAACAGATCGGCCAGCAGCACCCGGATAACGTTCGGGCGGCGGATCATGTCGAAATAGGCCCCCAGCCGCACATCGTGCGTGGCCGCGTCCGACGCCTTTTCCGGCACCATCCACAGGGCGATGCCGATGGTCAGCGGCAGGGTGATCATAATAAAAATCCCCATCCACTGCACGCCGGTCTGATAGGTCTGACCGATGGCCTGTGCCACCACGGGGATCAGGGCCACGCACAGAAGGCCGACAATATTGCCGATCTGCCAGAACGCGAAAACCTTGGTGCGCTCATCATAGTCGTCGGTCAGGACGCTGCCCCAGCTCGACTGGCTGAGTGCGGCCATCGAGAAGCCGATATAGATGACCAGCAACCAGATACCGAGATACAGCGCCGAAGCGCCCGCAGGCGCCAGAAACATAAACCCGGTGGAGACGAACAGCACCGGCAGGCAGAGAGCCATCCACAGCTTGAACCGCCCGAAGCGCGTGCGGGTACGGTCCATCGCCCAGCCGATGATGGGATCGACCGCAATGTCGATCAGCTTGACGGCCATGAACACCACGCCCACCATGCCCAGACTGATGCCGATATAGGTGACGTAGTATTCTGATAAGGTCACAGACAGAGGCAGGCCCAGCGCCGCAAAGGGGATGCACGGTCCGCAAAAGGCGAACAAGCGCGGCCAGGTGAGCTGTTTGGACGACATTTAAACCCCTGTGAATGTCTCTTTTGTGAGTCCGGCCAGATTACCGTATGCGGCAACATAACACGCCCGTTAAATTTGAACAATGTTCATTTTGTTGGTCGCTCGTTGATAAGCGGGCGACAATCAAACGTTTGCACAGCCTGTACATTTCCGAAATATTCTCTGTATTTTTGACAGTATAGATTTTCTTTATAAGAAGGGTTGACATAATTCGCCAGAACCCTGACGTTTAACGCAATCCGTAATTCAGCATGTCTCCTCGGCGACGGCGCGTGTGTGCCGCCGGATTGCGGGCCTTTTCTGTTCTCAAACTCTAAAGGCGACCGATGGATCACCATAATATTTCTCTGATTACCACCCTTGCGTCCGGCTTCGGTCTGGCTTTGCTGTTCGGCTTTCTGGCCGAAAAAATCAAGCTGCCGGCATTGGTCGGCTATCTGCTGGCCGGAATCCTGATTGGGCCGTCCACGCCGGGTTTTGTGGCGGATACGCACATTGCGGCGCAGTTGTCGGAAATCGGCGTCATGCTGCTGATGTTCGGGGTGGGGCTGCACTTTTCGCTGGGCGACCTGATGTCGGTGCGCAAGATCGCCCTGCCGGGGGCGGTTGTGCAGATGTCGCTGGCCACCTGTCTGGGCTTTGCGCTGGCGCACTGGGGCTGGGATTGGGGCATGGGGGCGGCGCTCGTCTTCGGCTTGTCGCTGTCCTGTGCCTCGACGGTCGTGCTGCTGAAGGCGCTGGAGGCGCGTAACGCCATCGACAGTATGAACGGCCGCATCGCGGTCGGCTGGCTGGTGGTCGAGGATCTGGTGACGGTGCTGGTGCTGGTCCTGCTGCCGCCGCTGGCGCATCTTTTGGAGAGCAATGGCTCGGCAGGGAGCGCACGGACCGGCACTCTCTGGGTTACCATCGGTCAGACCCTGCTCAGCGTCGGGGCCTTTATCGCCCTGATGATGCTGGCCGGGCGCAAGGTGTTTCCGTGGATATTGTGGCAGGTGTCCAAGACCGGCTCGCGCGAACTCTTCACCCTGTCGGTCATCGCCGCAGCCATCACCATAGCCTGGGGCGCATCGGAGTTGTTCAGCGTGTCCTTTGCGCTGGGGGCCTTTTTCGCCGGCATGGTGATGCGCGAGTCGAAATTCAGTCACCGGGCTGCCGAGGAATCCCTGCCTTTGCGCGACGCCTTTTCGGTGCTGTTCTTTGTGTCGGTCGGCATGTTGTTCGACCCCAGGGTGCTGATCGAACACCCGATGGAGGTTCTGGCCGTTGTCAGCATCATCATTGTGGGGAAGGGGCTGGCGGCAGCGGCTTTGGTGCTTGTCTTCCGCTATCCGCTCAACACCGCCTTTACCGTGGCGGCCAGTCTGGCGCAGATCGGCGAATTTTCGTTTATCCTCGGTGGGTTGGGCCTGTCTCTTGGGATATTACCGCAAGCGGGGATGAGCCTGCTTCTGGCCGGGGCGCTGGTGTCCATCGCGCTCAATCCCTTCCTGTTTGCGGCCATCGCCCCCCTGACGCGCTGGGTTCTCGCCCATTCGGCGCTGGCGCGTCGGCACGAGCGGCGCGAGGACGTGCTGTCCGAGTTGCCGCAGACGACCGAGGCGCGTTATCTGAGCGGACAGGTGGTGCTGGTCGGCTATGGCCGCGTCGGCAAGCGCATCGCCGCTACTCTGGACGCGCAGGGCATCGCCTATGTGGTGGTTGAGCAGAACCGCGAGCGCGTGGAAGAGCTGCGTCAGACCGGCAAGGCCGCCGTCTATGGCAATGCGGTCGAACCCGAAGTGCTGGTGCAGGCCCATATCCAACACGCGGCCATGCTGCTGGTGGCGACGCCCGATCTGGTCGATATCCACCTGATGGTCGAGGCGGCGCGGCGCGTCAATCCGGGCATCGAGGTCGTGCTGCGCACCCATAGCGAAGAAGAGATGCACTTTCTTCAACAAGAAAAAATGGGCACCGTCTTCTTCGGGGAGGAGGAACTGGCGCGCAATATCACGCGGCACGTGCTCGACCGTTTCAGCCCGAAGCCCGTCTGATTACCCCTCATTAACCCTAACGGGCGCACAGTTCAAACCTGCCAAGAATCAGCTCAGAAGGCTCTGATCATGCCTCATGCGCCCGCCATCAATGACAATCTGACGCTCCTGGAACAGGCGCGTCTTCTGCTGGAGACGCGCGTAGAGCGCACGCCGTCCATCCTCAAGGCGCTGATGGCCTCCGCGGCGTTTGCGGTGTCGGGCTTGTGGCTGGCGGCGTCGATGCTGGTCGGGCCGGTCATGTCGCAGGACAAGCCGCGCCCGACGCCCGTCGTCAGCAAGGCGGTCACCTCGGGCTCCGAGGGCGGCTTTCAGTTGTCGGCCAGCCCCTCGGCGCTAAAGTAGCTCAGTTACCCTGCTTATACCGCCAGGCTTCCGAAGCGGCCTTGATCAGGGCCGAGGCCTTGTGCACGGTTTCCTGATACTCGGTCAGGGGCACGCTGTCGGCGACCACGCCGGCCCCGGCCTGCACATAGATTTTTTCGTCCTTGAACAGGGCGGTGCGCAGTACGATACAGACGTCCAGCGACCCGGAGCCGGAAATATAGCCCACGCCCCCGGCATAGCCGACGCCGCGTTTGACCGACTCCAGCTCGTCGATAATCTCCATGGCCCGTACCTTGGGCGCGCCCGACAGCGTACCGGCGGGCAGGGCGGCCAGCAGGGCATCGACCGGATCGAGATTGGCCGGGGCATCGCCTTCGACGTTCGAGACGATGTGCATGACGTGGCTGTAGCGCTCGATGTAGAATTTCTGCGTCACGCGCACGCTGGCCGGTTTGGCGACACGGCCGACATCGTTGCGGCCCAGATCGAGCAGCATCAGGTGTTCGGACAATTCCTTCGGATCGGCCAGCAGTTCGGCCTCAAGCGCCTTGTCCTCTTCCGGCGTCCTGCCGCGCGGGCGGGTGCCGGCGATAGGGCGGATGGTCAGCTTGCCGTCGCGCACACGCACCAGAATTTCCGGTGACGAACCCGCCAACTGGAAATTGCCGAAGTCGAGGTAGAAGAGGTAGGGCGAAGGGTTCTGACGGCGCAGCGACCGGTAGAAGGCGAACGGGTCAAGCTCGAACGGTGCTTCGAAGCGGTGCGACGGCACCACCTGAAAAATATCGCCCGCGGCAATGTAGTCCTTGGCCTTTTCGACCATGGCACTGTAGTCCGCCGCCGAGGTGGGCGAAGTAAGGGCAGCCTGTTCGCGCTCCATGGCCACGGGCTTGGGGGGCAGGGGCAGGCGCAGGTCTTCTTCGACCTGATCCAGACGCGACAGGGCGGCGCTATGGGCAGCGTGGGCTGTGACGCCCGTTTCCGGCCAGACGGTCGTGGCCAGCAGGATTTCGTGCTTCACATTATCGAAGACGCAGATCACCGACGGGCGACACACCACGGCATCCGGCAGGGAGAGCGGGTCCGGATTGGCGGGCCCCAGCGGCTCATAGAGGCGGATAAGGTCGTAGCCGAACACACCGAACAGGCCCGAAATCATCGGCGGCAGGTCCGCCGGTATGTCGAGCCGGTGGGCGGTGACGAGCGCGCGCAGGGACTCGAGTGTCGGCGCGCTTTCGGTCTCATAAAGCCCTTTGGCGATCGCCGCTTCGCCGCGTGCGATTTCCGCCCGCTCGCCGAAACACCGCCAGACAAGGTCGGGCCGCAGTGTCAGGATCGAATAACGCCCGGCCAGGGCGCCGCCTTCGACCGATTCGAACAGAAACGAGAAGGCGCGCGTTCTGGCCAGTTTCAGATAGGCCGAGACGGGCGTTTCCAGATCGTCGGTCAGGCGGCGGGTAACGATAACCGGCTGTCCGGCGTCATATTGGGCCGCGAAGCCGCTGACGCCGGAGGCATCGGAAGCGAAGGCCGCACTGATCATTTGGCAGCCTTGCCGGCTTCTGCCGTCTTGTCGTCCGACTTCACGCTGGCCGGGTTGAGCCCCAGAGCCATGACTGCCGCATTGGCATTGGTTTTGGTCTTGACCGCCGCACGCGCGCCCTTGCGCACGGTGAAGCTGAGGTCCTGGAACAGGCCATAGGAGACGGCCTGACCGGTCATGGCGGTCGCCTGATTGACGGCGGCGGCCTCACCCTTGTGGATGGTGGTCACCTTGCCCACTACGCTGACCATCTCGTTGAGACGGGCGGTGAAGACCTCATTCGCCTTGGCCGAGAAGATACGGCCCGTCAGTTCCGGGCCGACCTGTTGCGGGGCCGTCTGACGCGCCAGACCGGCGCGCGGTTCAACCTTCAGGCCCATAGAGGACGCGACGGCCTCAAGCGATTCGCCCTTGCGCAGACGCGCCGCAGCCTCTTCGCCCTTTGCGGCGACGCGGTCGCCGGCGGTCTTCTGCTGCCAGGCCTGGATCATCTGCGGCTTGATCTTGTCGAGCGCCGGGACTTCCGACGGCAGCACTTCGTTGACGCGCAGGGCGAAATATTCGCCGTTGCCCAGCTCGGTGACGTCGGTTTCGCCGCCCTTGGGCTGATCGAAGGCTGCCTTGAGGATCGGGGCGTACTGGAAGGGCTGTCCGTTGGCCATCTGGCCTTCGGCGGTCATCGGCGGCAGGTTGATCACGCGCACGCCGGCCTTTTGGGCGGCGGTCATGAAGTCAGCACCGGCCGAACGTTCCTTTTCAAAGACTTCGGAGGCCTTGTAGGCCAGATCCTTGGCTTTATCCTTCTTGTACTCCTGCTCAAGCTGGTTGCGCACCGTATCGAAGCCGGTCACCGAGGCGGCGGTAATGCCTGACACCTTGACGACGGCCAGACCCAGGCTGCCCTGAACCGGACCCGACACTTCGCCCTGTTTCAGGGCAAAGGCGGCGTCGGCCACCTTGGCGTCAGCCACGGCGGTCTTCGGCTTGGCGTCATAGGTCACGACCGTGCCCTTATTGGCCTTGGCAGCGGTCTGGGCGTCGGTGCCCGAACGCAGGGCCTGAGCCACGGCCTCGGCGGCCTTCTGATCCGGCACCGTGACCTGCACAAAGGTGCGGGTTTCCGGGTTGGACAGGGTGTCGCGGCGGAATTCATAGAGTTTCTTCAACTCGGCCTCATCGACCGTCACCTTTGAGGCGAAATCGCCGGGGGCGAAGGAGACGACGGTGAACTGACGCAGTTCCGGACGACGCAGGCGCTCCTTGTTGTCGTTGTAGAATTTCAGCAACTCGGCATCGGTCGGCTGACCAGGCTTTTCGATATTGTCCGGCGTCACGATCAGAAGCGTGGTGTCGCGCGTTTCGCTGGCGAAGGCGCTCTGCATCGCCGCGTAGATGCGCGGCGGTTTCAGGCCCGCCACTGAGGCTTCGATGAACTGACGATTGGCAATGTCATCGCTGATGATCTGCTCGAACTTGGTCTCGCTCATCTTCATCTGCGTGGCCAGTTCCTGCTGGTACTTGGCCTTGTCGAACTTGCCGGTGATGGAATCGAAGAAGATCGGGTACTTGGCGATCTGATCGGTCACCACCTTGGCCGAAGGGCGCAGGCCCGCCTTGACCAGCCAGGCCGACACCGAATCCATATCGGCCAGCTCTTCCATGATGCGCACGTGCAGGCCCTGCTTCACGGCGTCTTCATAGGTCAGGGTCTGACCGCTCTGCTGCTCGGCCCCGGTTTTCCACTGATCGAACTGACGGCGGAAATCGTCCGTCGTGGTCTTGCGATCCCCGGCATCGACCACGTCGCGCGACGAGGCGCTGGAGAACAGGTCGTGCATGCCGAAGACGGCGAAACTCAGGATCAGCGCCGCCATCAAAATCTTGAAAGTGAGCGACTTGGTGAACTGACGGAAGCTGGAGATCATGAAAAGGGCGACCTTGAAAAGATGAAGTGCCACCGCTCCGGGGCGGACGGCGCGCAGACATATAATTGACCAACCGTGACGGGATCAAGGCTGTTACAAACGGAATCCAATTGTTTGCCGGTTTTTTCTTGGCGGGACGGGTCCGCTTCGTTACAGATAAGATTATCAATAAATAATGACATGCCACTGATTTTATAATGCCAAAACATCCGCTTATCGCGGGCAACTGGAAGATGCATGGCCTGAGGGAAGCCATTCCGGAGGCCCTTGCCATGGATCGCGCCGCACGCGACAGTCGTGCGTCGGTCGCGATCTTCCCGCCCTCAACCCTTCTTTATGCCCTGAGTGAGGCGCTTCAGTCGCGCTCTGAGCCCAGTCCCGTGCGTCTGGGCGGTCAGGACTGCCATAAAGACGCGCAAGGGGCCTTTACCGGCGACCTGTCGGCCGAAATGCTGAAAGACGCGGGGGCAGACATGGTCATACTGGGCCATTCCGAACGCCGTCATGGCCACAAGGAGGCCTGCGAAAGCGTGGCCGCCAAGACCCTGGCGGCGCTGCGGGCCGGGCTTGAGCCGATTATCTGCATCGGTGAAACGCTCGATCAGCGTCAGGAGGGCCTCACCCACGCCGTCCTCAGCAAGCAGTTGCGGGACAGCCTGCCTCTGGCGCTGGAAGGGCAAACCTTCCATGTAGCCTATGAGCCCGTCTGGGCCATCGGCACCGGCCATGTGCCCACCGATGATCAGGTCGTTGACGCCATGCTGCTGATCCAGAAGCATCTGGCCCAGCGTTTCCACAATCAGGTCGTGCCGCATACGCTTTACGGCGGTTCGGTCAAGCCGGACAATGCGCGCCATCTGTTGTCGCTGGAAGGTGTGGATGGCCTGCTGGTGGGCGGTGCCTCGCTCAAGGCTGAGGATTTCAACCGCATCATCGCCGCCGCGGACTGAAATTCCACCGCAAATCCTTGAAACAGCTATGGCCAATGCCCAGTCTTAGTGCTAAGGGCGTGCGCTTACGCTTTGGACAAGGCGCACGACCCACAGGGGCCTGCGCCCTGATCCTGCCAAGACATTCGCCAAAAGACCCCGGAACTTCATGCTGTTCGTTATCCTGCTCTCGATCCAAATCCTCATCGGTATCGCCCTGGTGGGACTGATTCTCGTTCAGCGGTCCGAGGGCGGGGCTCTCGGCATGGGGGGCGGCCCGTCGGGCTTCATGTCGGCGCGCGGTGCCGGCAACTTCCTGACCAAGGCCACCTCGATTCTGGCCATTCTCTTCTTCGCCAACTGTATCGGCCTGACCGTTGTGTCGAACTTCGATCGTCGCGGCACCTCCGTGGTCGATCAGGTCGGCGCCGATAACGTCAAGCTGAACGAGGCGCAGGCCTCGGCGGCCGCCGCAGCGGCCGCGCAAAATGCGCAGCAATCGGCGGGCGCCAGCTCGTCTTCGGCCGCGCCGTCCCTGACCGACCTGCCGTCGCCGACCAGCGCCGCCCCGTCGCTCAGCACGCTGGGCGCTCCGGCTTCGTCGGCGGCCCCGGCCTCGGCTTCATCCTCGTCGTCAAGCGCGGCCCGCCCAGCGGCCAAGCCGGCCGCTAAACCGGCAGCCCAGCCGGCCAAGCCCGCCGCGTCTTCGGCGTCTTCATCTTCGACCTCGAACTGAAGACAATTCTAAAATCTGAACTCAGGACCGGCTCACAGATCGCTTTGTGAGCCGATCTTTTTGACTATATATGAAGGTAAGTGGAATCGCCCGCGGCGGTTCCCGGATAAAGGTTTTCCGACATGCCCACGGTGAACACGGATATGGCGCGCTTTGTATTTATTACGGGGGGCGTGGTGTCCTCGCTCGGCAAGGGGCTGGCGTCGGCGGCGCTGGGGGCCCTGCTTCAGGCCCGCGGCTATAAGGTTCGCCTGCGTAAGCTCGACCCCTATCTGAACGTCGATCCGGGCACGATGAGCCCCTATCAGCACGGGGAAGTCTTCGTTACCGACGACGGCGCGGAAACCGACCTCGACCTCGGCCACTATGAGCGCTTCACGGCGGTCAATGCGCGCAAGACCGACAATATCACCACCGGCCGCATCTATTCCAACATCATCGAAAAAGAGCGGCGCGGCGATTATCTGGGGGCGACCGTGCAGGTCATTCCGCACGTCACCGACCAGATCAAGAGCTTTGTCCTGTCGGATCAGGGCGATGCCGACTTCATTCTGGTCGAAATCGGCGGCACGGTCGGCGATATCGAAGGCCTGCCCTTCTTTGAAGCCATCCGCCAGCTGGGGCAGGAACTGCCGCGCCGTCAGTGCTGCTTCATCCATCTGACCCTGCTGCCCTTCGTCAAGACGGCGGGCGAGATGAAGACTAAGCCGACCCAGCACTCGGTCAAGGAGCTGCGCTCGATCGGCATCCAGCCGGACATCCTTCTGTGCCGCAGCGAGTATGAAATCCCGCGCGAGGAGCGCCGCAAGATCGGTCTGTTCTGTAATGTGCGCGAAACGGCGGTCATTCAGGCCCTCGACTCGGCCAATATCTACGCCGTGCCGATCGACTATCACCGCGAAGGCTTCGACAACGAAGTGCTGAGCGTCTTCGGCATCGAAGACGCGCCGCAGCCCGATCTGTCGATGTGGGAAGACATCACCCACCGCTACGCCAAGCCGGACGGCGAGGTGTCGATTGCCATTGTCGGCAAATATACGGTGTTAAAAGACGCCTATAAGTCGCTGATCGAAGCCGTTTATCACGGCGGCATGGCCAACCGCGTCAAGGTCAATATCGAGTGGGTCGAGTCCGAAACCTTCGAGGACGATCCCGAAACCGTGCGTCAGAAGCTGGAAAACGTCCACGCCATTCTGGTGCCCGGCGGCTTCGGTGAGCGCGGGGCCGAGGGCAAGATCATGGCCGCCAAGTTCGCCCGTGAAAACCAGATCCCCTATCTCGGCATCTGTTTCGGGATGCAGATGGCCGTGGTCGAGGCCGCGCGCCATCAGGCCGGCATTGCCAAGGCCACCTCTTCGGAATTTGGCGACAGCGGCGAACACGTCGTAGGCCTGATGACCGAATGGCTCAACGGCAATGAGCTGAATCAGCGTGCGGCGGGCGGCAATCTGGGCGGCACCATGCGTCTGGGGGCTTTTGCGGCCAGCTTGCGTGAGGGCTCGAAAGTTGCCGACATCTACGGCACGACGCAGATTTCCGAGCGCCACCGCCACCGTTATGAAGTTAACCGCGACTACATCCCGCAGCTTGAGGCCTGTGGCCTGAAGTTCAGTGGCATGTCGCCGGACGGCCTGCTGCCGGAAATCGTCGAACGGGACGACCATCCGTGGTTTATCGGCGTGCAGTACCACCCGGAATACAAGTCCCGCCCCATGCAGCCGCACCCGCTGTTCAAGAGCTTCATTACCGCGGCGCTCGACCGCAGCCGTCTGGTTTAATTTTCAGGATATCCTCATGCGTCAGCTTATTTCTTCCGGTTCGCCGTTTGAACCGACCATCGGGTTTTCGCGCGCCGTGCGTATCGGCAACCGTATCGAGGTTGCGGGCACCACGGCCATGCGCGACGGCAAGCTGGTCGGGGCCGGGGACTGCTACCTGCAAACCAAAACCATCCTCGAAACCATCGTCAAGGCGGTGGAAGAGGCCGGCGGTTCGGTGACCGACATCATCCGCACGCGCATCTTCCTGACCGATATGTCGCTGTGGCAGGACGCCGCCCGCGCCCACGGTGAAGTGTTCGGTGAGATTCGTCCGGCGTCGAGCTTTCTCGGCACCTCAGCCCTGATCAACCCCGAATGGTTGGTTGAGATCGAAGCCTCGGCTCAGATAGAAGGGTAATCGGGCAAAAGCCCTTTGCCAAAAAGCGGGTTTGTAGTAACAGACCTTGACCATCCGGATATCGAATCCGGACAGATTTCGCGTCCGCAGGAGATTGTCATGTTCGCGCGCATCTTCAAGCCGTCCAAGACCGCCATGCAGTCGGGCAAGGCCAAGACTCAGGATTGGGTGCTGGAGTTTGAACCGGCCTCGGCGCGCACGCCTGACCCGCTGATGGGCTGGATTTCGGCGGCGGACACCAACACCCAGGTGCGCCTCTCCTTCGACACCAAGGAACAGGCCATGGCCTACGCCGAAACCCACGGCATCCCGTTCCGCCTGATCGAGCCGGAAACCCCGCCGAAGATCATCAAGGCCTATGCCGACAATTTTGCGTCCAACCGCCGCCAGAGCTGGACGCACTAAAAGCGCTTTCTGACTCCGTAGCTCAGCTGGATAGAGCATCCGCCTTCTAAGCGGACGGTCGCAGGTTCGAATCCTGCCGGGGTCGCCATTTCTCCAATTTGTGAGCACTGACCGTCCCTTTCGCTTTGACCGGGACGGCGGGCTGGTGTTGAATAGGGTGCGCCGCCACCGTAAAGGCCCTGTTGCCCATGTCCGTGTTCCGCCCCCTGTCCCGCCTTGCCGCGCCGCTCGCTCTGGCCGGTCTTGTGTGCGGTCTGACGGCGTGTAATCAGGGACAAAAGGCCACAGACGACAAGCCCGTGCAGGCCCCGGAGGCCAGGCTCACCCCTACCCAGAGCGACAGTGCCACGCTAAAGGCCGTCTTGACGCGCGGACGGGTCAATTGCGGCGTGCATCCCGGTCTGATCGGCTTTTCGTATAAGGACAATTCCGGCCGCTGGCGGGGCTTCGACGTCGATTTCTGCCGTGCTCTGGCCGCCGCCATCTTTTCCGACGCCGATAAGGTGACCTATGTGCCGCTCACCACGATCGAACGGTTCGAGGCACTGAAAACCGGCAAGGTCGATGTGCTGTGGCGTTCGACATCCTGGACCCTGTCGCGCGATGCCGCGGATCAGGTCGATTATGCCGGCATCAACTATTATGACGGTCAGGGTTTTCTGGTGCGCAAATCCCTGCGGCTGAACAGCGCCACCGAATTGAACGGTGCGCGCATCTGCGTGCAGACGGGGTCAACCAGCGAGCTTAATCTGGCCGACTTTTTCCGCGCGCGCGGGCTGAAATATAACCCGGTCGTGGTCAAAAACGAGGACGACGGGCGCGACGCCTATGCCGCCGGTCAGTGCGACGCCCTGAGCAGCGACGTGTCGGCCCTGGCGGCGGCGCGCACGACGCTGAGCGACCCGACGGCCCACACCATCTTGCCGGAAATCATTTCGAAGGAGCCTCTGGGGCCGGTCGTGCGACAAGGGGACGACCAGTGGACGGACATTGTGCGCTGGACGCTCTATGCGACCATCGTTGCGGAGGAACTGGGGGTGACCCATCAAACCGTCGAGGCTCAGAAGATGGAATCGCAGAACCCCGAAATCAAACGCCTTTTGGGGGCTGAGGGCAATCTGGGCGGAGGTCTGGGGCTGGGGCCCGAATGGGCTTTCAATATCGTCTCTCAGGTCGGCAATTACGGCGAAATCTTCGATCGCAATATCGGCGCAGATTCCCCCCTGCGACTATCGCGCGGGCTGAATGCACAATGGAATGCCCCGGAGCACGGTCTCCTCTATTCGCCGCCCGTGCGCTGAGCGGAGGTGACGACCGGCGTGTCGAGCGTCGTCTGACCCCATTCGGCCCATGACCCGTCATAGAGCCGTACCTTATCATGACCAACCTCATGCAGGGCCAGCGCGATAATGGCCGCCGTCACGCCTGATCCGCAGGAGGTGATGACCTGCGTTTTCGGCGTGACGTGCAGGGCCGAGAAGATGTTTTTCAGTTCCCCGACCGGTTTCAGCGCGCCGTCGCGGATAAGTTCTGTCGCGGGCAGGCTGCGGCTGCCCGGCATGTGCCCGGAGCGCAGACCAGCGCGCGGTTCCGGGGCCGTGCCATCGAAACGCGCGGCGGGGCGGGCGTCCAGAACCATCTCATCTGATGCGCCAAGATGTGACCGCAACACATTGATAGATATAACCATATCAGGTTTGGGGTTCGGGGTGTAGGTGACGCCTTTAATCCATTCCGCACCGCTACCTGTCGGATAGCCAGCCGCTATCCATGCCGGTAGGCCGCCCTTCAGCACCTGCACCTTTTTGTGGCCCATCAGGCGGAAGGTCCACCACACGCGCGCCGCGGAAAACAGGCCCTGGCGGTCATAGATCACCACGTGATCGGTTTCGCTGATGCCCATGTCGCCGACCGCCTGTGCAAACACGTCGGGGGTCGGGGCCATGTGCGGCAGGCCGCTGCTGCGGTCACTGATGGCGTCGATATCGAAGAATTGCGCCGTCGGGATATGGCTTTCAGCATAGAGGGCGCGCATGTCCGTGCCATCCAGCGCCCAACTGCCGTCGATGATCTTGACGGCCCCGGCATCGAGCAGGGATTTCAGGGCATCGGCCTCTATCTGGGCAGGCATGGTTTAGTCCTCTTTCATCTGCGCATAGGCGTCGAGCGCCCGCTGACGCGCCATGGCGTGATCGACGATCGGACGCGGCGCACCCCCTGAGTTAGAGGCTGAAACGCCTGCGAAATCAAACAGGTCGCGT
This sequence comes from Asticcacaulis sp. DW145, assembly GCF_037101385.1. NCBI lineage: Bacteria > Pseudomonadati > Pseudomonadota > Alphaproteobacteria > Caulobacterales > Caulobacteraceae > Asticcacaulis > Asticcacaulis sp. DW145. The sequence goes on along the minus strand of NZ_AP029025.1, from coordinate 784,882 downwards.
TCAAATTTTTGGTGATGTGTAGAAGTTGCGCCCATTATCTTTTCCGCAAAACCGGAAACAAAGCGTCGGCGATAGGCTCCCTTCGGGTCGAATTTCTCGGCCTGAGTCAAGGGGTTGAAGATGCGGAAATAGGGGGCGGCATCGGCCCCGGACCCGGCCACCCACTGCCAACTGGCCGTATTGCTGGCCGGGTCGGCATCAACCAGCGTGTCCCAGAACCACTGTTCCCCCAGCCGCCAGTCGATCAAAAGATGCTTGGACAGGAACGAGGCGCAGACCATGCGCACGCGGTTGTGCATGAACCCGGTGCGCCAGAGCTGACGCATACCGGCATCGACCAGACTGTAGCCCGTTTTGCCGCGTTGCCACGCGCGCAAGCCGGCCGCATCGTCGCGCCACGGCATGGCATCGAAGGCGCTTTTGAAATTGACGCGATCCAGCTCCGGCTGGAGTTGCAGGATGTTGTAGCTGAAATCGCGCCAGGCCAATTCGGCCCTGAATTTTTCCAAATCTTCGCGCAGGGCCGGATGAGAGGCGGCGTGCGCTTCCGCCTCGTGCAGAACCCGGTGCGGGCTGATCTCTCCGAAACGCAGATGCGGCGACAGGCGCGAGGTGATGTCGAGATCGGGCCGGTCGCGATCTGGCGTGTAGCCTTTCAGCCCGGAGCGCAGGAAAGCTGACAGGCGCTGATGCGCGCCGTCTTCGCCCGGCGTCCACAGGTCGAAACCTTCAGACCAGTCGTGCCCCGATGGCGTCAGGGCGGGCTTTAGCCCCAGCGCGTCAATCTCCATGCTCTCCGGCCACTCTGCCGGGGCAGGCCAATGGGTCGCGACAGGGTTTCGCGCATGGCCCTTTGCCGCTCCATGTGCCAGCAGGGCGCGGTAGAAGGGGGTAAAGACCTTGTACGGATTGCCGTCACCCGTGCGGATCTGCGTCGGATCGGACAGAAGGTGCGTGTTGAAACTCTCAACCGGGATGTTTAACCCCTTGCCCAGACCGGCATCGAAGGCGTCGATCTTCGGCTCAAAGGTACGTGAGACGATCAGTCGCGTCGCCGAAACCTGCCCGATCAGGCGCGTCAACTGCGCCAAAGACGGCCCTTTGAGGACGATCAGACGTGATCCGCGCGCCCGCAACCCCTGATCCAGCGACCGCAAAGAGCGATCCAGCCACCATTTCGAAGCGGCCCCTAAAGGCCGTTGCGGCAGTTGGTCGTCGTAAATATAGACCGGTATAACGGGGCTGCCGCTGTTGAGCGCGGCTTCCACGCCTTCATGATCTTGCAGTCGCAGATCGGAACGAAACCACAGGATCGTCGTTTGGGTCATCAATAGGGGCCTGTTCAAAACCCGGTTTACGTGCGGCCGGGCGGGTTCGATCAATCCGATGACTATTGACCGGATGGGGGGAGGCGACTAAGCCAGAATGATCTAGCATTCAGAGTCCCTTTATGTCCTCACCGCCGAAACTGAGCGCGTGTATTATCACCAAGAATGAAGCCGATCGTCTCGCCAATTGCCTGCGCGCGATAGAAGGGCTGGCCGATGAGGTGGTGGTGGTCGATTCCGGCTCTACGGACGGAACGCCGGACATGGCCCGTCAGATGGGGGCGAAGGTCTTTCACAACGACTGGATGGGGTACGGGCCGCAAAAGCGCTTTTCCGAAGACTGCGCGAGCTTCGACTGGATCCTCAATCTCGACGCTGATGAGGTGGTGACGCCGCAGTTATATCAGGAAATCAAGGCCCTTATGGCGCGTGGCCCTGACCTGCCGGCCTACCGGTTCAAACTGCGCAATGTCTATCCGGGCAAGGACAAGCCGCGCCTGTGGGCCGACTATCACAACTATGTCCGTCTTTATGACCGGCGAAAAGTACGCTTCCGCGACTCGCTGGTGCACGACACGGTGGACACAAAAGACGCGCGCGTGGGGCAGTTACGCGGATCGGCAACGCACTTTTCGGCGCGCTCCTATGAGCACATCCGCCAGAAGCTCGACTCCTACACCAACCTTCAGGCCAAGGCGCTGAAAAAGCCAGCCTGGGCCATATGGACGCGGCTGCCGTTCGAATATCCGTTCGTTTTCACACGCTATTTCCTGTTCCGGTGTCACTTCACCGGCGGATGGGACGGGGTGCGGTCCAGCCATCTGGCGGCTGAGGCCCGCGTGAAGCGCTTATTGAAAATTCTCAAGGCTCAAAAAGAGCTTAAAGTGAAATCTTAAGGCATCAGATTACATGTCTTCTGCAAAACCCTCCTTCTGGCAAGATGTGGCCTGGCGTTTCGAAGCGCTGATGTACGACCTGTTTGTCGGTGTCGTGCGCGCCCTGCCGGTCGATACGGCGTCGGACATGGGGGCGTGGCTACTGAAGGCCATCGGCCCCATCACCCCGACCCAAAAACTGGTACGTCAGAACCTCGACCTCGCCTTTCCGGACAAGGACGAGGCGTGGAAGGCGGATGTCGCGCGCGCTCAGTGGGACAATCTGGGGCGGACTTTTGCGGAATTCGCCATTATGGACCGCATCCGCATCGCTAATGGGCGGGTCGAGGTGGTCAATATGGAGCGCCTCAAGGCCATAGCCGAGAGCCAAACCCCCGTGGTCTTTATTTCCGGGCATTTTGCCAACTGGGAGATTATGCCCTCGACCATAGTCGATGCCGGGGTGGACTGTCAGATGACCTATCGCGCCGCCAACAACCCGTATGTCGATGAACGCATCAAGGCGGGACGGATGCGTTACGGCGTGCGACTGTTCGCACCGAAGGGCGGCGACGGGGCCAAGGAATTGCTGATCGCCATGGCCAAGGGCGAATCGGTAGCGCTGATGAATGATCAGAAGTTCAATCGCGGCGTGGCCACGCCGTTTTTTGGGCGCAGCGTCGATACGGCCCCCGGCCCGACGCGGCTGGCTATGCGCTTCGGCACGGTCTTGCAGCCGATGACGGTCGAGCGTCTGCACAAGGCGCGCTTCCGTGTGATCGTCCATGAGCCGATAGAGGTGGATGATACCGGTCACAAGGCCGCCGATATCGACAGCACCGTGGCCAGGGTTTCCGCCTTTATCGAAGAGGTGGTGCGTGCGCGACCGCAAGAATGGTTCTGGGTGCATAAGCGCTGGCCCAACGACGCCTATAAGCCCGGTACGCCCAAAGCCCCTTAACGTCGCCTCATAATATGTGAAGCTGTGCCGACTTGCCTGTCAGCCCGGTCGGCTTCATGATACGGCTCCTGAGGAAACCGTCGTCCGCTACATGTCCGAGTCGCCCAAACCCCGAATCGTCAATCGACGCCTGCTGATCGCGGGGGCCTCCCTGTTGGGGGGGATGTTTGTGGTTATGGTCGGGATATTGTGGGGCGACGATATTATGCGTCACAATCTCGACCCCAAGGTTCCGTTTCAGACCTACCGGCCGCCGGCGGCTCCAGATTACAGCAAGGCCGCCGCCTGGTATCTCAATCCGGCGCTCAATGGGTTTGAGGTGCGCCGTAACCGGAATCCTCAGAAGGTCGATGTCTTCTTCATCCATGCCACCAGCTTCAATGGCGGCAAGGACTGGGTGGGTCCAATCGACGACCCGGCGGCCAGTACTGAGGTCATGCGCAATCAGCTTCCCAACTATGCGGGGCCGTTTAACGCGATCGGCTATGTCTATGCGCCGCGCTATCGTCAGGCCAGCCTCTATAGTCAATTAACCCAGCGCGAGGACGCACGTGAAGCCCGGCAATTTGCCTATGGCGATATCGCAATGGCCTTTGAGGCCTTTCTGGCCCAGCGCCGCAACGGCAACGGTTTTGTCATCGTCGGACTGGAGCAGGGGGCTTTTCTGGGGCATAGACTGCTCAAAGAGCGTATCCTGACCGATGAGAGGTTAAAGCCGGCTCTGGTGGCCGCCTATTTCCTCGAATCTCTGACGCCGGCCGATGATTTTCAAGCGGGGCAAGCGGTTTCGGCCTGTCAGCAGCGCGCCCAATATGGCTGCGCCATTGCCTATCTGAGCGTCGATAATGGCCGCCCTGATCGCGCCTTGCAGGCGCAGCGCCGCGCCATGGACTGGAGCCCGACCAGTATTATGGAGCCGTTGGACGGTAAGGCCCTGTGCGTCAATCCGCTGACGGGCGGGGTGACGGACAAGGAGGTCGAGGCGCGCCACAGTCTGGGGGCCGCCAATGCCACCGGCCTCGAATGGGGGACGACACCGGCCCTGATCCCGCGCAAGGTCAGTGCACGTTGCCGCGGCGATATCCTCTATGTATCGCGCCCCTCCGGCCCGTCCTTCGACATTGACGGGTCGTGGGCGGATAACAAAAAAGTTCGTCCCTACAATCTCTTCTACGCCGATCTTCAGGCAGATGTTCAGGCGCGCTGGTTCGCCTGGCGCGGCGCGCAAGGGGATTAATCCACCTTATCCGCCGCATCGGGTCGCCAGTCGAACAGGTGACGCAGGACTTCCAGAGCCTGCTGACGCGGAGGCGGGAACTGCGCCTCGTTCAGAAGGATGTATTGGGCTTCGCGTGAGGCCGTGGCGATCAGGTCTGCATGGGCGACCGGATCGACAAAGCGATAGGCGGGGAAGCCCGATTGCCGCGCCCCCAGCAGGTCGCCTTCACCGCGCAGCTTCCAGTCCATTTCGGCGATCTCAAACCCATCTTCCGTCGTGCGCAGCAGCTCCAGCCGCGCCTTAGCGGCCTGTCCCAGCGGCATATCATAGAGCAGGATGCAGGCGCTCTTGGCCGAACCCCGCCCGACACGGCCACGCAACTGATGCAATTGTGCCAGACCGAAGCGTTCGGCCTGTTCGATAATGATGATCGAAGCGTTAGGCACGTCGATGCCCACTTCGACCACGGTCGTCGCGCACAGTAGCGGCAGTTGGCCAGCGGCAAAACGCGCCACCACGTCTTCTTTTTCGGCCGACGGCATTCGCCCGTGCACCAGCCCGACCTCACGCCCCAGTGCGTCCTGAAGCGACTCGTGGCGGGCTTCGACGGCGATCAGGTCGGAGTCGGCGCTTTCTTCGACCAAAGGACAGATCCAGTAGGCTTGCGATCCGGCGGCTATAGCCGATTTCAGCCGGTCAAATACCTCCGACAGACGGGCACGCGGTATGACGGCGGTATGGATGGGTTGCCGGCCGGCGGGCTTTCCATCGAGCACGCTAAGGTCGGATTCGCCATATTGGGTGAGGGCCAGTGTACGCGGAATGGGCGTCGCCGACATGGAGAGGTAGTGGACGCTGTCGCCTTTCAGAAACAGGCGCTGTCGCTGCCCTACGCCAAACCGATGCTGCTCGTCGATAACGCAAAATTGCAGGCTTTTGAAATCCACGCCTTCCTGAAACACCGCATGGGTGCCGAAAATCAGGGTGGTGTCGCCTGACGCCACAGCGGCGCGTTTGGCTTCGCGCTCCTTACCCTTGTCGCGTCCCGTCATCAGCACGGCGGAGATGCCCATATCGCTCACGATTGGTAGCGATTTCTCGTAATGCTGACGCGCCAGAATCTCGGTCGGGGCCATCATGACGCTCTGATGTCCGGCTTCGGCGACGTCGATCATGGCCATCAGGGCCACCAAAGTCTTGCCCGAACCGACATCGCCCTGAATCAGGCGGTTCATGCGTTCGCCGGAGCGCAGGTCGCCGCGAATATCGTTCAGGGCGCGCGTCTGAGCCCCCGTGAGGGCGAAAGGCAGGGCGGACAGCGCTTTATCGGCCCACAGGTGACGGTCGATGATCAGGGCGGGGGTCGCCTGACGGTGCTGCTTGCGTGCCTTCATGGCCAGTTGATGGGCCAGCGCCTCGTCATAGGCGAGCCGTTTGCGCGCCGGGGCTTCGGGCAGCAGGTCGGCTTCGCTCACGGGCGCATGGGCCGCGCGCAACGCATCCGAAAAACCAGAAAGTTTCAACCGCCCCAACGTCTCGGTATCCAGCCACTCCGGCAGGTCGGGCACCCTGTGCAGGGCCGCTTCGACGAAACGCCGCATCAGTCGCGGCGAAACCGCCGCCGTGGCCGGATAGACGGTTTCAAACAGAGGGATGGTGTCCTGTTTGTCCAGCGGCACCAGATAGTCCGGATGATTCATCTGTAGCGACGAGCCGAAACTTTCGACCTTGCCGCTGATCCAGCGGGCTTCGCCGACCGGATGTTGCTGTTCAAAGCCCCGGATCGGGTGGAAATAGGTCAGTTGCATCTGCCCGCTGTCATCGAAGACGGTAATGCGCTGCGGTCCCTTACCGCCGCTTTTCTGATAGCTGCCGATGGTCACACACAGGGTCTGGACCTGTCCCACCCGCGCTTCGGCGATGCGGCTTACCGGGCGAAAAATCAACTGGCTGGGCAGGGTAAACAGCAGGTCACGCACATAGGGCCCGACGTGGCGGATCAGATGCGGCGCAATTTTCGGCCCGACCCCTTTCAGGCCGGTCAAAGACGTGTAATAGGGGAACAAAATTTCCGGACGCATAGGCTCTTTCAAGCACCAAACCGTATGAAAGAGAAGGGCGATTGCGCTCCACAGACGGGAAAACCATGACCGACACCGCTGACGATCTCCATCAGGCCCGCCTGCGCAAGCTGTGGTTCCGCGCCTCACGCCGCGGTTTCAAGGAGGCGGACATCATTCTGGGGCATTTCGCCGAGGAATATCTGCCGACCATGACCGCCGAACAGCTCGATATCTTCGAAGCCCTGCTCGAAGCGCCGGATCAGGATCTCTATGGCTGGATCATCGAACGCGACCCTGTGCCACCGGAGCATGATTCCGAAATTATGAGCCAGCTCAATCAGTATTATAAATTAGCTTACACAAAGCTTCAGCAATAGATGTCCGATATTTCCCGCATTACTGCCGCTGCCACCCGCCTGTCTCTGACCGGGTGTCCGCCGGGTTATGACAGTCTGGTAGCGTCGGACCTGACGCGCGCCGAAGGACTGGCGCTGTTCGTGGCGCGCGATCATGGCCGTATGAACGCCGTCGCCGAAGAACTGGCCTTCTATGCGCCGGAACTGGATGTGATTCGCTTTCCGGCCTGGGACTGCCTGCCCTATGACCGGGTGAGCCCGACGACCGCCCTGATTGCCCAGCGCATGAGCGGTCTGACGCGGCTTCAGGCCCTGAACGGGAAACCGGCGAAGCCTGTGCTGATCCTCACCACCTCGGCCGCCTTGTCGCAGAAGGTGCCGCCGCGCGACGCCATGCGCGGTAGTCTGTTGTCGCTCAAACCCGGTCAGAGTATCGAAACGCGCGAGCTTGAAGCCTATTTTTCACGCAACGGTTATAACCGCGTCTCGACCGTTTCGGAGCGCGGCGAATTCGCCGTGCGCGGCGGCATTATCGACGTCTTTTCGCCCAGCCAGGACGAACCGGTGCGGCTCGACTTCTTCGGCGATCAACTCGAATCCATCCGCACCTTCGATCCGGAAACCCAGCGTTCGCTGAAGCAGATTACCGCCATCGACTTTATGGCGGTGAGCGAAATCCTGCTGGACGATCAGAGCATCAGCCGTTTCCGTCAGGGGTACCTTGAAAACTTCGGCGCCCCCGGCGATGACCCGATCTATGCGGCGGTGTCTTCCGGTATCCGCCGGCAGGGCGTCGAAACCCTGCTGCCTCTGTTTTACGAGCGCCTCGACAGCGTTTTCGACTATCTGCCGCCGCAGACCCTGATCCTTCTGGACGGTCTGGCCGAGCAGGCCTTCGGCGAATGGCGCGACTCCGTGCTCGATGCCTATGAGTCGCGCAAAGGGTCCGGCGATGCCCGCGTCATGGCCAAGGGCGCGGTCAAGCTCGACAGCGGCTATCGTGCCCTGCCACCCGGTCGCCTCTACCTCGACGACAGCGAATGGCAGGGCGGTCTGCAAAAGGGCCGTGTGCGTCAGTTCGAGACCTTTCAACGCGATGAGGCTTCGGCCATTGATTTGGGGGCGCGTCCGGGTCGCAGCTTCGCGCCGGAACGCCATCAGGATAGCGTCAATCTGTTTACCGCCGTGGCCGACCACGCCAAGGCCCTGTCGAAGGCCGGGAAGCGGGTGCTGTTCGCCTCGTGGACCGAAGGCTCGTCCGATCGTTTGGGGGCCATGCTGTCCGACCACGGCCTCGACAAGACGCGGCTGGCCAAAGACTATGCCGATGCGCTGAGTTTCGGAGTCGCGGGCACCAAGGTCAAGCCGATCCAGCGCGCCGTTTTGCCGCTCGATCAGGGGTTCGAGACCGAGACCTTGGCGGTCATTTCGGAAACCGATATCTTAGGTGATAGATTAGCCCGCCCGCGTAAACGTCGGCGTGCCAATAATTTTCTGGCCGAAGCGTCGTCGCTGTCCCAGGGCGATCTGGTCGTGCATATCGAGCACGGAATCGGCCGCTATGAGGGGCTGAAGACGCTGAGCGTCAATGATGCGCCGCACGCCTGCCTTGAACTGCAATACGCCGCCGAGGCCAAACTGTACCTGCCGGTTGAAAATATCGACCTGCTGACGCGCTACGGGGCCGATTCCGACACGGCGCAACTGGACCGGCTGGGTTCAGCAAGCTGGCAGGCGCGCAAATCGAAGGCCAAGGAAAAACTGCGTGAGATGGCCGACGGCCTGATCCAGCTCGCGGCGGCGCGCGCGCTCAAGGTGGGTCAGCAGATCGACCCGCCGTCCGGGCTATACGACGAATTCTGCGCGCAGTTTCCTTACGAAGAAACCGAAGACCAACTCAACGCCATCCACGATGTGCTCGACGACCTGTCGAAGGGGCATCCGATGGATCGCCTCATCTGCGGCGATGTCGGTTTCGGCAAGACCGAGGTGGCCCTGCGCGCGGCCTTTGTGGTGGCCATGTCGGGTCAGCAGGTGGCCATTATCTGCCCGACGACGCTTCTGGCGCGCCAGCATTTCAAGACCTTCAGCCAACGGTTTCAGGGCTGGCCCATCCGTGTGCGCCACCTGTCGCGTATGGTGACGCGCAAGGAGGCGGATGAGACCCGCGACGGCCTGAAAAGCGGCGAGGTCGAGGTGGTGATCGGTACGCACGCGCTCCTGTCCGAGCAGGTGGGTTTCAAGGATCTGGGCCTTGTTATCGTCGATGAGGAGCAGCATTTTGGCGTCAAGCATAAGGAAAAGCTCAAGGCCTTCCGTGCCGACGTGCATATGCTGACCCTGTCGGCGACTCCGATCCCGCGCACGCTTCAGATGGCCCTTTCCGGCATTCGGGAAATGTCGATCATCGCCACGCCCCCCGTGGACCGTCTGGCGGTACGCACCTACATCCTGCCGTTCGACGCCGTCAGCATACGCGAAGCCCTGCTGCGTGAGAAATATCGCGGCGGGCAGGCCTATTATGTGGTGCCGCGCCTGAAGGACCTGCCGGACCTTGAACGCTTCCTGCGGGAGCAGGTGCCGGAGGTCAAATTCATCGTGGGTCACGGTCAGATGACGCCGACCCAGCTCGAAGAAGTCATGACCGCCTTCTATGATGGTCAGTACGACGTGCTGCTGGCGACCACCATTGTCGAGTCCGGGCTGGACGTGCCGACCGCCAATACGCTGATCGTCCACCGCGCCGACATGTTTGGATTGGCGCAGCTTTATCAGATCCGCGGGCGTGTCGGGCGCTCCAAGACGCGCGCCTTCGCCTATCTGACGACCCAGCCGCACCAGATTTTAAGTGAAGCTTCAGAAAAGCGTCTGAAGGTCTTGCAATCTCTGGATAATCTGGGCGCTGGGTTCCAGCTGGCCAGCCATGATCTGGATATCCGAGGCGGCGGCAATCTGCTGGGCAATGAGCAGTCCGGCCATATCCGCGAAATCGGCGTCGAACTGTATCAGCAGATGCTGGAAGACGCCGTAAATGAGTTACGCAGCCGCGCCGATGAGCCCGCGATCGACAATCGGGGCTGGTCGCCACAGATCAATGCCGGGGCTGCGGTCATGATCCCGGAAGACTATATTCCCGACCTCAATATCCGCCTGTCGCTGTATCGCCGCGTCTCGGAGGCCGAAAAGCGCGAGGATCGCGAAGCGCTGGCCGCCGAGCTGATCGACCGCTTCGGGCCCATTCCGGAAGAGGCCGAACAGCTCCTGAAAGTCGTCGGCATCAAGGGCCTGTGCCGCGAAGCCAATGTGGCCAAGATTGATGTTGGCCCGAAGGGGGCGGTCATCAGCTTCCGCAATGAGCAGTTCAGCAATCCTATGGGGCTGATCGGGCTCATTCAGGCCAATCCGCAGGACTGGAAGCTGCGTCCGGATCAGAAGCTTCTGGTGCGGGGCGAATGGCCGGAAGCGGCCGGGCGTCTGGCGGCGGCCGAAAAGATCATGACGCGACTGGCGGCGATTGCGGCCGGGTAAGGCTCAGACCGCCTGACCCATCGTACCGGGGGCCGGGCGAATCTGCTGGGCAGCGCGCGTCAGAGCTTCGGCTACCGGTTCGCCGCCGATCAGTTCAGCCACGCCGACGTCAAATTCGACAACGAAGGGCGAACGACCGCCGCCGGATTCAAAGGCCGTACAACTGATCACCGCTCCGATCCGCTCCCCGACGAGGCGCGCGGCGGCTTCGGGCGTGGCGGGCAGGGCGAGGGCAAACACCTCTTCCGACAAACGCCCGGCCGTGTCTTCGGCGCGCACCAGCCGCGAGATCATCGAACCGATCTGAGGCATGGCGCGTTCAAGCGATTTCCGCATCCGGGCCTGTGCAATTTCCGGATTTTCAGAAATTTTAAGCACGCAAACGCTCAAAGGTCGGTTGCGTTGGCTGGAGGCCTTGGCCAGTCGCGCCAGATGGGCGGCAAACAGGTCGCGTGTAAACAGACCCGTGCCCTTGTCCATATACGGGCTGTGGTTGACGGCCTCCAGCGCCTGCCGTGTATTGCTCTGACGGCGATAGGCGCGGGCCAGACGCAGCACGCGGTCGGCGATTTCGGCTTCGTTTGCCCCCGGCGCGGACACATCGTTGACGCCACGCAGGAAGGCATCGCCCAAATCCAGATCGACGGATTTCTGTAAACGCAGGAAGACCGGGGTGTGGTAGAGCCGGGTATTACGCCGCATACCCGATGCGATCGAGAGGGCTTCCGCAACGGACTCACGCCCCCACAGGACGACCGCGTCGAACGTCTTATCATGAAGATAATCAAAGGCCGAATAGCTAGTGAAGGCCGCATAAAGGTCAACCCCGCGCGCGCGTAGGGTATGGCTGAGGGCCAGAAAATCCGGGTCTGCCGGCCCTACCGAAAGTATGGCCAGCGGCTTGTCATCGTCGCGCGGCGGTATGTCCAGCCCTAGGGCACTCAGGGTGTCGCGCCGCAGTTCGTATTCCTCTTCGGCGACATTGGCGCGCACCATGTGCTCAAGGCCAAGGACGATCTGCTGCGGGTGAGCGTCGCGGTCATAGACCATGTCCCAGCCTTCGGGGATGCTGTACTGACCGTTGTGTGTCACCTGAACGATGGGCAGACGGCGCGGCGCACAGGCCTCACGCAGGCGGGTAACGAGATCGGCGGTACAATCCGGGTGGGCGGCATCAACCAGTACCGCCTCGATCTGGAGATCAGCGATGCAGGCCAGCGCCGCGTCGGCGCGATAGGCGGTAATGCTGCGCCAGCCCAGCCGGTCAAGCTCGGCCCCCAGCCGCTCCGGCCATTGCTGATCCTTCGCCAGCAGCAAGACGCGCGCCTGAATGGTCAACTCACACTCCCTGAAAAACAGGCCCTGAACACAGGATATCCACCCGCCCTGGACGCGGTAGGATAAGGCCTAAACGATTCGTCTCGCCAAAAGGTAAACGGCCGGAAAGGTTTAAAGGCGGACCACAAATCGCCTGTGGTTGTCTTCGGCATCGGAAGCCAGCAGGCAAAAACCGTTCTGCTGACAGAAGTGGGGCACGTCGACCTGCGCCATCGGATCATCGGCCAGCAAGGTGATAATGGCGTCTGGATGCTCGGACAGGGCCTTACGCAGGCGCAGGGTCGGTACCGGGCAGCGATGGCCACGGGCGTCGATCAGCAGGGCAGGCGGCTCGGTCGGGGTCACAGAGGTCTCAAAAATGCCTTTCCCATGCAGAAGGCTTTGGTCAATGCCGCCGAATCCGCGCAAATGCAAGCGGGATAAAGGAGTCGCCCTATGCGTTGGCTGATCATTCTGTTGTCGCTGATGGCCCTGACGCCGACCGCACAGGCGCAGGTGTCGTCCGAGCCGGATTTCTTCGCCCGAATCCGTATGGCCGGGTTTGACACGCCCGTGGAGGTGCGCCGCACCGGGGCGCGATTGCGCGTTGATATGCTCAGTGGCGGGGTGTTACAAACCTATATTACCGACCGCGACAAGGGGGTGCTGATCCACCTGACGTCGGCGGGCGGCAAACGTATCGCGCTGCTTTTCCCCTTAAGCCGTGAGGCGGCCCTGTTGCCTCTGCCGCTTGATCTGGCGACGCTGGAAGCGCGCGCGACCGTGCGTCCGGTGGGCTCAAGCCTAATGGCCGGGCAACCGTGCCGGACGCTGGAATTCAGCGGCTATCTCAATCAGTCCGGCATGGCCTGCGCCAATAGCGACGGCATCCTGATGCAGATGACGCAGAAGGGGCGCAATGCGCCGCTGTTTCAGGTGGTGGCCTATGCCAGAGGCGCGCAGGACGCCAAATGGTTCGTCATTCCGCCGGACTATCAGACGGCGGTTTTGCCGGGTCTGGGCGGCGCGGCGGCCCCTGCGGGCCCCATAGCAAACGCCATAAAACCATAAAAAAGCCAGGGGTTAATCCGGATTTTTCATCATATACATCAGGAGACTTTGAGCTTTTTGATCCGCTCGGCGTGCTGACGGATCAGAGCTTGCGTCGAGGTGTCAGTGTTGAAAACGCTGTACCAGCCCTGCGGCTCGTGCGGCGGATCGCCGACATAGGCGGTTTCCCCGCGCAGCATCCAGTAGTCCTTATGCAGGGCGCGCCCGGCGCCACCCCAGGCCCAGAAGTTCGATCCCGATACCGGCCCGCCCGTCTTTACCGCGTCTTCGACCGCCTTATAGATCATGCTATAAAACTTGTCTTTCCAGACGGTTGGCGTGCCCGGCTCATACTTCACTTCATCTCTGGGGAAGCCAAATTCTTCGAAGACCAGCGGCTTATTCATCGCCGTCGCGATGCGGATATGATCGTCGATATATTTCTGCACCTTGGCCGCGCCGGCATCGAAGGTGCCAGGCAGGTCCTTGCCATCGACCCAGCTCCAGTTTTGCGGCCAGATGTGTGCGGTCAGGTAGTCGATCTCCTTATGCGCATTGATCAGGAATATTTCATTGCCGACCACGCCCATCAGGCCTTCGTGACCCAGCGACACCAGATGATGCGGCGCCAGCGAACGGATCAGTTTGGCCGTCGATGAAATCCACGCCAGATAGGCCGGCATGTGCTGCGCGGCGATCTCAGGCCCGCCACCGGGGCGCGGCTCGTTGCTGAGCTGCCAGGCCATGATGGTGGGGTCGTCGCGGTAAGGCTTTTTCGTCAGCGAATTGGTGCGCTTGAGCAGGAAGCGCACATAGTCGTGGTACATGGCTACGGCCTTTTCGTTGGCGTAGAAGCGCGAGCTGACGTCGGCAAATTCGGGCCACGGGTGGGCCGGGTCGCCGTTATTGATATAGTAGCCCGTCGTGTAGTCGAGATAGGCCATCATGCCGCCCGACCATTCCCAGAAGTTGGTCAGGTACAGCACGGCCTTCATGCCGCGCTTGTGCATTTCGACCAGCAGGTAGTCGAGCCCGGCCAGCAGGGCTTCGTTATAGTTGCCGTTTTCGCGCGTGCGGAAGGCCGGATCGAGCGAGTTTTTGAGCGGCGACAGCTCGGACGAGGCCAGTACACGCAGATTGGTGACGCCCAGCGCCTTGAGATCGTCCAGTTCCTTCTGAAGACGCTTGCGGTCGCCAAAGGCGGCATCGGCCCCCAGATACGCCCCGTACCAGATATTGGCGCCGACGAAGCGCCAGGTTTCGCCCTTCAGCTTGAAATGCGGCCCCTGAACGGTGACAAAATCACCGGCCGGGGTGGCGGCAGAGGCCTGACTGACGACGGACAGGGCACCGAGGCTGAGCGAAGCCAGCAGGGCGCTGCGGCGGGAAAGGGACGCGGTCATGGGAATCCTTCCTGTATGTTCTGAAGGGACGCAATCTAGCCTGTAATAATTATTTTTGAAATATTTAATCGGCGCTGACGTTTTTTCCAATGCGGCTGAGGATTTATGCCCACAGGCCCCTTGGCAATCGCAAAGTGTCACGATAGAAGCGCATTCCGCTCAAAGCAAGGACAGGTGGCCGAGTGGTTTAAGGCAGCGGTCTTGAAAACCGCCGTAGGTGGAAGCCTACCGTGGGTTCGAATCCCACCCTGTCCGCCATCTATCAAAAAAGCCGACCCCAGAGGGTCGGCTTTTTTGATAGACAGACGGGGGTGGGGACTTGAACCCACGGGGAGATGGGGTTCGTAACCGAAGCGAAGCGAAGGTTCGGCGGAGCGTAGCGGAGCCAATCCCACCCTGTCCGCTAAATTTCCGATAAAATATAGCCGGATAGCGCAGGTCACTGCTTTTCTGGCTGAGGCATAAAATACCGCGCACAAAAGCCACTTCAAGCAAATCAAGCGGCGCACTTAAAAACGGTGCAGCGTCACAATATCGGTCAACTTTCCCACCCTCAAAAAAATTGGTGCGGGCACCTGTTGGAAGACAGAATCGACCGGCCCTGTTTGGATTGTCAGCCCCACGTTCTCTACGCTCATGGTATTGCGCTTCCCGACTGCAATCCGAAACTCATCCTGCCATGCAAAGCCTTCAGGTTTGATAAGCACTAGTCGCTCGGGAAGCGCCCAATCGGCACCCGGTTCCTTGGTGTGCTCGCGATATTCAACCTTACCGCTAACTACCCTCTCATAGTCGAGTTGCGATGTGGGATGCGCGCGTTGCTTCAGTCGGCGGACCAGCACCTCCGGGTCAGGTATCTCGACACAAAAGGCACCGAACATCTTGGCCAGTTCGGTGGACAACTGATTGCTGGCACAATAGACAAATATATCGTTATGGCTGACTGAAGAGTTGAAGCTGCCGCCTTCCAGAGTAAGAACGCGACCGTCTTCCATATTCATAACCAGTCCGTTTTCAGGCGCGTAGGTCAAAATACCATCAAGGGGATCACCGCGAACGCCGTCTGCCTCTCGCCCTCGAAAATGGGAGAGGGGCTGCATCATCAGCACCCCCTTTTTGATGAGTTCGAGTGCGTGCGCTTCTTTGGTGAAATATTTGAATATCGACATTCGAACCCCACCGCGTGACAGTGCCACATACTGTCAATGTAGTCACCTACGCCGCACCAGCAACAACTTCGCGGCAAGGCGCCCCGCTGGGGCTTATGGGGTGCATCCTTTCCCCACATTCTTCGCGTCTTAAGCCTTCATATTGTCACCTGTCGTGACCTCGCATAGCTTAACCGCGTAAACACAGGGAAACACTCCATGATCGCCACCGTTCTGACCGCGCTGGTTGCTCTGATCCATATCTATATCCTTATCCTTGAGATGTTCCTGTGGCAGAAACCGGCGGGGTTAAAGGCCTTTGGGCTCAGCCGCGAATTTGCAGAGCAGACCAGGACTCTGGCGGCCAATCAGGGGCTTTATAACGGCTTTCTGGCCGCCGGTCTGATCTATGGGCTGGTGCCGGGGCCGCACGCAGAGGCGTTCAAGGTCTTCTTTCTGATCTGCGTGGGGGTGGCCGGGGTCTATGGGGCAGCGACGGCCAGTCGCAAGATTCTGTTTATTCAGGCGCTTCCGGCGGCGCTGGCCCTGATCGCGCTGGGGCTGCATCTGTAAAGGCGATTAACCAAGCCTTTTCCATTTCTTTTTACCCTGTTTGGGCACAGAATGCGTTGAGCGGGGTGTGACATGTCCACCGTATTGAAGCTATTGGTGAAGAGAGCGGCGCAACTTCTGGTTTTGATAGGGGTTTCGCTTCTGGCCGCCTGTGCAGGCGGGCCGAAATACAGCACGCGCGATGGCCCGGACGTGGTGAAAAACGGGCAGTATCGCGCCGCCAACCTGCGGCCCTATACGGTGCGCGGCGACACCTATCGCCCCTATGTGCCCGATGTCGGCGACACCCTGACCGGCACGGCGAGCTGGTACGGCCACGAGTCGGGCAGCCTAACGGCGACAGGCGAGCGTTTTGACCCCAATGCCCTGTCGGCGGCGCACAAGACCTGGCCGTTGCCGTCGGTGATCGAGGTGACCAATCTCGACAATGGCCGCACCCTGCGGCTGCGGCTCAATGATCGCGGGCCGTTTGTCGATGGGCGGCTGATCGACCTGTCGAAGGGGGCGGCTCAGGCCTTGGGGGTGCATCAGGTCGGCACGGCGCGGGTACGTATCAAGTTTCTGGGCCCGGCGGAGCTGGGCGCCCGGCCGGTCTATGCGGCCACCCCGCAACCGGCCGACAGCGACCGGCAACGCTATCGCGTGCAGATCGGGGCGTTTTCCGAGCGCACCAATGCCGAGCGGGTCAGCCAGTCGCTGAGTGCGCGGATCGATGAACGTCGCGGCCTTTATGTCGTGTCGCTGGGGCCCTTCGAGGGCGCGCAGAAGGCTGAGCTTTACCGGCAGCAGGTTCTGGCGGCAGGCTATTTTGACGCCATTCTGACGCGTGACGAGTAAATCACCCGATCCGACATTTTAGCCTTGTCTTCGCCGGGCGCTTGGCCGATGTATCGGCGAGCATGACCGGCAGATTCATCACATTCGAAGGCGGCGAGGGCGCCGGCAAGTCCACTCAGGTGCGGGCGCTGGTGGCGCATCTGCGCGATCTGGGGCTTGAGGTGGTGCAGACGCGCGAACCGGGCGGGTCCAGCGGTGCGGAGGCGCTGCGCGACCTGCTGGTGACGGGGGAGGCCGGGCGCTGGTCGCCGATGTCTGAAACCCTGATGATGTATGCGGCGCGTGCCAACCATCTGGAGCAGGTGATCCGCCCGGCGCTGGAACGCGGGGCGTGGATCGTCTGTGACCGCTTTTCCGACTCCACCCGTGCCTATCAGGGGGCCGGCGGCGGTGTGACGCCGGAACTGATCGAAACCATAGATGCCGCCGTGGTGGGGGACACGCAGCCCGATCTGGTCATCGTGATGGACATGCCGCCGCAGGCCGGGCTTAAGCGGGCGCTGGCGCGCGGCGATTCCGAAAACCGCTTTGAGTCCAAGGGGCTGGCCTTCCACGAACGGCTGCGTGAGGGCTTTCGCAGACGCGCGGCCGCGCACCCCGATCGTTATTGCCTGATCGACGCTGACCGCTCGATTGAGGACATCGGGGCCGATATCTGGCGCATGGTCTCGGATCGCTTTCCCGAAGTGAAGGGAAGCTGAGATGGCGGTGACTGAAGACGATACCGCCGTCGCTCATCCGCGCCAGGTCTTTGATTTCATTCAAGGCGAGGCGCAGGAAACGGCCTTTGTCGAAGCGCTGTCGCGCGGTCGGCTGCACCATGCCTGGCTTTTGTGCGGGCCGGAAGGGGTGGGCAAGGCGACCTTTGCCTATCGCGCGGCGCGTTATCTCATGGGGCATCAGCGCGACCGGGGCTTCGGTATTCTCGGCATGTCCGAAGAGGACCCGGATGCGCGCCTGATCGTGGCGCAGTCGCACCCCGATCTTCTGGTGCTGGAGCGTGAGCAGAAGGACGGCAAGACGCGCAAGAACATCACGGTGGATGCGGTGCGCGAAGTGGGGGAGTTCTTTTCCAAGGCGCCGTCGCGTTCGGCCTATCGTGTGTGCATTGTCGATGCGGTCGATGACCTGAATATCAATTCGGCCAATGCCTTGCTAAAAATTCTTGAAGAACCACCTGAACGGGGTTTGCTGTTCCTGATCTCGCATTCGCCGGGCAAGCTGCTGGCGACCATTCGATCGCGCTGCCGCCGTCTGGGTTTCTCGCCGTGGGACGATGAGGCGGTTCAGCGCTTTATCGCCGCGCGCGCCGACCTTGGCCCCGAACAGCTTGAACGGCTGGTGGTGATGGCCAAGGGCTCACCCGGTAAGGGGTTGCGGCTGTGGGAAGAGGGGGCGCTGGAAATGGATGAGCTGGCGGCACGGCTGTTGTCCGAGGCCCCGCCCGCGCGCTTTGATCTGCTGCCGCTGATGACGATGTTCAAGACTAACTCTTCAAAGATCGACGGCCCCAAAAAGTTCGCGCAATTTATCGCCGCGCTCAGTGACCGGGTGCAGGAGCGGGCGCTCAGCGCCGATGCGCCGGCGCGCGGACGGCAATGGTCCGAGCTGTGGGTCAGGCTCAGCACGGTTGTGGCCGAAACCGAAGGGGTCAATCTGGACCGCGGCGAATATTTCTGGTCCATCGTCAACGATATCAAGGCGCTCAGGTAACATGCTTATCGACAGTCACGTCAATCTTCACGCCCCGCAATACGACGAAGACCGTGACGCGGTGATCGGTCGCGCACGTGAGGCCGGGGTGGGCTTGATGGTCAATATTTGCGATCGGGTGTCGAATTTTGAAACCTGCTACGACCTGACGACGCACCAGGATATTTGGGCCACGGTGGGCACCCACCCGCACGAGGCTAAGGAAAATCCCGACCTCAGCGTGGCGGACCTGCTGACACTGGCGCACCGGCCCAAGGTGGTCGGCATTGGCGAATGCGGGCTGGATTTTCACTATGACTACAGCCCGCGCGACGTTCAGGCCTCCGTGTTCCGCACCCATGTCCACGCGGCGCGGCAAAGTGGCCTGCCGCTGGTGGTCCACACGCGCGAGGCCGACGCCGAAATGTGGGAGATACTGTCCGACGAACACGCCAGAGGGCCGTTCACCTTTCTGCTGCATTGCTATACATCGGGTGCGGAACTGGCAAAGAAGGCCGCCGGGATCGGGGCCTATTTCTCAGTGTCGGGCATCGCCACCTTCAAGGCGGCGCAGGACGTGCGCGACATCATCGCGGACATGCCTGCCGAACGCATCATCGTCGAAACCGACTGCCCTTATCTGGCGCCCATACCTATGCGCGGACGGCGCAACGAACCCGCCTACGTGACGCACGTCTATGACAAGCTGGCGGAAATCCGCGGCTGGACGCGCGAAGACACGATCGCGCGGACGACCGATGCCTTTTATGCCCTGTTCAAGCGGATACCGCGCGCATGAGGCGGCTGAAGACCACTATACTGGGTTCAGGCTGTTCGACCGGCGTGCCGCGTGCGGATGGCTATTGGGGGCGCTGCGATCCGCATAATCCGAAAAACCGCCGCAGCCGCTGTTCGGCCCTGTTCCAGGTGTTCGACACGTCCCGTCCGGAACAGACGACCAATGTGGTGGTCGATACCTCTCCCGACTTCCGCAGTCAGATCGTGCAGACGGGCATTAAACATCTCGATGCGGTGCTGTGGACGCATGACCACGCCGATCAGACGCACGGCATAGACGACATGCGCACCTTTGCCCTTTTGCGTCAGAAACAGGTGCCCGGCTATATGGACGCGGTAACGCGCGAAACCCTGCTGACGCGCTTTGGCTATGTGTTTACGGGGAAGTTCGGCTATCCGCCGATCTGCACGCCGATGGACCTGCCCGCGTTTGGCGAGGGATTCCAACTCAACGGCGACGGCGGCGACATGCCGGTCGTCACCTTCGATCAGATCCACGGACCCATTCGCTCCGTGGGCTATCGTATCGGCGACGTGGCCTATTCCAGCGATATCAGCGACCTGCCGCAAGACAGCTTTGCGTCGTTATATGGGCTGAAAGTCTGGATCGTCGATGCTCTGCGTTACGCACCGCACCCGACCCACGCGCACCTTGATCTGGCGCTGGAATGGATCGCGCACGTCAAGCCGGAAATGGCCATTCTGACCAATCTGCATCAGGAAATGGACTACGAGGAGCTGCGGGCGAAATTGCCCGACGGCGTCGTTCCGGCCTATGATCAGATGGTGATCGAGACGGATCTGTGAGAAAGCCTGTTCGGGGTGGTGAGGGCTGAACACACAAAAAAAAGCAGCGAAAAAAATGATCAAAATAAGGCTTTTAAGAACAAAGCCACCCCGAACGTTTACAATTGATCATATTCTGGGACTCCTGTCACGCGAAATATGTCGCAAAGCAGCATTTATAGCTAATTTTGGGTATATATATCACACAACACAGTTCTGAAAATTAAGAAAAATATTGATTTCATTATATAATTAAAAATACCAGTTTTGTGCACTGCATCAAAATGAGACAGGTCAGGGCAGGGTGATCAGACACACTGCCTGAGCGGCGAGGCCTTCCTCGCGCCCGGTAAAGCCCATCTTCTCTGTGGTAGTGGCCTTGATGCTGACACGGTCCGGTTCAAGGGTCAGAATATCGGCCACCCTCTGGCGCATGGCGGCGCGATGCGGCTTGATCTTCGGGCGTTCGCAAATCAGCGTCACATCGACATTGACGACCTCGCCGCCGCGCTGGCGGATCAGTTCGACGGCATGACGCAGGAAGAGGTCGGAGTGTGCGCCCTTCCATTGCGGGTCGGTCGGTGGAAAGTGATCGCCTATATCGCCCAGTCCCGCCGCCCCCAGAAGGGCGTCTGTCAGGGCGTGCAGACCCGCATCGGCATCGGAATGGCCGATCAGCGTCTGATCATGGGTAATTTCGACACCGCAGAGCCACACGCTTTCGCCCGGTCCCCAGCGGTGGGCGTCAAAACCCTGACCTATACGCATCTGTTGAGCGGGCATGAAGGCCTCCAGCACGGCAAAATCTTCGGGATAGGTCAGCTTTTGAAGGCGTTGCGCCCCCTCGACAATTTCGACGCAGATTCCCGCAGCGGCGGCCACCATGGCCTCGTCCGTCGCCTCGACCTCAGCGGACCAGCGGGCATAGGCGTCGGTTATGTCTTTCAGGCGAAAGGCCTGCGGGGTCTGGGCGCGCCACAGGCCGTTACGCGACGGTGCATCGATGATGCGGCTGTCTTCGGCGCGTTTCAGCGAGTCGGTGACCGGAACGGCCAGAATGGCGGCGCGCGCCGTCTTCAACCGCGTCAGAAGCGCCTTGATCAGGTCCTCCGTCAGCAGGGGCCGCGCGGCATCATGGATCAGCACCCAATCATCCGGACCGGCGGTTTCGTACAACGCATTGAGGCCCTTTTGCACCGACAGGGCGCGGGTGGTACCGCCCGGCACGACGCGCACCCGTTCCAGCCCCTGAAGCGTCAGGGTGGCGTGATCGAGGTCATCGCGCGGCACCACCACCACGATCGACGTCGCTCCGGCGTGGACAAAGGCCTCTATCGACCAGTTGAGAACCGGCTTGCCGCGCAAGGGCATCCACTGCTTTTTACCGCCGGACCTCTGACCCGAACCGCCGGCAACGATGATCGCATTGAAACTCATGGCCTCGTCTTAATCTCAGGCTGCCCATTGCGTAAAGAGGGCTTCACGGTTATTTCGCGCCCATGATGACACACAGTCTTAGGATCGGGGATGTGGAGATTGCCGGGCGCGCCCTGATCGCGCCCATGACCGGCGTGTCCGACCTGCCGTTCCGCCGTATGGCCTCAAAGCTGGGTGCCGTCTATGCCGCGACGGAGATGGTGGCCTGTGCCGAGCTGGAGCGCGGGCGTCCGGACGTGGTGCGCAAATTCGCGCTGGGGGAACACGCCGGTCTGAAGATCGTGCAACTCATCGGCAAGGACCCCGACTTTATTGCTCGCGGTGCGGCTCTGGCCGAAGCCTCCGGGGCGCATATAGTCGATCTCAACTTCGGCTGCCCGGCCAAGGAGGTGACCGGCGTGCTGTGCGGATCGGCCCTGATGCGCGATCTGGATGCCGCCAGCCGCCTGATGGAGGCGGCGGTCAGGGCGAGCTCGCGCCCAGTAACGGTCAAGATGCGCATGGGTTGGGACGACCACAGCCGCAATGCACCGGAACTGGCGCGCCGGGCTGAGGCCATCGGGGTGCAGGCGGTGACGGTGCACGGCCGCACACGCCAGCAGTTTTACAAGGGAGAGGCCGACTGGGCCTTTGTGCGGCAGGTCAAGAGGGCGGTGTCCATTCCCGTCATTGTCAATGGCGATATCACCGATGGCGAACGGGCGCGTGAGGCCCTGAGGCAATCCGGGGCCGACGGCCTGATGATCGGACGCGGCGTCTATGGCCGTCCATGGCTGGCGGCGCAACTGGATGCCGCGCTCAGCGGCGAGGCGCGGCCTGAGCCAACAGGGGCAGCGCGTCTGGATCTCATTATTGAGCATCTGCACGACAGTCTCAGCTTCTATGGCGCGAGCCTGGGCCTCAAAATGTTCAAAAAGCATCTGGGTTGGTATATTGAGGCGGGCGATTATTATGAGGACGCCGCTGTCCGTCGTCAGGACAAGGCGCGTCTTTGTCGTCTGGAAGACGCCGCCCTTATCGAGCAAGAGTTGAAAAACCTGTTCGTCTGATACCGCGATGGACGAATCCGAAAACATTTTGTGATCAGGCGGCGGCAAATCAGGCGCATTCCTGCAACATAGATGTTGATATTCGGACACAGTAGTGCACAAATGCCACCCTCAGATCGTCCCGCGCTTCAACTCTGCGCGGTGGGCGCTCTGGGGCGTTCGCTTGTGCCGTGTCGTGGTCTCTGGAAACCGAATTTTGAAGGAAGCAAACATCAGACGGCGTTTCGGCCTTTCGTGGGCCCGAATGACTCGGGGGCTTAAAGCCGCCAGCCGTGGCCGTCTGGCTATGGTCAGCGCCTATGCCCTGTCGGCCCTGATGACCGCCTTCATCATCTGGATTATTATTGCCGCGCCGGGGGCGGGGCCGCTGGGCCCATCCAGCGTCTTTCTGTTCAGTCTGGTCTGTCTGAACCTCGCCTTTTTGCTGGGCCTGAGCTTCTACGTATTGCGTCGGGTGCTGCAACTGGCACGGTCGCGCGCCAAGGATGCCGGCACGCGCCTGCATGTGCGCTTCGTGACCCTGTTTGCCCTGGCAGCCGTGACGCCGGCCTTTGTTGTGGCCCTGTTCTTCGGCGTGCTGGTCAATCGCGGCGTGGAAACGTGGTTTTCGGCGCGGGTGCAGTCGTCGGTCGAAAACAGCGCCGATATCGGGGCGGCCTTTATCGAGACCCAGACCAATACGGCGCGCGATACGCTGACCGACATTGCGCGCGACCTGCAACGCCCCGAGCTGACACGCATGTTTGTCGAACGTCTCAGCTTTTCACAGGCTCTGCGCGAACTGATTTCCATTCGTGGCGAACTGGCGGCGGTCTATATTATTGACGACAGCGGGCAGGTGCTGGCGCGGGCTGAAAATCCCGGCGCGCCGCCCTATCTGGCCCCCAATCAGGTGGCGATCGACACGGCCAATGAAGGTGATATCGGTGGCGGTTTGTTTGCGGCGCCCGATACGATCCGCATGATCTACCCGCTTCAGGGCTATAACGGGGCCAAGCTCTACGCGGTTAAGACCCTGACGCCTGGGATTGTGCCCAAGGTCCAAAGCGCCAAGGAAGCCATTGATGCCCTCCGGGAATCCGCCCGCAACTCGGTACGGGTGCAGGGGGTTTTCGCCCTAGCCTATATGGAAACCGTGCTTTTGGTGCTGATCGGGGCCATCTGGGTCGGCACCTCGGCGGCGGACTCCATCGCCGTGCCTGTCGCCCGACTGGTGCAGGCGGCCGACAAGGTGGCGTCGGGTGACCTGAATGCGCGCGTCATGACCGACAAGCAGTCGGAAGATATCGCCGTCCTGTCGCGCGCCTTCAACCGCATGACCAGCGACCTGCAAAGTCAGCAGGCGGCGCTGAAATCCGCCAATGAGGAGGCCGAAGAACGCCGTCGCTTCATCGAAACCGTGCTGTCGGAAATTTCGGCGGGCATCATCGGTATTGACGAAAACGAGCAGATTTCGGCCATCAACCGTCACGCGGCCAACTTCCTGTCCATTCCGACCGAAGACTCGTTCGGGCAGCATATCCGCGAACTGGCGCCGGAAATCTGCGAGCTTCTGGACAAGGTGACCCCGCACAAGGTGGAGGAGGCCGAGGTCGATCTGGTGCGCAAGGGTGATACGCGCCGCGTGCGGGTGCGCGCCTCATCTCTCGATACGGGCGGCGCGGTTCTGACCTTCGACGATATTACACGCCTTGTGGCCGCGCAGCGCAATGCTGCGTGGAAAGATGTGGCGCGCCGCATCGCCCACGAGATCAAGAACCCCCTGACGCCAATCCAGTTGTCGGCGGAACGGCTGAAACGCAAATACCGTTCGCAGATCGAAACCGATGGCGACACTTTCGATCGTCTGACGGATACGATTGTGCGGCAGGTGGGGGATATCGGGCGCATGGTCGATGAGTTCTCGGCCTTTGCGCGGATGCCGGTGCCCAATTTTGCTGAAGAAAACGCCGCCGAACTGATCCGGCAGATGGTGTTTTCGCAGCGCGTGGCCAAGCCGGACGTTCATATCGACATTATCGAGCCCCTGCCCGAGGTCACGGTCGTCTGTGACGGTCGGCTTTTGTCGCAGGCGCTGGGCAATGTGCTCAAAAACGGCGGTGAGGCCATCGTCTCACGCCACATGGCCAATGGCGGCGGCGAGGGCGGTCAGATGCGGGTGGAAATGCATCTGAACGACGGGTTCCTCACCATTGAAATCGAGGATGACGGTATTGGTCTGCCGGACAAGGACCGCGACCGTCTGACCGAGCCCTATGTAACCACGCGCGAGAAGGGGACGGGGCTCGGCCTCGCCATCGTCAAGCGCATTCTCGAAGATCATGGCGGCGAATTCTATTTGGCGGACGCCGTCCATCTGAGCGGGGCGCGGGCCGTTTTGCGGTTACCCAAGACCCAGGCTCCGGCTCAAACCAACGAAGCTCCCGATAGCGGGGCAAGACTGATGAGGGTGTGATGAAGGTATTATCTGGCGTAGATATTCTGGTGGTCGATGACGAGGCCGATATCCGCGAACTGATCGCGGGCATCCTCGAAGACGAAGGCTATTCGGTCAGAACGGCCGCCGATTCCGGCGCGGCGCTGCGGGCGATCAAGGCGCGCAAGCCGTCCTTGTGCGTACTCGACATCTGGATGCAGGGGGGCGGGCTCGACGGGCTGGAACTGCTCGATGTCATCCGCGAACTGGACCCGGATATTCCGGCCATCATGATTTCGGGTCACGGCACCATCGAGACTGCCGTTTCGGCCATCAAGCGCGGCGCTTACGACTTTATCGAAAAACCATTTAAAACCGAGCGCTTGATCATGGTGGTTCAGAGAGCACTTGAACTGGCATCCTTGCGCCGTGAAAACCGCCGCCTGCGCGGTCAGGCTGTGGTGCCGGATGGCCTGATCGGCAATTCGGCGGCGGCGCAGCTTCTGCGCACCACCATCGCCAAGGTCGCCCCCGCCAATTCACGCATCATGATCTCCGGCCCCGCCGGGTCGGGCAAGGAACTGGTGGCGCGCATGATCCACGAAGCGAGCCCGCGTGCGCGCTGCGAATTTGTGCCCATCTCCTCCGCCGGAGTGACGCCTGAGCGTCTTGACGTCGAACTGTTCGGCGAAGAGGGCGAAGAGGGCCGGCCACGCAAGATCGGCGTGTTTGAGCGTGCGCACGGCGGCACCCTGTTCCTCGACGAAGTGGCCGACATGCCGATGGAGTCGCAAAGCCGCATCCTTCGGGTGCTGGTCGAACAGCGCTTTGTGCGCGTCGGCGGCGTCAATGACGTGCAGGTCGATGTGCGCGTCATTTCCTCGACCTCCAAGGATCTGACGCAGGAAATCGCCGCCGGGCGCTTCCGCGAAGACCTGTTCCACCGCCTCAATGTGGTGCCGGTGCGCGTCCCCGGCCTGTCCGAACGCCGCAGCGATATCGCCGAACTGGTCAACTACTTCATCGAACGCATTTCGCGTGCTCAGGGCCTGCCCAAACGCACCCTGTCCGAGGACGCGATGGCGACGCTTCAGGTGCACGAATGGCCGGGCAATGTCCGGCAATTGCGCAACAATATCGAGCGCCTGCTGATTCTGGCCTCTGGCGATCCGTCCGAGCCGATCACGGCGCAGATGCTGCCGGCTGAGGTGGTGGAATCGGCTGTCGCCGGGGCCATACGCCCGGAGCGCATCATCGCCCTGCCGCTGCGGGACGCTCGCGAAGTGTTTGAACGCGAATATCTGTCGTCGCAGATCGTGCGCTTCGGCGGCAATATTTCGCGCACCGCCAACTTCATCGGCATGGAACGTTCAGCCCTGCACCGCAAGCTGAAGTCGCTGGGGCTGGCCCATATCCGCGGTGTCGAAGACGAAGAGGTGTAAGGCGAGGAGGCCTCGTGCCCTAACCTTGTGCTCAGCCTTGACGTTCGTGGCTGAACAGTTATGGGGTCAAGCGGCCTGTGGCCCCTTGAGTCTTTCCTTCTAAGCCTGAGTTTTCCATGTCCCGTATTGCCTATGTGAACGGTGCCTATGTGCGCCACGCCGATGCTGCCGTGCATATTGAGGATCGCGGCTATCAGTTTGCTGACGCCGTTTACGAGGTGTGGTCGGTGTTTGGCGGGCAACTGGCCGATCTGGCGGGACATCTGAACCGGCTGGAGCGGAGTTTACGCGAACTGCATATCGCCATGCCGATGCCGCGTTCTGCTCTGGTGGTGGTGCTGAACGAGGTCATCCGTCGCAATCGCATCGGTGAGGGGCTGGTCTATCTTCAGGTGAGCCGGGGTGTCGCCCCGCGCGACCATTTCTTCCCGACGGAGCCGGTCAAGCCGGCTGTGGTCATCACCGCCAAGCCGGTTGATCGTCAGGCGGCCGAAGCCAAGGTGCGTAAAGGCATCCGCGTGATCTCGGCCCCCGACAACCGCTGGGGTCGCTGCGATATCAAGACGGTCGGGCTTTTACCCAATGTGCTGGCCAAACAGGCGGCGCGTGAGGCGGGGGCTTCCGATGTGATCTTTGTCGATGCGGAAGGTTTCGTCACCGAAGGCGGGTCGGCCAATGTCTATATCGTCACAGCCGAGGGCGAGGTGAAGACGCGCAGCCTGCGTGCCAATATCCTGCCGGGCGTGACGCGCATCAGCCTGCTCGACATCCTGCGGGCAGAAGGCGTTGATGTCTCCGAAGGCGCCTTCACGCTGGAGGAAGCCAAACGCGCCAAAGAGGCCTTCCTGTCGGCGGCCTCGACCTTCGTTATGCCCATCGTACAGATCGACGAATCACGGATCGGTGACGGAGTGCCGGGCGAATTGTCGCTGCGGCTGCGCGACGCCTATATGTCGCGTGCCCGAAGAACGGCGGGGGTAGAGGCGTAAAGGTTTGGAATTTCACCGAAATATTATGTTATGAGGTGTTCGGTTGAATTGGACGGCGGTTGTCGCGTATGATACTTCACGAAATTATGTACGCCAGTGCGTTGTGATTTCGTGACTTTTGCTTATCTCTGTGTGTGAGGCCCCTCCTGGGCCCGCAATGTCAAACAAGAAGGGCGACTAAATGTCCCACGAAAAGAAACAAAACCTGCAGGACACGTTCCTTAACAGCGTTCGTAAATCCAAAACGCCTCTCACCATCTTCCTGATCAACGGCGTCAAGCTTCAGGGTATCGTTAGCTGGTTCGACAATTTCTGCGTGCTGCTGCGCCGCGACGGTCAGTCGCAACTGGTCTATAAGCACGCGATCTCGACCATCATGCCTGCCGCGCCGGTGCAACTGTACGAGCAGGAAGAAGACTCGGACGATTAAGTCGCGCTCCGATCATTGATCGGATCACGCCTTGATCTTTTCGCTTTGACGCACATCTGATCCAAAAACCGCTTATACTTTTTGGGATGTGCGTCTTGTCGTCCAAAGGACTCTTTTGAGCACCAAATTTGTAAACCGCACGCCGGAAACCCAGCGTGCGGTCATCATCGACCCTGACATGGCCGCGCCGCACGCGCCGTCTTCGCCGCGTCAGCCGCAGGGTGTGCCTGCGGCGCGCCGCTATGACGAGTCGCGTCTGGACGAAGCCGCAGGTTTGGCCATCGCCCTCGATCTTGAGATTGTCGCCGCCGACACGGCGCGGGTGCGCAAGCCCAACCCCGCCACCCTGTTCGGTTCCGGCAAGGTTGAGGAGATTGTGACGCTGTGCGAAGAGGTCGAAGCCGATCTTGTCATCGTCAACACCACCCTGACGCCGATCCAGCAACGCAATCTCGAAAAGGCCTGGGAACGCAAGGTCATCGACCGTACCGGCCTTATTCTCGAAATCTTCGGCCGTCGTGCCCGCACGCGTGAAGGCAA
Organism: Asticcacaulis sp. DW145; assembly: GCF_037101385.1. Lineage (NCBI taxonomy): Bacteria > Pseudomonadati > Pseudomonadota > Alphaproteobacteria > Caulobacterales > Caulobacteraceae > Asticcacaulis > Asticcacaulis sp. DW145. Next base: position 756,645 of record NZ_AP029025.1, on the reverse strand, counting down.
GCTTCAGGTCGAACTGGCGCGGCTGGAATACGAGCGCTCGCGGCTGGTGCGCACCTGGACCCACCTTGAGCGGCAGCGCGCCACCGGTACGACCGGCGGCCCCGGCGAAACCCAGATCGAACTCGACCGCCGCATGATCGCCGACAAGATCAAACTGCTCAAGGGCGAACTGGACGAGGTGCGCCGCACCCGCAGCCTGCACCGCAGCGCCCGCAAGAAGGTGCCGTACCCGATTGTGGCGCTGGTCGGTTATACCAATGCCGGCAAATCGACCCTGTTCAATCACCTGACGCGCGCCGAAGTGCTGGCCAAGGACATGCTGTTCGCCACGCTCGACACGACGCTGCGCACGCTGAAACTGCCGGGTGGTCGGGCCGCTATTATTTCCGATACGGTGGGCTTTATCTCTGACCTGCCGCACGAACTGGTCGCCGCCTTCCGCGCCACGCTGGAAGAGGTGCTGGAAGCTGATCTGATCCTGCACGTGCGCGACATGTCGAACCCCGAAAGCGACGCGCAGGCGCAGGACGTGATGCAGGTGCTGACCCATATCCATCCGGACCTCGACAGATCGCGCCTGATCGAGGTGTGGAACAAGATCGACCTGCTGGACGAGGAAGCCCGCGACATCCTCTATAGCCGTGCCGTGCTGGATCGCGCCATGAACAAGCCGATCATGGTGTCGGCCATCACGGGCGAGGGGATCGAAAAGCTCCTCAGCGACATCGCGCTCAAGGTGGATGAGGCCGGCACCGAAATCGACGTCGAACTGGCGCCGCAGGACGGTCAGCTTCTGGCCTTCCTGTACACTCAGGGCCGCGTGCTGGACCGCTTCGACGATGAACAGGGTCAGATTCACCTCAAGGTGAAGCTCAGCGACCAGGCCCTTGGTCGTTACGAACAGATGATCGGCGGGCGTTAGAGAAGGATGATTTTAAATAGCGGCTTCCCGCTCTAAATTTTTGTTTTTTCCCGGCATTTTGGTCGAAAACCGCCCACATTTTTCGACATATCGCTCTAAAAGTCGGGCTACTTCTTTAAAAGTGCGCGCACACCCCCCTTGCCAAATCCGCCACGACTTAATAGTTAGGCACCTAACAATAAGGTGTCTTTTCATGAACTATGATGAGCGTTTCTCAAAGGCCCTGCATATGACGGCCCGGCAATGGCGGGCGGCGCTTGACCGCCGGTTGCGCGATCTGGGCATGTCAGAAGCCGCGTGGATGACCATTGCCGCCGCAGCCAAGAGCACGCCCGCCCCGTCACAGAGCGAACTGGCGCAGATGCTTGCCGTCGAACCGGCCAGCATGGTGGCCATGATCGACCGCCTGACCCGACTAGGCTTTGTCGAGCGCGTGCCGTCCCCTTCGGACCGACGGGTCAAGCACGTAGCGGTCACGGCGGCAGGACAGGCGGTTTATGAACGCATCCATCAGGAGGCAACGGTCTTCCGCGCCGAAACCCTGAGCCGTATTGATCCGCAAAAGCTGACGATTGCCACTGAGGTTATTGAGCAACTTCAACTGATTATAGCGGACGCCTGACGCCATGTCCGAAGCCCCTGCCGCCGAGATAACGCCCCGACAAAGGGCCATGATCACTCTGTCGATCATGCTGGCTACGATCATTGTCGCTCTGGACGGGACCATTGCCAATGTCGCCCTGCCGCACATGCAGGGCAGCCTCAACGCTTCGGTCGATCAGATCACCTGGGTCCTGACCTCCTTTATTGTCGCAACCGCGATTGCCACGCCCCTGACGGGCTGGCTCAGCGACCGTTTCGGCGTGAAAACCGTTTTTCTGTGGTCGATCGGCGGCTTTACCCTCGCCTCCATGCTGTGTGGCATTTCGCAGAACCTGCCGGAAATCGTGCTGGCGCGCATCCTTCAGGGGGCCTTCGGGGCTGCTCTGGTGCCCCTGTCGCAGGCCACCCTGCTCGATATCAATCCGCGCGAAAAGCACGGATCGGCCATGGCGGTCTGGGGGATGGGCGTCATGATCGGACCTATTCTGGGGCCGACGGTTGGCGGCTGGCTGACCGACAATTACGACTGGCGCTGGGTATTTTTCATCAATCTGCCCGTAGGGGCGCTGGCCCTGTGGGGCATCTGGCGCTTTATCCCGTCGCGTGCCGGGGCCCGGCGGGTCACATTCGACCTGTATGGCTTTGCGGCGCTCAGCCTCGCCATCGGCGCCTTTCAGATGATGCTGGATCGTGGCGAGCAACTGGAATGGTTCGCCGCGCCAGAAATCTGGATCGAGGCGATCATCGCCGCCGTGGCGCTGTCGGTCTTCGTCATCCATACGGCCACGCGGCCGGCAGGGCAGACCTTCCTCGACTATCGCCTGCTGACCAATCGCAACTTCCTGACCGGCCTGCTGTTTATCTTCCTTGTCGGCATGATCCTGTTTGCGACGCGGGCGCAGGTGCCGCAACTGCTGCAAGGGCTTCTGCACTATCCGGCCGAACGTGCCGGTCTGGTGACGGCACCCAGTGGCATCGGCACCATGCTGGCCATGTTTGTCGTGGGGCGGCTGGTGGGGAAGGTCGATTTGCGGCTGATTCTGGCGGTGGGCTTTGCCCTGACAGCGTTTTCGCTCTGGCTGATGTGTGCGTACACGCTGGTCCTGTCCGAGGGCGACATCATCTGGCCCGGAGTGGTGCAGGGGATCGGACTGGGCCTCGTTTTCGTTCCCCTTTCCGCCGCCAGCTTTCAGACCCTCGCGCCCTATCTGCGCGCCGACGGCACCGCTATCTACAGTCTGGTGCGCAATATCGGCTCGTCCATCGGCATCGCGGTGGTGCAGGCCCTGTGGGCGCGCAACAGTCAGGAAGCCCACGCCAATATTGCCGAACACGTAACGCGCGACAATCCGGCCCTGTACGATCCGACCATAGCCAGCCTCTATTTCGGCGGTCCGGGGGGCCTAAGCGCGCTCAATGCCGAAGTGACCCGTCAGGCCGGCATGATCGCCTATGTCGATGGGTTCTGGCTGATGTTCCTGCTGACCCTCGCCGCCATTCCGTTGCTGTTGCTTATCCGCGTCAGGAAGGCTGCCGAGAGTGCGCCCGTCTCCGTAGCGGCCGACCACTAGGGTCATATCGCTTGGCGAGCCCGATTTATTATCGTACAAATTTCCCAACCAAAAAGGGAAATGCCTATGAACCGAAATCTTCTGGCCGCTTCGACGGCTGTGCTGAGCCTGTTGTGCGGGCTCGCTTCGGCGGAAACCGTGCGGGTCGATGCGCAGATGGCGCCTCCGGCGCCGCGCGAAGGCCTGTTGAAGATGGGGACAGGCCTGTCGCCTTCGGGGCAGCTCATCAGCGTCAATGATCGCTATCTGACGCTTGCTGGCAAACCCGTTTTGCCGGTCATGGGTGAGTTTCATTATACCCGTTTTCCGGAACAATACTGGGAGGAGCAACTCCTTAAAATGAAGGCGGCGGGCGTCACGGTCGTCGCCACCTACGTTATCTGGCAGCACCACGAGGAACGTTACGGAGTCTTCGACTGGAGCGGCAACCGCAACCTGCGCAAATTCATACAGTTGGCGCAGAAACACGGCCTCTATGTCTATCTGCGTCCCGGCCCCTGGGCCCATGCGGAAGTGCGCTTTGGCGGCATTCCGGACTGGGTAGTTGACTCGGTCCCGACGCGCAGCAACGACCCGACCTATCTTGGCTACGTCGATACCTTCTTTGCACAGGTGGCGGAACAGGCGAGGGGGCTTCTGTGGAAGGACGGCGGCCCCGTCATCGGCATCCAGATCGAGAACGAATATAACCGCAACGGGCCACTTCAGGGGCGCGAACATATTTCAAGACTAAAGGATATGTTACGTGCGCATGGCTTTGATGTGCCGCTCTATACGGTTACCGGCTGGGACAATGCGGTCTTTCCGCGCGGCGAGGTGATCCCGGTTTTCGGCACCTATGTTGATGAGCCGTGGTCGGCCGCATCGGGCATCCTGCCGCCCAAGTCGAGCTATATGTTTCAGTTTGGCGTGCGCAATGAAAAGGGGTTGGGGGCGCAGGGGCGCACCTCGACACAGGATGACGGAGCCCGGGATAGCAATATCACGCCGTTTTTCGGGGCGGAATACGGTGGGGGCGTCCCGCAAATGTATCGCCGCCGCCCCCTGATCAGCCCTGATGATATCGCTGACATGGTGATCACCAAGCTGGGCTCGGGCGTCAACCTTCTGGGCTATTACATGTTTCAGGGCGGTCAGAACCCGTCCGGAACGCCGTCGCGCGATGAAAGTGTGGCCAGCGGCGGGTACAATGACGTGCCCAGGCTGGGTTACGATTTTCAGGCCCCGCTGGGCCAGTACGGACAGGCGCATCCGGTTCTCAATCGTCTGAAACCCATCCATGCCTTTCTTCAGGCCTTCGGGGATCGTCTGGCGCCCATGGCCGTCTATGCGCCGCAGGTTAAGCCGGAAACCGCCGATGACCTCAAAACCCTACGCTGGGCCTTCCGCGGCGATGGCCAGTCGGGTTTCGTCTTCGTCAATAACCATGTGCGCCATTACGCCACACCGGCCCACCCCGACACGCGCTTTGAGGTGAAGCTGAGCGGCGAAACCCTAACCCTGCCGTCCAAAGGCGTGACGGTGGAAGAGGGGGCCGCCTTTATCTGGCCCGTCCATTTCGATCTGTCGGGCGTCGATCTCCTGTGGGCGACGACCCAGCCGGTAACGAAGATCAACGACGGGAAGGGTGATCTCTATGTGTTTGCCGCGACGGGTCAGATCGAACCGGAATTTGTCTTTGACGCCAAGGTCGTGCGCGCCGTAACAGGGGCTAAAAAGACCGGTCAGGGGGGGTGGATACGGGTGACGCCTGACGCGGGGCGCATCGTTACCGTCACCGGCACAAACGGCAAGATCGCGCGTCTGCTCCTGCTCAGCGAAGCTCAGGCGCAGAGCCTGACTACCGTGACCGTGCAAGGCCGGCCACACCTGATTTTGAGCGCCGCGCACGTCTTTGGTAACGCCGAGGGCGGCGCGACGTTGCGGCAAAACGATCCGAGGTTTGAATTTGCGATTTATCCATATTTGTCAGGTAATTTAAGCGCAAATCTGAAACTAAAATCTGAGAAATTCTCGGGTTTGTTTCAACGCTGGTCGGCCACGGCACCAGAGGTGAAACTCAGCGCCGAATGGCGGGCTTTGCGTCTGGCTGGCAAGGCTCCGCCGCTCAAGAACTATGGGCCGCGCAATACGCCCGTCGTGCCCGAACCGGAGAGTTTCGGAGCCTCGGCCGCATGGACCGTAAAAGTGCCTGAGGACGCGCTGAAAGGGGTATCCGACGTCTATCTGGATGTCGATTATCAGGGCGATGTGGCGCGGCTGTTTTCGGGGCCGCAGATGCTCGACGACGAATACTATATCGGACGGACGTGGCGTATCGGGCTCAAGCGTTATGCCGACAAGCTGGCGAAGCCGCTGACGCTCAGTGTTATGCCGTTGCGGGAAGATTCAAAAGTCTATTTCGACACCAGCGTGAAACCGCAATTCACGAACGGTCAGGTGGCGCGCATCGACGCAATCCGGCTGATACCGGAATACGAACTGACGCTGAAATAGCTCTGAAGGCAGGCCTCGAAACCGGCACATATACCGCCACCAAATGTCTAGTCCGGATAGAAATGTCGCGGTTTGTGCCAGTTAGAAATGTCACTGGCACTGTCGGTGGAGTAAGGCGGCGGGCGGGCGCGCAGCTTTTCAAGCTAGCGCAGCGACCGACTAACGACCGATGCACTGACTATCTTGTTTTCTGTCTAGCCAGCCTCGATGCATGCTAAGGTGCGTGCATGTTTGTGATCGAAGATGAAGCCCATGCGGAGTGGCTCGGAGAGTTTCCAACGCTTGAGGCGGTGACCGCGGAATTGCGCCGGCTCTATGAGCTTCCTTGGGACGAAGCGCCAAACGTCGCACCTTGTATGAGCTGGCGCACGTGCGGGCGTACCTACGGGGTTATCGAATATGATACCCGTAGCGCATCTTGGCGGGAAATAAGCCGTCGTCCAGCGCTAAACATATCTGCCGCAAAGGTGGAGTGGTTGCTGACTTAGCCCACATTGAACATGTGACCAGTCTGGTCCCGACGCTTTGGCGCCTTTCGGCTGCGCTTCTCTGGCGGTTGGGTATCCTGGTAGGCCTTGATCATCTCCAGCAACGAGCCGAGCCGCTTGTTCTCTACAACGGCGGCTTGGTTGACCTTCCGGATCTTGTCGAAGGTCCGGTAGGCGAGTTCTTCGCCCTTGTAGCGGATGGCAATGCGGCCGTCAGGATAGTCGACGACCGTGACTCGCTTGCCGATCGCCGCTTGGGCGGTCTCGGACGGCTCCAAGATGAACAGCACCTTGTCGTATTGCAGGGTGAGCGACTGGGAAAGCGTGCGCTCTTCCTGCCAGGTAAACTCGTCGTCGAGCTGATCGCGGGGAGACATGGGACGGTGTAAATCCTTAGAGTTGGCGGGCGCCTTGCCGAAGCGCTTGTTGTAGTCCGCGACGAAGGCAGGGAGAAACGTATTGCCAGCCTCCATGGTGCTGATGCCGGAGAGCCTCAGTTCCTTCACTAGGCGGTCCTGCAAGGTCTTGTTGGCGCGTTCCACGCGTCCCTTGGCCTGGCTGGAGTTGGCGCAAATGATCTCGATCTTCAGACGGCTTAAGGCACGGCCGAACTGCGTCATGCCATCGCCGGTGACACCCGGCTTGGCGACGCGGAACACGGAGTGTTTGTCGCTATAGAAGGCGACGGGTTTGCCATGAGCCTCAAGGTAGGCCTTGGTTGCCGCGAAATAAGAGAAAGTCGATTCCGTCTCGACAAACTGTAGATGCATTAGCCGGCTGGTGGCGTCGTCGATGAAGACTAACAGAGTGCACATCGGCCCACGGCCCTCGAACCAGCGGTGCTCTGAGCCGTCTATCTGGATCAGTTCGCCGACACAGTCGCGCCGATAGCGGGGCTGGTAGACGCGTGGCCGGCGTTTCTTACGCGTCGTCCAGAGGCCTTCCTCCGCCATCCAGAGACGAATGGTCTCACGGCCAAGGCAGATGTCGTGAAGCTCGCGCAGCTTCTCAGCGGCCAAAGTAGGGCCGAAATCGGCATAGCGATCGCGGATGATCGCCAGAGCTTCGGCGCGAACGTTCTCAGGCTTGCGCCGGTTGCTCCGACGGCCGCGCTGCTTTGATACCAAACCGTTAACACCGCACGTCCGGTAGGCCTTGAGCAGCCGAAGCGTCTGGCGCCGGCTAAGGCCTAGTATATCTGCGGCGGCTTGTGCGGTGAGGCGCTCATGGTCGAGATCGCGTAGAACCTCGAACCGCGCCAACTCTTTGTCGCTCATGATGCGAACTGCCATCTTCAGCACCTCCAGCTAAAAAGCTGGAGAGTGACATTCCTAACTGGTTTAGGGGTGACATTCTCATATGGGCGGGTGATCTCTACCTGAAGTGCGAATGGTCGGTTTATCTTATCAGGGCAGGGGTATCTGCGCCAGTTCGGCCTGAAACACCTCACTCGGTGTCCGGTAACCTAGACACTGGCGGGGCGTATTGTTCATCCGCCGAGCCATTTCGGACAGTTTCGCGTCCTCGACGATGGCCAGGTTCGTTTCCAATGGCAGATAGCGCCTGAGGCGACCGTTGGCATTTTCAACAGAGCCTTTCTGATAGGGAGAAGCGGTGTCGCAGAAGTAGCTTTTGATGCCAGACGTTTCATGGAGGCTGCGCCAGGCCATAAACTCAGTTCCGCGATCAAAAGTAATGGTCTGCCGGCCTTGTGATGGAAGGGCCCGTAAAGATTGTTCAATCGCACCAAGTACACCGACCGAGTGACGGTCCTTGTTGCGTATGACAATGTGATAGCGGCTCTTTCGCTCTAGCAAACTGGTAATATTTGCCTTGCCGTATTCACGGCGGAAAATCACGAGATCCGCTTCCCAATGACCGAAGGTCTCGCGACTAGCGATATCTTCAGGCCTCTTATTTATGTTGCAATACAACGGAATATGGGAGCCGCGTGGTTTCCGCCCCCGCAATCCACGTCGTTTACGTCTTCGTTTGGCAAGAAGCGTATATAGCGCCATGTCACGGTTGCTGCGATCATAGACAAAACGATAGATCGTCTCGGAGCAAACACGTCCAGTCTGGGCTTCGAGCCTTGGATGAAGTTTCAGCCTTCCAGCGATTTGCTCTGGTGACCAATGTTGCTGAAGCTTGTCGATGATATAAGCCCGGAGGGTACGATTACGTTCAAGCTTGCGCTGTTTAAACCGCCGTTTGCGGGCAAGTTCGCTGGCTGTCCACGGAAACCAGCCTGAAAATTCCGGGTACTTATCTCGGAAAAAATTGCGGCGCAGTTCACGATAAATCGTCGACTGATGGCGTCCAACGATCTTTGCGATCTGCGACAACGGAACCTTGCGCTCCAGAAGCTTCATAATCTGGCGACGCTCAGCCATGTCGATGTGGCGGTAATGATGGCCCAATGTTATATCTCGCTTTTGAAGAGGCGACTGATTTGGTTGATCATTCGCACTTCAAAATAGAGTCCACCGCGCTACACCAAAATATCGCATAATAAATCTTATGGGAAATTTAGACGTGCTGAGGCGCGAAACCGTTGAAACGTCCGGGCGTCGGGCCATTTCCGTTTGGTTTTTGTGTCGCCTTTGCCTATATCGCTTGCATGGGAGTTGGCCATGATCCTTGTCATCGATAATTACGACAGCTTCACCTATAATCTGGTGCACTATCTGGCGGAACTGGGTGCGGAAACGCAGGTCTACCGCAACGACGCGCTTAGCGTTCAGGACGCGCTGGCGCTGAAGCCCAAGGCGGTTCTGCTGTCGCCCGGACCGTGTGCGCCGGATCAGGCCGGCATCTGCCTGCCATTGCTGCGCGCCGCGCCCGAAGACCTGCCGATCTTTGGCGTCTGCCTGGGGCATCAGTCGATCGGTCAGGCCTATGGCGGCGACGTCATCCGCGCCAAGACGCTGATGCACGGCAAGACCAGCCAGATCCATCACAAGGATATCGGCCTGTTCAAGGACCTGCCCAATCCGTTCACGGCGACGCGCTATCACTCGCTGGCCATCAAGCGTGAAACCCTGCCGGACGACCTGATCGTTACCGCCTGGACCGACGACGGCGAAATCATGGGCGTTCAGCACCGCACGCGACCGATCCACGGCGTGCAGTTCCATCCGGAATCCATCGCCACCGAAGGCGGCCATCAGATTCTGGCCAACTTCCTGCGACTGGCCGGTATCGAGAGCCACAACCTCTATGTCTGACGCCTTCAAACCCTTGCTGGCCAAGCTGGCAGACGGTCAGACCCTGTCCGACGCCGACGCCGAAATCTTCTTTTCCGCCTGCTTGCGCGGCGAACCGACCCCGGCTCAGGTGGCCGCCGCCGTGACCGCCATCCGCCTGCGCGGCGAAACCGTCGGCGAAATCGCCGCCTGCGCCCGCGCTATGCGGGCCGCCGCCAAAACACTCGATCACCCTTATGATACGGTCGATGTTTGCGGCACCGGTGGCGACGGCCTGCACACGCTCAACATATCCACAGCCGTAGGCTTCGTGGCGGCCGGTGGTGGCCTGAAGGTCGCCAAGCACGGCAACCGCGCCATTACCTCGAAATCCGGCACGGCGGATGTTCTGGCCGCGCTGGGCGTCAATATCGACGCCACGCCGGAGCAGCAGCGCAAGGCGCTGGACGAAGCCGGTATCTGCTTCCTCTTCGCCGTAGCGCATCACGGGGCGATGAAACACGTCTCCCCGATCCGGCAGCAGCTCGGTTTCCGCACCATTTTCAACCTGCTGGGCCCCCTCACCAATCCCGCCGGTGCGCGCCGTCAGGTGGTGGGCGTGCCCTCCCCGCGCTTTATCGAGCCGATTGCCAAGGCCTTGGGTCAGCTTGAGGCCGTTCATGCCTGGGTCGTGCACGGTTCCGGTCTGGACGAACTGACCACCACGGGCGAAACCGAGGTGGCGGAATGGAAGGACGGCAAGCTGCGCCTGTTCACCATTACCCCCGAAGCCGTGGGCCTGCCGCGCGCGGCGCTGGCTGACATTACAGGGGGTGCCCCGGAACACAATGCCACGGCCCTGCGTCGCCTGCTGGAGGGCGAAAAAGGCCCCTATCGCGATATCGTCATGCTCAATGCCGCAGCCGCCTTCCTCGTCGGCGGGGCGGTGGAGACCCTGGGCGAAGGGCTGGATCACGCCGCCGCCAGCCTCGATGACGGCAAGGCCCTGGTCGCGCTCGACCAACTTGTCACCCTTACGAACAGCTAAGTCATGTCCGATATTCTGGAAAAGATCGCCACCTACAAGCGCACGGAAGTCGCCGAACGCAAGCCTGCGGCGTCCCTGTCAGCGCTGGAGGCACGCATCAAGGACGTCAGTGCGCCACGTGGCTTTCAACGCGCGCTGGTGGCCCACAAACAGCCGCGCAGCCTGTCGCTGATCGCCGAAGTCAAAAAGGCCAGCCCCTCCAAGGGCCTGATTCGTGAAGATTTCGAACCGGCCAGTCTGGCGGCGGCTTATCAGGCCGGCGGAGCGTCTTGTCTGTCGATTTTGACCGATGCGCCGAGCTTTATGGGGCACGAATCGCACTTTGTGGCGGCCCGCAACGCCGTCACACTGCCCTGCATCCGCAAGGAATTTCTGGTCGATGTGTGGCAGGTTGCCGAGTCGCGCAGCATCGGCGCCGACGCCATTCTGGTGATTATGGCCATGATCGACGATGCCCTCGCCGCCGATCTGATCGCGGCGGCCCATGCCTATGGTATGGACGCCCTGGTCGAAGTACATGACGCACCGGAAATGGAGCGCGCGCTTAAGCTCGCCTCTCCGCTGATCGGTATAAACAACCGGAACTTAAGAACTTTCGACGTCGATCTGAAAACGACCGAAGAGCTGTCGGCCATGGTCGGACCGCAGCACGTTCTGGTCGCCGAAAGCGGCATCTTCACGCCGCAGGACGTGGCGCGGCTCGAAAAAACCGGGGCCACGGCCATGCTGGTCGGCGAAAGCCTGATGCGGCAGGGTGATGTCACTCAGGCGGCGAAGAATCTGCTCACGCCCGCTTGACAAGAATCAAGAACGCATACAGAACACTTTGCACAAGTTCATGACTTGTTCACCATTCATGCGCTAAATATTGCCATGTCCGGGGACAAACTTTTGCAGCGGGTGGACCTATGCTGACGACCAAACAACGCGAACTTCTGATGTTCATTCATGAACGCATCAAGGAAACGGGGGTGTCTCCGTCCTTTGATGAGATGAAGGAGGCGCTGGATCTGGCGTCGAAGTCGGGGATCCACCGGCTAATAACCGCTCTTGAAGAACGCGGATTTATCCGTCGCCTCGCACACCGGGCTCGGGCTCTGGAAGTCATAAAGCTGCCGGATCAGGCCACGACCGCCGCGCCGCCGCGCGGACGTCAGGCCTTTGTGCCGCAGGTGGTCGAAGGCACCCGCCCTGCTACCCCGGCCCCGGCGTCCAAACCCGCCAATGACGAAGGGCGCGAGCTGCCGCTGCTGGGCAAAATTGCCGCTGGTGTACCCATTGAAGCGCTGGGTGCCGAGCGCGACCGTATCCGCGTGCCGGAAATCTTCGTCGGTTCGGGTGAACACTATCTTCTCGAAATCGAAGGCGATTCGATGATCAATGCCGGTATTCTCGACGGTGACTATGTGATCATCAAGAAGTCGGACTCGGCGCAGTCGGGCGAAATCGTCGTGGCACTGGTTGATGGCGATACGGCCACCCTGAAGCGTCTGCGCAAGAAGGGTGCGTCGATTGCCCTTGAGGCGGCCAATCCGGCCTACAAGACCCGCATCTACAATGCCGACGAAGTGGCCGTTCAGGGCAAGCTGGTGGGCCTGATGCGCCGCTATCACTAACCCTTGGTCCACGGCCGCCGACCTCTCAGAGGCTGGGCGGCCTTGATGTGCCAGTCTTTGCTCTTTGTGCGCGTCAGTTCCATCGCGCCCAGCCGTTCAAAGTCTGAAGCCGTGATGCGATTGACACGGGCGCAGACCGCCGGCCATTCGATCACCTGAGAGCGCAGAACGATCAGATCGGCGGATTGGCACAGGGCCTCTATCTGTTCCGGTTTGGGCGCTTTGCGGCCGAAAGCGAAGCCCACCCGGTAGGGCGCAGTGGCCGCAGGCAGGCAAACATAGCTCTTGCACACATAATCCTGCGCGCTCCTCAGAGGGGCATCACTCAGCGCATAGTGTTTGAGCCACAGTTGATAACCATACTGGCGCACAGTGGGACGCAAGCTATAGGCCGTGCCATCGACGCGGATTGCCGCATTGCTGCCTTCGGCATCGAGCCAGAAATCGGGCGCTGCCTCGCGCGGCAAGTAGATGACCGCCAGAGCCGCCAGCAGGCCGACCCAGCGCATCTGACCGCGGATCAGGCACATCCACAGAACACCCGCCGTGGACAGGGCCAGCGCCAGATTGGGCGGGGCCGCCACCGTCAACACCGCGCCGGGCAAATCTGCCACAAAACCCGCAATGGCCGCGATCACAGACAGCCCCTGCTGGGCCACCCACAGCACGGGCGTGCCCAAAGGCGTGGCACTCAGTACCGTGCCAACAGCCAGAGCCGGCATGACGACAAACCCCGTGATCGGGGCTTCGAGCAGGTTACTGATCAGGCCATACATCTGGGCGCGGCTGAAATAGAAGACGCCGAACGGTGTGGTGGCCAGCCCGGCCACCGTCGAAGCCAGCACCGAGACCTTCAGTCCATGCCACATGCCCTGCCAACCCCGCACCCACCATGGCACGTCCAGTTCGCGGATGGGATTGCGCGACACTTCCGCCAGAGCCAGAAGCGCCGCTGTGGCGCAAAACGACATCTGAAACCCCGGTTCCAGCACCGCCTCCGGCATCAGGAGGAGCACGATGAGAGCCGCTATGGCGAGTGCGCGTAAACTGTCGAAGAGGATGGCCCCAAAGGCTACCCACGCGACCACGGCGGCGCGGATCGCCGGGGCCGGGGCACCCGAAAGTGCCAGATAGAGCGCTACGGCGACCATCCCCACGCCGGCCGCCAGCTTTTTGATGGGGTAGCGCAGCGCAATTACCGGGATCAGGGCCAGAGCGCCACGGCAGGCAAAAAAGGCAAAACCCCCGACTATAGCCATATGCAGGCCGGAGATGGATAGGATGTGCGCCAGTCCCGAATCGCGCATGTCTTCGACCAGGTCAGGGGCCAGAAAGGCCTGATGCCCCGTGACCATGGCAGCGGCAAATCCGCCCATGCGGCTGTCCTCGACTTGCGTGACCAGGCGTCGGGTCACGTCCCAGCGCAGGTGATTGAGCGCCACGATCCGTTGCAGCCGCGCCGGCAGGGGTGGCGCCTCCAGGGTCCGGATGCGGCCCGGCGCGAATCCGACGGCACCGACCCCATCGGACCAGGCCGTGCGCGCATAATCATACCCCCCCGGAGACTCGGTCCCGCCGGAGGATGAAGAATGGCGAACACAGAAATTGCCTGACCGGGTGCCAGATCGGGAGGCAGGGCGCGCAGGCTCAGCCGAACGCGTATGGGGGTCTGTTCCGGTGCGACACCCGACAGTCTGAGCGGAGCCAGCAGAAGTCGGGGCTCGGAAGTGTCTGTCCCGACGATATCGACAATTACCGCCTCAAGCGTGACCTCCATCTGTGACGCGGCCAGAACCGGGGCGGCCACCCGGTGCGTGCGCAGCTTGCACAGACCGACCCCCAGCGCGACCATCAGAAGCAGCAGGCAGAATGTGCGTATCGCCCGCCTCCCCTCCTGTTCAAAGCGAATTTGGGTCGCGTGTTTGACTCCGAAAAGCGTTGCATACTTTTCGGAATACGCTCCAAGCGCCAGAGCATAAAGGCCGCCCGCGATCATTATCGCGCCGACGACCCATAACCACGGCGGCTCAAAACGCAGACTGAGATAAGCGGCGCAGCCCACCCCCGGGGCGACCGGCAACTACAGGACCAGACGCCCCGTCTGCTGCGCGGCACCGTCGCGGATATAGCGGCCGATGTCAGTAAACCTGACCCGCGAAAGAGCGGCGCGAAGTCGCTGCAAACCCTGCCCTCCCCATGATGGGCTACACCCCTAGCTTACAAAACACGGCCTCGCACGGGGTGCAAGAGACGTCTAAAATGCGTTGTCGCTTATAAAATTGATTTTTACCCACGGTAAAAATGGACGATATCTGTCGCTTTGACCTTTAAAGTTAATACCCCTTTCTCTTCACAAAAATTTGTTAAGTCAGACAAATTGACGCCGCCCTGCGCTCCGCCATACAAACAGAAATATCTTTTAAAAATAGATGTTTATGCTCACAAGGATGGCGTCGCCACCGCCTGCCAAGGGCAATAAGAGAAGCCACGCCCCCTTGATTTCAGGGGTCCGGCACGACCTTCCAACGCGAGGGCAGCGCGAGGATCGAAACAGACCCTTTTCATTTAGGTTTTCACTTTATATAGCAGGTGCAACGAAAATGCCGTTTGCATTGCACACAAAGATAAGAGGTAAGCACGTCATGACCCAGACACCTCCTGCCAAGGTCACCGTCGGCGACAAGGTCATGGATTTGCCGATCCTGAAGGGCACACTGGGCCCGGATGTGATCGACATCCGTAAACTCTATGCGCAGTCCGATGCCTTCACCTACGATCCGGGTTTTACCTCCACGGCGTCGTGCGAATCGAAGATCACCTTCATCGACGGTGATCAGGGCGTGCTGCTGCACCGCGGTTACCCGATTGATCAACTGGCCTCGCAGTCGAGCTTCCTCGAAACCTGCTACCTGCTGCTCCACGGCGAACTGCCGACGGCGGCGGAGTACGAAACCTTCGAGAACACCATCACGCGCCACACCATGCTGCACGCGCAGTTCGACCGTTTCTTCGACGGTTTCCGCCGCGACGCGCACCCGATGGCGGTCATGACCGGTGCGGTCGGTGCCCTGTCGGCCTTCTATCACGACAGCCTCGACATCCATGACGCTCAGCAGCGCGAAATCTCGGCGCACCGCCTGATTGCCAAGATGCCGACCATCGCCGCGCGCGCCTTTAAATACAGCGTCGGTCAGCCCTTCGTTCACCCGAAGAACAATCTGTCTTACGCCGAAAACTTCCTGCGCATGTGCTTCGCCGTTCCGGCCGAAGACTATGTGGTCGATCCGGCGCTCGTCCGCGCTATGGACCGCATCTTCATCCTGCACGCCGACCACGAACAGAACGCCTCGACCTCGACCGTGCGTCTGGCCGGGTCGTCGGGTGCCAATCCGTTCGCCTGTATTGCCGCCGGCATCGCCTGCCTGTGGGGTCCGTCGCACGGCGGGGCCAACGAAGAAGCGCTGAACATGCTGCGTGAAATCGGCACGCCGGAAAAGATCCCGGAATTCATCGCTGGCGTGAAGGACCGCCGCTACAAGCTGATGGGCTTCGGTCACCGCGTGTATAAGAACTACGATCCGCGCGCCAAGGTCATGCAGACCTCGGCCTACGAAGTTCTGGCCGCGACGGGCCGCGAAAACGATCCGCTGTTCCAGGTCGCCAAGGAGCTGGAAGCCGTCGCCCTGAAGGACGAATTCTTCATCGAGCGCAAGCTGTTCCCGAACGTCGATTTCTATTCCGGCATCACCCTGTCGGCCATGGGCTTCCCCACCACCATGTTCACCGTGCTGTTCGCTCTGGCGCGCACCGTGGGCTGGATCGCCCAGTGGAAGGAAATGATCGAGGATCCGGGTCAGAAGATCGGCCGTCCGCGTCAGCTCTATACCGGCGCGACGCAACGCGACTTCGTGCCGCTGTCGCAACGCGGCTAAAGCGGCTCAAGCGAAAACGGAAAAGCCCGCCGGAAACGGCGGGCTTTTTTTGCCATCATACCTGAGTGGCGGCTTCCAAACCCAACCGGGAGGCCTCCTGCCGCAGGGCCTTCTGGGCGGCCCCGAAGCTCGCCGCGCCGCCGCCGTCGCAATTATAGAGGATGGCCAGCGTCACCTGCTCGTCGATAAAGCTACGCAGATGGCCGGTGAAGCCATTAATCCGCCCGCCATGCGTGCAATAGCGGCGGCTGTCTTCGGTGATGCCCAGCCCCACGCCGAACCCATAGTTCAGGGGCTCATTGCCCTGCCGCTCCCACGCGGGCTTACCGGTCTTCAGCAGAGCCGGCGTCATCATGGCCTCGACGCTGTAAGGCTTGACAATCTGATGGTTCAGCAGGGCGGCGTGCCAGCGACACAGGTCCTCGGTCGTCGAACGGATGGCCCCTGCCCCGCGCAGGAAGGTGGGCGAAACCGGCAGGTTGGGCAGGAAGCCCCCTCGGGTCGGCGTGTAGCCGCGCGTCACCGCATTGGTGACCTCGCAACTCTGGTCGATGGTCGTATTGGCCATGCCGGCGCGCTCGAACAGGTGTTTGCGGCAAAAATCGGCAAAGGTCTGACCGGACAGGCGCTCAACGATCGACGACAGCAAGGTAAAACCGGAATTGGAATAGGCCCAGCCCATGCCGGGCGCAAAGCGATAGAGCGGCTTGCCCGCACGGATCAGCTTGAGAATATCCTCGCTGCTGTAATCGCGGGTGCGTGCCTCATCCAGAATACTGTGGTCCTGACGGTTGATATAGTCGCCGATACCGGAGGTGTGGCTCATCAACTGACGCAGGCTGACCTCAGTGGCGCGTGGGAAATCCGGCAGGAATTTCGACAGCGGGTCGTGAACGCTCAGCAGCCCCTGTTCGGCCAGCACCAGAATGGCCACGGCGGTGAACTGTTTGGTGATCGAGGCGATGCGCAGGCTCGTTTGCGGCGTGAGAGAGACGGCGCTGTCGATATCCGACTGACCAAAGCCTTTGGAATAGAGCATGACGCCCTTGTGCATGACGCTCAGGCTCAGGCCCGGCGTCTGACGGGTGTCGATCATGGCCTGCGCCAGGGCGTCCAGCGTAGGCCAGTCCTTGAGGGCAGGCGTGTTGGGCCCCTCACCGGTTTGCGGGCCCTGCGCCATGATCTGGGGGCGCAGGGCGCTGCCGCCCAGAGCCGCCAGACTCAAGGCTACCGCCGCACGGCGCGTCATACCCCCCAAAGGATACGAAAAACGGGTCATGGTAAATGATGTGCGATTTATATCTTAAGTCTGTGTTAACGCGCCGCCGAAGGGCGGTTCTCTCTGAGATCGCGTCAAAACCAGACCCTAAATTAGGCGAGAATCGCGTCAGGACAAGGGCGAAATCCGCCGTGTGCTTTAATGCCTGACCTGCATCAGGTGTTGCAGCACGGCTTCGGCTGCCCGGATGGCCGGGGCCGGTTGACCCCGCCCCATTAGGTCAAGCGCCGCGTACTGGGCCTCGGTCTGAGCGGCGCGGAAGGCCGGATCGTCCAGCCTCTGACTGAGCGCGGCGACCAGATTGGGCGTCGTGCAATCGTGCTGGATGAATTCCGGGGCCACCCCCTTGCCTGCCATGATGTTGAACAGGGTGACGTGGGTGAGTGGCGACATGTGTTTGAACAGGAAATAGGTCAGGGACTCGACCTTATAGGCGACGATCATCGGACACCCGGCCAGAGCCAGTTCGGTCGTCACCGTACCGGAACAGGCGAGCGCCACCGTCGCCGCGCGCATGGCTGACAGCTTATCTGTCTCGCTGTCCAGCAGATGCAAAGGGGCCTGCACACCGGCCAGACCGTCACGCACCTGATCGCGCACCGTATCGGCCACCGGCACCACGAAGACCAGTTCGGGACGCTGACGCGACAGGGTTTCGATGGTCTCACGGAAGACCGGCATCAGGCGCTTGATTTCCGACGGACGGCTGCCCGGCAAAACCAGCAGCAGAGGCGCCTCGCCGATGCCCAGCCCAGCCCGCAGACCCTCGGGATCGGCGGTGTTGAAATCGACATTCAGGGCCGGATTGCCCACGACAACGGTCTTTAGCCCCTCTTTTTCGAAATAGGGGGCGTCCATCGGGTGCAGGGCCAGCAAGAGATCGACGCTTTGCGCCAGCGTTCTGGCGCGTCCCGGCCGCGTGGCCCAGACCTGCGGCCCGACATATTTGATCAGGGGCACATCGGGCAGAGCCGCGCGAATGCCGTGCGCCACGCGCAGCGTGAAACCCCAGGAATCGATCAGAACCACCGCATCGGGCTTTTCGCGCAACGCCTGCGCTACCGTATCGGCAACACGCGCCTTTACGCGCTTATAGGCTTTCAGCCCTTCGATCAGGCCCAGAATCGACAGTTCGGAAATATCGAAGGGGCTTTCTATGCCCAGCTCGGCCATGCGCTTGCCGCCGACGCCACAGAAGGTGAGCGGCACCGGTGACTGGCGTTGCAGTTCGCGCATCAGCCCCGCCCCCAGCATGTCGCCGGAGGCTTCGGCTGCGACCAGCATCAGCTTAATCGGCTTGCGGATTGGGGGCGTGTCCATAGATGAAAAGTCCCAGTTCGGCGGCACGGGCATAGACGCGCGCCTTGTCCACGACGAGCAGTGCCCCCGCCTGCCCGACAATTCCAGAGAGACCCGCCGCCGCAGCCGCCTCGACCGTCTGCACGCCGATGGTCGGCATGTCGAGCCGCAAATCCTGTATCGGTTTCGGCACCTTGGCCAGCACACCCTTGCGCCGCGCCGCCGTGCCGATCAGCACCGGCGACAGGGTGGCCACACGCTTCAAAAGCGCGTCCGTGCCTTCCTGCGCCTCGACGGCCAACGTAATCCGCCCGGCGACAACCGCCGCCTGACCGATATCCAGCGCCCCGAGGGCGTGCGCGACACGGAAGGCATCCTCCATATCTTCGCGCGCTTCGGGCGGCGGGGCTTCTCCGGCCTGAAGCCCCTCTTCGAGGCACAGTTCCGGATTGGCCTCGTGCGCGCCCACTATGGCATAGCCCTGACTCTCAAACACCTTGGCAACTTGACGCAGGAGCGAGTCGTCGCCGCCGCGCCCGGCGGCCTGAATAGCGGGCAGGTGCGCCGCCCCGCCCTCGTCGCGCTCCATGGCATCGAAATCCGGGCGCTTGACATAGCCGACCATGCACACCGCACGACAGGCTTCCTGCGCCAGGGTGACAAAGATTTTCTGGAAATGACCGACATCAATATCGTGGCCGGGATGCGCCGACAGCTCCGCGTCGGCCAGTCCTTCGAGGCGGATCACGCAATAGGGTCGCCCGCTACGCTGTAGGTAACGGGCGATTTCAACCGGCACCAGCCCGCCACCGGCAATGAGGCCGAGCTTGTCCATCACTCCACCGGCAGGCAGATGGGACGGTTGGAGTCTTCGCGGATAAACTGCACAATCTCAACGACCTGCGGAATATCGCTGAAGTTTTCCAGCACGTCGTCCAGACGCTCCTGAAAGGTACCTTCCGGTGCGAACATCATGCGATAGGCGGTGCGCAGCGACAGGATGAGGTCACGCGAAAAGCCGCGACGCTTCAGACCCACCAGATTAAGGCCTTCCAGACGCGCATGATTGCCCCAGACGGACCCGTAGGGGATGACGTCCTTGGTGACCATCGCCGCGCCGCCGACAAAGCTGTAGCGGCCAATGCGCGCAAACTGATGCACGCCACACAGGCCGCCCAGAAATACGAAATCGCCGACCTGCACATGGCCGCCGAGCGAGGCGTTATTGGCCAGCACGACATTGTTGCCGACGACGCAGTCGTGCGCCACATGGCTGCCGACCATAAACAGGCAGTCATTGCCGACCGTGGTCACGCCGCCGCCCTTCACCGTGCCGGTGTGCATGGTGACGTGTTCACGAATCTGATTGCGCTCACCGACAACGAGGCGGGTGTCTTCGCCCTTGTGCGCCAGATGCTGGGGCGAACCGCCCAGAACGGCAAAGGGGTGCACATGGCTGTCGGCACCAATTTCGGTATGGCCCTGAATGACGACGCTCGATTGCAGGCTGACACGGTCACCCAGCACAGCATGTGGACCAACGATGCACCACGGGCCGACGCTCACCCCTTCGCCCAGCCGGGCCCCGTCGTGGATAATGGCGGTGGGGTGGATGCTCATTGCGGGTTCTCGACCACCATGGCGGCAAATTCACATTCGCAAACGATTTTCTTGTTCACAAAGGCTTCGCCACGGAATTTGAACACATCCCCCCGGTGACGGGTCACTTCGACATGCATCCGCAACTGATCGCCCGGACGCACGGGACTGCGGAACTTCACGCCATCGACGCCCATGAAAAAGATGGTCTTGCCTTCGACTGAGACGTCCAGCGACTTGGACATCAGCACGGCCCCGGTCTGCCCCAGCGCCTCAATGATCAGCACGCCCGGCATGACGGGGTTTTCCGGGAAATGGCCGTTGAAGAAGGGCTCATTGAACGTCACGTTCTTGATGCCCACCATGCTCTTGTTCTTGATCCAGTTTTCACCGCGATCAATCAGCAGGAAGGGATAGCGGTGCGGAATCCGCTTCATCACTTCCTGATAGCTAATGTCGATACCGGTTTCGGGTGCCCCGCCTTCCGGCGTCTCGCTGGCCTGATCCGTGGTCATTTCTGTTCTTAGCCCTTATCCTTGGTAGCCGCCTTGCTCAGCCAGGCCGCCTCGCGCAGAAACTGCCGCGACGGCTTGGCCGGGAAGCCCGACCACATCTGTCCCGCCGGGACATCCTTAAACACAACGGCACCCGCCGCGACCTTCGCGCCGGCCCCGATTTCAATATGGTCGATCACGCCCGCCCGTCCCCCGAACATAGCGCCATCCCCCACCTGGACGGAACCCGACAGCCCGGAATGGGCGGCGACGATAACGTTACGTCCAAGTTTAACGTTATGGGCGATCTGAACCATATTGTCGATCTTTGAGGCTTCGCCGATAACCGTATCGTCGTAGGCCCCGCGATCCACGCAGGTTCCCGCACCGATCGACACGTGATCCTGAAGGATGACGCGCCCCAGTTGCGGCACGTCGATCAGCCCCTCGTGATCACCCGACACGCCAAACCCAGCCTCGCCGATTCGCACGCCGGACGCCAGATGCACGCCATCGCCAATCAGGGCGCAATAGATCGTCGCCTGCGCGCCGATGCGGCAGTTGCGGCCGATCTGACAGCCGGGACCAATCACCGTATAGGCTTCGATGGAGGTACCACGGCCGATCTCGGCCCCCTGCCCCACAATGACCCCAACCCCCAGTGTGACGCCCTCTTCGATGTGGGCCGAGGGATGAATGGCCTGCGCTCCCTCATGGCGGCGCGCGCTGTAGAGCTTCGCGGCCAGACGCGACCACGAGGCCTGCGGCGACCGGCTAATCAGGGGCAGCGTCCCTTCGGGGACATGGGCGATGTCGGCTTCGGGCACAAAGGCAAAGCCGGCGCGCGTCCGGCGCAGATTTTCAAGGTAACGGCGGTCACTGAAATAGGCCGCCTCGGTAGCACCGGCCACAGACAGGGGCGCACAGCCGCTGATGCTCTGCCCCGCGCCGTGTGCACCGGGCGCGAGCGTGGCAAAGGTCAGGCCGAGAACATCATCGAGGGCGATTTCGGAAGCAACCTCAAAGAACCTTTGATCGGGCATCCCGCACATTACTCCTGACCGAAGCGGAAGGACGTCCGCTCTACGCTTTTTGTCTGGTCGCACCTTTGAGAAAACGCTCAAGGCAGAAAAACCATCCCCGCCGCATCCTGCCAAAGGGCGGAAAAGGTGCATATAGCTCAAATAAACAGAGCCTTGTCCAGCGATGCTTGCGCATATTTCGCCGGACAAGGCTCACTGTGTGTTTACAAAGTTTTCAGCCGGCGCGAAGGCCGGTTGAACCCTTTAACCGCCTTGCTGGGCGTCCTGCTCGGCCTTGGCCTTCAGCAGCTTCTGACGGTCGGCTTCCGGCAGAACGACGCGCTTAATATCGACCGCCACCTTGGAGGTGTCGAGCTTCTGGATCACGTCACCGGTGATGTCCATGGCCGGGTTGGCAAACAGCACGGCCTTACGGTCCACAAGCATACCGCAGTTCTTGGCTTCATAGGTCGCCGACAGGGCGGGCGCAACCAGTTGCGCCACCTTCACATTGGCGTCCTGCTCGGTACGGCCCAGTTCCTGATTGACGATAAAGGCCTTGTCCTGGAAAGCCTTGACCTTACCCATGAAGGCCTGAGCCAGCGGGTCGAACTTGTCCTTGGTCAGGGTCTTTTGCTGAGCGGCGAGGCCGGCACGCTCTTTTTCCAGCGCCTGAGCGTCGGGCTCCAGTTCGGCCTCGGCCTGCTGGTTGATCTGTTGCAGGCGCTGAGCCGCGGCCTTGGAAACCGCCGCATTGGCCATGACGGCTTCGTTGGAATAGACGCAGACGCCGGCGATGACCGGGCCCGGCTTGGTCTGGGGCTGAGTGGCCGCAGGGGCCGCCGCCGGCGCAGCGGCCGGAGTCTGGGCGATGGCAACCGAGGTCAGGGCAGTGGCCGACAGGGCGCAGACGGTGAGGAGAAGTTGCTTTTTCATAGCGTGAGAACTCGTTGATGGCTTTGGTAAGCGTGGGTTAGAACTGAGTGGATTGCGAGAAGCGGAAGGTTTCGGTCTTGTCGTAATCTTCGCGCGACAGGATCTGGCTGATATCGAACTGGATCGGACCCATGGGGGACTTCCAGCGGATGGTCACGCCTGCCGACGCACGCAGGGACATTTCGTCCTGGATATAGCTGAGGCGCGAACCGGCGGCACAGCTACCGACCGCCGCCTGAGCCGCGCTACAATATTTCAGGCGGTCGTCGATGCCCCCCAGGGTACCGAAATCGACAAACAGAGCGGTTTTAAGGCCGTACTGTTCGGGCAGGCCGTTGGGGATGCCCATTTCGACGGTGCCGATGGCGTAGGTTTCACCGCCCAGCGCGTAGGTCGTATTGCTGTCGCGCGGGCCGATACCGGCATTTTCGAAGCCGCGGAATGTGGTGCCCCCCTTGAAGAAACGGTCATTGATGCGAACGGCGTCGCCGCCCACCGGCGTGATATTGCCGGCGATGCCTTGCAGGTGCAGGACCATATCCTTGCGGAAGCCGTGATACCAATGGCCTTCAAGCTCGGAGCGAACATAGCGCGTGTCACCGCCCAATCCGGCGAAATCCTGACGCAGGATGGCCTGCCAACCGCGCGTCGCCAGCACGTAGTCATTGCGGCGATCGAAGGACAGGGTGTAGCCGACGCTGGAGGTCACGCCGTTGCCGCAGCTATATTGCAGGGCGTCACATTCCGACGAGCCCGAATAGCGCAGTTCGTCGCTGCGCAGGTTATAGCGCAGGCGCAGGATGGAGTAGCCGTTCAGGCTGTAGCCCAGACGCAGGCCCGCCCCGGTCGTCTTCGACGAATAGCTGACGCCCGAATAGTTGTACGAGCTGGAGAACAGATCGACGCCCGCCGACACGTCGCGGCCCATGAAGCGCGGCTCGGTGAAGCTGAGGTCGATATTCTTCTGGATCGAGCCCAGCGACACGCGCGCGCGCACGTTCTGACCGCGACCCCGAAAGTTGCGTTCGGTAATGCCGACGTCGAGGATGAACT
Organism: Asticcacaulis sp. DW145; assembly: GCF_037101385.1. Lineage (NCBI taxonomy): Bacteria > Pseudomonadati > Pseudomonadota > Alphaproteobacteria > Caulobacterales > Caulobacteraceae > Asticcacaulis > Asticcacaulis sp. DW145. The sequence continues at coordinate 733,102 of NZ_AP029025.1, read as the reverse complement.
TTTCATAGGACGAGAAGCCCGCCCCGAAGCTCAGTTCGCCGGTCGGCTGCTCGGTGACCTGCACCTGAATATTGGTGCGGTCAGGGGCCGAACCCGGCGTTTCCTTGATATCGACGTCCTTGAAGAAGCCCAGCGCATTGACGAACATCTTGGAACGTTCGATCAGGGCCTTGTTGTAGGCATCGCCTTCAGACACCAGCATTTCACGGCGCACGACGCGGTCGAGCGTGCGGGCGTTGCCGACAATGTCGATCTTGTCGATATAGACGCGGGCACCTTCGCGCACGTTGAAGGTTACATCGACCGTCTTCGTTTCGGGATTGCCTTCGTCGCGCGGACGCACGTCCACGAAGGCAAAGCCCGCCTGCCCGGCCGCATAGGTCAGGGCATCGACCGACTTTTCGATCAGGTCGCTCTCATAGAGCTGGCCCGGCTGGATCGGCAACATACGTTGCAGGTTCTCGCCGTTCAGCTTCTCGTTTTCGGTCTTCACCACGACGCGGCCGAAATTATACTTCTGACCTTCGTCCAGCGTGTAGGTGATGACGAAGTCCTTGCGGTCCGGCGTCAGTTCGGCCACGGCCGAGACGACGCGGAAGTCGTAATAGCCGCGGTTGGTATAAAACTTCTTCAACTGCTCGCGGTCGTAATCCATACGATCCGGATCGTAGTTGTCGTTCGAGGAGAAGAACTTCCACCACAGCGACTTTTTGGTGACGACCACCCCGGCCAGTTCATTGTCCGAAAAGGCCTTGTTGCCAACGAAGTTGACGTTCTCCACGCCGGTCTTCACACCTTCGTCGATTTCGAAGATCAGATCGACGCGCTTTTGCGGCAGTTCGACGATTTTCGGCGTCACCGTGGCCGAGATGCGGCCTGAGCGGCGATAAAGCTCGATAATGCGCTGGACGTCGGCCTGCACCTTGGCCTTGGTGAACACGCCGCGCGGGCGGATCGTCACTTCGTCGCGCAGCTTGTCCTTCGACAGGGCGCTGTTACCCTCGAACACCACCTGGTTGATGATCGGCGCTTCGACCACGCTGATAACCATTTCGTTGCCGTTCATGACGATCTGCACGTCGGAGAACAGTTCGGTGCGGTAAAGCGTCTTCACCGACTGGTCGATCAGGAGATCGTTGACCGTCTGACCCACCTGCACCGGCAGATAGGAGATGACCGTGGCGGCGTCGATCCGTTCGTTGCCTTCCACCTTGATTCGCCCGATGACGGCGACCTGTGGGGCTGGGGCGGCCTGAGGGGCCGGGGCCTGAGCCGCGTCGGCGGCCGGCGCCTGTTGCGCCAAAGCGGGACCGGTGGCCGCCAGAAGCGCCAGCAGGCTGACGCTGGCGGTCCAAGGACGTATCTTGGAGGTAGTGGAGGCAGGACTATTCATGGAAAGGTATCGTTCCGCTTGTATGTTTGGCCGTCACGAACGGAGGGAGTAGACAGGGATAAGGCCCTGATCTGTGCCGGTCATGAAAACAGCCCCCCGAAAAACTTGATGATGCCGGTACGGTTAAGGTCATTCCATGTAGCGAACAACATCAAACCGAACAAGGCCACAAGTCCAAATCTGTATCCCAGCCCCTGCACGGTGGCGCTGAGTGGCCGCCGCGCAATGGCTTCGTAAGTGTAAAAGACCAGATGCCCGCCATCGAGCACCGGTACCGGCAACAGGTTGACGAAGCCGATACCGACCGAGACGAAGGCCGCCATCTGTAACATGGTCAGCATCCAGCTAAAGGCAATCTGACCCGGCGTCGCCTTGATGCTGGCGACTTCGGCGGTCAGATCACCCGTCGCCTTGGTCATGCCGATAATGCCCGACAGCTGATCTCCGTTTTCTTTTCCGGTGAAAATACGGCCAATATAGGTCAGGGTCGTGTCAAGCACGCCGAGCGTCTTCTGCGTCCCCAGCCACAGGGCTTCGTGCGGCCACGGCACACGCGGCTTACCGTCGCCAATGGCCACAGCCAGCACGCCGGCATAGGTCGGCACATGTTTGGAGGCTTCGGGAATAAGTCGACGCTCCGGCGTAACGGTCAGGCGCACGATCTGCCCGTCGCGACGCACCTCGACCGGTACGGACTCGTTGCCGCGCATCCGCACCAGCATGATCACGTCTTCGGAGGTCTTGACCTCGCGGCCGTCGATGCGGACGAACTGATCGCCGACCTTCAGGCCTGAGCGGGCCCCCGGCCCATTGGGCTCCGGGAATCCCATGACCGTGCCGGGCGCCATGCCCTTGCCCACAATCATGAAGACGGCGGCGAAGATCAGAATAGACAGCACAAAATTAGCGACCGGACCGGCCAGCACGATCAGAAAGCGTTGCCACACCGGCTTGAAATGGAAATAGGCCATTTCCGCGCCCGGACCTTCGCGCTCACGGATGGCGCGGCGGGCCTTTTCCAATTCTTCGGCGTCGGGTGACATGGAAGACACATGTTCATCGCCCGAAAACTTGACATAGCCCCCCAGAGGCAGGGCGCTCAGGCACCAAAGCACACCATTTTTGTCGCGTCTGGACCAGATGACCGGGCCGAATCCGACGGAAAAGCGCTCGATCTTCGTTTTAAACAGGCGGGCGACGCTGAAGTGACCCAGTTCATGAAAGGTCACGATCAGGGATATCACCAGCAGGAATGTGGGTATGGCCAGAATTTGAAAGATCATTAGTGTCCGTACTTTATCCCGTCACGCCCGCAAAAAGGCCTGCCCTATGTTCCCGCTGCCCGGCGCGTATCGTCTCCGGAAGCGATCAGTTGTGATCGCGTTTCGGCATCCACCCGCTCGATTTGTGCCACATCATGGCGCAAATCATTTCCGAAAGCCATAGAGAGCGATTGCGCCCGCATCATGGCGGCTTCGACCGTTGCCGGAATGTCGAGGAAACCGATGCGGCCCTCAAGAAAGGCCTGCACCATCACCTCGTTGGCGGCATTATAGACGACAGGCATCAGCCCCCCCGCCTCCAGCGCCTCACGCGCCAGCCGGAGCATGGGGAAGACCTCGGTATCCGGGCGCTCGAAGGTCAAGGTCGAGAGTGCGCACAGATCGAGCGACGGCGCGGCCCAGCTATGGCGCTGCGGCCAGCCGAGGCAGTAGGAGATCGGCACCCTCATATCGGGCGGTCCCATCTGTGCCAGGGTCGAGCCATCGCTGTATTCGACCAGGCTGTGCACGACGGATTGCGGATGGATCAGCACGTCGATCTGAGCCGACGGCATGTCGAACAGATAGGCCGCCTCGATCAGCTCCAACCCCTTATTGGCCAGAGAGGCGCTGTCGATAGTGATCTTGGCCCCCATCGACCAGTTGGGATGCTTCAGCGCCTGCTCGAGCGTGACATGGGCCAGGTCTTTGCGCTGGCGACCGCGGAATGGCCCGCCCGAAGCCGTCAGGATCAGGCGGCGGATGCGCGCCCGCTCAGCCTCCTCAAAGACCTGAAAAATGGCGTTGTGTTCCGAATCGACCGGCAGGATGCGCCCACCGGCCGCCTCGGCACGCAGGATCAGGGCGCGGCCACAGCAGACAAGGCTCTCCTTGTTGGCCAGCGCCACCGTGGCCCCCGTTCCGGCCGCCGCCCACACCGGACGCAGACCGGCTATGCCGACAATGGCCGCCATGACCCAATCGACGGGACGCGCCGCTGCGGCTTCCACGGCGTCGGGACCGCAGGCGATCTCGATACCGGAGCCCTTCATGCGTTCGCTGAAATCGGCCCATAGCGAGGCATCGGATAGGACGGCCAGACGTGGCCTGAATTTCAGCGCCTGTTCGGCCAGCAAGGCCGCATTACGACCGGCACACAGGGCCTCAAGCTCGTAATCGACGCCGGGCGTCAGGGTTTCTTCGATCAGGTTCAGCGTCGAAACGCCGATGGAACCGGTCGAACCGAGGATGGAGATACGTCTCATAACTTTGTCCCCAGCATGACCAGCCAGCGGATACCGCCGATGGCGACGATGGCGAACATCAGCCCGTCCACCCGGTCGAGCAGACCGCCGTGACCGGGGATCAGCGTGCCGGAATCCTTGACGCCATACCGGCGTTTGAGCATGGACTCCCACAGGTCACCGCCCATGGTGGCGAAGGCGACCAGAAGGCCGACGATCAGGGCGGCAGTGCTCGACTGAAACAGCCTGGTGATGTCGGCCAGAGTTCCGGCCGTCAACATGCCGGCGATCATGCCCCCGGCAAAGCCCGACCAGGTCTTGTTGGGCGAATATTTGCGCCACAGCTTGGGTCCGCCGACCAGCTTGCCGACCAGATAGGCCGCACTGTCCGCCGCCCAGGCGATCAGGAAGGCAAAGAAGACCCAATAGACGCCGTTGTGCGTTTCGCGCAGCCAGATCAGCACCAGGGCCGGCCAGCCTATGTAGAACGCCCCATAGGCGGCATCGAGGTGCGGTCCCTTCAGGTAGCGGAAATAGAAACCCGCGCACGCCGCCCCCAGCACCAGAACCGCCAGACCGGCCAGCATGTTGAACAGATAGACGGTAAACACCCCGCCGAGTATCGCCAGACTGATGCTGACGGCCATGCGGCTCGACAGTTTCGGCGCCGCCATCGTGCCCCATTCGATGGCCAACAGCGCCACCCCGACGCTCAGCAGCAGCAGAAATGCCCAGTTGCCATAGGCAATGATCAGCAGGACGACCGGGATCAGCACCGCGGCAGAGGCGATGCGAAACAGTAACTCGCGTGACGACTTTTTCGGTTTCGCGTCAGGCGGAAGCGACATCACTGGCCTCAACAGCGCCGAAGCGGCGTTCGCGGCGGCGGAATTCATCCAGAGCCGCCTTCAGCGACACGCCGTCATAGTCCGGCCACAACACGTCCTGAAAGACAAACTCGGCATAGGCGGCCTCCCACAGCAGGAAGTTCGACAGCCGGTGTTCACCCGAGGTCCGGATCAGCAAATCCAGCGGCGGCAGGCCTGACGTGGACAGGAGTCCGCCAAAACGCTCCGGCGTCAGGTCATCAAGCGCCGCCTCGCCGGACTTCACTTGCAAAGCAAAAGTTTTGGCCGCTTCAAGAATATCGGCCTGCGCCCCATAGTTCAGCGCCACCTGAAGAAAGAAGTGGCTGTTGTCGCGGGTGCGCTGATGCGCCTCGTCCACGCACTCGCGGATATCCGCCGGCAATCCGGCCACATCCCCGATAATGCGGACGCAGACGCCTTCACGCGCCAGACGATCAAGATCGGAACGGATAAACGCCTTGAGCAGCCCCATCAGGTCGGACACCTCGGTGGCCGGGCGGCGCCAGTTCTCGGTGGAGAAGGCGAACACGGTCATATGCGTGACCCCCAGCCCTGGCGCGGCGCTGATCGTCTTGCGCAGCGCATCTACCCCGGCCTTATGGCCAAAGGTGCGTATCTGGCGGCGCGCCTTGGCCCAGCGCCCGTTACCGTCCATGATGATGGCCACGTGCAGCGGCACCGGTGCTGTGCCTGTACCGATATGATCCGGCCCTGAGGGCATAAAGGGACGCTTTCCTGAAAAAAACAGAGGCCTGTCTGAAGAGGCGATACGCAGGTTAAAGCCCGGCTCTGTGAGTCGGGCACGACGCAGGTTTAGACCTGCATGATCTCGGCTTCCTTCACCTTCAGCATCTCGTCGATGCGCTTGATCGCTTCATCGGTGAATTTCTGCACTTCGGTGGTCATCTTCTTCTGTTCGTCTTCGGAAATGGCCGAGTCCTTTTCGGCCTTCTTCAGCTCGTCATTGGCGTCGCGGCGCACATTGCGCACGGCCACGCGCTTTTCCTCGGCGTACTTGCCCGCAATCTTGGCCAGCTCCTTGCGGCGCTCCTCGGTCAGCGGCGGAATCGGCACGCGCAGGGTCTGACCGTCGGTGACCGGGTTGAGACCGAGACCCGCATTGCGGATGGCCTTTTCAACCGATACGACCAGCCCCTTATCCCACACATTGACGCTGATCATGCGCGGTTCCGGCACCGAGATGGCGGCGCAGGAGAGGATCGACATGGCGGACCCATAGGCATCGACCGTGATGCCTTCCAGCAGACCGGCCGAGGCACGGCCCGTGCGCAGACCGCCGAAATCGTCCTTCAGCGACGTAACGGACTTGTCCATGCGGTCCTTGTACTTATTGAGGTCAGGCTTGCTCATTTGGGTATCTCTGTATTGAAGCGCTCCCCTGTCAGTGGGCGACAGAGGGAAGACGCGCGTTAGACGAATAGGACCAGAGGTCATTGAAAACGACTTCTGGTCTTCCTTTCAAGACCGTCTCATGTCGCGGATAAATATGAGACCGTCTCGTATTTTCAACGGTCAGGGCGCTCAGGCCTCGCTTGATATGACCGTATGGACGCCCTGCCCCGTGATCACCTTGCGCAGACCGCCCGGCTCACGGATCGAAAAGACAACGATCGGAATACCATTTTCGCGCATCAGTGACACCGCCGAAGCGTCCATCACCCGCAGATCCTTCGACAAGACCTCCATATAGTTCAGCGAGTCATAGCGCGTCGCCGAAGCGTCCTTTTTGGGATCTGCCGTATAGACGCCATCGACCGAGGTGCCCTTGAACAGCGCGTCGCAGCGCATTTCCGCCGCACGCAGGGCCGCCGCTGTATCGGTGGTGAAATAGGGTGCCCCCAGGCCGGCGGCGAAAATCACCACGCGACCTTTTTCCAGATGGCGTTGCGCCCGGCGGTGCACAAAGGGCTCACAGACGGCATTCATCTGGATCGCCGACTGCACGCGCGTGCTGACCCCCAGCTTTTCCAGCGCGTTCTGCATGGCCAGCGCGTTCATCACAGTGGCCAGCATCCCCATATAGTCGGCGGAGGAGCGTTCCATCCCCACCGCCGCCTTCGACAGGCCGCGGAAGATATTGCCGCCCCCGATGACGAGGCACAGTTCAACACCCATACCGGCGACTTCGGCCACCTCTTCGGCCACCGCCTTGACGGTGTTCATGTCGATGCCGAACCCCTGCTCCCCCATCAGGACCTCACCGGAGATCTTCAGGAGGATGCGTTTATAAGTCGGGACGTCGGGCGAAGACATGGGAAAATCCTTCAAATGAATCAGCTTTGGGGCAATGGCGTATCTCAGACCTGCTCTAGCCGAGATTTCCGACTTTGAACAGTCAAAGGGCGCAGACACCTTGCGATGCTGCGCCCTTAAATCGTGCATAGGTCGGGAAATCAAGCCGATGGCCGATTTCCCTTTTAAGCCTTAACCTTGATTCATCATCGAGGCGACTTCGGCGGCGAAGTCATCGACCTTCTTTTCCACGCCTTCGCCGAGGGCGAGACGGGTGAAGCCGGTGACGGTGACGTCGGTGCCCAGCGCCTTGGCCGTGTCGGCAATCAGTTGCTTCACGGTCTGATCCGGGTTCATGACGAAGGGCTGCTCAAGCAGCACGACTTCGCGCTGGAACTTCGAGATCTGGCCGTCCACGATCTTGGCGATCATGGCTTCCGGCTTGCCTTCTTCGCGCGCCTTTTCGGTCAGAACGGTGCGCTCACGCTCCACGGCGGCCGGGTCGAGATCGTCAGACGACAGCGACAGCGGCTGGGTGGCGGCGATGTGCATGGCGATCTTGCGGCCCATATCGTTCAGGGCTTCGGCGTCACCCGCCGACTCAACGGCCACCAGAACGGCGATGCGGCCCAGGTTCGGGGCGATCGCGTTGTGGATGTAGGACGACACCACGCCTTGCGAAACGCTGTGCTTGGCCATACGACGGGCCACCATGTTTTCACCGATATTGGCGATCAGGTTGGTGATTTCGTCATTGATAGCCGCCTGCACACCTTCGACGTCAGCCGCAGCCAGACCGGCCTGAGCCGCATTGCGGGCCAGGTTCTGGAACAGCTCGTTGCGCGACACGAAGTCGGTTTCGGCGTTGACTTCGACGGCCACAGCGGTGGTACCCGAAGAGGCCACGGCGACCAGACCTTCGGCGGCGACGCGGTCGGCCTTCTTGGCAGCCTTCGACAGGCCCTTGGTACGCAGCCAGTCCATCGAGGCTTCAACGTTGCCGTCGTTTTCCGACAGAGCCTTCTTGCAGTCCATCATGCCGGCGCCGGACTTTTCGCGCAGTTCCTTAACGAGAGCGGCGGTGATCTCAGCCATGGAATTCCTCCATAAAAATTTGCAGTGCGCACCCCAAAAGACAAGGTGAGTCTTTCAGAATCAGTGGCGCGACCAACTAAAAGCTATCCCTCAGCGGCTCCATAGCCTGAGGGTATGACAAATGCGTAACAGCAAATGCGCTGAACGGAGCCTGATGTGCTTAGGCTCCGTTCAGGTTTCCTAAGCAGATCAGGCTTCGCCGGTCTCTTCGGCGATGAGCGCGGGCTCGATCGGGGCTTCCGAAGCGCCGAGGTCGATACCCGAAGCCGACTGACCCGCGGCGAGACCGTCGAGCACGGCGTCCGCGATCAGGTCGCAATACAGTTGCAGGGCGCGCGCGGCGTCGTCGTTACCCGGAACCGGGAAGGTGATGCCGTCCGGGTCGGAGTTCGAGTCGAGGATGCCGATCACCGGGATGTTCAGCTTGCGGGCTTCCTGAATGGCGATCGCTTCCTTATTGGTGTCGATCACGAACATCAGGTCGGGGATACCGCCCATGTCCTTGATGCCGCCCAGCGACAGCTCCAGCTTGTCACGCTCGCGCGTCAGGGTCAGCAGTTCCTTCTTGGAACGGCCAACCGGGTTTTCCATGACCTGTTCCAGTTCACGCAGACGCGCGATCGAACCCGAAATGGTGCGCCAGTTGGTCAGCGTGCCGCCGAGCCAGCGGTGGTTGACGTAATACTGCGCCGAACGCTTGGCCGCGACGGCGACCGGACCGGCGGCCTGACGCTTGGTGCCGACGAACAGGACGCGACCGCCGTTGGCGGCGACTTCGCGCACCTTCAGCAGGGCCTGATGCAGCAGCGGCAGGGTTTGCGACAGGTCGATGATGTGGATGTTGGAACGCGAACCGAAGAGGTAACGCTCCATCTTCGGGTTCCAGCGGTGGGTCTGGTGACCAAAGTGCGCACCGGCTTCGAGCAGGGCGCGCATAGACAGTTCAGGCATAGCCATGAGTAGATTTCCTTTTCATTCCGATAGACCTCCGCGGACGAAAAAAGCCTCGGCAAGCCGAAACCTCGGAACGGTCGGATGACATCTGTTTCTTTGAAAACCACAGGAAATCAAAGGTGCAGACAGCATCCCCCCGCGTGTCCGCGTGTGAGATGGTGCGCAACTAGGCACAATCGACAAAAAAATCAAGTGATTTTGAGGAAAATTGCGCCCGAAGAAGTGCTGACGGCGGTCAGGCCGTTTTCGCCTCTCCTATACGTCTTCACAATATAGGACGCCATTCATCGCTTTCAAGGCCCCGCGCAGGCTGGCGTCCAGACGATAGCGGTGCGGCATTTTCAATTCGACCTCGTTCCCGTCGATCTCGCTGAGAAGGGTGATTTCCCCGCCCTGCCCGCGCGCGGCATCCAGTTGCATTTTAAAAGCATCCACATCGAAACCACGGGGAGAGACGGTCAGGCGCAGGCCCATATCATCGGTCTTCAGAGCCCCGGCGATAGGTTCGGCGGATTCACCGAACATACGCACCTCGCCGTCCGAGCCCTTACAGCGCACCTTGAGCAGGATCGACTGACCGGGTTCCAGATGCTCACGGTATTTACGCAGGGCTTCAGGCTGGAACATCACTTCGTATTCGCCGCTTGGGTCAGAGAGGTTGACGAAGGCGAACTTTTCCCCGGTGCGGGCCGAGGCGCGCTCCTGCCGACGACGCACCACCCCGGCCATCCGGAAGGCTTCGCGGCCTTCCTGAGCCAGCGCCAGCGCTTCGGCGTACAGGGTCACATTACGACGCTTGAACACATCGACCATGTCCTGCAACGGGTGGCCGGACAGATAGAAGCCGACGGCGGACAGTTCTTCGTCCAGCGCATCCGGCCCGGAGGCCTTGGGAATATTGGGCAAGCGCGGGCGCGACGAATCATTGGTGCCGAACAGGCTGACCTGCGCCGAGGCGCGCTCGGCGGCCATGCTCTGAGCGTGGGCGATCAGCAGATCGGCGCTCTGGATGATCTGCGCGCGGTTGGGGTGGATCGAGTCAAAGGCCCCGGCCCGCGCCAGATTTTCGATGGCCCGCTTATTGACCGCCTTGGGGTCGATGCGTTCGAGGAAGTCGAAAATGTCCTTGAACGGTCCCCCCGCTTCGCGCACCGCCACCACGCTGTGCATGGCTTCGAGACCGACGTTGCGGATGGCCCCAAGCGCGTACAGCACTTCGCCATTTTCCACGTCGAAATCAGCCTTGGAGCGGTTGATATCGGGCGGGCGAATAGTCACCCCGAACTGCCGCGCGTCCTGATAAAATACCGCCAGCTTGTCGGTATTGGTGATATCGAGGCTCATGTTGGCGGCGAAGAATTCGACCGGATGATTGGCCTTCAGCCAGCCCGTCTGGTACGAAATAAAGGCATAGGCGGCGGCGTGTGATTTGTTGAAGCCATAGCCGGCAAACTTGTTCACCAGTTCAAAGATCGAGTCCGACTGCTTTTCGGGAACCCCCTTCTCCTTGGCGCCGGAAATAAACCTTGCTTTTTGCAAGTCCATTTCCTCTTTCTTCTTTTTACCCATGGCCCGGCGCAGCAGGTCGGCTTCGCCGAGGCTGTAGCCTGACAGGATCTGGGCGATCTGCATCACCTGTTCCTGATAGATGATGACGCCGTAGGTTTCCCGCAGAACCGGCTCCAGAGAGGGATGGAGCATGTCGATTTCGGCACGCCCGAACTTCCGATCGACATAGGTGTCGATATTGTCCATCGGGCCCGGACGATAGAGCGAAATCAGTGCGGTGATTTCCTCGATAGACCCGCAGCGCATCTTGCGCAGGGTGTCGCGCATCCCCTGACTTTCGAGCTGGAACACGCCGATCGACTGACCCGACGCCAGCAGCTCATAGGTGGTCTTGTCATCCAGCGGCAGGGTGGAGAAATCGACCTCAAGCCCGCGCTTTTTCAGATAGTGCCAGGCGCGGTTCAGCGTGGTCAGGGTCTTCAGACCCAGAAAGTCGAACTTGACCAGACCGGCGCTTTCGACCCATTTCATATTGAACTGCGTCGCCGGAATGTCGGAGCGCGGATCGCGATACAGCGGCACCAGCTCGGTCAGCGGGCGGTCGCCGATCACGATACCCGCGGCGTGGGTCGAGGCGTTGCGGTACAGGCCTTCGAGTTTCAGCGCCGTATCCAGAAGCTTGGCAACGGACTCTTCCTCGTCGCGGGCTTCGCGCAGGCGGGGTTCGATTTCGACAGCCTGAGCCAGGGTGGTCGGGTTGGCCGGGTTGTTCGGCACCATCTTACACAGACGGTCCACCTGCCCCAGCGGCAACTGCATCACCCGTCCGGTATCACGCAGCACGGCGCGCGCCTGAAGCGTACCGAAGGTGATGATCTGTGCCACCCGCTCGCGGCCGTATTTTTCCTGAACGTAGGTGATGACCTCTTCGCGGCGTTCCTGACAGAAGTCGATATCGAAGTCGGGCATGGAGACCCGCTCCGGATTTAGGAAGCGTTCGAACAGCAGACCAAAACGCAGCGGATCAAGGTCGGTGATGGTCAGTGCCCACGCGACCAGCGAACCGGCCCCCGACCCCCGGCCTGGCCCGACGGGGATATCGTGCGCCTTGGCCCATTTGATGAAGTCCGAAACGATCAGGAAGTAACCGGGGAAGCCCATCTTCTGGATGACGCCCACCTCCCGGTCGAGACGCGCCCAGTATTCCTCTTCAGGGAAGGCCGGCTCGACCTGTTGCAGACGCATTCTCAGGCCTTCACGCGCCTGAAAGGCCAGTTCTTCGTCTTCCGAGCGCCCGGCACCGGTATCGAAGCGCGGCAAAATCGGATCGCGCTTGCTAACCAGAAAAGCGCAGCGGCGCGCGATTTCCAGCGTATTGTCACAGGCTTCGGGCAGGTCCGAAAACACCTCGCGCATCAGCAGCGGCGGCTTCAGCCAGTGATCCTTGGTCACCTTGCGCCGGTCGGCCACGCCCATAAAGGTGCTGTCGGAAATACACAGCAGGGCCTCGTGCGCCTTGAACATGTCACGGTCAGCGAAATAGGCGTCATTGGTGGCTACCAGTGGCACGTCATGCGCATAGGCGAATTGCACCAGACCGCTTTCCGCCGAATCTCCGCGGATACCACCGTGCGGCGACCCGTCGTGCCGCTGAAGCTCGATATAGAATCGGTCCCCGAAGGCCGCGTGCATGTCCTTTAGCGCGGCATTGGCTTCGTCCGGCTGGTTTTGCTTGAACAGCGGGTTGATCGGACCGTCGGGACCACCCGACAGCAGGATCAGGCCCTCGGCGCGTTTAACCACCTCTTCCCACAGGACGTGCGGTTCGTCCGTCGCCTCAATATCGAGATAGGCTTTGGACGACAGTTCGGTGAGGTTGAGATAGCCCCGCTCGTTCTGAACGATCAGGACAATGGTCGGTATCTTGGCCCATCGGTCGCTGAGGGCACCGCCTATACCCTTGACCGGCAGGGCGCAGGCGATGATGGGCTGCACGCCCGTATCCTTGCACACCTGAGAAAATTCGAGCGCACCAAACAGGTTGCCGCGGTCGCAGATGGCTATGGCCGGCATCTTCGCCTTGGCCGCCAGCTTGCCCATATCATAGGCCTTGATCGCACCTTCCAGAAGGGAATAGGCCGATCGTACCCGCAGATGGACAAAACCGTCGCTCATCTCAAAAGCCTCTCCGTGCGGTTCACAGGGCGGCTACTGTCGGACGATTCACCCGATCAGCATAGCCGCCTGACAGACAAGCGCCACAAAAGCGGCAACGGCGGCGAAAGACAATACGTTATGGATGGCCAGCATAGTTTGTCCCCTGAAAGAACAGATGATCAATTCATGCTTTGTTCTATATTCTTATTTTGTTCCGCGTCAACACCCTTTTATCAACAGCGTGAACAAATCATGTATATCGTTGATTTAAAACGATATAATTTTACAGGTTTCCCGGAACGGTTTCCACCAGACGGCCGTCTTTGAGGCTGACCACGCGATCCATATGCCCGGCCAGTTCCAGATTGTGGGTGGCAATCAAGGCCGCGACCCCCTGCGCCTTGACGATCGTCCTCAGGGCGTCGAACACCTGTTGAGAGGTCTGGGGATCGAGATTGCCCGTCGGCTCATCGGCCAGCAGCAGGCGCGGACCATTAACCAGGGCGCGCGCAATAGCCACGCGCTGTTGTTCACCGCCTGACAGTTGCGCCGGCTGGTGATCAAGGCGTTCGCCGAGCCCCAGTTGCTCCAGAAGCCCCCTCGCCCGCTTTTCCGCCTGTTTGAGCGGCAGACCCAGCACACGCTGCGGCAGAGCGACATTGCCCAAGGCCGTAAATTCCGGCAGCAGGTGATGGAACTGATAGACAAAGCCGATCTTGTGCAGTCGTGCGCGGGTCCGGGCGGCCTCGCTGGCGCGCGTAAAGTCTTCGCCGTCGATGGTCAGTTGCGCCTCTTCGGACGATTCCAGCAAACCGATACAATGCAACAGCGACGACTTACCGGAACCGGAGGGCCCGATCAGCCCGACGACCTCACCGGCGCGCAAATCGAGATCGACGCCCTTGAGCACGTCCAGCGTGCGACCATCGGCGATGGGATAGGCGCGCACCAGGCCGCGCAGGGACAGCACCACATCACTCATAAGCCCATTATTCATATCTCAGGGCCTCCACGGGTTCGAGCCTAGACGCCCACAGGGCCGGGAACAGGGTGGCCACGCAGGTAGCGATCATCGAAAAGCCCACGATGATCAGCACTTCGGTCGGCTCGACCTTCGCCGGTATATAGGCGAGGTAATAGACCTCTTCATTAAAGACCTTCACGTGGAAGATGGCTTCGACGATCTGCTGGATCGGCCGAATAAAGATGCAAAAGAGCGTGCCGATAGCGACGCCCAGCACCGTGCCGGTGGCTCCGATAATGGCCCCCGACAGGAAGAATATCTTGGTAATCGAGGTGCGATCCGCGCCCAGGGTGCGCATGATAGCGATATCACGCGTCTTGTTCTTCACCAGCATGACGATGCCGGAAATGATGTTCATGGCGGCAATCAGCACGATCAGCATCAGGATCAGGCGCATCACGTTGCGTTCGACCTGAAGCGCGTTCCACAAAGGCGCATTGCGCTGCGCCCAGTCGAGCAGGACGGCCTTGTCCCCGACAGCCTTACGGAAGGCCGGGTAGTAGTCCTTGATATTGTAAGGGTCTTTGACCTTGATTTCGACGGCATCCCACTCCCCTTCCCGATCGAAAAAGAGTTGTGCCTGCTGTAATGGCATGAAGACAAACGCCGCATCCAGTTCCGACACACCGCTTTTGAAGATACCGCCCACCACATAGGGCTTGCGGCGCGGCATGGCCCCAAAGGCCGTGCTGCCCGACGGCGACAGGAGGGTCAGTTCGTCGCCGACACGCACATTCATCTGGCTGGCCAGACCTTCGCCGATCAGGACCAGATCGCCGCCATATTCGCCTTCGCCAAATCCATCCAGCGAGCCAGACTTGATATTGTCGCGGATAATCGGCGTGTTCTTCACCGTCGCGACGTCGATGCCGCGCATATAGGCCAGACCGGCCTGCGAAAACGGCCCCTGAGCCAGACCGGGCGATTCCACGTAGGGCGAGGCTTCGATAACGCCCGGAATGGCGCGCAGGCGCTTGAGCATAGCGTCGCGGCCTTCCCAGTCAGTCAGCGGCTCACCGGCCACAAACTCGTGACCGTTAAAGGCCAGCACGCGCGACATCAGCTCGTCGCGAAAACCGTTCATCACCGACATGACGATGATCAGCACACCCACGGCCAGCGTGATGCCGATAAAGCTGATGATGGCGATGAGGGCGATGCCGCCGTCCTTGCGTTTGGTGCGCAGATACCTGAGCGCCAGATCGGTTTCCCACGCGGAGAAAGAAAACAGCGACAACAGCCCCTTCATCATTTTGCCTTGGTCAGTTGTTCAAGGACGGCGTCGAAGGCCGCCGTGTGACGTTCGCCCGTGGCGCGGTGCTTGATTTCGACCTGACCTTCGGCAATGCCCTTGGGCCCGATGATCAGTTGCCACGGAATACCGATCAGGTCCATCGAGGCGAACTTGGCACCCGGACGGTCGTCCGTATCGTGATAGAGCACGTCACGCCCGGCGGCGGTCAGCGCCTTATAGGCCTTGTCGCAGGCCGCATCGCAGGCTTCGTCGCCAACGCGCAGATTGATCAGGGCCACATCGAAGGGCGCGACACTTTCGGGCCAGATGATGCCCGCTTCGTCGTGGCTGGCTTCGATTATGCCGCCGATCAGGCGCGACACGCCGACGCCGTAAGAGCCCATGTGCACATTGACCTGCGAACCGTCGGGACCGGAGACCTTGGCCCCCATAGGCGCGGAATATTTCTCACCGAAATAGAAGATGTGGCCGACTTCGATGCCGCGCGCCGACAACTGCTTGTCCGCCGGAACGGCATTAAAGGCCGCCTCGTCGTGCATTTCTTCGGTGGCGGCATAGAGCGACGTGCGCTGATCAACCAGCCCTTGCAGATCGTCCCAGTCCACATCGGCACCGGGCGCCGGCATATCGACCAGATCCTTGTGGCAGAAGACGGCGCTTTCGCCGGTTTCGGCGAGGATGATGAATTCGTGGCTGAGGTCGCCGCCGATCGGGCCGGTATCCGCGCGCATCGGCACCGCCTTCAGGCCCAGACGGCTGAAGGTGTTGAGATAGGCGATGAACATGCGGTTATAGGCCTTGCGCGCCGAGACCTCGTCGATGTCGAACGAATAGGCGTCCTTCATCAGGAACTCACGGCCGCGCATGACGCCGAAGCGCGGGCGCTGCTCGTCGCGGAACTTCCACTGGATGTGGTAGAGGTTCATCGGCAAATCCTTGTAGGACTTGACCGTGCCACGGAAGATTTCCGTGATCATTTCCTCATTGGTCGGGCCATAGAGCATCTCGCGCTCATGACGGTCCTTGATGCGCAGCATTTCCTGACCGTAGTCGTCATAGCGACCCGACTCGCGCCACAGATCGGCCAGTTGCAGGGTCGGCATCAGAAGCTCGACCGCACCGGCGCGCTGCATTTCCTCATGCACGATCTTTTCGATCTTGCGCAGCACCCGCAGACCCAGCGGCAGCCAGGCATAGATACCGGCGGCCTCCTGACGGATCATGCCGGTGCGCAGCATGAGACGGTGCGAGACGATCTGGGCTTCGGAAGGATTTTCCTTAAGCAACGGAAGCAAATAGCGCGACAGGCGCATGGGCAGGGAACCTTGGGATTGCAGCAAACTGGCCCTGTACTAGCCAGCTTCGCCGTCATTGATCAATGCTAAAAAGGCGGAAATAGGACGGGCCTATCTGGCCGCTGGGATTTCCGGCAGCGGAATGAGGTGATAGTTGACGATCACCAGAACGATAAGCCACACCACCACGGCCACCGCCGTATTGATCAGCAGCTTCTTTTTGAGGTTGTGGAAGACCGGCGCACCGGGATCACCGCCGTCCCTGGTTTTAATACCCGCTTCGTGATGGCTGATATTGCCGAACGGCAGGACGGCGAACAGAGTCACCCACCAGATCATCAGAAGAATGGCAATGCTGGTCAGAGGTCCCATTATGACGCCTTGTCCTTATCCGTCACATCAGGGGAAGATTGGTCCTTTTTGCGGAACATCGTCAAGCCGCCAAACACCACAAACAGGATGATAAAGGTCACCCACGGAAAGCCGCCTTTATGTTCAGAGGTTTCAGCCTTTTCTGCTACCGGCGCCACCGAAGCGGTGGGGGATGCCGGGGCGGTCTGGGCGGAAACCGGCGCAACCGTGATGGCCAGAGCGAGCCAAACCGCTCTCATCTCAGAGCAGTCCGGCGGTTTCGTCGAGGCCCAGCACGAGGTTGAGATTCTGCACCGCCGCGCCCGACGCTCCCTTGCCCAGATTGTCGAACACCGCGACCAGGTTGGCCGTGTCACCGTCTTCCTGACCGAAGACGTGGATCAGCAATTGGTTGGTGTCGCGTAAGGCATCGCCATTGACCGAGGTGGCCGCCGCTGTTTCTTCGGGCGAAGCGACGCGCACAAAGGGTTCACCGGCATAGTGGGCGGTGAGGATGTTGTAGATGGTGGGCAGGTCAGGCGCATCCGGCAGGGCCCACAGGTGCAGTGGCACCTCGACGATCAGGCCTTGCGCAAAATTGGCGACGGTCGGCGAGAAAATCGGCGCGGTTTCCAGCCCGGCATAGAGCTGCATTTCCGGCAGGTGCTTGTGCGTCAGGCCGGTGGCATAGATGCGTTCGCGCCCCTGCCCGCTTTCGAACTCCGCGATCATGGCCTTGCCGCCGCCGCTATAGCCGGTCAGCGACGTGGCCACCATCGGGAAGAATGGCGGCAGGACGCCCAGTTCGACCAGAGGCCGCGTCAGGGCAATGAAGCCGGTGGCGTGGCAACCGGGATTGCTGATGCGCTTTGAGGCGCGGATGAGATCGCGCTGATCCTCGGTCATTTCGGGAAAGCCGTAGGTCCAGCCCTCAGCGACGCGGTGCGCCGTCGAAGCGTCAATCACCACCACGTCCGGATTTTCGATCAGGGCTACAGCCTCCTTCGCCGCCTCATCGGGCAGGCAGAGGATGACGGCATCGGCGGCATTGAGCGCTTCGCGACGGGCTTCGGTGTCCTTGCGGCGATCATCGCTCAGGCGGATCAGGTCGATCTCCGGGCGCTTTTCCAGCCGCTCGCGGATTTGCAGACCGGTGGTGCCGGCTTCGCCGTCGATGAAAACCTTATGGGACATGATACGCTCCTTGGTCAGCGGACGAAAGATACCCCACCACCACATCTCGCTTGCTTCGCAAGCTCGTGCGGTCCCCCTCCCCAACACGTTGGGGAGATATGAAGTCAGAGCGTCTTATTGGGAAAACAGCCCTGAAAAAAGCGAAAAACACCCCCAAGACGACCAAACCGCCGCCCCGAGGGTGTTTTTCTCCGTATTCCGGAAGGGGGCACTTGGGGGAAACAAAGTTTCCCCCAAGACCTCCATTAGCGCTTCGAGAACTGGAAGGAACGGCGAGCCTTGGCGCGGCCGTACTTCTTACGCTCGACGACACGCGAGTCGCGCGTCAGGAAGCCCGCGGCCTTCAGCGCCGGGCGCAGGGCGGGCTCGTAATAGGTCAAAGCCTTAGACAGGCCGTGACGGATAGCACCCGCCTGACCCGACAGACCCGAACCGTGGACCGAGACGATGACGTCGAATTGCGACGCGCGGTCGGTCAGGTTCAGCGGCTGAGCGATCATCATGCGCAGAACCGGACGCGCGAAATAGACTTCCTGCGCGCGGTCGTTGATGATCCACTTGCCCGAACCCGGCTTGATCCAGACGCGGGCGACGGCGTTCTTACGCTTGCCGGTGGCATAGGCGCGGCCGTACTTGTCGAGTTGCTGAACGCGCTCGACCGGCGCATTTTCAGGGTTCGACGACAGGGAAGCGAGGGCTTCGAGGCCTTGAGCTTGAACTTCAGACATTCTTAGACGCTCCGGACGTTCTTGCGGCTCAGGGCCTTGAAGTCGATGACTTCCGGCGATTGAGCTTCGTGGGGGTGCTCCGAACCGGCGTAGATACGCAGGTGGGTCATTTGGGCGCGGGCCAGCGGCGATTCCTTGGGCAGCATACGCTCAACCGCCTTGGTCAGGACGCGCTCAGGGTACTTGCCGCTGAGGATCTGACCCATGGTGCGTTGCTTAACGCCGCCGGGGTGACCGGTGTGCCAGTAGAAGATCTTGTCCGTCAGCTTCTTGCCGGTGTAGTGCACCTTGTCGGCATTGATGACGATGACGTAGTCGCCGGAATCGACGTGCGGGGTATAGTCCGGCTTGTGTTTGCCGCGAAGACGCATGGCGATGAAGGAAGCCAGACGGCCAACAACGGCGTCCTGGGCGTCAATCACGATCCACTTCTTCTCGACATTGGCGGGCTTGAGCGCCGCGGTCGCAGAGGTAAGCATGGGAGATTCCTTTGGTGAAATCCGGGGTTTGAAACGGGTGCTTCCCGCCGTGACAGACGCCACCGCCGGAAAAGTCGGGAGCGTATAGACGAGGCAAATAGCCGCGTCAACACTTATTTTTGACAAAAATTGAAACAGGCAATTGTTTTTATTGGTATTTTTGAATTAGGTATTAAATTACCGTATTCAAACGTCATAATTCTGTGCGCCCCTGTCTTTACAGAAGGCGTATCCGATTCCAAACGATACCTTCCCTTCCCGCGCAAAGGTGTTCCCATGTCGCTGTCCCGTCGTACCGTCCTGTCTTCGTCCCTGGCCACCTCTGCGGCCTTTACCGGCATGGCCCTGTGGATCAGCAAGGCCGCCGCGGCCCACCGCCTGACGGAAAATGCGTCTGATACCTATGTCAATCAGATCGAAGGCTATGGCCCGCTGGTGAAGGACCCCAACGGTATCGCCGACCTGCCCGCCGGTTTCACCTATCGCATTTTCTCGCGTCAGGGCGAAACCATGAGCGATGGCCTGATCGTGCCGGGCAAGCACGACGGCATGGCCTGCTTCCCGCACGGCCCGGACACGGTGCTGCTGGTGCGCAACCACGAAATCAAGCATAGCCTCAGCAAGATGGGCCCCTTCGGCGCGCAGAACGAACTGTTTGGCAAGGTCGATGCGGCCAGGGTCTATGACTTCGCGCCCGACGGTCGGCCGCTGCACGGCGGCACCACCACGCTGGTCTATAATATTAAGGAACAGAAACTGGTCAGCCATCACCTGTCGCTGGTCGGCACCTCGACCAACTGCGCCGGTGGCCCGACGCCCTGGGGCTCGTGGCTGACCTGTGAGGAAACCTCGCAAAAGGCCCCCAACGGCGTCGGCAAGGACCATGGCTATGTCTTCGAAGTCCCGGCGCGCGCCGAAGGCCTCGTCAAGGCTGAACCCATCAAGGCCATGGGCCGCTTCGAGCACGAGGCCGTAGCCGTCGATCCCAAGACCGGTATCGTCTATCTGACCGAAGACGCCGGGGACTCGGCCTTCTATCGCTTCATCCCCAAGGTGCCGGGCAAGCTGCGGGAAGGCGGTAGGTTGCAGGCCCTGGTCATCAAGGGCAAGCCGCACGCCCTTACCGACAACAAGAGCGGTATCTTCTGGCAGCAGGGCGACTGGTTTGAAAGCGAATGGGTCGATCTCGACGAGGTCGAAAGCCCCAATAACGATCTGCGCACCCGCGCCCACGCCAAGGGCGCGGCGCAGTTCGCGCGCGAAGAAGGCATTTTCTTCGGCGAGGGCGAGCTTTACTTTACCTGCACCTCCGGCGGTCCCGGCGAAAACGGCCAGATCATGCGCTATGTGCCCAGCCCCCACGAAGGCACACCTCAGGAGGCCCGCGCCCCCGGCCGTATCCAGCTCTTTGCCGAGCCGAACAACGACCTGCTGTTCGACTATGTGGACAATATCGTCGTTTCACCGCGCGGTCAGATCTTCGCCTGCGAAGACCGCTATTCCGACACGCTGAAAAACCATCTGAAGATACTCACCCGTGACGGCAAGGTCACGACCTTCGCCCGCAATACCGAGCCGACCAATTCGGAATGGGCCGGGGTCTGCTTCTCGCCCGACGGCTCGACCATGTTCGTCAACCTGCAAAACCCCGGCTGGACGCTGGCCATCACCGGTCCGTGGGATCGGTTCAGCACGGAAGCGGTCAAGGGGTAAGAAAGACGTGGGGCCTGCGCTCAAACAGCGAAGCGGTAGCGCACTTCAAAGCCCCCACACCCCATCACTGAGTGTTTAAACAGCGAACATCGGCGCGTGTTTGACGTGAAAAAGGGGGGGCTTCGCCCCCAAAATAATCCTTCCCTCACACGCTGTATCTCAGTTTGAGCGCGGATAGGTGTGGGGTGCAGGGGCCTGTGGCCCCTGCGTCTTTCCTTCGGCTTCGCCTCCCCCTCCGTCTTTTTGCCTTTCAGGCAAAAATCCACCTCCCCATGACTGCGGCACAGAGAGGAGGGTCAACTTAAAAATTACGCCGGCGGAAGTCGCGATCGGCGCGGGCGACCTTCCACAGCAGCAGGGTGGCCAGGATCAGCAGCAGGACGGCCCCCAACTGGTGCGTCAGTCCAAAGGCGATATGCACATTGGTCCACAGAGTCGCGACGCCCAGCATGGCCTGACACCAGACCAGCACGCCAAAGGCGGCGGCGATCAGGCGCATGCCGTCATCAAGGCAACGCCGCCACAGCCACAGGACCAGAGCCGTGGCGTAGATAAGCAGGGAGTAGGCGTTGAAGCGGTGCAGGACCTGCACCATGCCCTGATCGTGGACGAAGACGTGCCACAGGCCTTTGGAGTAATCGACAAAGGGCACGATGCGCCCGCCCATCAGCGGCCAGTCATTATAGACCAGCCCGGCATCGTTACCCGCGACCAGCGCGCCCAGCATGGATTGCAGGAAGGTCAGGCCGAACAGACCGGCGACGGCGGCCACCCAGCCACCGGGCGCGCCATGCCCGCGCGATTGGCCGTGCAGGGCTTCATTGGCGGTCCATATGGCAAAAATCATAATGACCAGCGCCAGGCTGAGGTGCGTCATCAGCCGTTCGGGGGCGACGTCGATGCGATTGGCCAGTCCCGAGTGCACCATCCACCAGCCGATCGTCCCCTGCACGCCGATCAGCCCGACAAGTAACGCGCAGCGCCAGATCAGGCGTTGCGGGATGGCCTGCATCAGCAGAAACACGACGAAGGGGATCAGCACGGCGGCACCGATCAGCCGTCCCAGCAGACGATGGCCCCATTCCCACCAGAAGATGAATTTGAACTGCGCCACCGTCATGTTCGCATTGACCTGCTTGAACTGCGGTATCTGCTGGTATTTGGTGAACTCTTCGGCCCACTGGCTGTCATTCAGCGGCGGCACCACACCGTGGATGGGCTTCCATTCGGTGATCGACAGGCCGGATCCGGTCAGGCGCGTGGCGCCACCGACCATGACGATCAGCACGACCATGGCGGCCACGATATAGAGCCAGATGGCCACGGAAGGGGATTTGAGCGGAAGCCTCACCGTTACGCCTCACTGAAAAATAATTGTTGGGTTCCGTCGGGCGGCCCTGTTCAACTGCGGCGAAATAACCTGTAATAGGCTTTGGCCGCGCGCAGTGATTTGCCCACAGGGAGGGGTGAAATTCAAGCGATGCGCGACGGAAAAATGTGAAAGGTTCCACAAATGGGTGTTCAGGACTGGATTCTGGCCGGTATGACGGGGTTCATCGTCGGTTGGATCGCCAACAACCTGACCAAAAGCCGCTACAGCGCCATCATCAATATGTTTGTGGGCATTTTCGGGGCGATCCTGATGACCTTTTTCATCCATATTCTCGATATTTATCCAGATCGCTTTTACACAACCCTGCGAGCGGCGGGCGCCGGTTCGGCCGGTCTTCTGGCGCTGTTTCACCTGACCCGCGCCATCGAGAAGGTCAATGTCAAGAAATGAAACGGGTAAGCCGATGAGCGCAGATGCGACAAAGGGTCTCAGCCTGCCTGTGCGCCGTGTCATCGCCTGTATCGGCATTGTGGTATTTCTGACGGTCTATGTGGTGATCGTTTCCAGCATCGGCCAGAAGCTGCCCGACAATCAGATCGTGCACCTGCTGTATTACGGCCTGTCCGGCATACTCTGGGGGATTCCGGTGCTGCCGATCATAAGCTGGTCCGAGAATTACAAACGCAAGACGCGTTAGATCTGCAGAAAGCTGTCGTCGTCGGAGTCAGGAGGCTTATTACCCACGGCGAAGCCGCTGGCGGCCCACAGGCTCCACAGGGTCAGCACACCGAGCCCCAGCGCACAGATCACCAGACGATCTTCGACCCCCTTCTGCGCGTGCTGAAGCATCCAGACTGAGGCCGCGGTCAGCAGGGCGACACCTCCTATGTGCACCAGTACGTGCAGTATGCCCCGCCTTAAAACCGCCAACAGACCCAGCATCCCGACCACAAAAGCCGCTACGCCAGAGCCCCAGACCACCCACTCAGGTCCGGTCAGCGGCCCGCGCAACGGCACACCGGCGGTGAGCAGCAAAAGCGCGGCAAGACCTGCGAAGACAGCGACGGCGCGGTTCATGGGGCGACCCTATATCTTTTATTAACGATCGTAACATTCAGGTCGGAGTGATTTTGCTCAAACCGGTCATAACCCGCTTTGATATCCATCCAGAAGTCCAACCACGGCGAACCCGCATGGCGTTGAATATTGGGGTCAGTCATGCGGAACGGATAGACGTGCACCTGAAACGCGGTCTGCCCTCCCTTCAAGGCCTCATCAGCTATCAACCAGATTTCCTCAATCCCTTTATCAGTCATGGCATAACAGCCGATTGAGGCACATTTGCCGTGGACCATTAGATAGCTGCCGGTTCTGCGGTTGGCTCGATCAAAGGCATTAGGATATCCGAGGTTGAAAGCCAGATGATATTGGCTATCGGGTTTCATCTGCGCACGTGAGACGCTATAAAAGCCTTCGGGTGACTGCCCATCCCCTTCTTTCTGTTTGGGACCGAGAGCACCGGACCAGCTACAGATACGAAAGGTTTTATAGAGTCGGTATTTGCTCCCCGACTTGACCCAAACCTCCAGTTCATCCGTTTCCTTGAAGATGCGGATGAGTATGGGCTGACCCAGTTGCAGGTCGTTTTGAGTCAAGGACGCCCGGATATGGCTCAGGCGCTCTTTTCGTACCTGTTGAAGGTCTGCCGCGCCCGACTCCCAAGGCTTGACGGCCCAAAGCGAACCGCAAAGAACAACTATGACTGTGACCAGTAATAACCCACGCTTTCCGTTCATGGCATCCCTCCAACTGGTTACAGGATAACGCAAAGTCGCCACGGATGTATCGGTAAATTGAGACAGGGTATTGCGGTCGAGTCAGGCGAGAGGATTGATGCGCCGCGTTTTAACGCGGCTTACCCTTCGGGCGCCTTCGGCGTCCATCGCCCTTTCGGGTCGATGTGGCTACGCTACCCCTTTTGAGCGTCGCGAACCTCTTATCGGTTCGAACCCTGCTCTGAAGATCAATAAAAAAGGGACTGCCCTATAGGCAGTCCCTTTTTTAGTGATGGTCGGGGCGAGAGGATTCGAACCTCCGACCTGCTGCACCCAAAACAGCTGCGCTACCAGGCTGCGCTACACCCCGACACCCTGCCCGCAGGCAAGGCGCGCTTCATGCCACTTCAAAGCCCGTTCCGCAAGCCGTTTTACGCACCACCCACAGGACAAGTCTGCCTATTGCGGCATCGGCCCCTTGCCTTCGAAGAAGCGGTGCGTAATGCGGTCGCCCGGCTTGATCCCCAGAGCATCGGCCTGCCCGCCATTGATTTCCAGAACCGCCGCCGCCGGGCCGAACGAATGCAAAGGTGTTTCGTTCATCGGCATCGTGTTTTTCTGAATGGAGATGACTTCGCCCGACTTGGAAATGTAAATAATATCAAGCGGTATATGCGTATTCTTCATCCAGAAGGCGCGTTCGCGCGCATCCGGAAACAGGAACAGCATCCCCTGCCCCGCCGGCAGATTGTCGCGGTTCATCAGACCGGTTTCTCGCTCCGGCTCATCATCGGCGATTTCCACCTGAAACGCGTGGGTGGCCCCACCTGATAAAACCTGAAGCGCTTCGCGCTCCGGCGGTTTCGGCTGACAGGCGGCCAGAACCACAAACAAGGGAAGCCATTTTACCTTCTTGATCATAGGGTTACCGAAAAACATAGGGTTTACCCGTCGCCTTGTCGATCAGTTCGATCTCAAACAGGGCGGGCCAGTATTTTCCGGTGACCAGCAAATGCTTCGTTTCCGGATTGAAGGCGATACCATTCAGCACGTCGATGCGCTGGGTGATGGCCGGTCCATAGGCCATCAGACCTTTCAGATCGACTATGCCATTGATCTTGCCGTCTTTGGGGTCGATGCGGACGATATAATCGGTCTGCCACACATTGGCATAGACCTGCCCCTCGACATATTCCAGCTCATTGAGCATCTCGATAGGCTCGCCGCGCAGGGTCACCGGCACCTCGCTGACCACCTTGAAGGTCTGCGGGTCCAGAAAGCGCAGCCGGTCGCTGCCGTCGCTGAGGATCAGGTGCGTGCCGTCACCGGTCAGGCCCCAACCCTCCCCCGTGTACGCAAACTCCCCCTTCGGCGCGAAACTGTCGCGGTCCCAGACGAAGGCCTTGCCCTGCGTCCAGGTCAGGCCGATGATGGCGTTACCCCAGGGGGCGACGCCTTCGGCAAAGTAAGGCCGCGCAATCTCGCGTTTGCGTTTGACCTCGCCAGTGGTCAGATCGACCTCGCGCAGCGACGAGGCCCCCGCCATGCCGGTGCTTTCAAACAGACGGCCGTTCTGAATGAACAGGCCTTGTGTAAAGGCCTGCGGGTCGTGCGGATAGACCTTCACGACGCGGTAGGTGTAATGCGCCACCTCAGAAGCGGCAGGGGCCGCAACCGTCGCCGGGGGCGTCGGCGTCTGAGCAAACCCGACGACGGGCGACAGGCCACCGGCCATCAGCATCAGAGAGCATCCAAGGGCTTTGAAAACCGATTTCACCGTTCACACCCACAGAGAAAAACGGAGGCGGGATGTCGCCTCCGTTTGAAATTCGCCGGATTCAATGGCCGTTTCAAGGCCCTTCTTAGAGCCGTCAGACCAGAGCCTTGGGCTGAACCTCGGTGACCACCAGCCCTTTGGGCCCTTCACCGAAACGCACCATCAGGGTGTCGCCCTGCTGAACGTCCTCAAGCCCGAAACGGCGCAGGGTTTCGATGTGGATAAAGATATCGGTCGGGTCGTTGCCGCGCACCACAAAGCCATAGCCCTTGGTACGGTTGAACCACTTGATCGTCGCGGCTTCGAGATCGCCGATTGTCGCCTGAACATTGTGCGTCGAGCGCACAGCCGACGGGTCGCGCGCTTCGCGTAGCGGACCAGTGCCGGTGTCTTCGAGCGACGTAATCTGGATAACCTGCCACCCCTTGGCACGCTTGGCGATCTTGCACTCGATGGCGGCACCTTCGTGCGCCACGTCGCGGCCCAGATCGCGAAGTGCGGATACATGCAGCAGCACGTCACGCATACCGGTCAATTCCGGAGATTGTGGAACGATAAAGCCGTAGCCCTTGCCAGCGTCGAACCACTTAACGCGGCCTGAAATGGCCTTTACGTCTTCCGCCTCGCTGCTCTTTGCGTAATCGTACAAACTCATATTCCTCACCAAGCCCACAGATAATTTTGGTGTGCGAGCACTGTAACATGGATATTTTTAAATGGGCAGCACCTCGTTATCCCCTGCCCCTCTCTTTTTAAAGACGATATGCGAAAATATCGCTTATTGCGAGTAAAAAAGCCGTAATCTTGTCGCATGGGGTAGCGTTTGGCCCATATATGACGTTTTTAACACACACGCGCCTGCGTGGCGTTCACAAATTCGACAAGAAAAATGACGGGAATGGCAGCAGAATGACGGTGGCAGTCCCTAGGGGAGTCGAACCCCTCTTTTCAGGTTGAAAACCTGACGTCCTAACCGATAGACGAAGGGACCGCGTGTCCGTATTCACATGTCCTGACTGGCAGTCCCTAGGGGAGTCGAACCCCTCTTTTCAGGTTGAAAACCTGACGTCCTAACCGATAGACGAAGGGACCGCGTCAAGAGGTGCGCTTGATAGCGTCACGGATTGTCCGTTGCAAGCGCTATTTTCGGCATTCTCACGTCAACTTGTGAATATATGGGCGATATCCTCGATTTCGAACTGCACGCCCTTGCGTCCCATATAGTCGTCCGGTTTAAGCCGCCCCGCCACGTGGATGGCCCCGACCGGATTGAGCAGCGCCGCCCCCACGGCCGTATCCTGCGCCCGCCAGGCAATGGCTTTCAGCCGCTTGCCCCCTTCATCGATCAGGTCGCAGCGCACGTGCCCGCCCTTTAGCGCTGAGGCATAGCCCACCCGCATCCCCGGCAGGACAAACATCGGCTCCGGATTGCCCTGACCGAAGGGCGCCATAATCTCAAAGCGGTCGAGCAAGGCGCGCGTACAGGTTGCCGCGCTGAGCGCTGCATCAATTTCCAGCCGGTCCTTACGGTCGGCTTCCACCGTGGCATGGGCGATGTGGGCGTTCAGGAACGCCCGCAACTCAGGGATCCGCGCGGCGTCGATGCTCAGGCCCGCGGCCATGGCGTGACCGCCCCCCGACAGCAACAATCCGCTTTCAAAGGCCGCCGTCACCGCCTGCCCCAGATTGATGCCGGCCTGAGACCGGCCCGACCCCTTGCCTATCCCCGTAACCGGGTCGATGCCAATGACGATGACCGGCTTGTGCCAGCGTTCACGCAGACGACCCGCTACGATACCGATGACACCCGGATGCCAGTCTTCGTGCGCAACGATAATGACGTGGTCTTCGGCCGCCACCAGCCCCTTTGCATCGGCCATAGCCAGCGCCTGTTCCTGCACGGCGGCTTCAACGTCACGGCGCGTCTTGTTCAGTTCATCCAGTTCCTGCGCCAGCGCCGCCGCCTCATCCGCATCGTCGGTGGACAGAAGCCGCACCCCCAGATCGGCGCGACCGATACGACCGCCGGCATTGATGCGCGGCCCCAGCACAAAGCCGGAATGAAACACCCCGAGCGCTGTTGCCGCATCCTTCGGCTCGCCCCCGGCCACCTGCATCAGGGCGCGGATGCCCGGATTGTTCAGGCGCGACATGACCTTCAGCCCCTGCGAAGCCAGGGCGCGATTGAAGCCGCTGAGTGCCGTCACATCGCAGATGGCCCCGAGCGCCGCCAGATCGAGCCACTGGGTCAGGTCCGGTCTGGGCCGCTCGGCAAACAGCCCGCGCTTTTCGGCTTCGCGGTTAAGCGCCGCCAGCACCACGAAGACTACGCCAGCCGCCGCCAGATTGCCTTGGGCCGAGGTGCAACCGGGCCGATTGGGATTGACCACGGCGCGGCATTTGGGCGGGTCTTCGCGCATGATGTGATGGTCGATCACCACCACCTCAAGCCCGATGCGCGCCGCATAGTCGAGCGCCCTGTGCGCCGATGCCCCGCAATCGACCGTGATGACCAGATCGGCCCCTTCGGCTTTCAGGCGGTCAAAGGCCTTTTCCGACGGGCCATAGCCTTCGAGCATCCGGTCAGGCACATAGACGCTCAGTTCGTGGCCCATATGGCGGAACCAGCGCACGAGTTGCGCCGCCGAGGTGGCGCCGTCCACATCATAGTCGGCAAAGATATAGATCTTCTGCCGGGCCTGAAGCGCATCGAGAATGGCCGCCACCGCCTGCGGCATATCCATGAAGCCATCCGGATCGGGGAACAGCGCTTTCAATGTCGGGCGCAGATAGTCGTCGAGCGACGCCGCCGTGACACCGCGCGCGGCAATGGAACGCGCCACCGGCTCGACAAAGGCCTCTTCCATCAGGTCCTTCAGTGCGATTTGCTGCGTGATCTGACGCAATTCATGCGCGCTGACGCGCTGACTGTCGCGGCGATCCACCCATAACCGGCCCGTCACCGACGTATCGACCCCCAGAAAAGGCGGCCATTCGCTCAGGCTGTAGTGGGCAGTATCATCGGGCATGAGACCTCACGATTGGAGGGGGCGACGCATATACAACTTACGGATAGTCTGAGTCCGCGAAATCATCACCAGACTTTCGGTACTGATAAAAACCTGTCCGTCGGCAGACATTTCCTTCTGCACCCCGTCGAGCAACGCGCCGGGCGTGACGCCCGTGGCGACAAAGACGACATCGGACGAGACCAGTTCGTTCAGACTGTATTTGCGGTCGTAATCGGTCAGGCCCAGACGCTGCGCCCGCTGACGCTCATCATCATTACGGAAGACCAGACGGCCCTGAAACTGACCGCCGACGCATTTCAGCGCCGCCGCTGCGAGCACGCCTTCCGGTGCGCCGCCCAGACCCAGATAGATGTCGATGCCGGTTTCCGGCTGCGCCGTGTGAAAGACGCCGGCAACATCGCCGTCGGTGATCAGATGGACGCGCGCCCCCGCCTTGCGCAGCGAGGCGATAATGCGGTCATGGCGCGGACGATCCAGCACACAGGCCACGATTTCAGACACATCCACGCCCTTGGCGGCGGCCAGGGCCCGCACATTGTCTTCCGGACTAGCGTCCAGATCGACCACACCGTCCGGATAGCCGGGGCCGATGGCGATCTTGTCCATATAGGTGTCGGGTGCGTGCAGCAGGCCGCCGCGCGGCGCAAAGGCCACCACGGTCAGGGCGTTGTTCATGGCCTTGGCCGCCAGAGTCGTCCCTTCCAGCGGGTCAAGCGCGATGTCGATAGCCGGGCCTTTACCCGTACCGACGTTTTCGCCGATAAACAGCATGGGGGCGTCGTCGCGTTCGCCTTCGCCGATAACGATGCGGCCATCCATTTCCAGAGCATTGAGCGCTGAACGCATGGCGTCCACCGCCGCCTGATCCGCCGCCTTTTCATCGCCCTTGCCGATCCAGCCGTGCGCGGCGATAGCGGCATCTTCGGCCACCCGAACAATGTCGAGGCCCAGGTCGAAACCCGTTTGTGACATACGCAATTCCCTGTTTTCTCTATTCTTTATTTCGCCACGGGGGGCGGTTCGGCCCGCGCCCTCAGACGGGCGGCCAGAGTTTCGACGGCGACCTTATCGACACCGGTTTGCACCGGAGCCCCCAGAACGGGGTCGATCCGGGCATTGGCCGCGGCGGCCATGGCGTCCGGGGCCTTCAGTTCCCATGGCAAGGCATCGGCGGTTTTCTGAAGCTGCTCGGCGGTGGCCTTAAGGGCAACGACCTGCTGCCGGATCTGTGCAGGGGTCGGCACGTCCTTCGGCGGCGGCGGAAACTCCGACCACTTTGGGAAGCTGTCGTAGGTGCGCGGTGACGCGGTGTCCTGCGCCGAAGTAGACACAGCGAAAACCCCCATAATCGCACAGGGCAGAAGGAGGGCGTAGATCGCAGACCGCTGGGTCATGATGAGACTCCGCAACCGAAGACGTCCGGGGGTCGAAAAACCGGGCTGATCAAAAGCAAACTTTCGGCGACCTGAACAGCCCTAAAACACGTCATAACGCGATGTTGCACATTATACAGTGAAAATTGTGGCGCAAAGGCTCAGGAAGCGCGTTAGAAAAACACCAAGGACGCGACTCACCGAGGGCCCCCATGACAGAGAAACCGACCGAAAAAACGACCGGGCAAACCGTTTCCAAAGCCAAAACCCGTAAGGCCGCTGCGCCCAAAAAGGTCGTCGCCGCGGAAACCGGGGTCGCGGCCCCTGCCCCTCCGGTGGCCAAAGCGCCGCGCAAGGCCGCCCCAAAGGCGCGCCCCGCGCCCAAGGTTGCGCCACAAGAGGCCCTGCCCCCGCCGAAGCCCGCCGTCGAGGCCCCGGCGGCCTCTGAACCAGCCCCTGAAGGCCCTTTCGACGCCGAGCAGATGAAGGCCATCGAGGACCTGTCGATCAATCTCGCCAAGGCGGCCATCACAGCCCAGACCGCTCTCGCCAGCGCGGTGTTGAAACAGCCGGATTTTAACGGTGCCCCGAACGGCGACCCGTTTCAGGTCGCCCCTGCCATGACCAGCGTCATGACCTCACTGGCTCAGAATCCGGAAAAGGTCATCGAAGCCCAGACCGACCTGATGACCGGCTACATGTCGCTGTGGGCCGAAATGACCCGCCGGTCGCTGGGCGTCGAAAGCGAAGCCGACACCACGCCCAAGGACAAGCGGTTCTCCGATCCGCGCTGGCAGCAAAACCTTGTCTTCGACATGATGCGCAAGTCGTATCTTCTGTCCTCGACCTGGCTCAACAACCTCGTGTCCTCTGTCGACGACGTCGATCCGCTGCATAAGCGCCGGGCCGAGTTTTTCACCAAGCTGGTCACAGACGCCTTTTCGCCTTCTAACTTCCTGATGTCCAACCCGGCGGCTCTCGATACGCTGCTCACCTCCAAGGGCGAAAGCCTGGTCAAGGGGATGCAGAAATTCGCCGACGATCTGGCCCGCGGTGATGGCAAGCTGAAGATTTCTCAGGCCGATTATGCCCATTTCAAGGTCGGCGAAAACGTCGCCACCACGCCGGGCAAGGTGGTGTGGCGCGGGCCCTTGTTCGAACTGCTGCAATATAATCCGACTACGGACGAAGTGCGCGAAACGCCATTGCTCATCTTCCCGCCATGGATCAACAAATACTATATTCTCGATCTGCAATCGAAGAACTCCCTGATTAAGTGGCTGACGGATCAGGGCTTTTCGGTTTTTGTCGTGTCGTGGGTCAATCCGGACGCAGACCTCAAAGACGTCACCTTTGAAGACTATATGTTCGGCGGCATCTACAAGGCCGTATCATTAGTCCGTGAACAGACGGGTTCGCCCAAGGTCAATACCGTCGGCTACTGCATCGGCGGCACGCTGCTGGGCGTCGCTCTGGCCCACATGGCGGCCAAGGGTGACGACAGCGTCTCTTCGGCCACCTTCTTTACCGCCCAGCACGATTTCTCCGAAGCCGGCGACCTGCTCCTGTTCACCAATGAAGCCTGGCTGAAAGAGCTGGAGCGCCAGATGGACGCCGCCGGGGGCGTTCTGCCCGGTGCCGCCATGGCGGATACGTTCAACGCCTTACGCGCCAACGATCTCGTCTGGTCCTTCTTCGTCAATAACTACCTGATGGGTAAGGACCTGACCGCCTTCGACCTTCTGTGCTGGAATGCCGACCAGACGCGCATGCCCAAGGCGTTGCACATGTACTACCTGCGTAAATTCTATCACGAAAACGCCCTGTCTCAGGGCAAGCTCACCATTGCGGGCGTGCCCATCGACCTCAAAAACGTCAAAATCCCCGTCTTTGAGCAGTCTGGCCGCGAAGACCATATCGCCCCGCCGGGCTCGGTGTTCAAATCGGCGCGACTGTTCGGGGGCCCGGTGACCTTCGTCATGGCCGGCTCCGGCCATATCGCCGGCGTCGTCAACCCGCCTGCGGCCCAGAAGTACCAACACTGGATCAACGAGTTGAGCAATGCCAGGGGCTTACCGGAGACTCTTGAGGCCTGGCAAAAGGACGCCGTCGAGCATAAGGGGTCGTGGTGGGACTATTGGGCCCAATGGTTGCACGATAAGTCCGGCCCGATGGTCCCGGCGCGTGACCCGTCCAAGGGTAAGTTCAAACCCGATATGGATGCACCGGGTTCGTATGTTCTGGTAAAATCGTAAGAAGAAGACGCAAGATCGTGGGGCCGCAGGCCCCACACCCCAAAACCGGAAGTCTGATAACGCCGGAGTCTTGGGGGTGCGAACCCGATATGGGGTGCAGGGGCCTGTGGCCCCTGCGTCTTTTAAACCCTTACAACCTCAGAATAATCGTTTCGACGATCGGTCTGCGGCCCCAGGTATTCTGAGCGGCCTTCTTGAGCACGCGCGCCACAGCGGTTTCGACGGTCTGATCGTCGTCCCGTTCTTCGCGCGATAGCTTCTGCACAGCCTTTTCAGCCATATCACACAGCTTTTCGAGCTGATCGGAGATGCTGTCCTCGTCCTCAAAGGCGAGGCCCAGACCCCGCACCTCGACATAGGAAGCGAGCTGGTTTTTGCTGTTGAGGGCGAAGGAGACGAATAACATGCCGTTGTGGGCGGCGTGGCGACGTTCGCGCAGGGCTTCGGAGGCTTCGGGGACCAGCATCCCACCATCGACAAACAGGCGGCCGGACGGCACTTCGTCGATGATTTCGGGCTTACCGGGCGCGAGGCGGACCATATCGCCATTGCGCAGGACGACCTGTTCCGGGATGCCGATTTCGGCGGCCAGAGCGGCGTGCTTTTGCAGATGGCGGCGTTCCCCATGCGTCGGAATGGCGATTTTCGGGCGCGCCCAGGCGTACATTTGCTTCAGTTCATCGCGGCAGGGGTGGCCGGAGACGTGGATCCCGGGGTGATCCTTTTCGGTATGGATTTCGACACCGAGGTCCGACAGACGGTTTTGCAGGCTGCGGATAGCGATTTCGTTGCCCGGAATGACACGGGACGAGAAGACGCAGGAATCCCCGGCCCCCAGACGCACCAGCGGGTGGTTGCCGTCGGCAATGCGCGACAGGGCGGCGCGCGGCTCGCCCTGAGAGCCCGTACACAGATAAAGGACGTCGGTGTCCTTCATCTTGGCGGCTTCGGCTTCGGAGACGAATTCCTGCACGCCCTTCATCAGGCCCACGAATTTCGCAGCAGCCGCCATGCGGTGCATGGAGCGCCCGACGAGGCAGACCGAGCGCCCACACGCTTCGGCAGCGCGAATGACGCTGTCCATGCGGGCGACGTTCGAGGCGAAGCAGGCCACGGCGACGCGACCTTTCAGTGTACGGATCACCGCCTCAAGCGCCACCTTCACATCGGCTTCGGAGCCCGCCTGCCCGTCCACGAACACATTGGTTGAGTCGCAGACCATGGCCAGCACGCCCTCATCGCCGAGCGCGACAATGCGGCTGATGTCGGTGGGTTTACCGGTAATGGGGTCCGGGTCGATCTTCCAGTCGCCGGTGTGCAAAACGGTCCCCAGCGGTGTTTTAATCGACAGGCCGTTGGGTTCCGGGATCGAGTGAGTGATGGTGATATAGTCGATTTCAAACGGACCCAGATGCACCTTGCCACCCAGCGGCACCTCGGTCAGATCGAAGTCTTCGACCCCCGCTTCGCGCAGCTTTTCGCGGATGAGAAAGGCGGTGAAGGGCGTGGCATAGAGCGGCGCCTTGATGCGGTCCCACAGCCAGCCCAGCGCCCCGATATGGTCTTCGTGGGCGTGGGTCAGGATGACACCCAGAATCTCCTCACCTTCGAGGAATTTGGGGTCAGGCACGATGACTTCTATGCCCGGCGTGGTCAGGTCGCCGAAGGTGACGCCTACATCGACCAGAATCCATTTACGGTCATGCTCCGGCCCGAAGCCGTAAGCATTGAGGTTCATACCGATTTCGTTTGAGCCGCCCAGCGGCAGAAACACCAGTTCGTCTTTGTTTTTACTCATTTTTCTTTTGGTTAGAGAGGGTACGCTGATAGATTTCGAGCAGACCCCGCAGCGTAAGATCGGGATCGAAATGATGGATGCGGTCGGTCGCGCCTTCGAACAGCGACGCCACGCCGCCGGTCGCCACGACCGTCATGGGTTGACCGTATTCGGCCTGAATCTTGTCGGTCAGATATTCGATAAGGCCCATATAGCCCCAGAATATGCCCGATTGCATGGCGCTGACCGTGTCCTTGCCGATATAGTGCGCGGGGCGCTCGATCGCAATGCGCGGCAGCTTGGCCGCCGCCGAATGCAGGGCCTGAACTGAGAGGTTGATGCCCGGCGCAATCGCCGTCCCTTCTAGCGCGCCGTCGGCGGCCACTACATCGAAGGTGGTGGCAGTGCCGGAGTCAATGACGATAAGCGGCCCGCCGTATTTGATCCACGCGCCCACCGTATTGACCAGACGGTCCGCCCCGGCTTCTGACGGCTTGTCGATGCGGACTTCGATGCCGATGTGCGTATTGTCACCGATAACGTAGGGCGTCTTGTTGAAATAGCGTTGGGCCAGCTTGCGCAGGTTGAACAGCGACTGAGGCACGACGGAGGAAATGATGCAGTCTTCGATCTGATTGAAATCGAGGCCGTTCATCTGAAGGAGCTGATAGAGCCAGACGGCGTATTCGTCAGCGGTGCGCGTCGATTCGGTGGCCGTGCGCCACTGCGCGCGCCAGCCTTCGCCATCGTGCACGGCGAACAACGTATTGGTATTGCCCTGTTCGATGGCGAGCAGCATCAGGCCTCCGGATACGAAACGGACCCGCTGGCGATCACGTGGATCGTGCCGTCCGGGTCTCTGACGCGCAGCGCGCCATAGTCATCAAGGCCAAGAATCGTTCCCGTCCGGGCCTGAGGGTGTTGCTCTATCAGACAGAGGCGGTCGCGGCCATAGGCCTGATCCCACCACTGCGCGGCTGTGGCTTCAAAGCCATGCGTAAGCCAGTCGTCCAGACGCCGTGTCAGGGCGGCATCGAGGGCTTCGAGGACGCTTTCGACGGTTTGCGGTTGCGCCGCCAACGCGTTGAGCGCCGCCGGGCCATAGCTCAGCCCCTGCGGCGCTTCGGCGATATTGATGCCGATGCCGATGACCACACCCAGCCCTGTTTCAAGCGTTTCGCTTTGGGCCAGTATGCCGCACAGCTTGTGACCCTCGTACAGCACGTCGTTCGGCCATTTGATCTTCAGCGGGTCGGGCACGCGAAGCAAGGGACGGATCGCTTCGGTCACCGCCAGCGCCGCCACGAAGGACAGTTGCGTCACGCGGCGCATCTCGACCGGCAGCACCCCATACCACGAGGCCATCAGATTGCCCGACGGCCCTTCCCACTGACGCCCCATGCGCCCCTGCCCGGCCGTTTGCCGCTCTGCGCGGATCCAGCGCGGGCCGCAATCTCCCGCCCGCAGCCGGTTCAGGGCTTCAGTCTGGGTAGATGTCAGGGTTTCAAACAGATCAACAGGTGTCATATGAAAAAAAGATGCAGGGGTTACAAACCCCTGCACCCCATAAATCAGGCTACGTCAACAGTGCGTTAGTTCAGGCCGAAGCTCTTGACCGCCGTTTCCGCCAGCGGATAGAGGCCGGACAGAGCGAAGGCCGCGATCGGGAAGGCAAAGGCGGCGGCCGCATAGGCAATCCACTTGGCTTCGAACGGGGCCTTGTCCAGCTCGCCCTTATCCCCATCGAACCACATCACCTTGATGATGCGCAGGTAATAGAAGGCGGCGATAACCGAAGCCACCAGACCGGCCACGGCGAAGCCCCAGTAACCGGCTTCGAGGGCGGCACCGAAGACGAAGAACTTGCCCCAGAAGCCGGAGAAGGGCGGCATCCCCAGCACCGACAGAGCCAGCACCGTGATGGCGATGGTCAGCTTCATATCGACCTTGGACAGACCCGACAGGTCGTCGATCTTGCTGACCGCAATGCCCTTGCGCGACAGGGCGATCTGCGCCGAGAACAGGCCCAGCGTATCGACCATGTACAGGACCGAGAACAGCAGCAGTGCCATGACTCCCTTGTCCGTACCGGCCGCCAGGGCCAGCATGGCGTATCCCATATTGGCAATCGACGAATAGGCCAGCAGGCGCTTGAAGTCCTTTTGCATCAGGCCGCCGAGGCCACCGATCAGGAAGGACAGGGTGGCGATGGCGAGCAGCACCTGCGCCCACTGATCGTGCAGGCCGGCAAAGGCGTCGTTGAGGACGCGCGCCAGCAGCACCAGAGCCGCAAACTTCGGAGCGCCGGCGAACAGGGCTACGACCGGAGTCGGCGCACCTTCATAAACGTCGGGCGTCCACATATGGAACGGCGCAGCGGAGACCTTGAAGGCCAGACCGGCAATAACGAAAACCAGACCGAAGATCAGACCGACCTGCATATTGGCCTGCGCCGAGGCGGCAATGGCGTCGAAATTCATCGAGCCGGCAAAGCCATAGACCAGCGAGATGCCGTAAAGCAGCAGACCCGACGACAGCGACCCCAGCACAAAATACTTAAGGCCGGCTTCCGAGCCCTTGGCGTCGTCGCGGCGGAAAGCCGCCATGACATAAGCCGCCAGCGAATTCAGTTCGAGGCCGATATAGAGGGCAATCAGGTCGCCCGCCGACACCATCATGCTCATGCCGATGGCCGACAGGGTGACGAGGATCGGAAATTCGAAGCGGTTATTGTTCTGACGCTCGAAATAGCCGCGCGCCAGCACCACAACCAGAGCCGAGGCTATGTAGATGAAGGTCTTGGCGAAATTGGCCACGCCGTCGGCGATGAAGGACCCGTTGAAGACCTTGCCGTGACCGTTAAAGGCCGCGGCAAAGGCCGCCGCGATCAGGGCCGCACCGCACAGTGCCGCGACCGAGCCTGCCGCCTTGTCACCGCGCAGCGCGCCGTAAACGAGGATGCCGAGAACGGAAACCGCCAGTATCAGTTCCGGAAGGGCCAGATGAAGAGCCGATGTCAAATCCATGAGGGGCGCTCCTATCCGCCGATAATAGCGCGGTACGTCGCCACAACGGCGTCCACGCTGGCGGTGGTAAAGTCAAATACAAAGGCCGGATAGATACCCAGCAGCAGCGTCCCCGCGATCAGGGGCGCAAAGATGATTTTTTCGCGCAAGCTCAGGTCCGGATGGCCCTTGAGCTGTTCATTGGTCACCTCGCCGTACATGACGCGCTTGAACAGGGTCAGGGCGTACATGGCCGACAGGATGACCCCCGTGGCGGCAACCAGCGCGGCCCAGGTCGAAGCCTGATAGAGACCGGTCATGGTCAGGATTTCCCCGACAAAGCCCGACGTGCCCGGCAGGCCGACATTGGCCATGGTGAACAGCAGGAAGACGAAGGCGAAGTGCGGCATCAGCTTGGTCAGACCGCCGTAGAAGGCGATTTCGCGCGTATGCCAGCGGTCATAGACCACACCGACGCAAAGGAAGAGGGCCCCGGAGATAAAGCCGTGCGAGATCATCTGATAGACCGCACCCTGCACGCCCGCCTGATTACCGGCGAAGATCCCCATGGTCACGAAGCCCATGTGGGCGACCGACGAATAGGCGATCAGCTTCTTGATATCCGTCTGACGGAAGGCGATCAGCGAGGTCACGACGATGGCGATGACCGACAGGGTCAGCACGAAGGGCGTGAACAGCTCCGAAGCGTGCGGGAACATCGGCAGGTTGAAGCGGATAAACCCGTAGCCGCCGAGCTTCAGCAGGATACCGGCCAGCATGACCGAGCCCGCCGTAGGGGCCTGCACGTGGGCGTCCGGAAGCCAGGTGTGCACCGGCCACATCGGCATCTTCACCGCGAACGAGGCGAAGAAGGCGAACCACAGCCACGGCTGTGCCGCTTGCGAGAAGGCGTAGGTCGAAAGGGTCGGGATGTCCGACGTGCCCGCGACGCTGACCATGTACAGCATGGCCGCCAGCATCAGCACGGACCCCAGCAGGGTATAGAGGAAGAACTTGTAGGCCGCGTAGATACGGTCCTTGCCACCCCAGATACCGATGATGAGGAACATCGGGACCAGACCGCCTTCGAAGAAGACGTAGAAGAGGAACAGGTCGAGCGCGGTGAACACGCCGATGACCAGCGTTTCCAGCACGAGGAAGGCGATCATATATTCGACGAGGCGCGTCTTGACCGAGTCCCACGAGGCGAGGATGCACAGCGGCATCAGCAGCGCCGTCAGGGCCACGAACAGCACCGAAATGCCATCGACGCCCATGTGATAGCTCAGGAAGCTGAACCACTGCACCTTTTCCACAAACTGATAGTCGGTGGTGGTGCGGTCAAAGCCCGCCAGCAGGATGACCGTCAGGGCCAGGGTCGCCAGCGTCGTCCACAGGGCGATCCACTTGGCATTTCGCTCGATGACGCTGGCGTCATCCTTGCGCGAGACCCATTTGACGCCAAGGATGGCCAACGCCCCTACCAGTGGCAGGAAGGTAATAAGGCTGAGAAGATTGGGGATTACCGGTGACATACTTAAAAGCTCTCCCCTATCGCGCCATACCGAAGACAACCCAGGTCAGAAGACCCGCGATGCCGAGGAACATGACGAAGGCGTAGTGATAGACATAGCCGGTCTGGGTCTTGACCAGACGCTGCGCCGATTTCAGCGCCGTCCAAGCGGCACCGTTCGGGCCCAGGCCGTCGATGATCTTGACATCGAGCACCTTCCAGAACAGGTCGCCCAGCGCCTTGGCCCCCTTCACGAAGGTCGCCTGATACAGCTCATCGAAGAACCACTTGTTGTACAGGAAGGTGTACAGCGGCCCCTTGCGCGCGGCCATGGCCTTGGGCAGGGCGGGCTTCAGCAGGTAGAAGTACACAGCCAGAGCCGTACCAATCAGGGTCACCACCAGCGGCGCCCACTTGACCCAGGCTTCTTCGATGTGGTGCGCCTCATGCAGGACGTGGTTGTGCGGTCCGTGCTGAATGGCGTGGCCCCAGAAGGCGTGGGCATAATCGCCGATAAAGTACGGCGCGAAGACGAAACCGGCAGCCACCGCACCGATCGACAGCACGATCAGCGGGATCAGCATGACGATCGGGCTTTCGTGCGGCGTATGCGCGTGGCCGTGGTGATCGTCATGGCCATGAGCGTGCGCATGGTCGTCATGGCCGTGCGCATGATGATCGTCGTGCGCCGCTTCCCAGTGCTTCTTGCCGTGGAAGGTCATGAAAGCCAGACGCCAGCTATAGAAGGCCGTCAGCAGAGCCGCCAGAATACCGATCACGAAGGCGAACATGCCCTGCGGCGTATTATGGGCCGCCCAAGCGGTTTCGATGATCATGTCCTTCGAGAAGAAGCCCGCGAAACCGATTTGCGTATAGGGAATGCCAAGGCCGGTGATGGCGATGGTGCCGATGGTCATGGCCGCGTAGGTGACCGGCAGATACTTGGCCAGACCGCCCATGTGACGCATATCCTGCTCGTGGTGCATGCCGTGGATGACCGACCCGGCCCCGAGGAACAGCAGCGCCTTGAAGAAGGCGTGGGTAAACAGGTGGAACATGGCCGCCTCATAGGCACCGACGCCCGCGGCGAAGAACATGTAGCCGAGCTGCGAACAGGTCGAGAAGGCGATAACGCGCTTGATGTCGTTCTGCGTGAAGCCGATGGAGGCGGCGAAGATGGCGGTGATGGCCCCAATATAGGTGACGATCATCTTCGCCACCGGCGCGTATTCAAACAGCGGCGACAGCAGGCAGACCATGTACACGCCGGCGGTCACCATTGTGGCGGCGTGGATCAGGGCCGACACCGGCGTCGGGCCTTCCATGGCGTCCGGCAGCCAGGTGTGCAGGAAAAACTGCGCCGACTTACCCATGGCCCCGATGAACAGCAGGAAGGCGGCCAGATCGAGCGCCGAGAAGCTGTGGCCGAGGAACATCCAGCTGGTATTGGCCTTAGCGGCGATCAGCGGGAACAGCTCGTGGAAGTTGATGGTCCCGAACATCCAGTAGATCGTCATGATGCCCAGCGCGAAGCCGAAGTCGCCGACGCGATTGACGACAAAGGCCTTGATGGCCGCCGAAGACGCCGAGTCCTTCTGGAACCAGAAACCGATCAGCAGGTAGGAGGCCAGACCGACGCCTTCCCAACCAAAGAAGAGCTGCATGAAGTCGGCCGCCGTCACCAGCATCAGCATGGCAAAGGTGAACAGCGACAGGTAAGCGAAGAACCGCGGACGGCTGGGGTCTTCGGCCATGTAGCCCCAGCTATAGAGGTGGACCAGCGAGGAGACCGAGGTCACCACGATCAGCATGGTGGCCGACAGGGCATCAATGCGGATCGACCACGCCGAGTGGAAGGTGCCGATATTGATGAAGTCGAGCAGCTTTACGGTGAAGGGCTCAAGACCGCCCCAGGTGTGCTGGGCAAAGGTGTACCACGACAGGGCGCAGGACAGAAACAGCAGCCCGGTGGTCACCGCCTGAGAGGCGATGTCACCGATCTTGCGCCCGAACAGGCCCGCGACCAGAGCCCCCAGAAGCGGGGCCAGAACAAGGATCGTAACCAGATTTTGCATGACTTCCCTTAGCCCTTCATCATGCTGGCGTCATCGACTTCGATGTCACCGCGGTTACGGAAGAACGTCACAAGAATAGCCAGACCGACCGCCGCTTCCGCAGCCGCAACGGTGAGGACGAACATCGCCATGACCTGACCCTGCACATTATGCAGGTGCGTCGAGAAGGCGACGAAGTTGATATTGACCGCGAGCAGGATCAGTTCGATCGACATCAGGATGATGATGATGTTGCGGCGGTTCATGAAGATGCCGAACACCCCGATGGTGAACAGGATGGCCGAAACGATCAGATAGTGTTCAAGACCGATAGTCATTCCTTGATTCCTTCGCCGGTTTTGACCTTGACGATGGCCACGGCGTCCTTGCGGCGGCGCGTCACCTGGGTGTGGATGTCCTGACGCTTGACATAGGTGCGGTGCTGGAGCGTCAGCACGATGGCGCCGATCATGGCCACCAGAAGCACCAGACCCGCCGCCTGGAAGACATAGACGTAATCTGTGTAGAGCACGCGACCAATGGCTTCGATATTGCTCATCTCTGCGCCATAGACCTGCGGCGATTTACCCGCCGCCGCGCCGCGCTGGGCCACCGCCGAGGAGATCATAATCAGTTCGATCAGAAGCAGGATACCGACCACCATGCCGATGGGGAGGTAGTTGGCGAAGCCCTGCCGCAGCTTGGTGAAGTCCACGTCCAGCATCATGACGACGAAGAGGAAGAGGACCGCCACCGCGCCGACATAGACGACGACCAGCAGCATGGCGAGGAATTCCGCCCCCATCAGGACGAACAGGCCCGCCGCCGAAAAGAAGGCGAGGATCAGAAACAGCACCGAGTGCACCGGGTTGCGCGCGGTAATCACCAACGCCCCCGATACGACGGTCACGGCCGCCAGAATGTAAAAGGCTATTGCCAGCATGATCGGGACCTCCGCCCCTTCTCTACTTTGCGGGTTCGGGATCGCTCCCTAGCCCCTCAGACTGTGATCCCGCAAGGCATATCCTTACGGAATCGGTGGATATTCCAGAGCACTTCCCGAGTGGGAAGCGCTCTTACTCTCTTGTCGCGCGTTTGTTTCCGAAAACCGCTTCACACTTTTCGGAACGCGCTCACGCGCCTTAACGGTAAGGCGCGTCCAGTTCGAGGGCGCGCGCAATCTCGCGCTCCCAGCGGTCGCCATTGGCCAGCAGCTTCGACTTGTCGTAGTACAGTTCTTCGCGCGTATCGGTGGCGAATTCGAAGTTCGGGCCTTCGACAATGGCATCGACCGGACAGGCTTCCTGACACAGGCCGCAATAGATGCACTTCACCATGTCGATGTCGTAGCGCGTCGTACGGCGCGACCCGTCTTCGCGCGGTTCAGCCTCGATGGTGATGGCCTGAGCCGGGCAAATGGCTTCGCACAGCTTGCAGGCGATGCAGCGCTCTTCGCCATTGGGATAGCGACGCAGGGCGTGCTCACCGCGGAAGCGCGGGCTGATCGGTCCCTTCTCGAACGGGTAGTTGATGGTCTTCTTCGGCTTGAACATATATTTCACGGCAAGGCCCGTGGCCCCGACGAAGTCAAGCAGCAGCGCGCCCTTGGCGGCTTGGACAATACGGCCGATCATGCGAAATTACCTCCGAAAACCTGGTAGGCCGCGATGATAACGACGGCAACGAGAGACAGGGGCAGAAAGACCTTCCAGCCCAGACGCATCAGCTGATCGTAGCGGTAGCGCGGAACGATGGCCTTGGCGATGGCGAACATGATGAACCAGAACACCACCTTGACGATGAACCAGCCAAGGCTGATCAGGGTGTAGGCAAGCGTGCCGGGGGCAATGATCGAGTCCATCGGGATGGGCGATTGCCAGCCGCCGAAGAACAGGATGGTGATCATGGCGCACATCAGCACGATGTTGGCGTATTCACCGATCATGAACAACAGGTACGGCGTCGAGGAATATTCGACCTGATAACCGGCGACCAGTTCGGACTCGGCTTCGGGCAGGTCGAACGGAGGACGGTTGGTTTCGGCCAGAGCCGAAATGTAGAACATGACCATCATGCCGAACATGACCGGCAGCTTGATGATGCCAAGGCCCAGAAGCCCGCCGCCGCCGAGGAAGTTCCAGTTCCAGATGCCGCCCGCCTGCTTGTTGACAATGTCCGACAGGTTCATCGACCCGGCCAGCAGCACAACCGTGATGATAATGAAGCCCAGCGACACTTCGTAGGACACCATCTGCGCAGCAGACCGCAGGCCGCCGAGGAAGGGGTATTTTGAGTTGGACGCCCAGCCGCCCATGATGATGCCATAAACACCCAGAGACGAGATGGCGAACAGGTAGAGGATGCCGACATTGATGTTGGACACCACCCAGCCCGGCGCGAACGGAATGACCGCCCACGACATAAAGGCCAGAACGAAGGTCAGAAGCGGCGCGATCAGGAAGACCGGCTTGTCAGCCCCGGCGGGGATGATCACTTCCTTCAGCACGAATTTGAAGAAGTCGGCGAAGGACTGCATCAGGCCGAAAGGACCGACGACGTTCGGTCCTTTGCGCATCTGCACGCCGGCCCATACCTTGCGGTCACCCCACAGCAGGAAGGCCAGCGAAACCATCACGCCGACGATAACGGCGAGGGCCTGCCCGATG
Source organism: Asticcacaulis sp. DW145 (assembly GCF_037101385.1). Taxonomy (NCBI): domain Bacteria; kingdom Pseudomonadati; phylum Pseudomonadota; class Alphaproteobacteria; order Caulobacterales; family Caulobacteraceae; genus Asticcacaulis; species Asticcacaulis sp. DW145. Next base: position 689,767 of record NZ_AP029025.1, on the reverse strand, counting down.
GTGATGATCGTCCAGCCCCACGGACCGGCCCAGAAATTAGCGTCTGTCATATGCTCTTACTCCGCCGCCAGGCTCACCGGACCGGACCGGGTGGCCGAGATATCGGCCATGGCCACGGACGCCCGCGCGATGGGGTTGGTCAGGTAGAAGTCTTTGATAGTGCTGGCGAAGGTTTCGCCGGTGATCTCGCCCTTGGCCCCCAGTATCGCCACGTCGAACGCCTTGGGCGTCGGGCGCGCGTCGATGCGACCAAAGGTCGGATGATCGGTGATCAGGGTGTGGCGCAGGTCCGACAGGCTGTCGTAAGGCAGGGTCTTGCCCAGCTTCGCCGACAGGGCGCGGAAGATGGCCCAGTCCTCTTTGGCCTCGCCCTTCGGGAAGACGGCGCGTTCGGAAATCTGCACGCGGCCTTCCATATTCACGTAAAGGCCCGACTTTTCGGTGTAGGCCGCGCCCGGCAGGATGACGTCGGCCGCCGAGGCCCCGGCATCGCCGTGCGAGCCGACATAGACCACGAACGCCCCCTTGAGTTTGGCGGTGTCGATCTCGTCAGCACCCAGCAGCACCACGACGTCCAGCTTAGCGTTCAGGATACCTTGGGTGTCCAGCCCGCCCTCACCCGGCACGAAGCCGAGGTCGAGACCGGCGACGCGCGCGGCGGCCTGATGCACGATGTTGAAGCCGTTCCAGTCGTCGCGCACCACAGTGTAGGGCTTGAGGATTTCGCTGGCGATCAGGGCCAGCACGGCAGCCCCCTCTTCGCCCGATACCGCGCCGGAACCGATCAGCACCGCGGGCTTCTTCGCATCCTTCAAGAGATCGCGGAAAGCTGATTTCTTAAAGTCTTTCAGCGCTTTCGCGCCGGTTCCTAAGTGCGCGTAATCATAGGTCAGATCACAGGCTTCGCCGATCACGGCGACCTGCGTCTTGCCCTTCAGCCACGACTTGCGGATGCGCGCATTGATCAGCGGCGCTTCGAGGCGCGGATTGGTGCCGATCAGCAGGATAACATCGGCCTCTTCGATCCCGGCAATGCCTGAATTGAACAGCCAGGCTTCGCGCGGCGTGTTGGCGGAAACCGGACCGAAGGCTTCGCCCGCCTGACGGCAATCGAGGTTCTTCACGCCCAGCGAGGTGAACAGGTCCTTGGCCGCTTTCAGGCTTTCGGCGTCCTGAAGGTCGCCGGCGATCACGCCGATCTTGTCCGCAGACGTCGCTTGCAGCTTGCCCGCCACAACGTCCAGCGCCTCATCCCACGAGGCCGGGGTCAGGCTGCCGTTCTTGCGCACATAGGGACGGTCGAGACGCTGACGGCTCAGACCATCGACGGCATAGCGCGACTTGTCCGACAGCCATTCCTCGTTGATGTCGTCCTTCAGGCGCGGCAGGGCGCGCAGGACGGTCGAACCGCGATAGTCGATACGGATGTGCGCGCCAAGGGCGTCGTGCACGTCGATGGTTTCGACCTTTTGCAGTTCCCACGGACGATAGTTGAACGACCACGGCTTGTGCGTCAGGGCACCAACCGGGCACAGATCATTGAGATTGCCCGACAGTTCCGACGACACGGCCTGTTCGAGATAGGAGGTGATTTCAGCGTTTTCCCCGCGTGAGATCATACCCATTTCGGTGACACCGGCCACTTCGGTCGAGAAGCGAACGCAGCGCGTGCACTGGATGCAGCGCGTCATGAAGGTCTTGATCGTCGGCCCGAGATACTTTTCTTCGACGGCGCGCTTGTTTTCCTGATAGCGCGAGCCATCGCGGCCATAGCCCATGGCCTGATCCTGAAGGTCACATTCGCCGCCCTGATCGCAGATCGGGCAGTCGAGCGGGTGGTTGATGAGCAGGAACTCCATCACCCCTTCGCGCGCCTTCTTGACCATCGGCGTGTTCGTGAAGATTTCCTGACCGTCGGCGGCCGGCAGCGCACACGAAGCCTGCGGCTTCGGCGGTCCGGGCTTCACCTCGACGAGGCACATGCGGCAGTTGCCGGCGATCGACAGGCGCTCATGGTAGCAGAAACGGGGAATCTCCTCACCCGCCAGCTCCGCCACCTGAAGCACGGTCATGCCGGGTTCGAACTCGACCTCGACACCATTGACTTTAGCTATCGGCATCTGCCTCAAACCTCATACAAAAAAAGCATTCCGAACCGTCAAAACCAAGACTTGTCGCCAGCGACATAGTCCTCGTGGAACTGCTGTTCGGACTTGAACAGGTAGATGATCAGCTCGATGAACGAGATGAACGCCACCGCCAGACCCGGCAGGATCAGGAACCAGCCAATCGTGCCGCAAGCGAGCATGATGATGCCGGCATTGGTCTTGCCGAGATAGAATTTGTGGACGCCCCAGATCCCGAAGAAGAAGGTCAGGAGGGCCGCCACCCATTTGTTCTTGTCAGGGATGCCGGACTTGATGACATAGACGCTGACGGCGACGCCTTCAGAGCCTTCGAAATCCACCGCCATACCGGCCGCCACGGAGCGGGCACCGCCCATGAGATCGGCGCGCGAAAAACTGTAGCGCTGACCGTCATCGCCACTGATCAGGCCCTGACCCGTGGCATCGCTGAATGAGAGTACCTTGCCCCGCATGACCGTCCCCTACTCTGCCGCAATCGAATGTCCGGCGAAATTACCCTTCGACGAACGATATAGTGCAATCCGGTCTTCAATTTCGTGACGGAAGTGCCGGATCAGGCCCTGAATCGGCCAGGCCGCCGCGTCGCCCAGCGCGCAGATGGTATGGCCTTCGACCTGCTTGGTCACGTCCAGCAGGATGTCGATTTCCTTGGGGTCGGCGTCGCCCTTGGCCATGCGCTCCATCACGCGCCACATCCAGCCCGTCCCTTCGCGGCAGGGTGTGCACTGACCGCAGGATTCGTGCTTGTAGAAGTAGCTGAGACGCGCAATGGCCTTGATCAGGTCGGTCGATTTGTCCATCACGATCACCGCCGCCGTGCCGAGGCCGGAGCCCAGACCGCGCAGGGTGTCGAAATCCATCGGCATGTTTTCGCACTGTTCGGCCGGGATCATCGGCACGGACGAGCCGCCCGGAATGACGGCCTTCAGATTGCCCCAGCCACCCCGGATGCCGCCGCAGTGATCTTCGATCAACTGACGGAAGGGGATCGACATGGCCTCTTCGACATTGCAGGGGCGCTCGACATGGCCCGAAATGCAGAACAGCTTGGTGCCGGTATTGTTTTGTGCGCCGAAACCGGCAAACCACGCCGCACCGCGACGCAGGATGGTGCCGACAACCGCAATGGATTCCACGTTGTTGACCGTCGTCGGACAGCCATAGAGGCCGGCACCGGCCGGGAACGGCGGCTTCAGGCGCGGCTGGCCCTTCTTGCCTTCCAGCGATTCCAGAAGCGCGGTTTCTTCACCGCAGATATAGGCCCCGCCACCGTGGTGGACATAGATGTCGAAATCCCAGCCGTGGACGTTATTCTTGCCGACCAGTTTGGCCTCATAGGCCTGCTTGATGGCCGCTTCGAGACGCTCGCGCTCAAAGACATACTCACCACGGATATAGATATAGCAGGCGTGGGCCTGCATGGCGAAGGAGGCGATCAGGCAGCCTTCGATCAGCAGGTGCGGATCGTGGCGCATGATTTCGCGGTCTTTACAGGTGCCCGGTTCCGACTCGTCGGCATTGACGACCAGATAGTGCGGACGGTCCTTGACCTCCTTCGGCATGAAGGACCACTTCAGACCGGTCGAGAAGCCGGCACCGCCGCGCCCGCGCAGCCCCGAATTCTTCACATTGGTGATGATCCAGTCGCGCCCGTAGGACAGGATGTCCTTGGTCGCGTTCCAGCAGCCGCGTTGCTTTGCCCCCTCAAGGCCCCAGTCATGGAAGCCATAGAGGTTGGTAAAGATGCGGTCCTTGTCTTCGAGAATACCCACCATGATTACGCCTTGACCTCTGCTTCCGGAGCATTGGGGATTTTGACCGGCCTGGCCGCCGAACCGTCATAGAGCGACGGGTCTTTCAGCGTGGTTGCGCCACCCAGCGGTTCGGACGTGAAGCGGCCATTGTACGGGCCGGTCTTCGGCGTCTTGCCCGCCGCGAAATCGTCGATGATCTGGGCCAGATTGTCCGGCGTCAGGTCCTCGTAGAAATAGTCGTTGATCTGCGCCATCGGCGCATTGGTGCAGGCCCCGAGGCATTCGACCTCCTGCCAGTAGAACTTGCCATCGGCCGACAGCTTGTCCTTCGGGCCGATCTTGTCCTTGCACACCTTCATCAGGGCCTCAGAGCCGCGCAGCTGGCACGGCGTCGTGCCGCACACCTGAATCAGCGCCGCCGAGCCCACCGGCTCCAGCATGAACATGGTGTAGAAGGTGGCCACTTCGTAAACGCGGATGCGCGCCATGCCCAGCATTTCGGCGACGACGGCGATGGCGGGTTCCGACACCCAGCCCTCCTGCTTCTGGATCAGCCACAGGATGGGGATGACCGCCGACTGGCGACGGTTTTCAGGATACTTGGCAATCCACCAGTTAGCCTTTTCAAGCGTTTCCGGCTTGAACGCAAAGCTATCCGGCTGAACGGCGGCGAGACGGCGAACGGACATCTCAGGCCTCTCTCATCTGGGATACGATAGGATTATAAGCGAAAAGGCTCATTGTTTCAGAGCCTCCCAGCGGTCGTTGCGCGCCTTCATCATGCGCTCGCTCGCCGCCTTGACCGGCGGGATGCGTCGCGCCAGCATCATGGACACGATGGCAATGGCTATGGACGCGAACACCATGGGCGATTGCGCATACTGCGGATTGACGTCGATATAGATTTTGACGCCGAAAATGATCAGCAGCATGGGCGCGTAGGATATGACGGTTTCCAGCACCAGATCCTGCAAATAGCCCCGCGCGCCGCCGGGGTGAAAGCCCCAGGCGGCCTTGGCCAGCCAGAAACGCAGGCCCAGCGCCACCGCCAGAAAGACGAAGACGAGCAGGAAGGATTGCCAGGTTTGGAGTTGAAAGCCCTGCATCAGCGGTCCACTTCCCCGAACACGATGTCAAGCGAACCGAGGATGGCCGACACGTCGGCCAGCAGGTGGCCCCGGTTCATCCAGTCCATCGCCTGAAGGTGGGCAAAGCCCGGCGCGCGGATCTTGCAGCGGTACGGTTTGTTGGAGCCGTCCGACACCAGATAGACGCCGAACTCACCCTTAGGCGCTTCGACGGCGGCATAGACTTCGCCCGGCGGGGTCTTGAAGCCTTCGGTGTAAAGCTTGAAGTGATGGATGAGGGCTTCCATCGAATTTTTCATGTCGGCGCGGCGCGGCGGCGTGACCTTGTGGTCGGTGGCCAGCACTTCGCCGCCGGTGACGCGCAGCTTCTGCACGCACTGTTCCATGATCTTCACGGCCTGACGCATCTCTTCGACGCGGCAGAGGTAACGATCCCAGCAGTCGCCGTTCTTGCCGATGACGATATCGAAGTCGAGTTCGTCATAGCATTCATAGGGCTGCGACTTGCGCAGGTCCCACTCGATGCCCGAACCGCGGATCATGACGCCGGTAAAGCCCCAGTCATAGGCCTCCTGCTTGCTGACCACGCCGATATCGACATTGCGCTGCTTGAAGATGCGGTTTTCCGTGACCAGCGACTCGATATCGGCCAGGGCGCTCGGGAACGCCTTGCACCATTGCTCGATATCGTCGATCAGCTCCGGCGTCAGGTCCTGATGGACGCCGCCCGGACGGAAGTAGTTGGCGTGCAAACGCGCCCCGCAGGCGCGCTCGTAGAACACCATCAGCTTCTCGCGCTCCTCAAAGCCCCATAGCGGCGGCGTCAGGGCGCCGACGTCCATGGCCTGAGTGGTGATATTCAGAAGGTGCGACAGGATACGGCCGATTTCCGAGAACAGGACGCGGATCAGTTGCGCGCGCTTGGGCACTTCGAGGCCCAGCAGGCGCTCGATCGCCAGGCAGAAGGCGTGCTCCTGATTCATCGGCGCCACGTAGTCGAGGCGGTCGAAATAGGGCGTGTTCTGCAGATAGGTGCGGTATTCCATCAGCTTTTCGGTGCCGCGGTGCAGCAGGCCGATATGCGGATCGACGCGCTCGACGATTTCCCCGTCAAGGTCGAGCACCAGACGCAGAACGCCGTGGGCCGCCGGGTGTTGCGGGCCGAAATTGATGGTGAACTTACGGTCGTCGAAACTGGCGCGTGCCTCGACCTCTTCGAAGGCCCCGGTGCGGGGATCAACAAAGGAGGACAGCGGGGTTTTGATGTCTTCAGCCATGATAACCCTTTACGCCTTGTTCGGATTGGCAGCCTTCTCATCGCCCGGAAGGACGTAGGAGGCCCCTTCCCATGGCGACAGGAAGTCGAAACGACGGAATTCCTGAACCAGCTTGACCGGTTCGTACACGACGCGCTTCTGCTCTTCGTCATAGCGCACTTCGACATGCCCCGTCATCGGGAAGTCTTTGCGCAGCGGATGACCGGAGAAGCCATAGTCAGTCAGGATGCGGCGCAGGTCCGGCTGACCCGAAAACAGCATACCGTACATGTCGAAGGCTTCGCGCTCGTACCAGTCGGCGTTCGGATAGACGCTGCGCACGGTCGGAACGGGGACGGTTTCGTCGGTCATCACCTTGACGCGCAAGCGCAGGTTCTGCGTCAGCGACAGAAGGTGATAGACGACGTCGAAACGGCGCTCGCGCTTCGGATAGTCGGCCCCGCACAGGTCAATGAGCTGATGAAAGCGATAGGGTTCGGCGCGCAGTTTGCTCAGCACCTCGACGATACGCTCACGCTCCACCACCAGGGTCAGTTCGCCAAAGGCGTGGATGACGTCGATCAGCGCTTCCTTGAAGTCGGCGCGGGCCTGCTCGGCGATCTTGAGGAATTTTTCTTCAGACATGGCGTGAAATCCCTCTTAGCGGCGGATCGTGCCGTTGCGGCGGATCTTCTTCTGAAGCTGAAGAAGACCGTAGAGCAACGCTTCAGCCGACGGCGGGCAGCCCGGCACATAGACATCCACCGGCACGATGCGGTCGCAACCGCGCACGACGCTGTAGGAATAGTGGTAATAACCACCCCCATTGGCGCATGAGCCCATCGACAGGACGTAGCGCGGATCGGGCATCTGGTCATAGACCTTGCGCAGGGCCGGCGCCATCTTGTTGGTCAGGGTGCCGGCGACGATCATCAGGTCCGACTGACGCGGTGAGGCGCGCGGGGCCATGCCGAAGCGCTCCATGTCATAACGCGGCATCGAGGCCTGCATCATTTCCACGGCGCAGCAGGCCAGACCGAAGGTCATCCACATCAGCGAGCCGGTGCGCGCCCAGGTGATGACATCATCCGCCGAGGCGACAAGGAAGCCCTTTTCGTTCAGTTCCGAGGACACGGCCTCAAAGAATTTGTCGTGGACCTTGGGATCGTAGCCCTCAACCGTAGTGCGGCCAGCCTGACCGGCAGGAATGATTACTCCCATTCCAGGGCTCCTTTGTTCCACTCATAGATAAAGCCGACCGTCAGGACGCCCAGAAAGACCATCATCGACCAGAAGGCAAACTGCATACCCGCCTGCGGCAGATCGAACATCGACACCGCCCAAGGGAAGAGGAAGGCCACTTCGAGGTCGAAGATGATGAAGAGGATCGAGACGAGATAGAAGCGCACGTCAAACTTCTGACGCGCGCTGTCGAAAGCATTGAAACCGCATTCGTAAGCCGAAAGCTTTTCGGTGTCGGGGGCCTTGGGCGCCAGAACCAGCGCCGCGATGATGAACCCCAGCCCAAGGACGAGGGCGATGCCGAAGAAAATCACAATCGGCAGATACTTTATAAGGAGGGCTTCCATTGTACGATCCCACTTTTTGGCTCTGCCCCGCCAATGGTGCACCGCAAAAGGTTCGGGGGACAGACTCAACTGAGCCTATTAGACCACCTCGCGCCGCGCTTCAAACACTCAAAAGCCTAAAATCGGGGGAAATGCCAAAAATGTCGCCAAAATTTCTGCATTTGAAAATCGTTCTCACCCCCTCCCCTGTCTTCCACAGCCAAATGGCTTTTTGACGGTTTTACGCAATATGTCGCTTGACACCGCAGGCCGCCCCGCACTATCAAGCGCACCTCTTCGAACGGGCATATGTCCGGACGCAGAGGACGACAATATATGGATGCGGGTGTAGCTCAGTTGGTTAGAGTGTCGGCCTGTCACGCCGAAGGTCGCGGGTTCGAGCCCCGTCACTCGCGCCACCCCTTGTAACGCAAGCCGGTGGCCTTCGCATCCCGAAACGTCGTCGCCCGAACAGGAATGCGGGTGTAGCTCAGTTGGTTAGAGTGTCGGCCTGTCACGCCGAAGGTCGCGGGTTCGAGCCCCGTCACTCGCGCCACCTAGAGGATACGCTCTCTCAGGTGGCCCCGCATATCCTTTCTTTTTCTCTCAGCTAAATTCATCTTCGCGCAAAGTTTGCATTAGGCAAATCTGTGTGTCCGCGTGTATGTCTGTGACGAAACAGGGTTGACGCAAACGACACATACGGGCCTCGGCATGTCCATGATGACATAGAATAGCCCATATTCGTCCCGAAGAGTCGCCACTGGCCAAAGGCGGAAAATACCGCCCATATTGTGTTTCCTTGGGGGCAGGCGCGCCATTGCATGACGCGACGCGTTGTTCTGTCTGAGAATTTACATCGACGAGCGAAAGCGAAACTATGCGCAAATCTCACCTTTTCAACGCCACCGCCATCGGTCTGGTCATGGGCCTCGCCGCCGGCGCGGTACAGGCCGAAACCGTTATCAACACCGCGACCACGACGGCCGTTAAGACCTCAACGGCGACCTCGACGGGCACGGCGGACGATATCAAGCTGGATACGGGCGGAACCATCACGCTGAAGACGGCAGGGGCCCGCGCCATCACGGTCGATTCGAACAACAAGGTGAATGTCGTCGGTGCGATCGACATGTCGTCTTCGGGCGATGACGCGACGGGTATCTATATAGACGGCGGTCGCACCAGTGGCCTGACCCTCTCCGGCAAGATCACGGTCACTGACGACTACACCCCTACCGACACCGACTCGCCGGCCGACGGCATTACGGACGGCCCGTTCGCCAAGGGCGAGCGCCGTTACGGCATCCGCTCGGTCGGTACCACGCCGTTTGTCGGCAATGTCAGCCTCGCTTCGGGCAGCGCGATTCAGGTCGAAGGCAATAATTCCTACGGCGTGCGCTTCGAAAACGCCCTGACGGGGAATTTCAATTCCGACAGCACCGTGACCGTCGTGGGCACCAATGCCCGCGCCTATTCGTTTGAGGGCGGCGTCACCGGCAATATCGTTATCGGCGGCGCGACCACGGTTCAGGGCGAGAATGCCACGGCGCTGAACCTCGGCAGCAACCTGACCGGGGCGCTCATTTTGGACGGAAGTATCGCCGGAACGGGCTATCGCCTGACGACGGTGGCAGACAAGACGACGCTGGACAAACTTCAGGCCGAAGACAAGCTGCAGGCCGGTCCGCTGGTCAATATTTCCGGCAATGTCACCAAAGGCATTCTACTGCAATCGACTATCGCCAACACCGATTCGACCAAGCCCGCGGCCGAACAGAACAATGATGAAGACGGCAACGGCGTCCTGGATACGGATGACGGTGCCGCCAGCCTGTCGCAATATGGCGGCGCGGCAGCCCTGAAGGTCGGCTCGGCCACGCAGGACATCACCATCAACGCCATCTCGATCGCCTCCACAGCGACCGACACCTACAAGAACCAGACTTTCGGTCTGGTCGTGCGCGGCAACATCGCCTCGTCCGGCGTGTTCGAAGGTGTGGTGGCCAAGGCGATTGAAACGGGCGGCCTCGGTCGCACTGTGACGTTCGAAAACGGCATCCTCGTCAACGGCACGGTGTCGGCCACCTCCTATCTGGCCGGGGTGCGGACGGTCAATCTGTTGTCCGGAACGATCGCCAACAAGTTCAATGTTGGCGGCACCGTGCGCGCCGCCAATTCGTCCACCAAGAACGAAACCGGCTATGCGGTCTATATCGCTTCCGGGGCGCAGGTGCCGGAAATCAACGTCAGCGGCACGGTCAGTGCCGCAGCGACGGGCTCCAAATCCAACGCCACGGCTATTTTCGACGGTTCGAACACGCTGGTGCGCCTGACCAATACCGGCAGCATCTCCGCCACCCTCACCCGCACGGATGATGATGGCGACGGCGTGGTGGACGCCACCAGCAACCGCGCCGTGGCCATCGACCTGAGCGGCAATACGGCGGGCGTTACCCTCACCCAGACCAATTTGAAGCCGGACGATGCCACGGCGGTGGCCCCGGTCATCACCGGCGATATCCGTCTCGGCTCAGGTAATGATGCGGTCAATATCAATGGCGGCTTTGTGGTCGGCAATATCGACTTCGGTGCTGGCAGCAACAGCCTGAGCATCACCACCAACGGTATCGTCGCCGGCAAGATGACGGGGGCCGGCACGGTGTCGATCGACATCGTCAAGGGCGCCCTCAACCTCGACGCCGGTTCAAAGCTCAATGCCACGACGGTGAATGTGCGCAAGGATGGCGTGCTGCGCTTCGTGCCGGACACGGCCAATCCGACCACCCCCATCATCGTCGCGTCGGGGGCCGCCGTGTTCGAAACCGGGGCCAAGGTGCAGATCGGCATGTCCAGCATCGTCAAGCCGACGACGCGCTACACGCTGATAACCGCCTCCAACATCACACTGGGGACGCTCGACACGGCCAGCCTGGATAGCAATATCCCCTACCTGTATAAGGCGGCCCTTTCGACCAATACGGGCAATACGGCGCTTTATGCCGACGTGCGTCTGCGCACCCAGAGCGAAACCACTCTGTCGCCCAATGAGTTCGCGGCCTTCGACGCCGTTCTGACAGCGGCTCAGGGCAATACGGGAGCGACCCGCGCCCTGCTCGACCCGACAAGCGCCGATGGCTTCAACAAGGCCTATCTGTCCTTCCTGCCCGACTATTCCGGTGAAACCCTCCTGACCCTGTCGAAGAGCAATGACGGCCTGTCGCGCACCATGGCCAGCCAGTCCATTATCCCGCAGGCCGGTGTGAACCAGTACTGGGCGCAGGAATACGGCTATCAGATCAACCGCGATCGCGGTGAGGCCACGGGCTTTGATTCGACCGGCTTTGCCTTTGCCGGCGGCGTCGAACGCGGCATCACCTCCACCCAGGCGGCGGGTCTTTATCTCGCCTATACCGCGGCCAACCCCAAGGGCACGCTGGGCGCGCCGGACGAAGACCTCAGCTCGACCGACCTGTCCGTGGGCCTCTACTGGCGCATGGACACCGGTTCGGGTCTCAAGAGCTGGGTGCGCGGGGGCGTCGGCTACGCCCACTTCGACTCCAAGCGTCAGATACTGGAACCGTCCTTCATCGCCAGTTCGACCGCCAAGTGGAAGGGCGTCAGCTATTCGGGCAGCGTCGGGGCCTCCTACAGCGTCGATGCGGGCTGGCTCAGCCTGACCCCGATGGTCAGTGCCGACTATTACGGCCTGAAGGAAGATGCCCACACCGAGACCGGTGGCGGCACGGCCTTCGACCTGTCGGTCGATGAGCGCACGGGTCATATCTTCAGCGGGACGGCCCTGCTGAATATCGGACGCTCGAACAAGACCGCCCTCTTCCGCCCGGAAGTGTGGGTCGGTTACCGCAACAACTTCTCGGCTGAAATCGCCGATACGGTGGCGCGCTTTGGCACGGCCACGCCCTTTACCCTCAAGGGCGGCGATATCAAGGGCGGGGCGCCTATCGCCGGTGTCCGCATCGCGGCCTCGAACGAATACAGCTATTTCGGCATCGAAGCCGAATACGAAAAGTACGACGCCTACGACAATGTGTCGCTGTCGCTGCGTGCCCGCTTCCAGTTCTGACGGGTTTCAGATCGGATCGAAAAGACCGCCGGTACCCCCGGCGGTTTTTTTATGCCCTTCCTACGCGCAACCGCGGTTATCCGTGCTGAGCGCTTTCGTTCACGTGCCTATTCTGGGATCAGCTAAGACGCAGAGGAGCATCCCATGGCTAACACGACAACGGCCCCCGGTAAGGGCACGAACAGCATTCTCATCCTGATTGGGGTCGCGGTGATCGCCCTGCTGGCGGTCGGCGCGGTGTTTCTGATGCAGGACAACCGCAGCGGCTCTGAGCGGTTGGGCGACGCCGTAGAGGCCCTGCCGCAGGGCGTGGACAAGGCGGCCAATGAGCTGGGCGATCAGCCCCCCGCCGAGAACATCAAGCGCAACGCCGAAAAGGCCACGAACTAAAAATCAGACCGGTCTGAGAACGCTCAGGCCGGTTTTTTTTACCCTCCCGCAGGAGAGCCAACGAACAGGTCAGAGGCTTAAAGGGGACAGGGTGAGCGGAGGTTCGCGCAGTGTTGGAGGGAAACTGTGGGCGATGACGGGATCGAACCCCCGTTTGCGCAAGCAATCATAGCGACGATGCGGCGGTTCGCGAAATGTGAGGAGATGGCGGGCGATGACGGGATCGAACCCCCGTTTGCGCAAGCAAACAAACAAAAATACGGCGGTTCGCGAAATGTGAGGAGAAATGGTGGGCGATGACGGGATCGAACCGCCGACCTACTCGGTGTAAACGAGCCGCTCTGCCAGCTGAGCTAATCGCCCCTCCACAGGGGACCGGACATAAAAAACCGGAGGCCGGTCAATGCCAACCTCCGGTCCCGAAGTCAAGCCGTTTCGGCTTAAATTCTGTGAGTGGTATTAGCCGTTCAGGGCGTTCTTCAGGCCTTCGCCAACGCGGAAGCGCGCGGTGACGGAAGCCGGACGCGACACGGTTTCGCCGGTGCGCGGGTTACGGGCCGTGCCGGCTTCGCGCTTCACAGCGAGGAAGGTGCCGAAGCCGACGAGGCGGACTTCTTCACCCTTTTTCAGGGCGTCCACGACGGAGTCGGTGAAGGCGTCAACGGCCTTCTTGGCTTGTTCCTTGGTCAGGCCCGCCTGATCGGCAATGGCGGCCACGAGTTCAGCTTTGGTCGTCATAAGTTTCTCCCTGCCCGCCATGACGGGCATTTGTGTGAACCGTTCCCTGTCGGACTCAGCGAGTCGTCGGCGGGTGGACCCGATAGAGACTACAAAAACCCCGGCACGTCAAAAGCGAAATAGCACTTTTTGCACTGCAAACCGAGTTTTTTTAAGGACTTACACAAAAAAGAGCGAAATTTGAGGCGCTTAGCCTGCAAATTCCGCTCTTTATTTTCAACCCTTTTGGCATTTGCACGCCAAAATAGCACATCTCTCAGGTGTCAATGGGCCGTGAGACCATCTCCATCGTCCGCCACAGGCACGGCGGGAGGCGGAATCACCGGCTCCACCCATTCGATGGATTCGAGCGGTTTGGTCAGGGCGTGGGTCAGCACCTGCTCGACATGGCTGACCGGAATGATCTCCAGACCGGCCTTCACATTCTCCGGCAACTCCGCCAGGTCCTTCTCATTCTCCTTGGGGATCAGCACCGTCTTGACGCCCGAACGCAGGGCCGCCAGCAGCTTTTCCTTCAGGCCGCCGATGGCCAGCACGCGACCGCGCAGGGTGATTTCACCGGTCATGGCGATATCCTTGCGCACCGGAATGCCGGTCAGGACCGAAACCATGGCCGTGACCATGGCCACACCGGCAGAGGGGCCGTCCTTGGGGGTCGCGCCTTCGGGCACGTGCACGTGGACGTCGGTGCGTTCAAAGACCGGCGGCAGGATGCCGAACTTCGGCGCCAGTGCCTTGACGTAGGAATTGGCCGCCGAAACGGATTCCTTCATCACGTCCTTGAGGTTACCCGTGACCTTCATATTGCCCTTGCCGGGCATCTTGATGGCTTCGATGGTCAGGATGTCGCCGCCAAATTCCGTCCAGGCGAGGCCCGTGACGATACCGACCTGATCGGTCTCGTCGGTTTCGCCATAGTGGAATTTGCGCACGCCGGCATATTTGGCCAGACGCGCCTCATCCACCGTGATCGAGCTGACCTTTTCACGCGCCAGGTCACGGATGGTCTTGCGCGCCAGATTGCCCAGCTCGCGCTCCAGCGAGCGCACCCCCGCTTCACGGGTGTAATAGCGGATCAGGTCGCGGATGGCCTGTTCCGGCACGATCCATTCGTCGCCTTTCAGGCCGTGATCCTTGGCCAGAGACGGCAGGATGTGGCGCTTGGCGATTTCGACCTTTTCATCCTCGGTATAGCCGGGGATGCGGATGATCTCCATGCGGTCCAGCAGGGGCTGCGGCATGTTGAGCGAATTGGCCGTCGTCACGAACATGATCTTGGACAGGTCGTAATCGACCTCCAGATAATGGTCGTTAAAGGTCGAATTCTGCGCCGGATCCAGCACTTCGAGCAGGGCCGAAGCCGGGTCGCCGCGCCAGTCGGCACCCATCTTGTCGATTTCATCGAGCAGGAAGAAGGCATTGGTGGTCTTGGCCTTCTTCATCGACTGAATGATCTTACCCGGCATGGAGCCGATATAGGTGCGGCGGTGGCCCCGGATTTCCGATTCGTCGCGCACGCCGCCGAGGCTGATGCGCACGAATTCGCGGCCCGTCGCCTTGGCGATAGACTTGCCAAGCGAGGTCTTACCGACCCCCGGGGGCCCGACAAGGCACAGGATGGGGCCTTTCAGCGTGCCCATACGCGCCTGCACGGCCAGATGCTCAAGGATGCGTTCCTTGACCTTCTCAAGCCCGTAATGGTCGGCATCGAGCGTGTCTTCGGCCTTGCTGAGGTCGATGGGCTTGGGCTTCGACGCCCCCCAAGGAATGGCCAGCAACCAGTCGAGATAGTTGCGCACCACGGTCGATTCCGCCGACATGGGCGACATGTGACGCAGCTTGTTCAGCTCGGATGTCGCCTTGGCGCGGGCTTCCTTGCTGAGCTTGGTGGCCTTGATCTTCTTTTCGAGTTCGAGAATCTCGTCCTTGGCGTCGTCCTGCTCACCCAGTTCGCGCTGAATGGCCTTCATCTGCTCGTTCAGATAATATTCGCGCTGGGTCTTTTCCATCTGTCGCTTGACGCGCGAACGGATCTTCTTTTCGACCTGAAGGACGCTGATCTCGCCTTCCATCAGGGCATAGATCTGCTCCAGACGCTTGGCCACCGCCAGTTGCTCCAGAAGCTGCTGCTTTTCGCCGATCTTGATGACCAGATGCGCGGCAATCGAGTCGGCCAGCACGTCGGCTTCCGACACTTCGGCCAAGGCCTGAAGGGCTTCCGGCGGAATCTTCTTGTTCAGCTTGATGTAGTTTTCGAACTGGTCGGTGACGGCGCGCACCAGCGCTTCGAGGTCCGGCCCCTGCGTAACGGCGGGCTCCAGCGCGTAGGCCTCCGCCTCATAAAACTCGGTACGACCGGTAAAGCCCTTGATCTTGGCGCGCGACTTGCCCTCGACCAGCACCTTGACCGTGCCATCGGGCAATTTTAGCAATTGCAGCACATTGGCCAGCACGCCGATGTCATAGATGGCATCGGCTTCGGGATCATCGTCGCCGGAATTTTTCTGGGTGGCCAGCAGGATCTGCTTGTCGCCCTTCATCACCTCATCGAGCGCCTGCACGGATTTTTCACGTCCGACAAACAGCGGCACGACCATGTGCGGGAACACCACGATATCCCTCAAAGGCAATACGGGTATGGTCAGAACATCAAACATTACTTACTCCTGAGCCGGACAGCGCGCCTCGCCAAGGGCGTCCAACGACCACCCTGCGTAAAGAAAAAGGGCGCGTTCTCCGGATATATACGCGCAATGTCTGCGCAGGGGTTCACCATTCACCTTAGACGATTCCTCGGCTGAACCTAGGCTGAATGTGGGACTTTCCCACCCATATTCAAGGGAGGCCGGATCGGGCCCCGCCAGCGGTTTCCGCAGAAACTTTCGCTTGCGAAAGCGCTTATGAACGGTTATGGCGAAACGGCATCCAGAGTTAAGCGACGCGCTTAACGCCAACCTGCCCTTCCCGGCAAGGTGGCGTCCGGAAACGGAGATGCGGCCGAACCGGCAACCAACGGGACCTAGGCTCACGCGTCGCAAAACTCGTTCTATCTGAGAGACGCCCCATGCCGGATACCGCCCTGCCGCTGACCACCCTCGCCCCGCAGCAATTCGCCAGCGATAACTATGCGGGCATCTGCCCCGACGCGTGGAACGCCATGCACGAGGCCAATGCCGGCTCGGTGCCGGCCTATGGCGACGACCCCTGGACTCAGCGCGCCGCCGACGCCCTGCGCGACCTGTTCGAGCATGAGGCCGAGGTCTTCTTTGCCTTCAATGGCACGGCGGCCAATTCACTGGCCCTGGCCTCTCTGTGCCAGTCCTATCACAGCGTCATCTGCTCGGCCTCGGCCCACGTCGAGACCGACGAATGCGGTGCGCCGGAATTCTTCTCCAATGGTTCGAAGCTATTGGTGGCGGCCTCAACCGACGGCAAGCTGACGCCGGAGGCCATCCGCGCGCTGGCCACCAGCCGTTCCGACATCCACTTCCCCAAGCCGCGCGCCGTCACCATCACCCAACCCACCGAAACCGGCCTCGTCTATGCCATCGAGGAGGTAAAGGCCATTGCCGCCGTCTGCCGCGAACTGGGTCTGCGTCTGCATATGGACGGGGCGCGCTTTGCCAATGCCTGCGCGGCACTCAACTGTAGCCCGGCAGACATAACGTGGAAGGCCGGGGTCGATGTGTTGTGCTTCGGCGGCACCAAGAACGGTATGGGCGTCGGCGAGGCCATTTTGTTTTTTGATCGCGGCCTGGCGCAGGACTTCGACTATCGCTGCAAACAGGCCGGGCAACTGGCCTCCAAGATGCGTTTTCTGGCCGCGCCGTGGCTGGGTATGATCAAGGACGGGGCGTGGCTGAGAAACGGTCAGCACGCCAATGCCTGCGCCCGCCGCCTAGCCGAGAAAATTTCCGGTTTGCCGGAAATAGAGCCCATGTTTGCCGTGCAGGCCAATGCCGTCTTCCTCAAGGCGCCGGAGGCTGTTCTGGATGCCCTGCGCGCCAAAGGCTGGCGCTTCTATACCTTCATCGGTGGCGGGGCGCGATTCATGTTCGCCTGGGACGCCGACCCGGCGCGAGTGGATCAACTGGCCGCCGATATTCAAAAAGCGTCTGAAAACAAATAATCAGGTGCATTTTTCTGAGAGTCCACTTGCAGTTTTGACGGCCTCACCTGCGGCATTGCGCGCATTGATTATTTACCGGGCCGGGCGCATCCTGATCCTTCAACCACAAAGATGGGAGATGGATTATGCCCGGACTGGCCTACCGCTTTTTCGACAACAATACCGGTGAAGAGGTGTTCGCCTCGGACGATTTCGACTTCGCCGCCATGCCGACGGTCAATCACCTGATCCGCGACCCGGAGCTTGTGGCGCGCTACGGGGGACCGGCGGTCATCAATCGCATCGAGCAGGGCGAGGTGAACAAGGCGGGTTCTGTCGAATACCGCATTTTTATCGACGGTTCCGAGGAGCGTCTCAATTCTCAGGACATGGACGAGAATTACCGTCGCTCATAAGATTTTTTCTGAAAGCTATTGATTTTACAATGGCCGTGCTCTTTGTCGGGTGCGGCCTTTTCGTATGCAGACGTCTGTCCTGCGGCAAGCCGCCGCAGGCCACAGGATCGTCCCCCCTCGCCAACGCCCACGGCGTCAGCTAAACCCATGGCTAAATCCATGGAGAGTTTGATGCGCGCATCTCTGTTTTTCGGTACCCTGACCCTTGCCCTGTGTCTGTCGGCGTGCGGCGACAAACCCGCAGAGACGGCAGGCGACAGCGGTTCAGCGCAAGCCAATCTGCCGGCGGTTGAGGGACCTTCACCGGCCGAGTTAGTGGCCAAACTCGCCACCCTGCCCGCCCCCTACAATACCGCCGATCTGAAGGCGGGTGAGAAGGCGTGGAACAAGTGCCGCTCGTGCCATACGCTGGTCGAAGGCGGGGCCAATATGGTCGGCCCCAACCTTTACGGCGTATTCGGTCGCAAGTCGGGCAGCAAGGCCGATTATCAGTACAGCGATGCGATGAAGGGCCACAACGCCGTGTGGGACTTTGCCACGCTTGATGACTATCTCACCCACCCGCAAAGCACCGTACCCGGCACCAAGATGGGGTTCATGGGTATCAAGGACGAGACGGAGCGCCACAATCTGATCGCCTATCTCAAGCTCGAAACCAGCCCGGCCCAAAAGTAAGTAAAAAAGCCCTCCGAACCGTTCGGAGGGCTTTATAGTTCCGGGGTGAAGGAGGCGAGACCCCTTCCTCTTTTGCGCTTAGAGCGAAATGTCTATGAGCGGAAACGCCATTTCGCTCTAAATTTTTGTTTTGTCGCGATTTTTTTGCGGAAAACCGCTCACACTTTTGGCTTCGCCGAACTTCGTTTCCGCACATCGCTCTAAAGCGGCTCGCTCATCAGTTCATCGACAAACGGGGCGATCCACAGGCCACGTGACCGGCGCGCCGTTTCTGAATGATAGATATGCACCAGTTCGGCATAGGACCGGTCGAAATCGTCATTCAGAATCACGTAGTCGTATTCGGCCCAGTGGGCGATCTCGCCCTTGGCCCGGCTGAGACGGCGCTGGATGACGTCGTCGGCGTCCTGTGCACGGGCATAGAGACGGCGCTTCAGTTCCTCCATCGACGGCGGCAGGATGAAGACGCGCACCACGTCTGAGGGGGCCTTGGCCGAGATGCGTTGTGCCCCCTGCCAGTCGATGTCGAACAACACGTTCTGGCCCTGAGACAGGGCTTTTTCCACCGGTTCGCGCGGCGAGCCATAGCGGTGGTCGTGCACCGCCGCCCATTCCAGCAGGGCGTCGTTTTTGACCAGATCGTCCATCTCGGCGTCGCTGATGAAGTGGTATTCGCGACCGTCCTTTTCACCGGGGCGCGGTGAGCGCGTGGTCACCGAAATGGATAGATCCAGATCGGCGTGATCGGCCATCAGGCGGCGGCACAGCGAGGTCTTGCCCGCGCCCGAAGGCGAGGAAACGATCAGCATGAGGCCGCGGCGAAGACGTTGGGAATTAGGCATATTACTCTACGTTTTGAACCTGTTCTCGGAACTGGTCGATAACCGACTTTAACTCCAGACCGACCTTGGTCAGGTCGCTGAAAGCGGCTTTCGAACAGAGGGTATTGGCTTCGCGCATGAATTCCTGCGACAGGAAGTCGAGCTTGCGCCCCTGCGACTGGCTGTCGCTGAGAAGCGTGTGCGCCGAGGCGATATGGGTGCGCAGACGATCCAGTTCCTCGCGCACATCGGCCTTGACGGCCATGACGGCCGCTTCCTGAAGGATGCGCTCCTGAAGGTCAGCATCGGGCAGTAGCTCATTCAGACGCCGGGTGAAGCGTTCGCGGATTACTTCGGTCTGCTGCGCCGCCAGCGCCTCGGCCCGATCCACAGCGTCGGTCATGGCGCTCAAGTGCTGGGTCAGCAGGTCATACAACGCCCGCCCCTCATCCTGACGCGCGGTCTTCAGATGCTCCAGCACCGCCCCCAGATCGGCCAGCAGAGGCGCTTCCAGCGCCGCGACGTCGGTATCCGTTTCCGCACTGGCCGCTTCAATGACGCCACGCAGGGACAGAAGCCCGTCCAGTGAGGGCATGGTCGCCTGACCGGCCTGCATCAGGCCCTGCCCCACTTCGAGATACTGGTTGAGGACAGCGTGATTGACGCTGTAGCCCGTCTGGACCTCGGTTGTCTGCACACTGAGAGTCAGCGACACCTGCCCGCGCTGGAAACGCTGCTTGACCAGATCGCGCGCCGCCCTCTCCACATAGTCGTAGCCCGAGGGCACGCGCGTCTTGAGATCCAGCGAGCGCCCGTTGACCGAGCGCACCTCATAGACCCAGGCGACAGTCCCATGATGGCCTTCTACCCGGCCAAAGCCGGTCATGCTCGACAGGGTCATTTACCGGTGTCCTTGGCAGGGCGGGCGGCCGCGATTCCCTTATCCTGTGCCTCGATCTGACGCCATTTGGCGACATTGATCAGGTGCTGCTCATAGGTTTCGGCGAAAACGTGACCGCCCGTGCCATCGGCGACGAAATAGACGTCTTTGGTGGGTGGCGGATTGAGCACGGCCTTCAGTGAGGCCTTACCCGGATTGGCGATCGGCGTAACAGGCAGACCGTCGATCAGATAGGTGTTCCACGGGCTGGGCGCATCCAGTTCAGAGCGTTTCAGACCACGCCCCAAAGGCTCGCCCTTGGACACCGCATAGACGACGGTCGGGTCCGATTGCAGGCGCATCCCGTTACGCAGGCGATTCACAAACACAGCCGCAACCTTCGGACGCTCATTGGCCAGACCCGTTTCCTTCTCGACCACAGAAGCAAGGATCAGGGCCTCTTCCTTGGTCTTCAGCGGCAAATCCTTTGCACGCCCGGCCCACAGTTCATCCAGCGTCTCACGCCCGGCGGCCAGCATCCGGTCCAGCACAGACTGACGGGTTTCACCGATTTCGTACTGATAGGTTTCGGGCAGGATCGAGCCTTCCGGCGGCACTTCGACATCGCCGGTCAGGCCCTGCGTCGCCATTAGTATCCGCACGGCCTGCGCCGAGGTGCGGCCTTCGGGGATGGTGATGAAGTGCTGCACCACACGGCCTTCAAGGATCTGATGCAGGACGCCGATCATCGACAGGCGCGATGGAAATTCATAGGTGCCGGCGCGCAGGGCGTTGTCGCGGCCATCCAGCTTGGCGGCGATGCGGAAAAAGGTCACCGAACGAATGACGCCCTGCTGTTTCAGCTTGCGCGCTATGGCATTGAGCCCCTGCCCGCGTTCGACCGTCACGGCGGTGACGTTTCCGGATTTCGCCGAAGGTCCGGGGCCGTAGGTGTTGGCAAAAACAAACAGTCCTGCCGCCAGAAGCAGCAGGACGATACCGGACATGAGGCCCGCCACCGGCGCCATCAGACGCCGGTTCTTGCGCCGCGGGGCTGGGCGGGCCTTCTGTTTCGCCATCTTAGTCCACTTTGCCGAGGATCAGGGCAGCATTGGTGCCGCCAAAGCCAAAGGAATTCGACAGAACCTTGTTAATCGTCATCGGCTTGGCCTTGTGCGGCACAAGGTCGATGGGCGTTTCATAGGCCGGATTGTCGAGATTGATGGTCGGCGGCGCGATCTGGTCGCGGATGGCCAGGGCGCAGAAGATGGCTTCGACCGCGCCCGCCCCACCGAGCAGGTGGCCGATCGCCGACTTGGTCGAGGACACCGTGCCCGTCGCCGCACGTTCACCCAGAAACTTCTCAATGGCCTTCAGCTCGATGCCGTCCGCCATGGTCGAGGTGCCGTGCGAATTGACGTAGTCGATTTCGGTCGGGTCGATACCCGCGTTTTTGGCCGCCGCGACCATGGCGCGGTAGCCGCCGTCGCCGTCTTCCGACGGCGCGGTAATGTGATAGGCGTCGCCCGACAGGCCGTAGCCCAGCACTTCGGCGTAGATCTTGGCGCCACGCGCCTTGGCGTGTTCGTATTCTTCCAGCACCACGATGCCCGCGCCTTCGCCCATGACGAAGCCGTCACGGTCCTTATCATAGGGGCGCGAGGCCTTGGTCGGCTGATCGTTGAAGGCCGTGCACAGGGCGCGGCAGGCGATGAAGCCCGCAATACCGATGGGTACGATGGCCGATTCGGCCCCGCCGGCGACCATGACGTCGGCATCGCCGCACTTGATCAGACGCGCCGCGTCACCGATGGCGTGCGCGCCAGTGGCGCAGGCGGTAACGACCGAATGGTTCGGGCCCTTGAGGCCGTGACGGATCGACACCTGACCGGAGGCCAGATTGATCAGCGAGGACGGGATAAAGAAGGGCGAAATGCGCTTCGGGCCCTTGGCCTGAAGCTCCAGCGCCGTGTCGGCGATAATGCCCAGACCGCCGATGCCCGATCCGATCATGACGCCGGTGCGCTCCTGATCTTCGGCGCTTTCGGGGTGCCAGTCGGCATCCTTGAGCGCTTCATCAGCCGCCGCGATGGCGTAGAGGATGAAGTCATCGACCTTGCGGCGTTCCTTGGGCGACAGGACCGTGGACGGATCGAAGGAGCCTTCGATGTCCGGACCGCCACCGCCCCGGCCATCGACCGTCGGGATTTCGCAGGCCACCGTGCAGGCATAGTCGGTGGTATCAAAAGCGGTAATGGTCCCCGCGCCCGATTGCCCATCCAGCAAACGCTTCCACGAAATATCCACACCCGCGCCCAGAGGCGACAAAAGACCCAAACCGGTGATGACGACGCGACGAACCATTTAAATCCTGTCCTGTTATGCAAATAGCAGAAGGGCGCGGCTTCGGTGCGGCACTGACCGTCGAAACCACGCCCTCAATCCGGCAATTCAGATTAAGCGGAGAGCTTTTCCTGAATGTAGTTGACGGCGTCGCCAACGGTCAGGATGTGCTCGGCCGAGTCATCAGGAATTTCGATGTCGAATTCTTCTTCGAAAGCCATAACCAGCTCAACGATGTCGAGGCTGTCGGCTTCCAGATCGTCGATGAAGCTCGCCTTTTCCGTGACCTTATCCGGATCGGCGTCCAGATGATCAATCACAATCTTGCGAACACGTTCAAGAACTTCAGACATATCAGGCCCTCTAACAGGTTATATAAACACGACCCAAAGCGGCTTATGGCTTTGCAGGGGCCGGGTATCGGAATCTAAGCCAACTGCCTTTTATGCACACACTGTGCAGGTTTCAAGCCATTTTCAGTGCGCGAAAAGCCAGTCTTTCACAACAAAGACGTGATGACGGGATTAAATCATCACCATGCCGCCGTTGACGTGCAGGGTTTGGCCCGTCACGTAACCGGCTTCATTACTGGCAAGATAGACGGCGGCGGCGGCAATATCGGTACCCTCGCCCAGCGCCCCTGCCGGGATTTTCGACAGGATGCCGTCGCGCTGCTGCTCATTGAGGACATCGGTCATCGGCGAGGCGATAAAGCCCGGCGCGATGCAGTTGACGGTGATATTGCGCGATGCCACTTCCTGCGCCAGCGCCTTGGAAAAGCCGATCATGCCTGCCTTCGAGGCGGCATAGTTGGTCTGCCCCGGATTGCCCATGACGCCCACCACCGAGGTAATACCGATGATGCGGCCGTGGCGACGCTTCATCATCCCCTTCACGGCGGCGCGCGACAGGCGGAAGTAAGATTCGAGATTGACCTTGATCACCGCTTCCCAGTCCTCATCCTTCATGCGCAGGATCAGGCCGTCCTTGGTAATGCCGGCGTTGGCGACAAGGATGTCGAGCGGTGAGCCCGCCGCCGCCTCGGCCTTGGCAATCAGGCCATCGACCTCTGCCGCGTCCGACAGGTTGCAGGCAGCGACAAACGCCCCTTCGCCCAGTTCGGCGGCCAGATCGTTGAGGACGGCTTCGCGCGTGCCGGACAGCACGACCTTTGCCCCTTGGTTATGCAGGGCACGGGCAATCTGCGCCCCCAGCCCGCCGGTGGCCCCGGTCACAAGCGCCGTCTTGCCGGTCAGTTCAAACATAGGTGTCTCCTGTAAGAAGGAAGAGGAAATCAGAGGCTTTTGGCAAACGCTTCAAAGTCCGCCGCGCCGTTCAGCGCCACGGCTTCGGAGTCGGGGGCCAGACGCTTGATCATGCCGCTCAGCACCTTGCCCGCGCCAAGCTCGGCAAACTGCGTCACGCCGCCGTCCTGCGCCAGCCACTGCACCGACTCGCGCCAGCGCACGCGTCCCGTCACCTGCTCGATCAGCAGCGGCGCGAACTGTGCCTTGTCGCCGACGGGCTGGGCTGTGACATTGGCCACCAGCACAGACTTCGGATCATGGAAGGTGGTTTTGGACAGGGCGGCAGCCATTTCTTCAGCGGCCGGCTGCATCAGCGGGCTGTGGAAGGGGGCGGAGACGTTGAGCAACATGGCCTTGGCGCCCAGTTCCTTGGCCTTTTCAACGGCCAGATCGACCGCTGCCTTTTCACCGGAAATCACCACCTGCCCGGCATTATTGTCATTGGCCACGACGACTATACCCGCCGCACGCCCGGCTTCGCAGGCGGCCTCGGCCAGGGCCAGATCGGCCTTCGCCCCGATCAGGGCCGCCATAGCCCCCTGCCCCACCGGTACGGCGCGCTGCATGGCCTGACCGCGCAGTTTCAGCAGTTTCGCCGCGTCCGAAAGCGTCAGCACCTCCATCGCCGCCAGGGCCGAATACTCGCCGAGAGAGTGACCGGCGCAGAAAGCCGCCTTCGACACATCGATGCCGAAATCGGCCTTCAGCACGCGCACAACGGCCAGCGAAACGGCCATCAGGGCGGGCTGCGCGTTTTCGGTCAGGGTCAGGTCGGCTTCCGGCCCTTCGCGCATCAGCTTCAGAAGATCCTGCCTCAACACCTCGTTGACTTCGCCGAAGACCTCACGGGCGGCCGCGAAATTATCGAACAGCTCGCTCCCCATGCCGACGCTCTGAGAGCCCTGTCCCGGAAAAACGAATGCCAAAGTCATGTAATGCCTTGTCCCGACCAGTTGATTTGAGCGGCATGGGTTAGGGCAATCCGTCCGCAAGGGCAAGGGGTTTACGCCGGTCTGCCCTGTGCGACAGTCTGCAACCGCATGTCGAAAACGGTTGTAGATTGCCGCAACCCGTCGTAAACCCAGACGTGGATGATCAAGCGACGGGGGCGTCGCTGCGCGACTATTGGGGGCGTTTTATGACTATTCTGAAGACCATCGTCCTGGCCGGCGTTGCGACGGCCTGCGCTTTTTCCGCCGTGGCAGAAACCGCGCCTGCGGCAAACACTCTGGGCACACCGCCGCCGCTGACGGCCTTTAGTAAACTGCCCGCCATCGACGAAGTAGCCTTGTCCCCGGATGGTAAGCGGGTCGCCTTGATCCGGAACGCGGGCGGTGAACGCTTCCTGATGGACATCGACATCGACAAGAACGACTTCAAGGCCATGCGGGTCGGCGGCGTAAAGGTCCGCAGCCTCTTCTGGGGAGACGCAACTCGTATCATCCTCATTTCGTCGCAAGCCGCATATCTGCGTGAATTCGTCGGCGGAAAGGACGAGTATTATTCCGGACAGATACTGGACCTGCCCCGCAACAAGACCTTTGCCCTGTTTGACAAGACCGGAGGCTTTTATCCCATCGTCATGGGGGATTTTCAGCGCATCAAAATCAAGGGCGAGTATCGGGTCACCGCCTCCAATACCAAGATCGAGAACGAAGGCCTGCGCAGCCTCTACAATTTTGATCTGAACACCGGGCGCGGGCGGGTAATGGACGAAGTCCCCTACCACGTTCAGAACTGGATTGTGCGCGGCGATGGCGAGATCATAGCCCGGGCCGAATATGATCGCGACACTAAGATATGGACCCTGCGCTATCACCAGAATGGCAAATGGCGCGCGATCTATTCGGAAAAACAGATGCTGGACGCGCCGTCTCTTGTGGGACGCGGCCGCGATGACGAATCGGTGTTGGTCTATATCAATGCCGGCGAAAAGGCTGGCAACTATTACGAAGTCTTCCCGGATGGCCGGTTCAGCGAGCCTCTGGATACCAAGGGCAGTAATGTCGGCACCTTCTATCATCCGGCGACGGGCAAGCTGGCGGGCTTTATCAATTACAGCCCCGATGGCCCCGCCTATACCTTTTTTGCTCCCGATCTGGCCAACCTGCCGCATCTGATCGAGAAAGGTATGCCGGACTATACCTACCGAAAGCTGGTTGATATGTCTGATGATGGCCGCCAGATCATCGTCTATGGCGAAGGACCCGGCGATCCAGGCACCTACTACTATATCGACTACACCACCAAGAGCTTCAAACTCGCTGGCCAGACGCGACCTGACGTACCTTCGGAATGGGTCGCCGAAAAGCGCAAGGTGACCTATAAGGCGGCAGATGGGCTGGAGATTAACGGCTATCTGACCCTGCCGCCCGGTCGTGAGGCCAAAAACCTGCCCCTGATCGTCCTGCCGCATGGCGGGCCGGAGTCCTATGACGACATCAGATATGACTGGATGTCTCAGGCCATCGCCTCGCGCGGGTATGCCGTATTGCAACCCAATTTCCGCGGTTCGAGCGGCTACGGTGACAGCTTTACCGAAAAGGGCTACGGGGAATGGGGCCGCAAGATGCAGACCGACCTGTCGGACGGCGTGCGCTATCTGGCCAAGGAAGGGACGATCGACCCCAAGCGCGTTTGCATTGTCGGGGCCTCCTACGGTGGCTATGCGGCCATGGCGGGGGCGGCGCTTGATCCGGGCGTCTATCGCTGCGCCAGCGGCATCGCGCCGGTGACCAATCTCAAGAAGATGATCGCTTACGAAGAAGAGTCCGTCGGCTATGACAAACAAGCGCGGCGGGTGCTGTACTGGAAGCGTTTTCTGGGCGATGAAAGCCGCTGGGCCGAGGTATCGCCGGACCTGAAGGCCGCTAATATCACCATCCCCATCCAGTTAATCCACGGCAAGGACGACACGGTTGTGCCGATTGATCAGAGCTACCGAATGCGCGACGCCCTGAAAAAAGCCGGTAAGGAGGTTGATCTGATCCTTCTGAAAGAAGAGGATCACTGGCTGTCGCGGGAACCCACCCGCGTGCAGACCATGGACGCCGTGGTGGCCTTTATCGAGAAGCACAATCCGCCCTACTAATGCCTCACTTGCCAATAGCAATCATCCAGATTGCGATTGGCAAGTCAAAGTCCGGTCGATTATCTGAGCCAAGGTCGCCAAATCGGCGTATATGGAGACACTTCACACAATGGAGACGTCTCATGCTCATCCGTGCCGCTCTGGTTGCCGCTGCGTTTGCCCTTACCGCCACTTCGCCTGCGCTGGCCGCGCTCAAGGTTGGCGACAAGGCCCCCGACTTCAAGGTCGAGGCCGCCACCAACGGCGAAACTCATGCGTTTTCGCTGAAATCCGCTTTGAAGCAAGGCCCGGTGATTGTGTACTTCTACCCCAAGGCGTTCACCGGCGGCTGCTCGCTGGAAGCGCGTCAGTTCTCCGAAAACATGGACAAGTTCGCCGCCAAAAAGATCAGCGTCGTCGGCCTGTCGGCGGATGATGTGCCGACGCTCAAGAAGTTCTCAAAGGCGGACTGCGGTGGCAAGTTCCCGGTCGGTTCGGACAAGGGGGCCAGGATCGCCGAGAAATACGATGCCAAGATGCCGGCTGTGCCGATGTCGGGTCGCGTCTCCTACATTATTGGTAAGGACGGCAAGATCGCCTTCGTCCACGATTCCGGCAATGCGGCGACCCACGTGCCCAGCCTGCTGGCGGCTGCCGACAGCCTGAAATAGGGCTGTCCCAACACCGTAGTCGCGTCAGAACGCTGTGAAACGTCCGTTGCAGGCCGTTTTGACACGGTTACCGACACTTGATTATGCGGGCGTTATCGACTATAGCGCCCGCTTCGCTTGCGTGGTGGTCATTCCTCATTGTGAGGAGCCATGATCCATCGTGTGTCCGGGGCTTCCGCCCGGATGCGCGCCACCCCGCTCAACGGAAGAGGACCAAATGGCACTTTATGAACACGTCGTGCTCGCACGGCAGGACATTTCGCCGCAACAGGCGGAAGGTCTCAACGATACCCTCAAGGCGCTGATCGAAGAACTGGGCGGCTCGGTCGCCAAGATCGAATACTGGGGTCTGCGCAACCTCACCTACCGCGTGAAGAAGAACCGCAAGGCGCACTACTCGCTGCTGGCCATTGATGCGCCGGCGGCCGCCGTGAAGGAAATGGAACGTCAGTTGTCGATCAACGAAGACGTCATCCGCTTCCTGACCGTTCGCGTCGAAGAGCTGGATCTGGAACTGTCGCCGGTTCTGTCGCGTCGTGACCGTCCGGAGCGCGCTGAGCGTTCCGAACGTGCTGAATTCGCTGAGCAATAAGGAGAGCTGAAGATGGCTGAAGACACTATCGCCGCCACTCCGGGCGCTCCCGTCGGCTCCGCTCCGGCTCGTCGTCCGTTTTTCCGCCGCCGTAAGGTGTGCCCGTTCTCCGGCGCCAATGCTCCGAAGATCGACTACAAGGACGTGAAGCTGCTGCAACGCTACATCTCCGAGCGCGGCAAGATCGTGCCGTCGCGCATCACCGCCGTGTCGCAAAAGAAGCAACGTGAGCTGGCCAAGGCCATCAAGCGCGCCCGCTTCCTGGCACTTCTGCCCTACGTCGTGAAGTAAGGAGACGCACCCATGAAAGTTGTTCTCCTGGAACGCGTTGAAAATCTGGGCGTTATCGGTGACGTCGTGTCGGTGAAGGACGGCTTTGCCCGTAACTTCCTGCTGCCGCGTCACAAGGCCCTGCGCGCCACGACCGCCAATCTGAAGTTCTTCGAAGCTCAGAAGGAACAGATCGTCGCCCGTAACGCCGCCGCTCGCTCGGCTGCCGAAACGCAAGGCGCTGAACTCGACGGTCAGCAGTACGTGATCATCCGTCAGGCGGGTGAAACCGGTCAACTCTACGGTTCGGTCACCGGCCGTGACGTTGCTGACGCCGTCGCTGAAACCGGCGGCAAGGTCGAGCGCAACCAGATCGTTCTCGACACCCCGATCAAGACCCTTGGTCTGCACGCCCTTAAGGTGCGTCTGCACGCCGAAGTCACGATCTCGATCACGGTCAACGTCGCGCGCTCGGCTGAAGAGGCCGAACGTCAGGCCGCCGGCGAAAACGTTATCGCCGCGCAGTTCGAAGAAGACCGTCTGGCTGACGAAGCCGCCGCTGCCGACCTTCTCGAAGGCGGTGCCGGTCAGGCCATCGAAGAGTCTTACGAGTACTAAAATCCGATATCGGATACTCAAAGACCCCCGGATTTCACGATCCGGGGGTTTTATTTTGGCCCAGAGGCTTCCTTGGCGACTTCTTCGCCGGTGCGGCAGCGACGCCGGGAAAAATTCTCTTTGGTCTATCTTTACGGCCCAAAAGGCGTGATTTAGGGTCGTGATATGATTTCAGAGGAAATCATGTGGCCTGACAGGCGAGGCCTGCGCCCGCTGGAAAAGGGGTTGCGGTTTCCAAATCGGCTAACAGGCGTAATTTCCTTTTGAATTTGCCCCCGACTGCGGCTAAAGGCAGAACGGGTGCGCTCACGCATCGTAATAAATCTTTACAGTCAAGTGAGCTGTTTCACCGGAATCTGGCTTGCATTCTGTCGCAATGCAAAAGATTTTCGCTGTTAACGGTCGTGATCAGGATTGCTCATGAAAAAGATCGAAGCTGTTATCAAACCCTTTAAGCTGGACGAAGTGAAGGAAGCCCTTCAGGAAATCGGCGTGCAGGGTATGACCGTTCTGGAAGCCAAGGGCTACGGCCGCCAGAAAGGACATTCCGAACTCTACCGGGGTGCGGAATATGTTGTTGATTTTCTGCCGAAGATCAAAATTGAACTCGTGGTTGCCGACGATCTGGCACCGGCCGCACTTGAGGCCATCCAGACCGCGGCGCGCACGGGCAAGATTGGCGACGGCAAGATTTTTGTGAGCGACGTCATTGATGTCGTTCGCATCCGCACCGGGGAGTCCGGACCGCAAGCGGTTTGATCCTCCCCAAACTACCCAACCAAAAACCCAGGGCGTCAAAAAATGACCGCAGCAGACATTCTCAAGCTCATCAAGGAAAAGGACGTCAAGTATGTTGACGTTCGCTTCACCGACGTTCGCGGCAAGATGCAGCATGTGACCTTCGACATCGATCTCGTCGATGAAGACTTCCTCAATGACGGCACCATGTTCGACGGCTCGTCGATCGCCGGCTGGAAGGCCATCAACGAATCCGACATGAAGCTGCGCCCGGACCTGAAGACGGCCTATATCGACCCCTTCTATCAGCAGACCACCCTCTTCCTGTTCTGCGACGTCATCAATCCGGATACCAACGAGCCCTATAACCGCGACCCGCGCTCGATCGCCAAGAAGGCGCTCGCCTACGTGCAGTCGGCCGGCATCGGCGACACCGTCTATTTCGGTCCGGAAGCCGAATTCTTCCTGTTCGACGACGTCCGCTGGTCGATCGCGCCGAACAACACCGGCTTCTCCTTCGACTCGTCGGAACTGCCGATTAACTCGGCCAAGGAATACGCCGAAGGCAATATGGGTCACCGTCCGGGCCCGAAGGGCGGCTACTTCCCGGTCAACCCGGTGGACTCCTGCCAGGACCTGCGCGGTGAAATGCTCGCCGTCATGGGCGAACTGGGCATGGAACCGGAAAAGCACCACCACGAAGTGGCGCCGGCCCAGCACGAGCTCGGCCTGAAGTTCTCGGACATGCTGACCATGGCCGACCGTACCCAGCTCTACAAGTACGTCGTGCAGAACGTCGCCCACGCCTATGGCAAGACCGCGACCTTCATGCCGAAGCCGATGTTCGGTGACAACGGTTCGGGTATGCACGTCCACCAGTCGATCTGGAAGAACGGCAAGCCGCTGTTCGCTGGTGACAAGTATGCCGGTCTGTCGGACCTGTGCCTGTGGTACATCGGCGGCATCATCAAGCACGCCAAGGCCATCAACGCCTTCGCCAACCCGACGACCAACTCCTACAAGCGTCTGGTTCCGGGCTATGAAGCCCCGGTGAAGCTGGCCTATTCGTCGCGTAACCGCTCGGCCTCGATCCGTATTCCGTGGGTGTCTTCGCCGAAGGGCAAGCGTATCGAAGCGCGCTTCCCCGATCCGCTGGGCAACCCCTACCTGACCTTCACCGCCCTGCTGATGGCTGGTCTCGACGGTATCGAAAACCGCATTGATCCGGGCCCCGCGGCCGACAAAAACCTGTACGACCTGCCGCCGCAAGAGCAAAAGGCCGTGCCGGAAGTCTGCGGCAGCCTGCGTGAAGCCCTCGACAACCTCGACAAGGACCGCGCCTTCCTCAAGAAGGGCGGCGTGTTCGACGACGATTTCATCGACTCCTACATCGAACTGAAGATGGAAGAAGTGATGGCCTTCGAACTGCGTCCGCACCCGATCGAGTTCGAGATGTACTACAAGGGCTAAGCTCAATATCTCCCCGCAAAGGGTTGATTTTAAAGAACAAGCCGCTCCTAACTGGGGCGGCTTGTTTGCATATGGGTGGTGGTTAAAAGACCTGATTACCGTTCTGAAAGCGCTGTCTAAAATATAGTTTCACTGGATACTTTTATAATATCATTTGATACCAACCTGATTTTCAGGGTTTGCGCGTTTCACCCCGCCATATTGACACATAAATGACGCATTAAATCCCCGCACGCCCCCTCACCCCGCCATGTCTTAACAAAACCCTTTGCGAAACAAACGCATGGCGGCACTCTTCGCCGGTGCAACATCCGCTTATCCAAGGGGGATAACTTGAAAACGTGGATTAAATTCTCAAAAGTGCTGGCGGCCTCCGCCGCACTCCTCATGACGGCCCCGGTCGTCACTGTCGCCCACGCGGCGGCGGTCACCTCCGAAGCTGCGGTTTCGGAAGCGGCTCCGGCTTCGGAAGCCGCCACACCTACGGCGGCCGCCGAAGCGCCGGCCCCCGTCCTCCTCGCCCACCAGAAGCCGCTGACGCTTGACGCCGCCGGCACCGCCTGGATCATCGTCGCCACGGCCCTCGTGCTGATGATGACCATGCCGGGTCTCGCCCTGTTCTACGGCGGTATGGTGCGCAAGAAGAACATCATCGCCACCGTGACCCAGTCGGTCGCCGTGACCTGCGTCGTGGCGGTCCTGTGGTTCGTCGTCGGCTACAGCCTGTCCTTCGGGGTGGCTGACAAGGCGCTGTTCGGCATCCCGGGTGAAACCGTCAACAAATTCATCGGCGGCTTCGACGTGTTCCTGCTCAAGGGCGTGACCACCTCGACGGCCTATGCCTCGGCGCCCGGCCTGCCGGAAATGCTGTGGATCGCCTATCAGATGACCTTCGCCATCATCACGCCCGCCCTGATCACCGGCGCTTTTGCCGAACGGATCAAGCTGTCGGGTCTGCTGCTGTTCATGGCCCTGTGGTCGGTCTTCATCTATGCGCCGATCTGTCACCAGGTCTGGGGTGGCGGTTATCTGGCGGCCATGCACGTGCTCGACTTTGCCGGTGGTGCCGTTGTTCACGTCAACTCCGGTGTCGCTGGTCTGGTGGCCGCCATCTTCCTTGGCCGTCGTAAGGGTTACGGCACCGAAGAAATGACACCGAACAACCTGATCTTCGTCATGATCGGCGCTTCGCTGCTGTTCGTTGGCTGGATCGGTTTCAACGCCGGTTCGGAATGGGCCGCTGACGGTATCGCCGCCGCCGCTCTGCTGAACACCATTCTGGCCGCCTGCGCCGCTGGTCTGACGTGGAAGCTGGTCGAATGGACCATCCGCCGCAAGCCGTCGCTGCTCGGCATCCTGTCCGGTATCGTGGCGGGCCTCGTGGCCATCACCCCGGCCGCCGGTTTCGTCAACCCGACCGGTGCACTGATCATCGGCCTGATCGCGGGTCCCTTCTGCTACACCTCGGCGGTGTGGGTGAAGCGCCTGCTGGGCTATGACGACTCGCTGGACGCTTTCGGCATCCACGGTGCGGGTGGTTTCCTCGGCGCGATCCTGACGGCGGTATTTGCCGACCCGTCGATCAACCCGCTGGCCGAAGGCGCTTCGGTCGGGGCTCAGTTCATGGGTCTGGTCTTTACGATCCTGTGGTCCGCCATCGGCACCTTTATCATCCTTGTCATCTGCAAGTTCACCACGGGCCTGCGCGTGTCGGAAGCGGATGAAGAAGCCGGTCTCGACTCTGCTCTGCATGACGAAGTTCACCACTAATCATCAGAACTTCAGTACGCTTACAGATGGGGTGCCGAAAGGCACCCTATTTTTTTGCGTGGATGTCAGGCACTATGCGCTCGCTCAGACGGCTTGTGGTGAGAACGCGATTCGCTTTTTGCGCGCTGCGGCGAAAAAGTAACGTTGCAGCGCAAGATATGCCCGCCACATTGGCAACACAAAGGTTTGGATTCAGGCTAAAATTTTGGGATTTTTTATTTTAAAACAATGAATTATATTCACTTGGCAATTGTGAACGTCGCGTTAGGAATTCGTGACAATTTTACATCAAGACCGCTCAAACCTTCAGCGGGGGGTAGTACGCAACGTAAAAATTGCTACATTGAACTTCGATTTACGCCGCAGTTGCGTACTGTGGTCGATATAATCTGAACCATAATACAGGATACAGATCATGAAGAAGTTCCTCCTCGCCGCCACGATCGCCGCAACTGCTCTGGTCGCTGGCGCCGCTTCCGCCGAAGGCGCTTTCAGCTACAACATCGCCGCCACCAACAACTATGTCTGGCGCGGCATCTCCCAGTCGAGCAAGGATGCGGCTGTTCAGGGCGGCATCGACTACACCAACGGCACCTTCTACGCCGGCACCTGGGCGTCGAACGTCGATTTTGGTTCGGACGCTTCGCTGGAAGTCGATCTGTACGCCGGCCTGAAGCCGACCGTCGGCAACTGGGCGTTTGACTTCGGTGCCATCTACTATTCCTACCCCGATGAAGACTCGCTGAACTTCGGTGAACTGAAGGCCGGCTTCACCCACCCGATGGGCAAGGGCTCGATCGGTGCCACCCTCTACACCAACTGGGAAACGCTGGAAAACCCCTACTATGAACTGAACGCGGCCTATCCGCTGACTGACAAATGGTCGGTTTCGGGTGCTTTTGGTAAGCAAGAAGGCTCCTTCACCGCCTATGCTGGTACGCCGAAGGAAAAGGCCTATGACAGCTACACGACCTGGAATGTCGGCGTCGGTTACGCCCTGTCCGAAAATCTGTCGCTCGACCTGCGTTACTGGGACACCGGCGACCATCCGCTGGGCTGGAACGCTGACGGCCGTAATAACATGAAGGAACAGGTTGCCCTGACCCTTAAGGCGGCGTTCTAAGCCACCTGGCATTAAGCCACAGAAATCGGCCGCAAGCCCCTTGGGGTTTGCGGCCTTTTTGTTTATGGATTGTTCACGTCCACCCTTGCCGGACGGATGGAAATTCACCGAATCGGTCCACAGTACGCGCATGTCTACTACGCCTCCCCAACCTTCCCTGTTCGGCGGTGACGCCCCCGTGCCTCAACCAGACGCTGCCTCTTCGCCTGCGGCCAAACCGGCCCCGGCCAAGCCTGAACCCGTCAAGGCGGCGCAACCGGTGGCTACGCCGGCTGCCAAGCCCTCGGCCATGACCGCCGAAGGCTATGGCGCGGAAGCGATCGAGGTGCTGGAAGGGCTGGAGCCCGTGCGTAAGCGTCCGGGCATGTATATCGGCGGCACCGACGAAAAGGCGATGCACCATCTGTTCGCCGAAGTGCTCGACAACGCTATGGACGAGGCCGTCGCCGGTCATGCCAAGGCCATATGGGTCGAGCTGGACGCCGAGGGTTATCTGTCGGTACGCGATGATGGGCGCGGCATCCCCGTCGATCCGCACCCCAAATACCCCGGCAAGTCGGCGCTGGAAGTCGTCATGACCGTCCTGCACTCCGGCGGTAAGTTCTCTGGCAAGGCCTATGAGACCTCCGGCGGTCTTCATGGGGTTGGCGTCTCGGTGGTGAACGCTCTGTCTGAGCGACTCGAAGTGACGGTGTGGCGCGACGGGTTTGAATGGCAGCAGGTCTTTTCGCGCGGCCTCAGTCAGGGCCCCATCCAGCAGATCGCCCCGTCGAAGAAACGCGGCACCCGCGAACGCTTTAAGCCGGATGAAGAGATTTTCGGCGTCGGCGCGCACTTTAAACCGGCGCGCCTGTACCGCATGGCGAAAGCGAAAGCCTATCTGTTCCGCGGCGTGCAGATTCACTGGAAGTGCGACCCCAGCCAGATCACCGATCACACCCCGCCCGAAGACAGGTTCTACTTCCCCAACGGTCTAGCCGATTATCTGGCCGAGCGGGTGCAGGAGACCGAAACCGTCACCGACATCTTTTCCGGCCGCGTAGAACGGCAAGGTGAAGCCGGGGCCGTGGAGTGGGCCGTCACCTGGTCCGGGGCCGGTTTCGGCGAATTTGACGGCTTTACGCAGTCCTATTGCAACACCATCCCGACGCCCGACGGCGGTACGCATGAGGCGGGTCTGCGCGCCGCCCTCACCCGCTCGCTGAAGGCCTATGCCGACATGACCGGCGACAAGCGCGGCGGCATCATCACCGCTGAAGACGTGGTGGCGCAAGCCGGCGTGGTGATCTCGGTCTTCATCAAGAACCCTGAGTTTCAGGGCCAGACCAAGGACCGCCTGTCGTCCAGCGAAGCCCAGCGCCTGGTCGAAAAGGCGCTGGCCGATCCGTTCGACCACTGGCTGATCAGTTCGCCCAAACAGGCCGATCGCCTGTTGCAGTTCGTTGTCGAACGCGCCGAGGACCGCCTGAAAAAGCGCAAGGATAAGGAGGTGCAGCGCGCCTCCGCCACGCGCAAGCTGCGTCTGCCGGGCAAGCTGGCCGATTGTGCGCGTCAGGACGCCAATGGCACCGAGCTGTTCATCGTCGAAGGCGACTCGGCCGGTGGCTCCGCCAAGCAGGCGCGTAACCGCAATACGCAGGCCATCCTGCCCCTGCGCGGCAAGATCCTCAATATCGCCTCTGCGACCGCCGACAAAGCCAAGTCCAATCAGGAACTGTCCGATCTCGGGCTGGCGCTCGGCGTACAACCGGGCGCGCGCTTCAAGGAAGACGATCTGCGCTACGAGCGCGTGGTGATCATGACCGACGCCGATGTGGACGGGGCCCACATCGCCTCGCTGCTGATCACCTATTTCTACCGCACCATGCCGTCGATGATCCGCAATGGTCACCTCTATCTGGCCATGCCGCCGCTGTACCGCATCAGCCACGGCACCAAGATCATCTATGCCAAGGACGATGCGCACCGACTTGAAATCCTTGAAAAAGAGTTCAAGGGCAAGAAGCCCGAAATCGGTCGCTTCAAGGGTCTGGGCGAGATGATGCCGGCACAACTCAAGGAAACGACCATGGACCCGAAAACGCGGACCCTGGCGCGTGTCACCCTGCCGGAGAACGAGAGCGATATCGAGGATCTGGTCGAGACTCTGATGGGTCGTAAACCGGAACTGCGCTTCAAATACATTCAGCAAAACGCCGAATTTATCGGCGATGATCTGGACGTCTGAGCCGCCTTAGCGCAATAAATCTCTGTCCTTTTATGTAAAATCTGATACTAGAGGCCGCAAAGCCTTTACCGGCGTATTTGTCGCCGTGTCCGCGCTTACGCGGCGGCTGATTTTTTCCTGCGACTGTCCGAAACGGCAACCCTTCAAAGCTGAATGACCAAATTTACCGATCTAGGCCTGAACCCCGATATCCTGAAAGCCGTGGCCGATACCGGCTATGATACGCCGACCGCCATTCAGGAACAGGCCATTCCTATTGCCCTGATCGGACTGGACGTACTGGGGATTGCGCAGACAGGCACCGGCAAGACGGCGGCCTTCACCCTGCCAATGATCGAAAAGCTGGCTTCGGGCCGTTCGCGCGCCCGTATGCCGCGCGCCATCGTGCTGGCCCCGACGCGTGAACTGGCCGATCAGGTTGCCGAAGCTTTTGAGAAATATGCCAAATATTGCAAGCTCAACTGGGCCCTGCTGATTGGCGGCGTCTCGATGGCCGATCAGGTGGCCAAGCTGGACAAGGGCGTCGATGTGCTGATCGCCACGCCGGGCCGCCTGCTCGACCTGTTCGAACGGTCCAAGGTGATGCTCAACGGCGTGCAACTGATGGTCGTTGACGAAGCTGACCGCATGCTGGATATGGGCTTCATCCCCGATATCGAGCGCATCTTCAAGCTGACGCCGCCGTCGCGCCAGACCCTGTTCTTCTCGGCGACCATGCCGCCGGAAATCACGCGCCTGACCGAGCAGTTTCTGAAGAACCCGGTACGCATCGAAGTCTCGCGCCCTGCGACCACCAACGAGAACATCACCCAGTACGTCTATCGCGTGCCGGCGGGCGATTCCAAACTGCTGGCCAAGGCCAAGCGTCTGGCCCTGCGCACCCTGATCGGCCAGTTGGAGATCAATAACGGCATCGTCTTCTGCAACCGCAAGACCGATGTCGATATCGTCGCCAAGTCGCTGTCGGTACACGGGTTTAACGCCGCGCCGATCCACGGCGACCTAGATCAGTCCCTGCGCATGAAGACGCTCGATGCCTTCCGCAGCGGTGAGCTGAAACTGCTGGTGGCCTCGGATGTGGCGGCGCGCGGGCTGGACATCCCCAGCGTCAGCCATGTGTTCAACTTCGATGTGCCGCATCACGCCGACGACTATGTGCACCGTATCGGGCGCACAGGCCGCGCCGGACGCACGGGCGAAGCCTATCTCATCCTCGCGCCCAATGACGAGAAGAACTACGACAAGGTTTTGAAGCTCATCAAGAAAGAGCCCAACGCACTTGAACTGGACGTCGATTGGGGGCCTCTGGCCGATGCCCGTCCGGACAGGGAAAAACCGGCGAGGGGTCGCGGCGAACGGGGTGAGCGCGATCGTTCGGCACGCCCGCGGCGTGAACGCGGCCGCAAGAGCGATGCCCCGGCAGAGGTAACGGTCGAAGCCATCGAACCGGAGGTTGCCGCCGCCGAACCCGCTCCGCTCCCGGAGAAAAAAACGCGCCGCCGCAAGTCATCGGCAACAGAAAGCCCTGCCCCGCGCGCCAGGGCCGCCGAGGACGATTTCCCCTTGAAAGACAACGAAGACAGCCTGCCCAGAGGACCGGAAGGTCAGGGATTTGGCGGCCATGTCCCCGCCTTTATGCTGCGCAGCGCCTACCGCTGAGATCACGGGTAAGCGAAAATAACTTCCGGCGTTAACCGCCTGTCAGAGAAATTAGCTTAGGCTGTCCTTCGTCACCCGATTCGTGACACGAGGAAGCCTTTATGAGCAACGACATAGAAGTGAGCGTTCGCAGTTCCAATGCCTATAGTCTGGCCATGGAGGCCATTCGGCTGATGGAACTGCACGGGGTTTGGCCGACGCCACTTAATTACGAAATCTGGCTCTATGTCGCGGGCGATCCCAACTCGGCTCTGGCGCAGGAAATTCACCGCCTGATCGGTTCGGGCGAAAAAATCACCGAAGAAATCTCCGAAAGCCTCGCGTCCAAATTCATTTCCCGCCTTAAGCTCAATGATGAGGTGCGCGACGCTGGTCTGCGCCTGACGCGCGAACTGGCTTCGGTCAGTGAAGTCATCACGGAAGCCCAGAAGGCCCAGAAAGACTATAACGAGACGCTGGAAGGCGCGCGCAGCAGCTTTGACGGCGACTCCGATGCCCAGCGTCTGCGCCAGCTTGTCGGGCGCCTGACCGATGCGACCTCGCAAATCCTGAGCCAACATGCGCATTTCGAAGTTCGCCTGAGCGAATCCTCACGTGAAGTGGCGCGCCTGCGCAAGCACCTCGATCAGGTACGTCTGGAAGCCATGACCGACGCCCTGACCAATCTGGCCAACCGCAAGTCGTTCGATGAGGCGCTGGAGCGCCATTGCGACAGCGACGAAGGCAAGAATATCACGCTGGCCGTGCTCGATATCGACCATTTCAAACGCTTCAACGACACCTGGGGTCACCAGACGGGGGATCAGGTGCTGCGTTACGTCGCCTCGGTCCTGTCGCGGATCGGGCGCGCGCCGCGTATGGCCGCGCGTTATGGCGGTGAAGAATTTGCCATGATCTTCCCCAACGAAACCATTGCCTCGGTCGAGCGCCTGCTCAACGAGGCGCGGCAGGAAATCGCTTCGCGCGTCCTGAAACGCCGCTCGACCAACGAAGACCTCGGGACCATCACCATTTCGGTCGGCATTGCCGAACGCGACTACGGCGAAGACGCCTATGACCTTCTCGATCGCGCCGACAAGGCCCTTTATCAGTCGAAGAATGGCGGCCGCAACATGGTGACCTGCGCGGCCTCGGCCCTGAAAGCCATCGACGCTGCCTGAGTTATCAAGGTCAAAAATATAATTTGAACATTGTTCAAATTTATGCGACAAGGGGGCGTGATCCATTGATCAAGCCCCTTTTTCGTGGATAGCCTCATGCGCGCCTTCGCGTTTTCCATCGCCTACTGGACCTTCTCCATCGCCTACAGCCTGATGGCCATTGGCCTGTCGCTCCTGCCCGGACGCAAGCCCGTCCTGTGGGTGGTGCAGCGCTACACGCGCCGCATGGTGTGGGCCATGCGTGCGCTGGCCGGCATCCGGCTTGAAGTCCGCGGCCGTCATCTGGTCCCCGATACGCCGGTCATTTTCGCCGCCAAGCACCAGTCTTGGGGCGACGGCTTTTGTCTCTATTCGCAGTTCGAAGACGTGGCCTTCGTTACCGGTGACCATCTGGAAAAATTCCCGCTGATGGGGACGCTGCTGCGCAAGCTGGGCGCGATTGTCGTCAATAATTGCGGCGGGCACGAAGCGCGGCGCAATCTCAGCCAGCGTTCCGCCGAAGCCGACCGCGATGGCCGCCACATCCTCATCTATCCCGAAGGCCACCTCAATGCGCCGGGCACCTACCGCCGCTATCGCTCAGGCGTGTGGCACATGTACCGGAATTTCAACCGTCCCGTCGTGCCCGTCGCCACCAATCTGGGCCTGTTCTGGCAGGAAACGCGCTATCAAAAGACCGCCGGGACCGCCGTGCTGGAGTTTCTGGACCCCATCGACCCCGGCCTCGACAAGGCGCAGTTCATGGCCCTTTTGCAGGCGCGCATCGAAGGTCGCACGCAGGAACTGATCGCCGAAGCCACAGGCGGCCCGGTGGAAGCGTCCATCCTTGTCAACGAAGGCGCAATTCCGGCATAGACAACGGAAATACAAGCGTTTTTTAATAAAGCCCTGCTAGACACAAAGACCTTATCCTTGTGTTCTGTAAGGTCAGTTGTGCCGCGCCCTCTTCGCCTCTCCCATCTCATTGACCCCGACAGGCATATACTGCTGGTGACGGCGCGCGGAGACTATACCAGCGAGGGTTTCGCCGACTCCCTGATCGCGGTTTATCAGCAGGTCGAGCGTCCCTGGACCTATGACCGGATACTGGATATGCGCTCCGCGCAGGGCGTGGTGGAATTTCAGGACCTGCTAAAGGTCTCTGTATGGCTGGCGCAGGTGGCCGGCACCCCACCGCCCCCGCGCCGCCGTCTGGCCCTGATTTCCAATGATCCCTTCGACCGGGCGCGCATGAATGCGCTGGGTGACGCCTTCCCCCATGCCTATATCCAGCTGTTCGACCGTCGTGATGAAGCCATCGAATGGCTGGCGACTCCACAACCGTAACCCGTTACCGAAACGACATTTCACGCTTAAGCTAAGTGGTTCTTAAGTATTGACGCGTAGAATGGGTTGGCAATCACAAAGTCCCTGCTTACCCATGTCGCAAAAATACCGCCTCAGTGTTTATCTGGATGAAAACAATTCCATCCTTATTGCCCGCGTCTTTGGCCCTATCCCGAGCGCCGAGCTGTGCGACCGCTTTCTCGAAGCCTATGCCGAAATCGGCGAACCGTGGCGTTATGACCGCCTGATCGATTTTCGCCGCTATACGGGACATATGGAAGACGAGGACCGCCAGCGCTTTGCCCGCACCTGGGCCGAATGGACACGTCACGTGACCGAAGGCCGCCGGGTCGCCTTTGTAACGCATGACGCGGTGGAAGAGGTGTATATACAGCAGGACTACGCCTCTTTCCCCAAGGACACGATGCGTAACTTCTATACGGCGGATGAGGCGCTCGACTGGCTGACGGGTCGAAGCGATGAGGTCGAATTCGTGCCTCAGGCGCTGCGCGCCTGATCCGTACACGCTCGCCGCAGCCAATTTTTAGTCAGAGTGCGTGGCTGCGGGCTTGATCGTTACACTCTCGCCGCAGCCACAGGCATCCGTCTCGTTCGGGTTGTTAAACACGAACTTCGACGCCAGCTTCGTCGTCTCATAGTCAATGACCGTGCCGACCAGATACAGCACAGCCTTGGGTTCGATCAGTATGGTCACCTCCTTGTCGGTGACCACCTCGTCCAGCGGATCGGCCGCTTCGGCATAGCTCAGCACATATTCCTGCCCGGCGCAGCCCCCCTGTTTGACGCCCACGCGCAGGCCGACATAGGGTTTATCAGCGCGCGCCATAATGGCCTTCACCTGCGCCGCCGCCGCATCGGTCAGCGACACGATGGCCGGACGCGGCCGACGGGGACGAGGCGTGATAACAGGCTGAATATCCATAGCTATCTCTGCGGCCTTTACTCTCACGGAAGGGGTACATGGGGGAAACTGCGTTTCCCCCATGCGAACTAAAACATGTTGAGCTGAAGCTTGGCCTCGTCGCTCATCTTGGACGACTCCCACGGCGGATCGAAGACCAGATTGACGTGACAATCGGCCACGCCGCGCACGCCCATCACCGCATTCTGCACCCAGCCGGGCATCTCCCCCGCCACCGGACAACCCGGCGCGGTCAGGGTCATATCGACCACGACTTCGCGGTTGTCATTGATATCGACGCGATAGATCAGACCCAGCTCATAGATATCGACCGGTATTTCCGGGTCGAACACCGTTTTGAACGCCGCGATCAGCTCATCGGTCAGACGATCCAACTCTTCCTGCGCCAGCGGTTCGACCGCCGTCGTTTCTTCCGGGGCAAACAGCTCGGCCTGCCCCGGGTCGATAGCCGCTTCGCTGGCGTCATCGCCGGACAGGGAAATGATCTCGTGCTTGGACATGGTCATTACTCAAAAAACCCTTGCGCCTTTTCAACCGCTGCAATCAGCGCGTCGATCTCGGCCTCGGTATTATAGATGGCGATAGAGGCGCGCACCGTCGAGGTCACGCCCAGGCGCGTCATCAGCGGTTCCGCGCAATGCGTCCCCGCCCTCACCGCTATATTGTAGCGGTCAAGGATCTGCGCAACGTCATGCGCGTGAGCCGAGCCCAGCGAAAAGGTCAGGATCGAGCCTTTTTCTGGTGCTTCGCCATAGATGCGCAGCGCATTGATCTTTTTCAGCCCCGCATGAGCGCGTTCATACAGCGCCATTTCGTGCGCCGCAGCGGCCTCACGGTCGATCTGCGACAGCCAGTCGATGGCGGCTTTCAGCCCGATCACCTCCAGAATAGCCGGCGTGCCCGCTTCGAAACGGTGCGGCGGCTCGGCATAGGTGATGCGCTCTTTGGAGACGTGTGCGATCATTTCGCCGCCGCCCTGCCAGGGCGGCATGGCCTCCAGCAGGTCATAGCGGCCCCACAAAACGCCCAGCCCTGTCGGGCCGTACAGCTTGTGCGCCGAAAAGGCGTAGAAGTCGCAGCCAAGCGCCTGCACATCGACGGGCAGATGGACCACGCCTTGACAGCCGTCGATCAGCACCTTCGCACCCACCGTATGGGCCTTCTCGACAATGTCCTGTACCGGATTGATCGTACCCAGAACGTTCGACATATGCGCCACGGCGACCAGCTTGACGCGATCTGTCAACAGTTGATCAAACGCGGTCATATCGAGGCTGCCGTCGTCAAGGATCGGCACCCATTTCAGCACCGCGCCCGTGCGCTGCGCCAGCATGTGCCACGGCACGATATTGGCGTGATGCTCCAGCTCGGTGATGAGGATTTCATCGCCCGCCTTGATATGAGCCTGCCCCCAGGTCTGGGCGACGAGGTTCATCGATTCCGTCGCCGATTTGGTGAAGATCACCTCTTCCGGACGCGCGGCGTTGATAAAGGTCGCGACCGTTTCACGACCGGCCTCAAAGGCATCGGTCACCTCATTGGCCAGCCGGTGGAGGCCGCGGTGCACATTGGCGTAGGACTGCGCCATATGGTGGCTCATGGCCTCGATGACGGCGGTCGGCTTCTGTGCCGAGGCCCCGGAATCGAGATAGATCAGCGGCTTACCGTTGATCTGACGGCTGAGGATAGGGAAGTCGCGGCGGACCGCTTCGACATCAAAGGGCATAGAAGCCTCCCGCCTTATCCTCAATCCAGTTCAGCACCATTTCGCGTAAGCCCTCGTCCTCGATCTGCTCAGCGACCGGTACGACAAAGGCCTGCATCAGGAGGGCGCGCGCCACCTCTTCGGGCATACCGCGTGACTGACAGAAGAACAGCGCCGACTCGTCCAGCGCGCCGATGGTGTTGCCGTGCGCGCACTGCACATCGTCAGCGTAGATTTCCAGCTCCGGCTTGGCGCGCACATGCGCCCCGTCATTGAGCATCAGGGCCTGATGGCGCATACGGGCATCGGTACCATCGGCACCCTTTTCGACATAGATGCGGCCCTGAAACACCGCCGTCGCGCGGTCCTTGACGAGGCCCTTGATCAACTGTTGAGTCGCGCCATCGACCTCGACGTGGGTGACGCGCGTCGTGTAGTCAAAGTGCGCCGCGTCTTTCAGCAGATAGGCCCCGTGCATCTCGACCAGAGCGCCTTGCCCGGCGTGCGTGACATGGGTTTCAAAGCGCTGGAACTTGGCGCCTGTGGCGAAAACGTACTGCTTGAAAACGCTGTCCGGCGCGGTGGTCACGGTCGAACGGCGCACCGACACGGCGCTTTCCGGCTCATCGAGAATGACCACGCGGATCAGCGTCGCCCCTTCGGCCACGTCGAAGTGCAGGACCGTGCTGGCGGCATAGTCCAGCGCCCCGCTATAGTCTTCGAGCAGGATGAGGTGTTCACCCGCGCCAAGGGTGATGCGGCCCTCGCCCTGATAACCGGCGACAGAGCCCTCTTCCCCGAAATCGCTCATGTCGAGGTAAAGACGACCGCCCGAACCCTGAACGGCTTTGGAAACGGCGGCTTGCAGGTCAGCCAGTTGCCCGTCACCGGCACAGTGCCAGTAGAAGCCCCCGAA
The DNA here is from genome assembly GCF_037101385.1 of Asticcacaulis sp. DW145. Taxonomy (NCBI): domain Bacteria; kingdom Pseudomonadati; phylum Pseudomonadota; class Alphaproteobacteria; order Caulobacterales; family Caulobacteraceae; genus Asticcacaulis; species Asticcacaulis sp. DW145. The sequence continues at coordinate 645,931 of NZ_AP029025.1, read as the reverse complement.
ATCCCCGGCTTCGGCCTGAAGATGCGTCAGCTCGGCGCGCGCCGGCACGTCCCGCAGGGCGCGCGATAGGTCAGAATATGTCCATTCCTCATGACGCCGCGTCGGGTAGGACGACGGGTCGAACAGGTCGAGCGGGGTAAGGTCAAACGCCATTACGCCGCCTCATTGACGTAGCGGTCATAGCCGTGCGCTTCCAGCTCCAGCGCCAGCTCCGGCCCGCCCGAATGGACGATCCTGCCATCGACGAGGATGTGGATGCGGTCCGGCTTGATATGGTCGAGCAGGCGCTGATAGTGGGTGATGACCAGCATCCCGCGATCATCGCTGCGCAGGGCATTGACGCCGTCCGACACCACCTTCAGCGCGTCAATATCGAGGCCGGAATCCGTTTCATCAAGGATCAGGAACTTCGGTTGCAGCAGCGCCATTTGCAGCACTTCCATGCGCTTCTTTTCGCCACCGGAGAAACCGACATTGAGCGGACGTTTCAGCATGTCCATGTCGATTTTCAGCGTCTTGGCGACGTCGCGGATGGTCTTGAGGAATTCGGGGGCCGACATCTCCTCTTCGCCGCGAAGTTTACGCTGGGCATTGAGCGCCGTGCGGATGAAGGTCATGGCCGGCACGCCGGGGATTTCGAGCGGATACTGGAACGACAGATAAAGCCCCGCCGCGGCGCGCTCATGCACGTCCTTCTCCAGCAGATCTTCGCCGTTGAAATCGACCGCCCCTTGCGTCACTTCGTAATTTGGCCGCCCGGCCAGCGTGTAGCCCAGCGTCGATTTCCCGGCCCCGTTGGGGCCCATAATGGCGTGCACTTCACCCGCCGGAACGTTCAGGTTCAGGCCCTTGAGGATGGTCTTGTCGTCAACGCTGACGGTGAGGTTTTCGATATTAAGCATTGTTATAGCAACCTTCTTTAAGCCGAGCCTTCACCGACTTCATACACATTCCGAACCTTTGAGGCGGGCACACAAATGTCCGCCGATGCAAAAGCAAGGGACTTGTCATCTATTTCCGCCCAAAGGAAATCTCTGTTTCCATCAGCGATACCAAGGACGAGCAACCGATCTCCGGGTTGCACAACAATGGGTGGTTCATTTTCTGCATAGTTCTGATGGATCACCTCGATGGGGGTAACCACGGAGTGTATGCCTACAGGGTGTCCAAGGCTGTCCAGAGCCGCATCTTCGAACCAAATACACTTGGTTTTTCGTATCTGAATGTCCGAAGACAGCGTCATCCCACGCTCCCTTCAAGGCTGATGGCCAGCAGCTTCTGCGCCTCGACGGCAAATTCCATCGGCAGTTCTTGCAACACTTCGCGCACGAAGCCGTTGACCAGCAATGCCACGGCCTCTTCCTGCGACAGACCGCGCTGCATGGCGTAGAACAACTGATCCTCGCTGAGGCGGGTCGTTGTCGCCTCGTGCTCGAACTGCGCCGAAGCGGTGTCGGATTCGACATAGGGCACGGTGTGGGCAGCACAGGTCTTGCCAATCAGCAAACTGTCGCACTGGGTGAAGTTACGCGCCCCGCCCGCCCTGGCGTGGGCTGAGACCAGACCGCGATAGGTGTTGGACGACTTGCCCGCCGATACGCCCTTACTGATGATACGCGAGCGGGTGTTCTTGCCGAGATGGATCATCTTGGTGCCGGTATCGGCCTGCTGCATCCCGTTGGTAACGGCGATGGAGTAGAATTCACCCACGCTGTCGTCACCGCGCAGGATGCACGACGGGTATTTCCACGTCACCGCCGAACCGGTTTCCACCTGAGTCCACGACACTTTCGAGCGCGCGCCCCGGCAATCGGCGCGCTTGGTCACAAAGTTATAGATACCGCCCTTGCCCTCGGCGTCGCCGGGATACCAGTTTTGCACGGTCGAATATTTGATCGAGGCGTCTTCCAGCGCCACCAGCTCAACCACGGCGGCATGAAGCTGGTTTTCGTCGCGCATCGGCGCGGTGCAGCCTTCCAGATAGGAGACGTAGGCCCCCTTGTCGGCGATAATCAGAGTGCGTTCGAACTGACCTGTATTTTCCGCATTGATGCGGAAATAGGTCGAAAGCTCCATCGGACAACGCACGCCCGGCGGCACATAGACGAACGACCCATCCGAAAATACGGCGGCGTTCAGCGCGGCAAAATAGTTATCCGACACCGGCACGACCGAACCGAGATATTCTTTCACCAGTTCAGGATGTTCGCGTAAGGCTTCGGAAATAGAGCAGAAAATGACGCCCGACTTCTTCAGCTCGTCCTTGAAGGTGGTGACGACCGACACGGAATCAAACACCGCATCGACGGCGTATTTCGGCGCCGTGGCGACACCGGCCAGCACTTCCTGCTCTTTCAGCGGGATGCCGAGTTTGGCATAGACGGCCAGCAGTTCCGGATCGACCTCGTCCAGGCTGTTCAGCTTGGGCTTCGGCTTGGGCGCGGCGTAGTAATAAAGGTCCTGATAATCGACCTTCTGATAATGGACCTTGGCCCAGTCGGGCTCGTCCATGGACTGCCAGCGCTCAAAAGCCGCCAGACGGTAATCGAGCATCCATTGCGGCTCGTTCTTCTTGGCCGAAATGAAGCGCACGATGTCGGCATTGAGCCCCTTGGGCGCGTATTCCGTCTCGATATCGGTGACGAAACCGTGCGCATAGGTCTCAAGCTTCTGAACCGTTTCAATGGTTTCCTTGACCGCTGCCATCAGGCGCTTTCCTTTACTCTACTCGCTTGTCGGGCGTGATGCTTCGCATAGCCCGTGGACCAAACCTCTATGAATTGTTGCCAGTCGGCGGCGCTTGTCGTCCATCCGGACGAGACGCGCAAGGCCTTGTCGGCCACGTCAGAGAGGCCCATGGCCTCCAGTACACGGCTCGATTTGACCTTGCCAGACGAACAGGCCGACCCCGATGAGACGCAGATGCCCGCCATATCCATGTGGATAAGCTGAAGCTGCGCCGTCCAGTCGGGGACGGTGAAACAGGTAATCCCCGGCGCGCGCGGCGCCTCTTCGCCGACAATGGTCGCGCCGAGTGCCTTCAGCGCCGCCTCGGCCTCGGCCTGAGCGGTATCGGTCATCGGACGCGCGTGGCTGGTGGCTTCGGCAAAACCAGCGATCCCGGCGATGTTTTCCGTACCGGCGCGATGGCCGAACTCCTGCCCGCCACCGGGAATGGCGGCGTGAATATCGCGGTCCGCGCTGTAGATCAGCGCGCCCACGCCCTGCGGCCCGCCGATCTTGTGCGCCGCCAGCGACAGGCTGTCGGCCCCCAACGCTTCAAAGTCGATCGCGACCTTGCCCGCCGCCTGCACCGCATCGACGTGCAGCCAGCCACCAGCGGCGTGGACCTGATCGGCAATCGCACGGATGGGGTTGATGACGCCGGTTTCGTTATTGACCCACATGACCGCCACAAAGGGCTTGCCGCCCGCGTTCAACAGTTGACGCAAGGCCTCGGTATCGACCACGCCTGACCTTAGCAATGGCGCATAAGCCACGGGTAAACCATAGCTTTCGGCGGCTTTATAGACGCTGTCGTGCTCCCCGGCGCTGACGATCACACGGTCGAAGCCGCGCGACTGGCTGAGCGCCAGTTGATTGGCCTCCGTACCGCCCGACGTGAAGACCAGACGCGCCGGACCGACGCCGTTGACGAATGCCAAAACGGCGTTGCGCGCCTCTTCGAGCAACAGCTTGGCCTTACGCCCCAAGGCGTGCACCGAAGACGCATTGGCCCCGATCTCCCACGCCCGGAGCATGGCCTCGCGCACCTGCGGCCGGATCGGCGAGGTGGCGGCATGGTCCAGATAGAGGGGCGCGTTTGCCATCAGGCCAGTTCCCTTTGGGCATCGACCGGGAAACGGTTTTCGATCGTCACCCGCTTGCGCGTGCGCTTATGCACGACGTCGTTCAGCGATACGGTCGAAAGGTAGTCGTGGATGGCAAAGCCCAGATCTTCCCACAGATTGTGCGTCAGGCAGCGTTGCCCGCCCGGCATACAGCCGATTTCGCGCGCCGCATGTTCCTTGGACAGACGTTTATTCGCCCCCAGTTTGTTGGAGGTCAAAGCGCAGCGCGTCGCCTTGATCGGCTCATCGACGGCCAGCACGATCTCACTTACAAACAGGGCATCCGCCGTCCGCGCCAGCGTGTAGCCGCCGCCGGGACCGCGCGCACTCTTGACCAGCCCGGCCTTGCGCAGGCGGGCAAAGAGCTGCTCCAGATAGGACAGGGAAATCTGCTGACGCTCGGAAATTTCGGACAGGGAGATGGGCTTGCCCTGCGCATTGAGCGCCAGATCCGTCATGGCCATGACGGCGTAACGTCCCTTGGTCGATAATCTCATGCCGTCAGTCCTGTGGCTGCCCCTGGCTAAATCGCAACAGGTCGATGAAAAACCTGCCCAAAGCCGAAAAGAGTGTGCTAAACGGCTTGCCTGATAAGGGGGCGCCGTCTTCCCTGCGCGGGACATAGTAATCCTGACTATTATAGTCAAGAATTATGCGCCGCACCATGACACATTTTATTACGAAACAAGGGTTCTATATGCCTGAAGTGATCCTCGCCGGTGCTGCCGGTCGAATTGAGGCCCGGTACACCGCCGGAAAAACGGACAACGCGCCCATTGCCCTGATCCTTCACCCCCATCCCAAGGCCGGCGGGCACATGAACAACCCGGTGACGGCGCAGTTGTTCCATCTGTTTATGACGCGCGGTTTTTCGGTGCTGCGCTTTAACTTCCGCGGCGTCGGCAAGTCGCAGGGCGAGTTCGATTCGGGCATTGGTGAACTGGCCGATGCGGCGACCGCGCTCGACTGGCTTCAGGCCAAGAACCCGACCGCCTCGCAATTCTGGGTCGCGGGCTATAATTTCGGCGCCTATATCGGTATGCAGTTGCTGATGCGCCGCCCGGAAACCGACGGCTTCATCTCGGTATCGCCGCCGGCCAATGCCTATGATTTCAGCTTCCTGGCCCCCTGCCCGGCCTCAGGCCTGTTCATCAATGGCTCAGCCGATTCGGTGGTGCCGCCGACCGAAGTCGAGCGCGTCGTGGCCAAGCTGCGCACGCAAAAGGGCATCACCATTGCCCACGAAGTCGTGGACGGCGCGGGCCACTTCTGGACCGAACACCTGCCGGAAATCGAAGGCCGCGTCGGCGGTTACCTCGATCGTCGTCTGGCCGGTGAGCTTGAGTAGGGTTTAAAGGACGCTTCAGCGTCCTTTTTTAATGGCAAAACCAAAGTCCTGTGGCCAATTTTGTTTTACAACAGATGACACAGATGACCGCCAAAAGGCGGTCACACAGATGGCCTGAGTAAGTGGCCAAAGTCTTAAATACAGCTCTAAATCTGTGAAAGGCCCGCCTTGCGGGCCGCATCTGTGGCCATCTGTGGAGAACATTCAGGCGCTGCGGCGCGCGCTTTCGGGGCGATAGATGACCCCACCGGTCAGCGGCGACTTCACTCCCGTGGTGCCGGGGAAGGAAATCGGCAGCCCTTTCAGCGACCGCGCGGCCATATAGGCAAAGGCCTCGGCTTCGATTGCCCCGCCGCGCCAGCCGAGGTCTTCGGCGATACGCACGGGCGCGATGTCGGCCAGACGCTCACGCAACACCTTGACCAGTTGGCGATTGTTGCGGCCGCCGCCACACAGGACGATGGCCGAAGGGGTTACGCCCGCGCGCACGATCTCATGGCGCAGGCTTTCGACCGTAAAAGCCATCAGCGTTGCCATACCGTCGGCGTGGCTGAGGTGGCGCACACGCTCCAGCGTAAAATCGTATCGGTCCAATGACTTGGGTGCCGGGGCTGCGAAATAAGGGTGGCACAGATAATCGGCGACGATCGCCATATCTGCCCGGCCTTTTGCCGCCACCGCGCCATCTTCATCGAACCATTGGCCGGTGTGTTGCCGCATCCACTGATCCATCAGGCCGCTGGCCGGGCCGGTGTCGAGCGCCGTCAGACCATCGGGCGCAATCACGGTGATATTGGCCACGCCCCCCAGATTGACAACAAGTACGGGTAATTCCAGACCGGCCTTGTGCGCCAGCGCGCTGTGATAGACGGGCGCCAGCGGGGCCGCCTCACCGCCCGCTTCAATATCGGCGCGACGGAAGTCGCAGACGACGGTCAGGCCGGTTTTTTCGGCCATATAGTCACCGTCGAAGAGTTGCACGGTCCGCCCCGGCACGCCGTCCTTCGGGCGTTCGTGCAGCACGGTTTGCCCATGCACCCCCAGAGCGTCAAAATCCTGCACATTCAGATCGTTTTCGCTTAAAAACTGCCCCAGAGACTGAAGATGATAGTCGGCGATCACGCGCCGCGCCTTTGCGAAACTGTCCGGTTCTGCCGCACCGCGTGGCCAGTTGAGCGCGTCCTTTGTGGCGGCCTCCAGAACCGCGCGGACCTCAACGGACATGGGCTTTTCGGCAAATGGCCCGAAGCTCAGCTTAGCCTCGCCGTCGGTTTCCAGCACCGCCATGTCGATGCCGTCGAGCGAGGTGCCGGTCATAAAGCCGATGATTTTCATGCGAAAAGCCTATGGAAAAGCGGGGGCTACGTGTTAGACGCAACTTGCACGCAAACCCGCGTGACAGCAACATCGTTAGAGACATGACCTCCTTCAAATCCGATTTCCTCAACGTCCTCTCGGAGCGCGGTTTCATCCACCAGTGCACGGACGCGGAAGCCCTCGATACGCTGGCTTCTGCCGGACCGATCACGGGCTATATCGGCTATGATGCCACGGCTTCGTCGTTGCACGCCGGGCATCTGGTGCAGATCATGCTGCTCTACTGGCTGCAAAAGACGGGCAACAAGCCGATCGTCCTGATGGGCGGCGGCACGACCAAGGTCGGCGACCCGACCTTCAAGGACACCCAGCGCCCGCTTCTGACCGACGAACAGATTCAGTCGAACATGAACGGCATCAAGTCGGTGTTCAACAGCTTCCTGACCTTCGGGGATGGCGCGACCGACGCCCTCATGGTCAATAATGACGACTGGCTGTCGGGCTTTGGCTATATCGAATTTCTGCGCACCTTCGGCACCCACTTCACCATCAACCGTATGCTGACCTTCGACTCGGTCAAGCTGCGCCTTGAGCGTGAACAGCCGATGACCTTCCTCGAATTCAACTACATGCTGATGCAGGCGGTCGATTTCCGCGAACTGAACAGCACCTATAACTGCGTCCTGCAAATGGGCGGTTCGGATCAGTGGGGTAATATCGTCAATGGCGTCGAACTGACGCGCCGCCTGAACCAGAAAGCCGCCTTTGGCCTGACCACGCCGCTTTTGACCACCGCGTCGGGTGCCAAGATGGGCAAGACGGTCGGCGGTGCCGTGTGGCTCAATGCCGACGCGTTGTCGCCCTATGACTACTGGCAATACTGGCGCAACACCGAAGACGCCGATGTCGGCAAGTTCATGCGCCTGTTCACCGACCTGCCGATGGACGAGATTCGCCGCCTCGAAGCCCTGCAAGGGGCGGAGATCAACGAGGCGAAGAAGATTCTCGCCGACGCGGCCACGCGTCTGGTGCACGGCGAAGCGGCGGCCGCCACGGCCCGCGACACGGCGCAAAAGGCCTTTGAACAGGGCGTCTTGTCCGCTGACCTCCCCACGGTCGAGGTGGCCCGCGCCGAACTTGAGGCCGGGATCATGCTCGCGGCCCTGACAACGAAAATCGGTCTGACCCAATCGAACGGCGAAGCGCGTCGTCTGGCTCAGGGCGGCGGCCTGCGCGTCAATGACACGGCCATCACCGATGGCAATCAGGCCGTGACCCTGGCCGATCTCAATGCTGATGGGGTGATCAAGGTCGCTCAGGGCAAGAAGAAGATCGTGCTGGTCAAGCCGGTTTAAGCGTTAGCTTCCCCCCTGATATCAGGGGGGAGACCGCCGGAATCGGCGGAGGGGGGTATGGATAGGTAATTAACCCCACCGTCTTTTTGTCTTTCAGACAAAAATCCACCTCCCCTGAAATCAGGGGAGATACTTCGCCAAAGCGTTGAAAGGCCGGAGTTCACGCTCCGGCCTTTCCTTTGGCTCCCTATGACGGGGTGTGGGGTCTGCGACCCCACAAATCCTGAGCCTTTCCAACTTAACTCTTGCGCGGTGAGGTCACATCGACCGGCGGCAACGGGTCTTCGCGTTTCTCATCGAGGATACGACGCAAGAAGCCCGGCAGGACCAGCGAGAAGGGGTTGATCTCGGCCTGCGGTGTGCCGAAGCGGCCCTTGAGGCGATATTTGAGACCCAGCACGCCTTCGCCGCGGTTGGAGGTCAGGGCGTCCCCGATCAGCGGGATACCGGCAAAGGCCGCGTTGACGCCGTAGGCCGGGATCAGGGTACCGTGATAGTCCATGGTCTGCTTGCTGAAATCCTGCGCCCCCCAGACATTGATGCGCAGCGCATCGCCCTTCGCCCAGCCGTTGCGGATAAACAGGTAGTTGTCGCGATAGCGGATGGGGAATTCATAGTCATCAAACTTGATACCGCCGCCCGAAAGGGTATCGGACAGACCGCGCAGGGAGGCCAGAGTCAACACTTGACCCAAGGCCGGTATCTGCTTGACGCGGATGTCTTCGCCTTTCAGCGTGGCGTCGATCTGCCCGTTGCGATAGACGCCTTCGATGACGGCATCGCCACCCGACAGGCGCTTGTCGCCAAGTGCGGTCGCCACAAGATCGCCAAGGTCGTCGGCTTCGAAGGTGAAGGCCGTGTAGTCGGTCTGCGGCCGGAAATCGAGCGTCACCAGAGAGCCCATACGCGTCAGGGCCGAACCTTCGCCAGAGATCAGGTTGCGTCCGTCCCATCCGGCCTTCAGTTCGACCTCGCTGAAGACCCCATCCTGAGCGGTGCGTACCGCGCTGATATCGACGATCAGGCGGATGGGGCGCTCAAGGCGCAGCGCCGTCCCATCCGTTTTCACGGGCGGGTGCGGCAGGTCCACCGTAGCCACCGGGCGCGTGTCGGTAACCGTCGGCTGGGTGCGCGGCGGATTGAACCACGGCCGGACATCCAACCGCTTGCCGCGAAGGGTCAGGGTCTGAACGCCAGAGGCATCAGCGGGCGACAGGCGGCCGTTGAGATCGGCAAAATCTTTCAAATAAAACTTTGAAAAATCGACATAATCGACTTCGCCAGACTCCTTGATCGCCGCACGTCCATCAATATCCAGACGCTCGCCCGTGGCGCGGATACGCGGCATGTCGAGGCCGCCGCCCTGGCGTTCATCGAAGCTGATCGACAATCTGGCCGCCTCTCCCACCGGCTTGACCCAGTCGCTGCGTGCCAGTTGCAGCCGCGTCGGCGTGGCGTCGATGTCCAGCACGGCGGCCGAAATCTGTGCCGGCGAAAGGGCGTTCGCCGTGCGGTTTTCCGTCTGATAGAGGTTCAGCTCGAACCCGACCTTACCGTCCAGTTCAAGGCTGTGGCTGACATAGCCGAGCCGCCCCAGAAACGCGCGGTCCACTGTCCCCCCGATGCGCGCCCACGCCTTGGGCGGGCCGAACAGGAAGGCGGCTCCGTCGCTGTCCGGCAGATCAAACGTCAACTGTTGATTACCAATAAACACGTCGCCGTCTATACCGCGCGCGTCCTGTTCCCAGCGGGCAAACACGGGCAGGGTTTCCTGCGGCGTGAACCAGGCGCGCGGCAGGCCCAGCGCGTACATCTGCTCGGGCGTCAGACGGGTGGTCAGGGTGCGCTTGGGCGGCTTGTCGCCTTCGTCGGTCCAGTCGAGAACGGAATTGATATCGCCGACGCGGATGCGGGCCTCGCGCGATTGCGCGTCGAGCCCGATATTGACCGTCAGCGGCCGCGTTTCGCTGAAATAGGGCAAGGCGCCCAGCCCCAGCAGACGGGCGCGTTCCGGCGAGATATTGGCCTTATAGACCAGTCGTGGATGCTGGCTGTCGATATAGGCCAGATCGCCGGAAAAGCCCTCGGCCTGCACCTCGCCCGTCCACACGTCACCCGACCGGCGCAGACGGATATCTGTGGGAATTTCGGGACGGAAACGCCCGAAGATGGGCAGGCCCTGCCCCTTCATACCGTCGCTCAGCGTATTGCCGGACAGGACGACCTGCGTCGGACGCGGCTCCGGGCCATCCCAGTTGACCGTGCCATTGAAGATATCGGACTCGATGCGGCCCTTGCCGATATTGTTGAACAGCTCCAGTTGTCCGCGAATAGCGACGCGCCGGGTGGGGGAGCCGCCAAACTGCCGCGCATTAAAGCTGCCCGTAAAGTCGATATATTGCATGGTCGGCTCGAACTGCGTCCGGTAGCCGATTTCCCCCGCATAGGGGCCCAGTTTGGCAGGGCCGCGCACCTCCAGCCGGTTGGCGAGGTAGTCCCCGGTCACCGTCAGGTCGCCTTCGACAATATCCCAGCCCAGCGCCGCCTGTTTGAGGCCGGCATTACGGATCTTGCCCGTAAACGTCAGGTCGAGATTCTTGAGCGTCAGATTGTCAAAAGTCGGAAAGCGGATATCGAGCCGCGTTTCGGCCTCGCCGCTCAGACGATCGCGCGTCAGCCCTTCTGTTTGCAGATGCCCGCCGGTCAGCGGGTCGATGGCTTCGATCAGTTGCGCCGCCCCGCTTTGCGCGGTCAGCCAGATATGGGTCTCGGCCTTCGGGGCGCGGCTCTTGTGAAACTGCGGCACGGAGACGCCGCCCCCGGTCAGCGGGACCTCGACCAGATGCCCGCCTCTGAGACTGAGGTCAAAGCTGGTCCCCTGCAACAGCCCGGTGCCGTAAAGCCCGGTGGCGTCCTGAAGGCGGCTATCGACGCTGAGGCCCATATCGCGGAACCCGAAGGTCAGGCGCAAATCCTCTTTTTCCAGTTGCCCGTCGCGGAAATGGCCCGGCGGGGCCTTGAGTATGAAATCGGCATTGGAATAGGTGCCGCCCTTGATGCGGCGGATCAGGTCTTCGCGCGTGATAGGCGTCAGGTTTTCAGGCCAGAAGGCGAACACCACCTCCTTGCGGAAATCGCCGTCGATACGCGCCGTCAGATCGGCCCCCAACTGCCCCTGATCGTCCGTATAGAGCCGCCCCTTGGTGGTCAGGGGCGCATCCACCAGCAGCGCCTTACCCGACTCGATATCGAGCTGACGCAGATCCGGCGTATAGGTGCCTTTGAAGTGCACCTCGGTAAGGGTCTGAGCCGGGAAGTCATCGGCCAGTTGCCCGGTGACGCGCGGTCCCGCAAAGTCGAAATGCACCGCCATCTTGCGGTCGCGTTTGGGGTCTTCGGGCGTCATGAAGACGCGACCCGACAGGTCCGTATCGAGATAACGCGAATTGAGCCGGAAGGTGGTGAAGCGCACGGTGCGGGTTTTGGGCAGATAATCCGCTTTGAGGCTTAAGGAGTCAAAATTCTGCGCCGACTTGCCGAAATCATAGCTGCCCTTGCCGGCCGAAATATCGAGAAAGGCGCTCTGAAGCCCGGTGCGGGCGGCATATTTCAGAGTCCCACGCCCGTTGATCGCCGCCCGGAAGTGGGACAGGCTTTTTAAAGACCCCGAAGACGGGAATATCTGCGACGGGATGAGGTCGCGGATTTCGGCCTCAAGCTCCGCGGTACGCAGGCCCGTCTGGGCCTGCGCCGTCAGGGCCAGAGAGGCCTTGCGTCCCTGACTTTCGACCGCCAGTCCGATTTGCGAGCGTATCTGCTGATCACGCTTGGAAAAATCAATACGGGCCACGTGGGCGCGCCAGTCGAGGGGCGTCCCCACCTGACGGAAGGCCAGTGTGCCATCGGTCAGATGCACCTGCCGGGTGAAACTCATCGGACGGCCCAGAGTCTCCTTGCCGGTCAGATCGTAGAAGACGCGTTCCACGGCAAAGGCCTCCGGATCGCCCTTGGCCTCATACCCCAGTTCGATACGACCATTGGGTGAGGCCGACAGGGCGACGAAGAAATTATCTGCCGTCAGCCGTGCCGGGGCCATATGCAGCCACAACAGGCTGTCGAGCGCCAGCGCCGCCTCCATCTGGTCAGCGGAGGCCACCGTGCGGCCCGCCTTGTCCTTCAGCAGCAGATCGTCGAAGCGCAGCCCCAGAGCATTGGAGTCGTGGAACCACACAAGGTCCAGATGTTTGAGACTGGCTTCAGCCCCCGGGATGGTGCGTTCCAGCCGCGACACGATCAGAAAGCGCAGACCATCGACGCGTATCGGTCCTTGCGACAGGCAGCCGACAAAAACCAGCGCGGCCAGCAGGCCGACGCCCGCCAGACTGAGCCTCCAGTGTTGTCTGAGCTTGGTGATCAGGCTATTCACGAAGATCCGAACGCACGCGCCGGGCGTACCACAAAACGAAAACACAAAAGCCGCCCGAAATCGGGCGCACCTTTTCTCATAAGATCAACCGAAGGCATTGTCATGGCAAAAAATTTGGCAAAAAAGGCAGGTCGTGAAAACCCCACGGATGCGGGCTTCGCCCCCTTCCCGCTCCCGGCCTTCGACCTGCCCGCTGACGACGGTCAGAATTGGACGCCCGACAGCCTGAAGGGCCGCTGGACGGTGCTGTTCGTTTATCCCGCCGACAACACGCCGACCTGTACGCAGGAAGCCATCGACTTCACCGCTGCCGTACCGCAGTTCGAGGCACTGGGCGCCCAGGTGATCGGCCTGTCGAAGGATGATCTCAACAGCCATGCCCGCTTCAAAACGAAACACGCCCTGACTCCTGTCCTGCTTTCGGACACCACGCCGGGCCTTATCGACGCACTGGGGGCATGGGTTGAAAAGTCGATGTACGGCAAAACCTATATGGGTACCGACCGTTCGACCTGGCTGATCGACCCGCATGGCGTGGTACAGGCCGCCTGGCGCAAGGTTCGCATCAAAGGGCACGTCGAGGCCGTTCTGGACACACTGCGCGCAAAATCGGCCTGACCTCGCGAATTCCCTATTGACACAATATATTCACAATAACCGCGTTACGCGGCACTTTTCTTGAAACAGGCGATTTTGACTCTCTCAAAACGGGACAAACCGCCTGTGATCACCACCACTAACCTTCTGTTTCCAAAAGAACTATTGGGTATGTGTGCGGCGCATCATCCGGCGATTCGATTAAGGCTTGCCAAAGCGCGTTTGGTTAAGCCATAATTAAAATCAAGTGGAAGGGCGCGGGTGTGATGCCTAAGAAAAGCTTTCAACGCCTGAGGGGCGCTCTGGAACAAACCTTTCCGGAGCGGCATCTTTACATCCGCAGTGGCGATGAAACCCACGGTTATATTCTCAGCACCGGTAAACAATTCGGCTTCGCGGTCCTCGCCACTATTGGACTGACCTGGCTGGCCATGAGTACAGGGGCCGTGTTCTTCATGGCCATTTCCGGCGGCAACGGTGCGGAAAAGCAGATCATGATGGCGCGCGCTCAGTCCGAGCGCCTCGTCGCCGACCGTCAGGCGCGCCTCGATGTGCTGATGAAGCAGAGCGCGGCCTCTTCCGGTTCTCTGGAGCAACTGGCGCAGACGGTCGAAAAGCGCCACAGCGCGCTTGTTCAAATTCTTCAGGATTTCAAGGGCGTACCGGGTGCCGCTCCGGCTCTGGCTCCGGCACGTATCGATCCGTCCATGCCGCCGGTCGAGCGCATCTATGCGGTGCGTGCCGAACAGGAACGCATGGTGTCCAAAGCTGAGACATTCGCCAAGTCGCGCGCCGAGCGCTTGAGACTGGCCTTCCGTCTGGCGGGCCTCAATCCGCAAAGCTATGCCGGTTCGGGCTCAAGCGCGCTTCTGGAAACCCGCGATGCCAAGGAACTGGCGACGTTTCTCGATGTGGATCAGGGCTTTGCCGAGCGTATCCGCAGTGCGGCTCTGAACCTGTCGGATATGCGCGGCCTCGAAAAATCCTCGCGCGTGCTGCCGTTCTCGCGGCCGACCTTCAATACGCGCACGACCTCCGGCTTTGGCGTGCGCTTCGATCCCTTTACGCACAGACCCAAAACACACACTGGCCTGGATTTTGCTGGTCCCTTCCTGACGCCGATCCATGCCACGGCGCCCGGCATCGTTTCCTTTGCCGGGGTGCGCAACGGGTATGGCAACTGCGTCGAAATCGACCACGGTAACGGCTTCAAGACCCGTTACGCCCACATGCAGTCCTTTGCCGTGCGCCCCGGTCAGCGCGTCGGCGTCGGTCAGCGGGTGGGCGCGATGGGCTCCACGGGCCGCTCCACCGGTGTTCACCTTCACTATGAGGTCTGGCTCAATGGCCGTCCTCAAAACCCTGCGCGCTTCGTAAAGGCTGGAGACTATGTTCAACAAAACTAGCAAACCCGTCCGCCCTCAGTCCGACGCCAGTCGCGCGCCGGTCAAGGCCAACACCCCCCCGCCGCTGGACATGTCCACGGTCAATATGAAAACGTCAGGCGCCCCCGCCCCGACCCCGGCTCCGGTTGCGCCCACGGTTTCGCGCGGTGCTCCGTCGCTTCTGGCGGCGCATCTGCGTATCGAAGGCAATATCAACGGCACGGCGGATCTTCAGGTCGATGGCAATGTGCGTGGCAATGTGAAGGTCGCCCATCTGATCGTCGGTGAAGCCGGCAATATCGAAGGCGATGTCGAAGCCGAAACCATCGAAGTGCGCGGCCGCGTCGTCGGCAGCATCGCAGGCAAGGCCGTGAAACTCTATTCTTCGGCCTATGTCGAAGGCGACATCACGCACGAAACCCTGTCCATCGACATCGGTGCCTTCTTCCAGGGCCGCTGCCTGCAAAGCCGCCCGGCCCAGCCTGCGGCCGCACCGGTGGCGCAAACCGCTCCCGCCAGCTACAGCAGCGGTGAGGCCTCGGCCATGAACAGCTACGACTTCAACGCGCTGTCGGACCTGAAATAGTCCGACCAGATGCGATCCGCATCTTCGGCTGCGGGTATAAGGAACCGATACCGAGTTTAGTCAGACACGCCGGAAAAGGATTGATCTTTTTCCGGCGTTTTTGCGTGTTGACAGGCCTATGACCGAACCCCGCCCTTCCCCTGCCCGCCCGCCCCTGACCCTCAGCCTGCTGGGGCGTATGCTGCTGGAAGCCCTGCACGAATGGAATGAGGACAAGGCCCCGCGCTTGGGGGCGGCGCTGGCCTTTTACAGCATCCTGTCTATCGGGCCGCTGCTGCTGATCGTCACCGGCATAGCGGGCATCGCCTTCGGGCGCGAGGCCGTCAACGGCTATATGATGGCCGAACTGAGCGCCCTGATCGGCGATCAGGGGGCCAGCGCCGTGCAGACCATGCTGAGCGGGGCCTTCAACCCGCGTCAGGGACTGGTGGCCACTGTCATAGGCTTTATAACCCTTATCATTTCGGCCACGGGCTTCTTTGCTCAGCTTCAGGAGGCGATGAACGATATCTGGAATGTCGAGCCGCCGCGCCTGCACTGGAAGGTGTTTATTCAGAAACGCCTGCTGTCGTTTGCGCTGGTCGTCGGCATCGGCTTCCTGTTGCTGATCTCGCTGGTGGTGTCGGCGGGGCTGGCGGCCTTCAGCGCGTTCATTTCGCCCTACATCCCCGCCCCCGTCATGGGTCTGATCAATCTGATCCTGTCGTTCGGGGTGGTGACCTTCCTGTTTGCCATGACCTTCAAAATCCTGCCCGATGCGCGCATCGAATGGAGCGATGTATGGGTCGGCGCGGCCATCACCGCCATACTGTTCAGTTTCGGCAAGCAACTGATCGGCCTGTATCTGGGGCAAAGCGCCATGTCCTCGGCCTATGGGGCCGCCGGGTCGCTGATCGTGCTTCTCGTATGGATCTACTATTCGACCCAGATCTTCTTTTTCGGTGCCGAATTTACGCAGGTCTATAGCCGTCACCTCGGCAAGACCATCCAGCCGCGCCGCAAACGCAAGGCCACCCCGGAGTTATAGAGCGGACTAAACAAAATCTGGATCATTATGTTTCTAACAGAAATCATAACGACCCAGATGCAAAAAGCCCGGACCTTGCGATCCGAGCTTTCTGTTTCGTTTGTCGCGCATTTAGGTCCGAAAACCGCTACACACTTTTCGGAATGCGCTGTTTTGACTTTCCGAAGACAGTCGAAATTACTTAACTTCGACCTTGGCGCCGGCGTCTTCCAGCTTCTTCTTGATGTCAGCCGCTTCTTGCTTCGAAACGTTTTCCTTGACGGTCTGCGGAGCGCCTTCGACGAGGTCCTTGGCTTCCTTCAGGCCGAGCTCCGAACGGATGCCGCGGATTTCCTTGATCACGTTGATCTTCTTGTCGCCGCCGTCAACCAGGACGACGGTGAATTCGGTTTGCTCTTCGACGGCTTCAGCCGGAGCGGCAGCAGCGCCACCGGCGACGGCAGCGACGGCGACCGGAGCGGCGGCGGAGACGCCCCACTTGTCTTCGAGGAGCTTCGACAGTTCAGCAGCTTCCAGAACGGTCAGGGCGGACAGGTCGGCGACCAGTTGTTCGAGTTTAGACATGGTATTTCCTTAAGGATGAGAGGGGTTGGGGAATGAGCTGTTAGGCGTTTTCTTTGGTCGCGTAAGCGTTGAAAACGCGAGCCAGTTGGCCGGCAGGCGCCTGAAGCACGCCAGCAACCTTGGTCGCCGGGGCCTGAAGCAGACCGATGAGCTTGCCACGCAGTTCGTCCAGCGACGGCAGGGTGGCCAGAGCCTTGACGCCATTGGCGTCGAGGACGGTCGTCCCTTCCATGATGCCGCCAACGATCTTGAACTTGTCATTCTCTTTGGCGTACTGGGCGGCGATTTTCGCGGCCGTCACCGGATCATTGGCGTAGGCGAGCACGGTCGGGAACTTGAATAGGGCATCGCCCTTTTCACCCGCAGCGCCAGCCAGAGCCTTCTGAGCCAGACGGTTCTTGAACACTCTGAGAACCGCGCCTTCCTTACGAAGACGCAGACGCAGATCAGCCATTTCCACAAAGGTCATGCCCGAATACTGGGCAACAACCACGGAGCCGGATTCGGCGAAGACGCTCTTGAGCTCTTCAATCGATTCGGCTTTTTTAGCGCGGTCCATTGTGGCCTCCAATTGAGGATTGCTTTGCGGGACAATCCCGCAAAGGTGAAACGACTTAAACGTCCCGGTTACCCGGAACGGCAAAGTCACTGTCCATGATGAGAGGCAAAGGCAACCAGACCACGCTGCCCTTAAGGCAGGCATGAAATCCTAGAGGCGTTTCGCGTCCCGTCTATATTCGGGTTCCGGCGGCTACCGGAAACTTATGGAACAGGCGGCCCCTGCTCCCACGAAGGTCTCGGACAGAACGGAGGGAAACCGAAATTCCCACACCGAGGCGGGTCCCTTACCCGTAAGTCGCCGCAAAAGCAAGAGGCCCCTGACATTTATTGCGTTGGCCGCGGTTCGGCGCTATGGCTTTTGGCAGATATTGGCCCGAAAGATAAAATCATGCCAAAGACCCTGCTCAATCACGATGTCTGCGCCCTAGCCTTCGACGGGATGCCCTTGTTTGAGTTTTCGATCGCTGTTGAGCTGTTCGGTCTGGAACGCCCGGAAATGGGGCCGGACTGGTATCGCTTTCAGGTGGTCAATGTCGAAGACGGTCCCTGCCGCACGACGGCGGGCCTCTCACTCGCGGCCACAGGGCCGCGCCCGTGGCTGGACACCGCGGGCACGCTGATCATCCCCGGCTGGCCGCTGGACAAGCCCATTTCCAATGATCTGGTGGCCCTGATCCAGCGCGCCTATGCGCGCGGGGCCCGCATCGTCACCATCTGCTCCGGGGCCTTTGTGCTGGCCGCCGCCGGGCTGCTCAAAGGACGGCGCGCCACGACCCACTGGAAGTACGTTGAGCACGTCAAATGCCACTGGCCGGAGGTCGAGCTGGTGCCGGACGTTCTGTATATCGACGAGGGGCAGATCCTGACCTCGGCCGGGAGTGCCGCCGGGATCGACCTGTGCCTGCACGTCATCCGCCGCGATTTCGGCCCGGAAGCCGCCAACAAGGTCGCCCGACGCCTCGTGGTGCCACCACACCGCGACGGCGGTCAGGCACAGTATATCCAGAGGTCCGTCCCCATCGAATATGAACGCAACCGGCTGGGGCCCCTGCTCGACTACCTGCGCGAATGCCTGGATCAGCCGCACACGGTGGCGCAACTGGCCCGCCGGGCGGGTATGAGTGAACGCACCTTCCTGCGCCGTTTCGAAGAAGCCACGGGGACAACGCCCGCCAAATGGCTGATGCAGGTTCGCTTGCAAACCGCACGCGACCTTCTGGAGGCCACGACGGACAGTATCGACCTGATCGCTCACACCTGCGGTTTCGGCAGCGCCGCCAACTTCCGCCACCATTTCCGGGAACAGCTTTCGACCACGCCCACGGCCTACCGCCAGACCTTTCAGCGTTTAGCGCCGGCTGTAGCTTGCGCGCCGTCACCAGATTTGGCAGAGGCAGGCTATGCGTACCGATCTTGACGACATACTGGCCTTTCTGGGCTCTGCGACACCGCCCGAATGGATTGAAGCCGCCCTGGCTCATCAGGACATTCTCCTGCTCGATCACAAGGCGTGCGAGTACAAGGCGGCTTCCAACGCCATCAACCTGATGGCCAAGTATCAGACCCATGCCGAGTTGGTGGACGCCATGAGCCGGCTGGCGCGCGAGGAGCTGGTCCACCACGAACAGGTGATGAAGCTGATCAGGAAGCGCGGCATCGCCCTGCGCCCGCTGTCAGCGGCACGTTACGCCTCCGGGCTGCGCACCATGGTCCGGCGAACGGAACCCGGCATGATGACCGATATTCTGGTCATCTCAGCCTTTATCGAGGCGCGTTCGTGCGAGCGCTTCGCGGCGCTCTATCCATATCTCGATGACGAATTGGGCAAGTTCTATAAGGGCCTGCTCGACAGCGAGGGCCGCCATTTCCGCAACTATCTCAAACTGGCGCACCTCTATGGCGACGCCGACGACATTGCGGCGCGCATCGACGCCATCCGCCCGGTGGAACAGGCCCTGATCCACGACCCCGACCCGGAGTTCCGCTTCCATAGCGGCTTACCGACGCTCGTGGCGGCCTGAAGCCAGACGCAAAAAAGCCGCCCCGTTGCCGGAGCGGCTTTTTAAAATCATTAAATCGGGATGGCGTGGCGAAAACCGTTAGCTGATGAGAAACGGAGCGCAGCGTACTTCAGTACGTGAGCACCGTATCGCAAGCAGATGAGGGTTTGCAGCCCGTCAGCGCGATTTAGAGCGCGGAAGAGGTATCGACCTTCACGCCTGGGCCCATGGTCGAAGACAGCGAGATCTTCTTCACATAGAGACCCTTGGCACCCGACGGACGAGCCTTCACGAGGGCGTCCACCAGAGCCTTGGCATTGGCTTCGAGCTGCTCGACCGTGAACGAGGTCTTGCCGATGCCGGCGTGCACGATACCGGCCTTTTCGACGCGGAATTCGACGGCACCCGACTTGGCGTCCTTGACGGCCTGAGCGACGTTCGGGGTCACGGTGCCGACCTTCGGGTTCGGCATCAGGCCGCGCGGGCCCAGCACCTTACCGAGGCGACCGACCAGAGCCATCATGTCCGGAGACGCGATAACGCGGTCAAAGTCCATGAAGCCGCCCTGAATCTTTTCGACCAGGTCTTCGGCACCCACGACTTCGGCACCGGCGGCCAGAGCTTCCTCGGCCTTCTTGTCCTTGGCGAACACGGCGACGCGGACGTCCTTACCCGTGCCCGACGGCAGTTGAACGACGCCACGGACCTGCTGGTCGGCGTGACGCGGGTCAACGCCCAGGTTGACGGCGATTTCGACCGACTCGTCGAACTTGGCCTTGGCATTGGCCTTCACAACGCCCAGAGCGTCGGTCAGGTTGTGCAGCTTGTCGGCCTCGACGTTCCAGGCCTGAATGCGCTTTGCAATCTTGGTCATCAGAATTCCCCTTAATCGACGATCTTCAGACCCATCGAACGGGCCGAGCCCTCGATGATCTTGGCGGCGGCGTCGATGTCGTGAGCCGAAAGATCCTTCATCTTCTTCTCAGCGATGTCCTTCAGCTGCTGACGGGTGATCGAACCCGCCGAGTCACGGCCGGGCTTTTGCGAACCCGACTTCAGACCAAGCGTCTGCTTGATGAAGAAGGTGGCCGGCGGCGTCTTGGTGACGAAGGTGAACGACTTGTCCTGATAGACCGTGATGATGGTCGGGAGCGGCGTGCCTTTTTCGACGTTTTCGGTGCGGGCGTTGAATTCCTTACAGAAACCCATGATGTTGACGCCGCGCTGACCCAGAGCCGGGCCGATGGGGGGCGAAGGCGTGGCAGAGCCGGCCTTCACCTGGAGCTTGATGTAGCCCAGGATTTTCTTAGCCATTGGATATCTCCATAAAGTCCCGATCTTTTGGGACGTTGTGAGCCGTGGTGCGGGTCGCCCCTTCCACGGATTTAACTCCGTCCGAAGACGAAGAGCGGGTGCCTTAGACGAAAAGCCCCGTCACCGCAAGGGCGATTATGCGATTTCGTGGCAAACCAAGAGCCTCCGGCGGGCAGGGGCACAGCCCCTGCATCCGGTTTAGGGGCGCGAAATCTATCCCCACCGGAAAAAGCGCGGTTACCCTTGGGCGCATGACCGAGACGACGGACATGGCAGCCCCTTTGACCCCGGAACAGCGGCGCGCACATTTGCGTGCCTATGCGGACCGGATGCTGAGGGCGCTGACCGCGATGGACGCACCCGAAACGCCGGACGAAGTCGCCAAGGGTATCCGCACGGCGCTGATGATCGAGCGCCTCTATGCCCGCTGCGACGCGTCCGAGGCGCAGGCCCATAGGCACCCCATCGCCGCCGTTGACAATCAAAAGCTGAAAAATACGCCCGACGAGCCCGGCCACTGGCTGGACCGCGATCCCGTTGGTGAACTCAAGGCGCAGATTGAACGGATGAGGGCCGCCACGCGCGCCCGGACCGAGCCACATCCCGAAGCCAAACCTCAGCCCGCGTCCGTACCGCCGGCGGAGGCTAAACGCGAACTTCGGATGCCAAAGCCGCGCAAGCCGCCTTCGCGGCCCCTGACGCCGCAGGAGACGGCCTTGCGTGAGCGCGTCCTGAACACAGTGGCCATCCCCCGACCGCAAGATGCCTTGCTGGCGTACCACGATTTCGGTCTGATCCATGATGAGGATGTGGAAATCATCCACGGTGACCGGCTCAGCGCCTTTTATGCCAGGGGCGAGACGCGGGAGACGATCCTGAAAGGGCTCAAGCAGTTTAGCCGCGCGGACCTCAACCTGTTGTGGCCTGATCTCTTCCCGCTGGATACAGGGTGAACGGCTAAACCTATAAAGCGTTGGCCACGAAAAAGAGCCGTTGAACTGCCCGGCCCGCAGGGCCCTGACCTTTGTGCGGCCTGCGCGAGTGAGGGGCGCTGCGCGCCGAAAGATTTTGAACCACAAATTTCACAGATTGACACAGATTGGCGCTACGCGCCTATGCGTTACGCAGACACGGATAATCTGTGAAATCTGTGTAATCTGTGGTTTGATAGGTCAGGCGCAAACCTGTGCCACAGGCTCCCGTTCGTGCTTTTTTGTGTTTTTGGTGGCCAAAGCCCTTCCCAACCTCAAACTGAGTCATCAGCAATCGCGCACCGACATCCGGGGTCCGGGGTCAACTGACCCCGGGATCTTACCCTGACCCGAAAGCCGAGAAGGCAAAAAACAAACCCCACACGGCCGAGCCATGTGGAGTTTGCGCAAACGGATTTTGCGAATACGATCAGACGGTCTTTTCGACCTGACCGAATTCCAGATCGACCGGGGTGGCGCGACCGAAGATCGACACCGAGACCTTGAGGCGGGCGTGTTCCTGATCGACGCTTTCGACCACGCCATCGAACGAGGCGAAGGGGCCGTCGGTGACCTTGATCTTTTCGCCGATGTCGAAGGACAGGACGGTCTTGGGCTTTTCGGCGGCGACTTCGACATTACCGACGATGCGCTGCACTTCCTTTTCGGAGACCGGCATGGGCTTGGAGCCCGAACCGAGGAAGCCGGTGACCTTGGGGGTATTCTTGACGAGGTGGAAGGCTTCGTCGGTCAGTTCCATCTTCACCAGCACATAGCCGGGGAAGAATTTGCGTTCGGAGTTGAACTTGCGGCCGCGACGGACTTCGACGACTTCTTCGGTGGGGACGAGGATTTCGGAGAATTTGTCCTCAAGGCCCTGCGCCTTGGCCTGCTCGCGCAGGGATTCGGCCACCTTCTTTTCAAAGTTGGAATAGGCGTGGACGATGTACCACTTGTGCTTGGGGTTCGGTGCGAGCGTCGCTTCCAGGGTTTCGGCCATGTGTTGTGAGCCCTTAACGTCCGAGATTGATGAGCGAGTTGACCGCGAATCCCAGTCCGCCGTCAACGATATAGAAGAACGCACAGGCGACGACGACCATGATGAACACCATCACCGTGGTGATCCAGGTTTCCTTGCGCGAGGTCCAGGTGATCTTGCGCGCTTCCTGACGGACTTCCTGAAAGAATTTGGCCGGGCTGGTACGCTTCTTCGGGATGACGGCTTCGCTGCCGGTCGCCTTGGCCGCAGCCACGGGGGCGACCGCGACTTTGCGCGCGCTGTCTACCGTCGGGGTCGAAGGGGGCTTTTTGGCCATAAGTGTTCTCGTCCAGCTTTATTCAGGGGTGCGCTTCCAACACAAATGAGGCTCGAAATCGCGATTTCAAGCCTCATTTGCGATGAAATGGCAGGGGCAGAGGGACTCGAACCCACGACTTCCGGTTTTGGAGACCGGCGCTCTACCAGCTGAGCTATACCCCTATAAGAAACCGGCCCTGTCATAACACGGCGGTTTCAGAGGAAGTCGCGTGTATCAGCGGTTGGGGCAAAGGGCAAGCCACCGCCACGCAAAATCCACCAAAAACTTGTTATTCACCAGACAGACGCTTCGCCGCGTGCAGCAGTTCCTGCGGGAAGCCAAGGATGATGGTCGAATTCTGTTCCGTGCCAATCTCCTGCAAGGTCTGGAGGCGGCGCAGTTCCATCGCGCCCGGTGCCTCGGCAATGGCCATGGCGGCGGCGCGGAGCGTCTCTGAGGCCGCCTGTTCGCCCTGCGCCTTGATCAGGCGAGCCTTGGCTTCACGGGTCGCTTCGGCTTCCTGAGCCAAGGCACGCTGCATCTGCACCGGAATGTCGAGATCGCGCATTTCCACGGCGTCGATATCCACGCCCCACTTGTTGGCCGCGCGGTCAAGCTGAGTCATCAGAAGCGCGTTGATCTGTTCGCGGCTCTTAAGGATGGCGTCCAGATCGTGCTGCCCGATCACATCCCGCAGGGAGGTTTCCGCCGCCTGAAGCACGGCCGTATGCGGGTCGAGCACGCTGTTGACCGCCTTGGCCGGGTTGTCGATGCAGTACCAAACGACGGCGTTGACCTTCACCGCCACGCCGTCGCGGCTCAGCGTCTCCTGAGTCTGGAGATTGACCGAAAGTATCCGCACATCGACCTTGGTGCTCCATTCGATGAAGGGAATGATCCAGAACAGGCCCGGCCCGCGCACATTGACGAAGCGCCCCAACCGATAGACGACGGCGCGCTGATACTCCTGATTGATGCGAAAACCCTGAATGACGAAGACACACAGTATGGTACCGATAGCGACAAACTGCATGAAATTGATGCGCCATCCGCCAAGCACCGACAGGCCATCCACCAAGGTCTGCATGACACCCCTCCCCCAAGTCCAGCCTCAAGGGTTAACGCAGTCGCCCCCTCTTGTCAAAAGACGGTACGGTGACAAAAAAAACGCGACGGTCACAAGGGCCGCCGCGTCTGAGTTTATGGAGAACCAGAGAATTGCAAGACCGAAAGATCAGGCCCTTCTCCTGATCGCCACCTGCCCCGGAAAGTGCAGGCGGAGATTACGTCGTCGGATGCATCTTACACCTGACCGAATACTCAATTATGTCAGCGACCGCCCTCACCGATGTGAACCCGGCCCGATCCCATGACCGAACGCGAGACACGGCCCGTGACCTTGCGCACGGACACGTCGCCGGCGCCGACGATGGACACATCCACATCGCCCGCTTCACCGCCGAAGCGCACATTCCCGGAACCGGCAATCGACACGTCCACCTTGGGCGCGACACCTTTTTCAATCCGCACGTCGCCAGAGCCGCCAATGGCGATTTCCACGGGCCCGGCCACCTCGGCCACATTGATGGAGCCCGAGCCACCGATGGCACCCGACAGGGACTTGACGCGCGCCAGATAGATGTCGCCCGAGCCGCCGACGGCGACTTCAGCCTCTGCGGCGTCAGCGGCGCGGATACTGCCTGAGCCGCCGATATTCAGTTCGGCCTTGCCCTGCACCGTATCCGTGGTCCAGTCGCCGCAGCCACCCAGCGCAAATTCCAGAGTTTTCGTGGCACCGATACGGCCATAGACGGCGCCTTCGGAGGCCACCCTGGCGTCCATAGGTACGCGCAGATAGACGACGGGCAGGTCGGACACAGCCACCGCCCCCTTGCCGTCGATGCGAACTGTCTGATTGCGGGCACAGCTATAGCTGCGTTTACGCAACTGACCGGACGCCACCAGCTTGTCGCCCGTCGTCGTAACCAGAATCTTCGGCAGATCGGCCTTGCCGTAATTGACGGTCAGTTGCACGTCGCTGCGGTTTTCCGGCGTGACGATGACGCGTGCCGCCATGTTCTTCAGTTCCACCTGCGTGGCCGCCTGCGCGCCCGCCGCTACGGCTATACCGGCTACGGCGACCAAAACGCCCGCCTTCATGCCCTTGCCCATTGTCAAACCCCTGAATGACTTGAATAGGCTAAGCATGAACAAGGCGGGCGTTCAGGACAACTTAATTACGTGTCATGAAGCAATTGTAATATAACAAGGTTTTGGCTTCTTTATTTTTTCAGCTTGCGGTCGAAAAAGTCCAGATACAACCGATAGCGGAACAGGTTTTTCTCGTTGCTGCGGATGCCGTGTCGGTCGCCCGGATAGAGCATCAGTTCGAACGGGATCGACTTCTTTTGCAAGGCATCGACGACGCGCGTCGTGTTTTGCAGAATGACATTGTCGTCGGCCATGCCGTGCATCAGCAACAGACTGCCCGGCTTGAGGTTATCGAGACGATTGACCACGTCGTACCTGGCGTAGTTATCCGCATTGGCCTGTGGCGTGGACATGTAGCGCTCGGTATAGGCCGTGTCATAAAGCCCCCACTCGGTCGGCGGCGCGCCGGCCGCGCCGGCCGCGAATGGCGTGTCCTTGGCCGTCAGCGCCATCAGGGTGACAAAGCCCCCCTGCGACCAGCCCATAATGCCGATCTTTGCCGGATCGACATAGGGCAGGCTTTGCAGCCACTTCGCCCCCATGATCTGATCGTCGATATCCGGCCCGCCGAACTGCTTATAGATAGCGCGCTGGAACTTCACTGAACGATTGGGCGTGCCGCGATTGTCGAGGGTAAAGACGATGTATCCGGCCTCCTGAAACAGGCGGTTGGCCGGCGACACCCAGCCGCGGCGCACGTCCTGCCGCGCCGGCCCGCCATAGATGGAGACGATGACCGGGTACTTTTTCGCTGGGTCAAAGCCGCGCGGCTTGAGCATCAGCCAGTGCAGGTCTTCACCATCCACCGCCTTCAGCGTGCCAAATTCCGGCGCGCTATAGGTGTCTTTGTAAGCAAAATACGGGTGTTTGGCGTCGAGCGCGTTTTCCTCGATCCAGCGCACGCGCTTGCCCGTCGCGTCATAAAGCCCGGTCTGGGCCGGGGTTTGCGGGTCGGCATAGGTGCCGATAAAAGCCTTGGCATTGGGCGACACGTCCGTGGACCACCAGCCACCGGCGTGGGTCAGGGCGACCGGCTCGGACGGCTTGAGGTAGGAGGTCTTGTAAAGCCCCATCTCGACCACGGTCTTGTAGGAGGACTCAAACCACACCTCGCCCTTTGCCTCATCGACCGCCGCGACCCGCGCTACGGGGAAGTCGCCTTTGGTCACCTGACGGATCAGCTTGCCGTCCTTGTCGTAGAGGTAGAGGTGGTTATTGCCGTCGCGTTCCGACGCCCACAGGAAGCGCCCGTCCTTCAGGAAACGCAGCTCGTTATTCAGTTCGACCCAGGTGTCCGAGGTTTCGGTCAGAACCGTGCGCGCCGCCCCGCCCGTCGCCGCATATTGCAGCAGGTCCAGCGTCTTCTGATCGCGGCTCAGGCGCTGGACGAAGATCGACTGACCGTCGCGGCTCCAGTTGACGCGCGCCAGATAGATATCGCTGTTGGCCCCCAGATCGAGCGGCACATCCGTACCGGCTTTCAGATCGTGCACAAACAGGGTGACGATGGCATTGGGTCGTCCGGCCTTGGGGTAGCGCTGATCGACCGTGCGCGTCCCCGTGCCGCTGATTTCGAAGCGTTCGACAATATCAACGGGGCTTTCATCAACCTTCGCATAGACGATCTTCGTGCCGTCCGGCGACCACCAGTAGCCGGTGTAGCGGTTCAGTTCCTCCTGCGCGATAAACTCGGCCACGCCATAGGAGATCACGCCCTCACCCCTGGGCGTAATGGCGCGCTCACTGCCGGTGTCGAGATCGCGCACATAGAGGGTCTGATCGCGGACATAGGCCACCTGTCCGCCCTTGGGATTGAGCTTGGCATCGACCTCATCGCCCGGCGTTTCGGTGGCGCGACTGATCTTTTTGGTGGCACGATCCACGAGATAGATGTCGCCATCCAGCGGCACCAGCAGGGTTTTGGACGATGGGTCCCAGTCATAGGCCACCACGCCGCGCGCCGACACACGCATCCGCTCACGCCGCGCCTTTTCGGCCTCGGAGAGTTCCTTACCTTCGGACGACAGGGTGTCGGCATCGACCAGCACATAGGGCTCACCGCCCTTGACATCGACGGCCCACAGGTCCTGCACCGTGGCGTTGGTCAGCTTGGGCTTCAGGAAGGTCAGAAGCGTACCGTCCGGCGACAGGCGCGCGCCTACCGCCTTCGGCCCGGAGAGGTCCGGATTGGCAAACACCCGCTCAGGGGTCAGCGTGGCCTGCGCAAAGACGGGGGAGACAACCGCCGCACCCATGAGGGCAACGGCAGAGACGGCAATAGTCAGCTTGGACGGCATGGGGCGCTCCGAAAATCAATGTCGGAAGCTAGCGCCTTCCTTCGCAACGGGTCAAGCGGTCACACGGGTAACTATCACTGAGACGGTCGTGACAGCACGTAAAGGGCGCACAACAGGCACACCCCGGCTGGCACAAAGGCCCACACACCGCGCAGGGTGACGAAGCCGATCACCGAAGACACCGCCATGCCGCTGACCGCCGCGATCTTGGCCGTCGGGCCGATGACACCGCGTTCACGGAAGGCGCGGATGGGTGGGCCGAACTTCGGGTGCGCCATGATGCGCCGCTCCCATTCCGGATTGGAGCGGGCAAAGATGACGGCCGCGATGATCAGAAACACAGTCGTCGGCAGCACCGGCACAAACATGCCGATGACGCCAAGCGCGACGAAACACAGGCCAAGCAGGTTCAGAACCACTCTCATTCGCACAGCATAGCCCCGATTGCCGGCGGGCGCATCTGCCTTATGGTCACAGCGTAACTTAGCGGGATGATTTTGATGAAATCATCCCGCTCAAGCCGCCATTGAGGCGGCGGCCTAGGTGGCGCAGCCACCGCCCGGCGAGAGGCAAAACAAAAGCGGGATCATTATGTTTCTTCCAGAAACCATAATGATCCCGCCGCTCCCGATAAGTTTACTGCCGCCCCTCTGCGGTCAGGAACCGCGTTATGGTAAATTCAGGCAAACAGAGTCGCTGGTGACGCGGCCGGGAGGAAACCATGAATATCATCAATACCCTGCTCAGCCCGAATGGGCGGCTGTCGCGCATCGGCTTCTGGGGCTGGAGCCTCGGCATCGCCGTCGTTTGCGTAACCCTGTGGTGGCTCAGGGCCAATTACGGCGAGCGCATAGGCCTCAGCCCGGCTGAAGGGCTGGACCCGATGTGGCTGGTTCTGGGGTTGCCGCTCCTGTGGATGGGTTTCTGCCTGAGCGTCAAGCGCTGGCACGATCGCGGCAAGTCCGGCTGGTGGCTGATGGTCGGCCTGGTGCCGGTGCTGGGGCAGCTCTGGGCGCTGATCGAATGTGGGTTTCTGGCCGGGCAAAGGGGCGGCAACCGCTTTGGCCCCTCGCCCGAAGGCCACCGCCCCATGCTCAACGCCTATCGCCTTGAGGACATGCCCGAAGACATGCCCTGAGCCCGGCTCAATGCGCCGGTTTCGGGCCGAAGTGTTTGATGTCTTTTTCGGTGATGTCCATAAAGTCCGGCACAATCTGGTTATATTCCGCGACCTTACCCGTATCGACCACGATGTCGCGGTGGCCTACCCAAATCATGTTCAGCGCCACGTATAGCACGACGGCGAGACCGAAGAAGCCGATCCAGCGGTACTTGTGCAGGACCTTGGCGATAAAGTGCGAGGCGACGCCCATCAGGGCAATGGCCAGAATAAGGCCGAAGACCATGATTTCCGGGTGGGCGTGCGACGCCCCGGCCACGGCCAGCACATTGTCGAGCGACATGGAGAGGTCGGCCAGCAGGATTTGCAGCACAGCGGCCTTGAAGCTCTTGGTTCTGGGTTTGCGCGCCGTAGCGCCGCCGGTGGTGGTATTGCCGTTGATATCGGCCCCGGTGGCGTCTTCCAACACGGCTTCGGCGTGCTCCTGCGCGTGGGTATCCGGTTCACGCAGTTCCCGCCACATCTTCCACGCCACCCACAAAAGCAGCAACCCGCCCGCCAGAAGCAGGCCCACAATGGTCAGAAGCTGGGCCGTCAGCAGCACGAATCCGATACGCATGATGACCGCTGCGATCAGGCCATAGAGGATGGCTTTCTTGCGATCATTGGGCGCCAGACCGGCCGCCGCCAGACCGACCGCCACGGCATTGTCCCCGGCCATGACGATGTCGATGAACACGACCTGAAAAAAGGCCGAGACCTGAGACGCAAATTCAGGATGACTGAAAAAGTCCATAATAGGCCCTTAAAACAGGATCGGGTGAAAAGGTTTGCCTCTCTCCTAGTTTTCGCATCCCGCCTTGTCCAGAGGCAGAACGCATGTCAGGCTGGACAATCCTCAGAGTGCATTTCGTTCATTCTGAGTCGAAATGTTGCTCTAAATTTCTGTTTTGTCGCGTTTTTTCACGCTCAACCGGTATCCACTTGAGCGAAAAACGCTCTAAATCGCACCGGAGCCTGACCATGCCTGATGATCCCTCCGAAGGCTGGGACGCTCTTGCCCAGCGCTTTATGGAAATGCGCTCCGTCGTCGGGGCCGGTCTTGTACGCGACTGGGCCATTGCCCAATTGCCCGCCGGCAGCGCCATAGTCGATGTGGGTTGCGGATCGGGCGTGCCGATTGCCGAAGCCCTGATGGAAACGGGATTTGCCGTGTCGGGCATAGACGCTTCGCCCCGTCTGGTCGCTGCCTTTCACGCCCGCTTTCCCGACGCGCCGGTCGCCTGCGAAGCGGCGCAGGTCAGCGCCTTCTTTGACCGAACTTTCGATGCGGCGGTCTGCGTGGGTCTGATCTTTCTGCTGTCGGAGGCGGATCAGGCGGACTTGATCGGCAGGGTGGCCCAGGCGCTGAAACCCGGCGGGCGCTTTCTGTTTACCGCCCCGCTTCAGGTCTGCGAATGGCCGGACAACCTGACCGGGCGTCTCTCACGCGCCTTGGGTCAGGCTACCTATACGGCGCTTCTGGACGCCCACGGCCTGTCCCTCGTCGGCAGTCACCACGATGAAGGCGGCAACCACTATTACGAGGCGATCAAACCGTGCGACCCAGAGCCTCATAAAGCGCTATCGACGTCGCATGACTGACGTTCAGGCTCTCAAAGCCGCCCGGCATGGGGATTTTGACCAGATGGTCGCAGTGTTCGGCCACCAGACGCCGCAGCCCCTCGCCTTCTGAGCCCATGACGATGACCAGCGCCCGCGGGCTGCCCGTCTGACGCCAGCCCTGCTGCTCCAACACGACCTGAAGGCTGTGCTCGGCCTCCCCCGCCATGCCCAGACTGACAAAGCCATTTTCCGTCAGGGACTCCAGCGCCCGCGACAGATTGGTCACCCGCGCGAATGGAACTATATCCATCGCCCCCGCCGCCGTCTTGGCCAGCACGCCCTGCATGACCGGCGAATGGCGATCCTGCATAATCAGCCCGGCCGCGCCAAAGGCGGCGCAGGTGCGCAGAATGGCCCCGATATTTTGCGGATCGGTCACCTGATCCAGCATGACCAGCACCGGGTGCGCCTGCCTCAGCGCCCCTTCCATCAGGCCGTTCAGGTCGTCGCCTTCCAGCGGTGGGCCGTTCAGCGCCACGCCCTGATGCACCGCCCCCTGCGGCAGGAAGCCGGAAAATTCCGCCATCTCGGTCAGGCGCACGTGCAGGTCGCCGCGCTTGGGGGCCACCTGCTCCAGCGCCTTTTGACGCTCCGGCGTCACATAAAGACGAATCGGTCCGTGGCGGGACGGATTTTTCAGCGCCGCTTCCACCGCGTGCAGGCCCCAGATCCAGCCGTCTTCGGACACCCGCACCGACGGCTTGGCCCGTGTCTGAGAGTGGGTCTGAGTCTGAACGCGCGCCGTCTGAGCCGGGGCGTTGCCGCCCTTGTCGCGCGGCTTATCCTTGGTAAAAGGCTTGGATTGTCCCGAAAAAGCGGCCTTCGCCCCGGATTTTTTAGAGCTATTGGGCCCTTTCCGCGATTTAGGGTCGTTGCGTTCGCGTTGGCTTGACACTATAAGACGCGCTCCGATGAGAGGCCGATAAGGCTTTTTGGCTGGATTGGCGGTCTGTTTAATGCGGGCATCCACAGAAACCAAAAAGTTTTTTTGTTTTTGGACTTGTTCTTTGTTCAAAGATTGAGTTTAAGGACCACCTCGTTTCAACGGGCGTGCTTTGGGGGAATGTCCCGAGCGGCAAAGGGGGCGGACTGTAAATCCGCTGCGTAAGCTTCGCAGGTTCGAGTCCTGCTTCCCCCACCACCGCACGTCCTTGAAACGGCTTTCGGCAACGGATCGAAGCCTGACCACAGGCGGGTATAGCACAATGGTAGTGCAGCAGCCTTCCAAGCTGAGGATGTCGGTTCGATCCCGTCTACCCGCTCCAATATCTTCCCTGAAACCTCAGAGCTTCATTGCTGGCCCATAGCGGTTGTCGCCGGTTGTGCCTTCCAGAAAGCCACATTCGATCAGAACCCATAGCCAGCCGATCAGTGGCACCAGCGTGATCAGCGCCCACCAGCCCGACTTGTTGCGATCGTGCCAGCGTTTGACCTGCACGGCAAAGGTGGCATAGAGCACGCCCAGCCAGGCCACGAAGCCGACCAGCCCCACGCCATCAAAGCGATAGGGCCTGAACAGGCTCATGCCGTGGTCATCGCCGCCGAACAGGGCCAGAAAGGCCGAACTGATCAACCATAGGAACAGGCTGTAGAGCCAGAAATCGCGCCGGCGAAACCGCCCCCGATAGCTGAAAAAAGCGTTCGATATATCCATAACGGCAATCCTCCGTTATCCATGGATACGCCCGAACGCCTTTGATCCCTAATGAATTTTTCTTCAGCCCGTTTCGCTGCCGCCAAAGCGGGCGGCCCACTCGGCGACCCTATCGTCGTCGATCTTTTTGAACAGGACCTCGCCGGATCGGACCGTCGCACCGGCCGGCAGTTTGGACAGTTCGGCCTGAGCGTCCGTCGTCGGCCAGTCGAGCGGCAGGTCAACGCCCACGCAGTCGGCAATGGACTGTGCCGCAAACGGCATCAGGGGCTGGGCCAGCACGGCATAGAGGCGCACCAGATTGAGGCCGTGACGCACAATGACCCCCGCGCGCTCCACATCGGTCTTGAAGGCCGTCCACGGGGCGGCTTCCTGAAGATACTCGTTCCCCAGCACCCAGATGCGCCGCACCGCCTGCGCGGCCTTGCGCATTTCCATGGCCTCAAAGGCTTCGGTCGCCTCAGCCAGCAAGGCCGACAGATCGGCGTAGAGCTTCTGTTCTAGCGGGCCCGCCTCGCCGCCTTCCGGCACGACGCCGCCGAACTTCGACTCGGTAAATTTCAGGATGCGGTTGGCGAAATTGCCCAGCACGTCGGCCAAATCCTTGTTCACCGCGCCCTGAAACTGCTCCCAGGTAAACGACGAATCCGAGCCTTCCGGCGACTGCGAAATCAGATACCAGCGCCAGTAATCGGCGGGCAGCAGCTCCAGCGCCTGATCCATGAACACGCCGCGATTCATCGAAGTCGAAAACTTGCCGCCGTACCAGTTCAGCCAGTTGAACGCCTTCAGCGTATCGACCATCTTCCAGGGCTCATTGGACCCGATAATAGTCGCCGGGAAGCTCACCGTGTGGAAGGCGACATTGTCCTTACCCATGAACTGAACGTAGGTTACGTCCTCCGCCCCCTGATCGAGACGCCACCAGCTTTGCCAGCCGTCGGCGTTTCCTTTCGCATTGAAATATTCCTGCGTGGCGCCGATATACTCCACCGGCGCATCAAACCACACGTAGAAGACCTTGTTTTCAAAGCCTTCTCTGGGCTTTCCGTCCTTGGTTACCGGCACGCCCCATTTCAGGTCACGCGTGATGCCACGGTCGATCAGACCTTCTTCGAGGTGCTTCATCGCGATGGACTTGGCCAGTTGCGGCCACTGCGTCTTCGACTCGATCCACGCCCGCAACTGCGGTTCGACCTTCGTTTGCAGCAGATAGAGGTGCTTGGTATCGCGTACCTCAAGGTTCCGCGACCCCGACACCGCCGAATAGGGATTGATCAGGTCCGTCGGATCGAGCAACCGCCCGCAATTGTCGCATTGGTCCCCGCGCGCCTTTTCGAACTTACAATGCGGACAGGTGCCTTCGACGTAGCGGTCGGGCAGGAAGCGGCCATCGTCGATGGAATAGACCATCTTGTCCGTGCGTTCCTCGATCAGGCCGTTACGGTCCAGCGCCTCGCAAAAGGCCTGAGTCAGGTGGCGGTTTTCGGCCGAACTTGACCGGCCGAACCAGTCATAGCTGAGCCCGAAGGCCTCACCGGCGGCCTTCTGGATCAGGTGCTGCTCGTCGCAATAGGTCTTAACGTCCTGCCCGGCCTTGGCAGCGGCCAGCTCAGCCGGCGTACCGTGTTCGTCGGTCGCGCAGATATACAGCACCTCGTGCCCGCGCGCCCGCATGAACCGGGCATAGACATCGGCCGGCAGCATGGACCCGGCCAGATTGCCGAGGTGCTTGATGCCGTTGATATAGGGCAGCGCGGAAGTGATCAGAATGCGGGACATGCTCAGACCGTCTAAAACTCAGGAAATCGGCTTGTCCTTTAGACCATTTTGCCGCCCTGCACACAGGTTTGATAGCCAAAGTACGAAAAAATCTGTGGCGAAGGCGGCAAATCCGTTGCGTTCCGTAATGGCTCCCGGCATAAGGACGGCCCTGCGGGCGATACCCTTTTGACTCGCGGCGTGCCGGTTTAGCTCAGTTGGTAGAGCAGTTGTTTTGTAAACATCAGGTCGC
Organism: Asticcacaulis sp. DW145; assembly: GCF_037101385.1. Classification (NCBI taxonomy): domain Bacteria; kingdom Pseudomonadati; phylum Pseudomonadota; class Alphaproteobacteria; order Caulobacterales; family Caulobacteraceae; genus Asticcacaulis; species Asticcacaulis sp. DW145. Next base: position 612,370 of record NZ_AP029025.1, on the reverse strand, counting down.
GGGTTCGAATCCTGCAACCGGCACCATCACCTCGTCCCACAACGAATGCCTTAAAGTCAGCTATAATGCTGAGGCCCGTGGAATATAACCGAGGGCATTCAACCGTTCGGACAGCGGTCTGAGACCCTTTTCGTAGCGCCGCCAAACGTCTACGCCATCGGCATTTATCGGCCTGCGGACCTGCGTCGAAGAAGCGGTCGCCACGGCACCATTCGCTTCATGAGGTGAAAGACACGCGGGCTCAAACGTCAGCCCGCACGCGCTCAGCAGCCGGCGAATTTCGCTCTCCGGATTGGCAATAAGGCTTTCAAGGGACACGTCGATAATGTCCGTGTCCATCGCGCGCCAGTGCGTCATAAGGCGGTGGTAATGGTCATAATGTACCGCAAGGTCCGTGAGGTCGTAGGACCATTTGTGAGCGTGCGCGAACAGCAAGCGGAAGGCGCCAAACAGCGCGTCCATCGGGTTTCGACGGACGTGGAGCAGGATGGCGTCGGGAAAGGCGCGACGGATCAGAGCGCAGTAGTCGTGATTGTGCGGCAGCTTGTCGATGGTGACGGCGCTTTTCCCATCCCAAAGATAGGCGGTTTCGGCGGCATAGAGCGCGGCGATTTCCACAGGATCGACCTTGGCCGCGCGCATCACCGTATCGGCATCCAGCAGATAAGGCGTGCGGCTCTGCGACACCCGCTTGACCGCCAGACCGAAGGTCTGGAGTTCACCCAGCGCCTGTACCTGAGAATGGGCGGTCAGTATGCGCTCAACGAGCGTCGTGCCTGAGCGCGGCAAACCCACAATAAACAGGCGACGAGGTCGCCGTTCCGCCCCTCCATCATCCCCCGGTCGCGCCGTGGTAACGGGTGATGGTGCCTGAAACGCACTTTGCCACGCCGCAAGGGTCTCTGCCGCCTGCGCAGCGTCCCAGCCGCCAAGCGCCGCTTTTGCCGCGCCCGCGCCCTTCAGCAGATGGCTCCACGCCGCTTCGTATTGCCCCAAATCGTCCAGTTCCTTGAACAGGGCGTAGTTTATCCTCGCCTCATCGAGCGGCGAGGCGGTGGGCACCGCTTTCAGGCGCAGGACGTGATTGTCTTCGGCGGACCACTTGCGCGCTCTGGCGAGGGCCAGATGGGCGGCGGGGTTGGGTCCGGTCGCCACGGCGCGCTCAAAGGCCGCCGCCGCGTCCTCCATGCGCCCTAAAAACTGATAGAGGCTGCCGAGATTATTCCAGGCTTCCGATGCAGACGGGTCGAGCGCCACCGCTTTTTCCGACAGAGGTACGGCTTCGTCCGGCAGATTGGCCTGCGACAGCACGGCACTCAGGGTATTGAAGTCAGCCGCCTGTGTGATTTGCGAAACGGCTTCACGCGCCAGGGCAACCGCCTCAGATGATCGCCCCAGAGCCGTCAATGTCCGGGCGCGCGGCACGAGAAAACGTGCGCGGGCACTGGCCGGCGCGCGACGAGCGCCCTCCCCCAGCACCTGCTCAGCCTCGGACAGTTTGCCCGCCGTCAGCGCGGTCGTCCCCCAAACGAACCAGCCGTCAAGTCGTCCGGGATCGGCCTCGGTCAGCCGTCGCGCCAAGGCCATGGCCTCGGTCAGCCGTCCTGCGCGCCGAAGCCCCACAGCTTCGGCCATCAGCCGATCCGGGTCTTGTGGCGACACTCAGAAATTCTTGGAAATGGACAAACCGACCGTGCGCGGGCGGATGGGGATAAGGAACTGCCCCTGCAGGCCGTAGGTTGAGGGGCCCTGCGACGCGACGAAGGCGTATTCATTGGTCAGATTGGTGACATAGAACCGGACCTTCACGCCATCCGAGGGGATCAGCATGGCCGAGGCATTCACCTCTGAGAAGCCCTCCAGCGTGCGGTAGTCGAGGCTGTCCTTTTCCGCTGATGTGGTCACCTTCGATGAATGGCTGACATCGGCGTGCAGGCTCAACTCACCGACCGACAGGGTGGGTAAGTTGTAATCGACCGCCAGACTGACCTGATGTTCCGGCGTCCCCGGCAGGGCCGTGCCTTTGAGGAAGGTGTTGAGGATATCGCCATCCTCATTGCGGTTGTAATAGGTCTCCGCGATCTCGGCCTTGGTATAGGCATAGCCGAAACTAAACGCCAACGCGTCTGTGGCCTTCCATTCGGACTCCAGTTCGACGCCGTCAGAGGTCGCCTTCCCCGCATTGGCAATAATGGGAAGATTTCCGGGCGCCAGCGAAGCCAGTTGCACATCCTGCCAGTCGATATGGAACAGGGCAGCATTGAGCGTCAACGCCCGGTCGAACCATTGGGAGCGGACACCCAGCTCGAAATTATCGACGGTATCCGGAATATATTTGCGCTGGGCCTCGGTGATGCCGGCAAACTGCGCCCCGTCCGGCAGGGTATTGACGCCGCCGCGGCGGAAACCCTGTGAAAAGGTGCCATAGAGCAACAGGTCCGGCGTCAACTGATAGGAGGTATTGGCCTTATAGATGGTCTTGCGCACCTTGGACGACCCGTCGGCGCAGGAGAAGGTGATGGCATCCGAGAAGGGATCGTCGTAAAGCGGCAAAGCGGTGCAAGACACGGCGTCGTCCTTAAGCTCGAACGTTCGCAGCCCCCCCGTGAGCTGCCAGCGATCCGTGACGTGCCAGGTCAGTTCACCGAAGGCCGCGATCTCAGTGTATTCTGTGTGCTCATCCGAAAAATACTCCAGATCATCGGTTCGCCCCAGCCCGGCGAACTGCACCATGCCCGGTGTGAATTCCTTGGAGGTGCTGTGGGCCTTCTCGCGGGTGTAGTAGAGCCCTGCGACGTAATCGAACGCGCCCCCTGACTTCGAAACCAGACGCAATTCCTGCACCGCGGCGTCAAAATCCGACTCTTCCGTAGTGAAGGCCCGGAAGTCGGGGTAGTTTTCATAGCCAAACCCCAGGCCCAGCAGAAGGTCGGTCTGGTCGCGGTGCCCCAGCACGTTTTCTTTGGTGTAAGAGGTCGAAGAGGTCAGGTCGGCAAAGCCAAGATCGTACTTCAGTTCAAGCGCCGACAGAAGGTAGTGGTTCGATTCCGGCTCCTCGAAACGCTGACCGATTTCGTACTTGCCGAGCGTATAAGGGCGGTAATTGAAGGCCGGGTAGGACCACTGGGTCGGGTCGGAATTATCCGAAACGCCATCATAGGGCGGCTTGATGGTCAGGCCCGCATTGGAACCGGTGCGTCCCCCCGCCTTGGCATTGTCGTAGTAAACACTGGCGGTGGCTGAAAACGCCTCTGTGGGTTTCCAAAGGAGCGAGGCGCGCGCCGTCGTGCGCTTTTCAAAATCCAGATCGGTCTTCGGCCCGCTGAGGACCATGGGGTAGTCGGTAAAACCCGAGTCGTCGAGGTGCTGCAGGGCGACGCGCAGGGCAAGCTTGTCTTCGACCAGCGGCAGGTTGATCATACCCGTAAGTTTGTGTGAGCCCTTTTCGGCCTCCGATATCTTGTAGAAGTCTGTGCCGGCCGAGGCGTCGAAATACATCTTCGGATCGTTGACGATATAGCGGATGGCACCGCCAAGCGAGCCTGAGCCGTAGAGCGTGCCCTGCGGTCCGCGGAGCACTTCGATATGGTCGATATCGAACACGCGCGGCTGATTGGTGACCGGCGTTTCATTGATATACTGGGCCACCGAGCCGTTATCCCCGCCGGTGGAAACGCGAAGCGGAGAGACCGACAGACCCCGCAGGATGACGGAGCCGTTGTCGCGGGCCCCTACGTCGCGAAAGCTCAGACCCGGTGTGATGCGCGCCAGATCGGCGATTTCAACAATGCCGTTGCGTTCCGCTTCGGCCGCTCCGACAGCGGAAATATTGTAGGGGATTTTCTGCACATTGGTGGCGCGCCGCGTCGCGGTCACCACCACGTCCGTCACGTCCGGTTCTGCAGCGGGCCCTTCGTCCGCCAAGGCCGCCCCCGCGCTCAGAAGCGCAATAGCGGAGACACTGACCAGCCGGTAAACGGTTTTCCCTGTGGATCGACGCGATGTATGCGACATGTATGCCCCCTTTGCAGAGCGCCGGAGGTGCGGGAGACCGGTCGCTCGGTGTGTATGGATCACAAAAGCGTCACACAGTTTTTTGTGCTTCGCAACAAAGATGTGACGCCTAGGCACCTGTCCGGAAACCCGTTATCAATAAACAAATACAAGACTTATCAAGAGCTTGGTCGCAAATGAAACTGTGGCGATTTTGCTGCACTGCAAATTTTCCGCTTATGGCCCCCTAGGGAACCTGAGCCGGCAAGCATAGGGTCAGACGTCAGAACGCCATCGGACCCTTCCGCCGTTTGATCAGTTCCGACAGTTGGGGCGTTCGCCGCCAGATGGCCTGAAACGCCGGGCGCCGCGTCACAGTCTGCGGCAAAGGGGACGCTCCATAGGGCAAGGCCCAGGGGAGATAGAGCGACGACTGTTCCACCGCGCGCTCAAGGCAGGTGAGCGACGCATCGGCCTGCCCCGTATGGCCGTATTCGACCGCCAGCACAAAAAGACGGTCGCCAATGCTTTTGCCAAACCCGTCCGACGCCAGTTGCGGATTGTCAAGAAAGGCGCGCTCGGCATCCAGCAGGCGGTGAAAGGCCTGAGACTTGCCGTCTAGGGCGTCGGCGGCGACATCCATGCGCTGCAAAAAGTCGCTGACGGGCGCAGGCGGGCCATCCCGCCACAGATCGTGCCGGACGTGGCGCGTGAGATCGCGCAGGGGCCCCGCCTTTTCCTGCGCCAGCAGCATCAGATAGTATTCGCGCAGAACGAACACATTGGACGGGTCGCGCCCGAGGATGCGGCCATAGAGCGCCGCCGCCTCGGCCTTACGCCCGGCGCAATGCAGCAGACGCGGCACAGCCAGTTGCCGCCAGATATCGTCCGGGGCCAAAGCGGCGGCCAGACGAGCCGTTTTCAGCCCCTCTCCGCACCGGTTCATCAGACCGAGATAGTAGGTGTACCACATGTTCCCGTCGCGCGAATTGGGGTCGATAGCCACGGCGCGCAGAAGCAGCCGCTCGCTGTCCTCCCATCTCTGGCGATCCATCATATCGCGGCCGGCCGCGGCCAGAACCTCGGGATTGTCCGGGTCGGCGGTGACGGCCTGCGTGAGCGAACTGAGCGCCCGCTGCTGGCGTTCGACGAACTGCACCCGCGTTTCGTCGAGGCGCGGATACAGGGGCAGGGCATCGACCTCGTATTTGAGCATCAGCGCACCGGCGGCGTGCGGGTCGATGGCAAGCGCCCGCGTGGCGCTGGTGTCCACCTCGGTCATCAGGCGATTGAAGCGCGGCCAGTCGCGATTGTGCCGGGCCTCATGCGCCTGTGACAGGGCGCGCTGCCCCTCACTGATGTGCGTTGCCACCTCCGCCGGGGGTGGCTCGCTGGCGGCCTGGCGACCGGCGACGCGATCGCCCAGCACCACCGCCAGATAGCGGGCGGTGGCGGCTACGGCACGCTCAGTGGCATCGGGATCGGCCATCAGGGCCTGATCAAAGCGCGCGCTCCATACCTGCGTCCGGGATCGCGTCTCCCGCAGGGTCAGTTCGATGGTCGGCGCGGCCGGCGGACCGCTGATGGAGCCGGAGAGGCTGTAGTCGCTCGGTACGTCCTTATCGGCGGTGGCGACCAGTCTGAGGCCACGCATTTGCGACAGGGTATGCGCCAGCTCGGCGCGAAGCCGCTCCGGGGACACCGTCGTCGGAGCATCCGCCCGAATATCGGTCAGCGCCAGCGTAAAGCTCTTCGGAGCAAACGGGTTGTGCAGCGCCATCCACCAGACCAGCCCGACCAGCAGACAGGCGACAAGCCCCCCTGCCCCGTAAAGCCACGCCCGGTGTCCCGCGCTCCTCGACGCTTCCCGTGGCACGGTTGGTGCCGCTTGCGGCTCCGGCGGCGGTGCCTCCGCCCGTATTTCCAGCCGGTATCCGACCTTGCGCACCGTGCGGATATGGAAGTCACCCGTCTCACGGCCCAGTTGCCTGAGACGCGACAGGACGCGGTTGATGGCGTCTTCGCTGATGGCGCGGCCGTCCCAGCACACCTCGACCAGATCGCCGCGCGAGACGACCTGCCCGGCCCGCTCTGCCAGCAGAATGAGAACGCGCATGAGCTGCGGTTCGACGACCCAGACCTCGCCGCCGCGGATCACTTCGCAGGCCGATGGCTTGAGATGCAATCGGCCAAGGGACCGATCGGTCAGGTGGGCAAGCGGTCTGGACATGGGGGCGACAGGCATCCTTTGCAGCACAACTTAGCCTAACAGGGTTTTGTGAACTATAAAAATCAGGTTTCGGTCAGGTTCAGGTCCTGTCTTCGCCGCGTCTGCCGGCCGCATAGTGCGGGCGAACGCAACGGGGCGAACACCACAGGAGGGCTTTTTTCATGACATCATCCGGCATCACCCGGTCCGACACTTCGGCAGCTCAGGAACGTCGCTTTTTTCTCGGCATGGCCATTCTTCTGGCGGTTACCGTCGTTATCGGGTTTGGCCTGAATGCGGCGCGCTACCATTTCGACACCTCGATTTTTCCACCCCATGTACATGTGCACGCGGCTATCTTCATGAGCTGGATCGGCCTCTATCTCGTGCAGAATTTCCTGGTGGTGGCGCAGAAGGTGAGCCTGCATCGTAAGCTCGGCATCTTCGGTGGCGCACTGGCCATGCTGATGACCGGCTATGGTCTCTTCACCACCCTTGTCTGCCTTCAGCGCGGCGCGGTGCCGCCCTTTTTCCCGCCCAGTGTTTTTCTGCTTATCGACGGGCTGGGCGTAATGGTCTTTTTCGGCCTCGTCTGCGCCGCCATTGCGCTGCGCCAATCCCCTGCCTGGCATAAGCGCCTGATGCTGGGGGCGACGATACTGGTGATTTCGCCCGCCTTCGGGCGTGCCCTGCCCATGCCCCTTCTGGGGGCGCTGGCACCGTGGGCGGTGTTTGCCTGTATGATCCTCTATGTCGCCATCGGCATGGCCTATGACCTGATAAAGGACAGGCGGGTACATCCGGCCTATCTGGTCGTGGTATGCGTTCTGACGGCCCTGCAACTTGCGATCGGGGCGCTGGCCTTCACGCCGCCCGTTCTGCAATTCACCCAAAGCCTGATGGGGTGAGTCTTTCCCACGCCGCCTGATCCGTCTCTACTCGACCTTGAAATCGACCATGGCGGACGTCAGGCCGGCGGACCGGGCCACCAGTCGGGCCATCCCCGGCTCACCAGTGGACTGCACAATGATCTGCGCCCAGCCGTTGAACAGGTGGCGCTGCCACGGGGCTGCCGGGGTCGTCACCCGCAGGCTGCCCCATCGGGAGGCGCTCACCGACTGATCATACAGGGCCTGAACACCACCGGCGGGCGTGGTGAAGACATAGGCGAGGCTGTTCTTTTCACGAAGCTGAGCGGGGTTCAGCCTGACGATCAGGGCCCCGTCCAGAGTTTCGGCCTGCACCGGCTGCCCGTTGACATAGAGGGCCTGATCCGCCGCCAGCGCACCGACAAACAGCACCACCTCCTCATCCGGACGCGCGTCAGGACGGGCAAACTCACCGCGCAGCACCAAGCTTTTGGTCAGCGGCGGCTGGGCTTCGGGCGGCAGCCACTGCGACGGATCGCGCCACGACGAGGTGTCGGCGTCTTGGGCCACGGCGGCCGCTGTCGCCGTCAGATCGTCTATGGCCAGACTGCGCCAGTTGGACAGGCGGGCATAGCGATGGCGTTCCGCCGGTCTGTCGGCTTCATGCGAGCCCGGATCGCCGTTACCCACGCCGATCAGGCGGATGGGTCCGGACACCTTGAGGTCGATCAGATTATCCGCCGTGGGCACAGGACGCCCCTTCTTGTCGCTCACCTGAACCCATACCACTGAAATATCGCTGCCATCGGCTTTCAGCGCCGTCTTGTCGGGCCGGGCCACCACCTTGGTGGGCGCCGCTGTGGTGGTAACGCTTTGTACGGCGACCTGCCGCCCCTTCTGATAGGCCCTGGCCGTCAGGGTGCCGGGCGCATAGGGCACGCGCCATCTCAGGTGCGAATAGCGCGGCATCGCCTGACGCCCCAGCGACTTGCCATTGAGGAACAGCTCGACCGCATCGCCATTGCTGTAAACGCGGACATCTATCGGCTGACCTTCGCGCCCGGCCCAGTTCCAGTGCGGCAGGATGTGCACCATCGGCTGATCGGTCCACACCGATTTCAGATAATAGGCCGTGTCCTTAAGCACGCCCGTCGTATCCACCATGCCGAATTGCGACGATATGGCCGGCCAGCCGAAGGGCGTGGTTTCCCCGCGATAATCGAACCCCGTCCACACAAACATGCCCGACATCCACGGACGCGCCATGACGCGGGTCCAGCCTTCTTCGATGCTGAGGCTGCTGCCCGGCCGGCCCTGACGGTCATAGGCATTGAGGTGCACCCTTGCCGGGTCGTCGAAATAGATGCCGCGCGTGGTCAGGGTAGAGCCTTCTTCGGTCATGAGGGCCGGCTTTTCCGGGTGTTGCGCGTGAAAGCCATCGACATCGTGCTGAGCGCCATAGTTGAAACCGATGACATCCGCGCCAATCGAGGTGCCCTTGCCCGAACCGCTGGTGGCGACCGTGGTCCGCCGCGTCGGATCGAGCCGCCTGACGAAATCCTGCATTTCAAGCGCCAGATGCGTGCCAATGTCCTTCCATTCCAGCGCCCACTCCTCATTGCCCACCGACCACAGGATGATGCTGGGGTGGTTGCGGTCGCGACGGATCAGACGCTCAAGCTGATGCGTGATTTCCGGGCTGGTCCCCATCATGCGGTGTTCGTCGATGACCAGCATCCCCAGACGGTCAGCTTCATCGAGAAGCTCTGGCGTCGGCGGATGATGCGAGGCGCGGTAGGCATTGACGCCAAAGGATTTGAGCTGCTTCAGCCGCCAGGTTTGCAATCCGTCGGGTAAGGCAACGCCGACACCGGCATGGTCCTGATGGTTATTGGTGCCCTGAAGTTTGACGGCCTTGCCATTGAGGAAAAAGCCCTTGTCCGGATCGAAGGTGACGGTGCGCACACCAAATCGGGTGTCGTAGCGGTCCACGACCTGCCCGTCGCGCAACAGGCTTGTGCGCAGGGTATAGAGATACGGGTCTTCCAGAGACCACAGATGCGCCTCGGACAGCGTCAGGGTGGCGGCAAACACCCCGTCCGATACGGCGTTCACCGACCGGTCGGCCTGCGTCGTTTCGGCCACGACCTGCCCGCGGGCGTCCACCACCTCATGACGGATGGCAAAGCCCTGCTCGCTTTTGAAGACATTCTGCACCGTCAGGTCGATGTCGAGCCGGGCATTCGCTCCCTCGACGGTCGATCGGACGAAGGTCCCCCACTGCGCCACATGCAGCGGATCGGTCTTGGTCAGCCAGACGTGACGGTAAATGCCCGCCCCTTCGTAATACCAGCCCTCTTCGACCGTCGCGTCGGCGCGCACCGCGATCAGATTCTCGCCGCCGAAATTGACGTAGTCGGTAATGTCATAACGAAACCCCGAATAGCCGCTGGGTTCCGTCCCCAGATAATGCCCGTTGATCCACACCACGCTGTTGCGATAGACGCCATCGAGTTCCAGCGAAATCCGACGTCCCTTGTCCGAGGCCGGAATCGTCAGGGTTTTGCGATACCAGCCGACGCTGTTTTCCGGGAACGGGTGTCCGATGGCCTTGGAGCCATGGTTGGTATTGCCGCGTTGATCAAACGGCAGCTCTACCGCCCAGTCGTGCGGCAGATCGACCTTGCGCCAGCCCGCATCACTGAACTCCGGATTGGCAGGGCCATCACCATAACCCGCCTTGGCGAAGAAAAACGGCCGCAGACCATAGCCGAAATCGGCCGCTTCGTCGTCGGCATGGCCATAGGCGAAGCGCCAGCCCTTGTCGATATTGAGACGCTCACGCGGAGCCTGAGCCGTGGCGGACGCGTTCAGACCGCACATCAGAAAAAGCGCTGCGATCATCGCCCTGAGAAGGGGGCCTCCGTTTGACTGACTGCGCATATCGTCCCCGTGCCTGTGTTGTGTAGATCCGGCGCTATTATATTATAATAACCCCCGCTTCAATACGCCCGCGCGCATCCCGCTTAGATACGGACAATCGGGTCCAAGCCTTCATTGCCAATTTCTGGTAAAATCTTCTCATCATGTCTGGACAAGCTGGGCGAAAATAATATTATTGTCCGACAATAAAAGGGAGAAGATCGTGCTGGACAGACGCGACCTGTTGAAATCCGTGAGCCTTCTGGGGGCTGTGTCCTATGGGCTTCCGGCGGGGGCGAGTGCCGCCGGGCGCGATACCCCTGTTCCATCGCTAAGGGTCGCCAGTGGAGCGTCTCCGCGCGAAGTGCTCTCGCTGAACAAGGGCTGGCGCTTTTTCGAAGGCGACATTCCCTTCCCCAAAATACTGGGGCACGGCTGGTCCTACGCCAATGCCAAGGCCGGATCGGCCTGGGGCGCGGCGGCGGCCTCCTATGACGATACGGAGTGGACGCATGTCACTCTGCCGCACGACTTTGCCAGTTTTCAGGTACCGGATGAGCGCGAAAATCTGGCGCAGGGGTATCGCAAGCGCGGCATCGCCTGGTATCGCAACCTGCTGAGGTTCGACGAAAGTGACCGCGGCAAGCATATCGAGCTGCAACTGGACGGCATCTCGACCCACGCCACGATCTGGCTCAATGGCACGCTGATCAATCGCAACTGGTCGGGTTATAATGCCATCTATGTCGATATTACGCCCTATCTGTCCTACGGCGCGGCGCTCAATTCACTGGTGGTGCGCGTCGATGCCGACGCCATGCAGGGCTGGTGGTACGAAGGGGCGGGCATCTATCGCAATACGTGGATCGTCAAGCGTCATCCGCTGCATATTGAGACCGACGGCGTCTTTGCCCACCCCGTCAAAACCGGCGATCAGTGGCAGATTCCGGTCGAAGTGACGCTGAATAACACCACCGACCGACCGCAATCGGCGGAGATCGTCTCGTCGCTGGTCGATGCGGCGGGCCGTGTCGTCAGCGAATGTCGCCTGACCGCCCAAATCCCGCCGATGCAGCCCGGTGTCGCGACCGGTCGCATGAGCGTCCGGAACCCGACGCTGTGGGACATCGACTCTCCTTACCTGTATCAGGTGCGCACGCAGCTCATCCAGCAGGGGCGTATCCTCGACGAGGTGCTGACCCCCGCCGGGTTCCGCACCCAGAGCTTTGATCCGGACAAGGGCTTCTTCCTCAACGGTCGCCCGCTCAAGCTGAAGGGCGTGTGCATCCATCAGGACCATGCCGGGGTGGGGGTCGCCGTGCCGCCGGGGCTTCTGGAATACCGCCTGCACCGCCTCAAGGAACTGGGCTGCAACGCCATTCGCTGTTCGCACAATGCGCAGGACAAGGCGTTTTATGCCCTGTGCGATCGGATGGGCTTTCTGGTGATGGACGAAAACCGCGTCTTCAACCCCTCGCCCATCCATATGGCCGAGCTGGAGTGGCTGGTGCGCCGCGATCGCAACCACCCCTCGATCATCCTGTGGTCCGTCTTCAACGAAGAACCGATGCAGGGGACGGAACAGGGCTATCAGATGGTCCGGCGCATGGTGGCGAAGGTCAAGTCGCTCGACACCACCCGTCCGGTGACGGCAGCCATGAATGACGGCCTGTTTACGCCCGTCAATGTGTCTCAGGCCGTGGATGTGGTCGGTTTCAACTACCAGTACCAGAATTACGACGCCTTCCATAAGGCGCACCCGACCCTGCCCATAACCTCGTCCGAAGACTGCTCCGCCTTCATGACGCGCGGGGAATACAAGACGATAAAAGACAAGCACATCATCGCCTCCTATGACGATGACGCCGCCGACTGGGGCACCACGCAGCGCGTCGGCTGGAAAGCGATAGCCGAGCGGCCTTTTGTGGCGGGCACCTTCGTGTGGACAGGCTTCGACTATCACGGCGAGCCGACGCCGCATCAGTGGCCGTCCAACTCGTCCTTCTTCGGCATTATGGACCTGTGCGGCTTCGCCAAGACCGCCTTCTGGATGCGGCAGGCCATGTGGCGCAGCGAGCCGGTGCTGCATCTGGCCCCGCACTGGAACTGGGCCGGACAGGAGGGGCAGGACATTCTCGTCATGGCCCTGCACAATATGGACGCGGTGGAACTGTTCCTGAATGGCCGCTCGCTGGGGCGTCAGGCGGGGGACCGTTACGAGATGAACCGCTGGACCGTCGCCTACGCGCCGGGAAAGCTGAGCGCCGTCGGCTATCGTTACGGCAAGGCGGTCAAGCGCTTTGAGGTCGAAACGACGGGCGCACCGGTACAACTGAAACTGACCCCCTTCCGCCCGGTGATGCAGGGGGATGGCATAGATGCCCAGCCCTTTACGGTCGAAGCGCTGGATGCGAAAGGTCGGCACGTGCCGACCGCGCAGCACAGCGTGCGCTTTACGGTCGAAGGCGGCGACATTATCGGGCTCGGCAACGGCAATCCCAATGATATCAGCCCGGAAAAAGGCGACACGCGCGCCCTGTTCAACGGGCTGGCGCAGGTGATCGTCCAGACGCGCGAAGGCCAGTCCGGCCCGCTCGTCCTGAAGGCCATGGCGGAGGGTCTGAAGCCCGCAACGCTCAGGATCGACGTGCAGGCAGCAAAGCCCTGGCCCTATCAGGCCGTCTCCGAAAGCGTACAGATTACCGAAAACTGGCGGCGCGCCCCCGAACAGGCGGGGCCGCTCGATCCCGATCTGCGCCCAAAGGATAATGACATGAATTCGTGGGGCTGGTTCCGCGCCGGCGTGCCCTTCCCTGCGCCTGACCGCGACACGGAGGTCCTGTGCGCCGTCGAGGTCGAAGCCTATGCCCGTGTGCGCAAAAGCGGCGGTGTCATCGAATGTCTGGGCCTGCTGGGCCCGGCCACCCTCTATATCGACGGTCAGAAGGTGGCTGAAAAAACCAGCGACGGCAGCGCGTCTCTGAGCGCCCCCTTCCCCAAGGGTGCCGGTAAACACTGGGTCAGCCTGATTTTCCGGGCCCGTCGCCGACAGCCCTTCGGCTTTACCGATGTGGTGCGTATCCGCACCTGATGCCCGCCGACCTCCCCCTTTGCCCCCGACACACAGAGATTCCCTGATGGAAACGTCCCGCAGACACCTGTTTGCCACCGGTCTGGCCACAGCGGCCGCACTCCCCGCCAGCGTCGCCCTGCCCGCCACAGCGGCGTCAACTCCCAAACCGCGCTGGGGCAAAGGCATCGAAGGTCAGCGCAAGGCCGATCTGGGCAATGGCACCTATCTCAATCCGATCATTGCCGGAGACCACCCGGACCCGACCCTGCTGAAGGACGGCGAAAACTACTACATGACGTTTTCGTCCTTCTATTCCTATCCCGGCCTGATTCTGTGGCATTCGACCGATCTGGTGAACTGGACGCCCGTAAGCCCGGCCCTGTCGAAGCCGCTGGGCACCATCTGGGCCGTGGACCTGTGCAAGCACGGCGACCGCTATTTCATCTACATCCCCGCCGCGCCGGATGGGGGTGAATGGTCGATCTTTGCCATCTGGGCCGACCGCATCGAAGGCCCGTGGAGCGATCCGGTCGATCTCAAGATAAAGGGCTGCATCGACCCCGGCCACATGGTCGGTGAAGACGGCAAGCGCTATCTGTTCGTCAACGGTATCCGCAAAATCCGCCTGACCGACGACGGTCTGGCCACCGACGGTGATCTGGAAGCTGCCTATCAGCCGTGGACCTACCCCGACGACTGGGTGACGGAAAACTTTGCCCCCGAAGGCCCAAAGCTTCTGCGGCACGGGGACTATTTTTATCTGATCACAGCCGTGGGCGGTACCGCCGGCCCGGTGACCGGGCATATGGTCATTGCCGCCCGCTCGAAATCCATTCACGGCCCCTGGACCCATTGCCCGCACAATCCGCTGGTCCGCACGCAAAGCGACGCCGAACCGTGGTGGTCGCGCGGCCATGCCACACTGGTCGAAGGACCTGCCGGCGACTGGTGGATGGTCTATCACGCCTATGAAAACGGCTATCGCACGCTGGGCCGTCAGACCCTGCTGGAGCCGATAGAATGGACGAAAGACGGCTGGTTCCGCGCCAGGGGCGGTGATCTGTCGAAACCCCTGCCCAAGCCCAAAGGCGGCAAAACGGGAACGGCGGGCTTTGCCCTCTCCGACGACTTCAGTCAAGATCGTTTCGGCGTGCAGTGGGCCTTTCACGACCCCAAGCCGGACGAGATGACGCGGGTCCGGCGGCAAAGCCGTACCGTGCGCATCGCCGGGCGTGGCACCTCACCGGCCGACAGCGCGCCCCTGACCTGCGGCGTCGGGGACCGGTCCTACCGCATCGAGGTGACCCTGGAACTGGAGGGTATGGCCGAAGCGGGGCTCCTGCTGTTCTATAATCACAAGGCCTTTGTCGGTATCGGCTTTGACGGCGAACGCACCCGCACCTGGCAATATGCCGAGGATCAGGCGTGGAACCGTCAGACTCTGAAAAGCCGCAAGGTGCGCCTGCGCCTGACCAATGAGGCTAACGTCGTGACCTGGCATTATTCGGGCGATGACGGTCGAAGCTGGACGCGCCATCCGACGCGCATGGAGGTTTCCGGGATGCACCACAATGTGTTCGGTGGCTTTCTCAGTCTGAAGCCGGGGATTTACTGCACCGGTGACGGCGCTGTGCGCGTGACAGACTTCACCTATCAGGCGCTGGCCTAATAAAACAAAAGGAGACGACCATGAGGATCGGCAGACGACATTTTCTGATGGCGGGCGCCTGCGCGCTGGCGGCTCCGGCAGCGGCTTTTGCCGCCCCCCAGACAGACGAGCAGAAATCAGCCGCCAAGCTGTCCAATGCCGATCCGGCGCTGGCCCCTGAGCTTTTGTTACCCGAAAAGGACCTTGCGTGGTGGCGTGACGCCAAGTTCGGCATCTTTGTGCACTGGGGGCTTTACGCCATTCCCGGCCGCGGCGAATGGCACATGTTCAGCGACAAGGTGCCACCCGGCGAATACCGCAAGTTGGCCGATCAGTTCGATCCGCAGGCCTATGATCCGGACCAGTGGGCCGCCTTGGCCAAACAGGCCGGGGCCCGCTACATGGTGATGACGGCCCGCCACCATGACGGCTTCGCCCTGTGGGACAGCCGGTCCAGCTTCCAGCAGTTCGACGCTATGCACGCCAGGGCGCACCGCGACCTGATCCGGCCCTATGTGAACGCCGTGAGGCGCGCCGGGCTGAAGGTCGGGCTCTATTATTCGCCGCTCGACTGGCGCTTCCCCGCCTATTTCCACCCGCGCGAACTGCCGGAAAACGCCCGGCTACTGAAAATGCAGACCTATGATCAGGTCGGCGAACTGATGAAAAACTACGGCAAGATCGACGTCCTGTGGTGGGACGGCGGCTGGCTGGCGCACACGGGGACGGATGCCGACGCGGCGTGGTTCTGGGAGCCGGCCAAACTCAATGGCATGGTGCGCAAATACCAGCCCAAGATCCTGATCAATCCGCGTTCGGGATGGATTGGCGATTTCGACACCGAAGAAGGCCACGGCACCATCTCAGGGCCGATCCGGGCGCGTCCGTGGGAAAAGACGTTTGCCCTCGGCTCGGCCTGGGGCTACACGCCGGATAATTACGCCATGTCGTGGCAAAAGGTGGTCCCCTTCATCGTCAACGCCGCCGTGCGCAATGGCAATGCCCTGATCAATGTCGGACCCGACCCGCAAGGGCGTATCCCGCCCGCTCAGGCCGAAACCCTCAAAGGTATCGGGCAATGGATGGGCAAATACGGCTATACGATCCAGAACACCCGCCCCGGACCGCTTCAGCCACGCGACGGCGTTTTCGGAACAACCTTCCGTAAAAACAAGGTGTTTGTGCATATCTTCTCATGGCCCGAAGACAGCCTGACTCTGAGCGGTTTCCCCAAAACCGTGCAAACGGCGGTCAGTGTGACGGGCGGCAAGGTCGTCTGGTCGCAGCAGGACGGCAAGCTGACGCTTCGGGTCGATGCGGGATCGCGCGGTGACCCGCTCACCGTTATCGAACTGACCTGTGCTTAGAGCGATGTGCGGGAAAGTGTGAGCGGTTTTCGACAAAAATATCGCGACAAAACAAAAATTTAGCAAATAAAGCGGCGTCCGGATGGTCGGATGCCGCTTTTTCTGGCTATCGGCTTGGGGCCTTAACCGCGGAAGGTGATTTCAAACGCGCTGGCCGTGGACGAGGCCCCCTGAGGCACCTCAATCACCAGTGCCCCCGCCTCCTGCTGGAACCGGCAGGGTTTGGACGTACCCAGCAAGCGCACCTGCCTCACCGCCCGCGCCTGTTTGCCATTTTTCCCGAGGGCCTGAATGGCCAGACGACCTTCGGGTTTGCCCAGCGAAATCGCATACAGGGTCATGCCGCGCGTTGTGAAGCGAATGTCCTGCGCCGTATAGGCGGTGCCCTCCTGAAACGCCCCTTCGGCAGCCTCGGTCGGGCCTTCTCCGAACTGCGTCCACGGGCGGGTGCCGTGAATGGCCTCACCATTGACCTTCATCCATGCGCTCAGGTCGGCCAGCAGGGTTTGCGATTCCGGCGGCAGGCTGCCGTCGGGATACTGCACCACATTCATCAGCAGATTGCCGTTCTTGCTGACGATGTCGCACAGCATATGGATCACTTCGGTGCTGGTCTTGTACCTGAACCCGTCAGAATAGAACCAGTCGCCGTTGGACGTACAGGTTTGCCACGGATAGGGATTGATACCTTTCAGCACGCCGCGTTCGACGTCCTGCACAAAGGCCTCGCGGTAGAACTCACCGGAGCCGAAATCCTTGCCATTATAGACGGCTTCGTTGCGCCCGGCGCGCGCCACGCTCTTGTTGTACATGTGCGCGACCAGACTGCGGCCCACCACACCGAAGGGCAGACCGCCATCGGAATAGAGCAGGTCCGGTTCATAGCTGTCGATCAGGTCCTGAATACGGTTGTACCAGATCTGATGGAAGGCCGGGTCCTTGGTGTACCAGGTGTCCGCCGTACCGCGATAGGGCTCGTTATGGGCCGGATGATAGAGGTCGGCGTATTGCGGGTCGGCCCCGTCATAGGCGACGCCGTTTTCCGGCCAGGTCTGATTATACAGATGGCTGGGGTGGAACCAGTTGTGGCTGGCCCCCAGATGCTCGGAGACGCCGAACCGCAGGCCACGCTTGCGCGCCGCCGCCGCCCATTCGCCGACAATATCGCGTTTGGGGCCCATCGCGACCGCGTTCCATTTATGGTGCTTCGACTTCCACAGGTCGAAATTGTCGTGGTGGACGCCCATGCTGACGAAGTATCTGGCGCCGGCGGCCGCATAAAGGTCCATCAAGCCTTCGGGGTCGAACTTTTCGGCCTTCCACAGGGGGATGATGTCCTTATAGCCGAATTTGGACGGCTGACCGTAGGTCTTGACGTGGTGGTTATAGTGGTAGTGGCCAGGAATATAGAGGTTACGCGCGTACCAGTCCCCGACGCGCGGCACGGCCTGCGGGCCCCAGTGCGACCAGATACCGAACTTGGCATCGCGGAACCAGTCGGGCGCCTGATAGGTCTTGAGCGACTCCGGCGTCGGCTGAAACGGCCCCTTGGCGACCGGCAGATCGTAGCGGACCGGCGGTTTGGGCTGACAGGCATCGCCATCAGAAGCCGCCGTGGCCTTGGGGGCCGCAAAACCGGCCCCGGCAACCGCACCCCACGCCCCCATCAACGGCACACCGCCCAGCAGGCTGCGCTTGGTTAATTTCACCATGATCTTTTCCTTTGTGCCTGCCAGCTCTTGCTGAACATTATATAAAACAGTCGGTTGTACGCATGATCTAGATAAATTTGGACAGCAGGCGGATATAGGCCACCTGATAGCCGTTCGACACCTCGGTGATCGGCCACGAATTCAGCGGCCAGCCATCATTGAAGTCCTTGTAGGATTTTTGCGCGGGCTGCGCATAGGGCGGCGAAGGACGCTTGGTGCCACACAGGTTGCTGACCGACGGACAACGGCTGTCCCAGTCCCATTGCGTCTGGTTGGGGCCGCCCGGCACAAAGCCCGGCGGCGGGCCATAGGTCGAGGTGCCCACGCTGTCCCATTTGGCCGAACCGTCCACAAACCAGGAATGGAAGATCTGAGTGGCGGAGTTTTCCGCGCCCAGACCGGACATATTGGTCAGATAGCACAGGGCCAGCGGGTTCACGCCGTGCATGTAGTGGATATAGGCCGCGGCCGCGTTCAGATTATCGGTCGGGCTATGCGTCGTGTTCAGATTATACACATTGAGCGCCGTAAACAGCAGGCCGAAATTCGCCTTGATGCTGTTGCTGCCCCACACATAGTCGGGAATGAAGGCCTGATACGGGTCGGCCTTTGTGGTGATCTTGCCGCGCACCCATTCCGCATTGACGCCGTTGAGGTAGTTCGTGCGGATCGCATTGGCTGTGGCCGAGGGCACCCCCGGCAGGGTCGCGTAGTGCAGGAGCGCATCCTGCGTCCCGCCATCATAGGGCGACACATAGTTGCCAAAGCGGATCAGGTTGGCCTGCCCGTAATTGGCTTCGACGAAATCGCGATAGATGGTCTTGCCCGTCGCGTCATAGAGATAGACCGCTGCGATCAGGCGCGCCAGCAGACGTCCTCGGTCGTCCGTTTCCTGCTGACCGGCCCCCAGCCCTTGTGATCCGTTAGAGGAGTCATTGTTGTTGAAAACAACATTCGGGTTGGCCACGGCCCAGTCCCAGGCCTTTTCGGCCCGCGTCTGAAGATCGGCGGCATAGCTGGCAAAGGGCGTAAAGCCTGCCAGCACCCTGGCCCCCCGTGCAAAGGCCCCGGCGGTGTTCAGGGTCGCCGATGTGCTGGCCGGGCCATAATAGCTGGGGCCCGTGGCCGCCGACGGGGGCGATGCGTGGCTGAGCCCGACAATCGACAGGACCGAGCCGTCGGCCTGCTGCATGCGGCGCAGCCAGTCGAGCCCCCATTTGGCTTCGTCGATAATGTCCGGAATGCCATTGCCCGATTCCGGGATATTGTAGTCATCTCCCCAGATGGACGGCTTTTCGGCATAGGCGAACAGCAGGGCCGTCACGTATCCGGCCGTCCAGCTTGTATATTTGTTGAAATCGCCCGCGTCGTACCAGCCGCCGGAGACATCGCGTTCGGTCGCGGCATTGGTCTTGTCGCTGTACAGGCGCGCATTGCGGTCCTGACCCGGCCCGACGTGCGAAGCCGCATCGGCCCAGCCAGCCCCGGCATGAGCCACGGTCTTTTCCTGCCCGGCGCGCTGATAATAGAAGTAACGCACCGCCGCCTTCAGCACGGCGGCATAGACGTCGCTGGCGATTCTGAACGTATAGGATCTGACGTTCTTCTGCGCGTCGCGGATGTAGTATTCGCCGACGGCGGTAACGCTGCTGAAGTCGAAATGCCAGACCTTGTCGCCGGAACTCTTGTCAGTCGCGCCGTTGTTCCAGGCCACGGGGGCCGCCGTAAACACCACGGCGTCCGTGGTGGCATTGACCACCTCATAGGCCGTGCCGGGCGTGAAGGAATCGGCGGCGTCGAAGCTGATGATCTGCGTCCCATCGCTCAGGGTGCCCACGGCCTCGTCCTGCGGGTCACGGATGACGGCGACCTTGGCCTGCGTCGGCAGGTAGCCGAACTGATCGACGACAATCGGCAGGCCCAGCGTCATGGTCGAAGGGCGCAACACGGCGGGTGTAGCGGATGAGGCGGACGAAGACGCCCCCCCGCCGCCGGAGCTGCCGCCCCCACCGCCCCCACCACCGCAACTCAGAAGGCCAAACGGGATCAGGCTGATGCCGGCGGCCAGCAACAGACGACGGCGGGTGGAGTCAACGGGGGTGGTCATAAGCAATATCCTTCGCATGACGGGAAGGCGGTCCCTGCCTTGCCGTGGACTGTTCTGTGCGTTTCAGGCCCTGTGCCTGAGCGGATGGTTCCGCCAGTTTGTTATTTCTTGCCGGCCCCGATGAGCAGGGCGTCCAGCATCGCCTGATCCTTGACGGCAAGCGTCGTGCGGTCGATGAGCGCTCCGGTGTCCCAGAAGAAGGGCACGGCGCCATTGGCCCGGGCCTGCTGAGTGACATAGCGGTTCCAGAAATCCACCGAGGCATTGTGCTTGGGCATGTCCAGCGGCTGGGTTTTGCGCCACGCGCCATACTCGCCGATGATGACGGGGATACCCTTGTCGATGAAATGGGTCTTCATCGCCAGCATCTGCTGATCGACATAGGGTTCCTCGCTGTGGGTCGCGTTGCGGTCCGGCTCGATCGTCGAATGGTTGTCGCGGCCCCAGTAGTAGAACATCTTGCCCCAGGACGCATCCTTGTCGATGATCATGAACTGCGACGGCGCGTAATAGTGGACTTCGAACATCAGACGGTTCGTCGTGGTATCGGTGGGCATACCTGGCCACAGCGAAACGGCGAGTTCGGTGTTGGTTTGCGGTGCCTGCACGACGAGGGTGCGGTAGGCGTTTCGGCCACCGGTCGCGCGCACAGCGTCAATAAACGTCTGGTGATAGCTGAGTAGGATTTTTGTGTTCGCTTCGGTACCGGCGTCCGGCTCGTTCGCGCTGGCGAAGATCAGGCGTTCGTCGAAGTCGCGCAGGTGGGTGGCGATCTGCTCCCAGAACGCTTTCTGTTTGGCGTTGACCGCGTCCTTGCTGGCCTCATCTATGTGCTTCTCAAGCCAGCCCCCATCCCAGTGGATGTTCAGCACCACATAGAGGTCGGCGTTGATGCAATACTGAACAACCGTCTTGACGCGATCCAGCCAGGTACCGGAAATCTTCGCGGTTGTCTTATCCGCATACTGGTCCCAGGCGCACGGCAGTCGAACGGCGTCAAATCCCAGGGCTTTATACGTGTTGACAAGCGCTTGGGTGATCAGCGGATTACCCCAGCCCGTCTCCCCGCCCATGGCCTCCATCGTATTGCCGATATTGATGGCCAGCTTGATTTTGGCGGCGATCTCGGCCGCCGTGCGGGTCATCCCGGTCGCGTTCGCCGACAGCGGACTTGTATTATAGTTAGGATACAAACCGCTGGCTGAGGAGGAGGAGGAGGAGGAGGAGGAAGACGATGACGAAGACGAAGTGCCGCCTGCGGAGGCCGTCGATACGCCCCCACCGCCCCCCCCACCGCAGGCCACGACCGACAGGGGCACCACGCAGGCGGTGGCCATAATCAGGTGACGACGGTTCAGACCCGCTGGCGTCTTTCCGGTTTGTTTTGTCATAGGGTACTTCCTCATTTTTACAGGCCGTTCACGGCTCTATTTGTGACTGTGTGGGGATATCCGGATATTAAAACCGACAGTGGCATCGGCCTCGCGGAGGTGTCGTTACAGCCTCTATACCGGCAAGGGAGCCCCCATTCCGTGGCCTATAGACCCTTGCGTTCCCAGATTGATAAATTGAATGATTATATGATAATAAAGCCATTTGCGGACTGTCAAGCTATCCCTAATTGTGTGTGAGGCCGCTCAGAGGCCGCCTTGCAGTACCGGTCGATGAAATCCTGATGCGCCGTGACCGCCTGCGCGGAGCGCCTGATCTCTTCGCGGCGCAAATCCATACCCTTTTTGATCTGTTCCAACGGGTGGAGGTCGGCCGCTATGGCGTAGCGCGCGGGCACGGCCCCATTACCCAGAAGGATGGCGAGCCAGCTCGGTTCCATATAGGATTCCAGATCACCCAGCGGGATGTGCGCGCTGGCGTTCCATACATCCAGCTTGTGCCGAAGCGTGTCGGGAATTTCGATGTCGCGGCACGCTGCCCACAAGGGCTCAGGCCGGCGTGAGAGGTAATAGTGCGCGATGATGAAGTCGCGTATGCGTTCGATCTCGCGCGTGGATATCCGATTATATTCGTTGCGCAAAACGGGGTCGATCGTCCTTTCGGGAAAGAACTGAAGCAACTTCAGGACGCCCATGACGATCAACTGTAGCCCGGTGGATTCCAGCGGTTCGAGAAAGCTGGAGGCGAAACCGATCCCTATACAGTTGCGGTTCCAGAACGCCTTGCGATGGCCGGAGGTAAAGCGGAACACCCTGGGCTCGGCCAGCGGTTCGCCATCAACGGCACCAAGCAGGGCGTCGCGCGCCGCGTCGTCGCTCCAGAGGTCCGAATTATAGACCATGCCGTGGCCGCTGCGGTGTTGCAGGGGGATCGTCCAGCGCCAGCCCCCGGCGTGAGCCGTGGACCGCGTAAACGGCATGGGCGCGCCGGTACGCGTCGTCGGGACCGCCATGGCACTGTTGCACAGCAACCAATGCGACCAGTCCACAAACGGCGTGCCCAGCGCCTTTCCCAGCAATTCGGAGGCGAAGCCGGTGCAGTCCAGAAACAGGTCGCCGGGCACCTTGCGGCCATCGGCAAGGTGGATGGCGGTGATATGGCCAGACGTACTGTCCAGATCGACGTGCGTCATCCGACCTTCGACACGCTGCACGCCCAGCCCGGTCGCCACGTCGCGCAGATAGCGGGCGTACAAGGCCGCATCAAAATGATAGGCGTAATGGTAGCGCGCAGTCTGCGGATCGCCGGGCGCAAAATGGTTGTTACGGGCGACGGCGTAGGCGAATGAATAGTCATCGATGGGATGCGGATCACCGGCCTGCCGCAATCTCAGCCAGTAGTGATGGGTGGATACTCCCTCCACCGGGTGACCATAGTCGCTGAAGGCGTGGAAATGCCGGTTCCCCACAACGCCCCAGTCGCAGAACTCAATCCCCAGCTTGAACGTGCCCTGCGTGCGACGAATAAAGTCATGTTCGTCGATACCGAGCAAAGCGTTGCACTGGGCCAGTACCGGCACCGTCGCCTCGCCGACACCGATGATGCCGATCTCCTCGGATTCCACCACAGTGATGCGGGTGTGACGGCGATCCGTCTTGCGCGCCAGCAACCCCGCCGCGATCCACCCGGCCGCGCCGCCGCCCAGTATGACGATCTCCTGTTGCTGTACGCTGTTCATAGAGCGCTTTCTGAATTTATAGCGGACTGATTTCTCCTGAAATCAGTCCGCTCAAGCCGCCATTGAGGCGGCGGCCAAGGTGGCAAAGCCACCGCCCGGCGAGGGCTAAACAAAAATCTAGATCATTGTGTTTCCACCAGAAATCATAATGATCTAGAAGAGCAAGAGCGCTTCGCGATAAAGCGCCCTTCCCCGTTCCGACCGTTAGAAGCGCGCCCGAACGGTGAGTTCGTACCGCTGATCGCTGACGTTGAAGCCGTACGGCTGGAACACGCCGGGCACGGGCTCCTGAAGCGTTTTCGACTTCGTATTGAGAAGGTTGTTCGCGTTGAAGGACACGGAAACCGTCTCACTTACAGTGTAGTCAAATCCCAGGTCCAGATAACCGGCCGCGTCCATATAGGCCGGAACCATGTTGTACACCGGATAGGAATGGGTACTGTCAAAGTTGGTCGGGCTGGTGTTGAGGATGTAGGGGTTGCCGCCGCTCGTCGCAAAGGACAGCGGATTGACGTTGGTGGACAGCAAGGCCTTGTCACGCCAGTTATAGGCCAGACGGAAATTGACCTTCTTGTAGTTATACAGCAACTGTATGTTGTAGGCCCACTTCGACAACCCGGCATAGGGGAGGTTGGGGTAGGTCTGCGGCACCGTGCCGTCCGGATTGAGGCCCGGCTGCGAGCCGTTTGCCGGCGGCGGGGTCAGCACGCTGTTGGCCAGCTGGGCCGGGTTTCGGCTGTCGATATAGGTCAGGTTGGCATCGATACCGAACCCGCGAAGCCAGCCGGGGAGTTGATCGAAGAACTTGCGGCCACCAAGTTCAAAGCCCTTGATCGTGGCCTTTTCCGGCGACGGGCGATCCTGCAGATAGAGCCATGGCAAATCAAGCGACACATCCGTCAGGATGGGCTGCCCTGTAGATGCCGGGCCGTCAAGTACCACCTTACCCTGGTCATTAATGGTCACCTGCTTGCCCGGAACAGGAAGATTGTTAGCGATGAAGGAATAGAACTGCGGCTGATCCTTTATTTGCTTCGCAAAGACATCGACGTAAAGGAAACTGGAGGAAGACGGATAATACTCGAAGGTAATATCCTGGCTGTTGATCATTGTGGGCTTCAGATTCGCGCCCCCTCCATTGACGGTGAAACCTGTCAGGATCGGCAATGCCTGAGAATTGGTAGGGTTCGGCACAGACCTTGGCGTGACATCACCGCCGGGACGAGACGCATCGAGGTTTGGCGGGGAAGCAGAAACCGACGCCGCCGCGCGAATGATGAACTTGTCGGTTACGTCGAACTTGATGTTGAACGAGGGCAGAACCCGCGTGTATTCGTATGTCCGGGTTTGCGGCGTAAAAGACTCACGGAAAGTATAGATCTTTGGCACCGCCCCCGGGGCAGGTGCGATTCCTGGCTGGTTTCCCGGAGGATTTGCAAGGAAGTATGCGTTGCTGTCAGCAATGCTCGCGGCAAAGCGCTGATCGCCTGAACCGGTTCTCACAAGAGCGGTCCCAATAAGCTTGTCCTGAAATACGCGAACGCCGATATTGCCCGAAAACGCGGGAATGATACCCATGCCTTCATGCGCGAACCTGGCCGATATATAGGCAGCCCTGTTGTCGATACGCGTCTTTACCCGCGCCAGACCTTTTTCGATCCGATCATAGAAGTACTGCTCAGGCGTGGGCTGAGGTACGGCAACACCGCCCACAGTGACGGGGAGACCGTTGTACGTCTTGAGCAAATAGTACCAGTCATACCGCTGAAGGAGCGCCGGGCTGGCAACCAGAAGCTGTGACGGAACCGCCACATCGCCGCCGAAGAAGTTCGGGAAGGTTGTGGTCGTCCAGTCTGCCTGAGGTACATTCGGGTTGTTGAGAAACTGGATATTACCTGGCCCTGAGGCAGCCCAGGCCGCCCCCGCCGGCTTCTGATTCCACGTTTGCCCAAGCGAGGTCCAGTAGGTTCCCGCAAAGTTATCGTCTTCGACACGTTGAGAGGCGCGAATACCGGCAGAAATCTTACGCAGGAAGCCGTCCTCGCTAAACGTGTATTCAAAATCCAGATTACCCGCGTACATCTCCCCTTTGTTATCGGGTTCATGATAAGCAAAGGATGCAAAGTGGACCGTCGAAGGATCGAGCACAAGCGCACTGTCAAAACCCGATAGAACCGGCAGCTCTCCCGTAAGATCAACGTCAAACGAGGAAAGCTTGCTGTTATATCTGCCCATACCGATGCTGATGTCCTTCCCGGTCGAGCGCGAAAGGACATATTGTAAACTTCCGCGCACCGCGAGCTGGTCGCTCGGTTGCCAGACGAAGCTCTGCGAAATGTCCAGGGTGGAGTTCTTGGTCCGCGACGCCCCGGCAGAGCTATTCACATTCAGCGCACCGGGAGGGCTGCACTGCGCCAGAATGGGCCCGCCCGACCAGTCCCACTGAATTGTTGACGCAGGAGCACCATAGGTAGCACCGCAATCAATCTTATACTGCGACGGCAACCACTCCCATCCCGGAACATCAACGGAAGTATTCCCCAATGGATCCCGTTTGCCGGTAGAGCCATACACGAGCGTACCTCTAACCAAGGCGCCATTGGCATCATATTCGACCGGTGAACCCACCTTGGGCTGAATCGCCGCCGACGCGCTTGGGCTTTGCCCCAAGCCACCGTTGTTCGACAGTCTTTCGGTTGAATACTGCGTGTAGAAGACGGTGTTGGTGAGCGTCAGGCTTTCCGTCGGCCGCCACTGGATGGCCTGATAGGCACCGAAACGGTCGCGCTGGCTGCGGTCGTAACCCCAGTCGAACGAGCTGGGCACGAAGGCAAGTTTGTCGTCACGGACCGAGGTGGGCACATATTGACCAAACATGGCCCCGACCTGGAGGTTGCTCCCCTGCTGATTCAGGCGGCTATAGGCGAAATCCCACAACACGCCAATTTCACCGATATTCGTATCGAAACGCTTGGAAAACAGGGCAGAAACCCGCGGCGAAGCCTTTTTCACCTGGCTGCCGTAGCTGGTGCCCATCGTGAGGTTAAGCTGGGGAGCCTTGAAATCGAAGGGCAGATGGGTGCGCAGGTTGATCAAGGACGTACCGCCTTCGATCAGGTCCGCGCGCGACGCCTTATAGACATCGACACCGGCCATCAGTTCGGGCGTCACTTCGTTCCAGCTGATGGCGCTGGCGCCGTTGGCGCTGAACAGCTGTCGGCCGTTGAGCGTACTGGAATTGAAGGGCAGACCGCGCACGGTGATGCCCGTCCCCTCGATCTGGAACGCGGCGCTGCCGCCGTTGGTCGCGCCGAAACGCGAAATCGACACCCCTGAAACGCGTTGCAGCACCTCGGTGATCGAATTGTCAGGCAGCTTGCCCGCCTCATCGGCCACAATCGAATCGACGATCGTGTCGGCCTTCCTTTTGATTTCAATAGCCGATTGAAGCGCCTTACGGCGCGCCGTCACGACCACAACCGCATCCACGTCGGAACTGGACGCTTCCGTTTCCTTGGTTTTGTTTTCGCTTGCGGTTTGCGCCCAGCCCGGCATCGCCATCGACAAGGCAATGACCGAGGTTCCGGCAACGAGCGCTAAAAAGCGCGATTTCATTGGCAACATTCCTGCCTCCCCTGTGAGCCAGCGCATGACCGGCTCTGTTTTTGCTTGATCGTGACCGCAGAGACTCGCTCGGACCACCGTTCTATTCCAACACTATTATGCTATTGTACGACAAGTATGATTTTAGCAACCGTGCAATTGTTTTCATATTTGATGCAAAAACGTCACATCGGAGGTCGTAATGATAACGGCATATTGAAAAATAAAGTCATTTTTAGCTCACAGGTGAAAATATGAAAAAATCACTTGCGCCTCTTTTTGTATGAGTATATTACTTTTTAGCCAACTGGTTTTGGCACTGCACTGAGCATCAAGCCTCTTCCCGCGCTGGACGAGGTCACTTTTCCCTCGCTGAACCTTATCTCCCTGTTCAGCGAGGGCTTTTTATCAGCTCAAAGCCCTCGCCACAGTCCCGACGGGCCCGAACCTGAGACAGGCTGCGGATCTGCACCTCGCGCACGCGAGCAGGGTCGAACGCGCCGTCACTCAGCGGCCCTCCCCGCACAGACTCGACATAGAACTGGATGTAGCGATGGCCGGCCGCCGGTACACGGCATCCTTCCCATCCGATCAGGTGCGCCTCTTCTTGGCCTGTCAGGGCAAATATCTGTACAAATTCTGTCAGAGGGTCGTCCGTGGGGTTATCCACGCGGAATGAGATGAAAGCGCGCCCCTCATTCACCCACAGATGAGGGGAACCGTATCGCAGGTCCGAACCGGCAAAGTCACAGATTGCCGCCGTTTCGCCCGCCTCCCTCGCCTGCGGATCGACGCTCATCGTGATGGCGGCCATACCGGCTCTGCGCATACTCAACTCCCTGACCTTGTGAGGACCTGTTTCGTCCCGTTTTTCAAAGAGTATAGCGCGCCCGGAGACCAATCCTAACCAACTGATAAAATTGACATTATTTCCAACCTTACTCAAAATTTGATGGCATATGTCCGGTATGTACGATTTCGGACAAATGGTCCGCCCTGCCCGGTTGCTGGCGCAAAGTATTATAATCGCGCCATTATGCTTTAAAGTGCACAGTGAATGCGGTAATGTGTAGGCCGAATGGATGCGGTACGAGTTGAGGGCGCAATGACTGAAGTTATCGAGACGGGCGCCAAGATGGCCGTGCATGTTCACCGCCTGCTCGGTGAAGCCATTGTCGCTGGGGATTTCGATGGTACGGGCCTGCCCAACGAAGCCGAGCTAAGTCAGCGCTATGGGGCCAGCCGCACGGTGATCCGCGAGGCGATCCGTATGCTGATGGGCAAGGGCCTGATCAGTATGCGCCAGCGGGCCGACCGTATTCAGCCGTTGGCGGCCTGGAACCTGCTCGATCCGGAGATCAGCTACTGGCTGCGCAAACGCCCCTTTTCGCTGGAGACCTTCCGGGAATTTATCCAGATGCGTCTTGCCGTGGAACCTGTCGCCGCCGGGCTGACGGCGGCGCGCGGGGATGCCCGCGTCATCCAGTCACTACAATCACACCTGACGACCCTTTTATCGAGCCCCCCGCAATCAGAAGACAGGCTCAATGCCGCCATCCAGTTCCATCAGACGATCGTGCTGGAATCGGGGAATGCCTTTTTCACGCGCCTGCTGGCCCTGATCAGCACGGCGCTACACATGGAATTTTCGCACGTCAGCCCCGGCCCGCTGACCGCTTCGTTTCAGGAGCAGATCATGACCTGCATCGCTCAGGCGGATGCCGCCGGCGCCGAAGCGCTGATGCGGGAATTGCTGCGGGCCACCCTGCGGCAGGTCGAGGCCGCGGCGGCGACACCGGCCGAAGACTGACGGCTCAGGATCAGCCGTGAACCGGCCCGTGAAGACCGGTTCACGCACAATCCGATTAATGCGTCGGTACCACCTTCACCAGAACGACATCATTGCTCGACATAGGCAGCTTAAGCGACGCCGTGCCGTTTGATCCCACCGTTACCTTGCGGTCGATTTCTGGCGTATCGGCCGTCAGGGCCTGCATCTTCGCGATCTGCGCGGGCGTCAGATTGTCCGGCGCGCCCAGCTCTATATAGGCGGAGTAGGCGTCATTCTTCTTATAGCCCGTGCGCTGAACCGTCAGGCGGTAGGTACCGGGTTTCAGGCCCGTCAATTGCAGGCTGACCGGGGCCGATCCGGTATTGGGGACCAGCTTCGAGAAGAAGGTCTTGTTACTCCGGCCCTGCTGGTCCGGCAACTGGAAGTCCCAGATAACCGCCGACGCCCCCTTGCCGTCATAGGCCGCCCACACCTGCGCGTCAGACACAGGAATTTCCTTACCGTTCAGGGTATTGAGATACTTATAGGCAAACCACGAAGCCTTGCGGATGCCTTCACGGGTCATCAGGCCAAAACCGCCGTGGAAGGGGGCGTTGGGCGGGCCGGGTTCCTCGAACAGGTCCGAATAGACCCAGTAGCTCATGCCCTGCGCCACGCCCTGCGTCGCTTTCAGCTTGCTGAGGATGTAGGGCGCAGCGACGTAGGAATCGTGGCTTAAGTCGCGCGGGTTATAGCTGGTGCTCCATTCGGTGAAGATCAGCGGCAGGCCGGGCAGGTGCGAGGCCTCGATCTCGGCGCGCACCTTTTTGACGTCGGCGATGATGGCATCCGGCTTCTTCGACAACTGAAGGTCCATCTTGCCCTCTTCGTCGAGATAGCCGTAATCGACGCCATAGGTGTGGGTGGTGGCGAAATCGACGGGCGTGTTCGTCGCCTTGGCGTAGGCCAGCAACTCCGGCACCCAGGCCGCCCCGGCGGTAGAGGGGCCGCCGACGCGCAATTGCGGGTCAATAGCTTTCAGCGTGCGGGCCGTGACGCCATAAAGGGCGAAATACTGCTCCTGATCGGCATACTGGAAGAAGCCGTCGAGATTGGGTTCGTTCCACACTTCGAAATACCAGCTACGCACCTCTTCGATACCATAGCGGTCGATCAGGTGCTTTGTGAAATCGTGCACCAGTTGCTTCCACAGATCGAGGCGTGGCGGCGAGGTATTGCCCTTCCAGTAGAAGATGGTCTGATCCGAGGTCTTCAGCGCCGACGGCGTAAAACCCAGCTCGACGAAGGGCTTGATCTTCATCTTCAGCAGGCGGTCGTACAGATAGTCGATCTTGGTCCAGTCATAGACCAGCTTGTCATCGACCCTCTTCACCGTGCCCAGCTCATCGTGAAAGATGTCGTGGAAGCGGATATAGCGGAACCCCAGTTCCTTTGCGGCGATTTCCAGTTGTGCCAGATTCGCTTCACGGATCGTCGTGCCCGGATAGTCGGCCCCGACCGACAGATCATAGAAGCGGTCAAGCGGCTGCGTGGCCTGACGGACGTCGAGGACGACATTGCGTGGGGCCGTCGGTTTGGCCGTCACCGGGGTGGCGGCCGCCATCAGGGCACAGGCGGTCAGGGTGGTCAGGTAACGACGGGAAATGGCTTTGGCCATGATCTACCTCATTGGTCGCGTTTCCGGAGACAGGAAACCGTAAAATCTGTGTGGGGTACTCGCGAAGGTGGGAGCTGCGCGGGGCGAGCTATTGCAAAATTTCCACGCCGTCGGCCTCCAGATGCAGAGTGCCCGACCACGTCTTCCCGGAAAGTAATCCCGTTTTCGTGCCTTCAATACGGATATCTTTCGGACCGTAGGACGCGTTCACGTACAGGGTGCGTCCGTTCACCACCCGCGCATAGACGCCTTCAGGGGTCGAGGGTCCCGGCGTGATCCCCAATCGGCCATAGAGGCTGCGGTATAAGGGTTGCAGCACCGACGGCTGAGCGGGTGTTGCGACATAAATGGCCTGCCCCTTTCCATAGGTGTTTATCGTGGCCACCGGGGGCGTTCCCTCGACATTGGAAAAACGGCCCAGAACCGTGGCGGTGGTCGGTTCCAGCACCTCATAGAAGTGAATGGTGGTGTTGATCGACGCCGCCCCGATCTGGCCGCTCAAAGCGGCGTCCCTGCGGTAGAATTCGCGCGTTTTCACCCCGAAGACATCTGACAGATAGCCCGGCAAAGGCGTGTTAAACCATTGATTGGTCTCATTGACCTTGGCGGACATGGCGGTCATGATGACCGTGCCACCGTTGCGTACATAGCTACGGATATTGTCCGCCGAGGCCTTGTCCATCAGGTAGAGGCCCGGCACCACGACCATCTTGTAGCGGCTGAGATCCTCCTTGCCGACATTGATCACAGCGATGTCGATATTGTCGTTATAGACCGGCGCAAAGGCATTGTGCGCCTGAACCATATAGGGCGTGGTCAGGTACTGGGCGACGGTATTCGACCCGCTTTTGGGGCTCGAAGCGGTCCTGGCCTCGAACGAATAGGCGACGGCGACCTGCGGCTTCAGTTCGCGGGGGAAGCCCAGTTTTTCAAGCGTTTTGAACTCTTTGGCCATGGTGGCCCATTCGTCCAGCTTCCACGACGGGGTGTCGTCGTGATCAATCAGGCCAAACAAGGCCTGCTCCTCACCCCCCAGATGCGTGTTGAACGTCCAGGCCAGCATGCCTTGCGCCCCATTCAAGAGGCCGAAATAGCCCCACATGCGCGACCGGCCTTTGGTGCCGTAATAGCCACCGCCGCCCGCCTGAAACTCGGAAAACCAGCTCGGTGTCGGCAGGGCACCGCGCATCATCAGGGTTTCGAAAGCGCCACCGATAGCATCGCCATTATAATAGCCGTGCGACCCGTGCGAGACGTACTGTTTGTAGGTGGACAGATAGTCGAACCCCTTGCGATCGCTGCTGTCCCAGAGGTTGGAAATGACCGGCTTGTCCGGCGCGTTCCTGCGCCGGGCGTTTTCGAGGATCATCAGGACGTTGATCGTCGCGTCTGACCAGTACCGGCGCAGATCCAGATAGCGCTCAAACGGACCCGGCCCATCCCCATAAGGGATTTCCACCTGATCCCATGCGGTGAGGGTGCGTGACCAGCGCTGCGTCGCCCAGGCCTTGTTCAGAGTGTCCAGAGAGCCGTACTTCTTTTGCAGCCACGCCACAAAACGCGTCTTATCGGCCTCGGAATAGGACATGAAGCCATTGCCGATTTCGTTATTGTAGCCGAAGGCAATGACCGCCGGGTGGTGACCATACCGTTTGGTCATGGCCTCGGCCAACGCGGCGACCAGCCTCAGATAGTCAGGATCGCTGGTATTATCCATATAGCGCTCGGCCGCATAAAGGCGCGTGCCGTTCTGTGTGACAAGATCGACCCCCGGATAGGCCTTGTGCAGCCACATGGGGGCCGGCTGGCCCGGAATATCGACAATCACCTTGATGCCGTTGCGATGCATCTCCTCCAGAACCGCATCGAAGGCCTCAAAGGTGAAGACGCCCTCGGCTGGCTGGAAATAATCCCACGACAGATCCCCCATGCGTACCACGGTGAAACCGGCGGCCTTCATGCGCGCAATGTCCTGATGAATCTGCACGGGCGTGCGGTCCACCGGCTGATAATTGGCACCGACATAGAGATGCGAGTCGGGCACGCGCAACTGCCCCGCCGGGGCCTGCGCGAACGCCCCACCGGCCACAGCCGATAACAGGGCGCACGCCCCCACCAAGGTCGCTTTGAGCTTCATCCACCATCTCCCCTGTTCCGTTATCCTTGGCCGCATGTTTGACGCATACGGAGCGGATTTTTTGTGTTATTGTCAGACTAACATAGAGAGATCACTCAGGAACTCAGAATTATGTTTCGCTGCTCGTTTTTTGACACCTGCGGGTTTCGGGCGCTACCCGGCCGAATCAGCGGTGTGCGTCTGCACAGTTTACCAGACGCTCAAACCACATATAACAGACGGTATTAGTTGACGTTTTTCACGGACACTCACAAAGTGTCCGCAATATTGACCGCCCTGTCCGAAAGCGTACATGACCAAGCCCGCCCCGACCCTTCTGTTTGTTGACGACGATCCGGATGTGCGCAAGACGGCCGAACTTCTGTTCCGTCGGGCGGGGTACACCTATCTGGAGGCCGCGTCGCCGGTCAGCGCCCTCAGCCTTGTGGCGACCACGCCGGTCGATCTGGTGCTTCTCGATCTGAACTTCTCCAAGTCCCAGACCTCCGGTCAGGAAGGCCTTGACTGTCTGGGGGACATGCTGCGTCACGCCCCCACCCTGAGTGTCATCGTCGTGACCGGTCACAGCGGGCTTCAGATCGCTGTTCAGGCCCTGCGCGCCGGGGCCCGTGACTTCGTGATGAAGCCGTGGAACAATGACCGCCTGCTGGCGACGGTGGAAGCGACCCTCGCGGCCCGACGCACGGATACGCTTGTCGCCGCCCGCCCCCCGGTCTTGATCGGCCTGTCCGAACCCATGCGCCGCATCATGGCGGCCATGGACCGCTGCGCCGCCCTGACCATCCCCGTCCTGTTTACGGGGGAGACGGGGACGGGCAAGTCTCTGGCGGCCACGGTCCTGCATCATCAGTCGCGCCGGTCCACCCTCAGCGTAGTGGAATGCGCCACCCTGTCGCCCGACGATCTGGACGATACCCCCAACCGCACCCTGATCCTCGAAAACATCGACCGCCTGCCGGACAAGAGCATCCCGGCCCTGCTCGGCTATCTGCACCGCGCCCCGCGTTCCAACTGCCGCGTCCTTTCGACCAGCACGCGCCCCCGCGCCGAAATCGGGCTGGACCGCGGTCTGCTATATGCCCTCAGCACCATGGATATCGCCCTCGTCCCCCTGCGCGAACGGGTCGAAGACATTGTGCCTCTGGCGGAACATTTTATCCTGACCACCTGTCAGTTGCATGGTTTCAGCCCGCGCACCCTGTCTGCCGAGGCCCGCGCCAGCCTTCAGGCCGAAGCCTGGGCCGATAATGTCCACGCGCTGAAGCAGGTGATCGAGCGCGCGCTCATCCTTTCGGACAACCCCACCCTGACCACCGCCGACCTGCACCTGCACGACCGTCCCGGTCTGAGCGCGGACCTGCCGAAAGGCAATCTGGCGCAATCGGAGAAACGACTGATCGAAGATGCGCTTAACCGGCATAATTTCAACGTTTCGGCGGCCGCTGCCGATCTGGGGCTGACGCGCCCTTCCCTTTATCGCCGGATGGCCAAACATGGCCTTTGAGTCGCGACCGTTGCGGGCGCTCGCCCTTGTGGCCCTCATCCTCAGCGCCGCCTTCACCTGCGATGCGCTGATGAAGGCGCTGTGGGCCAATGCGGCCATAGGGATGCTGATCGGCACGATCCTGTTCGCCGGTCTGATGAGCGCGCAAAGACGCTCGGTGGCAGCGCCGATTGCCTCGTCTGTCAATGGCGCCGCCGATCCGGTGCACGTCTTTCTGGATCAGATACCCCTGCCCCTGATCAGCCTGGTCCCCGGCGGCATGCCTCAGGCTGTCAATCGCGCCGCCCGCACCCTGTTTGAGACCGATGACGCCATTGTGCGCGGTCGGGACGCTCTGCTGGCCGCCCTGACGCCCCCGAATGAGCCGCGACTGGACCTGTTCGGGCGGCGCTACGCCCTGACCGTCACCGAGGTTCAGACCCAGGACGGCCCGTTCCGGCTGGCCACCCTCACGGATGTGCAGTCGGAACTGCATCGCGCCGAAGCCGCCACGCTGCGCGATACGCTTCAGGTGCTGGGCCATGAAATCATGAACTCGCTGACGCCCATATCGTCCCTGGCGGACATTGCGCATGACTACCTCAGTCCGATGCAGAACGAAGCCGCCGACAAGGCCCGCGAAGCCCTGTCCACCCTGTCGCGCCGGTCAGCCAGCCTGACGCGCTTTATCGAGGCCTATCGCAGCCTAGCGCGGTTGCCACCACCGCAGGTGCAGCCCGTGCATCCGGGGCGTCTGGTCGAGGACGTGCTGAGCTTCTTCACCCGCAATCCGGCCCTGAACGAGGTGCGGTTCGACAGGGAGATCGCCGAGGATGTGCCGTGGGTGGCGCTTGACGAAGCCCAGGTGGGGCAGGCGCTGATCAACATACTCACCAACGCGGTCGAAGCCACCGAGGCCAATACCGGCCTGCGTCTTATCCGGGTGAGCGTCTCCCACACGGCCCACGATGTCGTCATCCGCATCGCCGACAATGGTCAGGGCATAGCCGAAACGGTGCGGGCCGGTCTGTTCATGACCTTCACCACGACCAAACCGCACGGGTCAGGCACGGGTCTCAATCTGGCCCGACAAATCGCTCTGGCGCATGGCGGTAATCTCGGTTTGATCGAAGACCCGTCCGCCTCTACGGTGTTTGCCTTCACCTTCCCGGTCACCGGATAGCCCCATGCCGCTGATCCAGCTTGATGACATCCATCATACCTACGCCGATAATGGCCGCCCGGTGAGCGCGCTGAGCGGCGTCAGCCTGTCGATAGAGGCCGGGGAGTTCGTCGCCATTGTCGGCCCTTCGGGCAGCGGCAAGTCCACCCTCCTCAACATTATCGGCACGCTGGAAAGCCCCAGCCGGGGCGTCTATCGCTTTGACGGCACATCCGTCTCCGACATGTCGGGCCGCGAACGGGCACAGTTGCGGGCGTCGCGCATCGGCTTCGTCTTTCAGAACTTCAACCTGATCGACCACCTGACCGTGTTTGAAAATATCCGTCTGGGCCTGCGCTACCGGCGCGAACCCGTCAAAAATGAACACGAGCGGGTGCTGAGCGCCATGGACAGGGTGGGGCTGGCCCACCGCGCCGACCACCTGCCGCGTGAATTGTCCGGCGGGCAGCAACAGCGCTGCGCCATTGCCCGCGCCATTGTCGGCGACCCGCAGATCGTGCTGGCGGACGAACCGACCGGCAGTCTCGACTCTCAGAACGCCGCTCAGGTTCTGGGCATTCTGACCGAACTCAACAGCCGGGGGACGACCCTCGTCATCGTCACCCACGCCCCCAGTCAGGCCGACCGCGCCGGACGGGTGGTCGAAATGCACGATGGCCGCATCCACCTTTCGACCCGTCGCCTCGCATGAAGAATGCGCGGCACGACTTTGGTCTCCTGTTTCGCAGCGTGGCGCGGCGCTGGGGTGTCTATGCCCTGATGATGGCAGGGACCGGCCTGGCCCTGACCCTGACCCTGATCGTCGGCCTGTTTATCCACAGCGAACTGAGCTTCGACCGCTTTATCCGCGGCTCTGACCGCGTCTATCTGGTGTCGGCGCTGTACGGGCTGGAAAACAAGCCGCTGGTCGGCAGCGACATCACCCCCGCCGGCGTCGCCCGCTGGATGCGCGCGGACATGGCCGAAGCCCGGCAGGTGACGCGCCTGTCCCCGGTCGAATGGCCGCTATCCACCCCGCGCCGCATCGCGCGCGAGCGCTTTTTCTGGGCCGACCCCAACCTGTTCGAGGTGCTTGATCTGCCCGCAGTCGCCGGGGATCTGAAGACCGCGTTGCGCGCCCGCGACAGCATCGTTATGACGCAGCGCATGGCCAGAGCCTATTTCGGGGATCAGAACCCACTGGGGCGCAGCCTGACGACGCGCGACAACCGCCGCCTGCGCGTCACGGCCATCCTCAGGGACTTTCCAGCCAATACCCATCTGGATCGCGAGCTCTTCGTTTCGGGGGGCTATCCCTACAGCGTCCTGTCCCTGCATGACGCCAACCCCACCTATCTGTGGAGCATCTGCTACACCTATGTGAAACTGCGATCCGATGTGGGGCCTGAGGCGGTGGCAAGACAACTGACGCGGCTGACGCATCAGAACTGGCAGGGACCGAACAATATTCCGGTCAGTTATGAGCTTATCGCGCTGAAAGACCTGCATCTGCACGAACGCGGCGATCTTCAGATGAAGGCGCGCGGCCATGTGGATACGCTTCTGGCGCTGGCGCTGGTGGCCGTTGTCATCCTGCTGATCGCCTGCGCCAACTATGCCGGGCTTGTGCTGGCGGAAACCGATGAGCGCGGCGCGGAAATGGGGCTGCTGTCGGCGCTGGGGGCGGGTCGGGCGCATCTGCTGGCCACCGTGCTCCGCGAAAGCCTGATCGTGCACCTCCTCAGCCTTTTGCTGGCCCTGGCCCTGACCGAGCGACTGCTGCCGCACCTGAATCACAGCCTCAATCTAGACCTCAGACTATGGAGCGCGCCGCCGGGTCTGATGGGGCTCATGCTGCTGCTGACCGTCGCGCTGGCTCTCCTGTCGGCCTTGCTGCCCGCAATCATTGTCACCGCCCCGTCGCCGGTGCGCCGGGCCCGGATGCGCACCCGGCCGCCGCAGAGGTGGCAGGGCTGGGTGATCGCGCAGTTCACCCTCGTCATCAGCCTGCTGATCGCCGCTCAGGTCGTGTCGCGTCAGTGGGACTATGCCCTCGACAGCGCACCGGGCTTTGATGGTCAGCACGTCGCCATCGTCGATCTCAGCGACAATCCGTGGATCAATCGCGCCTTTCTGAACGAGATCAGGCAATTAAAGGGCGTAGACAGCGTCGCTCAGGCCTTCGGGGCCCCGACCTCCAACTTCGTGCGTCCGGCACTGGTCAGGGGGAAGGACGGGCGGCTTCTGTCCTTTACCCGCACCTCTGTTTCTCCCGAATTTCTGGGCGTCTATGGCATCCCGCTGCGCGCCGGACGCAATCTGGACCACACCTTTTCCGAGGTGGTCGCGCCGAAGGACATACTGATCAACGAAACGGCAGTGCGGGCGCTGGGCTTTGCCTCCCCACGCGAAGCCCTGGGGCACGTGCTCGGATACGAAACCGACCGCACCCATATGCAGTCGCGGATTATCGGCGTGGTCCCCGACATCCGTTTCTCCACCGTCCACTACGCTACGCCGCCCATGATGATTGACGGCTTCGACCGGTTTTTCACGCACTTCAGCATCCGGGTGAAACCCAGCAACGAAGCCGAAACCCTGAGACAGATTGATCAGATCTGGCTGCGGCATACGGGGGGCACGGAGCCCATAGAACGGCAAGGTTTCCGCGACTATCTGCGCTCCCAGTATCACGATCTGCATCAGCAGGTGGCGGTCAGCCGCCTCGTCGCCGGGGTGGCCATCCTGCTGTCCGCTTTGGGCCTGATGGGACTGTGCGTGTTTCTGACCCGCCATCAGAGCCGCGAACTGGCGATCCGCAAGGCGCTGGGGGCGCATTTCGGCGATCTTTTGCTCTACCGTATCCGGCCGTTTCTGTTGCCGTTGCTGATCGCCAATATCGCCGCCTGGCCGCTGGCCGGGCTGGTCCTGCAACAGTGGCTGGAGACCTTTGCCGCCCACGTGACGCTGACACCCCTGCCCTTTGTGCAGGCCAGTCTGGTGACCAGCGCCAGCGCACTGGGCGCCATCCTGCTGCACGCCATGTGGTCGAACCGCAGGGTCCGGATCGCCCTCCTGCGTCAGGACGTCTGAGCGCCGGGCCGCAAAAGAGGCTGTGAAGCCTCAGGGCTTGACCGCTTGCAGCCCCACACGCTGCGGCGCGAGTCCCTCGACCTGAACGTCAAGCCAGACCGGACCGGCCTCTGTTCCCGCACGCACCACGGCGACGGCGCGCCCGTGGAAGGTGCGACGTATGCCCGACTGAAGGCTGCTGGCGTCGCGGGGATTACCATTGCCGAAACCGGCCAGCGTCCCCGCCCCCGACACCCGCACCGTGACCTGACGATCCGAAGCCTGCGTGTAAATCGGCGTCCCCTGCGCATCGAACAGTTCAACCGTCACATAGGCGAGGTCCTGACCGTTGGCCCGCAGGGGGCGGCGCTCGGCTACCACCTTCGCCTGAACCGGCGCCTCTGAGGTGCGCAGCTCCCATTGCGCCGCCTTTCGCCCGTTACGATACCCGACGGCCACCAGCCGCCCCGGTGCGTATCTCACCTTAAAGCTGGCGCGGTATTGCGTCTCGACCGACACGGCCTTGCGCCCCAGACTGCGGCCATTGAGGAACAGCTCGACCTCCGGCCATTCCGAGAATACCACCACCTCCAGCGGCTTACCCTCCTGACCGGGCCACGTCCAGTTGG
The DNA here is from genome assembly GCF_037101385.1 of Asticcacaulis sp. DW145. Classification (NCBI taxonomy): domain Bacteria; kingdom Pseudomonadati; phylum Pseudomonadota; class Alphaproteobacteria; order Caulobacterales; family Caulobacteraceae; genus Asticcacaulis; species Asticcacaulis sp. DW145. The sequence goes on along the minus strand of NZ_AP029025.1, from coordinate 573,805 downwards.
GGTGGATGTCTTCCAGCGACCAGTCCAGATGCGGCGGTGTAGTCGGGAAATACTGCCGGTCGGGCAGGTCTTCGGTGCCCTCCGGCTGACGCACAAACATCGACACCGGCGTCTTGCCGGTCCTCCACAGCACTTCGCGGTAATAGGCCGCCGGACGCTTGCGGCCCGTGGCGTCGATTTCGCCGCAATAGGCCAGATGCCACGGATAGGGCCCCAGTTGTTGCCAGTCCTGACTGTAGCCCATCCAGCCGATGCCCGTTTCCCCCAGATAGTCCACGGCGGTCCACACGAAGTCGCCGATGACCCAGGGCTTGGTTTCCACCGCGCGCCAATAGTCAAAGGCGTCCTTGGGCGTCGATTCCGAAGTGTACATCACGCGATCGGGGAAGGCCTTATGGTCGGGGTCAAAACGGTTGACGCGATAATTGTAGCCCGCCACGTCGAGCACAGCGAACTGCGCATCGCTGAAGGGCGGGTCGGCATTCACCCCTTGCGTCACCGCGCGCGACGGATCGAGGGCGCGGATACGGGCGACCAGCGCCTTACCCGTGTCCACCCCCAGCGGCGTACCCTGCTCCGGGATTTCGTTGCCGATGCTCCACAGGATGACGCTGGGGTGATTGCGCCCGCTGAGCACCAGACTGTCGATATCCGAGCGCCAGTTGTCGGCGAAAAAGCGCGCATAGTCCTGATCGCGCTTGGAGCGGTTCCAGCTGTCGAAAGCCTCATTGATGACCAGCATCCCCAATTCGTCCGCGGCCTCAAGCGTGGCCTGACTGGCCGGATTGTGGGCGCTGCGGATGGCGTTATAGCCCGCGGCCTTCATCAGGGCGACCTTGCGCCGGTCGGCATCCGGCCAGCCGGCGGCCCCCAGCATATAGTTGTCGTGGTGGATATTGCCGCCCTTCAGCTTGTAGGGCTTGCCATTGATCCGCAGCCCGTTGACCGCGTCCATCGTCACGCTGCGGATGCCGAAGCGCGTGCGTCTTTCGTCCACAGTGACGCCATTCACTTTCAACTCCTCCACCAGCGTATAGAGGTGGGGCGTTTCCGGCGACCACAGGCGGGGCGTGGCCACACTCAGGCTCTGATCCCGGACGTCAGCGGTGCCCTTGCGCGTCGCTTGCGCCACGATCTTTCCGGTCGGGTCGCGCAGGGTCCACACCCTCTCTACCGCGCCTTTTGAGGCGGCGCAGTCCGAGACCCGCGACTGCACCGAGACCGTGGCCGTTTGTGCAGAGACCTGCGGCGTGGCGACGAAGACGCTGTCCGGCACAATATGAGCGCAGTCGAGAAGTTCCAGCTTGACCGGGCGGATAATCCCTGACCCGGCGTACCAGCGCGACGACGGGTCCTTGTGATCAAAGCGCACGGCAATCACATTATCGCCCGTGCGCAGCTTCCCCGTAAGATCGAGCGTAAAGGCCGTGTAGCCATAGGGGTGACGCGCCACAGGCTCGCCATTGAGCCAGATTTCGGCATCCATATAGATCGCTTCAAAGGTGAGACGCACGACCTTTTGCGCCTCCGTGGCGTCGAGCCGGATATGCCGCCTGTACCAGCCCACTCCGCCCGGCAGATAGCCCGAATCCTGCCCCGCCACGGCGTGCGCATCAAACGGCGGCTGCCCGTCCGCCTTGTCCATGATGGCCCAGTCGTGCGGCACGGCGACCGTTTTCCACCGACTATCGGGCGTATCGCTTTGCGCGCCATCGGGGGTATCACCGGCGTGAAAGCGCCATCCCTGCGAGAGGTCACGCTCAATCGCCAGAGCCTCACACGACCCTATAGCTATAAACACTGAGGCGAACACAGCGACCGACGCCGCCTGACCCATGCTTTTCAACCGCACCCGTGGCCTCCTTGCGCCCGCTTATCCTCAGATACGGGCGCACCCGCTCCCTCCCGACAAGCGGGCAGAGGCTTTCAGATCACAGGCGCGAAAGCGCAGGTGCCGGACAGGGTCGCCACGTGTGACCTCCATGCTAACAAAGGCGTCGGTCATCCGGCAAGCGATATTTGTCAGACTATATTATTTACTTTGGAAAAGGGCGCTTTAACCCGCCTTCAGCAGGCCCTCGATACTGCCGCGCATCCGCTCGGCGTGGCCCGACAGGCCAGAGGCGGTTTCCTGCACAGCCGTCGCCAGAGTGCCCGTTTCCGTGGCCGAATGCGAGACATTGCTGATATTGCTCGTCATTTGCTGCGTCGTTGCCGCCTGCTCCTCCATCGCCCCCGCCATCGAGGTGGTCAGACCTGACAGTTCGGCCACGGCGTTGGAAATTTCTTCGACCGACTTTACCGCCTCATGGCTCGAAGACTGGATAGCCAGCACCTGCTGGGTGATTTCGTCCGTCGCCTTGCTGGTCTGCGAGGCCAGAGCCTTGACTTCGGAAGCCACGACGGCGAAGCCTCGGCCCGCCTCGCCCGCGCGCGCCGCTTCGATGGTGGCGTTGAGCGCCAGCAGATTGGTCTGGGCGGCAATATCCTTGATCAGGGCGACCACCGAGTCCACCTTGCCCGCGTTGTCCGCCAGCGCCTTGACGCGGTCGTCCATGGACTGCGCCTGAGAGGCGATCTCCGACGCCCGGTCCGACACCCGCGTCACCTGCGAGACGATTTCGTGGATGGCACCTGACATCTGTTCCGCGCCGGCGGCCGCCGAAGCGGCCTGCTGACTGGCGTTTTCGGCCGCATCGCGCAGGCCCTGAGAGGAACCGGTCATCGACAGGGACGAAGCCAGAAGGGCCTCCGCCACGCTCGATACCTCACTGGCGACCGTTTCCTGCGCCGTGATCACCGCCCAGGTCAGCATGGGGCCGATATAGGCCCCAAAGGAGTCCTTGATAGCTGTGATTTGAAGCCGCAGCACTTCCGGGCCGATCTTGATCTTGGTCGAAAAGGGCAGCATGGCGTCGGTGGTCAGCATACGACGCTGGTGTTCGGGATTTTTATGGAACACGTCCACCGATGAACCCAGCATCTGATCGACCTTGATCGGCAGGAACGGCTCGATGGATTTGAGCGTCTTTTTTGAGGTTTCGTTGAGATAATTGATCTTGAAGTCGTTTTTGGGATCGACCGTCATAACCGCGACCGGCATCCCGTCGATCATGGTCAGAAGACGCGTCACCTCGTTCTTTTTTTCGGTAATGTCGAAGGCAAACTTCGTCACCGACACTACCCGCCCGCTATCGTCAAACACCGGGCAATAGCTGGCTTCGAGCCACACCTGACGCCCGGCCTTGTTGAGGCGCCTGAACTCGCCCTTCTGAGGCTTGCCCGCCCGCAGCGACTCCCAAAACTGACGGTAATCCTGAGACTTCGCATAGTCGGCTTCGACAAACATGCTGTGGTGATGCGCGGCAACCTCGTTCAGCGCATAGCCGACAACGGAGAGGAAGCCGTCATTGGCACGGATAATGGTGCCGTCCGGTTTGAACTCAATGACCGCCATGGACGTTTCCACGGCCTTGAGGACGTTTTCTGCCGTCACGCCGCTGCCCCGGCTGTTTGTTTTGTGAGTTTTATTGAAAAGCACGGCCGACCCTCCCGTCGCCACTTTGTACGCATTATCCACAGATTGAGACGGAGTCGTTAACGGCGCAATAACAACGTTACAAAATTTAGGGGTAAACATACGCTTCCTAAGACGCGCTGGTTCACAGTCAGGGGGCGAAAAAATGCATTTTTGCGTAAAAAAAAGCGGCGCCGTTTCCGGTGCCGCTTTTTTAATGTCTCGTGAGCCGAACCGAACCGGCCTCTCACATCAGACTTAAGCCGCGCCGCCGCCACGCTTTTCCGCGTAGATCAGCAGCGGCTGAGCGCGTTCTTCGACCACCTCGGCATTGATGACCACCTCTTCGACGCCCTGCATGTTGGGCAGTTCGTACATGGTGTCGAGCAGGATGCCTTCGAGGATCGAGCGCAGACCGCGTGCGCCGGTCTTGCGCACAATGGCCTTCTTGGCGACGGCAAACAGGGCCTCTTCCGTGAAGGTCAGGGTGACGTTTTCCATCTCGAATAGGCGCGCATACTGCTTGACCAGCGCGTTCTTCGGCTCGGTCAGGATCTTGACTAGGGTCGCCTCGTCGAGATCCTCGAGCGTCGCCAGAACCGGCAGACGACCGATAAATTCCGGGATCAGGCCGAACTTCATCAGGTCATCGGGTTCGACCTGATGCAGGACTTCACCCAGACGGCGTTCTTCGGGGTCTTTGACGGTGGCGCCAAAACCGATCGAGGTGCCCTTGCCACGGCCGGAAATGATCTTTTCCAGACCCGCGAAAGCACCGCCGCAGATGAACAGGATGTTCGTCGTATCGACCTGCAGAAATTCCTGCTGCGGATGCTTGCGCCCGCCCTGCGGCGGCACGGAGGCGACCGTGCCTTCCATGATCTTGAGCAGGGCCTGCTGCACGCCTTCACCCGACACGTCGCGGGTGATGGAGGGGTTGTCAGACTTGCGCGAAATCTTGTCCACTTCGTCGATATAGACGATGCCGCGCTGAGCGCGTTCGACATTGTAGTCGGCGGCCTGAAGCAGTTTCAGGATGATGTTTTCGACGTCTTCACCGACATAACCGGCTTCGGTCAGGGTGGTCGCGTCGGCCATCGTAAACGGCACGTCGATGATGCGGGCCAGGGTCTGCGCCAGCAGGGTCTTCCCCGAACCGGTCGGCCCGATCAGCAGGATGTTCGACTTGGCCAGTTCCACGTCATTGCCCTTGGCCGCGTGGTTCAGGCGCTTGTAGTGATTGTGCACGGCGACCGACAGGACCTTCTTGGCCTGGGCCTGACCGATGACGTAATCGTCGAGGACTTCGCGGATTTCCTTCGGCGTGGGGACGCCGTCCTTGGACTTCACGAAGGCGATCTTGTGCTCTTCACGGATAATGTCCATGCACAGTTCGACGCATTCATCGCAGATGAAAACGGTCGGACCGGCAATGAGTTTGCGCACCTCGTGCTGGCTCTTTCCGCAGAAGGAGCAGTAGAGGGTGCTCTTGCTGTCGCCACTGGCGGCTTTCGTCATAAGCGCTTCTCACCTTCATTTGCGCTGGCGCTTTCCCTGAAAAGAGAAAATGCCAAGGCACTATTCAACCGATACTATGCACCTTTGACCCTTAAGAAAAGGTCATTCCGGTACGATTTTGGGCCAGACCCACACCGCTTTCGCCATCTATGCACAGATTAGACCAGCCCTCAACCACCCCGGCCCCGCAAGCTATGGTTAAGGGGCTTTTTTGCGAACCCTGTTGCCTATATGGGGAGAGGGAACCGGATTGTCAGCCATGCCCCTCCCCGTCCACGCCTTCGATTTCGACGGCACCCTTACCTGTAAAGACAGCTTTACCGCCTTTCTGGCGTGGCAGTGCGGCCATGCCCGGCTGGCCCTCGCCTTTGTGCGCCACCCCTACATGCTGACGGATTATCTGCGCACCCGTGACCGGGGCGCGCTGAAATCGCACCTGCTGTTTCATCTGATGGGGCCAGTCCGCCGGGGCGATCTGCAAGCGCGCTTTACCGCCTTTGCCGAAGCGATGGGTGATCGCCTGTTCCGGCCGGACGCCCTGCGCACCTGGGTCGAAGTGGGACAGCGGGCCGAACGGGTGATCGTCACCGCCTCCCCCGAAATGCTGGTGGGGGAGTTCGGCAAAAAACTGAGGGCTGAGCGCACCATCGGCACGCGGCTGGGGTTCGATGCTCAGGACCGTTTGACGCCGCATCTGGACGGTCTGAACTGCCGCAGCGAAGAAAAGATGCGTCGCCTGCGTGAGGTTTATGGTGCGGCGCTGGACCTCGAAGCCGCCTATGGAGACACAGCGGGCGACCTTGAGATGCTCAAGGCCGCCCGGAATGGTCACTACAGACGGTTCAAGCAAAAGCCTGTTTAGGCGTTGCTGACCGGATCGGTACGCTTCTCATAAACGTGGTCGATCAGGCCGAACTCTTTCGCTTCGGCGGCCGTCATATAGCGGTCGCGGTCCAGCGTGCGCTCGATCACGTCATAGGGCTGACCCGTGTGCTTGACGTAGATTTCGTTGAGCAGCTTCTTGGTCTTGCGGATGTCTTCGGCCTGGATTTCGATGTCCGAAGCCATGCCGCGCGCCCCGCCGGACGGCTGGTGCACCATGATCTTGGAATTGGGCAGCGAGATACGCTGACCGGCTTCACCGGCCTGAAGGATCAGCGAGCCCGCCGAAGCGGCCATGCCCATGCACACGGTGGTGACCGGCGATTTGATGTACTGCATGGTGTCGTAGATCGCCAGCGCCGAGGTCACCTGACCGCCGGGGCTGTTGATATACATGGAGATTTCCTTCTTCGGGTTTTCCGATTCAAGGAACAGCAACTGGGCGCAGATCGAGGTGGCCATGCCGTCTTCGAACGGGCCGGTGAGGAAGATGATGCGTTCCTTCAGCATCCGCGAATAGATGTCGTAGGCGCGCTCACCGCGGCTCGATTGCTCGATGACCGTGGGGATCAGGTAGCTGGTCAGGTTTTCGACTGGATCGCGCATGGAAGTCCCTAAAGCGTTATGGGTTATGAGACCGCATCTAAGGCTGATTTGATTAACCGAAGGTGTGCGCAGTCCCCGTCCCGTTTAAATTGGCAATTTGCCCGCGCGTTTTCAAGTGGAGAAACGTTACGCCTTGGGCTTCGTCGCCTTGGGTGCCTTGCAGCCCGTAACTTCGCACATGCGCTTCATCAGATCGTCCTGAAATTCCGGCATCAGGCTGACCGCGATTTGCGACGCCTTTTCCATGACCAGCGGCATTTTTTCAATCATGGCCTTGCCACGCGGGTCTTCGTAAAACGACACCATATATTTCAGTTCGTCCAGAGTATAGACCTCGGCATAGACAGTGGCTGAGCGATCCATCATTTTATTCAGATACTGCGTCGTGGCCTCGCCGCTCACTTTGAGAAAAAGCCGGGTCTGTTCCTCGCTCACATTGGGATCGCGCGCCTTGATCTGCTCGATCATCGCCGGCCCCATGCGGTCGAACATCTGCTCAAACATCTTATCGAGCTTTACAAGAGCGTAGTAACGCTTCACCAGCGCGATCTTTTCCGGCGTGGCGGCTTCCTGAGCCATGACCGAAGGCGCCAGCCCGGTGGCGGTGAAAAACAGTGTGACAGCGATCAGAAAACGGCGCATGGCCTTCCCCCCTAAAAAAATGACAGCCCTGCATAGCAGATCCAGACGGCGCGCCCACAAAAAAGCGCAGGAGAGCCTTCTCCTGCGCTTTTCTTATTCAGGCCATACCGTCGAAACGGGATCAGTCCTCTTCGTCGGCCAGCAGGTCTTCCTTGCTGATCGGCTCTTCGCTCACCTTGGCGATGGCGAAGATGTGATCGACGACCTTTTCTTCATAGATCGGGGCGCGGATCTGAGCGGCAGCGGCGGGGTTCTGACGATAGAACTCGAACACCTGACGCTCCTGACCGGGGAAGTTGCGGGCTTCGCGGGCGATGGCCTGCGCCACTTCTTGCTCGGAAACCTGCACATTGTTCTTGGTGCCGATTTCGGCGAGGACCAGACCGAGGCGCACGCGGCGCTCGGCGATCTTCATATATTCGCCCTTCAGCTCGTCTTCCGACTTGGCGGCGTCTTCTTCGGACAATTGACCGGCGGCCTTGTCCTGCTCGACCTGCTGCCAGATGCCGGCAAATTCGGCGTCCAGCATCTTCTTCGGCAGTTCGAACGAGTGCTTTTCGTCGAGGATGTCCAGCAGGGCGCGCTTCATCTTGAAGCGGGCGGCCTGAGCGTATTGCTGTTGCAACTGGCCCTTCAGCAGGTCCTTCAGCGCGTCCAGACCTTCGAGGCCAAGGCCCTTGGCCCACTCATCGTCGGCCACGGCGTCCTTGGGGGCCGAGATTTCGTGCACGGTGGTTTCAAAGGTCGCCGCCTTGCCAGCCAGATTGGCCGCGCCGTAATCGGCCGGGAAGGTCACGTTCAGCACGCGCTCTTCGCCCTTCTTGGCGCCGATCAGTTGCTCTTCGAAGCCCGGAATGAACTGGCCCGAACCGATGACCAGCTCAGCACCTTCCATCGAGCCGCCTTCGAAGACTTCGCCGTCGATCTTGCCCACGAAGTCGATCTTCAGCTTGTCGCCGTCCGCCGCCTTGGGGGCCTTGCCGCCCTTGGGCTCATACGACTTGGTTTGCTTGAGGATGTTTTCGAGTTGCTCGTTCACTTCGGCTTCGGTCGGCTCATAGACCGGACGCTTCAGTTCGAGGGTCGCCGGATCGACCGGCTCGAATTCCGGCATCTGCTCGACCGAGATTTCATAGGCCAGATCGGCCTCACCCTTGATCACGGCGTCGATGTCGCCGATCGGGTTCAGTTCCGGCTGGCTGGCCGGGCGCACCTTGTGCTGCTCCAGCGTGGCCTGCGAGGTTTCGTTGAGCTGCTCCTGAAGGACTTCGCTCATCAGTTCCTTGCCATACAGCTTGCGAACGTGCGCCGCGGGCACCTTGCCCGGACGGAAGCCCTTGATCTGCATCTTGGGCGCGATGTCCTTGATCTTGGCGTCGAGCTTGGCGGCCAGGACGTCCTTGGCCACGGTCACTTCATAGACGCGCGACAGACCTTCATTCAGTTTTTCAACGACTTGCATCGATCTATTTTACCTGTTGCGAAGGGCAGCTACCGAACATCGCGTTCGTTCCGCGGTTCGCCGTTAGAGACAAACAACCGCCCGCGCAGACCGCGGGCGGCAAAATTAAAGATGCGCTCTTATGGCATGAGCGGGGCCAAGGTCAACGATAAAAGCATTAGAGGTGCTGTCTTTCCCGGCAATCGGTCGGTTCAGGCAAAAAGAGCTCGCGCGGCCATCAGTAGCTTGAGAAGATGTGGAGACAACACGTACAGCAGAGCTATGATCGTGCTTTGAGCCAGCGCGCTTCCCAATGCCATTTTCCACGATACGGAAAACACATTCATCGCTAGCACGATGATCATGACCACCGAGGTGAAAAGAAAATGTCTCCAGATCGTCTCAATATCGGACGACCTGTCAAAAAGCCACCAGACAAGCGTTATGGGCAGGGCCGCGAGGAACGGAGACATCCAGACCAATGACCACGTTCCTGCACTTTGCCACCTGTATTCCCTATCCAGATCTGATTGCGAAACGATCCGCCGCATAGCTTAGACCTTGGGGGTTTCCGGCTCAGGGTCGCCCAGTTGACCTTCCCACTTGGCCACCACCGCCGAGGCGACGGTATTGCCCACCACATTGGTTGCTGAGCGGCCCATGTCGAGCAGATGATCGACCCCCAGCACAATGGCGATCCACGCATCCGGCAGGCCGAAATAGCTGAGCGTGGCCATAATGACGACCAGAGAGGCGCGCGGCACCCCGGCAATGCCCTTTGAGGTGACGAGCAGCAGGAACAGCATCATCACCAGTTGCCCGGTGGTAAAATCGACCCCGTGCGCCTGTGCGATAAACAGGGTGGCGAAGGTGCAGTAGATCATCGAGCCGTCGAGATTGAACGAATAGCCCAGCGGCAGGACGAAAGAGACGATCTTGCGCGACACGCCGACCTTGGGCAGGCCTTCGAGCAGCTTGGGATAGGCGGCTTCGGACGAGGCGGTCGAAAAGGCCAGAAGCGCCGGCTCACGCGCCGCCCCCAGAATTTTGAACATGCGCCCGCCGACAAAGACCAGCCCGGCCAGAATCAGCACGATCCACAAAACACCCAGCGCCGAATAAAAGCCGCCGATGAACTTGGCATAGGTGACGAGGATGGGCAGGCCCTGCTTGGCCACCGTCGCCGCCAGCGAACCGAAGATGGCGAACGGGGCGAACTTCATCACCAGTTCGGTCACCTTGAGCATGATCGACGCGCCCTGTTCGGCCAGACGCATGATGTCGGGCGACTTGTCGTCCAGCATGGCGATGGCGGTGCCGACAAAGACCGAGAAGACGACGATCTGAAGGATCTCATTCTTGGCCATGGCGTCGATGATCGACGACGGAATCATGTGGGTGATGAAGTATTCCAGCGTGAAGTTCGAGGTATTGGGGGCGTTGATGGCGTCCGCCGCCGTTTGCAGGTTCATGCCCGCGCCCGGCTGCAACCATTCGACCATCACGATGCCGAGCAGCAGCGACACGATGGAGGCGGCGATGAACCAGCCCAGCGCCTTGCCGCCGATGCGGCCGACGGCCGCCGCGTCTTCCATATGACCGATCCCCGCCACCAGCGTGAACAGCACGAGGGGCGCAATGATCATCTTGATCAGCAGCAGAAAGACCTTGGTCAGCAGGCCATAGATCGAAATGGCCTGTTCGAGTTGCGCCGCATCGAGGTACTGATTGCTGGCCCATCCCGTGGCCACGCCCAGCACCATGGCCGCGATGATAAAGAGTGCGAACTTGTTTTTCACGGAGTGCTCCCGCCGTATCTGTTGCCGCTGACACTAAACATGTGGGCCATAATGGCAAGAGGCGGACGGCGGAGCGGCTTGGGACAATCCCTTAATCAGCCGCCATTTCGATCAGCGTCTCCACGGTGCGCAGATTGCGCGCGGTCGTCCGGGCTTTGAGGAAACGCGGCAGCTTTTCGGCTACCACCGACTTACCAAAGCCTTGCGGCGTATAGAGATAGAAGACGCCCTCGCCCATGTGAAACCGCTCACCCTGTGTGGCCAGCGTCGCAAGGCCGTCGGGGTCATAGGTCTTTATGTCGCCTTTGATAAACATCAGATGCACCTGCTTGTGGGCCTCCTCCCCCTCCGGGGCATACGGGCAGGCCTGACGCGCGGCACGGACCTGATCGAGGCTCAGGACGTGACATTCGGGCGTAAACCCGAAGCGCGCCCCTATGTCGGCGGCAATCAGGTCCGGCAGGCTTTCCGCCGCCCGGTCACTTTCAAACAGCGCATTGCCGCTCTGGATATAGGTGCGGGCATTATCGAGCCCCAGAGCCGCAAGGCCTTCGCACCACGCCTTCATCGGCAGTTTGTTATTGCCCCCGACATTTACGCCGCGCAGCAGCGCTATATAGACCGTCATGCCCGCCTCCTGTCCCTTTGGCTTAACGGATAGAACGGGAAGCGGGCGTTAGCCACAGGTTTTTCCGCACACAGATGGCAATTGTGACACGCCCCCTAGTCAAAGCCAGCCGATATGTCTAAAGGAGAGCCAGCGCGGCTATGGCGGAATTGGTAGACGCACCAGGTTTAGGTTCTGGCGCCAAAAGCGTGGGGGTTCGAGTCCCTCTAGCCGCACCACCCTCCCTTGATGAAACCCACCGGTCCTTCCGGTCGCAAACACGGCTAAGCGGGCCGTCTCATAATTGCCACTATATTCCTACTGATTTTATTTTAAATCTGAACGCACCCCCGAAGCCCGTTTATTAATTTTCACGCAAAATAACTAGAAGTCTCTGATTTACAGATATTTATCCCAAAAGTCCCGCCTGACGAATTAGCAAAACTAATCGTCGCCCTTAGAACATATGCCTCGGCTCATCCCTTTAAACGGGTCTATGCCGCCCCAAGATATGGCCCAGTTTAAGCCATGATCTGTTCAGGAGCATTCACATGTCCATCCGCGCTTCGCATCGCACCCTGGCCGCCGCACTGACGGCGACGACGGCCCTCACCCTTATCTCATTCCCCGCCTTCGCCCAGCAGGCGTCTGCTGACAGCGACGTCACCGAGGTGGTCGTCACCGGCAGCCGCACACAGCCGCGTTCGCGCCTCGATACCCTCGCCCCCGTCGATGTGATCCGTAAGGACGCACTGGATGCACAGGGCTCGACCGAACTGGCGCAGGCCCTGTCGCGCGCCGCCCCCTCCCTCACCTTCCCGCGCCCGTCCGCCGTGGACGGCACCGACAGCGTGCGCCCGGCCTCTCTGCGCGGCCTCAGCCCGGACCAGACGCTGGTCCTGCTGAACGGCAAGCGTCGCCACACTTCGGCGCAGGTCAACACCAATGGCTCCGCCGGTCGCGGTTCGGCCCCGGCCGATCTCAACGCCATCCCGACCTCGGCGCTCAGCACGGTCGAAATCCTGCGCGACGGGGCTTCGGCGCAATACGGTTCGGACGCCATTGCCGGCGTCGTCAACCTGCGTCTGCGCGAAGCCCGTTCGGGCGGCAGCGTGTCGGCCAGCTATGGTCAATACAATACCGAGGTCGAAGCCGCCCGCTCGTCGCGTAAGGAAAACGACGGCCGCACCTCGAATGTCGCGGGTTGGGTCGGCTTGCCGCTGGGGTCGGATGGCTTCCTGACCGTGTCGGGTGAATACCGTAACCGCGAAGCGACCAACCGCGCCGACACCGATCCGCGCGTCACGCCCAACCGCGTGACGGGCCGCTACGGCGATCCGAAGCAGGAGAGCCTGGCGCTGTTCGCCAATGCCGGTAAGCCGCTGCAAAACGGCTGGGAACTGTATGGCTTCGGCGGCGTGCAGGACCTGAAGTCCGAAAGTGCGGCCTTCTTCCGTCCGTCCAACAATTCCGGCAACGTCGTGTCGATCTATCCGGACGGCTTCCTGCCGCTGATCAGCGTCAAGTCGAAGAACTATTCGGCGACATTTGGCACCCGCGGTCAGTGGGGCGACTGGACGTCCGACTATTCGGTCAACTGGGGCCGCAATGAGCTGGAATACAACACGCTCAACTCGGTCAATGCCTCCTATGGCACCGCCTCGAAGACCAGCTTCTATGACGGCAAGGTCGTCTATGACCAACTGGTGCTCAATGCCGACATCAGCCGTCAGTTCCCCATCGGCTTCTACAGCCCCCTGACCTTCGCGCTGGGCGTCGAAGGCCGCCACGAAAATTATGAGATCACGGCCGGGGAACAACAATCCTGGGCGCTGGGGCCGATCACCACGGCTGGTGCCGGGGCACAGGGCTTCTTCGGCTTCCAGCCGTCGAATGCCGTGGACGTCAACCGCGACAATTTCGGCCTCTACGCCGAACTGAGCGCCACCGTTGTGCCGCAACTGAGCTTCGACTTTGCCGCGCGCGCCGAAAAATATTCGGACTTCGGCGATAACCTGTCGGGCAAGCTGTCGCTGCGCTACGAACTGACCGATAATCTGGCCCTGCGCGGCTCGGTGTCCACGGGCTTCCGTGCGCCGTCCCTGCAACAGCAGTACTTCACCTCGACCGCTTCGGTCGTGTCGGGTGGCGTCGTGGTCGAAACCGGCACCTTCCCGGCCTCGTCTGCGGTGGCCAGAACCCTGGGCGCTCCGGCGCTGGAGGCCGAAGAGTCCACCAACTATGCGGCAGGCCTTGTCTATCGCAAAGGCCGGTTCGAACTGACGGTTGATGCCTACCGTATCAATATTGATAACCGCATCGTGCTGACGGAGAACCTGTCGGGCACGACGGAAATCACCAACCTGCTGAAGCCCTATGGCGTCACGGCGGCGCGCTTCTTCACCAATGGTGTGGACAGCGAAACGACCGGTATTGATCTGGTGGCCAATTATCGTCTGCCGACCGATGATTACGGCCGCTTCAACTTCAACTTCGCCTGGAATTCGGGCAATACCGAAATCACCCGTCTGCCGGGGGCCAATACGGTATCGAGCCTGCAAAATCCGCCGGTGCTATTCGCGCGCATCCGTCAGTATATCCTCACCAACTCGACGCCTGAGAACAAGGGCAGCGCCACGGTGGACTGGAGCGGCGGCAAGTGGGCCGTCAATGGTCGTGCCACCTATTACGGTGACGTGATCGACGCCGCGGCGATCTTCCCGAACGATATCCATACCGGTGAAAAGACCCTGCTCGACCTGTCGGCCAGCTATAAGCTGACGGACAAGACCTCGTTCACCTTCGGCGCGGACAATGTTTTTGACGTCTATCCGGACAAGACCATCGCTTCGCTGCAAGGGTCGCAGGGCGCGCTGGCCTTCTCGCGCTTCTCGCCGTTCGGCTTCAATGGCCGCTATCTGTATACGCGCGTAACGCACAACTGGTAAGCGAAAACCGCTTCGGCCCCAGCCCCCGCAGACCTCTCTGCGGGGGCTTTTTTTATCGTTTCCTCCCGCGAAAGAGGGACTTGCGGGCGGCCCAGTTCGTGGCATCATCGCGCCATGACAAAACGCCTGATGACCCTCGCCCGTATGTTCGTTCTGACAGCCGCCGCGGCGGCCCTGACCGCCTGTGGCGGCGGCGGTGGAGGCGGCGGCGGGTCAACCGCGACGGGATCAACCGGCGGCGGAGGCGGCAACGTAACCGGCTGGGTCAGCGGCGTATTTCAGGCCGCCAGCACCTTCAAGGACAAGTGCGAAACCGCACGCAGCGGCGTCGATATCGAAGGCAACCGCTTCACAGACAAGGCGGGTACGGCGCTTGACGAAAAGAACTGGCTGCGGTCGTGGACGCGCGAAACCTATCTGTGGAACACCGAGGTGACCGACAGCGATCCGGCGAGCGGGGGGACACGGACCCAGTATTTTGCGAACCTGAAGACCTTTGCCAAAACGGCATCGGGCAAGGACAAGGACAATTTCCATTTCAGCGAGCCGACAACGGAGTATCTGGCACGCCGTAACGCCGCTGCGACCGCCAGCTATGGCATGGAACTGACGGCTATCTCGACCACGACGCCGCGCGATTTCCGCGTTCTCTATACCGAGCCGGGATCTCCCGCCGCCGGTGTGGTGCCGCGCGGCGCCCGCATCCTGACGGTCAACGGCATCGACCTTGTCAACGACAACACGCAGGCGGGTGTCAATGCGCTGAATGCCGCTCTGTTCCCGACCGCAACCGGCACCTCGACGACCTTTGTTTTGCGGCTTGTGGATGGCACTTCGAAAACCGTCACCCTGACCTCGGCCAATGTCAGCCCCAAGCCAGTCAATAAGGCTACGGTCCTGACCGACGGAGGGGCAAAGGTCGGCTACATCCTGTTCAATACCTTCAGCCCCTATTCCAGCGAAACCGAGATCGTTTCGGCCATGCGCGACATGCAGACCGCCGGGGTCAACGATCTGATCCTTGACCTGCGCTATAATGGCGGCGGGCTGCTGGCGGTGGCCTCACAACTCAGCTACATGATCGCGGGCAATACGCGCACCAGCAACCGCACCTTTGAAACGCTGAAATTCAATGCCGCCGCTGGCAACACCAACCCGGTCACGGGGCAACCCAATAACCCTGTCCCCTTCTATAATCAGGGTCTGGGATTCAGCGTCACGGCGGGCACCGCCCTGCCCACGCTCAACCTGTCGCGCGTCTATATTCTGACCACGTCGGACACGTGCAGCGCCTCGGAAGCGGTGATCAACGGCCTGCGTGGCGTCGGCGTCGATGTGGTACTGATCGGCGGCAAGACCTGCGGCAAACCCTACGGCTTCTACCCGCAGGACAATTGCGGTGAGACCTACTACACCATTCAGTTTCAGGGCGTGAATGACCTCGGATTTGGCGACTATGCCGACGGTTTCGTGCCGACCAACACCACCTCGACCACGGGCGTCAAGCTGCCCGGCTGCGTGGCCAGCGATGATCTGAGCAAGGATCTGGGCGTCGCCGGCGAAGGGCTGGTCAGCACAGCGCTCAGCTATCGCCGCAGCAGTTCGTGCCCCGCACCCGCCACGGCTTTTGCCGCCGCCAGTGCGGCGGTCCAGTCGGCGGGCCCGGTCGGCAGCGGCTCAGGCCCGGCCATCGTACCGCCCAAATGGATCATGGAGGTCAACCGCGACATGACCCTGCCGGGGGGCCGCTGATGCGTGGGCTCATCCCTGCCGGTCTGTTGTGCGCACTGGAGCTGGTCGGTTGTCAGACCCTGGCGGCCGGAAAGGCCGTCCCCGCCAGCGTCGATATGAGCGATCCGCAAACCGTCAGCCGCCTCAAGGCCGCCCTGGCCCCGGTGATCGGTCGGGCCAATATCGAGTTTGGTCCCTCGGCTGCGGCCCAGACCACCCTGCTCGGCGTCCTGCCGCCGCCTCTGGGGCCGCTGGAAACCCATTCCACTGCCGTGCCGACGATCTTCGATGTGGTGCTTAAGGACGGCAAGTGTCTGGCCGTGCGGCACGATACAGGGGCCGAAACCGAGCTGAAGGGTGTTACCTGCCGTCCCGTGCGGGAATAGCTTATCCCCATTATTCACAGGCTGTGAATCGGAGTTAAGTGGACAGTCGGCACCGCGCCGCATAGGGGCAGCGACAGCCCGTCCCTGACCTGCTTAAACATCGCTATGAACACCACCATGCTCGACGCCCCCCTGCCCGTTTCGGCCGACACGCCACAGGCCCTGCCGCACAATCTCGAAGCCGAACAGGCCCTGCTCGGCACGCTGATGTTCGACAACGGAGCCTATGAGCGCCTGTATGATGGTCTGAGTGCCCGGCATTTCTACGAGCCGTTTCACCAGAAGCTGTTTGCCACCATAGAAGAACAGATCCGTATCGGGCATCTGGCTGAACCCATCGTCCTGCTCGACAAGTTCAAGACGGATCAGGCCTTCAATGATCTGGGCGGCATCCGCTACCTGGCCGATCTGGTCGATCGCGCCCCGCCCTCGGCCAATGCCTCGGACTACGCGCGCGTCATTTACGATCTGGCGCTGCGCCGCGACCTGATCCGTCTGGGCGGCGAGATCGCCCGCTCGGCCACGCAGGAAGGCAATGGCCGCGAACAGATCGAGCGCGCCGAAGCCCAGCTTTATGAAATGGCCGAAAAGGGCACCTCCTCAACCGGCTTCAAGACCTTCTCCGAAGCCGTCACCGGGGCCATCTCCAATGCCGAAGAGGCTTTCCACCGCGACGGCGGCCTGTCGGGTCTGGCCACCCGCCTGGACGACCTCGACCGGCAGATCGGCGGTTTGCATAAGTCTGACCTGCTGATCCTAGCCGGGCGTCCCTCGATGGGGAAGACGGCGCTGGCCACCAATATCGCCATGAACGTGGCCAAGAAATACCGCTTCGAGATTCAGCCCGACGGCACGCGCAAGACGGTCGATGGCGGCGTGGTCGCCTTCTACTCGCTCGAAATGTCCGCCGACCAGTTGGCCACCCGTCTGCTGGCCGATGCCTCCGGCGTCTCCTCCGACCGCCTGCGCAAGGGGGAAATCGACGCGGTGGAATTCGGACGGCTCAAGGACGCGGCCATGGAGATCGCCTCCTATCCGCTCTATATCGACGATACCGGCGGACTCAGCCTCGCCAAACTGACCGCCCGCGCCCGCCGTCTGAAGCGCACGGCCGGCCTTGACCTTATCGTGGTGGACTACCTGCAACTGGTCACCACGGGCGACAGCAATATGAACCGTGTGCAGGAAATTTCGACCATCACCATGGGTCTGAAATCGCTGGCCAAGGAGCTTCAGGTGCCGGTCATCGCCCTGTCGCAGCTTTCACGTCAGGTCGAAAGCCGCGACGACAAGCGCCCGCAACTGTCGGACCTGCGGGAATCCGGCTCGATCGAACAGGACGCCGATATCGTCATGTTCGTCTATCGCGAAAGCTATTATCTGGGCCGCGCCGAACCCAAGGAAGGCACGCCCGAACACCTGCAATGGCAGGAGGATATGGACAAGCTGCGCGGCACCGCCGAAGTCATTATCGGCAAACAGCGTCACGGCCCCATCGGCACGGTGCGCCTGTCGTTTGACGAAAACGTCACGCGGTTTGGTAACCTTGCACGTCAGGACCGGTACAGCAGCTACGAATAGAGTGAGGGTTTTCTCTACAGTTGGTCGCAAAGGTATTCAGGAACCACAGATTACACAGATTTCACAGATGGTTGTGTTTCAAGCGAGAACCCAGAGCGATAAAGGCTAAAAGGCGCGAAGCGCCAATCTGTGTAATCTGTGGTTTAAACTTCAGTTTGCCCGCCACACGCTGAGACTATCTGTGTGCTTCTGTGGAGAGCAATTCCGCGCGCAAAAGTTCGCAATTTGTTCTGTATTTTTGCAGCCGTTCAGGCTATCGGTTGCGCAGCATAAACCCCGTTGCGCGAGCGAATCATGTCCAAGGCTCAGGCCGTCTTTGTCTGTCAGTCCTGCGGGATGACCCATACCAAATGGGCGGGTCAGTGTTCGGGGTGTCTGAGCTGGAACACTCTGGTGCAGGAGAGCTTTTCCGCGCCGCCGGGCAGTCTGAAACCGGAAACCTCGCCCTCGAAAATATCAAGGCTTTCAAAGCTGAACTTTGAAACTCTTGATGCGCCCGACGAGGCGCCTCAGCGCATGGTGACGGGCATCGAGGAGTTCGACCGGGTGTGCGGCGGCGGCATTGTGCCGGGTTCGGCCATCCTGCTGGCCGGTGATCCCGGCGTCGGCAAATCGACCCTGTTGTTGCAGGTCACCGCCCATGCGGCGCTGCGCGGCCTGAAGGTCGCTTATATTTCGGGCGAAGAGGCTGTTGAGCAGGTGCGCGGGCGCGCCTCTCGCATGGGGGTCAGCAAGGCCCCTGTCGATCTGGCCGCTGAAACCTCGCTACGCACCATTCTCGATGCGCTGAAACGCGACACCTACGACCTCGTCATCATCGATTCCATCCAGACCCTGTGGTCGGACGCCATCGACGCAGCGCAGGGTTCGGTATCGCAGGTGCGGGCCTGCGCCGGGGAACTGGTGCGGCTGGCCAAAAAGAACCGCATCGCCATGATTCTTGTCGGCCATGTCACCAAGGAAGGCCAGATTGCCGGGCCGCGCGTCGTCGAGCACATGGTCGATGCCGTATTGTCGTTTGAGGGTGAACGCGGCTATCCGTTCCGCATCTTGCGCGGCTCCAAAAACCGCTTCGGGGCGACCGATGAGATCGGCGTGTTTGAAATGGGCGATGGCGGTTTGCGCGAAGTGCCCAACCCCTCCGCCCTGTTCCTCGGCGACAATGACGAGCGCTCATCGGGTTCGGCGGTGTTCGCGGGTATCGAAGGTTCGCGCCCGGTGCTGGTCGAAATTCAGGCGCTGGTCGCCCCGTCGGCATTAGGCACGCCGCGCCGCGCCGTAGTGGGGTGGGATTCCGGGCGGCTGGCCATGATTCTGGCCGTTTTGGAATCGCGCTGCGGGTTGGGCTTCGGTGGTAAGGACGTCTATCTTAATGTGGCCGGCGGGCTGAAGATCAACGAACCCGCCGCTGATTTGGCCGCCGCCATGGCGCTGGTCTCGGCCCTGCTCGATCAGCCCCTGCCCAAGGCCTCGGTCATCTTCGGGGAAATCAGCCTGTCGGGCGAGGTGCGCGGCGTGTCGCGCATGGAAGCACGCATGAAAGAGGCGCTGAAACTCGGCTTTTCCAACGCCATCGCCCCTGTCGCCGCTCAGGACAATGCGCCGTTCGAGGTCAAGACCTACTCGCATCTGGTCAATGCCATGAGCGCCTTCGACCTCCAAAGTTAGAGCCTTCGTCGGCTCAGTTGAGCCGCCGCATGGCTCTAATTTTTTGTAACGCCTCATGTATTTCCGAAAAGCGGTGTCCACTTTTGGCTTCGCCGAACTTCGTTTCGGCATGAGGTTTAAATCAGGGCTATCGCTTTTTTATAAAAAAGGCCAGAATGGTTAATACACACCCATAACGCCGGTATGGGTCTAAAGCCATTGTGAGGGGACGCACATGCAGGGCTACGATCTGATTTTTCTGGGCATATTGCTGTTTTCCTGCCTGTCGGGCTTTACACGCGGCGCGACGCGCGAAATCGTCGGCACGGCCTCCTTCATTCTGGCTATACTGATCGCCATCTGGCTGTCGCCGTGGCTGCAATCGACCTTCCATCTGGGCGAGATGTTCGCGCTGGTGGTCATCATCGTGGTGTTCATCGCGGCCTATTTCGGTATCCGGGCGCTCGGTAATTCACTGTCGGAAAAGGTCAATCAGCAGCAGATGATGGGCTATGCCGACCGCACTCTGGGCGTGGCCTTCGGCGTGCTGCGCGCTTTGGCCATTCTGGGCTTTATCCATTTGCTTTTTTCGGTCGTACTGCCTAAAGGAAAGCCCGACTGGTTCACCGAAGCCAAGGTCTATCCCTTGAGCGTTCAGTGCGCCAAGGCCATCGTGTCGGTCGCGCCTTCGTGGGCGAAATATGCCGACAGCGTGGCCTCGCCCGACCAATAGGCCGATATGGGACTGCGGGATTTCACCGGGGCTTCCATTTCTCCTTATACCGACTATATGGAGGCGGCCCCTCCCCTGTCTCGCGTCAGGCCTTCACCGGCCCAAAAGGTATCACTATGCTGACCTCGCCCTCGGAACTGTCGGATAGCTTCGTTTCGCGCGATCCCGACGACGACAGCCTGCGCCTTGAATGTGGCGTGTTCGGCATTTACGGCATGGAGGACGCTTCGGCGGTCACCGCGCTTGGCCTGCACGCCCTGCAACACCGCGGACAGGAGGCCTGCGGTATCGCCTCGTGCGACGGCCGCCGTTTCTACACCGAACGCTCGCACGGTCTGGTCAGCGACGTCTTCACCGATGCCGACCTGATCAAGCGTCTGCAGGGCCACGCCTCCATCGGGCATACGCGCTATTCTACCGCCGGCGGTTCGCATCTGCGCAATGTGCAGCCCATGTTCGCCGATCTCGATTCGGGCGGCATCGCCATCGCCCACAACGGCAACCTGACCAACTTCATGTTCCTGCGCACCAAGCTGGTGGCCGAAGGCGCGATCTTCCAGTCCACCTCGGACTCTGAGGTCATACTGCACCTGATCGCGCGCTCGCGCAGCATCAAGATCATCGACCGCTTCATCGACACCCTGCGCGATATCGAAGGCGGCTATGCGCTGGTCGCCATTACGCGCAAGGGCATGATCGGCGCGCGCGATCCGCTCGGTATCCGCCCGCTGGTGATCGGAAAGCTGGGCCACGCCTATGTGCTGGCTTCGGAAACCTGCGCGCTGGACATGATCGGCGCCGTCTTTGTGCGCGATGTCGAGCACGGCGAAGTGGTGCAGATCGACGAGGACGGCCTCAAATCCTTCAAGCCGTTCGAGCGCAAAGCCGCCCGCCCCTGCCTGTTTGAATACGTCTATTTCGCGCGACCGGATTCGGTTGTGAATGGCAAGTCGATCTACGAGGTGCGTAAAGCGATGGGCCGACAACTGGCCATCGAGCACCCTGCCGATGCCGATATCGTAGTGCCGGTGCCGGACTCCGGCGTCCCGGCGTCGCTGGGCTTTTCTGAGGAATCGGGTCTGCCGTTCGAACTCGGCATTATCCGCAACCACTATGTCGGGCGCACCTTCATCCAGCCGACCCAGAACATCCGCGATCTGGGGGTGCGCAAGAAGCATTCGCCCAACCGCGTGGTGCTGGAAGGCAAGAAGGTCATACTGATCGATGATTCCATCGTGCGCGGCACCACCTCGGTGAAGATCGTGCGCATGGTGCGCGCCGCCGGGGCCAAGGAGGTCCACCTGCGTTCGGCCTCGCCCCCCATCCTGTGGCCCGACTATTACGGCATCGACATGCCGGATCGTGCCAAGCTGCTGGCGGCGCAACATTCCATTGAGGAAATGCGCCAGATGCTGGAATGCGATAGCCTGGGCTTCCTCTCGGTCGATGGCCTGTACAAGGCGATGGGCCATGACGGCCGCAATAACGATCAGCCGCAATATACCGATCACTACTTCACCGGCGACTATCCGACCCGTCTGACGGATAAAGACATCGCCGCCGAGGCCGAAGCCAGCGGTCAGCAACTGTCGCTTCTGGCCAACACCCACTAAAAATATAAAGGACAGGGCGATGACCGATACCCTTTTGCAGGGGCGTATCGCCCTGATCACCGGTGCGTCGCGCGGCATTGGCCGGGCGACGGCGCTGGGACTGGCGCGGGCTGGGGCGCATGTGATCGCCTGCGCCCGCACGACCGGCGCGCTCGAAGATCTGGACGATCAGATCTTTGCCGAAACCGGCCGCCATGCCACCCTGATCCCGTTTGATCTCGCCGATGGGGCGGCGCTGGAACGGATCGGCGGGGCGGTCTATGAGCGCTTTAAAAAGCTCGACATCTTCATCCATGCGGCCGCGACTCTGGGCTCACTGACGCCGGTTTCGCACTATGAGCCCAAGGATTTCAACCGCGTCATCACGCTGAACCTCAACGCCACCTATCGCCTGATCCGTCAGCTTGAACCGGTGATGAAGCTGTCGGAGGCCGCACGCGCTATCTTCGTCTCGTCGGGCGCGGCCTCAAATCCGCGCGCCTTCTGGGGGGCCTATGCCGCTTCAAAAGCCGGTATGGAGGCGCTGGTGCGCACCTGGGCCGACGAGATGGAAGTGACCCCCATTCGCTGCGCGCTGGTCAATCCGGGAGCCATGCGGACGCGGATGCGCGCCGAGGCGTTTCCGGGCGAAGACCCCGAAACCCTGCCCCTGCCCGAAGAGATCATCCCGCTGATGGTCGAGCTGTCACGCGCCGACCGCGTGCCGACGCTGGAGACGATCCAGTTTCGGGAATGGGCTCATTCCGGACACGCATAACCTGCGAAGATTTTTCCAGAAAAAACAAGGTTTACGGTTCACTTTCTGGCGCAATTCCGTCTAATAGAGTCATGACCCAGGCCTTGCTCAATACCGACCTCTCCTTTCCCAAACCCGCCAGCGCCGCGCTTCTGGACGAACTCGGCCAGTACGTTATCGCTGAGCCCTATCCGTTCGTCGTCGATCTGGAAGCGTCGCGCGGCATGGAACTGGCGACCGTCGATGGCGACCGTATAACCGACTGGTGCGGCCTCTACGGCTCGCGCCTGATCGGCTATAACCACCCGCGTCTCTATGCGCCCGACTATATGCGGCGGCTGGTGGTGGCGGCCAATACCAAGATGGCCAATCCGGACTTTCTGACGCGCGAATGTCTCGACTATTACCGTCTGCTGCACGCCCTGCGCCCCAAATGTATGCGCGGTGAGCGCGTCGAGGTCTATGCCGTCAATTCCGGCGCCGAAGCGGTTGAGAATATGATGAAATACCTCATCAATCTCCACCACAAGAAGATGCAGGCACAGGGCAAGACGGTCCTCAACCACCGCTTCATCTATTTTGAACAGGCCTTCCACGGGCGCACCGTCTACGCGCTCAATATCACCAAGCTGTCGAACGACCCCATCGCCACCCGCGACTACCAGGGCCTGATTCAGGGCAATCTTCAGGTGCCCTTCCCTGAGTATGACAGCCGCCGCCGCGAGGCCGACAATCAGCGCGAAGTCGATAAGTGTCTGGCGACGCTCGACTATCTGATGTCTACCTATCGCGATGAAATCGCCGGAGTCATTCTTGAGCCGCTTCAGGGGGCCGGTGGGCATCGTCTGGCTCTGCCGCGCTTCTATCAGGAGCTGTCGCGCCTGTGCCACCACCACGGCATAAGCTGGGGGCTGGACGAGGTGCAAACCTCCGGCGGACAAACGGGCGAGGTCTTCTCCATCGACCTGTTCGACGTCCCCCACCCGCCGCAGGCCGTCGCCACGGCCAAGAAGTTCGGCAATGGCGTCGTCTATATGCTCAATTCGATGGAAGATATCGGGGTCCTCGACTCGACCTGGGGCGGCACCTTGTCCGACATGGTGCGCTTTTGCGAGGAATGGCAGATCGTCGAGGACGAAGGGCTGTTGCAAAGCGTCGAAAGCAAGGGCGCGCGCCTGTTTGGCGGGCTGAACAGCCTCGTTGAAAAATACCCCGACACACTCGGCAATGTGCGCGGACTGGGCCTCTATCAGGGCTTCAGCCTGCTCTATGCCCCGAACAAGGGGCGGCTGATCGACATGGCGCTGGAGCAGGAAAAGCTGCTGCTGCTGGGGGCCGGCACCGACTCGATCCGCTTCCGGCCACCTCTGGACGTGACGGAGGCCGAGATCGACGACCTGATCCGCAAGCTGGGCAGACTGCTGGGGCAATTATGAGCGAACGCCGTTTCCAGCTTGTCGATGTCTTTCATTCGGGGCCGTTCAGCGGCAATCCGGTGGCCGTGGTGCTCGACGCTGAGGGCCTGACGACCAAAGACATGCAGCGTATCACGCGCTGGTTCAACCTGTCGGAAACGACCTTCCTGCTGCCGCCGGAGACGCCCGGAGCCGATTACCGCGTGCGTATCTTTACGCTGGACCGTGAACTGCCCTTTGCCGGTCATCCGACGCTGGGTTCGGCCCATGCGTGGCGTCTGGCCGCCGGTTCGGACAAGACCGAGGTGGTGCAGCAATGCGCGGTCGGTCTGGTCCGGGTGCGCTTTGACGGCGACCGTCCGGCCTTTGCCGCGCCGCCGCTGGTGCGCAAGGGCCCGGTTGATGCGGCCAAACGGTCCGAAATTGTCGAGGTGCTGCGTATAGAGCCGGACGACATCCTCAGCGCCGAATGGGCCGATAACGGGCCCGGCTGGATGCTGGTGCAACTGGCCTCCGCCGACGCCGTGCTGGCCGTCGATCCGTTGCGTTATCTGGATCGCCGCATTGAAATCGGTCTGGTCGGGGCGCATCCGGCGGGGCACGAGACGGCGTTTGAAATCCGCGCCCTGTTCAGCGACGCCTCAGGCGGCATTATCGAAGACCCGGTGACGGGTTCGCTCAATGCCTCGATCGCCCAGTGCCTGCTGGCCGATGGTCGCGCCACCGCGCCCTATGTCGCGGCTCAGGGGACAAAGCTGGGCCGCGCCGGGCGCGTCCATGTGTCAGAAGCCGACGGCGATATCTGGATCGGCGGCGAGACGCGCACGCTGTTCAGCGGCACAGGCAGTTTTTGAGGGCCACAGCTTCAAAGTAAGGGTGACAGCCTCAAAATACCTATCACCGAGCCTTCTCCGATGAAGCCTATCGCCGGCGTCAGAGCTTCTCCAGGCTGACCTGATTTGGAAAAACCAATCAGGAACAGATCGTTATATCCCAGATAGTTTTCTGCAAACCACGCCCAGCCAAATTCCTGACCTATGCAGAAGTCCAGAGCGGGCACAGGGTGGCATTGAGATGACGACTCAAGTGCGGTCGTTTCGAGGATCAATTGATCCGTATCTGCATCAACGCTCATGGATAAGCCCACACCGTCACAGGCGAAGACTATGCGATCAGGTCGAGCATCCGGTACGGACTGATCATCAAAGTATCCATAAATGGCCTGAATACGTCGCCCCTGAAAGACTTCCCAATCAAGGCGACGCATGACTTACCGCTTGCCCTTGCCCGCGGGCTTGCTGCGGCCACCGGGGGCGGCGGCACCGGGCTTGGTCGAAGGCCCAAGGCTGCGCGAGGTGCGCGCCTTGACCACCACCTTGGGCGTCGCAGGCATGCTTTTGGTTGAGCTAACGCTTCGCTCTTTGAGCTCTTTTGGCTTCTGCTTGACACGGTTGGGGTGAGCCGGCTTTTCGCCCGGCTTGATCTTCGGCTTGGCGCGCACACGCGGCGGGCCGCTGGTGTCCTTGCTGCCGCCTTCATCGAAGGGATTGACACCGGAATTGGCCTTGACGCTCAGGCGAATAGGCACGCCCGGCATATCAAAAGATTCGCGCAAGCTATTGATAAGATAGCGTTGATAGTGGGCCGGCATGGCATAGGCGCGGCTGGCGAACAGCACGAAGGTGGGCGGGCGCCCCTTGGTCTGCGCCATATATTTCGGCTTGATGCGCTTGCCGTCCACGGCGGGGGGCGGGTGACGCTGGATGGCCAGTTTCAGCCAATCATTGAGGTCGCGCGTCTTCACCTTGGCCGACCAGTTGCGATAGGCCTTCAGCACGGCGGGCATCAGCCGGTCGAGCCCGCGCCCGTTCAGCGCCGAAAGGGCCACAAACGGGGCCCCGCGCAGTTGCGGCAACATGCGCTCGGCGATCTCGCTCAGTTCGTGCAGGCGCGCCTGCGGTTCTTCGACCGTATCCCATTTGGAGATGACATAGATCAGGGCGCGGCCTTCGCGTTCGACCAGATCGGCGATCTGAAGGTCCTGCGTTTCAAAGGCGTTTTCCTGATCCATGACCAGGATCACCACCTCGGCGAAGGTGATGGCGCGGATGGTGTCGGCGGTCGAGAGCTTTTCCAGCTTTTCCTGCACGCGCGCCTTGCGCCGCAGACCCGCCGTATCGACGAGGCGAATCTTGCGCCCTTCATACTCCCAATCGACCGAAATCGAGTCGCGGGTGATACCCGCCTCCGGCCCGGTCAGCAGGCGGTCTTCGCCCAGCAGGCGGTTGATCAGGGTCGATTTACCGGCATTGGGACGCCCGATAATGGCGATGCGGACGGGCTTGGTGTCCTCATCCTCGTCTTCGCCCTCATCGGCGATGAAATCGCCTTCGATCAGTTGGCGGTACTTTTCCAGCGCCTCATAAAGCTCGGAAATCCCCTCCCCGTGCTCCGCCGACAGGTGCAGCGGCGCGCCGAGACCCAGAACGTGCGCCTCTTCGGCCCCGGCAAAACCGGCGTGGCCCTCGGCCTTATTGGCGATCAGGATGACCGGCTTGTCCTTGAAGCGCAGAATGTCGGCAAAGATGCGATCGAGCGGCACCACGCCTTCGCGGGCGTCCATGACGAACAGGGCGACGTCGCATTCCTCGATGGCCTTTTCGGTCTGCTGGCGCATCCGCGCTTCCAGAGAGGTGTCAGCCACGTCTTCGAAACCGGCGGTGTCGATAAGGTCGAGATCAATGTCGCCGATATGGCCCGAAGCGTAGCGGCGGTCGCGCGTCACGCCGGGCTGGTCATCGACAATGGCCAGCTTTTTACCCGCAAGACGGTTGAACAGGGTGGATTTGCCGACGTTCGGACGGCCGACAATGGCGATTTTTAAGGTCATGAGGGGGTTATTACAGGAGATACCGTGTAAAAAAAAGAAAAGATGCAGGAGGCTCGCCTCCTGCATCCGAATGTTCCTAGCGGTGGGATCGCTTAGTGGACGGCGATCAGCTTTGCCTTGTCGGTCAGAACGAACAGCTTGTCCCCCACCACGATGGGGGCCAGATAGGCCGCATCACCCAGTTTCAGCGTCTCCTTGCGCGCGCCGGTCTTGGGGTCGAAGGCGACCATTTCGCCTTCGGAATTGACCATGATCAGGCGGTTGGAGGCCAGGATGGGACCGGTCCACACGGGCAGGTTCTTGACCTTTTTCGCGCTGCCCAGACCGAAGAAGGTCTTTTTGGTCTTGGTGCGGCCCTGATTAAGATCGACCAGCCAATAGACCTGACCCGAAGCGGCATTGGCCGCCATCAGCTCGCTTTGCAGCGTCGAGAGATAGACGGCATCGCCCGCCACCCAAGGGGCATTGGTCGAATCGGCATTGACCGACCAGCGCCGCTGACCCGACTTGGCATCCAGCGCCGAAAAGACGCCCGAATGGCTGGCGGCATAGACGAGGTTGTTCGCCACCAGCGGACGGCCGGAAATGTCGCGGATTTCCGAAAGGGCGTTGGTGCGTGTCGATTGCGCCAGGGTCTGGGTCCACACCTGCTGACCGCTATTGGCATCGAGGCCGACCAGTTCGCCCGATGAAAACGGCGCGATAAACAGGTTTTCATAGATGGCCGGCGAGGTGGTGCGCAGGATGCGCGCCGGTTCCACCAGCGCCTGATAGGTCCAGGCGGGTTCACCCGTCTCTTTGTTCAGCGCGATCATTTGGTTATCGACGTCGCTGAAGACCACGACATTGCCGTTCACCGCCGGGGCGGCACGCAGCGGGCTGTCGAACGTCTTGGTCCACAGGACTTCGCCCGTAGAGGCGTTGACGGCGGCGGCCAGACGGAAGCCGGAAGTCACATAGAGCTTGCCGCCCGAAACGGCGAGACCGCCGCCAAAGGCGTCCTTGTCGCGGCGGATGTCCGGATTGAGGTCACGCGTCCACAGCTCATTGCCGCTATTTACGTCGAAGGCCCGGATGCGCGCTTCGCCGTCCATGGCATAGATCACCTTGCCATCCGATACCGGCGAGGCGACGACCTGAGCCGTGCGCGACGAGCCCGTACCCACCGATTTCGACCAGGCGATTTTGAACTGCTCCGCCGCAGCCGCATGTTCGACCGTCGTGGTCGGGCCGCTGGCAAAAGGCCAGTCGGCGACCGGTTGCGGCGACGGCAGGTAAAAGTCCTTACCCGCCAGGCGCTCGGACGGCTGCACCTTTTGCTCGAAGGCGACGATGGAGATGCGTTCGCCCTGCGTCGCGACCTCTTTCGGCTCTTCCTTCTTGAGCGGGTTGATCTTCTGGATGGTCGAGCAGCCCGAAAGCCCCGCGCCCAGCACCAGCGCCATAGCCGTGGCGGTCAGGATACGACCGGTTTGGTGGCCGTTATGGTGGGAAGTCTTTGCCGTCATCAGGGCTTTCTCATCAAGGCGGGTTAGTCGGGTGGGTAGGTTACTGTTGCGGCAGGTTGAGCGGTGCCGCCATCTGCGGCTGCGCCTTTACTTCGGGCAGCTTGATCGCCTGACGTGCCACTTCGGCCCCGCCGGAGTCGATCAGGGCCACCGCCATCTGGGCGCGCTGCTTGAGCGGGTCAGACGCATCGAGCGAGAAGGCCAGCGCCTGAAGATCGCCACGCGCGCCCTGAAGGTCGCCCTTCTGGATCTTGGCCATGGCCAGCGCTTCCTTGGCCAGCGCCGCATAGGGACGCCCTTCCTTGGTCAGCGGCGTCAGGCGCTTTTCAACGTCGTCAAACGACGCCTTGTCCATGATCAGGAAGGTAGCCTTCAGCGTCGCCAGATCGGCAATCAAGGGGTCCGAAGAGGTCTTCGACGCCTCTTCCAGCAGCTTGACGGCTTCGTCGGTCTTGTTGTCCTCAACGGCCAGCCCGGCCAGTTGCGACAGGGCCAGGGCCTTATAACCCGGCGCGCCTGCGTCCACGACCTTTTGCAGGGCCGTCCTGGCTGCGCCCTTATCATTCTTGGTCAGGGCGTCCTGAGCGACAACATAGGATTCGGATGCCTTGCTGATGCGCCCGGCTTCCCACGACGTATAGCCCCAGAAGCCCAGAGCCCCGATCAGCGCCACGGCCAGTGCGCCACCAACCCAGGGGGCGCTCTTTTTTGCGATGGCGGCCCAACGGTCCTGACGCAGACCTTCTTCGGCTTCCTCGAAAATATCGCTCACGTTTATTCCTTGTCTCAGAACACACTGACGGGACCGCCGCACGGCGGTCACCCGTAAATCTGGCGCGAACCTAGCCGCAACAGGCCGGATGCGCAATCACCATTAGAACATGCCCCGAAAAAGTGGAAACCGGTTTTTCTTACAGGGCATGTGACCCCAGAAGATGACGCCCCATCAGGGTTGTCATTCTACTTCGCAAAATATGTCTCTTGTGGGGCCGGAAAGTCGCGGCTTCTGACATCTTTGGCGTAGGCCGCAGCCGCCTCCCCGATGGTTTCGCGTAAGGCAGCGTAGCGGCGCACGAATTTTGGCGACCAGTCGAACTGACCCAGCATGTCATCGACGACCAGTATCTGCCCGTCACAGGCCGCCGAGGCTCCGATGCCGATGGTGGGGGCCTTTACCGCCGCGGTGATTTCCCCGGCCAGATCGGCGGCCACGCCCTCGATCACGATGGCAAAGGCCCCGGCCGCGTCGGTATCGCGGGCCTCCTGAAGGACCTTTTCGCGCTCTTCGGGGGTGCGGCCCTTGGCGCGGAAACCGCCATCGACATTGACCGCCTGCGGGCGCAGACCGATATGGCCCATAACCGGGATGCCGCGCTGCGTCAGATAGGCGATGGTGCGGGCGACCGTCGGGCCGCTTTCAACCTTGACCGCCTGTGCGCCGGTTTCTTTCAGCAGGCGCGCGGCATTGTCAAAAGCCACTTCCGGATCGCCCTCATAGGAGCCGAACGGCATATCGACGACGACGAAGGCGCGTCTGGCCCCGCGCATCACCGCCTGACCGTGCAGGATCATCATGTCCATCGTCACGCCCAGCGTATTGGGCAGGCCGTGCACCACCATGCCGACGCTGTCGCCGACCAGCAGGATATCGCAGTGATCGTCAAGAATTTCCGCCATCGGCGCGTCATAGGCAGTCAGGCTGACCAGGGGCGTACCGCCCTTGCGCGCATAGATTTCCGGCGCGGTCAGGCGCTTGACGGGGGATGGGGTATGGCTGCTCACCTTGAAGGCACCTTTCGCTCAGCCGGACGAATGACCGGCAGGGAGTGGCCTAGAGCATTCGTCGGCTCAGTTCGGTCGCCGAATGTTCTAGGTTTTTGTTCGGGCGCGCAATTTTTCCGAAAAGCGCCAAGAAGCTTTTATGGCACTTTATCGGATTGCGCTCTATATCCCCTCTTCACGCATGTTGACGAGGTACAGGCCGACAATGCTCATACATAGCGAAAAGCTGATCCAAAAAAAGAGGGGCGATTGCGCGAAGGCCAAATAATCCGTGGACTTGCTTAAGGTCAGCGCCAGCCCGTTGGCCAAATTTTCCAACAGTTCACGCCCGAAACCGAGTCCGGCTTCGAAGGTGGCATCCGGCGCCGCCGCCGGTCGCGTGGCGGCCTGCGCCGTGGGCGACAGGCCGGGGATGCGCACGATCTGGGTCAGGGCGTAAAGCCCGCCCAGCAGACCCGCCAGAGCGATCAGGCCCTGACGCAGCCAGTTTTTCGCGCCCAGGCGGCGCATTACCCGCGCCTGAAACGCCGGTTCGTCGTCGAAGCGCATCGGCGTCTGGAACAGATGGTAAAGGTCTTCATCCTTCATGACATCACCTCTCGATAGCGACCGGCACGGCCTCAGCCATGTCCAGCATCGCCCTCAGTTGCGTCAGTCCGCGTTTGATATGGCTCTTGACCGTCCCCAGCGGCAGGCCCGTCTCGTTCGAGACCTCCTGATGGCTGAGGCCGCCGGAAATATTCAGCGTCACGCACAGGCGTTCCGCCGGCCGCAGCCGCGACAAGGCCCCGTCCAGATCGCGCGCCGCCCCCTCGCCTTGCCCGGACCTGTGCAGGTCGGGCGGGGACTCATAGGGGGTCACGTCCTCGACCAGAAGGTATTTCTGCGTCGTCTTGACCTTACGCAGGTAACGCCGGGCGGCGATCATCTTCAGCCAGTTGAGAAACGGCCCATCGGCCCGGTACTCGGTCAGGCGCTCATAGGCCGTGATAAAGGCCTCCTGCGCCATGTCGTCGGCATCGGCCCCCTGCGCCCCCATGCGCCGCAGGTGTGTGCGCAGGGCGGCTGAGTGTCGCCTGACCAGTTCACCGAAGGCGTCGGACGCGCCCAGCACCGCCTGAGCGATCAGGTCATGATCGCTCAGATGTCGGTAACCGGCAGCGGTGGAAGGGGCGGACATGGCGGGTCTATCCTGAAAGCGTTACGGTTCAGGACTTCTTCTGATTGTTCAGACCGACAATGCCCATGATCAGCAGGGCGACGCCGATAAAGCCCGGAATGGCCGCAATGCCGGACAGGGTCTCAAACGTGTAGTCATTGCCGACATAGTCCATGACCACCAGACCCAGCGCCACGGCCATCAGGATCAGACCGGAGCGAATATCGTTGACCGGCGTTTTCATCTTGCCGATCGTTGCTCCGGATTTTTGCAGGCTGTCCAGATACTCCGGCGGCAGGGGTTGCCCCTTTTCGATGGCCATTCGGATGGTTTTCTGCACTTCCGCCCGGTCCTTGGCGCGGAAGTACATAACGATGCCCACGATAAAAATAGGCATCAGGATAGAGATGATGGGGATGAGAAGTGCCGCTTCGAAACCGTGCATGTTACGATCTCCCTTGAGAAAGTGTCAGGCGAAAATCCGCCTCTGTAGGATAAGAGGCGCAGACAGGGCCGTTTGGATGCACGCAACGGAATTAAATAAAATTAATCCGCGGCATGGCTGAAGACAAAGAGCGGCGTGGCGGCCTCCAGCCCGTCAATCGTATTGTCCAGCGCCCGCTGCACCGCCGCGTCCGCCAGTCTCAGACGCCGCAACTCCGCCACCGTCTCGGCGGTGTGGTCGGCAAAGCCTTCGAGGCGGTGCAGAACCAGAGTCGCCCCCTCGCGCGTCGCCTGATCGGCAGCCAACCTTTGCAGCCGGGTGACGGCGTGGCCCAGATTGAGCGCGGCCAGAATGCCGTCGGGGGCCGCCTGCCCCAGCTTACCCGCCCGCCCCAAATGCAGCATCAGGCGCAATATCTGACGCGATGTGTGCGGCCGCCACTGAGACGCCGGGAGCGGGCCCTGACGACGGATCATGGCCTCCAGATCGCGGCGGATACGGCTGGCGGCATCCGCCGCGTGATTGACCGCCTGTGGCGGATAGAGGGTGAAACCCGCGCAAACCAGGGCGACCCCGCTGAGAAAGGCCAGCGACGAGACCAGCGCGTGGTCTATGGGAATGGCGGCCGCCCCGGCCTGACTGGTCAGCAGAAAGCCCATATTGGCGTGGACCGCCCAGGGCGTCGTTTTGACGCTGACCTGCGCCAGCGCGCCCAGCACAAAGACAGGAATCAGCGAGACGAGCACAGCCCCCGGCCCATGCAGATAAGGCTGAAGGCTCAGGCGATAGAGGAGGGCCGCGACGACGCCGCAGGCCATGCCTTGCAGGAGTTGCACACCCGTGACCTGCGGACGGGGCATCTGCCCCAGCACCATCGAGAAGATGCACACCCCCATGGCGGTCAGTTCGGCCAGAGGCCATTTCACGGCCCAGGCCAGTCCGACGGCCATCAGGGTCGCGCCCCCGGCCACCCCGCCGGCGCGGAAGGCCATGCTGCGGTCGCGATTGGGGGCCAGATAGACCGCCTTGTCGCCGAAAGAGGCCGCATCGGCCCTAGACGAGACGGCGAACAGGCGGCGTTCGGCCTCGGCCTGCTGCGTCAGCGCGTCGAGAAGACGATCGGCTTCGGGGATGAGCTGTGTTCCGGGCAGGGCCGCCAGCCACGCCGGGTCGTTCAGATGCCGGGGCAGGTCCGCGGGCAGGGTATCGCCGCGACGCAGCCGCGCCCTGACCGCCCGCCCCGCCGCCATGACAGCCAGTGTGGCGGCGATCAGCGCGTCAAGGTGCCGCAGGCGGCGATAGCCCTCGACCGATCCGGCGGAAATCAGAATGGCGGCGTTTTCCACATCGCTGATCTCGGCCAGAATACGCCGCTCGGTCTCGGGGCTATCGGGCAGGTCGGGGGCTTCAATAGCCTTGGCGGCGAAGCCCTGCGCCTCCTGCGAAATCAGACGCAGGCGGCGATACAGTTCCTCACGCGGCGAGACGGGCGTAAAGAAGCCGGTCACCACCGTCACCACTGCCACGCCGATCAGGGTGCAGACGACGCGCGCCTGCGCCACCTCGCTGGCGGCCTGCGGCGTCAGCAGCGACGGCAGGACAACAATCGCGGCCGTCATGCCCGCCATCAGCGCCCCGTAGCCGTGCACGCCGCGCAAGATGTGCGTCAGCCCGGCATTGACCCCCACCCATAGGGCCAGAAACACGATCCCCGCCCCCGGCCCCGCCGCCAGCCAGAGGATGACGAACCCTGCCCCGGCCCCGATCAGCGTCCCCAGCACGCGGAAAAAGGCGCGCTCCAGCAACAGACCGCGCGACGGCTGCGACACCACCCAGACCGGCATGGCCGCCCAGTAGGCGTGTTCGACGTGCAGGAGGGCCGCAATGGCAAAAGCCAACCACGCCGCGAAGGCCAGACGCAGGGCCTGAAAGACACCGCCGCGGTCGATTTCGAGCCAGCGCCACACACGCCTGAGCCTTGGGGTCATAGGGCGCTTCCCTCGCTGGCCATGGCCGTCCTATTCAAACAGGCCGGCATAAAGGTCCGGTTTGAACCCGACCGTGATCGTCCCGTCCCTGTCGAGCACGGGGCGCTTGATCATCGACGGATTGGACAGCATCAGGCGGATGGCCTTAGCCTCATCTATGTCGGCCTTATCGGCCTCCGGCAAGGCCTTGAAGGTCGTGCCCGCCTTGTTGAGCAGGACGCTCCATCCGACGTTGGAAGACCAGTCCTTCAGATGCGCCTCGTCAATGCCGGAGACCTTATAGTCGTGGAAGGTGTAGGCCTGGCCCTGCCCTTCCAGCCACACCCGCGCCTTCTTCACCGTGTCGCAGTTTTTGATGCCGTAGAGGGTCAAGGCCATAGAGGAACTCCTGTATCTTAAGCGATATGTCGAAAAGCGTGAGCGGCTTTCGACAAAAATATATCGACCAAACAAATATTTAGAACCATTCGGCGGCGCAACTGAGCCGACGAACGCTCTGAACAATCGGCGCAGGCCATCGGCCTGTCCGGAATCATAGAGCCTGATCTGGCGGAAGCGGATCGGCGCTGTCAATTCCGGCGTGAAGAGGATGTGTCGCTGGTTGATTAATGGCGAACCGTCAGCCCCAGACTGATGGCGCGCGGGCTCAGACCGTCCACGCGGTTCCCCACAACAACATCCAGATCATAGGGTCCGTTCCCCGGGGTCCAGCGCACGGCCACTTGCGCGCCCGGCTTGCCCCGGTCGCGGCCAAAGGTTTCCGCCATCAGACCGAGCGTATCGGTGACGCTGGCATATATCTGCGCGCCATAGGTCAGGGCGTGCGGATGCGCAGACTGGCGCGTATAGGCCCAGCCCGTATTGAGGTTGATCTGTAGGCGGTCCGTGGCATTGAAGGTCACGGGCAGGTTGAGACTGGCGGCTTCCAGTTGCCCCGAACGTCCGCTCCATGTGCCGCCCACGGCGACCGCGAGGCCGGGGACAGGGCGGCCGGACGCAGGGGCGCGCAGGTTCAGTTTCACGGCCGGGCCGAACAGCACATCGTCCCTGCCGTCCCGAATCGCCTGAACCGTGCCGCCCATTTCCAGCCGGGGCCAGACCTTGCGGGTGCAGGCCGGGGAGAGGTTGAGATACCCCCGGCGGTCATCATAGCGCGTGGCCCAGGATTCCACATGGCAGACGCCCGGCGTTTCCACGCCAGAGTCATCCACCACATGCGAACCCGCCGCAGCCTTCGCCCGCTGTGGCGAAGTCACCAGCACCGCCAGACAGAGGAGCGCGTAACCGAGAACCTTTTTCATAGCGACGCCCTCCTCTTACACCACGTCCTCAAGGCTGAAGCGGTCGGCCTTTTCGTCATAGTCGAAGGCCTCGGCGTAACGGCCCCACTGAACCACTGAACGCAGGGTCTGCTGCGCAAAGGTTTCGGACATGTGGGTCTGCAACTGGTCGCGCACGCGCCGCGCACTCAGCCCGGCCTCGCCGCCGGTTTCGAGCGCGTGGCGGATATGGGTCGCCAGCGGCACATGGGTCAGAAGCTGCTCGCGGAACAGGTGCTTGCGTCCATCGACATCGGCTTCAACAAAAGCCTGACCGGCGGGCAGCAGCAGCAGATCGCCGCCTTCCAGCTCGGCAAAGCGCAAAAGTTGCAGCACTTCGGCAATGGGGAAGAGTTCATCGGCTTCGTACTGAAGCTCCGCCGCCAGCGCCGGCAGGTCCGCCTTGCCGTCATAGGCCGATCCGGCCAGCGCCTCCATCAGACCGGCCAGAATATTGGTCGAGACGCGCGGCAGGACCATGGCCATGCCCATGCCCGCAAACAGGCCTTCCTGCACCGGAGCCTTGGGCGTGCGCGTGGTCATGCGGCGGTAGATGTCTTCGACCAGCGCGCGAAAGGCCGGGTCCAGACGGTCGCGCGGTTGCGGCAGATCGACGGTGATTTCGGCCACCACCCGCCCCGGATTGGAGGAAAAGACGAGGATGCGGTCGCACATCAGCACCGCCTCCTCGATATTGTGCGTGACGATCAGGATCGACTTGAGCGGCGTGCGCCCTTCGTACCACAGGTCGAGCAGATCGGTGCGCAGGGTTTCCGCCGTCAGCACGTCGAGCGCCGAAAAGGGCTCATCCATCAAAAGGATATCCGGATCGACGACCAGAGCCCGCGCCAGACCGACGCGCTGACGCATCCCGCCCGACAGCTCCTTGGGGTAGGCGTTTTCAAAGCCGTCGAGCCCGATCAGGTCGATGGCTTTCAGGGCGCGTTCGCGGCGGATGGCCGGAGCCACGCCCTGCGCCTCAAGGCCGACCTCGACGTTTTGCAGCACGCTCAGCCACGGGAACAGGGCGAAGCTCTGAAACACCATGCCGACATTGGCCTGCCCGTCCGGCGCAGAGGGGAAGCGGACCGTGCCTTCGCTGGGCTCGATCAGGCCCGCTACGGTGCGCAGCAGGGTCGATTTGCCAGAGCCTGAGCGCCCCAGAAGGCCGACGATCTCATTGGCATTCAGGGTCAGATCGACCTTGTCCAGCACGGTGTGGCCCGTGGATTTGCCCTTTTCATAGACGTGCGACACCTGACGCAGTTCGACCAGAGGGCAAGCGGGGGTGAATTGGGTGTGGGTCATGGGAAAGCTCCAACACATAAAATCAGTTCAGACGCAGGCGGCGTTCGGCGAAGACGTAGAGGCGGCGCCACACGATGCGATTAAAGGCGATGACGAACAGGCTCATCACGGCGATGCCCAGCACCACGCGGGGATAGTCGGCCGCCGCGGTGGCGCGGGCGATATAGGCCCCAAGGCCCGCCGCTTCGAGGTGGGTATGGCCCCAGTCCACGGCTTCGGCCACGATGCTGGCGTTCCACGACCCGCCCGAAGCCGTCAGGGCACCGGTCACATAGTAGGGAAACACCGCCGGCAGGGCGATCTGACGCCACCATTGCCAGCCCCGGATGCGGAACATCTGCGCCACCTCCTTCATGTCACCCGGAATGGCGCTGGCCCCGGCAATGACGTTGAAGAGGATGTACCACTGCGTCCCCAGCACCATCAGCGGCGACAGCCACAGATTGGCATTGAGGTGCAGGCCGACGATCAGCATGACCGCAAAGGGGAACAGCACATTGGCCGGAAAGGCTGCCAGAAACTGCGCCAGAGGCTGAAGCCGCTCGGCCCACACCGGGTGCAAACCGATCCACACACCCACCGGCACCCAGATCAGACTGGCCAGCGCGATCAGCACCACCACCCGCAACAAAGTCAGGCTGCCCAGACCAAAGGCCGTGCCTATATCGCTGAGGCTCAGATGCGCGGCCACATAATGCCCCAGAGTCCACAGGGCGAACAGACAGGCGACGCCCAACGCACCGGCCCACAGGAGATCAGCTACGGGCGATGCCTTGCGCGGGGTCGGGCGGCGGATGCGGCGCGGTGCGGCGGCGGGCCAGCGGGCTTCCCACCACACAAAGGGTTGCCGCAGGGCCTGCCCCAGCCGCTCCAGACCGCGCGAGCGCCGCAGAAGGTCCAGTACCCACGAGCGCGGGGCCTGACCCGACGCCGTTTGCTCGAAGCGGAAGCGATCCGCCCAGGCCACCACCGGCCGGAACAAGAGCTGGTCGTAGAGCAGGATAACCAGCCCCATGGCGAACACGCCCCAGCCGACGGCGCGGAAGTCCGCCCGGTCGATCGCCAGAGCCAGCCACGAACCGATCCCCGGAAGGGTCAGGTGTGTATCGCCCACCGTGATGGCTTCTGAGGCCACGACGAAGAACCACCCGCCCGACATCGACATCATGATGTTCCACACCAGCCCCGGCATGGCGTAGGGCAGTTCCAGCCGGATAAAGCGCCGCCAGGGCGAAAAACCGAACTGGCGGCTGACCTCATCAAGGTCCGTCGGCAGGGTGGTCAGCGACTGATAGACGCTGAAGGCCATGTTCCACGCCTGACTGGTGAAGATGGCGAAGATGGCGGCGGCTTCGGCCCCTAACTGATTGCCCGGAAACAGGCCCATAAACAGGGTCACTGTAAAGGTCAGAAAGCCCAGAACCGGGACGGACTGAAGGATATCGAGCGCCGGAATGATCAGAAGGGCTGCCCGGCGGCTCTTGGCCGCCAGAGTGGCCACGGTGAAGGTGAAGACCAGCGACGCCGCCAGCGCCGCAAACATGCGTAGCGTCGAGCGCAGAGCATATTCAGGCAGTTGCGCCAGGTCGAGCGTCACCGGTGCGGAACGCAGTTGGGAGAGCGGCTGATCCATGGCGGACGCGCCATGAAAGACCAGCACCGCAGCGCCGGCCAGCAGCAGGAAGGCGGCGAGATCGGGAAAGGACACACCATAACGATCGGTGCGGGACGCACGCACGAGCGGGCGCGCGCCCTGACTATCTTCGAAAAAGAAGACCATCGGCTTACCTTTGATACTGAGGCCGCAAAGGCCGGTATCGGTAAGCCCGAAACCCGTTTACCCGATGCGCGGTCCTTGCGGCAATGTGGATCGACTACTGTCGTCGGGCATGGGTTTAGGTTCCTGATAAGCCTGTTCCAAAGGGTAGGATAACCCCGTGAAACAAGAATGCGCGCGGCCATTAGGCCCGCGCGCAATCGTTGTCAAACGGTAATTTGCAGAACGGGACTTATTCCCACTCGATCGTGCCGGGAGGCTTGGAGGTTACGTCGTAAACGACGCGGTTGACCCCCCTCACCTCGTTGACGATGCGCGTGGCGCAGCGGCCCAGCACGGGCCACGGGAACTCATAGAAGTCTGCCGTCATGCCGTCGGATGAGGTGACGGCGCGCAGGGCCAATACGTCCTCATAGGTGCGCGCATCGCCCATGACACCCACGGTTTTCACCGGCAGCAGCACGGCAAAGGCCTGCCAGATATCATCATACAGACCCGCCTTGCGGATTTCATCGAGATAGATGGCGTCGGCGTCCTGAAGCGTCTTTACCTTTTCCGGGGTCACTTCGCCGGGGATACGGATGGCCAGACCCGGTCCGGGGAAGGGATGGCGGCCGACAAAGGCTTCGCTGAGGCCCAGTTCGCGGCCCAAAGCGCGCACCTCATCCTTAAAGAGTTCGCGTAAGGGTTCGACCAGTTTCAGCTTCATATAGTCGGGCAGACCGCCGACATTGTGGTGGCTCTTGATGACGGTCGAAGGCCCGCCGTGCGGCGAGACGCTTTCGACCACGTCGGGATAAAGCGTGCCCTGAGCGAGGAATTCCGCACCGTCGATCTTGGCTGCCTCTTCGTCGAAGACCTCGATAAACAGACGGCCGATGGTCTTGCGCTTCTGTTCGGGGTCGGACAGCCCTTTGAGCGCCCCCAGAAACTTGTCCTGCGCCTGTACATGGATCAGCGGGATGTTATAGTGATCGCGGAACAGCGACACCACTTGCTCGCCTTCGTTCTTGCGCAACAGACCCGTATCGACAAACACGCAGGTCAGTTGCTCGCCGATGGCTTCGTGGATCAGCACGGCGGCGACCGACGAGTCCACCCCGCCCGACAGGCCGCAAATAACGCGCCCCGATCCGACCTGAGCCCGGATTTTTTCGATCATTTCCTGACGGAAGGCGGCCATGGTCCAGTCGCCCTTTAGCCCCGCGATCTCGAACAGGAAGTTGCGGATCATCTGGGTGCCGCGCACCGTGTGGACCACTTCGGGGTGGAACTGCACGGCATAAAAGCGGCGGGCCTCATCGGCGATGGCGGCAAACGGCGCGCCTTCGGAGACAGCGATAACCTTGAAGCCGTCGGGGATGGCGGTGACACGATCGCCGTGGCTCATCCACACGATTTCCTTGTCACCCGGCTTACCCAGACCGCGGAACAGCGGCGTGTCGGCGGCGATTTCGATCTCGGCGCGGCCAAATTCGCGGTCATGGCCGCTTTCGACCTTGCCGCCCAGAAGGTCGCACATCAGTTGCTCGCCATAGCAGATGCCGAACACCGGCAGGCCCATATCGAACAGGGCCTTGTCGAGGGTCGGACCGGCTTCGACGACGCTGTGCGGCGACCCGGACAGGATCACCGCATTGGGGGCGACGCTTTTGATCGCCTCGGCCGCTTTGGTGAAGGGATGGATTTCGCAATAGACGCCGCATTCGCGCACGCGCCGCGCGATGAGCTGAGTCACTTGCGATCCGAAATCAATAATCAGGACTTTTTCGTGATGCGACATGCGCCTGTTTTCCTATGGTTTTTCGACCAATTGTCTTATGGCTTGCGCCGGTATAGCGAAACGAAGAACCCGTCCGTGTGGCTGGTTCCGGGGCTGAGGCGCAGACGATGGCCCTGCGCAATCTTTTTCAAAGTCTCCGCGCCTTCCGGGGTCACCGCGGCGCTGTCCAGCGCATCGGCGACCGGGCGCGGTGTAAAGTGAGGGTGGTCGGCTTCGAAGCGGTCTGCGGTCAATTCATTCTCGTCCGGCAGGATCGAGCAGGTGGCATAGGCCAAAAGCCCGCCCGGCTTCACCAGACGCGAGGCACGGTGCAGGATGGCGCTTTGCAATTCGTGCAGGCGCGCCACCTCTTTTTCTTCCAGCTTATGCGCGGTTTCGGGCCGGCGACGCCAGACGCCTGAGCCAGAGCACGGCGCATCGACCAGCACCAGATCGGCCTGGGCCTCGAGGTCTTCCATCCCCTCGCCGTCCGGGCCAAGCTGGCGCAACTCCGCCTCCAGACCGGCACGGGTCAGGCGGGGTTTGATATTGTTGAGGCGCGTCTTTTCGACATCCGAGGCGATCAGACGACCCTCACCCTGCATGGCTTGCAGCAGGGCCAGAGTCTTGCCGCCGCCTCCGGCGCAATAATCGACCACCGTCATGCCGGGCCGAGCCCCGGCGAGGAAGCCCGCCAGTTGCGAGCCCTCATCCTGAATCTCGATCGTGCCCTGCCGGAAAGCGGGCAATGCGCGCACATTGGGCGGCGGATCGGCAGGCAGGCGCACGCCAAAGGCCGAAAACGGCGTCGGTTCGGGCCTGTAGCCCAGCATTTCCAGCCCGGCGATCAAGGGGGCACGGTCGCCATTGACGCGCAGGTCGATGGGCGCGCGCGGAAGCATCAGGGCCTCGGCCTCTTTCAGCCAGTGGTCGCCATAGACGCCTTTGAGGCGTTCCACGACAAAGGCCGGCAGGCCGGACTCCAGCCATTCGGGCGCTTCGCCATCCCCCGCCTCCAGTCGCTTGCGCTCCGCAACCGACAGCTTGGGCGGGGCATAGCCTTCGCCGGTGTAGAGGTTGTCGATCTCGGAAAGGCTTACGCCGTCAAGGAAGTGCAGCGCCCCCAGCACCAGTGAACGCCCCGCCGACGAATCCATTGCAAAAGACAAGCGTTCGCGCGCGCGCAGGCACTGATAGACCTTATCGGCAATGGCGCGGCGGTCCTTTGACCCGGCATAGCGGTTGTTGCGGCCCCAGTCCTTCAACACCTCTTCGGCGGGACGGCGCGTCTTGCCCAGAAGGTCGAGAATATCGGAAGCGGCTTGCAGACGGGCGGCGGGGGTCACTCTTTATCCTTACGCAAAACAGGTCCAGACGCACATGCCGATACCGACCAGCGAGAGCAGGTAAAAGGCACTGCGTAGCTTGGTGCCCAGGGCATAGGCCGGGAAATAGGCGACACGCGCCAGCAGATAGATATGGGCCCCTAGCCGCGACACGTCATTCGACTTGCCCGCAAAGGCCAGCGCAATGACGATCACCGCGAAAAACGCGAAGGTCTCCAGATAGTTCTGATAGGCGCGACGCATCCGCCCGGCGGCGGGGCCGACATCAAAGTCTTCGTCACGCGGGCTGGCGTTCCACTGGAAATAGCCCGGTTTGAAGGCGGGCGCGACGGCGGCGATAAGGATCTGAGCCACGCCCCACAGGGCGG
The DNA here is from genome assembly GCF_037101385.1 of Asticcacaulis sp. DW145. Taxonomy (NCBI): domain Bacteria; kingdom Pseudomonadati; phylum Pseudomonadota; class Alphaproteobacteria; order Caulobacterales; family Caulobacteraceae; genus Asticcacaulis; species Asticcacaulis sp. DW145. The sequence continues at coordinate 532,351 of NZ_AP029025.1, read as the reverse complement.
CAAAGACCAGAACCTGTAATTCCACCGTCATGCCCGCACTCCCTTACTGGCGATAGTTGGGGGCTTCGCGCGTGATCATCACGTCGTGGACGTGGCTTTCGCGCAGGCCCGCATTGGTGATGCGCACGAACTTCGCCCGCTTCTGGAACTCTTCGATGGTCGGTGCGCCGACATAGCCCATCGAGGCGCGTAAGCCGCCAACAAGCTGATGGATGACCGGGGCGATGGGGCCCTTGTACGGCACCTGACCCTCGATACCTTCGGGCACCAGCTTCATCGAGTCCTGTACGTCTTTCTGGAAGTAGCGGTCGGCCGAGCCGCGGGCCATGGCCCCGACGCTGCCCATGCCGCGATAGGACTTATAGGAGCGGCCCTGATAGAGGATGATCTCACCCGGCGCTTCCTCGGTGCCCGCGAACATCGACCCCAGCATGGCGGTCGAAGCCCCGGCGGCAATGGCCTTGGCCAGATCGCCCGACAGCTTGATACCGCCATCAGCGATGATAGGTACGCCTGAGTCTTTGGCGGCGCGCACGCAATCGGCCACGGCGGTCAGTTGCGGGACGCCGACACCGGCGACCATGCGCGTGGTACAGATCGAACCCGGCCCGATCCCCACCTTGACCCCATCGGCCCCGGCGTCGATCAGGGCGCGCGTCGCCTCATAGGTGGCGACGTTACCCGCGACGATCTGAACGTGGTTGTATTCGCGCTTGAGGCGCTCAACCGCCTGCCCGACCAGCGACGAGTGGCCGTGCGCCGTGTCGATGACCAACACGTCCACCCCGGCGTCGATCAGGAATTGCGAGCGCTCATAGCCGGCATCGCCGACGGTCGAGGCGGCCCCGACCAGCAGACGGCCGGACTCGTCCTTGGCCGCCGTCGGATAGGCCTGCGCCTTTTCCATGTCCTTGACGGTGATCAGGCCGACGGCGCGATAGGCGTCATCGACGACGATGATGCGCTCGATGCGGTGCAGCGCCATCAGTTCGCGCGCCTTGCTCTGGTTGACGCCCTCGGTCACGGTGATCAGGGCGTCGCGCGTCATCAGATCGGCCGCGGTCTTTGAACCGTCGCTTTCGAAGCGGATGTCGCGGTTGGTCAGGATGCCGACCAGCTTGTTGGTGTCGCGCTCTACCACCGGGAAGCCCGAAATGTGGCGCCGCGCGATGATGTCACGCACTTCGCTGAGCGTCGTTTCGGGGTGGATGGTCACCGGATTGATGACCATGCCCGACTCGTAACGCTTCACTTCGCGGATTTCCTCGGCCTGACGCTCATTGGACAGGTTGCGGTGGATGATCCCCAGACCCCCGGCCTGCGCCATGGCGACGGCCAGACGCGCCTCGGTCACGGTATCCATGGCCGAAGAGACCAGCGGGATGTTGAGTTTGATGGTGCGGGTGAAGCGGGTCTTCGTATCGACCTGAGTGGGCACCACGTCCGAGGGACCGGGCTCCAGCAAAACGTCGTCGAAGGTTAAGCCTTCGCGTATATCCATAAGGGACTCTCCATTTTGCGGGTTGGGCTTAAGCGAAACGCCGCGCCGCGTAAAGAGGGGGCGCGTCACTTTTGGGGAAATATTGTTTCAGACGTGCGTATCGCCCCCGCAAACCTTTGCTTAACCGTGTTTGTTGGCGGCCTGTTCAGCCTTTGCGGCTAAACTGTCCACAGCGGTCCTCTGGTCTGCCCGCCCCTCTTTGCCTGCCTCGTCTGAAAGACACCCCATGAGCCAGTTGAAAATCCGCACCGAATACTGCATCGCCTGCTGGCTGGTGGAACGGTCCTATGGGCTTACGGCCTTCTTCCGTCAGGCGCGGTTCAGGACGATGATGCGCGCCCACCGCCTGAAGCTGAAGCTGGCGGTTTAATTCCCGTTTCTTGTATCTGTCACAGAGGCGGATTAGCCTGCGGAGATTTCCGGAGGTACTGATGAAGCGTCTGTCGATCGTTGCGGCCCTTACCCTGTCCGCCAGTTTGAGCGGCTGTGCTTTGCTTCCCATCGCTGAGCCCGCGCGGGTCGATTTCGTCGTCATCAACGACACCCCCTATGACGATACCGACCGCGCCATGCTGGCCAGAGCCATACCGGCGGTGAAAGCGCAAACGCCTCCCTTTATCCTGCACGTCGGCGATACGCAGTCGGGCGGCGAAGTCTGCGGCCCGCCGGATGCGGCCTTTGCCAAAATGCTGTCTGATCTCAAGCCCATTCCGGTCTTTTACACCCCCGGCGACAATGAATGGACCGACTGCGACCGCAAGGACGATCCGGCGACGGGGCGCAAATTCTCGGAATTGCAAAGGCTGGAGGGCCTGCGTCAGCGCTTCTTTGCCACGCCGCCGGTCAGAGAGGCCAAATGGCACTATGTTCAGCAGCCGGACATGCCGGAAAACGCCCGCTTCGACTATGGGCGTTTCGTCGTGGTCACGATGAATGTGGTGGGCACCAATAATGGCCGGGACTCGGTGATGGGCGACGATCTGAGCGTGGCCGCCAGCGCCGCCGATGCGCGCGATGCCCATACTATGGCGTGGCTGAAAGCCGCCTTTGCCCATGCCCGCAAACGCGGTGCCGCAGCGGTGATCGTCGCCACTCAGGCCGATATGTTCAATGAAAAGGCCGAGGCGCGCTTTGTCCCCTGTCACGACGTGGCCGCCGACGACAAGCGCCTGTGCGATGGCTTCTTGCCGGTGCGCGCGGCCCTGATCCATGAAAGCCGCGCCTTCGGGAAGCCGGTCTTCCTGATCCACGGCGATACCTCGCCCTTTACCCTGACCCAGGGCGACCTGCCCGGCGACAGCCTGACCGACAAGGCCGCTAATCTGTGGCGGCTGAACGCGGCGGGCGATGCCGGATCGGACAAGGACAAAAGCTGGGGCGTGCGCGACGTGACCACAGTCAGCATCGACCTGTCCCGAATGCCGCCCCTCACCGCGCGTGGCCTGTTGACCGGCGAAGTGCCGGGCCGCGAGACGCCGGGCCCGGACGCAGATTGAGTTATTTGCGCTTTTTCAGACGCTTGGCATTGGCCACGGCGCGGCTATGCACCGGTTTCAGGCCGTGCTCGGTCAGGGCCGCCGCCTTACCCGACAGGTCAGCGGCGTGGTTGACACCGCGCATCACGCTGTCGGCCAGACGCGCCTGATGCGTCAGGGCCTCGGCCGCCGAACGGCTGGTGGCCAGCGCCGTCAGGCTGTGGCCCATATCCATCATGTTGTGAAAGGCCTGCGTGCTGACCTCGTGGTTGAGGTTCATCCAGTACTGGCTCATCGCCATCAGCGATTCGGTCCCGGCTTCGAGCTTTTCCTGCCCCATCAGGGTGAATTCGCGCTGATCCTCAGCACTGGGGATGGCGTCAGCATTGGCCATGCGGTTGACGCGATGGGTGATGACCTCCGCCGAAGCCATCAGCATTTCCGAACTTTTGAGCGCCAGAGACGTCCAGGCAAAGAACGGATTAAGCGGTAATTGGGTCATTCGTTTCCTTGGGGTACGCATACTGTTTATGGAGCCTCTTCGGCTCTGGTTATGTTCCGGTACAGAGATAACACAGGAACACGAAAACCATAATAATTTATGCGGTAGCGGCCGGGCCGGTTCAGCTTGCCCTGAAGATCGGAAGAATCGAACTTCAGATAGTGCAGGCTGTCCGTATTGCGGAAGGTTCCCGAGGTGGTGAAGACCAGATAGACGTCTCTGCCGCCTTCACGCTTGGTGGTTGTCCCCGTCACCTCAACCACCGCCTCACCGTGGCTCCAGTAGGGCGTCGTTGCCCAGCCCAGCACCGCCACGGTCAGAACCGCCAGAACGGTCAGACCTATCGTTTTCAATCGTTTCATCGTGCGCCCTCTTCTCCCCGGCATTTCGGGGGGCGCGGGCTAAAGAGGCAATATGGTTCCTTACCCCTTGAAGCCCTAGCCCTTGAAACCTTGCGCCACGATGTAGATTTCCGACGAATCCGCCCGGCTCGATTTCGGCTTGAAGTGCTTCACATCGCGGAAGGCGAGTTTCAGCTTGAGCAGCAGATGCTCCGTCTCACCGCCCTGAAAGGCCTTGGCGACGAACGCGCCACCCGGCTTGAGATTATCCAGCGCGAAATCCGACGCCAGTTCCAGAAGCCCCATGATCTTCAGGTGGTCGGTCTGACGGTGGCCGACCGTATTGTGCGCCAGATCGGACAGCACCACGTCCGGCTTATCACCCATCATCTCCATCAGCCGCCCCGGAATGGCCGGATCGGTGAAGTCGGCCTCGATCATATCCGCACCGGGAATGGAATCGACGGGCAGCAGATCCACCCCCACGACGTGCGCCGCCCCGCGCGACTTGGCCATCTGCACCCAGCCCCCCGGCGCGCAGCCCAGATCGACCACGCGCGAACCGCGCCTGAGGATGTGAAACCGATCGTCGATTTCCTGTAGCTTGAAGGCCGCACGCGAGCGCCAGCCCTCGGCCTTGGCCTTTTGCACAAAGGGATCGTTCAGTTGGCGCTCCAGCCACTTGGCCGAGGATTGCGTGCGTTGCTTGGCGGTCTTGACCGCCGTATGACCCTTGGCGCGACCGGACAGGTTGCCGCCTTCGGGCGGCTTCACCATGCGGCGGCGCGGTTCTTCGGGGGTATCGTTACTCATGCGGCGTCTATAACGGGTTTTGTCGCACACGGAAAATCATTTTGCCTTTATGTCCGGGCCGATAAGCTCAGGCGCAAAAGGAGAGTCCCCATGCGCCTGACGCCCCTGCTCGCCCCCGTGCTGATCGCGGCAGCCTTAACAGCCTGCAAACCCGTGGCCGTCAGCGAAGCGGATCAGTCCTACGCCACCGCCGAATCCGTGGCCGCCGTCGATGCGTCCGAAGCGCCTCTGGCCTATGCCGAACCCACGCTGAACCCCAAAAGCGCCTCGACCGCCACCTGCCTGGAGGAAAAAGGCCAGCTCGAAGCCGACAAGCTGGTGCAGCGCTGCCGCACCGTCAGCCCGGCGACGCACCCGCCCTGCAACGTCAAAAACCCATGTCCAATGATTGAGGGCGAGATCAGGCGCTCCTGCGCGCTTTACGGGGCCGATGAGCAAAAGCCCGCCGAATGCACCGGATAGGATTTGTCAAAGCCCGACGAATAGCCTATTTCAGCCGCAAACCTTGAGCATCCGCCGGCTCAGTTGAGCCGCCGTATCGCTCAATTTTTTTACAACGCCTCATGTTTTTCCGAAAAGTGGTGCCCACTTTTCGGCATGAGGCTCTAAACTGGAGCCCCCATGTCCGAAGATCTGGAAAACACCCTCATCCTGACGCTGGAAAGCGGTGACGTGCGTATCAAGCTGCGCCCCGACCTCGCCCCCAACCACGTCGCCCGCATCAAGGAACTGTGCCGTCAGGGCTTCTATGACGGCATCGTCTTCCACCGCGTCATTCCGGGCTTCATGGCTCAGGGCGGCGACCCGGAAGGTCAGGGCTATGGCGGCTCGGGCAAGAAGCTGAAGGCCGAATTTTCGCGTGAGCCGCATGTGCGCGGCGTCTGCTCGATGGCGCGCTCGCAAAACCCCGATTCGGCCGACAGCCAGTTCTTCATCTGCTTTGCCGACGCCCGCTTCCTCGATGGCCAATACACCGTCTGGGGCGAAGTGACCGAAGGCATGGAACACGTCGATGCCCTGCCCAAGGGAGAGCCGCCGCGCGCGCCGGGCAAGATCGTCAGCTTCAAGGTCGCTGCCGACGCCGCCTGAGCCGCGTAAGCCCGCTTTGACAGAACCCACCGGTCGGACACCTGTCCGGCCGGTTTTTTGTTTGTGAACAAGGTGTCCTTAGGTTAAGACAGAGCGTAACCCTCCCGGAGCCTGAACCATGCCCCCACGCTCCCGCCTCAACTTCTCGCAGAACGACGAACAGAAGCGCATCACCATCCGCTATATCGGCGATCTGGATGGTCAGGAGATCGTCAGCGGCATCGCGCGCTATCTCGAAACCGTGGGTGAGGTCTGGCTCTACGACATCATTATCGACATGCGCCGCTTCGAAGGCTTCGTCCCCTTTGATGAACTGGGGCGTCTGGCGCGGCAGTGGGCCACCATCGCGCAGGGCCGCGACATGGGGCGCAAGGTGGCGATCATCAGTCAGGACCCGCTGGTTCTGGCGCGTGCGAAGGCCTATCCGGTCACCTTCCCCACCCGCGTCATCCGCATCTTTGCCGAGATGATCGACGGCGAAAACTGGATCGAAGGCAAGGAAACCGCCACACCCGCCGCACAGGACGCCCCACGCGCCTCGTGATTTGAGCGCTCTTGCTTTTTGGGCCGCAATCGCCTTTTAAGCAGGCATGAAGGTTTCCGATTTCGATTTTGACCTGCCCGAGGATCGCATTGCGCTGCGGCCCGTCACCCCGCGTGAGGCCGCCCGCCTGCTGCGGGTCGATGGCGAGGTGCGCGAAGATTGGCGCGTCGGCGACCTGCCGTCGCTTTTGAAGGCCGGTGACCTGCTGGTCATCAACAATACGCGCGTCCTGCCGACGCAGCTCAAGGGCAGCCGTGAGCGCGACGGCCAGAGCGTGGCGTTCGAAGCCACCCTGATCAAGTCGCTGGATGGCCAGAGCTGGCAGGCCTTTCTGAAGCCCGGTCGCCGTATCCGCGAAGGCGACACCCTGCGTTTTGACGACCTCAGCGCGCGTGTCCTGTCAAAAGACGAAGACGGCGTCTATGTCTTGCGCTTCGAGCAGGCGGCGTCTGAGGTATTGAACGGCCTGCACCGGCTGGGCGGGATGCCGCTGCCGCCCTATATCCGCTCCAAACGCCCGGAAGACGAACAGGACAAAAGCGACTATCAGACGGTGTTTGCCCGCGACGAAGGCTCCGTCGCCGCCCCCACCGCCGGGCTGCATTTCACGCCGGAACTGCTGCAAGCGCTGCGGGACAAGGGAGTGCTGTTCGAAGAAGTCACCCTGCACGTCGGTGCCGGCACCTTCCTGCCGGTTAAGGTCGAAGACACCAAAGACCACAGGATGCACGCCGAATTTGGCGTCGTCTCAGTCCACTCCGCCGCCCGCATCAATGCCGCCCGCGCCGCCGGGGGCCGCATCATCGCCATCGGTACCACCGCTCTGCGCCTGATCGAAAGCGCCTGCGATACCGAGGGCCACATCCATCCGTTCAGCGGCGACACCGATATCTTCATCACGCCGGGCGTGCCGGTGCGTTCGGCCGATATGCTGTGGACCAATTTCCATCTGCCGAAATCGACCCTGTTCATGCTGGTCTGCGCCTTCGCCGGCACCCAGGCCATGAAGGCGGCCTATGCACACGCCATCGACAGCGGGTATCGCTTCTTTTCGTATGGCGATGCGAGCTTGCTCAGCAACCGATCGAAGTAGGATGCAGGGGCCGCAGGCCCCTGCACCCCAGAACTTGGAGCGCAAACATCGACGATAGAGCGCGAAATGTAATGGGGTGCAGGGGCGCTTTTTTGTGCGCTACCGCTTCGCTGTTTGAGCGTGGGCCCCTGCCCTTCTCTTAGTTTGTTCTCGCCTTAAACCACGGCACCATACGGGTGATCGCGTCCTCGACCTCAGCCGTAGAAACGGCGAAGCTGAAACGGATAAAGTGGTGCCCTTCGACCGGGTCGAAGTCGATGCCGGGTGCGGTGCAGACGCCGGTATCGTTGAGCAGCGCTTTGCAGAAGGACAGGCTGTCGTCGGTCAGGTGCCCGATATCGGCATAGATGTAGAAGGCCCCGTCGGGCGGCGCGATGCGGCTCAGCCCCAATTGCGGCAGGGCGTCGAGTAGAAGGCGGCGGTTGCGGCGATAGGTTTCGACGTGCCCGTCCAGTTCAGAGCGGCTGTCGAGGGCGATCAGCCCGGCGTGCTGACTGAGCGACGGCGCGGTCAGGAACAGGTTGCCGACATAGGCACGCGCGGCGGCAATCTGCCTTTCGGGGGCCAGACACCAGCCCAGCCGCCAGCCGACCATGCTGAAATATTTGGAGAAGCTGCTGACCACCCAGGCGTCTGGCGCGTATTCGAGCAACGACCGCGCCGGGGCCTCATAGGTCAGGCCGTGATAGATTTCGTCCGACAGGATGCGGATGCCGCGCACCCGGCACACCTCGGCGATGGCCTTGAGTTCGTCCGGCCCGATCACCGTGCCGGTCGGATTGGCCGGGCTGGCGATAATCACGCCGTCCGGCGCCGGATCGAGCGTGCTCAAAGCCTCGGCGGTCAGTTGAAAGCGCACCTCCGGCCCGCAGGGGATTTCGACGGGCACCATGTTCAGCGCCTTCAGCACATTGCGGTAGGCGACATAGCCGGGCCGCGCCAGCGCAATACGCGCACCCGGCTGAAAGCCCGCACTGAGCGCCAGCACCAGAGCGGGCGACGCCCCACAGGTGAGAATAAAGCGCTCCGGATCGACGCTGACGCCGTAGCTGTCGAGATAATGCTTCGCCAGCCGCGCCTTGAGCGGCGTGCTTTCCCAATAGCCCATACCGTCGCTGTCGAGAATGCGATGCGCCTGCTCAATGGCGGCTTTCGGCGCGCCGGTGGAAGGCTGTCCGAACTCCATATGGATGATGGAGCGCCCCTGATCCTTGAGGGCGTGGGCCAGCCGGCTGATCTCTATGGCGTAAAAGGGAGCGATGTCTGCGGTCATGCCCGCTTATACCCCATCGGCCACCGCACGCCAGATTGCCGTTTCGAGAAAAGCGAGATACCGATGGGAGTCATGATCGAAACCCCTCGCCTGATCCTGCGCCCGCACGTCCTTGAGGACTATAACGGCCTGTGTGCCATGTTCGGCGACCCGGACTTTTACCGCCTGTCGGGCCTGACTCCGCAGTCGCCGGAAGAGGTGTGGCACCGCCTGCTGCGCTATATGGGGCACTGGACGGCCTTTGGCTGGGGTCTGTTTGCCGCTATCGAAAAGGACACGGGGCGCTTTGTCGGCGATACGGGGCTGGCCGACTTCCACCGCGGTCTGGGGCCTGACTTCGATCTGTCACCGGAAGCGGCCTGGGCCATCACACCCGCCTGTCAGGGGCGCGGCTATGCGCTGGAGGCCGTGCGCGCCGCCCACGACTGGTTTGATGCCACCCACCCGCAACGCACCGTGTGCATTATCGACCCGTCCAATAGACCGTCGCAAAAGGTGGCCGCGGCTCTGGGGTACACAGCCTTTGCCGACACAACCTATAAGGGTCACAAAGTCACCCAATTCGAGCGGTATCCCTGAACCCCAAGCCGAGGGAGGGTATGCGTGACGATTGGCATGGGGATATTGTGGGGCGGTCTGTTAGGGGCACCTGTGTTGGCCTATCTGGTACAACGCTTCGGGCGGCCCCAAAACCACACGCTTCTGCCCCTCTCCTTCGCGGTTCTGGCTGTGGTTGCCCTCGCATGGGCCGTGGGTTTGCGCTTCACCTCACCCCTCGCCAATCTGATGGCCTTGGCGCTGGCCTATACGGCCTATGCCTTTCTGGCGTGGGAAGGCTGGGGGATAGGCGACAAACGCATCGGGTTACGTATGATCCTCAAATTCGTGACCGTCCTGCCGATTGTGTTCGGGTATTTTATGGCCACCATCGGCTTACTGGGTCTTTCGTTCCTGTTCGGCGACTTCACCGGAAAGCCCGGCCACGCCGAAACCCTGGCACCCGGCATTGGATGCGAAATTCGCACACAATCGGGCGGGCCGTCATGGGGCACCACGGCTGTCTCCGTTCACCGCGAACTGACGCCGTTTTTGCGTTGGGAACGCGCTCATCAGCGCCTTTCCGAGGAAGAGGCTGTTTACAGACGCGCGTCTGATCTGTGCAGAGACGCCTACACCAAATGGCAAAACAGTTGATTTTTCAATGTTTTGCTAGTGGCACAATCCGCTTTGCACAATATTGGCGAAAAGGTCCGGATTTCATGTAGTCGGGCGCGGGATATAGTCGGCTGTAGTCCCCCCGCTCCAGCGGACGTGAAAGCACCGGATTTCGATTGACAGCACGCACTACCAAAAAAGTGCCCATGAGCCCCTCTACCAAACTACCGGACTTAGGGAACCGTGCTTGCGCCCATCCTGAATACTCAGAGGTCACCTTTTGTAAGGGCGCTTCAATACGGAACATATCCGTTTCAATCGCTAAGCTCTGAAGGTCTTCGGGATCAATAACAGGCCCGTTTACGTCACTCCATAAACGTATCCCTCTCGCTTCGACACTCAGATCGCCGTTGTCCTCACAGGTCAAAGACAGCTCTTCATAAGGGTAACTGCCGCTATCAACGTCATAGAGAACCAAAACACCTTCATTTGCGCGGTCGTAGCGCCATTCCAGTTTTTCTTTGGCGTGGGCGATGGGGGTGAGAAGAACAAAACTTACGCCTGCGACCCATAGGTATATCTTCATCACTCCCTCCCTCGTTGTATCAGAAGGTGCAACTTCGACAGCCAACTTGCAACGGCTTTGACTTAAATACTGAGGCCGTCTAATACCCCGCCCATGTCCGCATTCCCTTTTGAAATCTCCGCTTCCGATGGTCAGGCCCGCACGGGCGTGCTGAAAACGCCGCGTGGCGACATCCCGACCCCCATCTTCATGCCGGTGGGCACCGCCGCCACCGTCAAGGCCCTGACGCTCGACATGGTGCGGCAAAGCCATGCGAAAATCATCCTCGGCAACACCTATCACCTGATGCTGCGCCCGTCGGCGGAGCGCGTGAAGCGACTGGGTGGCCTGCACAAATTCATGGGCTGGGACGGCCCCATCCTCACTGATTCCGGCGGCTTTCAGGTGATGAGCCTGTCGCAGATTTCCAAAGTCACCGAAGAGGCCGTCACCTTCCAGAGCCATATCGACGGCTCAAAGCACGTCCTGTCGCCGGAACGCTCGATGGAGATTCAGGCCGACCTGCTGGGTTCCGACATCGTCATGCAACTCGATGAATGCGTCTCATGGCCCGCCGACGAAGCGCGCGCGCAGAAGGCGCTGCAACTGTCGGCGCGCTGGGGGCTGCGGTCGAAACAAGCCTTCGGGCAGCGCGACACGCAGGCCCTGTTCGGCATTCAGCAGGGCTCGACCTTTGAGCGCTTGCGCCGGGAATCGACCGACCGCCTGCTGGAGATCGGCTTTGACGGCTATGCCATCGGCGGTCTGGCCGTCGGTGAAGGCCATGAGGCCATGTGCGACACCCTCGAATACTGCGCGCCGCTCCTGCCGTGGGATAGTCCGCGCTACCTGATGGGGGTGGGCAAGCCGATTGATCTGGTCGAAGGCGTGGCGCGCGGCGTCGATATGTTCGACTGCGTATTGCCGACCCGCTCTGGCCGCCACGGTCAGGTGTGGACGTGGGAAGGCCCCATCAACATCAAAAACGCCCGCTTTGCCGAAGACGACACGCCGCTGGACGCCACCAGCGACTGCCCGGCCAGCCGCGACTATTCCAAGGCCTATCTGCACCACCTGTTCAAGGCCGAGGAAATCCTGGGTCAGGTGCTGCTGAGCTGGCACAACATCGCCTTTTTCCAGGCCCTGATGATCCGTATGCGCGCCGCCATCGCGGCCGGTGAGTTTCAGGCCTTCCGCAAATGGTTCCATGAGACGCACCTCAAAGCGCCCCATCTAAACGGATAGGGCGCCCTGGTCGCTCGCTTTAACATATCGGCCTAATTATTTGCGGCGATTGACTTTTCGTTGCGCAGGCGTGCCCGGCTCTTCCACGACCTCTTCGATCGTCACGCGGGCCTGCTTCGGCACGAACCACGACGGCGCGGCCGGCGGGGCGCAGTTCTTGTTCATGCCGATGCCTTTGAGGTAGGCGCGGCGCACATTCCCGGCGGCGATGGCGCGATCCATGGCCTTCTGATGCTTTTCAGCGCCGGTCATCTTGCGGATCAGGCCGCGCATAGGCAGGACATCGGTCGCCGCCGAGCGCACCGCCGTCAGGGTCGCATCAGATGCCATCTTGCCGCCGCGCGAGGTCATGGTGCCCTCCGGGGCGGGCGGCTCGTCGAAGTCCGGCCCAAGCGCCTGATCCAGAAGGGCCACTTCGCCGGCAATGGATTCACAGCGTTCCAGATTGGCCAGATCGTAGGTGTTTTTCGAGGCCCGCACCAGAACCGGCGGGATTTCCTTACGCTTCAGATTAAGATCGACCAGAGGGGCGGAGATGGCCTCCCCGAATCCGTCACCGACATCCGTCGCGCTCTTGCGCATGGTCTGGGTCAGGGTGGGGTCATCCGGCGTTTTAGGGTCATCCGCATGTACAGGACGCGATTCGACGATGTGCACCTTATCCGGCTTGCTGGCGCAGGCACTCAGGGGGCCGAAGAGGCACGCGATCCCGCCAACGGCCGAAGCGATACGCCAAATCCTCATTCTTTTAGTCCCTCCACGCACCCTGCTGTACGCCATTTATCTACAACACAACACATAAAACTTGAACCTTGCGCTTGCGCAAACAAAAAGTCCCCACTATGAAGGCCGCACCCGAAACGACTTCGGTCATTGGGTACGTTTTGATGAGCCCGTAGCTCAGCCGGCTAGAGCATCTGACTTTTAATCAGAGGGTCCTGGGTTCGAGTCCCAGCGGGCTCACCAATTCTTCCAGAATTGGTGAGCTTTTTTTATGTCAGTTTCACTCGCTATCATAAAGAAACCATCATGAACGGGCGCTGAATGTGTGTCCGTTGCCGCTGCGCATAATAGCGCCTTAAGCGTGACGAAACGATTGCAGCACGGCAAAATTACGGCAGCCCCTTACAGGGCTGGGGATGAGCCGCACGGCTTATCGGCGACGCTTAGTTAGCCAGTCGCGATTTCAGCAGATAGCGCCCATTTTCAAAACGGTCGAAAATAAGGTCGGCCTGCGGGTGGCGCAGAGGCATACCCGTCTCGTCCGGACAGAGATTGCCTTCGGACGCATAGGCGACATAGCAGATGTCACCGTTTTCAGCGAGCAGGTGATAGAAGGGCTGATCCTTATCCGGGCGCACCGCTTCGGGTATGGCCATCAGCCATTCCTCGGTATCGGAAAACTGTGGATCAATGTCGAAGACCACGCCGCGAAAGTCGAACAGGACGTGGCGAACCAACTGACCAATGCCGAAACGCGCCGACCGGTCCCCGTTGCTCGCGGCATAGGGGCCGGAAACGGAACCAGAGACAGAATCGGTCATCATCAGCGCCTCCCTCGGTTGCGGTATCGTCAGCCCGTCTGGTGTAGCGCGACTCGGCAGCCCCGCCTCCCCCCTTCCCCCTTTGGTTGTCGGGTACGCAGGCAATTCATGCGCTGGGCGGGTCGTTGCAGAATTACCCGTCAGCGGCGTGACGAAATTAACACAAAAGCGCTTTGCACGGAGGAAAATGCGTTCTAGGCTGAAAGCAACTTGACGCGGCCTCCGGCTCTGAGCGTCCCACATTATGATAAAGCGGGGTATGAGCCACCATGAGTGAGGCTCCCTCAAAAAGCGGCCCGCCGCGCAAGCGCGGTCCGCGTCGCGCCCGCAAGGGCAGCGGCCACAGCGCGACCGCCCCAGCGGGCAAGCCGCGGCCCAGACCGGCACCGCCGCAGCGCCCGGCCGCCGCCGAGCCGTCGCCCCTGTACGCCGCGCTGGACCTCGGCACTAATAATTGCCGCCTGATGATCGCCGCCTGGCACAATGGACAATTCCGGATCGTCGAAGCCTTTTCACGTATTGTCCGGCTGGGGGAAGGCCTCAGCCAGACCGGCAATCTGTCGGATCGCGCCATGGAACGCGCGCTCGCCGCGCTCAAACTGTGCGCCGAAAAGATCGGGCGTCGGCAGGTGGTGCGCACGCGTGCCGTCGCCACCCAGGCCTGCCGCATCGCGCGCAATGGTCCGGACTTCATTCAGCGCGTCGAGCGCGAAACCGGCCTCAAGCTGACCATTATCACCCCCGAAGAAGAGGCGCGCCTGTCGGTCGTCGGCTGCGCCTCCCTCCTCGATGGTGAGGCCAAGGCGGCCATTGTCATGGACGTGGGCGGCGGCTCGACCGAGATATCCTGGCTGCCGCTGGGGGAAGAAACAGAGCCCACCGAGGCCAGCGGGTCACGCGGATTGAACGCGCGCCCCAAACCGCCACGCCCGCAATACTGGATCTCCATCCCCAAAGGCGTGGTCAATCTGGCCGAACGTTTCCCCGAACCGGGCGATGGCGACAAGCAGGCGTGGTTCGCCCAGATGGTCGAGGATGTGCGTCAGGCCCTGATCGACTTCAAGGCCCCGGAGCCTCTGCGCCCTCATTTCGATGCGCAGCAGGCCTATATTGTCGGCACGTCGGGGGCCATTACCTCTCTGGCCGGGATGCACCTGCAACTGGAGCGCTATGACCGTTCGAAGGTCGATGGCTTGTGGATGACCCATGATCAGTGCCGCGCCGTTATCGACCGCCTTCTGAGCCTTGGGCAAAAGGGACGCGAACAGGAACCCTGTATCGGCAAGGATCGCGCCGATCTGGTGCTGGCCGGCGCGGCAATACTGGAGGCCGTGCAAAGCCTGTGGCCGTGCGACCGCCTGCGCGTCGCCGATCGCGGCCTGCGCGAAGGCCTGCTGCTGTCGATGGTCAAAAAGCGTCCACGCCGCCGCCGGGCGCGCCGGGGTAAATCTACCTGATCCCCACGACCTTGTGCGTCTGCACACTCATCCGCCATTGCGGGTGGGCCAGACAGTAGTCGATCACGGCCTGCGTATGGGCCGCCTGCATCGCCGGGTCCTGATCCAGCGGGTCTTTCGGTTGCAAATAGAAGCGCTCAAAGTCCATGCCGGCAAATTCCGCCGGATCGACGCGGTCCTGCGGCCAGACCAGCTTTAACTCCTGCCCGGAGGTCTGATGCAGGCGGTTCTCGCCCTTGGGCGAGATGCACAACCAGTCGATGCCGTCAGGTGCCCGCAGCGTACCGTTCGATTCCACCGCGATAAAATAGCCCGCCGCCTTGACCGCAGCGATCAGCGGCGCATCCAGTTGCAGCAGCGGTTCGCCACCGGTGAAGACGACCGATTTGTGCACCGGGTCGATAGCCCCCCAGTGCGCATCCAGCGCTGCCGCCACGGCTTCGGGGGCGTCGAACTTGCCTCCACCCTCGCCATCGGTGCCGACAAAATCCGTGTCGCAAAAGGTACAGGCGGCCGCCGCCCGGTCCTGTTCGCGCCCGCTCCACAGATTGCATCCGGCAAAGCGCGCAAATACCGCTACGCGCCCGGCCTGTCCGCCTTCGCCCTGAAGAGTCAGGAATATCTCTTTGAAACTATAGACCATCAGCCGTTGCGCCACTGCTCGAAGCCACGGGCCCGCAGTTCACACGCAGGGCAGGTGCCGCAGCCATAGCCCCAGGCGTGACGCTCGCCGCGCTGCCCCATATAGCAGGTGTGGGTGTCTTCGAGTACCAGATCGACCAAGGCCTCACCGCCCAGTTGGTGCGTCAGCGCCCAGGTTTCGGCCTTGGTCAGGAACATCAGGGGCGTGTCGATGATATAGGGCCGCTCGATGCCGAGATTGAGCACGTTTTGCATCGCCTCCAGCGTGTCCTTGCGGCAGTCGGGATAGCCGGAGAAGTCGGTTTCGCACATGCCCCCGACCAGATGATCTATGCCCCGGCGGTCCGCCACGGCGGCGGCATAGACGAAGAAGGCGAGATTGCGCCCCGGAACGAAGGAGTTGGGCAGGCCGCGTTCGCCCATGCGGATTTCCTGTTCGCGCGTCAGCGACGACTCCGCCACGCGCCCGAAGCCTTTGAGATCGACCACATGGTCTTCACCCAGTCGCGTGCGGGCGGGTTCGAACACGTCAGGAAAGCGCTCCAGCACACGGGTGCGCGTCGTCATTTCGATGGCATGGCGCTGCCCATAGTCGAAGCCGATGGTTTCCACGCGCTCGTAATGGGTCAGGGCCCAGGCGAGGCAGGCGGTCGAATCCTGCCCGCCGGAAAACAGCACCAGTGCCGAACGGTCGGCGGGCACGGTTTCAAGATCGGACGGGGTCATGGGTACTCTCTGGGTTACGGAAAACAGGTCTTGTGTCTGTAAAGAAACCGTTTCAGCGATTTTGCAAGTGCAAACTCGCCTGTCGGTAACGGCAATCGTTTTGACGGCGCAGGGGATTTGCGCCACTATAGGCCTCAGACGCGACTCCGCGCCCGATAAAGCGAATAAGAATAAGAACTTACATGGAGGCGAACCGATGTCACACGCGCCTTTTCGCGAAGGCTTCGATCTTCTGGTCGAGAATATCCCCTATATGAAGTCTATCGGGGCCCGCTATGCCGGACGCTCCGATGACGGCATAAAACTGTGCCTGCCCTATCGGGAAGACCTGATCGGCGACCCGGCGACAGGGGTGATCGCTGGCGGGGCGGTGACCGCCCTGCTCGATCACGCCTGTGGTATGGCCGTCTGGGACGAACTGAACGAATATAAGCCCATAGCCACAATGGATCTGCGCATCGACTATATGCGCCCGGCCCAGCCGCAGCGCGATCTGTTCATTCTGGCCAAATGCTACAAGCTGACGCGCAGTGTCGGCTTCGTGCGCGGCTTTGCCTATGACGACAGCCTGAGCGACCCGGTCGCGGCGGCGCAGGCGGCCTTCATCATCTCCCACCCCTGCCTGAAAAACCGCGAGGCCCACGCATGATTGCCGATCTGATGATCAGCGGCCCGGAAGACCTTTTCCGCCGCGTCCCGTTCGCGCAGTTCCTCAACCTCCGCATGGAAATGGCGGGTAATGAACTGACCACCGTCATGCCGTTCGCTCCGCACCTGATCGGCAATCCGCTGCTGCCGGCCCTTCACGGCGGCACCATAGGCGCGTTTCTGGAACTGACGGCCACGGCTCAGTTGTCGGTGTTCGAGACGTTCGAGCAGATCCCCAAACCGGTCAATGTCAGCGTGCAGTATCTGCGCTCCGGCAAGCCTATCGACACCTATGCGCGCGCCCGCATCAACCGCGTCGGTCGCACCATTGCCAATGTCGAGGCCTGGGCGTGGCAGGAACTGCGTG
Source organism: Asticcacaulis sp. DW145 (assembly GCF_037101385.1). Lineage (NCBI taxonomy): Bacteria > Pseudomonadati > Pseudomonadota > Alphaproteobacteria > Caulobacterales > Caulobacteraceae > Asticcacaulis > Asticcacaulis sp. DW145. The sequence continues at coordinate 515,371 of NZ_AP029025.1, read as the reverse complement.
AGCAACCCATCGCCACGCTTCAGGCGCATTTTCTGATCGGTTAGCTTAGGGTCCGGACCCTGGAGGACACGCGGGAAACGGCCAGTACGAAAATCGGATTGCCACAATCTATAGATGTTCTACTCTTTCCCGATATGATTTCCGGGAGGGGGCTTTGCCGGGGGAAGTGTCAGGTCTGCAAGGCCTGAAGCGCCTGATTTATCAGCGAATTGACGGCGTGTTCAGGGATGACGGGCGGCAACGCCTGTGGATGGCCGGGTTGCTGAGCGGGCTGCCTCTGCTGGCCCTTTGGGGCAGTTTTAGCGGCAACGCCATCATCGCTCTGGTACTGAACGCTCTTTTTCTGAGCCTGTTGACGGCACTGAGATGGAAATCCCCGCATCCGTGGCCCGTCGTGGCCGCTGGGTGTCAATGGGTATCGGTCATGCTGCCTGTCTTGGCCCTGTCCGATGGACGCATCAGACCGATCACCCTGGCGATGGCGCTTACCCTGTCAACGGCGTGCGTGCTGGGCGCGATGGCGTGGGGCGCCTTGGCCAGACTTCATAAAAAATAGGATTAAATTCATAATTTAAGTTGATTTTCCTGCATCTGGATTTATTTTCCTGATATCTCACAGGAAACGCGCCATGTCCTTGTCGCACGCCCAAATCTGGAATGCCATCGACCGTCTGGCGCTGAACCTCGGCACGTCACCGTCGGGGCTGGCGCGACTGGCGGGGCTTGACCCTACGGCCTTCAACAAGTCGAAACGCCAATCGACCGAAGACCCGCCCCGTCCGCGCTGGCCCTCCACCGAGAGTCTGGCCAAGCTGCTGGAGGCCACGGGCCAGAGCTTTTCCGATTTTGCCGCCCTGACCGAACCGCGCCCGGTGCCGAAGGGTGTGCCTTTGATCGGGTTTGCGCAGGCGGGCAATGACGGCCTGTTTGACGATGCGGGATTTCCGGTCGGACAGGGCTGGGACGAGATCGGCCTGCCCGCAGGTGAAGGGCTCTATGCGCTTGAGATTTCAGGCGATTCCATGCTGCCGCTTTACCGCGACGGCGACCGTATCATCGTCGATCCGCTGCGTCAGAACCTGCGGCGGGGCGACCGGGTGGTGGTGAAGACCAGCGAAGGCGAGGTCATGGCCAAGGAACTGGTGCGGTTGACGGAGAAGCAGGTTGAACTGCGGTCGCTTAATCCGGACTTTTCCAACCGGGTGCTGGAGCGGGCGCAGGTGACGTGGATGGCGCGGATTGTGTGGGCCAGTCAGTGACGGGATGTTTTGGGGTTTGGGGCCTGCGGCCCCAAGTCTTCTACGCCCAAAGACAAGGCCTATCGGTAACCCGATAGGCCTTGTCTTTGGGGATAAAGGTTTGTGGGGTCACGGACTCCACGCCCCGGAACCCGCCCCGTCACGACTTCCCCGCATGATCCCCATACTCCCATTCATAGGGCACGCCCGTCTCTCCCAGCACGAACCTTACCAGCGCCGCAAAGCCGGCTTCCGCGCGTACATCGTTCGACAGGATCACCACGCAGCGCTTTGATCTTTCAACGCAAACCCAGGTATTGGCCGTCATGTCGTTATGCCCGCCCTTGTAAAAGCCGTGCCCCTGCGGTCCGTCAAACACCACTACGCCCAGCCCCGCATAGAGGTCGGCCCGCTGCTGATCCGCCGGCAATTCGGGCTGAAAGGGCGGGAACTGCGTCCGCGTCGTGATCTTCAACTGCCGTTTGGTGATGTCCGCCCGCGCCCCCGCGCTCAGTCCCTCCCCCCGCACAAAGGCCGCCGCAAAACGGGCAAAATCACCGATCGTCGTGTCCATCGACCCGGCCACGCGGACCTTTGACCGCTCATCGTGCGCCTCGACCTCGCCCCTGTCGTTCCAGCCATCGGCCAGATTGTCCGCAAAGTCCGGCCGCCAGATCAGACTGCTCCGCGTCATGCCCAACCCTTTGAAGATACGGTCGGTTTCGTCGCGCAGACTGAGGCCCAGCCCCGTTTCCATGGCAAATTGCAGCGTCAGCAGACCATCCCCCGAATAGGCGTAACGCGCCCCCGGATCGAAGTGGAATGTCAGCTTTTCATCCGGTTCCAGAAAACGGAAGTTGGCAAAGCCGCTCGAATGGGTCAGCACAATACGCGGCGTCAGCTTGCGCCAGCGCTCATCCAGCGCCGACCAGTCGCTGTAGCGATTAATAATGTCCGGCGACGCATAGCTCGGCAAAGGCTGCGGCAGCATGTCCGCCAGAGGCGTATCCAGCGTCAGACGCCCCTGATCGACCTGCTGCATGACCGCATAGGCGAACACGGCCTTGGTCAGCGAGGCGCCGTACATCACGGTTTGCGTCGTCAGGGGCTCACCCTTGGCGTTGCGCACGCCATAGGCCTTTACATAACCCACCTTGCCGTCGTCAATGACCGCGATGGCCAGCCCTTTGGCCCCGGTGTCCTTCAGGACCCGCTGCACCTCCGCATCAATGGCCGCGGGCTTGGGTATAGAGGGAGATTCAGCGGCTTGGGCGGACGCACACACGCCCGCAAGGGCACAAAGCATAAGCAAAAAGCGCATGGCGGCCTCCTTGATACGTCACAACAGCACGCCCCGGTTGAAGCGTCAACGCACCCTCATACCGCGATTATCCGACGCCACATTTCAGCCGTCTTCCTCTTCAAATTTAAGTGTCAGAGCGCAATGACTGTGAGGGCATAGCTATTTCGCTTTAAAGTTCTGTTCAGTCGAAACATTTTCCGTGAAGTGCGTCCACTTTTGGGTATGGGCTCTGGCATTCCGGGGGGAGATCAGTATGCGAAAAAATGGGATTGTCGTCTGGTTGCTATGCGTCAGCCTGACGGGGCTCTCGGCTGAGGGCAATGCGAAATCTCCTGATCCTTCCGGGGTTACCTACCATCTGGACACGATCACGCAGGGCGACCACCTTACAACGGTGCGGCTGCGCCTCCGCTTTCGCGCCGATAAGGACGGCAAGGCCACCCTGAGACTGCCCGACCGTTGGGGCGGCGGCGATCGCTTCTATGAGCGGCTCAAAGACCTCGACATCAAAGGGGCCAAGACGGTGACGACGCCGGAGCCCGCCGTGCGTGAGATCAACGCCAAACCCTATGCCCTTATTACCGTCTCCTACCGTTTGGAGGCCAACCGCACCCCCGGTCAGGAGGTGCCTCTGGACACCAACTATACCTATCCCGTGATAGCCCCGGACTGGTTTTATATTACGGGCCCGGGCCTGTTCGCCGTCGTCGAAGGCCGCGACCCTCAGGCACAGCACTTTTCGTGGTCGCTGCCGCGTGGCTGGACGGGGGCAACCAATCTGCAATATCCCACCCCGCCTGAACTGAACGAAGCGGCGGAGCAATCCGTGCTTCTGGCCGGCAAGGACGTGCATATTGCGCAGCTTAAGGTCAAAAGTGGCGATCTGCGCATCGCGTGGCGCGGTCATTTCGATCAGTTTACTTCCGACGCATTCAATGCGTCAGTGCACGATATCATCAATGCCGAACAAAGTTTCTGGGGCGAAGGTCAGGATCATTTCCTCGTCACCCTTGCCCCATCGGAATCGGCTAAAGGTGGGCGCTCGATCCGCGGCTCCGGGCTTGGTGAGTCCTTTGCCATGGTCGCCACACCGGAAACCGAGCTCGGCGCGCTGAAAATCATTCTGGCGCATGAATATTTCCATAGCTGGAATCCTTTGCGCCTGGGCGGCTTTGATCCTGATGAGGAAGAAAAAAGCGGTTACTGGTTCTCGGAAGGCTTTACCGACTACTATGCCCGCAAACTGGCCTATGAAGGCGGGGCCGTGGATGCCCAGCAGTTCATGGCGACCTGGAACGACGCGCTTCGGGCCTACGCCGCCTCCCCCTACCGAACCGCCCCCAACAGCGTCATCGTTGAGAAGTTCTGGAACGACCCGCTGGTGCAGAAACTCCCGTATCAGCGCGGGTCCATGCTAGCGGTACTGCTCGATGCCCGCTGGCGCGCTCAGGGCAAGTCGATGGATGGTTTTATCCATATGTTGCGCGATCAGGCCCGGGCCGACACGGCGAGTAAAGCTCCGCATGTGAAACTGATCGACCGGCTCAATCGGGCCGCCACCGCCTACGGGGTAGATTTCGGCGACCTGATTGACCGCTACATGCTGAAGGGTGAGGCCATGACCCTGCCCGAAGATGCCTTTGGCGCAAAATTCCGGGTGGTGTCCGAGGACGTGCCGGTTCGCACCCTGGGCTACGACCCGGACAAGTCGCGCGCGGCCGGGGCCTTTGTTGCCGTCGATCCCGAAGGCCCGGCCTACAGGGCCGGTATCCGCGAAGGCATGAAGCGCCTTCGGGTCGAAAGCCGGGGCGTCGGTGACGGCCACGATGTCATCACCGCCGTTGTCGAAGGCGCGGAGGGTAAACCCCAGACCATTACCTTTACGGCGACCGGCAAGGATTATATCCGCACCCAGAAGCTCATCCTCAGATAAGACGCCCCTCTATACCCTGATCAAGCAGGTCCAGCGTCCGTTCGATGCCGAAAATGGCCACGAAGGAGCCGAAGCGCGGACCCTGGGATTGCCCCAGAAGCACCTCATAGAGTGCCTGAAACCACGCACGTAAGGGCTCGAATTCATGCGCCTTTCCGACTTCGAAGACGATGTTCTGGATGGCCTCGGCGTCGCGCGTTTCGGGGTCCAGCGCCGCCAAACGGTCACGCAGGTCGATCAGCGCCGCCTTTTCTTTATCGTCGGGCAAACGGAAGGTCTTGGACGGTTTGACGAAATCCTCAAAATAGTTGAGCGCGTAGCCGGCCAGACGATCGAGCACGGGCTCACTTTCCGGCGTCGCTCCCGGAATATAGGCGCGCAGGAAGCCCCACAGCGTCTCCTTGTCCGAGGCATTGGCCGCTGAAACGAGGTTGAGCATCAGACCGAAGGTCACCGGCGGCGACTTCGTGCCCGTTTCGCCGCGCAGGACGAACCAGACCGGATTTTCGATCTGCTTGGCCTCTTCCTGCTTGGGGAAGGCATCGAGTTGCTGGAAGAACTCGTCCGTGGCGCGCGGAATGACGTCGAAATAGAGCTTCTTGGCCGATTTCGGCGACTGGAACATGTAATAGGCCAGCGATTCCGGCGCGCCGTAGCGCAGCCAGTCTTCCATGGTCAGGCCGTTGCCCTTCGACTTCGATATCTTCTGGCCCTGCTCATCGAGGAAGAGTTCGTAGTTGAAGCCTTCCGGCGGCGTACCGCCCAGCACCTTGCACACCTGCGACGACACCTTGACCGAGTCGATCAGGTCCTTGCCGGCCATTTCGTAATCGACGCCCAAAGCCGCCCAGCGCATGGCCCAGTCGGGCTTCCACTGCATCTTGACGTGGCCGCCAGTAACCGGCACCTCGAACTTTTCGCCGTTTTCCTCAAAGACGATCGTGCCCTTTGAGACATTGCGCTCAAGCGTCGGCACCTGAAGCACATGACCGGTGACCGGCGAAATCGGCAGAAACGGCGAATAGGTGGCGCGCCGATCCGGCCCCAGGGTCGGCAGCATGATCTTCTGGATGTCGTCGAAGCGTTCCAGCGCCCTCAGAAGCGTGGCGTCGAACTCACCCGACTTATAGGCATCCGTGGCCGACTTGAACTCGTAATCGAAGCCAAACGAGTCGAGAAAGGCGCGCAGACGCGCATTATTGTGCGCGCCGAACGAGTCGTGGGTCCCGAACGGGTCACGCACCACGGTCAGCGGCTTATACAGGTCTTCGCGCAGGATATCCGGATTAGGGATGCCTTCCGGCACCTTGCGCAGACCATCCATATCGTCGGAAAACGAGATCAGGCGCGACGCCCAGTGACCGCCGGTCAGGGCCGTAAAGGCCTGACGCACCATGGTGGTGCGCGCCACTTCGCCGAAAGTGCCGATGTGCGGCAGGCCCGACGGCCCGTAGCCGGTTTCAAAGATCACCGGACGGTTCAGCGCCTCAAAGGTCTTCAGCGCTTCATCGGCCTTGCCTGCCGTGATTAGCTCCTTCGCCCGTATCGAGTCCGCCTGATCCTTCAGACGCACTTTCAGCACGCGCGCAATCAGGGCGCGGGCTTGCTCGAAGGGCCAGGCACGGCCCTGTTGCGCGAGGAGGGTCAGTTCGGAAGACACGTGGAAAAACACCTTTCGGGGCAAACAAAAACAGAGCTGTGGCTTTAAAGGGCGGGACGGCGGGCGTCAAATGAAACCCGTGGAACACGGGACACCCCGCTACTGTTCAGCATTGCAAACTTGACGTAATTCACGTTTAAGATGAGGATGAATACATAGGGGGGAGTCATTATGCTACCTGTTAAATCATCTGCCACACGTCATCCCGGATTTCGTCTGGGCGTCATTCTGACGCCGTTTCTCATCGCTGCTCTTGCCGCCTGTGGAGGTGGTGGCGGAGGAAGCGGCAGTGGTGGCGGCTCTTCCGGGGCCGGGTCTTCGTCGTCCTCTTCGGCGACTCCGACGGCCTATGTCGGCGGCAGTGAGATACTGGTCAACACGGTAACCGACAATGATCAGAACGCGGTCACCCTGACCACGCTTGATAATGGCAATGTGGTCGCCGGATGGGTGAGCAGTCAGGGCACGATTGGTGGCATCTCACTGGCTGAAATCCGGGCTCAAATCCTCACACCCGACGGCACGAAATCAGGCAGTGAAATTATTGCCTCGACCGGCACACGACAAAGCTCATCGTCTTATCGTCATGTGCAACCGTCTCTGTCAGCGCTCAATGGCGGCGGGTTCGGCTTGCTCTATGTGTCCAACGGACATCTGAACACCACTAACCCGACGGCCGTTACCTCGGGCCCAATTTTCGCCCGCGAATTTTCCTCCGCAGGCGTGGCGCTGGGGGATGCGGTGGCGCCTCCCCTGACCTACAGTATTCAGAATGGCATTTCCTACGGAAATAACGGCACGCAGGGACAGCCAAAATTAGTCCGCTTGAGCGATGGACGGCTGCTGGCTACGTGGACGGAATTTAATGCCTCCACAGCGGTCGGCGGCGACGGCGACTCCTTGTCTGTCAGGGCGCAACTCTATTCGGCCGATGCCGATGAACTCACCCCTGCCTTTATCGTCAACACCTCGACCGCGGGTCAGCAAAGCCAGTCGTATGCCGCGCCGCTGAGCAATGGCGGGTTCGTCATCACCTGGCAGGACTACAATGGCTCGGTGGGCCCGAACATCGTCAACAAGCTCAAAGCGCAAATTTTTAACGCTTCGGGTCAGAAGGTCGGCGGCGAATTTATAGTCAAGGAGTCACCGGGTTTTCTGCAATCGCCGGGAAGCGTCAGCGCTCTGGCAAACGGGGCCTTCGTCATTGTCTGGTCGGAAGGCAATTCAGGTGGCACAACGGACGAAGCCTATGGTCAAATCTTTGATGCATCGGGCAACCGCGTCGGCACAGCGTTTACGCTGGCAACCAATACCACCGGGCGTCAGGTGGCTCCCTATGTGATCACCCTTCCGAACGGACAGTTTATAGCCGCCTGGGGTGACAACAGCGGAACGCTCGGCGACACAGACGGCTGGGCGATCAAGGCACAGGCTTTCGATGCCAGCGGCACGAAGTTTGGCAGCGAATTGCTGGTCAATGTCTATGTGACCGGCAATCAGACAAGCATGGTGCTCTCCCCGTTGAAGACCAACGGCTTCGTCGCCAGTTGGGTCGATAATTCCGGTGCGTTAGGCGACACCAGCGGTACCGCCATCAAAGCCCGGGTCTTCAAGCTCAATTAAAGCGCTTATTATCGTCAGCACAAAGGCCCCCGGCTCCACCGCGAACCGGGGCCTTTTCGCATGGCACGAAGATGTGAAAAGCCGCCTCTTGACGTTTGGGGCAAGTTAGGCGTACGTTTACGTAAACGTCAATTATAACGACCTTATACAGGGGGTCACCATGGACATGCGTACCTACACTATTCGCCAGCTTTCCAAGGAGTTCGGCGTCACCGCCCGTGCCTTGCGCTTCTATGAAGACAAGGGCCTCATCAGCCCGGAACGCAAGGGTCAGACGCGCATCTATTCGGCGCGCGACCGGGCGCGTCTGAAGATCATCCTGCGCGGCAAGCGCATGGGCTTTTCGCTGATCGAAATTCACGAAGTGCTCGATCTGTATAACCGCGAAGACCGCGGCGTGAAGCAGATGCGCGCCACCGTGGCCAAGTATCACGATCAGATCGAAAACCTGAAACGCCAGCGCGAAGACATTGATCAGGCCATCAAGGACATGGTCGAAGGCTGCGCGTGGATGGAAGGCGAGATCGCCAAGCATGAAGCGGCGCAGGCTACCCACGCCGAAGACGATCGTAAAAGCGCCTGATAATCAACGCGCTCACGCCCACATTTAAGATAACAAATTAAAGCTCACACTAACGCCAAGGAGCACCTCCATGCCGTATAAGGCCCCCGTGCGCGACTATCAGTTCCTGCTCAACGACGTGCTGAACATCGCCCAGTATTCCAACCTGAAGGGTTTTCAGGACGCCTCTCCCGACGTGGTGCAGGCCATTCTGGAAGAAGGCGCAAAGTTCACCGAAGAGGTGGTCGCCCCGCTGAACGCGCCGGGCGACAAGGAGGGCTGCGTCCTGCACGCCGACCACAGCGTCACCGCGCCGAAGGGCTACAAGGAAGCCTATCTCCAGATGGTTGAGGCCGGGTGGCCCGCTCTGGGCGGTGATCCGGAATACGGCGGTCAGGGCCTGCCGCACGTCGTGGCCACGGCCTATTCGGAAATGCTCACCGGCGCGTCCTCTGCGTTTGCCATGTATCCCGGCCTGACCGACGGCGCGGTGGCGGCGCTCAGCGTCGGCGGCACGGACGAGTTGAAGGCGCTGTATCTCCCCAAACTAATCGCCGGCGAATGGTCGGGGACGATGAACCTGACCGAGCCGCATTGCGGCACGGACCTTGGCCTGCTGCGCACCAAGGCGGTGCCGGACAGCGACGGCACCTACAAGATTTCCGGTCAGAAGATCTGGATTTCGGCGGGTGAGCACGACTTTACGGGCAATATCTGTCACCTCGTTCTGGCGCGCATCGAAGGCGCCCCGGCGGGCGTGAAGGGCATCTCGCTGTTCCTAGTGCCCAAATTTATCCCGGATGCGAACGGCAATCCGGGTGAGCGCAACAGCCTTCACTGCGCCGGTCTTGAGCACAAGATGGGCATTCACGGCAATTCCACCTGCGTCATGATCTATGAAGACGCCAAGGGCTGGCTGCTCGGCAATGCCCACGAAGGGCTGAAGATCATGTTCTATATGATGAACAACGCCCGCCTCGGCGTCGGCCTTCAGGGGCTCGCCATCGGTCACGCCAGCCACGTCGCCGCTGTCGAATTCGCCAAGGACCGCCTGCAAGGGCGCGCCCTCACCGGCCCCAAATCGCCGGACAAGCCCGCCGACTCCATTCTCGTCCACCCCGATGTGCGCCGTATGCTGCTTGAAAGCCGCGCCCTGCTCGAAGGCGGCCGGGGTTTCCTCACCTGGGTCGCGCTTCAGGCCGATCTGGCCAAATACGCCGAAGACGAGGCCACCCGCGAAAAGGCCAATGATTTCCTCAGCCTGCTGACGCCGGTTGTGAAGGCCTATCTCACCGAAAAGGGTCTGAAGGTCACGCAGGACTCGATGCAGGTGCACGGCGGTTCGGGCTTCACCGAACACTTCCCGGCCTCGCAATATATGCGCGATATCCGCATCACGCTCATCTACGAAGGCACCAATGGCGTGCAGGCACTCGACCTCGTCGGTCGCAAACTGCCGTCCAAGGGCGGGCGCGCCGTGATGGCCTATTTCGCCGAAATCGACGCCTATGTTGCCGACCACGAAGCGGGCAGCGCCGCGACCTTCGTCAAGGGCCTGAAGGACACCAAGGCGCGTCTGATGGACGGCACCATGTGGCTGATGCAAAACGGCATGGGCAATCCGGACGCCGCCGCCGCGGGTTCGCTCGATTATCTGTGCCTGTTCGGTCTGACCGCGCTGGCCTATAGCTGGGCCCAGCAGGCGGCCGCCGCGCAAGCCGCCATCGACGCGGGCTCGACCGATCCCTTCTATGCCGACAAGCTAAAAGTCGGTCGCGTCTTCCTCGAGCGCATCCTTCCCGAAGCCGAGGCGCATCTGCAAAAGATGAAGGCCGGATCGGAAGCGCTGTTCGCACTGGAAGATGATAGTTTTTAAGACGCGGGGTCGCAGACCCCGCACCCCATGACTTAGCGCAAAAGGAAAGGCCGGAGTTCGTACACTCCGGCCTTTCAACTTATTCCCAGCCAGGGGGTTTGGGGCCTGCGGCCCCAAGACCTTAAAGCCAATGGGTTTTAGAGCTGTTCCAGCACATAGTCCGCCGACGAGACCTTGAACTCGCCGGGCGCTTCGACGAACAGCTTTTCGACCACGCCGTCATTAACGATCATGGCGTAGCGTTGCGAGCGCTTGCCCATGCCGAAGCCTTCGGCGTCGAGGACCAGACCGACCTTTTCAGCAAATTCGCCATTGCCGTCGCCCAGCATCAGGACTTCGTCGGCAATGCCCTGATCCTTGGCCCAGGCCTTCATCACGAATCCATCATTGACGCTGGTGCAGGCCACCACGTCGATATTCTTGAACTGGAAGGCCTTGGCCTGATCGCGGAAGCCCGGCAGGTGGCGCGCGGAGCACGTCGGGGTGAAGGCGCCCGGCACGGCAAACAGCACGGCGCGTTTACCGGCAAACACTTCGGAGGTGGTCAGCGGCTTCAGGCCATCTTCGGCCGGGGAAGAGAATTTCACTTCGGGCAGCTTGTCACCGGGTTGAATCGTCATGGGTAAATCTCCGTTGAATGGCCCGCTGCTTATAGGCCCCTGTCGGCCTACAGACCAGAGCGACCGGGCGGTCTTTATACGCTTTTTTCTTGCCAGCCGAGGCTTCCATGCCCATCTTTGCGACATGACCCATATCGGCCCTGACCCTTCCGACCCCACTGCCTCGTCTGAGGACGCGTCGCTTCAGGCCACCTCTCTTCAAGGCCGCCTGCTGGTGGCTATGCCGAGCCTGGACGACCCTAATTTCGACCACAGCGTCATCTATATGTGTCAGCACGACGCAGAATCGGCGATGGGGATTGTCCTGACCCAACCCATAGGCGGCCTGACCTTCCCGCGCATGATGGAAGAACTGGGCATCGACATCACCGACGATCGCCACATCGCCACCCCCATCTATAATGGCGGCCCGGTGCAGAACGAGCGCGGTTTTGTGCTGCACAGCCTCGACTATTTCATTGATGAGGTGACCCTGCCGCTCGACATCGACCCGGAAGCGCTGGAGTTACGTGAGGGGGTCGGCCTGACCGTCTCACGCGATATTCTGGTCGATCTGGCGCGCGGAGCGGGTCCGTCGCGCGTGCTGATTGCGCTGGGCTATGCCGGTTGGGGACCGGGCCAGCTGGAGGCCGAAATTCGCGACAATGCCTGGCTGATCGCGCCCTCCAACGCCGATATTCTGTTCTCACACGATGCCGCAGGTTTATGGAACAGGGCGCTCAAAAGTCTCGGTATTTTACCGGAACATCTCAGCCTCAATTCCGGACGGGCCTGACAGCACGCAATAGGTTCACAGGCCGGGCTTTCACAGGCCTGTCATCGACACGCTCTATGGACATCATCACCCCTTCCGGATGAGTGTGCCATGCCCCTGCCCGTCGATACCGCCCGCCGCCGTTTCACCTTCGGAGCCATCGCCGGCACCGGGGCCATTCTGGGAGGCGCCATCGGGCTCAGGCCGTCACTGGCCGCCACGAAGCCGACGGAGCACAAGATGCCCCTGATCATCGCCCACCGCGGCGCCAGCGGCTATCGGCCCGAACATACGCTCGAAGGCTATAATCTCGCCATCCATATGGGTGCCGACTATATCGAACCCGATGTGGTGGCGACCAAGGACGGCGTGCTGATCTGCCGTCACGAACCCATGCTGTCCGGCACGACCGATGTGGCACAACGCCCGGAATTTGCGGCCCGCAAGCGGACCCTTACCGTGGACGGGATGAGCCTTACCGACTTCTTCGCCAGCGACTTTACCCTCGCCGAGATCAAGACCTTGCGCGCGCGTCAGGCCTTTGCCGATCGCGACCAGAGCTATAATGGTCGTTTCGAGGTACCCACACTCGAAGAAGTGATCGGCCTGGTGAGAAATCACTTCAAGACGACGGGCAAGAGCGTGGGTTTATATATCGAAACCAAGCATCCGACCCTGCACCGCGCCGCCGGTCTGCCGCTGGAAGAGCGTCTGATCGAAGCCTTGACCAAAGGCGATATGAACAAGCCCGACTCGGCCGTCTTCCTGCAATCCTTCGAGGCCGACAGTCTGAAGCGCCTGAAGGCCCTGTCGCCCCTGCAACGCGTGCAACTGGTCGATGGGGGGGACGTCAATTTCGCCACAGGCGAGGTCGGCGCGTCGGTGCCCTTCGACTGGGCCGCCGCCGGCCGCAAGGGCGTCTATGCCGACATGCTCACGCCCGAAGGTCTGGCCGAGGTGCGTACCTATGCCGACGTCGTGGCCCCCTGGAAGCGTTACCTGCTCAAGGCCGTGGCCACCGGGCCGGTGACAGAAAAGACCAGCGAGGCTGACTGCCGCATCGTCGAAAACCGCGCCCTGATCGACGCCGCGCACAAGGCGGGGCTGAAGGTTCACACCTGGACCCTGCGCAATGACCGCCTGCCCGCTGCCTATAAGGGCGATGCGCAGGCCGAGTTCAAGCAACTGTTCGCCCTGGGCATAGACGGCCTGTTTACCGACTTTGCCGATACGGGCGTCACCGCGCGCAAGGTGTTTTTAGGTTAAGCCAAAACCGCTTTGAGACGCGTCTGCGGATCACTTTTCAACGCTGGCCCCAGAATGGCCGTCGCCACGCCAGACCGCAGCGTGCGTTCGCCGACGCGGCGCAGGTCATCCAACGTCACCGCCTCCAGCCGCGCCACCTGCTCCTTGAGCGTAAAGGCGCGGTCATAGGTCAGGACCTGCCCGCCCAATGTATTGGCGCGTTGGGCCGCATTTTCGTCGTTCAGATAGAGCGAGGTGGTGTATTGCGCTCTGGCGCGCTCCAGCTCGGACTCCAGCGGTTTGTCGATCAGGCCGCGCATAACGCTGACGATCAGTTCGCTGAGGTCCGCCGCATCCTTGGGCGCGCAGCCGGCATAGATGCCCAGCATCCCGGTATCGCGGAACTGCGTCGTCCAGGCGTCGATGGAATAGGCCAGACCGCGGTCTTCGCGCGCCTCCTGAAACAGGCGAGACGCCATGCCACCGCCCAGAATTTCGCCGAACAGCTTGAGCGCAAACAGGTCGTCGTCGAAGCGATTGACGCCTTCGAAGGCGAGCGTCAGGTGCGTCTGCTCGACCTTGCGCAGGTGGCGGATGTGGCGCGGCACAAAGCGCGCCGCCCCGTCGGCCTCGCGCGCGGCACGCGCCGGCACGTTCATATGGGCCTCGACGGCGGCCAGTACGCCCGCCGCCTCGACGCCGCCGGATACACACAGCACGATATCCGCCGGATTATACAGGCCTTCGATATAGGCACGCAGCGTCTCCGGCCGCGCCGGGGCGAGGCTTTGCGGTGTCCCCAAAATGGGGCGCGCCAGACTGTGGTCGCCGAAGCAGGCCTCTTGCAGCAGGTCGAACACGTGATCGTCGGGCGTGTCGAAAGCCTCGGAAATCTCCTGCTCGATGACCTTCTTTTCACGCTCCAGCTCATCAGTCTCCAGCGCCGGGCGGAACATCAGGTCGCCGACCACCTCGACCGACAGAGGCAGCAGTTCGGCCATGCCGCGCACCTCAAAACGGGTGTGCTCGTAGCCTGTGGAGGCGTTGATGGTGCCCCCACGATGCTCGATCACTTCGGCCAGCTCGCGCGCACTGCGCCCGCCCGCCCCCTTGAACACCATATGCTCGCTGAGGTGGGCCCAGCCCGACTGATGCGGGGCTTCGTAGCGTGCCCCACCATGGATGATGGCCGTCAGGGCGAAGGTGTGCAGGCCGGGGATGGGGTCGTGGACCACCCGCAGGCCGTTGCTCAGGGTGGCGACTGAGGCGTTACCCACGCCAAGAGGGGTGAAACTCATGCTATGCCTTTACGCATTTCGGCCCTTCGGCGCGAATACAGGAGCGCTATATAGACACCGATCAGCGCCGCCGCCAGCCCATACCAGGTGAGGGCGTATTCCAGATGGCGATTGGACAGGTTGGCCGCCGCATCGACCGGCGTCAGACCGGGGGCCACAGGCTGCGTGGCGGCTACAAAATAGTCAGCTCGTAATGTAACGTTCCAGTGCTTCGAGAGGTCCGGTACCGAGCGCGTGTACCAGTCATCGGCCTTGGGATTGTTCGGCGGCACAAAGGGATTGGGCGTTTCAAAGCGCCGCAGCCGACCGGTAAGGGTGGTCGTAGCGACCGCACTGGCCAGCGGTTTTTGCGCCGTAAAGCCGAGATCGGCGAGAATCCCCCCCTGCCCTGTTGGGCAATGGGTCAGGACATGGAACCCGGCTACACCATCGGCTACGCCGTGCATATAGACGAAGTCGCGCGGGTCGCTGCGGCACGCAAGCGTCACCTGCCGCCAGACGTGATCGTCGGGCTGAGTGAGCAAGCCATCGAGCGCCACGGGCGGTATCGCGCGGGTGCGCGCCAGATCGGCCAGCAACTGCTCTTTCCAGTGCAGGCGCTGCACCTGCCAGGTGCCGAGCCCCAGCAGGATCAGCAGGGCCACGCCCACGGCTATGGTCAAACCGACGGGCAGACGCTTCATTTAAAGCGATCCTTGTCATTGACGCGGTTTTTGAGCTGCGAGGCCACCATCAGCCCTTTGAGCGGCGGCATCAGGCCCAGACTGAGGACAAGCGCCAGCGGCAGCCAGATGATCATATGCAGCCACAGGGGCCAGTCGTGGCTGAGGGCCGTGATCATAAAGCCGAAGCAGACGATGAAGCCGACGATCAGAATGACAAAGACGACGGGACCGTCTCCGGTATCCGCCGTCTGAAAATCCGTATGACACTGACTGCATTCCGGCGCGATCTTTAGGAAGCCCTTGTAGAGCTTACCCTGACCGCAGACGGGGCAGCGGCCCCGCGCCGCCGCGAGGAAACTGACCTCGCGGCTATCGGGACCGGCCATGCTTACGCTCCGAAGATGACGTAGATGAAGGCAAACAGGAACAGCCACACCACGTCAACGAAGTGCCAGTACCAAGCCGCCGCTTCGAAACCGAAGTGCTTTTGCGGCGTAAAGCCGCCGCGCATCAGGCGGATCAGGCAGATCAGCAGGAAGATGGTACCGATCAGGACGTGGAAACCGTGGAAGCCCGTGGCCATGAAGAAGGCCGAACCGTACAGACCGGCATTGGCGGCTTCTTCGTTGAAGAACAGGTGGTGATGGACGATGTGATAATATTCAAAGGCCTGCACACTGGTGAACAGGACCCCCAGCACCACAGTCAGGAACAGGCCCCACTTGGCGCCGGTACGGTCGCCTTCCTGAAGCGCGTGGTGCGCCCAGGTGACGGTCGTGCCCGACAGCAGCAGGAGAAGCGTGTTGAGCAGCGGCAGTTGCCAGGCCGAAACGGCCTCAACGCCCGCCGGCAGCCAGCCATTGGGGTCCGCGCTACCGGCCGAAGCCCAGGCATGACGTACCTCTTCGATGGCCGAAGCCATACCCGCGCGGTGTTCGTGGAACAGGGCCATTTCGAAGAAGACCCAGAACCACGCCACGAAGAACATCACTTCCGAGGCGATAAACATGATCATGCCGTAACGCAGACCGATCTGCACCACCGGTGTATGGTCACCGGCGCGCGATTCCTTGATCACATCGGCCCACCAGCCCCACATGACGTAGAGCACGCCCAGCAGGCCACCGGCGAAAACCACCGGGGTCTTTTCGATGCCGAACAGCCCCTTCATCCAGATCACCAGGCCGATAAACATGACCACGGCGAACAGCGAGCCGAGCAGCGGCCACGGGCTGGGGTTGATGATGTGATAATCGTGTTTGACGGCGTCGTTAGACATAGTCGGCAACTCACCTCGATGCGCCGTGCCCCCCTGTATCGGACACTGGCGGTTCCATTTATGATTTGACCTTGAGTCTTAGGACAAATCGGCTGTGAACACAATCCGGCCCCTATGTTTTTGTCGGGCTGCGCCCCCATAGGAAACGAATTGAAGTACGCGACACAAATAGTTGAAACGCTTTACTTTTTAACCACCTGCGACGGGAAGAAGGTATAGGACAGCGTCACGTCCTTCGTGTTCTTCGCGTCGATATCTTCCAGCATCTTCGGATCGACATAATAGACGACAGGGAAGGTGCGCTCTTCACCCGGCTGCAAGGTCTGATCCGTAAAGCAGAAGCACTGCAACTTCATGAAGTAGCCGCCCATGGCTTCGGGCAGCACATTGTAGCTGGCGCGCCCGGTCAGAGGCACGTCGGCATCGTTGCGCACCGTGAAGTAGATCATGTTGGTCTTGCCGAGTTGCGTATCCTGCACCGGCTGTTTGACCTTGAAACTCCACGGGATGTTGTTGGCATTGGTGTCGAAATAGACGCGGATCTTGCGGTCCAGAACGACCGAGGATTCCGCCTTGGCCCGCTGCGTCGTGCCGTCAAAGCCCGTTACCTGACAGAACATGCGATAAAGCGGCACGGAGGCAAAGGCCATGCCGAACATACCGACCAGCCCGGCCAGACACCACGCCACAACCGTCTGATTGCGGGTCAGCTTTTTCATCCGCCGTGCGCCGCCTGTACGCCCTGCGTCATACGGATGACCGAGACGAGGAAGACCAGAACCACAAAGGCAAACAGGCCCAGCCCAATCGCGATATTGCGGCGCTTCTGGGCGGCCAGATAGGCCTTCTTGTCATCTTCGGGGGTTGTCAGAACGTCCTTATCGGCCATTGGCTCAGGCTCCCATGAAGGCGTGATGGATCAGCAGGGCGGCGAACAGCGCCGTCAGATAGAGGATGGAAAAGGCAAACAGGTTGCGCGCCGCCAGCGCTTCCTTCTTGACGTCGTAAAGCGAGTTTTCACCCCCTTCGGGGTGGTCACCGGCCCGCGACAGGAACAGGCGCACGGCCAGAAAAATGAAGAAGGCACCGCCCAAAACCGACACCACCGCATAGATCATACCGCCTAGGCTGAAGGCGATGGGCAAACAGGCCACCGGGGCCATGATCAGGCTGTAGATAAGGATTTGCAGGCGAGTCGATTTGGCGCCCTTAGCCACCGGCATCATCGGAATACCGGCCTTGGCGTAGTCTTCGGCGGTATAGAGGGCGAGAGCCCAGCTATGCGGCGGGGTCCACAGGAAGATGATGGCAAACAGTACCCACGCCTCCAATGGCGCGTGGCCCGTGGCCGCGGCCCAGCCGATGACAGGCGGAAAAGCCCCGGCCGCGCCCCCGATGACAATATTCTGGGGCGTGCGGCGTTTCAGAACAATCGTGTAGAAAACGACGTAGTAGAGGATGGTCAGGGCCAGAAGCCCGGCGGCCACCGCGTTGATGGCCAGCCACATCATGGCCACCGACAGGAAGGCCAGCACGCCGCCAAAGGCCATGGCGTCAGATTTGGTGACCCGGCCCGAGGCGACGGGACGCCCGCGCGTGCGGCGCATCAGGGCATCGGTTTCGCCCTCAATCGCCATGTTCAGCGCGCCTGCTGCCCCGGCCCCCAAGGCGATGCACAGGACGGCGATAAAGGCCAGAAACGGGTCCATCTTTTGCGGCGCAACGACCAGACCGGTCAGGCCGGTGAACACCACCAGCGACATGACGCGCGGTTTCAGCAACTGAAAATAGTCCGCCGGCAAGCCGCGCAAAGCCTTCTCCCCATAGGCGGGGTGGCTGGGTTCGGACTTGGGCGTTGTCATATTCACCGGCTTTGGGGTCACGGGCTCAGGGTTCACAGTGGGTACTCGTAAAATAAAGGGGATGACGACCTCCGGCCTTCATCCCCCTATACTATAGCCTGCCGCCCGTTTGGGCGAAGCGTTTAGTGGTGGCCGTCGTCGTCCTTGATCACCGGCAGCTCAGAGAACTGGTGATACGGCGGCGGAGACGACAGGGTCCATTCGAGCGTCGTCGCGCCCTCGCCCCACGGATTGGCTTCGGCCTTGCGGCGACGGATAACCGACTCCACGATCATGATCAGGAAGACCACGACGCCGATAGCGGTGATGGCGTAGCCGATGGACGAGATCTTGTTCCAGTAGGCGAAGCCTTCCGGATAATCGACATAGCGGCGCGGCATCCCCTGAAGGCCCAGAAAGTGCTGCGGGAAGAAGATGACATTCACGCCGACGAACATCAGCCAGAAGTGAATCTGACCCAGCAGTTCGTTGTATTTGATGCCGAACATCTTCTCGTACCAGTAGTAGAAGCCGCAGAAGATGGCGAACACCGCCCCCAGCGACAGCACGTAGTGGAAGTGCGCCACGACGTAATAAGTGTCGTGCAGGCTGTAGTCGATACCGGCATTGGACAGAACCACACCCGTAACGCCACCGACGGTGAACAGGAAGATGAAGCCGATGGCCCACAGCATGGGCACTTTGAAGTCCAGCGAGCCGCCCCACATAGTGGCGATCCACGAGAAGATCTTCACGCCCGTCGGAACGGCGATGACCATGGTCGCCATAACGAAGTAGGCGCGCAGGTTAAAGCCCATGCCAACCGTGTACATGTGGTGCGCCCACACGATGAAGCCGACGAAGCCGATGGCGACCATGGCGTAGGCCATGGCGAGATAGCCGAAGACGGGCTTTTTGGAGAAGGTCGAAACGACGTGGCTGATGATGCCGAAGCCCGGCAGGATGAGGATGTACACTTCCGGGTGACCGAAGAACCAGAACAGGTGCTGGTACATGACCGGATCACCACCGCCCGCCGGATCGAAGAAGGCCGTGCCGAAGTTACGGTCGGTCAGCAGCATGGTGATGGCACCGGCGAAGACCGGCAGCGACAGCAGCAGCAGGAAGGCGGTGACCAGCACCGACCACGCAAACAGCGGCATACGGTGCAGGGTCATGCCCGGCGCGCGCATGTTGAAGATGGTGGTGATGAAGTTGATCGCCCCCAGGATCGACGACGCCCCCGACAGGTGGAAGGAGAAGATGATCAGGTCGAAGGCCGCACCAGGGCTGCCCTTGTTCGATGACATCGGCGGATACATGGTCCAGCCGCCGCCGAAGCCGTGCTCCGACGCGCCGCCCGGTCCGCCCGGCACAAAGATCGACACCATCAGCAGGATGAAGGAGGCGACCAGCAGCCAGAAGGAGATGTTGTTGAGGCGCGGGAAGGCCATGTCCGGCGCGCCGATCATGATCGGCACGAACCAGTTGCCGAAGCCACCGATCATGGCGGGCATAACCATGAAGAAGATCATCAGAACGGCGTGGGCGGTAACCACCGAATTATAGCCGTGCTTGCCCTGAAACACGCCCAGTTGGTCGAGCAGCGAGCCTTTGACGAAGACTTGCAGGCCGGGTTCATAAAGCTCCCAGCGGATCAGGCCCGACAACGCGCCGCCCAGAAGGCCGGCGAAGATGGCGAAGATCAGGTAAAGCGTGCCGATGTCCTTATGGTTGGTGGACAGGAACCAGCGCGCGAAGAAGCCGGGTTTGTGGTCGTGATCGTCGTGATGATGATCGTGAACGACAGAAGCATTCGATGCCATGACGAGCGTCTCTCTTACCTGAATTATTGAACGGCGGGGGCCGCGGCCGAGGCCGCTGCGTCCGCTTCTGCCGGGGCCGCAGCCGAAGCCGCTGCCGATGCGTCTGCCGAAGCGGCCGCGTTCGCCGCCGTTTGCTGGGCCGCCGCCGCTGCCGCCGCTTCTTCGGCGGCGATCATGGCCTTGGTCTTACCGCCTGCCTTGATGATGTAGGCGTCAAACTCCTTTTCGGTGACCACGCGGATAGCGATCGGCATGTAGGCGTGATCGACGCCGCACAGTTCGGAGCACTGACCGTAATAGATGCCGGTCTTTTCGGCCTTGAACCAGGTCGAGTTCAGACGGCCCGGAATGGCGTCGGTCTTCAGACCGAAGGCCGGCATGGCGAAGGAGTGGATGACGTCATAGCCGGTGACCTGCACCTGAACGACCTTGTTGACCGGCACGATCAGTTCGTTATCGACACCCAGCAGGAAGGGCACTTTGGCAGCGTGCGCAGTCTTCAGTTCGCGCGCTTCGGGCAGCAGGCGCGACTCGACGCCTTCGACGCCCAGTTCCGGATAATCATAGGCCCAGTACCACTGATAACCGGTGGCCTTTACGACGACATCCGGGGTCGGCATGTCGTTATACTTGCGCAGCAGCGAGAAGGAGAAGAAGGCGATAAAGACAAGGATCAGGACCGGGATAACCGTCCACAGGATCTCAATGGCCGTATTGTGCGAGAAGCTGGCCGGCTTCGGATTGGCGCGCTTGTTATAGCGCAGCACGATCCAGATCAGCAGCGCCAGCACGAACAGAACGATGACGGTGATAATCGGCAGCAAGATGACGTCGTGGAACCAGATCGCGTCGTGCTTCAGCGGCGCAGCGCCCGGCTGAAGCCCCAGCGATTTGTCGGTCGGTTGCCCCAGTTTTTCCTGAGCCCAGACGGCTCCGGCCCCCAATGCTCCTGCAAGGGCAGTCATCACGGCGGCGGTCCCTGCCATCAGCCTTCGGATGCGCATTCCTTCAATCCCTAACTGTGGGTGCCCGGCGCGCCTGCCTTCTCGTGAGCAGGAGTTTCCGCGCAGTCCCGTTTAATCCTCGGTCTTCGGGCGCGACAATGGGTCCCAATGGGACACATGGTCTCACCCCGTTCTTCCCCATTAATGCCATATTTGCAAAATGCAAAGGCCTAAAAGCAAGGCGGCGGCGCTGTCATTGAAGACAGTTGCGATCTGGTACGGCTCAGGGCGGTATATGGCTTTTGCACAGCCCCCGCCTGCGCGCTTTTGTCGCGCCCCCGACAGGTCACCCCGAGCTTCGCCTGAGGGTTACCCCATCTCCGAGCGCGAATCTCTGGTCAAGCGTCGCGCGGCGTCCTACATAGGGCGCTACAGTTACACGCCGGTACCCGCTTATGTCCTCCGCTTCCCTCGCCGCCGCCCTGCCTGACTCCCTGCGCGATCTCGACCTCGGTGCCTGTCAGACCCTTCTCGAAAACGCCCTCGCGGGGGCCGACGACGGGGAAATCTATTTTGAGACGCGCGAAAGCGAATCACTGGTCTTCGATGACGGTCGGCTGAAACACGCCACCTACGGCGCGGATCAGGGGTTTGGCCTGCGTGTGGTGGCCGGCGAGACGGTCGGCTTCGCCAATGCCGCCGAATTGTCGGTTGAGGCGGTGCGCCGCGCCGCCGATGCGGCGGTACTGGCCAAACAGGGACAGGCGGTCCGCCTGAACCTCTCGACGGCACCGGCCCGCTCGAACAACCGCTATTATGGCGAGCACGATCCCATCGGCGCCATGCCGTTTGGCGACAAGGTTGCGCTGCTGGAGGCTATTAACGCCTATGCGCGCAACCTCCATTCGGGCGTCGTGCAGGTTTCGGCTTCGGTCGCCGCCGATCAGCGGCACATCACCATACTGCGGGCGGGTGGCGAGGTCTTCCACGACTATCGCCCCCTTGTCCGCCTCTCGGTGGGGGTGTCGGTCGAAAAGAACGGTCACCGCGAAAGCGCCTCGGCGGGCGGCGGCGGACGTATCGCGCTCGATCTCCTCAGTGATCCCCAATACTGGCAGGCGCAGGTCGATGAGGCCCTGCGGCAGGCCCTGATCAGCCTTGAGGCCAAACCGGCTCCGACGGGAGAGATGGATATTGTCCTTGGGCCCGGCTGGCCCGGCGTCCTCCTGCACGAGGCCGTGGGCCATGGCCTTGAGGGCGATTTCAACCGCAAAGGCACCTCGGCCTTTTCCGGCAAGATGGGACAGCAGGTCGCCGCCAGGGGCGTTAGCGTGGTTGATGACGGCACGATCGCCGATGCGCGTGGCTCGCTCAATATGGACGACGAAGGGACGCCGACCCACGCCACGCCCCTGATCGAAGACGGCATTCTGGTTGGCTATATGCACGACCGGCTGTCGGCGCGTCAGATGGGCGTGGCGCCGACCGGCAACGGCCGGCGCCAGTCCTATGCCCATCCCCCCCTGCCCCGCATGACCAATACCTTCATGAAGGGCGGTCAGGACAAGCTGTCCGACATGATCGCCTCGACCAGACGCGGCCTCTATGCCGTCAATTTCGGCGGCGGTCAGGTCGATATCACCAATGGCAAGTTCGTCTTTCAATGCACCGAGGCCTATCTGATCGAAGACGGCAAGGTGACGGCCCCCGTCAAGGGCGCATCGCTGATCGGTGACGGTCCCGCGGTGATGCGTCAGGTCGAGATGATCGGCGATGATTTCAAATTCGATCCGGGTGTCGGCACCTGCGGCAAGGCGGGTCAGAGCCTGCCCGTCGGGATAGGCCAGCCCAGCCTGAAGATCGGCGGCCTGACGGTGGGCGGGACCTCCGCATAACCGAAGTTTACAAGCTTTTGTTAAGGCTGATCTATTCGTCTTTTTCGCACCCGCGAACTTGTCATTTCGCCCGTATGGCGTCATATTGCCTCACGAAGGTGCCGGTGTGGTGCCGTTCAGTTGTTCCAGACAGAGGTGATCGGGCGTTATGCGGCTTGTGTGGCTGACATCGGTGTGTGCACTTGCCCTCCTGCCCGTACAGGCCCTGGCGGGGGGGGAAACCATTGCCGCCGCCGCCCGGTACACGGCTTCGGACTTTGTGGGTAAGCCGGTGCAATCGGCCGCCGACGCCCTGAAATACATCCCCAACTTCATCGTCACGGGTTCGGGCGGCTCGTCCAACGTACTGATCGACGGTCAGCGCCCGTCTGACACCAATGACGCCCTCGCCCGTCTGCCGTTCAATCAGATCGAACGTATCGAGCGCATTGCCGCGGGCAGCGCCAATTATGACATGCAGGGCCACAGCGAGCTGATCAACATCGTGCGCAAGTCGATGTCGAAGCCCGTCGTGACGCTTCAGTCTTCAGCCAACATCTATCCGGACGGCAAGATCAAGCCGCAGGTCGGCTTCACGTGGCAGAAGAACCAGAACGGCCGCAATCTGGAGGCCGGGGTCAATCTGTATCAGAACCACGACGAAGGCACCGGCCACGGCGACAAGTACACCACCTATGCCGACGGCACGACCCGGCATCAGGCGCTCGATTCCAAAGGTCAGAGCGAAGGCGCAGAGGTGCGCGGCGGTTGGGCCGGCCCGGCCAGCGGCGGGCGGCTCGACGTCAACGGCACGGTCCGTTACAACCGGTCGGGCTTTGATGCCGTCTATGAGAACGGCGTCACCGAATACGAGCAGCGCAAGAACGAAAACCTGACGCAGGAAGTGTCCGGACGCTACGAAAAAAGTGTCAGCAAGACATTCAAGCTGAACCTTAACCTGTGGGGCAAGCGCAACGTCAGCGACAGCCGCACCGACCATCAGAAGCCCGATCAGTTTTCCACCTATACCGAGGACAAGGAAACCAGCGAAGGCTCGCTGGCGGCGCAGGCGACCTGGCACTATTCCAAGGCCCTGATGCTTCAGGCCGGGGGGGAGCGCCGCTTCAACACTTTCGACGCACAGGGCCTGTCGATCGGCTCCTGGCTGAGCGATGACGAGCGGCCCGACCCCAGCCGCACGCGCGGCGAGGAACAACGCGGCTCGCTCTATATTTCCAGCAACTGGCGGCCCAGTGACACCCTGACCATCGACAGCGGGCTGGCGGTCGAGAGCATGACCTTCCGCCATCGCGGCGTCTATGCGGCCGAGCGGAGCTACGAATACCCCAAGCCGCGCCTCAGCCTGCAATGGAAGCCCGATCAGGGGCTTCAGGTGCGCCTCAGCCGCGCCCGCGAAGTCGGCTATATGGGCTACTGGGACTTTGTGTCGATTGCCAACTGGCAGTATGAGCGCCCGGATCAGTTGCTCTACCCGCTCAACCTCGTCCCCTATCGCCAGTGGTCGAACGAGTTCAGCGTCGATTACCGCTTCTGGGAAAAGGGGCAACTGGCGCTCAGCTACGAACTGAACGACATCGACGATGCGGTCGAGCGCGTCCCTCTTTACACCCAGAATGGCGGGATCGAGGATATTGTCGGCAATGTCGGCGACGGGGCCAATCAGCAGATTTCGACGCGCCTCAGCGTCCCGGTGGATAATTATCTCGAAAACGGCATGATCCGCCTGAACGCCACCTGGTACGACTCCGAGATCACCGACCCGGTGACGGGCCGCAAGCGGCGCATCTCCGGTCAGACGCCGCGCTCCCTGTCCCTGAGCTTCAATCAGGACCGTCCGGGCATGTCCTGGGGCTGGTCGGTGGATAGCGGCTGGGACAATACCAGCTGGCGCGCCAAGGAGGTCAGCCACTCCGAAGGTTCGCCCTGGGTCAGCCTCTATGCCGAGTTCAAGCCCTCGCCCAAGCTGTCGGTACGCACGGAATTGCAGAATCTTGGCGCACGCACCACGCGCTATGACGTAACGCGCTATGAGGGCCTGCGGTCGGGCAATGTGTTGTCCTATGAGGAATCGACACAGCGCAACTCGGAACCCAAGCTCTATCTGCGCATCCGGAACGAGCTTTAAGCCCTTCACATTCAAAAGAAAAACCCCGGCGGTAGAGCACTGCCGGGGTTTTTCGTGTCAGCCAGTTGGAGCGGCCAAAAGGAGCGAGATGATGTCACCCCGCTCCTGCTTGACTTAGTGGCCCGCCTTCGGTGCTTCGTCCACCGTATCCGACGCCCCGTGCGCCCAGCCCTTCAGCACGAAGGACAGGGCGAACAGAATACCGCCAAGGATGATACCCGCCCAGCCGATGGTGTTGAAGGTCTTGAGCGACGCCTGAAGCGCGGCGTTGGGATCGAGAACCTGCCCACCGACCGTCTCGGTCGAGGCATAGGTGGCGACGAAGGCGGCCAGATACTGCGCGCCCGACGTACCAAGGAACCAGATGGCCATCATGGTCGAAACCAGCACGGTCGGCGACAGCTTGGTCTGTTGCGACAGACCGACGGGCGACACGGCCAGCTCGCCCCAGGTGTGGAACATATAGGTCAGGAACAGACAGAACAGCGGCACGCGGAAGTCCGCCCCTGCCAGAGGCATCGACCACACCAGCACGAAGAAGCCCAGACCCGCCATGACCAGACCGAAGGCGAACTTCTTGACCGGATCCGGGTCCTTGCCGCGCTTGGCGAGGAAGGTGAAGATGCCGGCGAAGATCGGCGCGAAGACCAGAATGAAGAAGGGGTTGAAGCTCTGGGTATTCGACGCATTGAAGCCCATGTCGATCCAGAGGGCCCCTTCGGGCACACCGCCCATGGCCTTCACCTGACCCGGCGTGGCCAGCAGCAGCGTCCCCAGGCGGATAGGTTCGGCGATCAGGTCCAGCGCGGTGTTGCGCTCGGCAAACAGGCTGAGCGACGAACCGGCCTGCTCAAACAGGGTCCAGAAGACGACCGACGACAGGGTCAGGACCATGGCCAGCCCCAGACGGAAGTTCTCGACCCGGCTGAACTTGGTGGCCATCTGGGTAAAGACATAGCCGAGGATCAGCACCGTCGCCACGCCCAGCGCGTAACCGACAATGTCGTTGCGCTGAATGACGAAATAGATCAGCGGCACGGCGGCAAAGCCCAGCAGATAGACCAGATTTTCCTTCGAGATAACGCCCGCCACCTTCTGTTTCAGCGCGGCGGGGTTCGGGGCTTCGCCCTTGCCTTCCAGCAGTGTCTTGCCGAAGATGAAGCACAAAAGGCCGATCAGCATACCGACCCCGGCCAGACCGAAACCGGCCCACCAGCCGACGCGCTCGCCCAGATAGCCGCACAGGATAGCGGCCCAGAACGAGCCCATATTGATGCCGAAATAGTAGAGCTGGAAGCCCGAATCCCGGCGCGGGTCCTTCTCACGGTAGAGTTGTCCGACCAGAGAGGAGATGTTCGGCTTGAGGAAGCCGACGCCCATGGCGATCAGGGCAATCGACAGGAAGAAGGCGTGTTCGGCCCACGGCGTCTCGGTGGCCTTGCTCTTGGTGAAGCTGCCCTTTTCGAGGATTTCCGGCAGGGGCGCACCCGCAGGCAGGCCCTTGATCTGATAGCCGCCATCGGGGGTGGCACCGACCTCATAGCTGGCATTCCCCACCTGCAGACGCGGCGCGTCGCCGGAATTGGTGGTGCGCACCTCAAAGCCATAGGTCTGGCCCTGATAATGCAGGAATTCCTGTGTCGGCTTCCCCTCAAAGGCCATGCCGAAGTGGCCAAGCACCAGCAAAATACCCCCGAAGACGATCGCCTTGCGCGTACCGATCAGCCGGTCCGCGACCAGACCGCCGATCAGCGGCAGCAGATAGACCAGAGTCGTGTAGGAGCCGTACTGCGCACTGGCCTTGTCGTCCGGAAACAGGAAGTGGCGCGTCAGATAATAGATAAGCAGCGCCCGCATCCCGTAATAGGAAAAGCGCTCCCACATCTCCGCGAAGAAACAGACGATCAGGCCACGCGGATGGTGGCGCATCTGCACGATGACCGGAATGGCCGTCAGCAGGGTGACCAGAATCCCTGCGGCGATAACGATATTGATCATGTAAACTTGCCCCGTAAGGCCTGTGCCGGGGCACCATTCGGGCCGCAATCGGACAGCAGACAGTTAATTTGCGGCGATAGGAGCAGCAAATGCACCGGTTGGCAAGCGCACTTCCGTTTCAGGGGAAACGGTATACGGTTTTAATAGGCTTCTTCTGTGTACAATTTACGAAGGTCGCCCGCCCACGGTCCCTGATATTTTTCGATCAGACGCTCGGCCGGAGTGACGCCGCTCTCCGCGATTTCAAACAGTTCGCTGAGATAGCCGGTTTCATCGACCAGCCCGCCGGACAGGCGCTGACGGCGCTTTAAGCCCTCACGCGCGATGGTCAGGGTGTCGAGCGCCCAGTCCTTCACCGGACGCCCGGCGATCTCACCCTTCAGGCCGGTTTTGGCCGCCATGCCGCGCAGGGTGTCGTGGTCTTCGATGCGCCAGCCCTTGACCAGATCCCAGGCGGCTTCCAGCGCCGTCTGATCATAGAGGAGCCCCGCCCACAGGGCCGGCAGGGCGCAGATGCGCGACCACGGGCCACCATCGGCCCCACGCATTTCGAGGTACTTTTTGAGGCGCACTTCGGGGAACAGGGTCGTCAGGTGATCGGCCCAGTCGTCCATCGTCGGGCGCTCCCCCGGCAGGGCGGGCAGCTTGCCGTCCATAAAGTCACGGAACGACTGACCAGAGGCGTCGATATAGCCGCCATTGGGCGCGCCCTTACGCTTGACGAAATACATAGGGACATCAAGGGCGTATTGGGCATAGTTTTCATAGCCGAAGCCGTCTTCGAAGACGAAACCGAGCATCCCCGTGCGGTCGGCATCGGTGTCGGTCCACACATTGGCGCGCGCCGACAAAAAGCCGTTGAGCTTGCCTTCCGTGAAGGGCGAATTGGCAAACAGCGCCGTGGCGATGGGTTGCAGGGCCAGAGAGGTGCGGAATTTCAGCACCATGTCGTCTTCGGACGAAAAATCGAGATTGGCCTGAATGGTCGAGGTGCGCAGCATCATGTCGAGGCCGAGCGTGCCGACCTTTGGCATGTAGGCGCGCATGATATTATAGCGGCCCTTGGGCATGACCGGCGTTTCGGCCCGCGTCCACAGAGGCGAGAAACCGACGCCTAGGAAGCCCAGCCCCAGTTCGGAGGCCACGGCCTTGACCTCCTCAAGGTGCTGACCCGTTTCGCTGCAAATCTCGTGGATGGTCGAAAGCGGCGCGCCCGACAACTCAAACTGACCGCCGGGTTCCAGCGACACCGACGCGCCGTCGCGTTCCAGCGCGATCAGGTGTTCGTCTTCATAGACGCCGCTCCAGCCAAAGCGCATAAGCCCTTTCAGCAGGGCTTCGATGCCGTCCGGTCCCGCATATTCGGGACGCCGCAGATCACTGAGGTGGAAAACAAACTTCTCGTGCTCAGCCCCGATGCGCCAGCGCTCAGACGGCTTTTCACCCGACGCAAAATAGTCGGTAAGCTGCGAAAACGATTGAATGGGTTCCGAAATCTTGACCACGCGCCCCATCCCTAAAGTAACAGGCTCAATTGCAATTCACGGGTATATGGGCGTAAGGGCCCAGCGGCACAAGCGAATAACTCTAAACTATTTCCAATCACCCTTTACGGCCTGATACAGGGTCAGGGCGGAAATGGCCGCCGTGTCGGCGCGCAGGATGCGTGGCCCCAGATTGACGGCCACCGCGTTCGGCAGGGCACTCAGGGTCTGGCGCTCGACCGCATCGAACCCGCCTTCCGGGCCGATCAGGATGGACACCGCCCCTTCGCCCAGCCCGCTCAGTGCTTCCAGCATGGGCGGGATGGTACGTTCCCCCGTCTCGTGGGTGGAATCTTCGTCGCCATAGATCAGGATTTCCGCTGCGGTTTTCAGATAGGCCTCCAGTTTGACGGGGGCCAGAACCTGCGGTACGTCGAGGCGCTCGGTCTGCTCCGCCGCCTCCTGCGCGATCAGTTGCAGCCGCGCGACATTGGTGTGGTCGGCATTGGTGCGGCGCGTGATCAACAGTTGAATTTCGCCCGCGCCCAGCTCGGTCGCTTTCTCGATGATGGCTTCCAAGCGCGCACGTTTTACCAGTGCAATCAACAGCTTTGGGGCGTTGCCTGCGGCCGGTTGCGCGCGCGTCTGCACGATAAGTTCGACATGGACGTGCTTTTTGCTGACGCTCTGCAAACGGCCACGCCATTCGCCATCGCGGCCATTGAAGACGCTGATCTCATCGCCCTCCCCCAGCCGCATCACGGCGGCGACATAGCGCGCCTGATCGGGATTGAGCGGGAAGATCAGCCCGTCGGCAAAGGGCGGCGTGGTTTCGGCGATAAACAGTCGGATCATGAGGCTGTCATACTGCCTCACGCCTCTGCCGCCAAGCGACGAATAGTCTTGTCCTTCGGCATCCCTCAGGGCAGGATGGTTAATGACCGGGGGTGCGGACATGGATGCCATTATCAATTTTATCGCCGCCTATATCGACGCCGCCTGGCTCGATTACGTGCTGATCATCGGCGGGCTGGGCCTGCTGTTTGTCGGGGGCGAGAGCCTGATCCGGGGTGCGGTGGCCCTTGCGCTGAACCTGCGACTGTCGCGTCTGGTGATCGGCCTCACCGTGGTCGGCGTGGGCACGTCGGCCCCGGAACTGATGGTGTCGGTGCAGTCGGCGCTCAAAGGCTCGCCTGATCTGGCTGTGGGCAATGTGGTCGGCTCCAATATCGCCAATATCTTGCTGATCATGGGCATTGGCGCCCTGCTGTCGCCAATGGTGGCGAGGGGTCTGAGCCTGAAGCGGGACGCCCTGATCATGTGCGCCGTCACGGCGGGCCTTTTGTGGCTGGGTTTGCAGGGCGTGGTGACGCGGGATCACGGTTGGATCATGCTGGGCATATTCGCCGTCTATCTGATGGGTGTCTATGTCTGGGAAAAGGTCCTGACAGGTAAGGATACGGCTCCGGCCGGGGAACCCGACAGCGAACGTCAGGGGTCACCCCTTGTGGCCCTGATCTGGGTAGCGGTGGGCTTGCTAATGCTGGTCAGCGGGGCCGACGCGCTGGTGCGCGGGGCCGAAAACGTCGCCCGCGGGTTCGGCATTTCGGAGGCCGTGATCGGCCTGACTCTGGTGGCGGTCGGCACGTCCCTGCCCGAACTGACCGTGACGATTATCGCCGCCTTCCGCCGTCAGGGCGAGGTCAGCCTCGGTAATCTGATCGGCAGCAACATCTTTAATATACTGGGCATTTTAGGGGTGACGGCCTGCATTGCCCCCTTGCGCATAGCGCCTCAGATGGCACAGATAGACATGCCGGTCGCCTTGGGCGTCGCCGCTCTGGTCCTGCTGATCATCCTGTTCGCTCAAAAGGTCGGGCGGCTGAGCGGCCTTCTGTTCCTCGGCCTCTATGCCGCCTATATGGCGTGGCTATTTGTGGGCCCCCAGAGCCTGCCCTAAACGCGCCGCGATAAAGGCGTCGATGGCGTCGGTATAGGGACCGGGCACGCCGACCATCTTGTTGATTTCGCCGTGGCTCTTGTCTTCCTTCTGCACCGGGGCAGGCTTGCCCAGTTGCCGCAGAGCCCGGCTGAAGGTGTCGGCCTGATCGCAGGGCCGGTCCTTGCGCTGGGTCGAACAGACCATCATCATGGGTACAGCCTGCGGCGTCAGACGCTCCAGCGGCGAGGCCTGCGCCCAACGCTTCGGATCGCTGCCAAAGGCGTTGGTATAGAGCGGCAGCACGCGCTTTTGCGTCATCGTGGCCCGCAGGTCGAGCGTCGCCGAGTCCAGCACCACCGTCCCGGCCCACAGTCGCCCGCCCTTTGCCGTCACCACCGACGGGTCGGCTGAGGTCAGGGCCACCAGTTGCGCCCCGGCGCTGTGCCCCATCAGGATCAGGCGCGAGACATCCCCGCCCCAGTTGGCAGCGTTTTTCTGAACATAGGCCAATGCTGCCGCCACGTCCTCGGCCTGCGCATAGGCATCCGCCTGCGGCAACAGGCGGTAGTTGACGCTGACGACGATATAGCCCTGGGGCAGCCAGTGCTTGACCTTGTTTTCGACCACGCCGCTATTGGCCTTGTCGCCGGTCCGCCAGCCGCCGCCATGCACCATGACGATCATCGGCGCATTGCGGGCATTGACCGGACTGTAAACATCCATGGCCTGTAAGGGGTCGGACCCATAGCTGACGGTCTGTCGGGTGGTGCCGGGCAGGACGGCCGTATAGGCGCGCGCGCCCTCTTCCGGCGTCTCACCGTCCTGAAGCCGCTCCATATAGCGCGCTTTTAAGCGCTCGCGTAGCGGCCCCTGCGCTGAGGCAGGGACGGAGGCGGCCATCAGAAGACACAGCAGGACAGGCGTCAGGCGCATAGGAAATCTCCGCAAGGTACAGTCTGTGATACGCACCACGGTTTTTTCACCCTGCGCCGACGCGCGCCGAACCTTATTTTTTCTCGGCCAGAATATCGTCGAGATAGGCCTTCTTGCCGTCGATGCGCTCAAGGCGCGGATAGCGCAGACCGCCCTTATAGTCGATTGTCACCGTCTTATAGGTCTTGCCCCGCTTGATCAGCAGCTCGAGCGGCTTGCCGTCCGGCTTCGCCGCGTCGGCAATGGCGGTCTTAAGCCCGTCGCCCTCATAGGCGGTGCCGTTGACCGCGACCACGCTCATCCCCTGCCCCAGTCCGGCTTTAAAGGCCGGGCTGTCCCAGAAGACGCTGCTGATGTCACCCGTGGCGGTCAGCGACAGGCCCAGCGAATAGCTGAGGTCCACGCCCTTGCCTTTCTTTTCGCGCGCCTTGAACCAGTCGGTCGGGGTGTCGCTATAGGTCAGCTTGTACCCCCCGCGCTCCAGCCCGTCGAGGAAGGTGCCCTTTGAGGTCTCATTCACGCGCGTCTTGAGGAAGGTGTCCCAGTCATAGGCGTAAACGCTGTTGAGCGCCGCCACCACGTCCTTGAACTCATAGGTTTCCGGCGTCCACGAGCCATCCTTGATGCCGAAGAACAGGCCGGCGAAATCGTCCAGCGACTTCTTGTTATTGGTCTTTTCACGGATCAGCGTATCGGCGTCGAGCCAGATCAGAAGACCGACATTGTAATAGTCTTCGTTGCGCTGCTGGCTCAGCCAGTTCTTGGGCTGACGCGCCGACAGGATCGGATCATTGGTGGTATCGAGCACCGGACGCCATTGCGAACCGGAGAAGTTGTCGTACTGCGCGGCGATCAGCGCAATGGCCTGTTTGGCCTGCTCCGGCGTGTAGAGACCCGAGCGCGCCGACAGGACATAGCCCCAGAACTGCGTCTGCCCCTCATAGACCCACAGCAGGCTGTTACGCATGGGGGTGTGGAAGTCGGGATTGTAGAGGTCGGCACCGCGGCGGAACTTGCCGTCCCAGGAATGGGTATATTCGTGCGCCAGAAGATCGCGCCCGACATAGTTGGTCTTCCACTCGGTGAAATAGGTGGAGTCGTGGCCATTTTCGGATGAGCGGTGGTGCTCAAGCCCGATATCGCCCAGCTCTTCCGACAGGTGAACGAGGAAGTCGTAATGGTCGTAGTGCTGCGATTTGAAGACCTTGACCGCCTGCGCCACCATCTTCCTGTGAATGGCAATCTGCTCATCGGTGGCGGCCAGATCGCCCGGCTTGTCGGCAAAGACGTGCATACGTACCGGCACCTTGGGATCGGCGCTGAGGTCGAAGGTTTTGCTGAACTTACCCGCAAACATCGGCGAGTCGATAAAGTGCTCATAAGGCAGCGGCTTGAAGGTCACGGTGCCGTCGGCATTCTTCGACGCCACATCGAGCGCCGCCGCATAGTCCCAGCCTTCGGGCAGTTTCAGCGTCAGCTCGACCGGCACGCGCTTCACCGCATAGCCTGCCGGATACATGGACAGGTTTTCCCATTGCAGGTTGGCCATGACGTCGGTGACCACCACACGGCCGGCGGCCGTGGTCATGGGGGTCAGGAAGTCGAACTCCGCCACCACTTCTTTGGCACCGGCGGGCACGTCGATATGAAAGGCTGTCACTTCAACGGGATCGCGCAGCCAGCTCAGGTTCTGACCACCCGCCGAAAAGCGCACATTGGCGATCTTGTCGGCCTGCGGTCGCGGGGCGTGCTTGCCGGGCAGCCAGCGCGGCATGATCAGGGTGAAGGGACCGGACTTGGCCACCGGAATAACCTGACGCACGCGCATGACGCGCTGCTGCGTGTCAGTGGCATCGACATAGACCTTCAGCGTGCCGGGATAATCGACCTGCGCCGACACCGGCAAGGGGGGCGGCAGAGGGGCCGTGACCTGAGCCGACACCGGAACCGAAAACAGGGCCGCCGCCACAACCGCCGCGCTGACCATCATGCCTTTTTTCATTGACGCTATCCTATGACTGTTTGCGGAACATTAGAGAGGCCTGTCCCGCCCTGTAAAGTCATAATTGTTTCAAACGAAAGCGACGGAAACGCTTGATTACGCCGTAAAGGTCTCGATAAACGCCCCACCCGTCAGGGTTTTGTGCACCGGGCATTTGGCAGCGATGTCGTGCAGTCTTTGCCGCTGCTCGTCGCTGAGCTGGTCACCGATAATCGTCACCGACTTGCGGAAGATATCGGCCTTGCCCGACGCGTGACCGGCGACCTTTTCGTGGGTCAGGTCCACGCGAACCTCCTGCAAGGGCCAGCCTTTTTGTTTGGCGTACCAGCGCACGGTCATGGCCGTGCATTCGCCCAGCGCCGCCGTCAGATAGTCATAGGGCGACGGCGCGAGGTTCAGCCCCCCTTGCGATTCAGGTTCGTCGCCGCTCAGGCGATGGCCGCTGACCTCGATAGCCACGCTGAAATCGGAGATATGAGTCTCCTCGACTCGTGCAGAGATCATATCTGACATCATTCGACCGGCAGCGGGATGAATTCGATCTCGTCGCCCGGCACCTTGGGGAAGCGCCCGTCGCGCCAGTCGGCCTTGGCCTGCTCGATGCGTTCCTTGCGCGACGAGACGAAATTCCAGTAGATGTGGCGCTCGGTAAAGGGCTCGCCGCCGATCAGGGCCAGTTGCGCCTCAGCGTCGGTCGTGACGCTGACCGTCGCACCGGCGTTGAGAACGACCATGTGCGAGGCTTCGACCGGCGTGCCATTGACAGCCGCGCGGCCTGACACGACGTAGAGCGCCCGCTCAGCCACATGATCCGGCAGGACCAGCGCCTGCCCGGCGCTCAGGCGCGCCTCCAGATACAGCGTCTCGGCATAGGTCTTGACCGGAGACGTGACGCCATAGGCCGACCCCATCATCACGCGCACCGGCACACCTTCGACCGTCAGTGCCGGTATCTCTTCGGCGTCATAGTGGAAGAAGGCGGCGTCGATCTCTTCGTCGGCCTCCGGCAGGGCGTGCCACAGTTGCAGCCCGTGCAGTTGCCGCGTGGTGTCGATCCCTTCAAGCGGCTCGCGTTCGGAATGGACAATGCCCCTGCCCGCCACCATCAGATTGATGGCCCCCGGTGTGATGACCTGATCCGAGCCCAGCGAGTCGCGGTGGTGGATATGACCGTCAAACAGATAGGTGACGGTGGCCAGGTTGATATGTGGGTGCGGCCGGACATTGGTGCCCTTGCCCGGCTCAAACACCGCCGGCCCCATATGATCGAAAAATATCCACGGCCCGACCATGCGGTGTTTGGCGAACGGCAGGATGCGCTTGACGGTAAAGCCGCCCAGATCCTTTTCGCGCGGCGGGATAAGAAGTGCGATGGCGTCGGTCATGAAGGCCCCCGATGGCTGATTTGCCGCAAGGCTTACGCTCTTTCCCCGCACGGGTCATGCGAAAATTTTACGGCGGGCCGGGCTCTGTCAGGCGGGATGAGGATTGGTAGGCGCGGAGGTTTTGGCAATAACAAAAGGAATTAGGAGGTTAGACACACATTCGATAATCGTGCCAAGACAGGTAATTCAACGACTTCCTTAACAGTGTGTCTACCTCGCCAGTCGACAAGTGACCTGATGGGGTGGACGACTTCCGCTCCAGGCACCTAGGTGCCACTCTTTGGCTGTAGAAGGTCGCAAAATTGGGAGCCGTCCACCCCGTCACGTCACCAACCGCCGGAGCGAACTCTAACTGGATTAATTCCAGGGGGCAACGTCGCGGCCGTTTCGCACGCGTGAGAGACATAAAAAAAAGATGTGCAGACGTAATTGCTCACGTGGTTGGCGTGCGAGACTACGCGACGGCGAAGTTTCCGTCGACGAGGACGCGGATCGCGGCGTAAGGCATCAGACCGCGTAGGCGTGCAGTGCCTGTCATTTAGCGATATCCCGCGTGTATGTCGGCGCCCCATTGTGAGCGGAAGCCGTTTGTCACTTTTCGGAAGACGCCCGACGGTCTGATCTCTCGCTCGGAGACATTGTTGGTGGGGGGCACCCTGGGATCGGTCATGAAGACGAAGAACTTGGTCCGCCACGCCTTAATTTGCTTTCTCAGATAGGCCCCGGCCGGATGGGCCGTTGGAATGGCAAGGATTTTATCGAGTTTGTCGTCTGCCTTGGCTGCATAGGCGCGATGGGTTCCATCTTTCAGGTCCCCGCTACGATGTCCAACGCGGATACACCATCGCAGATGGTCGCGGATTTTCGGGGCGAAGACCGTGTCGCCGCAGTCGATGGCATATTGTACGTCGCGAAGAACGTGGGCCAGACAGACCTGGTGATTTTTGGCTAGTTCCTGCTGACCGGCATAGCGGTCGCTGATCCAAACGTCCGGATAATGGCCCGCCATCACTTCTTGCGGAACGGACTTGGCTCGGCTCGGCGCGATCTTATGAAGGACCGCCTTGTCCGAGGTGAAGCTCCATTGCCATTGGGTGATACCGCTGACGCGCGTCGTGGTTTCGTCGGACGCGACGACGCGGGCGGTTCGCAGTTGAGCGGCAATGGCCTCGCAAGCCGTTGCCATCTTGCCTTCAAGGTCATTGAAGATATTGGTCAACCCGCCTTCGGATATCTTCAGGCCGAACAGTTCTCCCATGACGCGCGACAGCCGCTCAAAACTGAAATGGTGAGAATGGTGCAAATAGGTGACCAGTGAACGGATTCCATGACCAAACGGTGAGCCGGTGGGCATCGAGGCGGGCGGGGCAGCACGGAAACGCCGACCGCATCGGCAACGCCCGCCCATGAGTTCGACCCGCGTAACCACGGGGCGTATCGGCGGCAGGTCTATATGATCGTAGCGACACCGAATGTGCTGGGAAAGCTGTGACACATCGGCATGGCAGTGGCGACACTCAGAAGCATACACGCGCTCTGTCCGATCAGGATCGTCGGCCAGCCGGCGCGAAACGCCCGGACGCGACGGGCGTGGCTTCTTAGCCCCGCCACCCGGCCGGTTCGCCTTACCAGGGCCGTCGCTCGATGGCGGCTGATGCGAGTTCTTCGAAGTCTTCCGCGCCTTGCCGCCGCGCCCCTCAAGGTCATTCAGCCGCCGGACCAATTCCTCGATCATAGCCCCTTGCTGGCGCAGCAGATCAGCTTGCTCTGCAATCAGCGCGTCTTTTTCTTTATCCGAAAGAGGACGAAGCGGAGGACGAATCATGACCCCATGGATTCAGAACCCGATTCATCGCGCAACCCCAAATCTGCCAACCACGTGAGCAATTACGACCAAACTGCACCGTCAGGCCTTCGACCGCCTGCGCCGTGCCTATGTCGAGGCCCGATACTCTGCCGACTACACCGTCACCGATGAAGAACTCGACTGGCTCACCGAGC
The DNA here is from genome assembly GCF_037101385.1 of Asticcacaulis sp. DW145. Taxonomy (NCBI): domain Bacteria; kingdom Pseudomonadati; phylum Pseudomonadota; class Alphaproteobacteria; order Caulobacterales; family Caulobacteraceae; genus Asticcacaulis; species Asticcacaulis sp. DW145. The sequence goes on along the minus strand of NZ_AP029025.1, from coordinate 478,939 downwards.
GCGTAAAGCTCTTGCAGGACACCGTCGCCGCCGTCGCCACAGAGCGCTTAAATCCCGCAAACCTCACAAATTAGCCATACAGTACAACGGGATACCGGGTTCGCGCCTCACCACATGCAGCGCGCACCTCTTGCGCAACTCGCATAACCATCTGTAAAATATAGACTATCGCACAGAACCAAGCCCCAGAGCCTCTCCGCCTTTTATCCTGCCTGCGCACGAACGGTATCCAAACACCGAACACGTCCCCGTCGCTATCGAAGGATCGAAGGCAGTATTTAAGCGGTTGGAGGCTCCAATGGCTCCATCGCAAAGCCTTATAAACAAAGGCTTTGACGCCCACATGGCACCATAAAAAAGGGCCGAAATCTCCAGATTCCGGCCTTTTCTCACACCCCGGAGGCACAAAAAACGATGTGCAGACAGATACTTAGCCCTCACCTAGAGGCATTGCTTTTATCTTGCGAACAGAGAACAATATAGGAGATATCTGGTCGCAGTAACTTCTCGCTATATTGCACCAAAGTGCAGAATCTTGCCTCTCAAACTCGGTATTGGTTCATCCCCACTGTAAATATTTACCAAACGCTCAATTTCAGAAGACAAAAAGCATTCAAAGCTCTTCCAACTGTGCAAGATATTACCGTCATCTGGTCCCGCAAATACGCTGACTTCGCCGAAAGAATTGCATCCAAGTGGTAGAATTATCTCCCCATACACGTAGCCACCTATTACAAAGTCGTCCACATTCAGATAGGGAGGCCTCTCCACTATATTCCCATACCTGAGGGAAATTGGCTGACCTAGGCCGGAGGACGATCTAACATTTTGAACCAAATGGCCATTTATGTGCAATAGCCTTCCAAATAACCGCGCACCATTTGCTTGTTGAAGGAAACCAAGGAAGGAACTTGGTACTGCCCTCCCATAATAGGCACCCAAATCCTCGAGATCGACCAAGTCTAACGCTGGATAAAATCTGTGAAAATAGGCCTGAGGTGCAACACTCGGAGTGTGCAATATCCGACACCCTCCATCTAAATATTCCGGAGAAGATTTAGCATGTTCTGACAGACGGGTGACATTTTCGCTGAGATTCATTTTGTACGTCTTCCAGAGTTTTCCAATTTCCATAGTCAGGATCGAGCAACGCTGACCAAGGGTCCAATTTATCGAGCGCTTGAAGACCGTAAAACGCTCCCGCTGCAATGCCCATGATAGCTTTGTTATCAATTATTCGAGAAACAAAACGACCGCCAGCACTTCGATCTAATAATTCTCCGCTAGTGGTGCCTCTATATCCGCCGGTCATGGCATGTTTTGCTTCATGCTCTGCTTTCGTCAAGAACTCAATATTATTCGGATTACCAGCCATCGATGGATAGTTAGCTTTGTCATTTATGTGGTGTCCGTCGAAGCCTTTGACGCGCCCAGTCTTCAAAAGTTCTGAAATTTGACTATCCGTCCAGTTCCTCGTGCCTGCACCTGTTTCGCGAACCAGACGCTGCTCCTCCCTCCACGCTTGACGCACCCCGGCTCTACCGACGTTTTCCAATTCTTGCCTCGCCGTCCTCAATGCAATTCGCTCAGCAATTTCTTTGAAAGGCTTCAATACACCGAGGCCCGTAGGATCTGTCCCATTAATTGGATCCCCGCCTACATACGCATACAGGTTGAGATCATCTTTTGATCCGATGGGGTCAGTTTGTAAAAAGCGTCCTTGGATGGGGTCGTAGACGCGGGCTTTGTAGTAGTAAAGTTGAGCCTCTGGCAGCACCGTCTGACCCGTATAGCGGAAACGGCTCCCTGCGAAGCTGGTCTGGTTCAGCGCGTTCTTCGGCTCGCCATAGGGTCCGTACTTGTAGACGTCGGTGACGGCACCACTGCCATTGGCCAGAGCAAAAATAGAGCCTTGGTAGTTGGCGTAAAGGTAGCTCGTATTTGACGACGTGACATCCGCGCCATTGACCTCGGCCCACGGATCGTCAGTTCCGATGCCGTGCAGATAGCGCTTCTGCATCTGGCCTGCGCCATTATACTCCGCAATCAGCTTCACGCCATCATAAAGGAAGGTGGTCGTCGCGCCATTGACCGTGTAGCTCGCCAGACGCCCTTCCGGGTCATAGGTCATCTGAAGGTTCTGGCCATTGCCCGTGAGGGTCAGCATACGATTATAGAGGTCGTAGGTCATCTGACGCGACCCATCATTGGTCATATTGCCACGCGCATCATAACCGTTTGTCAGAGCGGCGATGCCCGTGTCGCGGTTCAGACCGTCATAGGTGCGGTTATCCGTCGCCGTCTGGGTCTCGCGGTAATCATATTGTGCGGTATTACCGGCGGTAAGGTTCGTAATCTGGGAGGCGGGATTGTAGGTAAACCCCCATTGCACGTTACGTGTCGAATCGGGGAAGGCATGATGCATCCCGGTCAATCGTCCAATGCCATCATAGTAGAAGGCGGACGACGTGTTATTCCATCGACCACGCCCCTCTAGAAGGCCGCGGTTGTTATATGCCCAATTAGTAGCGACACCGCTGCCGCTGATATCGGTATAGGTCAGACGGTTGAGTGCATCATAGGCGTAGTACTGGTTCTTGTTATCAGGGAACACCATGCCATTGCGCGCCGAAGCCTGATTGTACCCGTAGCTCAGAGTACGACCGTTCATATCGGCAGACCATTGCAGGCGGCCCAGACCGTCATAGGCATAGGTCACGCCAAGGCCATCAAAGCCATCAAACCGCTTCTTGGTAACCTTCCCCGTCAGATCATAGGTCGTATAGATCGGACGGATTAGAGTGCCGCCGTCGTGCCATTCGGTGATGGAGCGGTTGAGATTGTCGTAGGTGTTACGAACAACATTTCCATCCCGCCGCCGCCAATACGTACGGTTGCCATTGGCATCGTACTGATAGGTTTCATAGTCCGCCGTCGAGGCGACACCGGCTGTGGCCAGAGCATTGGCCTGCGTGGACGGGTTCCAGCCAGATGGACGGGTAGTGGACGGATAGTTGAGCGCCGACAGACGGTCAAAGCCGTCATAGGTCAGCTTCGTCCGATTGCCATTGGCATCAATGGAGTCCGTGACCTTACCATTCGGAGAGTAGGCAAAGGTCGAATAGACCCGTTCAGTCGGCGTTCCTACTGCCTGGCGGACCTGCACGACCTGCCCAGCCGCATCGTAAACCGTCTTCGTAATTCGGTCAGGACCATAGGCGCCTTGCGTCCCAAGACCACAAGCCGCGTTCGCCCCTGTCGGTAGGCTGCCATACGTGTCTGGATTCATTCGAACCGCTGTGCACTCTGGCCTCCCCACCGCGTCATAGGATACTTGTGTCACCGAAACCACGGTTTCAGCCTGCACCGCTCCCGTCCCGGCTAGCCCCAACACCGCCATAGCGGCGGCAAGCCATTTACGCCCCAACGCGCGGCGCTCCGCCTTGAACTCGCCCATTTTCCCGGCCCCCTTCGCAACCATCACGGCACCACAACTTCGGTTTTGATGAGTTGAGCCGCCCCGTCGTAGGTCATCCGCTTGGCCGACGACCAAACAAAGTCTGAGCCGTCTGTATTGTTCCCTGTTCCGACTTCGGTGCGGATCTCAAGACTATCCGCATCATAGTAATGCTTCACGATCTGGCGCTTGAGCGGGCCAGCCCCATCAGGATCGGGACCAATCTCGAATACCTTGCGACGCAGAACGTCCCACGTCGTGTAACTCCGGTCATCGACGTCGGTCCGTGGGCCGTCCACAGACGTCACATTGCCTACGTAATCGTAGGTATAGCTCGTCGTCGCTGAAACTGAGTTATCCCCCGACCGCACCGTCTCCGACGTCATTAGCAGGTTGTTGTGGTTATAGGCATATTCCTTCACCTGCTCGTCTGCCGTCCCCACACAGGATGCTGGATTGGCCGCCGTCGCCGTCTTGCAGGTGGACACCTTGGTCAACTTGTGGATCGGACCTTCAGCGTTCACCAGATTGCCGTTGGCGTCCTTAATCTTCGCATATAGCGGGGTGTAGGTGTAGCGTGTCTGAGGCCGGACACCGTTCGCATCCGCAGGGCCGGTCTCCGTCAACACACCCCCATGCGTTGCATCGTACGTGTAATCCGTCTGCGCACCCTTAGGGTCGATTATTCGGAGAGGCTTGTCACAATATCTAAAATTACTCGAATCACACGAGGCGGAGTATGTGTATTCTACATAAATCGGATTCTGGTTGCTGCCCGATATTGGAACGGATATAATTTTTTTTACATTTCCACGAGCGTCATACTTGTATTCGGTATATCCTCCAACCAACGTATTTCCATTATAACTTGCGCCTGGGGGAATCACTCTATGGATTTTATAATAGAAGTACCCATCCTGACTTGAATTATTAATATAATAGTCATATTTAGTTTTTCTGCCGAGTTGATCTTCAGTTGAATAAACAAGGCGCCCATCCAAACTATACGTAATTCGCCTATCTATATTTCCATCCGGGCCCCGCCTATGAGCTTCGGACCACGCCTCCCATTCCGCGGCGCCGTCCATGTCATTATTAAGGCAACAAAGACCTAAATATTTCCATGTAACGCCTCTGAATGTTAAATCTCTGACACTATTACCGAAAACGTTATTGGGATTAGCTACTACGTATTTCTCAACTCCAGCCGGGCTCCGAATCACGCCCGTCGGATGATCCGGATGCTTTGTTGTTAAAATAACTAACTGCCCACCCAAATGGTTGGTGTTAACCACTCTTTCCGCAACATTGCCCGGACTCATGACTATGTTTTCTTGAGCTCTCTGCCAAACAAAATCAGATGAATTGCAATCCGTTACATATTGATTGCAATACACTTGTGAAGCGTTTATAATTTTTAAATCTCTTTTGAAGCTGTATTCTCCATCTTTATATCTACTCACAAGTATTACCCATCCAGCCGAACTTCTTACTGACTTCAGATTTGTACATGTTTTTTGACATAAATTATTCGGAATAGTTTTATTTTCATAAGTTATGTCAATTATCTCTCCGTCGGGCTTTAATACCTTAATTAGCACACCAGTGCCGATCTGTGAAAACTGGGTATTAGGCGTCAACTCGTTGTCCCTCTGCCTTGACTGATCGAATACAAGACGCACTCCGCTCTTGTGGGTGTAGGTACATAAACCGGCACTCGAACCGAGATCAGCGCTACAACTCAATCGGCCTTCTTGCCCCCGGCCCTCATAACCCAAACTCATAGCTTGCATAACATCACTCAGCCCGTAGCCATTTATAAAGACTAAATTCTGCTCCCCTCTAAATTCCAGCGATCCTGAGTATTGATCGTTGCTATCTACCCGTATAATTGGAATATAAACCGCACCTTCTTCGCCCTTATAAATATCCACAAACCCCAAATCAGGATAAGAATTTAATATATTGTATGTAGTGTTAATCCTTAAACCACTGTCCTCATTTCCGATGGAAAGAATGTGCCCCGGGTATGTTATTTTGTGGCCATTCATATCAACGCCATTTTCATCCACACTCTCTAATCTTGGCGGCAACGGCAAAGTAATTGATTGAGCAAAAGCACTTGAATTTATAAAAAATAACAAAAGTACGATTTTTGTGATACGCATAATCATATAATGTTTCCACTGGAAATAATGTCGATATGAATCCATGCTCATAAATAAATTTATATTATTCATAAAGCTCGCCCTTTCTTTAAAAAGATGCCGATTTATTAGGTCGAAATAAATACAGATTACTTTTCGGTACCGTTATACAAATAATTATAGCATAGCAGCAATATAGTTTGGAGCTGCAACAGCGGACCACGTCCGTTTTGAAGCGGCCGCAAAGCAAGTTTGAAAATTTGGACATCCTGCAGACCTGGAATATGTTGCAATCATCAGAAAATCTCTGTAACTAAGTCGATAATATCATTAGTTATTATTATTGTATTCATAAAACCCACGACCGTTCGTAAACAAACAGATTGCCATCCGTCTGGACATACAGGCGATAACGCCCACCGTTCGAGACCATGCCCTGCCCACGTAAGAGCACCTGCCCGGCGTACAACACATCCGCAGAACGTGCAGGCCAGGATATCTGCATCTTCTTGATGCGATTGCCCGCAGAGCCGTATGTGTACCCGGTCTGCGTACCATTGGTCTGTGTTGACAGCACCAGACGCCCCAGCGCGTCATAGGCATAGTCGGTTCCTGACCGCGCCATACACGGCGAAGACAAAAGACTGCCAAGCAACCAGAGAGTGTGGATTGTGCGCCTCAAATCATCTCCCCAAAGCCGATTTACCTCAGGAGGTAACCACGCTAACAACACCTTTGGCAAGAGCCAATTTCTACCTTCAGGTGCTAAGCGCCCAACACACCACCTATGTGAGTGAGGGCCGTTAACACCCCGCCCATGAGCGCGCCGATCATGAGGCCGAGGCCGAGGATAAGTGCCGGGCCTAAAATCTTTGACAGCCTGGATATTCTCGATAGCGCCTCTGCCTCACTTCGTTCACCAGCACGCACGAGCATGGGCCCTAACTGACCCGATGTCTCTCCGACCTCGCAAAGCTTAAGGATAGACGTCGGAAACCCCTCAACGTGTGACAGGGCTTCACTTAGCCGCCGACCTTGCCGAACGGCCTGCAGAACCGCGTCGATCCGCTGGCGCGCGCTCTCGGAACCCACGCTGCGTTGCGCAAGTCGAATAGCGTCTGTAACGGGCGCCCCACCTGACAAGGTATCCCCCAACCCGCGCGCAAAACCGCCATAGACGAGTCCGCGCACGATGGTCCCCATTGGGCCGCCTAACCACCACAGATCGAGCACGCGCTTGAAATTGCCATAGCGGTAAGCCAGATAAGTCCCAACAACCGTTAGCGCCATGCCGCCCAGAAGATACGCCCAGCCCCATTGCAGGCCCTGACTGAGCCAAAGGATCACCTGGAAATACACAGGGATGGACTGGCCTGTTTCATCCAGCAAGGGCGCGATCGCCGGCACAACAACGAGCAGGATCACTGCAAGAGCCGCAATCGCTGTGACGAAGACGAAAGCGGGATAGCTCAATGCCTCAAAGAGCTGTTGTCTAATCAGACGTCTGGCCGCTAACACCTTTGCGGCGGCCTCCAGGCCCGATGGCAAGTCCCCCCTCGCCTCACCCGCCGCAATCAAAGCCCCCAGATGGCTCTGACCCGCGGGAAACAAGGGGGTAAGCGCCGCTTCGATCGTCGATCCGCTCAATATCTTGCCGGCGGCAGCCTTCAACCCCTTCCCCTCGTCATCCAAAATACCCAAAGCTGTGCGTATATCAGCACCCGCCCGCAGCAAGACGCTGAGGTTGGTAAGCAGCGCCTCAAGGTCGAGCGGTCGATGCCGGGAAAGGAAGGGCAGCTTAAGAGGTGGCGACGAGGATCCTGTTTGGGCGTTGAGCCTTAAAGGCTGAAGCTGCTGAGCGCGTAGTTTGGCAAACGCATCCGCCTCATCTCGCGCGTCGATCGCGCCTTTTTCCACGCGCCCTGTCGGCCCCATCGCTTGGTATGTGTAACGGCTAGTCATCTGTGACCGTCAGTACGTCTTCGAGGGTCGTTTCACCCTGACAGATCAGGTCGAACCCTTCATCTGCCATGGTGCGCAGTGACACTGTGCGGCCATGCGCTTTCAACAGGTCTAGATTTGCGCCTTCCCCAACGAGTGCCAGGAACGGATCATCCGCCCAGATACCTTCAGCCAAAACCAGTCGCCCATTATAGCCCTGCCCGCGACACCGAGGACATCCGACCGGACGGAATATTCGTGCAGGCGCTTGGTGTCCGAGCCGCTCGGCATAAGCGATTAGGGCTTCAGAGGGTTTGTCTTCGACCTTACAGGCTGAACACAGACGACGGACCAGACGCTGTGCCATCACGCCTTTCAGCGATGCCGCCAGTTGATAGGGTTCAACCCCCATATCGTTGAGCCGGGGCGCCACGGCAAGCGCGGTATTGGCGTGCACGGAGGCCAGGACCAGGTGCCCCGTCATAGCGGCCTGAACCGCCACAGCCGCCGTTTCCGCATCGCGTATTTCGCCAACGAGAATGACATCCGGATCGTGACGAAGGAAGGCGCGCAAGCAGGCAGCAAAAGTCAGACCGATATGGCTTTGTACTTGGGTCTGTGAGACGTGTTCAAAATGTCGTTCGACGGGATCTTCGACGCTCAGTATCTTTTTACCCGAGCCCTTGAAGGCCGCCAGAAGGGCATAAAGCGTCGTTGTCTTGCCGGACCCCGTAGGACCGGTGACCAGAAACAGTCCATGCGGCGTTCGTACGGCGCGTTCAAGGAGCGCCATGACATTCGCTGGCAAGGCCAGCGAGGTAATATCCTGAGGGGCCTGGGCCCGGTCAAGAAGACGTAAAACCGCGGCTTCTCCGAATACGGTGGGTGCGGTTGCCACCCGAACATCGATCGCACGCCCACCGTTGACCAAGGAGGCGCGACCATCCTGAGGCAGGCGCCGCTCTCCTACATTCAGGTTTGAGAGCACCTTGATGCGTGAGACAACGGGTGCGGAAAGGTCGCTCGAAGCCGTCATCAGATCGCTGAGGTGACCGTCGATGCGCAGGCGGACCAACAGATCATGGCGGTGAGGTTCAAAATGGATGTCCGACGCCCCGCGGTCCACTGCAGCTGCGAAGGCCGTATTCACGAGTTCCACCGCCTGACCCTCGACGCTCGCATCCTCCACGAGCGCCAGATCACGCTCAATGCGCCGCTCATCAAACTCTGCAACGGGAGGTTCGGCGCGAAGATCAAAGGCTGTACGCCAATCCATCATACGCGCAATCAGGAAACGTAACTCGCGTCCGGTCGCGAAGCTTAAGCCCGCGCGCATCTCGGCATCAAACGGGTCACAGACGGCGCACACAAGCGCGTCCTCTTCAATGCGGAGGGGAACCACCCTCACTTTACGCAAAAACTCCGGCCCCAGTCCGAGCGTCTCTGGTTCGATCTGAGCCGCGTCAATTAGAGGCTCCCAGACAGGATAACGGGTTACGGCGGAGTATGCGTCGGCAAGATCATCGTCTGACAACTGGCCAAGTTGATTTAAGACAAGTTCAATCGGCTGTGACGAGCGCCGTGCCACGGCTTCTGCTCTCGACACCGCTTCCGGGCTCAGCCGACCCGACGCCAGAAGGTGGTCGATGACGTCATCGCGCTGAAAGGTCGCAAACGCTTCAGTTTCCGAAAAATCCCAGCTGTCGTTCATTATTTCAGGCCAATCTTGTCGACGCGGGCGTGAGACCAACCCATATAATAAGTCCTGAATTCAAAAAGATGCCCGCTACGCTCCGGGCCCACTACGAATGGCAGACCGAAGTACTCGTACGTCCACGCCGAAGGAAATGCGCTGCGAAAGAGCGTAACTTCCCGAATAACTTCACTTGTCGTTGCATCGTACACATCAAGCCGCACGATGCCGCGATTATCTGCCGTCGTGTTATCGAGCAGTATCCGCCAGACCGCCATCCGCGAGCCGACAGCGACGTTTACATAGGGTCCGAACACCATGTGCTCTGGCGGCGAATTGACGCTTGCCGCCCACCCGTCGCCTTCGGCAAACCCCGTATGATGCGGAAGATTTTCGGCCTCCCAGGATTGAGACCAACCGGCAGCCAGATCTTGACCACTTTGAGCGTCGCTGCTGACGCCAACGCGGTCAACCCGTATATGGGCGCCGTAGAGATATAGGGTTGTCAATTCAATCTGATGTCCGACACGGCTCGCATCCATCGAAAATGGAAGATAAAAATGCTGATACTGCCATGAGCCGGTGAACTCCTTTCGACGAACGACCCGTGTCGCTAAAACCTGAAGAGCGGTAAAATCATACACTTCAAGTTTTACTACGGTAGCATCATCGGCCGTGTTATTGTCGATTAGCATTCGCCATACCCCCACGCGGTCGCCAGGCGGAACGCTGGGACTGTAAGGTCCAAACGTCATGTAATCAGAAGCTGTACTAACGTTTGCTGCCCACCCATCATCTTCGGCGAACCCCACGCGATGAGGTAGCGCTTCTGCTTCCCAGCTTTGCATGAACTTGCCCAGCGCTAGGGTCGTCCTGGATGTCCTATTACCCGCTGAGTCATAACTATAGCTGGCATAACTGCCATCGCCCTGCCCCACCGTGGTTAGCCGCCCCAGAGCATCGTAGCTGTAGACCGATCCGCTCTGCGCGAACGCCGGAGACACAAATATCCAAAAAACGATAAAACCTAATGCCTTACGAACTCCAGCTAAGTTCAGAGCTTTCATTCGCCCCCCCTTTTGATTGCTTGATCTCTAAATCCCACACCGGGCCAGGCTAGCCACGCATTTAACTCTAGGTTTCGAAGGCGACACGGTCATGTTTGTCTTATTAACGCTACGGCTAAAGGCGAATGCCGACCTCAAAAAGCCCCCCCACAAAAAAACTGGCCAACCCCAAAAACGGCCCAAACGGTATTCGCCCTTTATGGCTCCTTACAACAATAAATAGCAAGGCACCCAAACTGGCCAGACAAAATGCATAGGCCACAGTCGGTCCAAGCCAGATCGCTAACACCGACATCAGTTTGACATCTCCGTCCCCCAGGGCCGTTACACCAGAGCGTCTTTGCAAGATAAACTGCAAACATTTGAGGACCAGGTAAACACTAGCCGCCCATAAGAGTGCGATCAAAGCATCACCTCTCAGGACCGACAATGAAGCTGCGCAGACGAGGACAGAGAACACCAAAGCGTTAGGCAATCTGAACGTCTTGATATCAATCACACCGAGCGCAAGTAATAAAAAACCTAACAAAGCCACGAGCACGGCTTGAGGAGCCGGCAAAAGAGACATCGGCAGGGCAAGCCCCACACCTCCTGAAACCTCTCCCCAAAAATGCACGGGGTCGATTGCGGATTTACAGGTCCGACAGCGACCACGCTGGATTAAAAAAGAAACCAATGGAACGGTCTCATGCCATCCCAAGGGCGTGCAACAGCGATCGCATACGGATCGTCCGAATCCGTTATGCTCACCGCGCGTTGAGCGAATGGCTGTATTCGTAACAAACGACCCCAGCACGAGACCCACCGCGACGCCAAGCACCCCCATAAGTGGCGACGGCATATCCGGGACAAACGAGAATGACGAGGCAGGTGGCATAGAGGAGATGATCTTCGTCAGCGAACCGAGCCAACAATATCCTGATCAACACCTTTGCCCCCGGTTTTCCCGTCGGCTCCCAATGAGGTAACCTTTGCCTCCCCTTCCGCGCTGACGTAATAGAGGAGCGGACGGCCCCAAGGATCATTGAGGGACTTCTTGTCTTTGAGATAGGGGCCAAGCCAGGCCCCTTCGGCAGGCGCCGAGACGAGCACGGCCAGGCCTTCGGTCTGCGTCGGATACTGCCCCATGTCTTCGCGGTAGTTTTCCAACGCCGCTGTCGTCGTGTCGATCTGAAGCGCGGCTGTCTTGGCACGCGAGCGAGACAACTGGCCAAGCAACGAGGGTGTCAGGACCGCTGCAATAAGCGAGATGATAAGAATAACCACCAGCATCTCAGTGAGTGTGTAACCGGCCTCTGATCGCCACCTTTGTCGTTCGTTCATTTTCATCTGCGCACCGCAAAGTAAGCCAGGGATTCCACCGTGCCCCCGCCTACATCGCAGGTACCCGTGCCCACCGCATCAATCGGAAAATTACCGGAAAATGCGACCAGAAGGCCCGATAGCATAGCTTGGCCAGCGGGAGTAGTCGCATCAAACTCAAAGGTCACAGACGTTGTACCCGCACATGCGGGCAAACCGACGCGTGCGGTATCCAGATAAACCGCCACGATCCCGGCACGATTAGGAATAATGTGGGTAATTCTTACTCCGGTAGCAGCACTCGCCTCAGCGGACGCTAATCCCGATATCCAGAGCAGAGATGCAGAAAGAAATGCGGCAACAGGTTTATTTAGGCCAGCAGTGTTTGGTTTGACGCAAGGCGTCCGACTTACGCTCTTTAAATGTGCCCCCACACTGCGATCTCCAAGATGTTTTCGCTCGGCACGGTTACCCGAAGCTCCACAGATCTTCTGACACGCATTGGAGAGGCGTGCGAAACAATTGGCGCCACATATGGTGGTCATCAGAGCCTTTAGGCATAACCAAAGGTTTGGATTGCGTTTCGTCATATTCTCCCCCGCGTATTGCGCTTCTGTAAGTTCAAACCTTTTGACGCCACTCTCATCGCGCGATCAACCCCTGAAAGAAAAAATCTTTGACAAGCGCGAATGTAGGCCTGAAATAAGAGCAGGCTTAAGCCACAAGGAGGGGATGATATGCTGATAGGGGTCGCGGGTTTCGCGGCTGCGCTTACGCTTGCAAGCGCCGCCAGTCAGACAAGCTACGCGTATGATGCCTTGGGGCGCGTCACCAGGGTTGAATACGCAAACGGGACTTTAATCGAATATCAATACGATGCGGCGGGGAATCGAATTGCCAAAACCGTAACCGCGGCTCCGGCGGCCACTTGGGGACAGTTCACGTGGGGGGCCGCTTCATGGTGAGTATAGCCTTTAGAGTCGTACTCGCGGCCAGCCTGCTGTGGCCAATTGCAATGGCGGCGCCCGTCTTTGCGCAGCAATGCACGAACACCCAGTACCCTCATCCGCTTCAAAACGGCCAGGTCGCAGACGCGGGCCAGGTCATGGCCGATCTGAACTGTGCCCCCATCATTGGCTTGGCCAACTGGTCTGGATTCGTGGGGATAGGCACAACATCGCCACAACAGAAGCTGTGGGTGCATAACGGTGATATTTGGATGACAGATGTCAACTTTGCATCCAGTGACAAAAAACTCGGCTTCTCTACAGACGGAACGTTAGACAGCACACCAAATGTGGCATTTGGGGCCACCCGAAACGACGCCTATATCGCCAACTGGAGTGGCTCCGGATATAACCGCAATTTGGTCGTGGTCGGTGCTACCGGAAATGTGGGCATAGGCACAACGACGCCCCCACAGAAACTTTGGGTCGAAGGTGGCGACATTTGGGTTTCAGCCCCGGATTGGGCGACGAGTGACCGAAAGCTCGGCTTCTCAACCGATGGGTCCTCGGACGACACACCCAACGTTGCCTTTGGGGCAACTAAAAACGATGCCTATATCGCGAACTGGAGTGGCTCTGGCTATACGCGTAACTTCGTAGTCATGGGGGCAACTGGAAACGTTGGCATAGGCACCACGTCACCTTCTGCCAAACTCTACGTCAATGGAGCCGCCGTTTTTACGCAAGGCTACAGCACAAGTTCTGACGCCCGGCTCAAGCAGCAGGTGGCCCCGCTTCAAAACGCGACCGCCCTTTTAAGTCAGATACAAGGCGTTACCTACTACTGGCGCCCCGCAGAAACGCGTGAAATTGGCAAGAATTTAGACCTTCCGACCGGAAAACGACAAATCGGTTTCATTGCGCAAGATCTTCAAAAAGTTCTCCCGGAAGCCGTTTCGGCCTCTCCCGAGGATGGAAGCCTGAGCGTCAGGGAAACCAGCCTCATTCCATTGCTTGTCGAAGCCGTGAAGTCGCAGCAAAAACAAATAGAGGACCTGAAATCCCAGGTCGCAGAACTCAGGGCAAAGGTTCGATGAGTAGGTTTTCAATAACGCAGCACAGGAAATCGATTTTCTGCCACCAGGCGTTCCGTTACCTGAGGCTCGCCCTGGCTATCGCATTATTTGCAAATTCAGCTACCGCCGCCACCAACACGCCCGTCGGGAGAATTACCGAGTTGCACGGCGGATGGTACGAGCCCAATTTACGTATTTTCCTGGATATACCGCAGGTTAATCCTGACAATTGCTCTAACCCGTCAGGCTATATCATTCCCGCCAATCTGGTGGCAAATGCGCAGCTGACATCCCTTGCTCTCACCGCTTACAGCCTGAAACACCGGGTAAGTCTGGTGGTCGAAGGGTGCATCTACGACACACCTCGCGTCATCGCTGTCCATATAAAGGAGTAATGCATGTTGACCACGGCCCTATCACTTTCTTCATCCTTTCTGATTGCGTTATCCGCAAGTCAGACCGCGTTCGTTTATGACGCCTTGGGGCGGGTCACCAAGGTGACCTATGACAACGGTACCGTCGTCGAGTATCAGTATGACGCTGCTGGAAACCGCACCCAAAAAACGGTGACGGGGTCGCCGAGCAGCGGTGTGAGGGTAGTTGTGGTCCCTCTGAACGGCTTTACCGTTATTCCGGTACCGTAGCTATGACTCAAGGCAGTGCGCTGGATCGTTCCGTTTCGGACACGTTTAGATCATGCGGAAGCCGTTCTTTTTTGAGTGGCAAGGATCCAGAGCGTCTTTAATGCCATGCTTATTGCGAAGGGAGACAAGAATGAAGACTGTAAATGCAATTCGACTCTCCGGCGTCCTTGTCCTGATGGCCAGTGTTGTCAACGCAACGCCAGATGACACGCCACGGACCAAGATTAAAATTGTTGAAGTGGGATGGAGCGACCCAAACATTCGCCTTTTCGTTGAAGGCAATGTCTATAATCCAGATGGATGTTCCAATCCTAACAGCTATATCATTGACGCAAGCCTACCGTCCCGAGACGCGATGTTGAGCCTCGCATTGACGGCCTACAGCTTGAATCAGGACGTAAACTTCATCGTGGATGGTTGCAGTTTCGGTTCACCGCGCATCATTACGATGCGCATTCGAAAAGACTAAAAAGATTAACTAAGGAGCAAGCCGGTGCGTTTCTTCAAGTTGATAGCAGGCTGCCTTGGGTTGAGCCTGGGTTTTATGTCAAGCCACGCCCACGCGGTCACGGAGTGTCAGGGCACCGTCACCCAGATCTGGGCGGGCGATAATGGACATATTTGGATTACCTTGAGCAGCGGAGGGGCTGCAGTCATTTCTCCGAACGATATAAACCGGGAAGCCATATTGTCGCTGGCGACAACCGCGCTGGTTTCAAAACTTAGCGTGAGGGTTCGCTATCAGGCGGACAACGTCAGTTGTAATAGCATACGGTATGATGTTGCGGGAATGTATCTGCTGGGGTGAGAGATGGGAGGCGGATTTGGGCCTCGTTGCAAAAGGGTTCGGGAATGAAATGGGTTCGGATACTGGCAGCAACGGCAACGTGGATTGGCGTTTTCCTTCTGCCTTCCGTTGGAGTAGCTGCAACAGTCACCGTTCCGCAGATCCACTCGGTTATGACAGGAAATTCCAGCAGCGGTTATGATCAGGTCTGGATCCGCGCCTCGGGCAATCCGCCTGGCGTTCCAGCTGAATGCCTCTATCAGGGGTGGGCACTTTTTTATATCCCCGATGACCAGATCATCAATCGAGACCGCGCAATGAGCCTGTTTCTCTCGGCCAAACTGACGAACCGTCCGGTGACCATGGTCGTTGAAGTTGTCAACACCGAGTCCGATTTCTGGGGCTTCGGGATTACCCGGTGTAAAATTCACCGCATTGTCATGGATTAGGTGCAGGCGGTTAACGAAAAATCATCTTCGAAAATAGTGCCGGACTTAGATGATTTGGAATACGGTTACGCTACAAGTGGCGTCATCGACCCCGAGATTGATTGCCCGCCCGCCCGCCATAGCCGTCAATACCGCCGAATAGATCGCCAGAACGTTATCACGTTTTTCGGAGGGATCCGCACCTGAACCATACCACTTGAGAAACTGACCTGCGGCGCAGGCTCCGGCTGCTTTGTCTATCTTAAACGCAACGAAGCTTGGCATGTATGTCGGTTCGACAAGAGTGATCCTGGCGTTATTTACCGACTGCGACACCGCATAAGCTGGCGCGCTTTGCGCAAACAGAGCGGCCACAGCAAAGACGAACCTTGAGTATTTCATTGTCAATCCGCTCACTGTGAATAATCAATTTTCAACTTCGAAGTACTGAACCGTTTCTGTGTCCCAAAAAATATCACACGTCCCCGTTCCAGTAATCCTGACCTTCTTGCCCATGGCATAGGCGGTTATTAGACCACTGGCATAGGCCTGACCCGAAACGGTGCTTGCATCTATGGCAAACCGTTTGGGGAAGGTTGCACTTTGACAGGCTGGCGTCGGAGTAGTGCGCTCTGCACTGGTATTAAAAAGAATAGCTCCGTTTTTCATGTAGATGATTGTGTTGATTGTGCCAAAGCCCGTCATGGAGGCAGCAGATGGGCTGGCAATGGCAATCATCGACAGAATAAGGCAAAGCGTTCTCTTCATATCATCAGTTTCCTTACGTCAGCGTTTGACATATCAAACGAGATAAAGGCCCAGAAGATCGGAACGCGCCCCCGTGCATGGCGCGTTATCCGCTTGCAGCCTGACCACGACTTTGCGGCCAGTCACCAGAGCTGTGGTCGCCAAAGACAGCATTGCCTCTCTCCCGGGATTGTTCAACAGGACGGGCACGCCCAATCCGTTTGCAAAATCGACCCATACAGTCCCATCGTTACCGGCCCACACCTGTGTAACGTTTGTCTCACATTGGGTAACCGCCCTGGCAGGGTGTGCCAACATGCCTATGCCGAGCGCAACGACTGTCGAAAGCGCAAATACCTTGAAATTCATGCTAGGAGTTCCCTTATACCTAAGAAACGCCTCACGCGTTTCCTCCATGGACAGCGGCCGCACACTCAGAAAATCAATAACCGGCCGCGATGAGTGTAATGAAGATGATGCGCGGCTCGGTTCCACAACCAGACGTCTGCCCTTGCTCAAAGGCAATGGCAACATCCAGCCCCGTCGTTAGCGCTGTAAGGGTCACGGCCAACACACCGTCTTCCTGACCAGTGGCCGCGATTCTGAAGAGCATAATCTGCCCATTGTCACTTCTTTTAAAAGTGACTGTCCGACAATTGGGACTTACGTGCCCTTCGGTTTTGATTATCTTGCCCCGAACGATATCCGCAGCCGCTGCTGTAGCCTGAAGCCCGACCAGCAGCATCAAGGCAAAAACAGAAAACACTTTTCTCATGATCCCCCCCAGTTCGCATCATCATACACAACCGTAGGTGACTGACAATAGCCCTATTTTTACCAATTGGGCTGCGCCGCGAGCAAACGCCCGATCGTTAAACCCTCAAGTGCATGTCCGGCGTTTGAATATTGCAAAGGCACGCGTTGGACGATAGGGTGAAATACAATCCTAGGGGGACTCAGAATGCAAAAAGGTTTGAAAATCGCATCAGGGTTAGCCTTGCTGTTATCTGCGGCATCGACACCCGTGCACGCCGGAGGGGCTACGGACACATTTCGTATTGCGCAAATCAGCGCCAGGGAGATGGGGTTTGAAGTCAAAGTGAATGGGCCAATTAACAATCCTGCAAACTGCCAATTCCCCAATCAACTTCGAATAAATAAAACCGAAGAAAATTATTCTGTGATTGTGTCCACACTGACTACGGCTTTTATCGCACAAAAACCGGTCTATCTATGGACAGTGGGTTGTCACTCCGACGGAAGGGTGAACTTTATCGCCGTTTTCGTAGACAATTAGGCTTGCTAACTGTTTTTGGCTAATCGTGCCCCTATTGCTCCAGGCGTTCTATTTGGCAATACGGCGATACGATTTGAGACGTTCTTCGTGCCAATTTTCCATGCGACGCCGCGGCTCCCCGGGCCAGACAGGTCAATCAGCTTGTTGAAGCCACTCGACACGAACCCTCACGACAGAAAACACGAAGGCATCTCACCTACGGAATAAACATCATCCAGTATGACGGCAAACGGTCGGGTGGGATCACCGGTCAGGCGTATCAACTGCTCGCGGACCCGCGGGCCTAATACCACCCGCATGCGCCAGACCTGCCCATCTTTCGCCGAAGTCATGAACATTGTGCTGTTGCTGGGCCTGTCCTTGTCTGTAGGCGCAAAGCCAAACGGTGACGCGAGTTGGCGAAAGCAATCATTCACCGGCCATCTAAAACGCGTCTCAACCCGCCCTTCTTTGGCGGCCTTGAGCTCGCCAACACTGATCGCTTTGGTGCGGTGAGCGAGGGTCACTTCGGAGATCTCTGCGACCTTATCCAGCGGCCATTTGAAAGCTTCATTCTCCGCGGCCACATGTACATCTCGCTGCCCCAGGGTGTAGTCTCGCGACAGGATGGGCTCGCCCTCCGATGCCATAATATCTGCAGCCGTGCGCAAGAGAGCTTCATCCATGGCGATGTCCATTTCGACCTGCACCAGTTCGCGCTCCGCCCGCTTGCGATCCTGCTGTGCCAGGGCGAGGATCGCCACGCAGATCACGCTCAAGCCCGCACAGATAATCAGAGCGGTCATAGCGGCATATCCTTCTTCACTCGACGGGCGCAAGGCGTCGTCCCGCCAGTTCGCGAATATCCGCCCCAAAATTCTCCCATTGCCGGTTGAACCCTGACTGATCGCGCAGAATGGTCACCTGAATGAGCACAATCAGCTCGGTCCGATCCTTGTTCTTTGAGTGCTGCTTGAAGAGGTTTCCGAGACCTGGAATGTCCTTCAAGAGGGGCGCGCCGCCCTCACTGTCGCTTTCCGACGAACTGATCAGACCGCCAAGCGCCACGACCGTTCCTTCCGGTATAATGAGGCTGCTCTGAAGCTTGCGTTGTTTAATGGTTGGGGAGTCGATGCCCGAGGTCTGGGTGCGTGCGACCGAGCTGACCTCCTGGGTGACATCCATAGCCACGCGGTTATCGTTCAAGACCCGCGGCGTGACCTTCAACGAAACACCGGTGTCCCGATAATCAATCGTGGATACGACAGGCGCATTACCCGCACTGGTCGACTGTGAGTTTTGTTTGACAATGGGGACCTGATCCCCGATCTGAAGTGAGGCTGTAGCGTTTTCCCGAGCGGTCATTTTGGGTGCCGATACGATGCGCACCTTGGACTTGGAACTCAGGGCATTCAGCGCGGCCTTGATGTCGCTTCTCAGGTAGTTGACTGAAAAGCCCGGCGCCTGGGGCGCGAGGCTCGTGGAGTCGGTCGTATAGTTGGAAACGCTGAGCGCACCATTGATGGTCTGCCAATCAACCCCAAAGCTGAACTCGTTATTGAGCGTCACTTCAACGATTGAGGCCTCAATCGTCACCTGCGCGGGCTCACGATCGACCTCATTCAATACGCTTTGAATCCGCACACGCTCAGCCTCAGGGGCGCTGACGATGACGGTGTTCGTCTCCTTGTCTGCGACGATGCGAATATTGCTTTCATTATTGACGTTTATGGCTTCTGAGGCGGCGGCCGCCGTAGTGCTTTCACCGGCCGGTGTCTCACGACTGGTTGATACCTCGCGACTTGTCACGTTGGTGAGACCGAGAAGTTGGTTCAGGGTTCTTGCCAGAGCGTCAGCCGAAACGCCTCTCGGCCGATAAACAAGGAAACTGACCGCCGGATCGGTCGACGGCACGTCCAGGCGCGTTACCCAGCCACTCAGCTCGTCCAGAACCTCCTTTGAGCGGGAGAATGCAAAGACACCGTTGAGCCGCTTCATGGGCGCGATTGTCACCGAGCCTGTGCCTGAGGCCTTCAACATCTTTTCAAGATCACCCGCGACGGTCGACGCACTGGCATTGCGTAATGAAAAGAACCGGATACGGGCATCTGATAAAGTGCTCTGGTCGAAGAGCTTAATGGACGACATGGCGCTTTCGATCTCATCGGCAGTGCCGCCCAACAGGATGAGAGATAACTTGTCCGAACTGAAGAGAACCAGCTTCTCGCGCGACAGGCTCTCCAGAACCTTGGCCACTTCAGAGGCGGCCGCATACTGAATAGGGACGGCGCGCACCTGATAGCCAACGCGGCTCAGACGGCTTGACCCGTCGTTGATTGACGCGCCCACGGACGCATTGGCAATGGGCCTGACCACGAGTGTCTCGCCTTCGCGCACAATCGCCATGTCATAGGCATTGAGCGCGCCCTCAAAGGCGGCCAGAAGCTGCGGCTTTGTCAGGCGCTGATCAATACGGAAGTTCATCTTTCCCGTCACGCCCGGATCGACGCGGTAGTTCACGCCCAAACCGTTGCCGAGAATCTCTTCTGAAACCTGAGCTATGTCCGCATCTTTAAAATTATAGCTGAACGCCGCAGGCTTGGGCTGTGGTGCACTTTGGGCCATCGCCGGTGCGTTGACCACACCCATGCTCATTGACAGACAGAGCGCAAGGCCCGTCGCTTTCATCCACTTAGACTGCATTATCCTGCCCCGCCCGTTGCGGGCTCGTTGATATTGATCGTGCGCGCGCCGACAGGGGTGTCAAAGCGCACGGCATTGGATCCGACCTCAATCAGAACCAGTTCATCCTGTGTTTCGCCGACACCCATCCACACGGCGGGCTGACCATCCACCGACACGAGCGCGGCCTTACGACCCGGTGAGATAGAAATGCCGATGAGTTTAACCGCCTTCTCTTTGTAAGCGTTCGCGCCCGTTGACATGACGAAGATCGGTTGCTGGGAGAGAAGCGTAACATCAGAGGGCGCGGTAGGCTGAGATGCCCCCCCCGCTCTGGGCAAGGCTCTCAGCTGCGCTTGAAGGCTATCCATTCGGGCCTGCAGAGGCTTGGACGGATCAAGCCAAAAGGACACAACCGCGCAGAGTCCGGCGGCAATCGCCGCAGCGGGGGCTACTTTTTCCCAATCAATTACCGGCAAAACACGCGCCCCTTAAGATCAAGCTCGACCGCATCGGTCTTATTGCGCACCGAGACAGTGTCGAGAAAAAGCGTGGGTCGGAACTTTGAGAGAGCGTTCAGACCGTTGACCATCGACTCGTAAGGACCGCTCGCCTTGACGGAAATCGCATAGACCTGGAGCGGGATCCGCGTCTTTGTGGTTTCAGGCTGGGCAATTTCCAGGACACCGACCTCAAGGCCACTTCCACCCAGTGCCAAGGCCAGCTGATCCTTGTAGCCTGAAAAAAGCTTTCCGCCGCATACGCTCCCCGCCGGGAACGCCTGAACATCTCCAGGCAGCTTCGATGCGGCCTCAAGCGACTTAAGCTGAGCCTCCATGGCGGCCAGCCGCCCCTCCGCCTCACCCGGCATCGAGAACATATAGACGCTTCCCGACACAAGGGCTGTTGCCGCGATGGCAACGCCCATGGGCCAGAGCTGCGCGACGCTCAGATTGGTCTGACGACGAGGCCTCGCTAAATCAATCATCGAGCGCCCTCTTCAGATGCCGGCACGGTCTCGCGAGGTTGACTATAAACCCACAGCACTACTCCCCGCCTGACCGGCCTGGGCGCGCGTTCGAGCGTGATCGTCCCCTCTTTCAATGGCGCAGCTTCGCCGCGGACCTCGATGGCCCAGTCGCCCCGATCCCAGTGAAAGGCTTCAATGCGCGATGCCGGGTCCCGAGAGACAGTGACGGTTCGTAGCGCATTGATGGCGCCTTGAACGTCGCGGCCTTGTAAATCCAGGTCAGAAAGAGCCTGCGCGTTTTGTCGCGTTTTGGTCATGCCAGCGTTCAGCTTGGCCATGCGCTCGATCTGCGGCTGAAGCTGCGCCAGGCGATCTTGAATCTCTGCCCGGCGTTTGACGACAAGGCCAATCTGGAGCGTTAGGGCGAGACCCACAATAATGGCCGAGCCAACAAGCCAGGCCCTTTGGCGCAGCTGAGCCGCGTGGGCGGTTTTTGACGCAATTTCGACCTTGATCGGTTGACCTTGCACATCGACGGTGATGGAGAGCCCTTGAGGGGGAACATTGCCTTTAAGGTAAACGGCGGCAAAACGCCCCATCTCTCTCGGGCGCCAGGGTTTCAGGCGCTTGACGACAATGGTCAGACTTCCTCCCGTCATCCCCGCCATTGGAGAGGTATGACGGGCTTCAAGCTGGGCGGCTCTCTCCTGGTCCCACGGGAAGGCGGGCGGCGTTGTAATGACGCGCGTAAACGGCCTGATCTCACCAGATTGTGCACTGAGCGCGTTCAAGGCCCCTCCCCCTCGGATTGCGATGACTGTGCTTCCCCACCGTCCGGCCTGCGGCACGCCCGGGAGATCATGTCGAATTGACAGTCTGCGGGTTGATCCACCTTAAGCTCGATCGCGCCTACAACCTTGCCCTGTTTATCAAGTACAATCAAGGCGTTTAATCGATCCTGGGTCGCATATCCGGCGCTATTGTCCCCATTTAGAGTTAACGGCCAATGGGATGTTTCCTGACCCGCAACCACATATCGGAACTGATAACCCCCAGGTGCCAGAACCTCACACGGCTTGGCGGCGGTAGAGAGGCATTTTAGTCCTTGGGGCATGGCAGAAAACTGATCTGAATAGAGAGGCTCAATGGCGCGAATGTCGCCTTCGATCTTGCCAAGCACCTCCCGATGCGCCTTGGCTTGAACGACCTGTGAAACTGTTCGTTTCTGATCCGCGGTAGACAGCCTAGTGAGTTGCAGGACAGCGGCTAGCGAAAGGCTGATTACCAGCAGGGCGATCACTGCCTCGGTCAGGGTGAAGCCCTCTTCCCTGACGGTCCTCATAGGACTTGATCCTGGCAGGGTTTGAGCCCGCTCAACCGGTAGGTCTTCCTGAGGCGCAAATGCTTAAGCTTAAGATCGACGCGGCAAAATCGAAAATCGCGAACTCCCTCTTCCGAGACCTCAGCCTCGTATCGAAACCCCGACACATCCCCCGAAACTGAGCCTGGGGTTTTAGGAACGGTCGCCATCAGATAGGAAAACGCAACAGCGGCGGCTCGATCAGTCTCAGCCCTTTCGCGATAGGTGCGCGATAGTCCTAGCGCGGTGAGTACGACGGCCGCGGTAAGCCCAATGATCATGACGCCCGTTACGGCGTCGATCATGATGAACCCATCTTCGGTTGATTTCTTCGGCAAAACTATACCCCACCCAATACCGGAACCATAACTCAGGGCTTTTGTCGGCTCAACAAATTGGTGTATTCATTCAACATGTCTGAGGGTGGGTCATCACAGGTTAAAAGCGGTCAGAAGGCCTTCGGCCTGTTACTTGCCGTTTGCCTGCACCTCGGTCTGCTCTATGTATTCGCCGTCTCGTCCTCAAAGGGCCTGCCGATAGAAGGCATGGACGGCAGCGAGGGCGATCTTATGCAGGGCGCAGAGATCGCCATGGATGTCTCGCTCGTGGAGTCAACAACTCCCAGGCAATCCGAGGACACACCCAACGCCACATCTGCAATGGAGAAATTCATGGCGCTGTCAGAGGCAACGCCAATGGATACTGCCGTCGCTCTGACTGTAGCGCAACCAAAGGCCTCATCTTTGGCGCAAGCCTTGGGAGAAGACCTGTTCACCCCACAAGGGGCAGAAACCGCTACCGGTCTTACAACCAATGCTGCGACATCAATGGTCAAGGTCGAGGGCCGTGACCGGAAAACGCCAAACGACCTTTGGAAAGCCATTGAGCCATGCTGGCAAAGAATTGCAGACAAGGACACACTGTCTGTGACACTTGAGGTCACGTTTTCACCGCTAGGGAATCTGGCAAAACCTCCAGTGATCAAACGTGACCTTTCCAAACCACTCACCGATCAAGCGCTTAGGTCTGAAACAAGAGCCATAACGGCGCTCTCACAATGCGGGCCATACCTCATGGCTTTTGGCCAGTCAGGCATCGAAGTGGACTTCCCAAAACCTTGAGGTCAGATTCAAAGGCGATATCAGATTACTTCCACATCAATGTTTATATCCTGGAATTAATCAGGTTTAAATTTCACTTCTTTACTTATGAAAGTACAATATGGCTGGTTTCTGCCCCCGGTATTTGGAGTGCACAATTTGACAGTAAAGGGAAGCACCATAATGGACCGCACTTCCCGTGATGCCGAAGAAGTGGATGCAGGATAAACCTTTCCGCATCCGCTCATTATTATTTCATTTGTAAAATATTTTCAAAAAAACGTTTGAATCTCATTTCATTTGTCGAACAAAGTAAAATGCGCTGTATATATTGAAAACTAAATATGAAGCCATGAACGCGTACACGGGTATTGAGTCAATATCTTCATTACGCACATAGGAATAAGCGCACAAAGAAACGGGCACAAGGAGCATTAAAAACCTCATTGAGCTCGGAAATTTATAACTAGTCTCCTTTTTACGGGATATACCTGCGTGCAAATTTTGGACACGCCCGTGAAGGCACCAATCGAGCACTATTGACACGGTAAAGACAAGCAAAAAAGCAAATATGAACTTCGTCATTTTAGCCGACTTCTATTGACACACCATTTTTGAGGCTGCCTTACCGTAGGCGGTACCCATCGCATCGTTCAGTAATTCGCCGCCACGACCGCCGGGGCTGTTTCCAAGCTTTTCGTTATATTTCAAAAGTCCCCCCAACGATTTAGTGGTAGCTCGGCCAACGAACACTTCCAGTACACCGCCAGCAGCCCCGCGATAATTCCCATCTTTATAATTAGCATAAATTGAGTACCCTGATGCCGCGATTGAGGTGCCTTTGGCTACGGTAGCCGCTCCCCCGAAAACCGCAGCCCCAACACCAGTTTCGGACGTGAGCAGGGCTGCGCCAGAGAAGGCCAAGGCAGTGGCGTCCGCCGCAGTAGCAACTTTGTCTGCGGTTTCAGCACGCTTTGCCCATTCTGTCCCATTTCCTGTGCAATTGGCAAGTTTATCACCGATTGATGAAAGACTCCACGACATATCCGTTCTAGTTAGGTTAACCAAGGCTTCACTCCAAGAGGATTGTTCCCATTGTTTCTGCATGTACCCGCACATTGTCCCTAACGCGCAATCATAAAAATGGTCCCTAAAGGGCCCCCACCTTCTTTCGCCACCTCCCGGCCCACAGGGCTCCCAAGGCGCCCCCGGGGACTGCATTTCACAACTTGCCGTTTCATTTTGGGAGGTGTCTGAGCGCGGATCATTGAAACAAAGGAAACCAAACCAGCAGAGGCCGCTTGGATCACGGTAATTGACCGGATCGTTACCAACGTACGCATACCAATTCATTCCCTGTGAGTAACCGATTGGGTCGGTTTGCATGAAGCGCCCAATTACAGGGTTGTACATGCGCGCCTTATAGTAATACATGCCAATTTCCGGCAACCAAATCTGGCCCGTATACTGGAATCTACCTCCATTAGCGGCAGATGGAACACCAAACTCATCATACCTATTTATATTCACCTGAGAACCGGATCCATTAGTGATCAGAACGATCGATCCCAACTCGTCGGCGTGCAAGAATCGACGGTCAGCCAATCCCTGACCTTCAAACTGCAATAAGGCCTCATCTTCACTTTGTCCGTGCACAAAGCGACGCAGGAGAGCCCCACTCCCGTCATACTCAGCAATCATGGCACTTCCATCATAGAGAAAGCGCGTAGTACTGCCGTTCTTGGTTACAGAGCTGAGCCGTCCCTCGGCGTCATAACCTAAGTTCGTCGCAATACCCGACTGAATGGCCGAAACCAGAAGGTTATTTGAATTATAGGCGTAAATTCCGCCCCCATCGGATTTGAAGTTCCCACGACCATCATATTCGATTTGCGCTGAGTTTACTTGCGAAATACGGTTCAAAGCATCAGTCGTATAAACGATACTTTGATTTGATAGTGAATAGGCGTACAACGGATTCTCAGAAAACTTGCTTCTTATTTTGTCCAGTGCATTGTAAGTGTATGTTATTTTATTATAGTGGGGAGTGCTGTACGCGCCATTAATAATCGAATACACTCGTCTATTTGCGTCTAAAGTATATGAGGTGTTTTGCCCATTCGAACGAACAAGCTCTTTTCGAGCTCCGAACTCGTCATATTTAAAAGTGAGTACAGCTGAGTTACCCACATTCACTTCCACCAAATTACCAGCATTATTATAAGTGTAATCGGCACCAAAGTTGTCGGCGCCGGGATAGACGATTCGCGCAACACGACCGTAACTGTCATATTGGTAGCCTACTGTACCCGCAGGCTGGGCACTTGACATAACCCAACCCAACGCGTTGTAAACATAGCCTTGGTAGCTTGCCCCCCCGTTCAGTTGGTTTCCCAAAGTGGCATTGGAGTGAGACGTAACTTGGCCAAAATTATCATAGGCGAAACTTTCGGATGCCGCCCCACCTATATTAACAATTCTGCCCTGAAGGTCGTACCCATAGGTCACAATTTGCCCGTCCCTTAGAATTTGTTTTTCTAGCAAATTGGTGCTACGGGAACTGCCAATCAGAGTAGAGGTTTTGTACACTGAATGCTCGCAATCATTAGCGTTCGGGACCGCTCCGTTATTCGCCATTGGAAAACACGCATCTACAAGTCGATTAAATCCATCGTAGCTGTAAGTTGTTTTGTTACCCTTGGCATCAGAAATGTCGATTAAATTTCCACTAGAATTGGCACCATTATAATCAAAATTTTTGATATACTCAGAGTGCGCCAATGACGTCCCCACGCCACTTTCTACGCTAACAAGTTCTCCTATAATAGGATGATAGTTATATTTCAAAATACCATCTACCGTACCATCTAATGCTGGAGAGCCTTGAACACACGCGGATGAAGGCAGCTGTGCGCTTGGATTGCTACGTACTGCTTCGCAAGAGATCCGCAGAAGACTGTCATAAGTAAACTGAACCAGTTTTCTTGGATATCCGTTTTCCGCCCCGATAAATTGCCGCTGAATGTTGGGCATACCTGTTAAAGGGTCAAAAGCGACAGTACTAGATTTCTTCACTGAAAATGTATTTTCAAAATCGAATGCCGCCTGGGCGTGCCGAGCAAGAGCGCTCGAGCCATTATAAGTTTTACCGGTGACCAGCCCCACTTCCTCTTTGCGGACGCGCCCGGAGGAGTCGAATTCAATTTTGCGCGCGATCCGTTTTCTACTTGCATCGTTGACATCTGGATCAATACCAATCTGCGAAACAACACGGCCCATTGGATCATAATTTGTATAGATCTCGTCAACTGCCCCGGGTTTTGGCCCGTCGGAGATCAGCACGCGACCATAACCATCATATACAACGGAATTAACCTGGTCAGGTGCACAGCCGTTACACCCAAGGATACTTGAAGCTCGCAGTAGGTTACTTACGGTGTAAGAAATAACGGTCTTACGTTCGTCGGTGGCACCGGCCCCACATACTCCCCCCGTCCAGTTCGAACTCATACAAGAGGACGTCCCCGTCAGCATCCAAATAGGCTCCTGTGGCACCAGCACACCGGAGGAAGCCATCGCGTAAGGCGTCAATTGATCGTAACTATACCGAATTTGTGGTGTGATCCCGTTAATAGTCGGCAACGATACAGTGCTTACCGCTCCGTCCGAATTTCGATACGTGTAAGTGGTGACAACTCCGTTAGGATCCGTAACCGTTAGAGGCTTGCGACACCATTTCGAATTTCCAGTACCCGGCGCATCGCAAACCGCGTAACTCATTGAAGTCACTTGCGCGGCGGGAACGTCATAAGCTCCTCCGGTTGTACCGTTTTTGGGCACTACATATATTTTCTCAAGATTTCCGGTGCTGCTATATTGCCAATACGTAAAACCCCCAGTGTTAGCATCTCCATCCGGATTGATTACCTTTATCAAGCGTTGGGCGATAAAATCGCCGCTGGTGTACTCATAAGTCGTTACTCGACCCGCTTCATCAGATGCAGCATCAATTCTGGTCCCCCCTCCACCGGACCATACGCTCTTGCTGGCCCCGTTGGGACCGGTTACCGTCGTTTGATTGCCATTGTAGTTATATGTCCAAATTGAGTTACCAATTTGTACCGTCGATACTTTTCCTGAATTTAATGTGTTTGTAACCGGATAGAGCTTTATGGTAGTAGCTGGTGCATCTGGTGCCCAGACTTTTACTGTGTCGCCGGTGATGCTGTAATTTGCTACAACAGTACCGTTTCGAGAAATTGACCGTGTCGCTCCATTTTGAGTGAGTGTAACTTGAGGCGCGCCGTCTAACGGGTTGCAATTGTTAGGGACACACGGCGTTAAATACGTATTTATGGCGGCAACAGAACTCACGACCCCGGACGATTTAGTCAACTTTAATGCCCAACCACGTGAACTGACGCGTGCCACAGCCGTCGAGTCGACCTCGATTGCCCTAATTACCTCACCGTCCGGCTGTACAACCGATTGAAAATTACCATCTTGATATACTGCGACGGTTCCATCAGCTAGGCGTAGTAAGCACGTTCCGTTTCTCAATTCTACTTGGGCAGGCCCTGATGGGCAATCAAATGTAGCCGCGCTTCCATCAAAAACTTTATAAGGATTCTGTTGATAGTTTAAAGTGCTTGTATTTCCAGCACCCAACCAAAATCTATACGTCCGTCCCCCCAGACTGACGTTTACAAAGCGCATGATATAACTGAAGCCAGACTGGTATCTCTGAACGTCGGAGATACTCCAGCTATCAGAAAAGTTATCAATGTCTTTCACCCCGCCAGTCGACGCTCGAAGGACATTTTGCGATGAGCGCGCCAACCCGGGCACTTCCAAATTGAGGCCGGGCAAAGTGAACTCGCCTGTTGCCAAGTTCACGCCATTCTGATCAACGATCGGCAATATTGCGGGTTGCTCTCCTAAAGACTGACCATTTGCCGACTGCCCAAATAGGCAAAAACAACCAATCGTGACCGAAAACAGAACTGATTTGATACGGTCTTTACTCCACATGATTCCCCCCTTAGCTGCTTTAAGCTGTAAATTTTACTATTGTATGCTTGACCAAAACTAAAGCCCACACTAATCCTGCATCAATTCCAAAAAGTAATAGAGATACTTAGCACTGAGCAATACACTGGCCGTCAGCTGCGAACCCTTCCAACTGCAAGAACGTGAATTTAAACAAATTACTGACGTCGCGAGAGCAAGGCCAACATCGCCAGGTGAAGCGCCCATGACTGCTCGGTGAATTCACAAGCCAACATAAGGTTGAGCAGCTTTTCAGGCGCTGCACAAGATGGAAAACACGAAAAAGTAGCATTCGGTAATGCGGTCCGTTCAAGATCCTGAAACTTTTTGACTTTTTCGTAGAAAAAATAAACCTTGCAATTTTTGGAGTTCGAAGCAACGCTAAGTTAAAAAACGTCATAGGTTACAGGGGGGTACCGTGACCAGAATCACCAGTAGTAGGCGCAGTATTAGAACTGCCTTCCGCAGGCTAAGTTACTCGCTCACCACATCAGCAGCCATAGCGCTAATGGCAGGGCCAGCGGCGCCGCAGACTCTCACAACCTATGCGTATGACGCATTAGGTCGCGTTATAAGTGCGGTCTATCCCGATGGAAGCGCAGTCTCATATCAATACGACGCTGCCGGAAATAGGACTCAGGCAAACAAGGTCAGCGGGGCGCCCAGCGCGGGTCCAGCGTCTTTGACCGTCGCATACAACACTGCAGGTACAGTAGCTCTTACGCCCTCCGGCAATTACAATTCGCTAGCGATAGCGTCTGTACCGGCGCACGGTACGGCGACAATCTCGGGCACATCTGCGACCTACTCGCCAGCTGCGGGTTATTACGGGGCGGATTCGTTCACCTACATTGTGACGGGCCCGGGCGGTACAAGCACACCGGCTACAGTGAATGTTACCGTTTCAAACCCAGCAGCCCCGAGTGCCGGAAATGTGTCCCTTGTTGCGGGATACAATACGCAGGGCTTAGCCACTCTCGCTCCTAGCGGGGTCTACACTTTATTGAACCTGTTAACCTTGCCTGCCCATGGGACGGCTTCAATTACGGGCACCTCCGCAACCTACACACCCAACTCTGGCTACTATGGACCGGACAGCTTCTCCTACACGTCCACCGGGCCTGGAGGGACCAGCGCGCCCGCCATGGTAAACGTAAGCGTTGCGGCACCGCCGCCACCTTCGGCAGGAAATGGATCACTGACCGTCGCCTATAATACTCCTGGCTCGGTGGCACTATCTCCCAGTGGCGTCTACACTTCCATGTCTGTTAGTTCAGCTCCGACACACGGAACTGTGTCGATCAGTGGCACCACGGCCAACTACACACCAGCCGTCGGCTATTCAGGGCCTGACAGTTTCAGTTACGCCGCCACCGGACCAGGCGGGACCAGCCCACCGGCAATCGTCAACATCACCGTCCAAGCGCCTGCGAACATCTCGCCGGTATGCACCAACTGGACGATAACGCTGAACATCCCGGCGCCGCCATATGGCACCAACTCGACAACGGTAAACGTGCCTGCCTCTGCCTTCCTAAGCCACTGTAGCGATAGCGACGGAGGAACGCTTTCGGTCACCTCACCAGCCATGCCGCTGGCCACACAAATCACGAGAGGTCAGACTTTGAACTTCCCATACACCGTATCTGACGGCCAGGGTGGGTCGGGAAGCGCTGTTTTGACCATAAAATTCTAACTCGTACCCCCTGTTATCTTTAGCCCGGGCGCCACATAGAGCGCACCGTGCGAGCGATGAGCGTAGATGGGACGCATCCACCGATGTCGACGAGGAACAAAGGTGTGCTTACCGGCCAGCATCGAAATAACGGGCGTTTGTTTCAATCAGTCGGCGGAAACCTTAAATGAGGCTCGAAGAATTCGAAGTAAGACGCTGATATTCATGGTTTTTGGGACTGACGAATTTGCGAGATTTTTAAGCCGGGTTCAATCCGTATGTCTTGGTACATCAAAAGGCGACAGGTGACTTTGTCTGAGACGGACCATACGGCACTGGATGGTGAGTGAAATCCTGAATGCCTAGTTATTCGATAATTAACGAGCCATCGGGCCGCTTTAGACTTGTAACGAGATAGACAGCCAATCGCCCATCGGGAAATCTAAGACAAGCCTGACCCGCCGAAACGTGAACGACTTCGCCATAACCACGCTGCGTCTTGACCGTTTCGTTTAACGACAAGGGCCTCGCATTCACAAAAGCCATCAGTTTTGTTTTCAACTCCCGCTTTGAAACCGGGCCCAGGGAAGGAAGGGTGTTCAACTCTCTTTCCGTTAGCTTGGCTGCTTGCCGGACGGTTGATACCGGATCCGGGACCAAGGCAAAAACGCCCGCGTCTGCCGACATACGGTACTTCAGAGCATTATAGGCCCGTCGGCTGAGCCCCAATACCTCAATGGGTGCGTCTAGCTTGTTGTTCGACACCTGCCCTCTCCTCGCTCCTGAATGCAAGTCGTACCAAACCAACGAAATGCTACCATAAAGAGCGCAACGCGTCCAACTATCGCATAGAGATTCCCTTCGGTTTCTTACACTCGGGCGAGGTCATCCGTTCTAGGCGGCTTCCCAGACCCGGTTTAAAATTTGTGCAGCCAGTGCGACCTTATCTTGGGGCAAAAACCGGCCATAGTGTTGCGACACCATTTCCGGCGTGTCCTGAATGGCGTAACTAGCCTGCTCGTAGGATCCCGTTTGCTTGAGTATATGGGTAGCAATAACGTCTCTTACGTTGTGGGGGCCGTGCGGTAACAACCCCTTTACGGCTCCCCGCCCTGTA
The DNA here is from genome assembly GCF_037101385.1 of Asticcacaulis sp. DW145. Classification (NCBI taxonomy): domain Bacteria; kingdom Pseudomonadati; phylum Pseudomonadota; class Alphaproteobacteria; order Caulobacterales; family Caulobacteraceae; genus Asticcacaulis; species Asticcacaulis sp. DW145. Next base: position 447,474 of record NZ_AP029025.1, on the reverse strand, counting down.
TACGGATTGTAGATTCCATATCGCTGAATGGTGAGGCGCCAAGCCTCGTAAAAGGTGGTTTGTTCGTAAGCTGCCGATACGCTACTGCGCTTGGCAGTCTTCACGAAAAATGTACCGGGATCCGCGGCCGGTCCGAGAAGAACAGCGCGATGCCTGGATATCCAAGCTTCGATCATCCCATAAAGCCCACCGAGATCAGGTAAAAGCAGCCTGAATGGTTTGGCGCCAAAGAAAGAAGATGTTGAGTTCTTGAAGGCGATGGAGGGTATCAGGACCTCCCATCCGTTGTCGCGTACGCTCCATCTCAGTTCTCCGCACCGTCTGTCCTCAAGATGCCGCTCACTCGTCGGAACCTTATCGCGAGGGCAAACAAGCAGCTGGCGAAGGTTCTTTTGTCGAAGTCCGAGATGCAGACCAAGGCGCAGAAGAAGGAATGATCTCACCGCTTCAGCAGCCGCGCGAGGGTATCGCTCCTCATCGGGCATGAGGCGCAGTATTTCATCGGTTATGCGCCGATACTCTCCCACTGGGCTGTCGGCCTCCAATATCGGTAGTATCGGCTCGAACGGATCACGATGAATTCGGGCAACTCGCACGATTTCCTTTTCACGCAGTCGCGCGTGCTTGAACCCCTCGTCACAGAATGCAGGCCAGTCGGACCGGGCCCGCTCGACGCTTTCGGCAGATATGAGTCCCGGAACTGGCCGCAGACGGCGAGCGAGATGTGGCATCTGCCGGAGCCAGCCGGTCTCCTCTCTGAGAAGGGACTGAGCGATATTCAACATATCGCTTTCCCACGCGGTGAAGAAGCCACGGCGTTGCTCACGCCATTGCAAATACCAGTCCCACACAGCTGGCACGGCAAGGATCGCAAAGGTTAGAGCTTTACGCGACATCCCAAACCCTCGAACCGGACTCTCGGGCTTCGCGATCAATGCACCGAACAGCAGTCCAAAATGCTCGACTTTTTGATCGGCTGTCTCTTCGTTCCACACGCCGCTCCTCTGAAAACCGAACGCTGTCAAGGTGGACGTCTTGAACCGAATGAGGTCCATCATTTCCTGTTCCAGTTCGCCGGGCGCAACAATCGTCGCCATCTCGAGTTCTTCGGATACATCATCCTCGACCGATGCTGGGGAACGCACAGACGCTGAAATACGGCCATTACGAATACTCTTGAATCGCAATCCATATCTCTGTTTGGTTGCTGCGGCCTGATATCGTCGGTAATCCGTTGTCCCCGTGACCACGTTCGTCATAACCCATTGCACTATTTCCTCCTGATCTGCCTCATTACGGCGCATGAAATCGTCGGGCAGGTGCCAAGCCAGTCTCCGGCGCATCGCGGGTTCGATGCCGTCCAGAACGTTACCACGGGCCGCCCGACTCTGATGAGGCAGGCGGGTTCGAAAGTAGTCCTTTGGCAGACGATAGCGCCGTTCAATCCGGTGCAGGATCAGCAAACTTTGCACGGAATGCGGTGAAGACCTCTCCGAGGTCCATTGCCGCAGAGCATGGGTATCGAGTGTGAACTCATCGTCGGAGACCGCCTTGCACAGATGTTTCACACTATCCCCATGCCTTCGCATATGCATGGCCAGGGATTGCCCAAAGGTCGGCAGATCCACCCAGTCCGTCCATTTCGGCTCGGGGAAGGCAATGACCACTTTTGGCTTAGGCCCCGTCTTGCGACGTTCTTGCTTAGCCGCAATGCCAACCACCTCGCTCTTGGGAGGTCGCCCTCGCCTCAAGCGGTCTGGTTCGTCGCTGCCTGCAGTCGTCTTAACTTCCCCGGCCCTCATCTCAGGCTTGGTCCGCGGCAGCCCCATGTCCGCAAGGGCACGACACATGGCATCGAAAACCGGCTGGATCTGAGCTCTCACCGAGCGAAGTCGTTCATGATCCAAACCGCTTCCCTGCGCTATGGCCCAGCAATCGATGCGATGCCTATCATATGGCGGAAACTCGCGCCTTTTAAGGAGATCCAAGAGATAGTCTCTAAGCCTTTCCGTTTCCCGGGGAGACAGAAGCGGGGCGATACGGACGTTGCAAAAATTGGAAATCATCCGCGGGGTAAGTTTTGAAACTCGGCTCATTACAAAATCCAAGGCAAGGGCCGAGCACTCATGCTCGACCCAAACAAGGGAAGGCCCTCAAGCAGGCGGATGCCCCACCTGCCGGCCACAAAATCCTTGTTGATAACAGGATCTTTGAAGCCAATGCGCCAAAAGATGGGCTTTAACCTCACTAAGCTTTTGACGAATTTCCGGGGGATGTGCTAGCGTTCGTTCACACAATGTTCCCGGTGATTCCATGACCCATCCCTTCACGTCATTAGAGCTGTGCGCAGGAGCCGGCGGGCAAGCCCGGGGCCTGGAATTGGCGGGCTTTGGTCACGAAGGATTGGTCGAAATCGACAGCGATTGCTGCCAGACCCTACGCCTGAACCGTCCCTCATGGACCGTTCATGAAAACGATTTGAACCTGTTTTCTGCACAAAACTATCGAGGGATTGACCTGCTCGCCGGCGGCCTCCCCTGCCCGCCGTTTTCTATCGCCGGAAAGCAGCTTGGCGAGAAGGACGAGCGTAATCTGTTCCCCGCCGCAATTCGGCTGATTGATGAGACAAAGCCAAAGGCCGTGATGATCGAGAACGTGCGCGGATTCTTGGGGGCCGTGTTTGAAGACTACAGGGGATTTATCCGCCGCGAGCTGGAAAAGATGGGTTATGAGGCGCATTGGCGCTTGTTCAATGCCTCTGACTACGGTGTGCCTCAATTGCGCCCGCGCGTGGTGATCGTGGCTTTACGCAATGATATCAAGGACGCATTCGAGTGGCCGCAACCACGGGCGTTTGACGCCCCCACAGTCGGGGAAACCCTTCATGACCTGATGGCGGCGAAGGGTTGGCGGGGCGCGAAAACGTGGGCCGACCGCGCAAATGATATCGCCCCTACCTTGGTTGGTGGATCGAAGAAACACGGAGGCCCGGACCTTGGGCCGACGCGTGCGAAGGCGGCCTGGGCGTCTTTGGGCGTCAATGGCAAAGGATTGGCCGACGAGGCGCCAGAGCGTGATTTCGTCGGCATGCCGAAGCTTACTGTACGTATGGCAGCGCGCATCCAGGGCTTTGATGATGCCTGGGCTTTTTCCGGCCGGAAGACAGCGGCTTACCGACAGGTTGGCAATGCGTTCCCCCCTCCGGTCGCACGGGCGGTGGCTAGCAAGTTGAAGGAAGCGATGGCACGACGCACGATTTACCCATCGGCATCGGTGGCGCGCTAAAGACTCCACCCGGACTTGTATCTTAAGATCGAGGCATGGCTTCGATTCGTCTTCCTCCGGAACACCCTGACTACAGCCTGTTGAGGCCGATCGCGGAGTCGCTTGTTGTGCATGGCGGCGGCGAGGATGCATTCAGGAACGGCATACCTCCGCTGTTTCGTCAGGCCATCGATGAAGTGATCGACGCACCCCGAACCAACCGTTTCACGCTAAATGAAACCGAGAAAACCGAGAAAACCTATCTCGGTACAAAGATCGAGATTCTCCTTCGAAACCATCTTGCGCTGCCCAAAGGCCGGACACTTGATCTGTCGGTTGACGGTGTGGAAGTGGACATCAAGAACACCATGGGCGGGAATTGGACAATCCCCCTCGAAAGCCACGGACATCCGGCCCTCTTGTTACGGGTGAATGAGACAAAGGCCCTTTGTGACGTCGGGCTCATCAATGTGAGACCGGAATACCTCAATCCTGGCAAGAACCGCGATGCAAAGCGTACTATCTCAGCAGCGAGCACTGCCAACATCTGGTGGCTCTTATACCGCCATCCCTATCCCCCCAACTTCTGGGAGGTACTGCCCGCTGAAGAGCGCCACGCGATCCTCGCGGCTGGCGCGGGAACGGCGCGCATTGCGGCGCTTTTCGAGAGGCTGCAGCGCACGCCTGTCTCTCGGCAGCAGGTGCAAGCGCTCGCTCAACAACATGACTACATGAAGCGGATCCGGCGCAATGGCGGTGCCAGAGACCTACTTGCGCCCAAAGGAATTGCGCTCCTCTGGGGCAAGGGCGACAGAGAGCTGATTCAGTTGTTAGGTCTCGGGCCGGTGACGGCTGACGAATTCATATCCGTCACGCCCGTCACCCAGGATCAGATCGAACTTTTACGGAATGCGAACCACATCGATTAGGCTCCGGGCCCAAAGCGCCCGTAATCGCGCCAACCGGCCCCTTGGATATCCAGTTCGTCATTCAGGTCGAAATGCCAACCGCCTCGCAAAGTCCAGAGGGCATCTGACTTTCGGCCTCGTTTCAAGCAGTCATCACGCCCCGCCGCGGCATGGTGAGATTAAATCAGCCGATACCGAGTTCCAAGCAAAGACGCTTGCGGTTAGCGGGCTTCTCCCATTCGCGGATTAGCTTTTGATGTCCGGCTGGTAGATCCTTCCAGTTTCTGAGGGTGTAAAAGCTGCGGTGAAAGCCCTGCACTTTTTTACGACTCGTTTCGATCACCAAGCCCACGACGGGATAGCGCAATTCCCTCAGACGCTTTTGCCAATCCTCTTGACGCTCAGTGGCGTTGGCGACGAACTCCAAGTCGAGGGATGAAACAGGCGTGCCGAGATGACGCTTCAGGAACTGCGCTATGCGCTCATGTACCGACTCGATAAGAAGTATGGCTTTCATATCGCCATCGTCGAAGGAGGCAAAATGGTTCTTTTTGCCCTGGTTGCAGCCGGCACACAGCGCCCACAAATTCTCAGCCACTGTGACCCCGCCCCACGCCACTGGTATCTTATGGTCTACATGCAACTTGATCCCGTCCTCCGAGACGGTTCGCCCGCACATCTGGCAGCGTCCGCGTGCCAAGTGAAGGATTTCCGCGCGTAGCTTTTGAGAAACAGCGGTTTCAGAACCAACGCTATCCGAGCGGGGGCCTTTTAATACATAGACCTGCCGATTGCCCAGCCGAATGAGTGGAAGATGGAACCGCTCGCGCAATTTACGGACACGTCGTCCCAAGTGTTCTTGATTGACGGGATTGCCGAGCACAGATCGCAACTCATCGATGGTCAAGCCGTCCGGATGCCTCTGCAACGCATCGAGTATGTCTCGCTCGATTTTCAGTCCCAGTCGTGTGGCTGCTGCGTCGGTCATTGAAACATCGGACATCGATTCCGAGTTCGGCTCAACTTGGGTGGCAAAAAAGTCGAGTCCTCACCTTGTGACTTGAGAGGGCCGTCCGCGTCGTCCAAACGCGTTCAGGGCGCGCTTCAACGCTTCGACAAATGGCCATAACTCGTCAAATCGCCAAAAAAAGGACGTGCCACACGAGAACATTCGTAGTACAAAGAGAATGTGCAAAGTTTGAAGGCGGAGCTCACTCATGGCCATCTCGGTTGATATTGCAGATCGTCAATACGACTACACCGACGAAGAAGCCGCAGCCGAAGCCGTGGCAAGGTTCCAGTTGGAGACGGGTCTCGGAGATACGGAAATCCTCGCCCTGTGGACGGGATCCCAAAGCCCGCAACGTCAGACGCTCGAGTTTCGGATCATCGAGGCTGTTGACTTGAATGGCAGCGCGAAGCGCGCTGCCGAAACCGTTCCCAATGGCATTACCCTATTCGTGGAAACAGAAGCCGCCTGAACCTGTCGCGCGATTCAGCCCGCATGCAACGGCTATCCTCGCGTGCGACGAAGGCAGCCATCAGCGCCGAAAGTCATAGATCCTCGTGAGCGAGGAATATGGCGCTGTTCAGGGAAAACGACCCTCCCGTAGGTACGCACATTGTCTCACAAGCTTCGCCGACATCCGCACGGTTTACCATAAGCCACGGGCTAATGAGGACCTCCTCACCATCTGCCTGTCCATCCGGCTTCTCATTAAGCGTACCCAGCTGGTACCACGTATCCACTCTGCGCCAACAGATTGAGCAAAGTCCCTGACGGGACGCGGCTCACTCTTTTTCGACGATACAAGATCGCTTGTAGGGGATCATTTTGGGTATGCGGCCGAAAGCAGGTGGCTTTCCTCCCAAGCATAAGAGACGGCGAAAGTTTGGTGCTATTTGCATCCAGAAACCAGGTTCCTTGCAGCGGTTTCCATTTGTGTCCGGTTCATCAGTGTGACCGTTAGGGCATTGAGGTCCTGCCTGTTTAGGGGCCTGAAAGTGTCGAGGGCCCACCCAAGGCGGACGTTCTTGAGTTGTCCTCGTTTGATGTCGCTCGCTTCCAACCAGTTTCGGAATTTCATCGCGTCATCCAGCCGCTGAAACTGAATCACCCCTATACGGCTACCCATCTGGAAATGCATTGCCGTGCCATTCAAAGTGAGAAGATAGATTGGCTGCACCAGTGGCTCGATCAAGACAAATTTGGGCGCCACCACATCGTTCACAGCCAAAAAGTTCACCGTATCATCGGCTTCTGTAAACGTGTCCTGGCCCCCAAGGATGTGCCTGACCGTGTAGGTTACCTTGATCTCGCCGCACACAGGATTCTCGTTGTCTTTTGGACGGAAGACGACCTTTTCCGAGAAGGCAACGTCTCTGGCGGCACCTGGTTTTCCATCTTCGGATTTTGAATTCATCCCGGAGAAAAGTGCAAAGGTATCGCTAATGAGATCCATGGCTGGCGGCGCCATGCCAATCTTGGCGTCGATCGTGATATTGCCGATAAGGTCCTTCATCCAACCGGCTTTCTGATAGATCACCGCGCCGCCCGCTGCATTTATGTGAGCGGCAATACGACTTTCATCGATCACCGTTTGACCCTGGGTAATCGACTGACCACGCTCGACACCCAGTTGAGGTTCAATGAGATCGTTCGAGATAAAGCTCGTGGAGGCGCTCACCTTGTTGGTGTCCGAGACGGAAACCGTTCCGACGGTTATGGTCTTTTCTTCGTTGGCTGCTCTATCCCAGGAGAGAAATTTCCACGGACCGACGGGTTGAACGGTAAGCTGCAGGCTTGAGATGCGGTCACCTGGCGGCAGGGGGTTCGCAGGCGCCACTGATATCGTAATTGACCGATCAAACGCGTTCTGGACATCCATCAAACTCCCCGCCCCCTTGTCCTCGGATATGAATGCCGGCGGTTTGCCCTTTGACTCCTTGATCAATGCGGCCTGTCCACGATCGGACAACTCAACCAAGGCAATCTTTTTGGCGGACTTCCCGGCTTGTTCACGGGCAACGCCTGATACCTCGATCGTCGGGTAATCTTCCGGGCTGTCATTGGACACGGCGTTATAGCGCTTCATGACGACCGGCTTTTCACCCCAACCGACACAACCGCTCAAACACACCGCGAAGCCAACGACAGTAGCGCCAAGCGCAAACCTCACGCCCATTACTTCCCCCTCAGTCGGTAGATTGATCCAAACATCTCAGTCCCGGTCGAGGAATACATCTTGATCGGTTCAACGCGCTCGGCGGCCTCATAATCCGCCTTCGTCAAGGTGACTATTGAGACTGGTTCTGTTTGCCCGTTTCGATCTCTGCACGCCGTGAGCGTGCCTCGAAACGAGGCGCGATAGTACAGATCGCTCTGGGCCTGCCGGTCATCCAAAAGTACGGCGAAAACTGTTCGTCTGGTCATGGCTCCCCTCCGATGCCTCACACTTTGGCACAACCCGAGAGCGAGTCAATGGCGTAAAAAACAATGTTCGCCCAATTATCTTCATCGCCGTGGTCTTTGTCGGATAAGCCCATGAAAGACATGCGCTTGTCATTTCCGGATAGCGCGAGAAAATCCTCTGTCACTTTGGAGAAATGCATCGAGGATGTAGGGGATCAGGTCGACGACCTGCTCCGAGGAGCCATAGGTCGCCTCGTACAGTTCTGCATACTCCTTGAGTGCCTGATTGAGTTCGGCACCCAAGGTAATCGTAAGTTTCACCGGCGTCCGGTCCGGTAATTTCGGGAGTTTGAGTTCAGCCATGGCCGATGGCTCCCGTGTAAGGTCTTAGAATGAGGTCCTTGTGCACAATGACCCGTACCGGCCAGCCAGGACGAACGGTGATAGAGGGCCGGATACTCAGGGCCTTATCAACTATCCGCTGCCCCGCCTGATTGGCGGTGTCACGGGTTGCGTCCCGAAAGGCGCGCACAAGGTCGCTGTCATCGTCGGACTGGCCGCTATGCGAAGCCAAACCCAGCAAGGTCGATAGCCCCACCCCCTTGAGCAGGCTCCAGGTATGGTAATCCACCTTGTCGGACAGACCCGCATAGCCCTCCGTGTCAGTCGCTGGCAGATTGTCGATTTCGAGGGAGGCGCCATCGGGGAGTATCAGGCGTTTCCACACGACCAGCGCCCGGGATTGGCCAAAGGCGACCTGATCGTCGTATTGCCCCAATAGCCGCGTGCCTGCCGGGATCAACAGGTGTTGGGCCGAAACCGAGTCAAAGACAGGCTGCGAGACCTGGGCGATGACGAACCCGGGAAGGTCAGATTTCAGGCCAGTGACCAAACTGGCGAAGATGACGGTGCCCGCCATCACCTGATAGGGCGAGATTGGCGTCTCAAGGCGGTGGCTGTTGTAGACACCGCCAAGGCTTTTACGGTCGACAAAATCGGGCTTGGCTAGAGACACACCTTCGGTCGGGCCGACCGGCACCTGCGACATCACGACATCCAGCGGTCGGATGTCAGACGGTGGGGCCTTTTCCGCAATCGTTGAGAGGCGAGGCGCTATCTGGAAGAACACCCCACTGACGGGCGCGGGCGCGGACACGCCACCGCCTCCGGCATCGCCAGACCGCCACTCCTGCGCGGGCGCTTGCGTTTCCCGGAGAACTGGATCTCCCGGATAGCCCGGCAAAGGCGGGCCCAGATGAGGCACGCCCTCTGGGATCTGATCATAGGCTTGCGGCAATTGGCTCAGTTTGTCGGGCTGTGCCCTCTGCGTGTCCACGACCTTGTCGGGATTGAAGGTTTCAGGCTGAGCGACCACCCGGGGCGCTGACGCCCCAAGCGCCAGCCATGTTACACCGAACAATGACACGCAGGCCACGGCGGCAGATGCCACCAGCACATGACGCTTGAAGCGAATGATGCGGCGCGGTTGGGCGCGCAGAACCAGAGTTTCGGGATCGACCTTAGGATGGGGGGCAGTGTCAGTCATGACGGGCCCCCAGTGCGTTAGCCGTCCCCTCACCCGTTCGGGTGATGCGAACGACCGCCTGCCGCTTTGCGCCCAGACGCAATTCCGCTTCGCTGAACAGGACGTCTGTGACATAGAACCGGCCCTGAACACGGTAGTTCAGGAGTTCAGTCATGCCGTCTGCCCCCACTACAAACAGGGGTGGCGCTTCCGACAGGGCCAGATCGGCAGGGAACTCGATATAGACCCTTTGGCCGTCGTCGAACGCGCGAACGGGCCGCCATGCCGGTTTTGCCCCCGTTATGCGGTAGGCGAAGCGCAGGCTCTCCAGCGGCAAGCCCATAATGACAGGTACGGGCGGGGACGTTGCCGCAACGTGTGCCTCCAGCTTTTTCGTCAAGAGTTGATCCTGGGGGTAATGCCAGGTGACCGCCGCCATGGCCGTAAACCGGGAGCTTTCTAGTTGAAGATGATAGGTCCGCCGATCCGTGGTGATGATCAGGTTGGTTTTAAGCCCCGCGCTATAGGGCTTGACGAGGATATGCGTCTGCTTGCCCTCCCCGCTTCCACTAGTGGTATCGCCAATCACCCAGCGGCCCGTGTCGCCGGCTGAGACCGAGATCAGGTTCTCGCCGGTCTGAAGGACGATATCGCTGACCTTGTCTGGTGCCGTGAACAGCCGGTAAAGCGTGCCCTCAGTGAAGGTATAGACCTGAACGGCATTGAGATAGCTGCCTGTTTCTGGCCCTTGGGTTGCGGCCGCGTTCGCGGCCTGAATGGCGCGGGCAGTGGGCGAGACCTTTCGAGCGGGACTGGCGTCAGACACCGCAGGCCACATCATCGTAAGACAGCACCCGGCGAGACAGGTCACAATGATAGCCTTCATGGCTGCACTCCTTCTGGGGATGAGGGGGTCAGGGCAACGACGGGCGGCCTCGTTTCCGGCCCGCTATAATCCTGTGACCAGGAAAGGTCGGTGACGTAGAGGCCAAGCGGGTTCTTGCGCAGAACGTCTTCGCGCCTGGGGAGGGTCTGCTGGATGTTGAGGATTCCCGTCCAGTAGGTTGTTTTGTCTGGCAATCCGCGCACATAGGCCTGTTCCTTCCATTTGATCTGGAAGCTCTTTGGCGACGCCCGCACCACACTCAAGATCGACACCGTCACGCTGCGCTCACCGATCCCTGCGAACGGATCATTGGCCTGAGCCTGGGCGTTGAGGGCCTGTGCCGCGCGGTCCGTGGCAAAGGCGTAGGCCTCAAGCCAGTTCTGACGCACCAGCACCGGATCGATCGACAAGGACCGAACATTGGTAATGAACCGCGCCAGGAACCACGCAACTTGCGCATCGCTCGGCTGGTAGGTCTCAGCGGCGGGCGCTACCGCCCTCACCCCGCCCTGACTGTCGACCTCTACGACATAGGGCGTGACGCGGCTCTGCGAAGCGAGCCAGATCATGCCGCCTGCCAGACAGAGGGAGACAACGGACGCGCTGAGCGCCATCAGCCGCCAGTTCGCGGCCTGGGCCTGACTTGTGCCTACGCGTTCATCCCAGATTTGCGCCGCTTTCTGGTACGGAGTTTCGGGTTCAGGGCTATCGCCATAGCGCTGGACGGGGCGTTTGAACCGCATGATCTACTCCTTCTGGCTCAGGTCGGGATTGGCCGAGGCGACCGGTTGATCGCCAGCGGATATGGCCGTCTGGGCCGCATGCAGATGACCGCGCAGCCTCTGCTCACGTTGCATCTTCCTCGCCCACTCGGGCTGGGCTGGCTCTGACGCTCTGGCAGAACTCGCCGCTGCAGGCGGTCCAGCGCTGCCACCTGATGAGGATGGCGCAGATGAGGAAGTTGTTGGTGGCGGTGGGACGGGCGCTGGCCCTGCCCCGCCAGAGCCTGACGCGCCACCTGAGGATCCCCCTATCTGAGAAGCCGCCTGCATGGCAGAGCCTCCACCGGCGGCACCGCCTGCCAGTCGTGCGGCCGCCATGGCACCGCCGCCGGCCAGCATTCCGGCCGCTGCCGCGGCGCCTACGGTTCCAAGGACGGCGCCCGCGCCCAATTGCGGCGCGCCAGACACCAGACCCGAGGCGATACTTGGGCCAAAGATACCGAGCCCCAAAAGCGTCAGCGCGGCGAGGACGAGCGTCATGGTCTGATTGATGTCGGGTTCCGCTCCATCCAAGGCCCCGACAAAGCGGGAGAAAAACCCCGTTCCGATGCCGACAATGACAGCGAGGACCATGATTTTGATGCCAGACGTGATGACGTTGCCAAGCACGCGCTCAGCGAGGAAGGCCGTCTTGTTCCAGAAGGCGAAGGGTACGAGGACAAACCCTGCGAGGCAGGTCAGCTTGAATTCCAGCACCGTGATGAAAAGCTGGATGGCGAGAACAAAAAACGCCAAAAGCACGATCAGCCAGGCGACCAGCAGCACCACGATGGTCAGGAGATTGGCGAGGACCGTGTCGAGCCCCATGAGATCGGCCACCTGTTCCAGCAGCGGATGGGCCGCTTCAAACCCGATACCGGCGAGGCGTCCGGGCTTCAGGAGATCGCCAGACGCCACCGTGCCCCCGCTGGCGTTCAGCCCCAGTTGAGTGAAGGACTGATGGATCAGATTGGCCAGCGACTGGAAGTTATTCAGGATGTAGGCGAAGGCCCCAACATAGAGGACCTTCTTGATGAGCTTGCCAAACATCTGGCTTTCTTCGTCCAAGACCCAGAAGAGGGCAGCGAGCGTCACGTCGATGGCGATCAGGAGGCTCGTGAGGCTCACCAGGTCACCACGGAGCAGACCGAACCCGGAGTCGATATAGGCAATGAAGGTCGCCAGAAATGAATCGATGATGTTGAGATCGGTCATTAGAAATGCCCCGCCATCTGATTGATTTGGCTAAATTACTGCGGCGAATAGGCCTTGCCTGAGCCGAGGAACTTTTTCGTCGCTGCCCTGGCGGCGGCCTCCCCTTCGGCCTTCCTTGCGGCATCGAGCGCTTCGGCCCGGTACTGCGCCGCCATCAGGGTGGTGATCTGCATCTGCTGTTTGGCCACAAGGGCAGACAGCTGATTGGCCGCCTGCTGGGCCTGCAACCCGCCCTCGGCAGCCTCTGAGGCGCGAACGAGGTCACTCAGCGTACCGGCATCCGACTGGATGGCTTCCGAGATCTGGGATTGCACCAGAAGCGTTTGCTGGAAGGCGTCCATTGCACTTTGCCAACGGGCTTCAGCCTGCGCCGATAACCCTTTGCCTGAGATCGACAAATCGTAGTCTCGCGGATACTGGGCTTTAAGCGCGGCACGGGTCTGAGACAGGGTGAAGGCAATACCCCTGGCTTCCTTCATCAGGTCATTGATGGCGGCTATATCCTTGTTGAGCTTCAGAAGCGCGGAGACATCCAAACGCTTTAGTTGGATCGCCATGTCGCGGATCATCTGCGCTTCGTTTCGAAGCGACTGGATCTGATTGTTGATCGTCTGAAGGGCGCGCGTCGCCTGCAGGATATTCTGGGTGTAGTTGGTGGGGTCAAAGACGGCGATCTGCGCCGACGCCGGTACAAACAGGCCCGCGAGCGACGCACTCATCATCAGGGCGATGGAGAACCGACGTAAAGCGTTGGAGGACATGGAAAACTCCGCATTTTGGGAAAAGGAAGGGCATGACCTGCCAAGGGCAGGCCTGAAAGCAAACGGGGATGATCAGGGGTATGAAGAGTAAAGCGCCTAAGGCGGCTTCAGGAGATCGGCCGCCCAGGGTAGACCCCGCGCCGCCAGAAACGCGGGGGCGAAGCGTTCAGCCCCCTCGGCTTCCAGCACCCTATCGATCAAGCGTTGATCCTCGGGCGACGACGCTGCGCAGACGGACAGGGCCAGTGGGCCTAAGTTCAGATCGAACAGTCGGTTCCCGCGGCGAGATTGCAGATAGTATTGGCGTTTGGGTATGGCCTGAGCGATCAGCTCAATCTGACGGGTATTGAGCCCCATGCGCTGATAGGCTGCGTGAGACAACGGCTCGACCGCCCGCTCATTGGGCAGAAAGAGCCGCTGCGGGCAGGATTCGATTATCGCGGGGGCGATCACACTGTCGGCGATATCGGCCAGAGACTGGGTGGCAAACACCACGCTGACATTCTTCTTGCGCAGGACCTTCAGCCATTCCCGCAGGCGGCTGGCGAACTGCGGGTTATCGAGAAACACCCAGGCCTCATCAAGGATCAGAAGCGTTGGCCGACCATCGAACCGGGCCTCCAGTCGGTGGAAGAGATAGGTCAGGACCGGCGCCACAAGCCCCGTATCGCCCATCAGGTCCTCGGTCTCAAAACAATGGATGGGCGCCAGATCGAGCCCATCGCGGTCGGCATCGAGGCACTGGCCGTACGCGCCTTCAAGCGTGTAGGGGGCCAAAGCCTGCTTCAACGCGTTGGACGACAGAAGGACATCGAGCCCGGTCAGGGTGCGCTCGCCGACAGGTGCCGCCGCCAGATTGTTGAGTGCGGTCCACAACGTCGCCTTGATATCGGGGGTCACCTCGATCTTCTCATTGCTGAGCAGGCTTAACAGCCATTCCAGTGCCCAGGTACGCTCGTCGGGCTCATCGATCCGGGACAGGGGCTGAAACGTCAGGGCCGCGGTTCGTCCAAGGGCATGGTGCTTGCCGTTCATGGCGAGCGTCGCTGCTCTCGCCGAGCCCCCCTTGTCGAAAATGAAGGTTTGCGCTCCCGCATAGCGCTGAAACTGTAGCGTCAGAAAGGCCAGGAGGACGGACTTGCCTGCCCCTGTGGGGCCCACAACCATCATGTGGCCCACATCACCGACGTGGGTCGATAGGCGAAACGGGGTTGCCCCCGAACTCACCGCATGCAGCAGAGGTGGGCCGTCGAGATGGCTATTGCGCTCAGGCCCGGCCCAGACGGCTGAGAGCGGCATCAGATGGACCAGATTGAGAGAATGAACCAGCGGCTGACGCACATTGGCATAGAGGTGCCCGGGCAGCGAGCCCAGCCACGCTTCGACGGCGTTCAGGCTCTCACGGAAGGTGGTGAAGCCTAAGCTGTTGATCGCCTGTTCCACCGCCCTGACCTTTTCATCGGCCAGTTGCGCGTCGGTATCGAAGACTGAGATGGTCGTGGTTAAGTAGCCGAAACTGACGTGATCGCCGCCGAGCGCCTGAAGGGCCGCGTCAGCGTCAGCCACCTTGTTGTCGGCATCGGTGTCGGTCAGGGGCGAGGCCTGAGCATATATCACCTCGCGCAGCATGGCGGTGACGGACTTGCGCTTATTGAACCATTGGCGCCGAACCCGGGTCAGGGTCTTGACCGCGGTCTCCTTGTCGAGGGCGATAAAGCGGGTCGTCCAGCGATAGCCAAAGGCCAGATGGTTGAGGGCATCAAGCAGGCCCGGATGGGTATGATTTGGGAAGCCCAGGACCGTGATCGTGCGAATGTGCTGATCGCCCAGCCGGGGCGACAGACCACCGATCAGCGGCGTATCGACGAGGATGGCGTCAAGATAGACGGGGATGTCGGGCACGCAGACGCGATGGGATTTTGAAGAGACGGTGCTATGCAGGTAGGACAGGGTATCGGCATCGTCTAAGGGTTCGACGCGCGGCATGATCCCGGCTAACAGATCGATGGCGGCGTTCGTGCGATTGACGAACATCTGAAGCTCGCGTTTCCAGTCCCGCCGCACCTCGGTTCCCGGTTCAATATCAGGCGTCTCGATCAGGGCCTGACTGGCGCGCGACAGGACGTCAGCGGGGGGCATGAAGACGAAGGTCAGGTAATAGTGGCTTTCAAAGTGTGCGCTCGCTTCCCCTTCGAAGGCCGCACGGCGCTCCTCATCGATCAGGCGGGCAATCCCGGTTTCGGCGCCAGGTTCGGGATAGCGTATGGCCGGGGCCCGGCAAGCCTCAAAGAAGAGCCCCCAGCCCGTACCGAAGCGGCGCAGGACATTATTGACACGCGCGGTGACACTGACCAGCTCGGCGGGGGTGGCGCTTTCGAGGTCCGGGCCCTGATAGCGGATTGTCCGCTGAAAGCTGCCGTCCTTATTTAGAATGACGCCCGGCGCGATCAGTGCGACCCAGGGCAGGTGATCGGACAAACGATTAGCCGTCTGGCGGTATTGGCGCAGGTTCAGCATGCGAAATAGCCTTTCTGGCGGAGGTGACGGAGCAGAATGGGTACGAAATCGGGATCGTAACGGGCGGCAAAGACCGCCAAAGTGTGCCCGATGAGCCAGAGGCCGAAACCGGGCAGCCACATCTGAAGGCCAAGGCCTAAGGCGGCGGCCACGGTCCCGTTGGCAATCGCCAGGGTCCGTGGCGCACCGCCCAGCAGCAGGGGTTGCGTGAGGGATGGGTGCAGGGGGACATCGAAGCCCTCGACGCGGCTCGCCATCAGATGACGGCCCCCCCACCGAAGCTGAAGAAGCTGAGGAAGAAGGAGGAAGCGGCAAACGCAATCGACAGGCCAAAGACGATCTGTACGAGCTTGCGGAAGCCG
Source organism: Asticcacaulis sp. DW145 (assembly GCF_037101385.1). NCBI lineage: Bacteria > Pseudomonadati > Pseudomonadota > Alphaproteobacteria > Caulobacterales > Caulobacteraceae > Asticcacaulis > Asticcacaulis sp. DW145. The sequence goes on along the minus strand of NZ_AP029025.1, from coordinate 431,863 downwards.
CCGGAGGTCTCGCCGAAGGCGAGGGTCAGGCCCGCGACGATAATCACCATGACTGCGATGATCTTGGCGACCGGGCCTTGCACACTATCGAGGATCTGCTGAAGCGGCCCTTCCCAGGGCATGCCAGAGCCCGCCGCCTGTGCGGCTGGGGCAAGCCCAATGCAGAGGGCGAGCAGCACCAGCGCGGCGGGTTTGTTGAAAGTGTCCGGTCGCCAACCCGGCACCGGCGAATGAAACAAGGATTTGAACATCTATATCTCCATAGGGGTTGAACGCGCGATACCAGGGTCTTCCCCGTGCGGTCGCAGCGGGCGAAGGACGTAACCGCCGTGGGCATCGAGGCCATCCACCCCGACGATTTCGGCGACGTGCCGCGGGGCACCGGTCTGGGAATCCGCCCCGCGGATAAACACGATGACGTCCACAGCCTCAGCGATCAGGGCGGACGGCACATGGGTCACGGCTTCCTGAACGAGCTGCTCCAAACGACACAGGGCGCCTTTGGCGGAATTGGCGTGCAGGGTCGCAATGCCCCCGGGATGGCCGGTGTTCCAGGCCTTCAACAAATCCAGAGCTTCAGCGCCCCTCACCTCGCCGACGACGATGCGGTCCGGACGCAGGCGTAGGGTCGAACGGACGAGATCGCCCATGCTGACGTGGCCCGGGCGGGTGCGTAGTTCGACCAAGTCTTGAGCGGCACAACGCAGTTCACGCGTGCCCTCGATGAGGACGACGCGCTCGCCCAGGGCGGCGACCTCCGCCAGAAGCGCGTTGGTCAGGGTTGTTTTGCCGGAACTGGTGCCGCCAACCACCAGGATGTTCTGGCGAGAACACACCGCGCACCGCAAGACTTCCGCCTGAGCCTTTGTCATGACGCGGGCAGACACGTAATCCTCCAGGCCAAGCAAGCGATAGGCCGGCTTGCGGATCGAGAAGCAAGGTCCGCGCGAAACCGGCGGCAGCAGGCCCTCGAAGCGCTCGCCACCCGTGCCGTCGGCGGACATGGGCAGTTCGGCGCTGACGATGGGCGAGTCCGGATGAATCTCGGTGCGTACGTGGCTGGCCACAAGACGGATGATCCTCTCCGCCTCGGCGGGTGCCATGATTGCATCAGACAGGACGCGGCCTTCGCCAGCTCGATCGAAGCGCACGGTGCCATCGGGGTTGACGAGAATTTCAAAGACGGCGGGATCGGCCAGGGCCGCGGCCAGACCTTCACCCATGGCGGTCCGCAGCATGGCGCGCAGGCGCTGATGAGGGATCGACAGCACCTCCATTACGCGCCGCCCTCGGTGGGCTGTGGGTTCAGCGACAGCTGGCCCGTGGCCAGATGACGGCCGACCTGAGCCACAAAGGCTTCGTAGCGATCACGGGCCAAGGCGCGCGTGGCCGCATCGGCTTCGGGCAGATGGGCATCCCGTAAAAGCGTGAGGCGGATGAACAGAGCCAGACTTTCCAGTTGGATAAGCTGATCTCGCTCCATCCGATTCAACTGGGCCGACAAACGGTTCAGCCGCTGCCCAAAATGGTCGTCGAGTTCATTAGACCCTCGACGATCAAGCCACGCGGTCAGGGCGTCGCGTAGAACGGCGGACTTGTTCATGCCTGGCTTTGAGGCCAAAGCCTCGAAGCGCTGGCTGACATCCGGATCGAGAAACAGCTGATAGCGGACGCGGGTAGACATCGGCGCCTCCTAAAAACCGCCAAACAGATCGAGCGTCTGTCCGGGCTTGTGGTTGGCCTTCCCATGATTGCGGCCCTCGACTTTCATCAGATCGGCCCGGGCGACAGCGGCCGTACTACGCAAACTATCCATGGCCCGCTTATCGGCCGCGACATCGGTTTCGTCTTCGATGGGACCGGCCTCTGGTCCCTGGTCGAGGGGCGCGGGCACGGGTTTTTCAGGGACAACGGGATGACGGTCTTTGGCCAGTCTGCCTTCCTCACTGGGTTCCGCCCCACTCTCACCGAGCGCATCGACAAGCCTCTGATCGGTGCCGCGAACACGCCCTTCCCAATCATTGGTTCGGGCGGGGGGACAGTCGGCGAACCGGTCTCCGGTCAACACCGGTGGGGACATTTGACGGTCGACGAAGTTCTGATCCTCATAATAGCGCAGCTTATTAGCGCGGATCGGCGCGAGGCCGGACACCAGCACCAGTTCATCCGTCGCCGGCAGTTGCATCACTTCGCCCGGGGTCAATAGCGGACGAGCGGTCTCCTGTCGCGAAACCATGACGTGAGACAGCCAGGGGGCCAGGCGATGGCCAGCGTAGTTGCGCTGCGCGCGCTGTTCGGTGGCCGTACCGAGGGCATCCGATATGCGCTTGGCCGTGCGTTCATCGTTGGAGGAAAAGGCGATCCGGACGTGACAGTTATCGAGGATCGAATTGTTGTCTCCATAGGCCTTCGATATCTGGTTCAACGATTGCGCGATCAAATAGGCTCGCAACCCATAGCCCGCCATGAAGGCCAGGGCCGACTCGAAGAAATCCAGACGGCCTAGCGCGGGGAACTCGTCGAGCATCATCAGCAATTGATGGCGGTTGCGCTTGGCTGGATCGCCTTCCAGACGTTCGGTCAGGCGGCGGCCGATCTGGTTCAGAATCAGACGAACCAGGGGCTTGGTCCGTGAAATGTCCGACGGCGGGATGACCAGATAGAGCGAGACCGGGTTCTCGGCATTGACCAGATCGACAATGCGCCAGTCGCAGGTCGAGGTCGTCGCGGCCACTACGGGATCGTAGTAAAGACCCAGGAACGACATGGCGGTCGACAACACGCCGCTACGCTCATTGGGCGCCTTGTTCAGCAACTCGCGGGCGGATGAGGCCACGACGGGGTGGACGCGAGGTGCGTCCCCTTCCCCGCCCAGATGGTTGGTGGACAGCATCCGATACAGAGTGTCGGTCAGGCTGCGTTGGGGATCGGACAGGAAGGTGGCGACGCGCGCCAGGGTTTTCTCTTCTTCAGCGTAGAGCACGTGCAGGATGGCCCCCACCAACAGGGAGTGGCTGGTCTTTTCCCAATGAGAGCGATGCTCCAGCGAACCTTCCGGATCGACCAGGATGTCGGCGATGTTCTGGACATCGCGGACTTCGTTGACGCCCTTTCGTACCTCCAGCAGCGGATTGTACCGGGCGGACTTCAGATCGGTCGGATTGAACAGGACGGCATGTGAGAACCGCGAACGCCAGCCCGCCGTAAGGTCCCAGTTTTCGCCCTTGATGTCGTGTACGATGACCGAGCCGGTCCATGACAGGAGAGTCGGCACTACCAGCCCTACGCCTTTACCGGACCGGGTCGGGGCAAAGGCCATGACGTGCTCTGGCCCGTCGTGCCGCAAGTAGTCCGACCCAAGCCGACCCAGAAACACGCCACGGTCGCGCAGCAGGCCTGCGCGGGCGATTTCAGAAAGGGATGCCCACCGCGCGGAGCCATAAGTGGTGACCAGTCGCGACTGACGGGCCCGCCCTAATGAACCCAAGACTGCTACGAGACACCCCATCACGCCGCTCGATGCCGCCAACAGGCCGCAGCGATGAAAAACAGCAGGCGCGTAGGCCTCGTAATAGAACCACCACGTAAAAAGCTGCCAAGGACGATAGACCGGCCAGCCGAATGCATGAAACCAGGGCCTCCCCAACTGCGCTTGATAGGCCAGTTGGTGGGCCGCCCACTGGGTCGACGCCCACACTCCCAAGGCGACCATCCCTAGGACGAGAAGGATCTGACCGATAAGGAATTTGGTGGGGGTCACGACGCTGCCTCTCGAGCCCACCGGCGTGGCGGGCCTGTGATCCAAGCATCCTCGATCCCTTAAGAAACCGACATTACCGTCTCGTACGCTCTTAGCACCCTCTTGCCGAATCCCGCAGCCCCCTTCACGGCCGAATGGCCTGCGCTCTGCGTCCGATCAAATATCCACCTCACCACTATCCTGCTCGCTCACAGCGTTTGGGATGCGCACCATGGGTGACGCATCTGTGTCGATCCCTTGCCGCCACCGCGTTTGCATGGTGCCGTGATAAGGGTCGTCGGGATCTGGCGTGAAGATGAGTTTGATCGGAATATCGGCTTCACTTGTCCTAGTGATTTTCAACCGCTTAAAGGCCTCTCTGGCGAGCACCCACACGCCGTCCAAATTGCTGCCCGTGGAAAATACAGGGATGGACGACAGGTTGTAAGTATTTCCATTTTGCGATCGGTGTTGAGGTCTTTCCACTACGATGCCCGCCGGAAGTACGGAATTGGGACGGTAAGACGCATTTGACCATTCACGCACCCAGCCAGACACCTCTCCCGACCCGATCAAGATTAGCGGTGTTAAATTCCGCCCACGGAGATTTTCGGCAGCAGCCAAAATAACTTCAGCAAGTTCGCCGCCGTTAGCGACGCTTCTCACCTCGTCAAGATTCGCCGCCTGTTTTTGCTCAAGTAACTGTCCGAGCGCCCGCGCCTTCACTCTAGCCGCCGCCCAAGAGACGAGTATCCCGTCTGATCCTGCGACCTGATCCAACGGTGGGTCGGTGATCACACCTTTAGGGAAATTAGTCCAATCCTGAATGCGGACTTCTTCTAAGTCGGCAGTCGAATAAACGACCGGCCCGAACAATGTGCCTAGGAAGGTGTCCTCGTCATAGTCAAAGACCTCCCCAGCGACCTTTCGCGCAAGATCATCCAGCTTTCGGTCCGAGATTGGGGCGTCACCGATTCTTTCCCGACGATACGCCACTATCCGTGTTTCTAGACTTGAAATCAGGCCGCGGAAAGCCGCTAAGCGATCTGTAAAGACGGCTTGAGCAGGAGCGACCCGAGGTAGCTCTAAAGGAACTTCCGGCGTGATCTCGTTCGCGGGAGCGTCCGGCTGAACGGGTTGGTGGAGAAAGTTGAACACTGGCAATAGACCCTCGACATCTATGGCGTCCAAATCAGCCGTAATCGCCGACAGTCGATCCTTTAGGTGCAACGCCTCACTGTCATCCGTCAGCCATTGCGGTAAGCGTTCGAAGATAGACGTAAAATCAAGAGGTTGCCTCTCCATCCTCAGACTGCCCAAAATCAGGTCAGACGCGAGGGTCGCTCCCACAGTTCGCCCTGCAAACGTATAAACTCTTCCCGCCAACATCGGCTCACGAGTCAATTGATCAAATTGTTCCGCAAGGCGCCAAAATCCGGGTACGGACCGATCAAGGGCCCACTCTCGTATCGAGTTGCGCCTGAGGAAGGAAGCTACGAAATCCGCTTGGCGGGAATAGAAGTGCTCATCTGGCCCGTCGTCCCCCTCGCCACCCACTGTACGGCGATCAAACAATTGCTTCGCCGCCTGTAAGGAAAGTGTGGCGCCGACAGCGTCTCCCAGACCAGCCCACTGCACTAGGAAGCCACTCAAGACAAAGCATGTGTCCTGCCACATGTTATAAACAAGATTGGCGAACAGAGATGTCACGGTAAAGTTCGGCTTTTGGAAGTCCGATAGACTCATCAATTTGGCCTCAACTTCCGCCCAAGACTGCGTGATGGTCTGAGGGCCTAACACCACCTTTTGAGATAAATTTAGATCGTAAAGATGTTGGTTGACGCTCATTGGCAACGTGTTGCCGCACCATCTCAGCATGGCATCGATCCAATGCTCTGCCGCCACGCGGTTGCCGGACACCACGGCGCGTGCGACGTATAAGGCGGTTTCTGAGAGTTGTTCCGCCAAAATCGGATACAGCTTGACCTTCTCAGCCCATAACTCACGCCGCTCGATTTCCGGTCGGATATGGTACTGCAGAAGCGCCTCCCACCCCCCAATGAAGTCTCTGAGGGACTTAAAGTGCACACCGGCGAGAGGTTCTAACAGTATTGCTGGTTGGTTTGCTCCATGCGGCAGTCGTTGTGTTTCCGCTGTACGTTCCCACCAGCCGTTGAGGCGATACCAGAGATATCCTTGGTAATCGATCGTGGACGTTGCACCTGTTAACGAGGGAAGCGCAAATAGCGATGGGACCACTCTGGTTGAGACAAAGGACAACTTGGAAAAATAATGAGGTTCTCGCTCAATAAGATTGACAGCTTCCTCAAATAGGCGTCGATAACTGAAATTCCATGCCCGCTCGACCGTTCCATTTTGGTTATCGTCATGAACAAGGCCATAGTTTGTAGGCTTTCCGACATTATCTATACTTTCACCGAACTGGAGGAGTTCAGAGTGCAAGCTTGTCATCTGTTCAAATATATAATTGAACACCTGCAACTGACCACTCGCCATGGCCTGCAAGGCCTGTTCGGCCAAGATTGCCATACCTTGTTGTGTCGATAAAATGGCGTCCGGCCGTTTCGTCGAACGCCGAAAGGTAAAAGCCCGCTTTACACAGAGCTTTTCGAATATGGTCAGGTCGGTTCCGTGGTTAAGGATCTTTGAAAGAGTAACGTCGCCTTCGTAATTCCGTCCAATCACCAAAGGAAACTGAAGGGTAGGCCGAGGCGCATATAGGCCTTGGTTCTCAAGAGACACTTCGCGCGTGTTTCGTGCATACCAATTTTCCGCCACCCAATCCAGCAAGGTGACATTAACATCCGTTAGGGTCATGGAACGTGAAATTCGTCGGGTTACCGAGTACTGCCCCGCGTCACTGCTGGGGTAGACCCAAATATGTGGTCGCTGATGAGATCGCTTCATGAGTCATCCCGATCAGAGCGGGTAAGATTGCGGTATCTAAGGCTGGCTATTTTTGACGTCATCTCCCCTTCATAAGCCCGCCTGAGAATGAACCGTCGCATTGTCTGGTTGAATGTCGACTGACTTAAAAGCCCTAAAATCTTGGACATGAAGTAGACAATCATCAGCAGGTTCAGAGAGACCCATACCCATTCGACGATATTCGTATAGATGGCGAGCCTCGCCCCAGGCGTGTTCACCTTGAATAGTTCTGCTGCGGCTAGCCAGATTAGTAAAGAAATTGAACTACGCACAATAAGATCAACCCGAGCCTCCTTCATAACAAAATCTTTCATTTCGTCTTGAAGATGGCGTTCCTTTGCCATCAACTCGTAGGCGGAGATCGCGATTGGAATTAAAAGACCGAGTACAGTTGCCTGAATGGTACCAAGCAAAGCGTGGTAGTTGTCCCCGTTGGGACACTTTGTGGTATCCGACATGGTGCAGGTTTGCAGTATGGGGTAATCCGGCATCAGTGTGCCGGTCATGGTAAACGGATTAAAGAAAACCCAGGGCTTGATATTGGCCAAAGCCCAGTGGCCGCAAAGCGCCATCAGAAGGCTAACTACGAGCCATGGTAGAGCGTGATCTGCCAAATTCGTCAGGCGATCATAAAAGGGGATAGGCTCTCGCCTTGCCCAGCGGTTCCTACGCTTAAGACGCCTAATTTCATCCTTTGCTTGAATGTTGGCGCTTCCCCAAAGGTTGGGTACGAGGCACGCCAACCCAACACTTAGAGGCCGCCAAACAGGCCGAAGGTCCTGCCAGAACCTTTTAGACACACTGACAATCTTCTTGACCACGAGAATCGGCATCCTCCCCAATCTGAGGTTTAACAATGTAGATCGGGGACACAGTGTTTTGCAAAGGCAAGTTACGAACGAACTTCGTGCGCGTCACACACACAGTAGGGAGAAAATGTGTGCACGGAATGGGTAAAGCTTCGCCCTCCTTTTTGATCTGCCGTTTTGAACGACCTCATACACGGCCTTTTTTGGCATGATACTTTGGCCGTAAACTTCGCCCCCACCTCCCTATTGACTCCCGACCAAGCTTTGGAACAAAAAGAAAACGATCAGCGCGTCATTTTGCACCAATACCAGAAGAGGACTCACGCACCGCGCCCGGCCTTCCATGCGCAGCTTGCACTGACGGTACGCAAAGGCTCGATGAAGACACTGAAATTCGCGATTGGCGAGGTCTTTGCGCGAATTCAGTGCGCACGTGGGCAGAAGGATCGATCTCGGATCGAACCCGTCCCGACCTGCATGAATTATTTTAGAGGGGGAGACGTTGGGGCAGACAAAGGCACGTCGATTAATTGGGCAGCCATCGAGCCCGGAAAATCGGATATGGCACGGATGGATGAACTCCGCGGCCGAACTAACACAGGAATTCAGCAAGCTGGAGGACGATCCTTTCAGATACAATGAAACGGCCACCGTTAGCCTTCTGATCGCTGCAGCCGCTCGGGTTGATCTACTGGCCCTTGCAGATTTCGTGTCAACAAAGCGTGTCCAAAAGCTGCCATCGAACGGACGATGCGACCTTTGGATATGCGGTCGACAGTTGAGTTGGGCCTTTGAAGTCAAGCAGATAAAGTACCGTGGCGGCGTGCACAGGCCAGCAACAATTTTGAAATGGGTTGAAAAGGCTTGTCAGGCGGCACGTGAACTGACGCATCACGAAGCCGACAAGCGGTATGGCTTGCTTGTCATCTCCCTTCATGACGCCGAGCAGATTGAGTCTGCCTTTATCGAAAACCTTCAATCCATACTGCCGAAGGTCGATTACGCTTGGCAGATTGCGTCTGGGTCTGACTTTACGGGCGACACCTTCTTCCTTTTCAAAGAAGTGCACAAGAAGCGGGCAGCCGCGTAAAGCTAAGATTGCCTGGGGATCCCACGCCCCAAGGACGTCTCTCGACTTCGACGGCGTGTCACAGGTTTAACCTGGCACTTTTGTCAAAGTGCCAAACCTGAGAAGTGTGAACATTTGCATCCAACGGGCATGTAACGTGCGTGACACCTGAAATCCCGGCTTCTCACCGAGGCGTGACCCGATGGCGACTTTACCATGCGCGGCTCCATAGCCTTTTCGACGTAACGGTTATTTGATAGGTACAGCTTTCAACAGGAGCTAGCCTGACTCTACTGGAGGGCAAATCGTCGGGTGCCAGTTCGTCCCAAATAAAACGGGTCAGATTTTCAGCACGATAAGGTCAACGAGTAACCCGTTCCATTGACTGGTTGGATGTGCGCGAACCCAGTGCCCTTGGGTCTGCGCAAACAACTCCAACACTCTGGCTTGTCGGCTCCAACTTTCGAGGTCACTTCCGGCCTGGGGGGAACTGCTATAATGGCCCGGCGTGCCATTGGCTATGACCTGCCTTAACTCCTGTAACGAAACTTCTTTACATGACAAACCTGCAGAGCCCCCTTCCCGCACAGACGCCATTTTACTTGCGTCCGCGCCTGACCAAGAGGCGTATGCTTTGAATTCATTCCGCCTCTCCAGGAATCGTCCGTTTTCAACCTAGCCAAAGGAGCTGCCAAAGCCTAGAATCTTTCAGGTTGAACGACCGTGCGAAGTGTCCCGGCGTCAAACGATATCCCGGCCCTGACCACGTCCCAGGCTCCAGTTAATTCCGCTTTCGCGAAGCACCCCGGATACCTCTTTTCCAATGTGCTTTTTCAAGACTGGCCGCCAGGGCACCAATGCGAAGTCCTTGGCGCGCTCAACGACAGCGAACTGGCCTGCCCCTAGGGTGACCCGCTCCCGCAATTTGCCAGCAACAGTCTCCCCTTGCCGCACCTCCCGCCAGGTCTTGCCGGTGCTGGCTACCAACGTTTCGGCGGTACTGTGCAGTTCGCGCTTGTGTAAAGTCGCCAGCGTCCCCTTCGACGGCGCGGTGTCCAGCCCCGGCAGAAGTCCCTCTTCAACTAGCCATTGCTGGCGCAGGCGCATGGCATCCCTGACTTCGCAGCCGAAGCCGGCGGCCCCCTTGCCCGCGGGCTGCGCCTGTACCAGTTGCCTGTCCAGCCAAGTCACCCCCGGATGCCGGGCCTGGGCCGTCAACGACTGGGTAGAGAGGACCTCTACCATGACCGGTGCGCGCTGCACGTCGCGCCGCTCATAGGCCAACGCCTTCTGCAGATAATCCGCACCGACTTGGAAACGCCCGTCCGGCAGGCGTTCGATACCGCCCTGAGCCTTGCGAATTGCCTCCAGCCTACGCGCATGAGTTTCCGCAAAAGTCTGCCGAGCAGCGGGGTCATGTTTCAAATGCAGATCGACTGTGTAAATGCCGCCATTCGCCGCCGCAACGTCGGCGATGGTCCGGTCCACCGTTCGCACCTCTGGCACTTTCGGTGTGAGCCGGACAATGGCCAGCTCTGGGAGGGCATCCAGAAGATCGCCATGGCCCAGATCGACGTAATGGACACGGCCATCCGTGCCTTCCACCAAGGCGTAGTGGCGATCCGACGCTTCATCGGACAGTCCGCACTCAATTAGACGGCCGGTTACTACGTCTCCGACGCCTGCCGGCCCATGGATTTGCGCCTCTGGTGCTGCCGCCTCCAGGCCCTTCTCCTTGAGCGTTTGATGGATACCTTTGATGATATCCCCCCGCTCACCCATCTGCCGAAGTGTCGCCTCCATATCCGGGCTCAAGCTCCAACGGCCTGGCCCTGCTTTCTCGGCAAGGCCCAGGGCTTCCAGCTTGACCAGTCGGCCCGCGCGTGCCGCGTTCAAAACGGGATCGCGATGATCGGCCTGAACCTGCCTGTCCGTGTTCGCCTCGCGCGCCAGCTGGCGGTCGAGAGAGGTCAGCCGTTCCTGGTGCACTTCAGCTTGCAAGCCACGGATAATTTCCCGCTCTGAGCGGGGCCCCAGATCGAGGCTGACCTGGGCCTGCACCCGCTCACGAAACCCTTCACTCATATATTCGCGGGCGATCACTAGATCCTTGCCGCGATCGTCGCGGCCACGAAGCACGATATGAGTATGAGGATGGCCGGTGTTGAAATGGTCTACGGCCGCCCAATCGAGCTTCGTTTTCAGATCGGCTTCCATCTGTTGCATCACCTTGCGGGTCAGCGGTTTCAGATCCTCGTAGACCTGGCCATCTTCGGGAGCGACGATGAAGCGAAACTGGTGTCGATCACCATCGCACCGCTTCATAAAATCCGACGCCTCGATCCGGTCGGCATCGAGGCCATATAAAACACCGCGTGCCCCCTCCCGGGTCACGCCGTCCCGCTGCAGATATTTGAGGTGGGCCGTAGCCGCCCGTAGCCCCTTTCCGGCGAGGCGGACGAAGCGCGCCTTGACCACCACACGCCGGGTCGTGGGCCCCCGGCTAGCGTCGGCGGCCAGGACCCGCCCCGCGCCGGCGCCCCGACCATAGTTGCCAGCCGACTTGAGACCGCCCTTCCCATAGCGGTTGAAGCCGCCCGCGCGCTGAACGGCGCCCAGGACTTTTGAGCGGAAGGATTTCGGCAGTTTGGTCGGTTGGGCACGCATCCGGCCCAATTTCGGCTCAAAAGGGTCTTCTGGCGTCATTATACGAGACTGTTCCCTTGAACAAAATCAGGGCGTTATGAGAAAACCATCTCCTTCAAACGTCCCTCTGTCTCCCGATTTTCCGATGTGCAGACAAAGACTTACCGTCACGAAGAGACGGTCTTTTATCTTGCCTAAAAGCCACCCATCCCTCGCCGAACCTCGTACGATCTCGCCCCGTCACGGTTCCAGCCCCTTCCCATCTTCGGCGGTGCGTTTGATCGCGAAAAGGCCTCTGTCGGAGGGGGTCAGGGAGGGAAGCTCGGCGACCGACGGCTGGTTTTTCGGGACAAGCTTTTTGAGGTAGGCGCGCGTTTCGGCGGGCAGGGTTTCGCCCTTCAGACTGGCCGCATAGCGCGCAGGTCCGGCATTATAGGCGGCAAATAGCCCCGGATAGCCGAACTGCTCGAACATGGCGCGCAGATAGGCGGTGCCGGCGAGAATGTTATCGCGCGGATCATCCGGATCGGTGCCGAGCTTGTGGGTCACGCGCATATCGGACCACGTGCCGGGCATCAGTTGCATGAGGCCCATCGCGCCGACCTTCGAGCGGATCTTTTGTCCTTTCAGGTGGGTATGGCCGCCGCTTTCGGCCTGCATGACGCGATAAATCCAGTCCTCGGGCACACCGAAACGTTGCGAGGCCTCCCGCACGGGGTCAGCCCAACGCCGTAGCGCGGGCGCGGTCTGCGCGTGGCACTCACCCGCCGACAAAAGGACGCCCAGCGCGCTTAAAAGCGATTTCCAGCGGATCATAGGGGCCGCGCCTTTCCGATCACGTGGTCGAGGCTGACCGGCCCAAAATAGCGGCTGTCAAAGGAGTCAGGGGCGCTTGGGTTGAGAAGAAACACCTCGTCTGAACGCAACCGCCGACAGCTCCGCCACCATGGCAAGGGCCGGTTCAACCGATCCCGCTCACGGCGCGTCGCCACTTGTTTTCCGTTAATCCGTATGTCGGCGTCCATGGCACAGACCGCGTCTCCGCCAATCGCCGCCACGTGTTTGAGCACGGGCACCGTTGCGGGCACATAGCGCCTTACATCAGCCAGTTCACGGGCGGCCTGAGGCAGGCGCGCGACCACCAGATCACCCATCTCCAGCTCTCGGACGGGTGCGACGAAATAGAGGCCGATCGGCACACTGGGACTGGCGTTATAGATCAGCCAGGGCGGGGTCTGTCGTTGCGTAGAGAGCCCCAAAACGACCAGAGCCGCGACGCTCAGACCCGTGACACGCCATCGACTACGGCTTGACCTCATCGAAATCGTGGGAGCTGCCATCACACCCGCGCCTCAACAGGCACGTCGGTCTGGCCAGAGGCGCGCGACCAGCCGTCGATGTCGTCGATATGGTAGCGGACATAGCGGCCATGGCGGCGATACGCGGGCCCCTGCCCTTCGGCGCGAAACTTTTCAAGGGTGCGGCGTGACAGCCCCATATAGTGGGCGGCCTGATCGGTATTGAGAAACGGGCTACCTTTTTTGGCGCTGGCAGCCCGCGCGTTTTCATCGGACATGGGGTCGTTTCCTTGCGATAGAACAACAAAACCACAGCGGTTTCGCCCCAAGGATGCGGCCCTGTAAGGGGTGTCGGGAGTGTCGAAATCCCCTCCCCGCCGATCAGACTCCCCTCTGCCCAGCGGTCTCCATTGCCCTCCATCGACCTCGCGAGCCAGGCCGCAGGCATGGCGAGCCGCGGCCTCCGACACCCGCGGGACCCGGCCAAAAGAGAGGGACCGCGCGGCCTGAAAGACCGCGCGGCGGGGGCGCGTCAGAGGACCGCGGCCATCAGTTTTCGGGCCTTGGTTTCGAGGTCCAGACGGGCGTCCTGATGCGGTTTTGATCGCGCCAGAGCGGTCAGGCCTTGCACAAAATCGAAGACACTTTCGGGCTTTTTGCCCTCTTCATTGAGCACGGTTTCAATGATTTTGGCGGTTTCGGGTTTGGAGAAGCCGCGCTTTTTCAGGAAGTCTTCGCGGTCTTCATCGGTTTTGGCGACCACGGTTTCGCGCGCGGCCCTGATGCCTTCAATAAAGGCTGCGGGCGAGGAATTGGCAAACTCCGTGAGCGCCGGGGCGGCCTCCCAGGCAAAGCGGCTGGCGGCATTTTTGCTGTGGCGAATGCTGATTTCCTGAAAGTTTTCGACACCCCAGAGATTGCGGTTCTGGCACACGGCGCGCAGATAAAACGAGGCAATCCCGAGCGTTTTTGAGCCCACTTCGGAATTCCACGCATAAAAGCCCCGGAAATATAGATCGGGCTCGCCATTGGGCAGACGCCCGGCTTCGATGGGGTGGGTGTCGTCGACGAGGAACAAAAACACGTCACGATCTGAGGCGTAAAGCGTCGTGGTTTCCTTCGTCACATCGACAAACGGATTGTGGGTCATCGTGCCCCAGTCCAGCACGCCGGGGACCTTCCAGCGCGTATCGCCCAGACCATTTCCGGCGATCTTTTGCACGGCCTGCACCAGTTCATAATCCCAGATGCGACCATAGTCGGGGCCAGTGACGGCCCGCAATTCAAGTCCGCCCGTGTCGGTCTCAAGCGTTTTGATCAGTTCGGCGCGGTGGTTCAACAGACCATGCTGCAAGTTGATGGCGGCCAGAGGAGCGGGAAGCTGACGCAGATAGCCGGATGGTGCGCCGACCAGCCCGCACAACTGCCCAAATGACCAGTGGGTGGGGGCTGTCGGGGTGTCACGTCCGGGGCAGACCAACCGCAGGCTCTCAACGTCATCGCGCTCGGCGATAACGCGCACGGCGTCTGAGGCGACAGTGCGCACATGGGCGGTGTCGCGGCGCTGGCGAGTATGGGCAAAGAGGTCATCGAGACTGAGAAACCGCTGATCCTCAGGCCGTGAAAACCACTGACCGGAGACGCGGCTATTGACGGTGCCGCGATAGGGATTGACCTTGAAGGCTTGGGTGACGGGGGCTTCACTGGGGGTATCATTCATCATGGAAAAATCTCCTTTGGGCTTGGGTTGCAGCGCCTTTACCGCGCTGAAACCCTGCCCCTCGGCGAGAGCGGGGTCGCAACGGTCAGGGGCGATGGCGGCGGTGGGGGATCACCCAACCTGCACGCAGGCGAAGCCAAGGAAGGTTGGGGAGACCGCTGCCATCGGGACCGAAGGGACACCCCCTTGACCGGCGCGAGGGCGGAGCCCTTAGCTCTTTTCCTAAACAGCGCCCTCACGCCCTTGTGTGTGGTAACAGCGCCCGCCTTCCGTTAGCGTCATCCCTGTCACCGGGCTCATCCCCCCCCCCTCGATTCCGGTGACCCGAGCGGCTCCCGGGACCGGGGCCGCTCCCTCCTTCCTTATCTTTGACAGCACAAAAAAGGCCCCGCCGCGTGTGCGGCGAGGCCGATTGAGACCGATTGGGGTCAGCTACTGGCTGCGCGGACGCGACCAGAGGAGGTTGAAGGTGTCGGGGTCTTCGCCTTCAAACAGGCTCGCATAGATCGGATGCGGGAAGGAGGGATCATCGAGCTTGATCGAGATGTAGGCGCGGCTGTTTTCGGCGGTGCGTTTCCAGCCGGCGCCGACTTCGGCGGCACCGCTATAGACGCGGTAGTCGGGGGCGTTTTCGGAGCCGCCTTCGGTTTCAACGAGCCTGGCTTTGAAGTTCAGCGAGACGGTCTTGATGGTGCCGGTAAAGCCGGTGTCAGATTTTACAAACGTGCCGATGATGGACATAGGGGTGTTCCTTTCTGAGGTCGAGGCCGCGCCAATCGCGACCGCGATGGGGTCGCTGCGAACGGGGCCGGACCGCGCGCACCCGCAGGGCCGAAGGACGGGCGGCGGGGCGCTTTTTTGCCTCGCGATGCAAAGCGCGAAGCGCGGCGGAAAAAAGCCCCCGGAGCCCGTTGCGCGCCCAAGGTCCGGTTGCGTTCAGACCTCCATCGTCGCGGTCGCCCTTGCGTCGGCCCGCCTCAGACGGGACACCCCGCTCCCCTCTGTGACGGGCACAAATCAAAACCGGGACCGCTGACGCGGCCCCGATCTCCCCTACTCCGCCGCTTCGGGCAGGTCAGGCGTTGGCTCCGACAGCGGCAAGGCCAGTGGCGCCTGCGCCGTCTCTTCAGGTGGTGCGGGTGTGCGCAGGCAAGCGGGCAGCCAGCCCGTGCCCAGCACGAGTTGTTCGGCGGCTTCGGCCATTTCCGGTTTTTTCAGCCTGTGGAGGCGACTGGCCGCCTCATCCCCTACGGCTTCACGCACCGCTGCTAGGATTTGCCCCTTGGTCACGCGGCTGAAATAGCTGCGCGCCGTGGGGGTCCAGTGGTCGGTCATGTTCAGCCGCAGATCACGCGCCATCATGAGCGAGGCCACATAGGGGGCCGCAGGCATATAGGCCTGCCGCACGGCAAAGACCGTCAGGGCCGTACAATGGGCCATCAATGAGCCGAGCGTTTCGGCGTTGAGCGTCAGAAGATGGGGCCACAGATCGGCGGGGTTGTCGGGCAGGCCCGCCGCCCATGCTTCGTGACGAGCGGCGAGCGCGGCGGCGGTCGGGCTGTCGTCTAAGCCTTCGGCGAAGCTTTCAATCGACGCGCTGCGCGCGGTGATATCGAGACAGGTGACGCTGCGCTGACGATAGAAGGTATCGAGCGCCAGCTTATGAACGAGATAGCGGGCGGCGAGTTCCGGCTGTTCGGCCAGTGTATAGCGCAGCGCCAACGTCCAGTGGGTGGTCAGGTCCCGCAACAGAAGATCGGACAGGGACACGGTTTCGGAGGCGTCTTCGGTATCCTCGGTGTGCAGGCCAGCCCCTTCGGCCTCCTCTTCGCCTTCCCCGTCTTCCGGCGCATCGTCCGGGTAAGCGCCGAGGTCTTCGACTTCCGTCTCGGGGGTCTCGGGTTCGGGCCGCGCGTCCTCGGGGCGGATCAGCCCCCGATGAATGGCCGCGCCGCCGTCGCTCAACAGGGTGACGAAGACACCGCCGCGGGCGATGTCTTCCGGATCATAGACGTCCTGCGGGGTCTCAAGGGCGGCGATTTCGGCTTCGAGGACGCCTGCGGCCTGATCGATCTCGTCGGGCAGTTCGTCGGCCCCCTCAAACGGGGCTAGCAGGTCTTCGAGGGCCTGTTGCTTCGTTTCAATCTGCTCTGCGGCCTCCGGTGACAGGGGCACGGTTTGCGGATAGACGCGCCCCCAACCGTGCGCATAGGGGTAGTCGAGGGCGGCGGCGGCCCATTTCCAGCCCTCGGCGGTCTGGGTTTCGGTGGCCAATGCCGTTAAGCGGTCGAGGACCAGCTGGTCGAGCAGGCCTGCATCGGTGAAATAGCCGCCGCCTTCTTCGGTAAAGAGGTCGCGGGCGATGAGGCCGCCTGCGGCTTCGTAGGCGTCTGCGCCGATAAAGCGGGCACGGCGATCCTGTGAGGGGACCTGTCCTTCGGTGAGGAGGCGGCGGATATGGTAAGGATCGGCGTAACTGCCCTTAAGGCGGTCAAAAACGGCTTCCTGACGGGCATGGTCGGCATTGACGGTATAGGCCATCAGTTGCGTCAGGGTGAGTTTTTCATCTCGGAGGGCCTGCAGGAGAACGGGCGAGACCGCGCCAAGGCGCAGGCGCTGCTTGACGACGTGTTCAGAGACGCCGAAGCGGGCGGCGATATCGGCCGCGTCCATGCCCCGATCGATGTTCAGGGCGCGGAAGGCTTCGTACTGATCGGCGGGGGTCATGGCCTCGCGGGTGACGTTTTCATCGAGACTGACCTCGTGGGCGTCGTCGGTGTCACGGATGACGCAGGGGATCAGGGTGTCACGGGGGATTTCGGCATCTTTGGCGCGGGCGATCTGAGCGAGCCTGCGCCCTTCGCCCGCGGTGACGTAATAGAAGCCGGTTTCAACGCCGTCCTCGCCACGCTCGGGCCTGACGATCAGGTTTTGCAGGAGCCCCTTGGCGGCAATACTGGCGCGAAGGGCAGCGAGAGCGGCAGCGCTGTGCGGGGTCTTGCGGGCATTGTCCAGGGATTTGAGGAGGCGATCCAAGGGGATCAGGGTGTGGGCGACGCCGGGCGCTACGAGGCCAGAGGCGGATTTGAGGGCCGGTTTAGACATGATCTGTTCCTTTCTAGGCTTGGGTTTCAGCGGGCACAACGCCGCGCTGAAACCCTGGCCGTCGCCGAGACCGGGGTAGCAGAGGTCAAGGCCGTTCTGGCGGAGGGGTATCCCCCGGCTGCACGGACGTGACCTCTTCGCCCAAGGGCTCAGATGACCGGAGGAAGACGGGGAGACCGCCAGAAGGGTTCTTGACCGGCGCGAGGGCGGAGCCCTTAGCCCTCCTCCACAGACCCAGAGGATACCTAATAGTCTTACGGCTCTGGGTTGAAACCTTCACCCGTTCGTGTCAGTCTCAAGCCGATCCCATCTTAAGCGCGCGCCCATGACCGATGTCCCGCCCCAGTCCCCACGCGGCTCCCTCCACGAGGAGGCGGAGGTGACGGTGGCGACAGAGCGGCTGTTCAGTGAGGTGGTGAACGGCATGGAAAATCCGTGGCTATCGGGTCAGATGGCGCGGATGAACGAGATCATGCGGCAGGTCCGGCCCTATGAGGCGGCGCTGATACCGGACCGGGCGCAGGAGCTGGAGGCTTTAGCCAAAGCCTGGGCGGATCGGGACATAGAGCGGCTCCAAACCCTGCTTCAGGCCTATTTTGAGCGGCGAAAGGCGCTGGTCCCAGAGCTTGTGAAGCTGATCAACCGGCCTCAGTAACGGTAAAGGGCCGTTGAGGCCGCTCTATGACATATTGATGACAGAGCGCATTTCCACTACCTTGGCGCGCAACCACAACTCAAATGCCCTAAGCTCAGCCACGCTCTAAGGACGGGCACTGGTTATCCGCATAAGGTTTTTCAGCTCACAGCTTATGAAGGGAGCGGGCGTATGCCCACGCAGGACTCGGTTGTTGAGACACTCTATCTGGAGGTGAAGCGAGAGCTTCTGTCCGGGCGTGTCCTGCCGGGCGAGCGGATCAATATCAAGGCCTTGTGTGAGCAGTACCATGTCAGCAAATCGCCGATCCGCAATATATTGAACCGGCTCGTTGGCGAGGGCCTTCTGGCGGCGCAGGCCCATGACGGGTTTTACCGGCCGAGGGTGACGGTTCAGTCGTTGCGGGAACTCTATAACTGGGAGCAGGACATTGTGCTGCTGGCGTTACGTGACGGGGCCATACCCTCCGCGCCACCGCCGGATCTTGCGCTCGCTACCGCAACCGAAGACAGCATCGAAGCGGTTCTCAGACTGATCGCTGAAGGCAGCGGCAATAGAGTGTATCGGACCGCACTTGCCAATGTGTCGGCGCATCTGGGGGCCATCCGCCGCAGCTCTCCGTCCCAAGCCTTTGACGTCGAGGCGGAACTCAACAGTCTGCTTGAGGCCCTGAAAGAGCCCAATACCGACGCGCTGCGCCGACGATTGAAACGCTACTACCAACGACGCCTGTCGAGACTGTCGGATATTGTGGCCGACGCCTATCGCGGCCGCCCCCAATAGCGCAGAGCGCACACCGCCGTCACCCACTGAACATTCGGGGTATCCCGGAAGTATCCCCGCCAGAACACTCGCCTCACGGGCGTAGGCTGAAGGGGCCATGCACCGCATGGCTTTTCCAACCTCAAACCTACAGGAGTGTATGATGACCAAGCGTACGACCATCGCCACCCGCCGCGTGGGACTGATCGATCTCGGCAAGGCTACCCGCCAGACCAAGGGTCTGACGCAAATCCAGGCGCTCGACAGCGTGTCTGGCCAGTTCCGCGACCAGCTCGGTCTGTCGGCAGACTAAGCTTCGGGTGCGCGCTCCCACGGCGCGCGCCCTCTTCTCCTTCCCATTGTCAGCGACACCGACCCCCGGCTTCGCCGCGATGGGATCTCACATCCACGCTGAGCCTTCGGGCGCAAACTCAGGAGACTTGGTATGCTTACAGTCTTTCGCCGCAAAGCGGTACGCACGTCTCTGGCCGACCTCGGTCGGGCCACGACACAGACGAAGGGGCCGACACCTATGGTAGGCCTCGATAGCGTTAGCGGCCAGTATTGGGATCAGCATGCGCCTTTGGCGGACTGACCCTCGGGCGCGTGTCCCGGCGACACGCGCCAATGCCTGACCCGCAAACACACAAGGCCGTCTCGCAAGCGAACCCAACGACCTTAGCCGTTCGCTCCGTCGCACCGGCCCCAAATATCAACGACGTTGCGAGAACGGCTTCCCTACAGAGACGACTGGACTGACAGATGGGCTACGATCTGGCCACCGGCCTCAGCTATTGCTTTGTCGATGGTCGCGTTGTTTTTTTCGACCAGACACACAACCGCTATTTTGCCTCTACACCGGCCAGCGCTGACGCCCTCTCGCGGCTCGTGGCTGGCGACGTGCTGTCTGCCGCAGATGAGGCCGAACTCGCGGCGCTCGTGGAGGCCCGCGTGATGCGGCCCCGGGCTCAACCGGGTCTGTCACCCCCACCTATCCATTACAGCCTCCCGACGCGAACCGTGCCTGCGATCGACCTACCGGTGGCGGTCACTTGCGGACTGAGCGTCTTTTCGACACGAATGGCCGTGACCCTGGCCCTTCGACTGCTGCCGCTTAACCTGAATCTGTCCGGGCTCGCCAGCCGCAAGCGGCGCTGCGCACATCGCACGCTGGCCCCAAGAGGTGCCCCCTCCCCGACACTAATACATGGCTTTCTGGGTACGCGGCATCTGCTCTCCATGAGTGACAAATGTCTGCCGACCTCTCTGGCGCTATGCCATTTTTTGCTTTCGCACGGCTATGAAACGGATCTCGTGATCGGCGTGCGTCTGCGGCCCTTCGCGGCCCATGCCTGGGTGCAGCGAGGTGAGATGCTTCTCAGTGATGTGCTTGACAATGTTCGCCCATTCACGCCCATCGCGGTGATCTGACATGGCCTTCCGGTACATCGCCGTTGTCTATACGGACCCCAACCCCTTCACAGAGCGTCCACCAGCCTTTGTGGCCCCTGACCTGAGTCTCCAGTTCCACACAAACAGACTGGCCGTCTGGGCGAATGCCCCAGCCATTGTCTTTCAGCACCAAGACCAGGCGGGGGTGATCTTGGGCACCCTTTTTGAGCGGGCGACGCCCACGCAAGTGGTGGAGACCCTCACCCAGTCCTCCTCCGAACGGATTCTCGCCTCGGCGGGCAGAGACCTGTTTGATGACTACTGGGGTGGCTATATCGCCCTGCTGAGCCTGCGCGGGGACACCCGAATTGAGGTTCTCCGTGACCCGTCAGGCGCCCTCCCCTGCCTTTTTTTTGCTACCCCCCATGCGGTCTGGCTGGCATCTGATATTGATATTCTTGTGTCTATAAGCGGCCTTGCCCCCCAGATCGATTACACGGGTCTGGCGAGGCACCTGTTTGCCGCGGACCTGCGCTCGCCACGAACGGCGTTGGTCGGCGTACGCGACCTGCTGGCCGGTCAGTGTCTGCGCTTGCCTGAACGTCAGATTACCGACCTCTGGTCCCCGTGGGCGCATGCCCTGCACGTCGATGACCGGCCGCGAGATCAGCTGGCCGAAGACCTCAAACACACACTTGAGGGCTGTGTTTCCGGTTGGGCGAGCCGGTTTCAGCACGTCTGGCTGTCCCTCTCCGGCGGTCTGGACTCCTCGATACTCGCCTGCGCCTTGGGGCGAAGCCCAACCCACACGACCTGCGTCACCTTGTCGACGGCTGATCCTGATGGCGATGAACGCACCTATGCGAGGCTGGCCGCCAGCTCGCAAGGACTTGCTCTGCAGGAGGAGGTCCATAGCTTCGCGGACATAGATATCGAGCGATCCACCTCTGCACATCTGCCCCGGCCTTCCCAGTACCCGTTCGCACAAAGCGCCAATCGCCTGAAATGGGCGGCATCGCAACAGTTTGGCGTTGACGCTTATTTTTCGGGCGTGGGAGGGGACAATGTGTTTTGCCATCTGCGCTCTGCCTCACCGCTGGTCGATCGCTTTCGGGCACGGGGACACTGGTCGGATCTGTGGGCGACTTTGACGGATATCTGCCGTCTGACCGGATGCAGCTATGGCGAGGCCCTGCGCCACGCGGCGAGACGCCAGCTGCGGGCCTCACCGAGGTACGACTGGCGCGGCGTAGCTGGCTTTTTGTCGAAGGCGGCAATCGACGAGATCGGCGACACGCTTTATCACCCGTGGCTGGAGGCCCCGTCGCAGGCCCTGCCGGGCAAGGCCGCGCACATCGCGCACCTCACCCGCATCCAGGGTACGATCGATGGTTTCCCAAGGCACTGGCCACCAGACATTAATCCGCTCTTGTCGCAGCCGCTCGTCGAGTTGTGTCTGGGGATACCGACCTGGCGGTGGTGCGAGGGCGGCCGGGATCGCTCGGTCGCGCGACGGGCTTTTGAAGCCGATCTGCCCGAGGCGGTCATCCACCGCACCTCCAAAGGCACCCCGAATGTGTTCGCGTTTGAGATTGTGGAACGCAACCGGGCGCGTTTACGAGCGCTCTTGCGCGACGGCCATCTGGCGCGGGCCGGTCCGATCGACGTGGAGGCAGTTGATCGCGTGCTTACACCGGCGCACGTGATGACGGCACCGGATCATATTCTGCTTCTGGGATTGAGCGAAGCTGAGGCTTGGATCACCCATTGGCAAAGCGTTGGGCATACGACAAAGCCCCCGCGCCAGGAGGACACCCCCAGAAATGAGACCCCGCCCGACTCCCGGGCGGGGCCACCCTAGCCACCCGCCCTAAGGCGCCGGAGTGGGGCTTGGGGATCTGTCTTTAAGGGCGCGCAGGTCTCGCCAACGCGCGTACTGCGCGGCCTTTTCGGGTGACGGATCGGTTTGATCCATCAACCAGAAGCGAAACCAGTCTATGGTCCGTTTGTAGACGGCGTTTCGATGCGCCGGCTGCCATTTGACATGATGTTCGTTCGGGTAAACGATCAGTTCGACGGGTTTCCCGGCCCGGGTCAGGGCGGCGACACCCGGGAGCGCGCCCAGATACTCCTCATCCGCGGACTGGATCAGCAACGGCGTATGGATGCGATCGGCATTGACGACAAAGGACGTTGAGCGCCAAAAGGGCCCGTCATCGGCCTGATCGGTCTCTATACCGTAGGCTTGCAGGGCTTTGGAGAGACGCGGCCCGTTCATGACCGAAGCCGTGAAGCTGTCGGTGCAACAGCTACTCGTGACGGCTGCGGCAAAGCGATCACTGTTGATCAGTCCGAAGTGCACGGTTGTGGCCCCGTCACTCAAGCCGGTCAGACCGACGCGCGCGGGATCGATCAGGCCACGCTTATCCAGCTCATCGATCAGGTCTTCCAAAGTGTGCAGGATGTTCCAGCGGCTGCGCCAGTCGGTATAGTCAGCCTTGGACTGAGCGATGGGCGAGGTAAATCGCTGAGACGAGGCCTCGCTGCGAGGACTATGGAAGCTCAGGACGGCAAACCCCGCTGTGGCGAGCGGCAGGATCGGGTTCTCGTCGCCGGTTCCGCCCCGCAAAAAACCCCGTGAGCTGTATTGCACGATCACGAGGGGCAACCGGGTGCCGGGCTTATAATCGGGCGGCAGGACCAGATCACTGAACACCTCAATCCCGTTGCGATTTTTGATCGTCAGACGTTCGACCTTTGGCAGGCGATAACGCACCCAGTCGGGGTTGGGGTCATAGAGCGGCGACATCTGGCCGGAGGTCAGATCGAGGTTTACCAAACGGCGGGGCTGAAGGGCGGCCTCCTGTGCGCAGATCAGGTGCGTTGACTGACGCTCACAGCCCTGAAGGAGGCCGGTCGAGTGCCAAATCCGGACCGGTTTGAGCCCGTCAGCGGGCATGCGGTAAAGTGCCATCTCATTATTGGCCCAGCCTTCGCGACGGAGAAAATAAAGACTATTGCCGGTCGCATCCCCCCATATCCGGGTAATGTTCTGGCAGGCCTCTTCGACGCAACGCACGGGCTCAGCATCCCTGCGTTGCGCCGTGAGTGTGGTCGGCGCGTTGATGTTCTCAGGATCGATTCTGCCGACACTGAACGCTGTGCGACCGACCACCGCACGCAGGGGGTCTGGCTTCTCGGAAAGCTTGGCAACCTCTTCAGGGGTAGCGGCGCGGCGCGTACCGGCCTGCAGGTCCATCACCTGATAGACGACCGGGATCGGCTCCAGGACACGCGGCCGCGACCCCGTTAGGGGGTGAAACCGCCCATCAAACACCCAGCCCTGTCGCCCTTCACGTTCGATGTCGGCCTCAGCCTCGACGAAGCCCGGTCGACCCGCATAGACGAGCCTAGTGTCGTCCAGCCATTGCACGTCCTCGATGTCATAGGTCTCCTCAATGACAGGCGTTGCCCCCTCCCCTTTGATGCCTGCGCGCCAGACACGCACGCGCCCCTGGTCCTGACGCAGATAGGCCAGATGCGTGCCCGAGGGCGACCACCGCGGCTGGATGGTGAGATTTGCGCCTGACGGTGCGTTTCGGGCATACCCCCAACTGGGTATCGTCCAGAAGAGATACTCACCGCCGACATCGACGACGATGGGGTCTGCGGCGGCGTCGATCGCTTTGATGACCATGCGAAACGTGTAGCGGTTCGCTACGGGATCGGCTTGCCGGACCTGAAACGCGATATAGCGACCATCCGGCGAGAGGCTGAGGAGCGGTGTGGATTCACTGGCGCTCATCGTGCCGATGTCCACCAGACGGACCAGAACGTCGGCGGTGACAGGGGGCGCCTCCTGCGCCGCCGCGAACGCGACGGGCGGGAGGCAACCCAATGCCGCCAGCAGTGCCCCGACGCTGATCGCGCCGGGACACCAGAATTTAGACGACCTCATCGCTCACCACGCCTTCACAACGGTCAGGCTGATCGAGCGTCCGATGATTGAGGCGTTGGTGCTATCAAAATCGACCCCCGGAAAGTCCCGACTGGGGCTGGCCGCATAGGGCGGGCGCCGGTCCAGCAGATTGATGGCCGACAGGGCGATCCGGGTGCCGCGCAGATAGTCTGAGCGCGATGGGAAGGTGTAGGCCAGTTGCGCATCAAGCGTCGTCCACGACCCGATGGGTTGGGCGGGGGTCACCCCCACATCGGTACTCCCGGAGACGTAGTTGGCGGTGGCGTTTGCCGACCATCCATTGCTTTGCCAGGTAAGGCCTGCCCTGCCCTTGACCTCGGGCGCGCGGAAGATCAGCCCCGAAATCACCGTTTCGGGGGTAGTGGGCAGGGTTTGCTGGCGTACCTCAATATGGGAGACGTTGGCGAAGGTGCCGATCTCGCCGATGTCTGTGTCGAAGGTCTGCCCATAGGAGACATCAACGCCCTCGGCCGTTTGGGAGGTGGCGTTTGTGTATTGATTGCGCACGATCGCGCGGACCGTCGACGGGTCATAGGTCACGCGGGCATAGTTGAGGAAGGTAACCGCTGATCCGACCAGCGCCTGAACCTCGCTCAGGGTGGGGTTATACTGCACAAATGGCGCATAGAGGGGCGACGACAGAGACTGGCTATAGACGGCAATCGGCAAAACCACCCGATCAGTGTAATCGATCGAGAAGGCGTTCAGCCCGAGCCGCAAGCGATTGAAGCGAGACGTCTGGTAATCGATACCGACGGTCTTCGAGGTGGAGCGCTCAGGGGTCAGATCGTAGTTGCCTCCGAGCGAGACCAGCGCCTGTTGGGCACCGGTGCCACCGACAAAGGGCAGATTGACGTAGTAAACCTGGCGAGCCTGATAGGTCTGCAAAAAGGACGGGGCTTTGAAGGACTTGCCCCAGGAGGCACGCAGGGTGAGATCAGCCATAGGCACATAGCGCAGTCCGATCTTGGGGGTGCTGGTCGCGCCGAAGTCGCTATAGTGTTCGTTGCGTGCTGAGACGTTCAGTTCCAGCGCCTGAAGGCCGGGCCGATCAGGGTTGGCAGCCACAAGGGGCACCAGCGCTTCCCCAAATATGAAGCGTACGTCACGCGTCTTGTTGAAGTACGCCACATCGTTGGGGTCGAGATTTCGGAAGCGTTCTTTGCGATAGCCACCGCCCAGGGCCACCTTGACGTCGCCGGTCGGCAGCGTAAAGGCCCGTCCGTTTAAGGTGGCCTCAAGCCCTTCGCTCCGAGAGCGATAGTTTGTGCGGAAGAAGGTCGCCGCCGTTTCGTATTTGCCGTCGGAGATAAAGCGGCTCGACGCATTGAGGGCGGCTACGCGCAGTTGCCAGGACGAGCCCAATTCTGTCTCAAGCGCCAGCGCGACAGAATGGGCGGGTGTACGTGCGCGAGAAACATAGGCCGGATAGCCAACGAACTGGGACAGTTTCGCAAGGGCGGTGCGTTCGCTGACGAGTGCATCGAGGGTGATTTCGGTACGCGCTCCGGCGAAGAGGCCCCCGGACAGATAGAGGGAGTTGCGATCCTGGGGGCGCTGCAGGGTGGTTGTCGGCGTACCCGCGAGGTTTCGCTGACCAAAGGTGATGGCTTCCTGTTCGGAGCGCTCGAGATTGGCGAGGAGATAGCCCCGGTCACCTGCCCAGCCGGAGAGGACGGAATAGGTCCGTTCGGCCCCACCGCCTTGCGTGGTCCCGCCGAGACGCAGGCTTGTGGTGGTGCCGGAATAGTTTTTACGCAGGATGAAGTTGACGACACCCGCCACGGCATCGGAGCCATAAAGGGCGGAGGCGCCATCGGGCACCACATCTACGCGCTGGATTGCCAATAGTGGGATACCGGAGATGTCCGAGGCCTGGAAATAGGTGTCGTAGGCCAGACGGTGGCCGTTGACGAGAACAAGGGAGGCATCGGTGCCGAGACCGCGCAGGTTGACGGTCGAGGCGTTGGAATGATTCACCTGATCGGGCCCACCGGCGCCGGTGCCGATGATACCAGGGTTCTGTCCGCCGGAGAAGTTCTCGGGCAGTGAGCGGATCAGATCGCCGATCTGACCGTACCCGGAATTATCGATGTCCTTGCGGGTTAGGGTCCGAACGGGCGAAGTGGGATTGGCCCCGCGAATGTGGGTGCCGGTCACGATGACCTCGACCGCTTCGTCAGCCGCCGCGGCCGCTGAGTTTTTCACCACCCGAAGCGAAATGGTCTTCTCATCCTGCCGGGCCACCTCAAGATTTGTGCCGGCCAGGATCAGTTTCAGGGCGTCTTCGCGCGTATATTCGCCCTTGATCGCTGGCACACGCCCTACATCGGCGGCCTCATAAGGAAACAGGATCTGCAGCCCGGCCTGCTCAGCAAAATCGTTCAGGGCCTTGGCGGCACTCTCTGAAGGAATGTCGAGTTTGTACTTAGGCGCCTGCGCAAAGGCGGGCGCAGCGCAGACGAGTGCGGCAGCCAATGCGACGGCTGCCAGAGAGACTGACGTGCGGTAGTTTCGGTTCGTGACAGGTGTCATGTTTTTCCCCTAGCCCACGCCACGAGCGGCGTGTCAGGCGATGGCGTCCTGTCACAAATCCGTCTCCACACCTTCAATCACTTTATTTCCAGTCTTTGCGTAACCTGGGTATGACTGCCTCATAAACCAGCCGCGTATGCGCCCTATGCGGAGATGACACCACGACTGTAGCCGTTTCACAGCGTCTACCCGGAAGCGGACATCATTCCTCCGGCCTTAACTGTTACGGTCGACTGTGATTCATCTGCAGTGACGAGCAAATGAGAGGCAGCTTGGGCCAAGCCCTTTACCGCGCGAAATAGGGATGATGAAATCGGGGTCGATCTGAAAAGCAGAAATTACAGCGATGCAGTTTTGTCCACCACGACGTCGCTGGTGCCGAGGAGATCTGTGTATGATTCTATGAACAGGTTCTGTTCGAAGTCATACACAGCCTTGCCGTTGACGAGCACCGAGTAACTGGGGAAGCCGTCATGGGCGCCGGTAATGCGAACCTGCCGCTTCCGTGCATGAATGGTGATGCGTAACCGGTAATCTATATCCGGGAGAACTCTGACGCCCGTTGCCGTCTGCCCGAGTGCCGATATGGTAAACACATCGGGATCAATGGCTTCGTCTAGCGTTGCAAGAAATCTGTTGCGCACAGCCTCCAGTTTCCTGCCCATCAACTTGGTGTAGCCTGTTGTTGGCTCCATAGGCGTGAATGTTCGGCTCTGACAGTCCAGGATCATGACGTGGCGCGACTTTTCGCCGACCTGGATTGCCCCACCAACGTCACGTATTGCTGTTACGATTTCTATTCTTAACATGCCCAGGCGGCTTTTGTCGCCATTTGAGCTGGAATCAGTTCCTCGCCCTGTGAGCAGGTTCCCCAAGTTATCGATAAATGTTCTGCTGGGACGAGTGCCGGCACCGCCAGGCGATGGTCTGTCGCTTTTCCCGATATCGACCCGTGCATCGCCCTTCGAAACGGTCAGTTCGGCGCCACGTTCGGCAGCCGTTCCAATGGCGGAAGCGATTTCCGGGCTCTGCAGAATCGACTGGGCGGCCTTCGGTCCCAGGGAATCTGCCAGAACGTCATTGACCTTGGCAAAGGCGCTCTGCGCCTGCTCCTTCGTGATACGGCCGGCGGCCGCATCCTTGCCGATGGAGTCTTTTATGCTGGAAGCGGAATCCGATGTGCTCGGAAGAGGAACGCCAGTGTAGGCCGTGAAGACCATCTTCATGGCCTCCATGGCCATGTCCAATTGCTTTTCCGAAAGTGCCGCGCCCAGTTCCCCGAACCGTGTGGTGGTGGCGAAGCTCTGACCCAGTGCCTCCCTGGCGTTTTGTTGTGTCCCGACCAGCCCAGTGCCGTCCCGGAAAGTCGCTCCGTTCTGAATTGCGGCCAGGATTGTGGCAAGGCCTGTCGGATCCGGCGCTGCGGGAATGCTCGTGGCGACCTGGTTTACCACCGTCGGAGCCATGTCTTTAGCCGTCTGGCTGACCGGCGCCTGGGGTTGCGGCGTTCCGACAACAATCGGCGCTATTTCCGTTGGCTGGTCTGGCAGCGGATGTTCCCAGAACTTCCAGTTGCGCGTATTGTCGATCTTTTCGCAACTGTTGCAGTTACCCATCACCGCTTCCGCGAACACACCCTTGGTCGGTACAGCGATAAGGGTTGGCGGGATCGGCGTGGTCGGGCGATAGAGGGCCAGCAAAGGGTCATCGTCATTGCTATAAGCCTGCTTCTTCGCATCTTTCTGGGTTTTACCGCCGTCTTCCCCGGTTTTATCGCTGCCTTGCCCGGTTGTATCAGACTTGAGTTGATCTGAAAAATGGTCAAGGCGGATGCCCGGTGCGACCGGCATGACAATCGAGTTGCCAATAATGGCGACAAGACGATTCTCCACAACAGAGGCGACACTCCTGCCTCCGGAATGCGGCGCGATGAACCCGTCCAGGAGGGCAAAGCGCCGATCTGAATCCATCGTCCACCAAATGGCCTTGTGATAATATTCCGAATGCTCGTTGAGATGTGCGATGAGTCTTTTCGCGCTCGCCAGGTCTTCAGCCTTTGGATCACGCTGCTCTTGCGCCTGCAGGGGCGTGCCGAGAAGCACATGTGTCCCCTCAGCCCCCAGAACGTCACTTTCGTTCAACAGGGGCCGCACACGCGTAGTCAGGCGATTGGTCGTAAGCGTAAGGTCGGCGTCACTGACGACAATCGATTTAAGATCGTCAACCGCGACGGAGCTGGAGACGCTGATCCCCTTCAGGGATTCACGGGTAATGTGGCAACTCGCGATCGCAGATGTGGAAGCTTCCTGGATAAGCACGCGATGAGCTAGACCAGGCCGGTATTTGGAAGCCAGAACCCCTTTCACTGGTAAGCCAGTGCCGCCCGGATCGTTCGCCTTGAAGACCAGGGCGGCAACCAGCTTCCGTGCGATCACCGGTGCGACGCTGCTCGCATAAAAGGCGCCGCGTTGATCGGCGGCCATTCCCTTCAGCGTCTGGAACAGATGCGGAAGAGGCGCGTGGCTCTTGAACTTTACGCCGAAAAATTCCCAGTAATTTCCAGCCTGGGCGATATCGGTCGCGGGATAAGGCAAATCAAGAACCAGTTCGAGACTGCCGGATAGGCCTGTCAGCTCTTCGCCCCCCAGCCCCCCTATCGGATACTGGTCGTCGCTCAGCCGTTCTATGGCCGCCAGACCGTCGCGCAACGGCGCACTCGGCACATACATCTCTAGCGCGGTACGCCAACGGTAAGCTGTGTTGACGTCAAATACCTTGAACGGCAGTGGAATGAACAGGCATTCCTGGACCGCGGCCAGTTCGTAGTCGACGCGGAAATGCCGCAACACCTCGAAATATTGAATGGTGATCGCATGACATGCGTTCCGGTTCGCGATGGTCTCGGTGACCACGCGGGACGACTCCGACTGATCGACCTGTTGAACAGTGGTGACACGCTGCGCGCGCAACGAATTTGCGGCCCGCACGGTCTGATCACGCAATTGATTCATGAAGCTGGCGGACAAGGTCCGGTTCGAGTCCTGCTTCGAGCTCGACCAGGCGCTGGAAGACCCGCCGGACGCGCCGCCGAAGCCAAACCCTCCCAGCGAGATGCCAAAGCCGCCGCTCCTCGATCCGCCACCGGAATCCGAACGGGCGCGGATGGTTTCGCTGAGCGCCGAATTGGCAATTTCAGAGATGTCCCGCTCACGGCCAGCGAAGTTGTAAAGTTGCTCGCGATTCTCCTGCGACGTTTCACTGAACAGGGAATCCCGGCGATCCCAGTCTACGACGGCGATATTCTTCTTTTGAAGAGGCGCCAATGGCAGCGAGTAGCGCAGGTCTCCAAGCGAGTATCCGTCCGCGCGCCAGACCTGCTTGATTGTGAGAATTCTGCCGTGTGAAATGGTCACAGCCTGTGTCAGCAACGGCCTTTCATCCCACTCGACCGTTTCATCACGCGATAAGGGCGTGCGAAAATAGCGGTTGATGCCGTTGCGCATCTGGGAAGACAACTGGTCGTCGGCAGACATTCGCCGGGACAACCAATCCCTGGGGGACATATTGTCGTCTTTGCACTCTTCTTCGTCGTCTTCGGCTGGAGTGAGACCTTCAATTTTGATCCGCCGGGAATTGTTCAACGGAGTACGCGTGACCAATGGGTCGGTCGTCCGCAGCACGACATCCAGTTTGAACTCCTCAAGCACGCGGCTCGGATCGTCGAAACGGGGCCCGGAGTCGCAACCGCAGGAGTCGGTTTCCTTGGCAAGCCAGTCGACCGCCCCGGCGTTCGCGGTATCGTCGATTATCAGGTCGCGCTCGATCTCGAGGAGCAGGGGCTCAGGGAAGCTGTATTGGGCTGACGCGTCATTTGGGTCAGCCCTGTACAGCCGCACTGCAACTGGCATGGCAACGCCGCTGACCTGCAGCAGGGCATGGGGGCCCAATACCCGACCTTCACTATGCGTAAACTCGAACTCTCCGGTCTCGTCGGTACGCACCATGGCGAGGGCGACGGGCGCCTGCAGGACCTCCGGGACAGTATCGTCGCCGCAGCATTCATAGTCCTCGGGACGAAAATCATCCGGCAGGCAACAGGGATCCATGACCCGTGACCAGCGTGGCGGCGCGTACACCACGATCGCCCGCGAACCGAATGGCTGGCCGTCCGAACGCCACAGCTTGCCACGAACCGTGACATTCACCTGCGGTTCGTCCCAGTTCTCCCTGTCTTTCAGCACCGTCAGGAGTTCGCGGGAAGGCGTTACCGCGATGGGTTCCTCGATGGTGACTCTGTCGGCATTGTCGTCGTCCAGCCACAGGGCCAGCGTCGCTACATCCACGTAGTGGGTAAGCAGTTGGGCACCATTTGGGCCGAAGACATCGAGCCGTGCCCAAGGCGCGTATTCTACTGTGTCGCAGGGGTATCGTGTTCGGCCGGTAACCAAAAACGGATAAATTTCCTTTTCGTCCTCTGAGTTCGTTACGGCCTCCTTGGGGCCAAGCCAGCCCACAAGCTGGGTAAGCTCAAACGGCTTCACCCTGGCCCTTACACCGCTGCCCTTCGGGTCTGTCGTCAGAGTAGCGCCATCACCCGGCGCGGCGGTGGCGCCGTTCGTTCCGTCCGCCGGATCTGCGGGCTTTCCTCCGTCCTCATTTGCCTGTCCGTCCGCAGCGGCATCTTCCGAAGACCCAGGCCCGGCTTTCAGGACTCTCAGGAACTCCTCCCACTCGGTTCGTGTCAGCTTGTCCAGCTTGAGCGCCGCAAACCTGTCGCTTCCTATCGACCCGATAAATTTTTCTATATGATCCCATCCCAGTATCTCTGCCTTCTCGCTGAGCTTGCGGACCGCCTTGATCTCTTCCGATGTCTTCTCTTTTTCGATCAAGGCTTTCAGGGCGTGCACGATCCCGGCAACCGTACCTACGGGGCCCGGTATGTTAGCCGCGGCTTCAAGCAACCGTTCGAACAGGCTCCCAAGTTTGATGGCCACCAGGGAACTTACGGAGTCGGTCTCGCGCTCAAGAAACGACAGCACCACGCTGAGCTCCAAGCGGCTCTCACCGCCCCCTGCCGTCTGGGGGGTCTGGTACCGTTCCAACAGCTTGCTGCACAACTTTTCAAACTGCGTACCGGTATCCGCCTTTCCGCTGGAGATAATCTGCAACCGGCCCGAAATGACCTTGTTCTGCCCCATCACTGTGCTCCCGTCACTGAACGGTCTTTGCTGAGGTCCGGCTTGTAAGTCTTGAACCGGAAGACGATTACGGCGCGCCGCATCGGCGCCAGACAGGTTGTAAGCCGCCGGAAATTCTCAGCTTTTGCCAGATAGATCCGCGTGTCGGCGGGCAGACCGTCATCGAACCGGGCGCAGGCAGGATAGCCTTTCTCGGACCATGTGCTGCACGGCAGGCTGTCCTTATTCTTGCTGAGCATCAGCGTGACCAGCGGCCGGTACCTCAAAGGTGGCTCCGACTGAAACTTTTTAAAGCAATAGTCCCAGAGAACCTTATCGGATGGATCGTCCGCCACTCCGGTATCCTTGATCAGCACGGTTTCGGCCACATTCGCCTCGGCAAACTGGCCAGTCCGGCCGGACTGCATGACGTCTCCAAGGGTCTGCTTGATGAAATTGGCACGATTTCGGGCCAGAACACGATTGTCCTCCGCTCCTCCGACAGGGTCTGTGTAAGCTCCCACGGATGTAATAGTGATACCTTCGAAAGGTTTGAAAAGCTCAGTGAATGTATTGCTCAATCTATTCTTGTGAATGCCGGTGAGCTCTGCTTCACCGAAATCAAAATAGGCGTCAGTAGAAAGGTCTATCATCACAACTTGAGGATCTTTCGTTGGCTTCACTATCGGCTCAGCGCTCACACACTTGGGACAATCGACAGGCACCTCGCACCAATGGTTTTCTTGTGCCGCGAGGTGGGTAATAAGCGCAAGCAGCAGCAGAAGCCCAAACAAGCAAAGCGCGCCCCAGACCGCGCGGGGAAGCTTTTCAGGAGGTCGCCGCTTGGGTGGATTCGCTGCGTATCGTTCGGCCCACGGCGCCTTCATCATATCGTTTTGGTAAGTGAGCAGATACTTGTAGTTGCCTTGGCAGATGAAATCCGCCTGCTGTGGCCAGGTGCTGTAGCAAAGCTCGACAGGGAGAACCTCATCTTCCCATCCCTCGAACCTGTGCAAGAGCCTGGCAATGTCGCGAGGCTCCATACAACGCAGTTTCCCGGGCCGCGCACAATCGCCAAGAGCTCGCCGGCACCGATCGGTCAACCCCAGGATGCCCAGGCCCGGAGGGCATTCGATCCGCGGCACCCGGCGCCGCCAGCATAGAAGCCAGAATAGAGGCCCAAACAGAGCGGCGCCTAAAAATATCCATGGCAACGCGCAAAGAAATGTAGAATTCATCTGACACCGCCCCCGCGATATGTCAATTCAGCCTGGTTAATACATTGTTTTTTTATTTTGCTCGCTTAGGAACGCTCAACGCATCAACAACAGGCAGTTATCAGCTGTTGGTCAGAGCGAAAACTAAAACTACTTCGATAAAAGATAACACGCGACGAGCAAGCTGCAAGAATTTTTTTCGCGCAAAAGTTGCCCCCCGGCAAGAGTTAATTACCCCTGTGGAAAGTCGCCTTTGTGCCCAGGCACTCTCCCTTCTGGATGCGGTGGGAAAGCGCAAGGATCCGTACAGCCCCTGCCATGGCATCCCTCTTTGTAAGGTGCTGCGTCTTGCGCACATATTGAATCAACTGGCTCAGTATGAAGCTCTTTCCGAAAGCCCGACCATTGTCAAAAGCGCGGCATTCTTAAGTTTGGTGAGGAACCCGTGGCGCCCGTTGAGGACATTCGAGGGATGCCGAACTATCCCATAACCGGACGCTTCCGAGACGGATACGCTTTGGGCTGGTGCTGCTGACGGCCTTTCAAATACGGCAAGGATAGCGGCGTAGTAGGAGGCGGGCCGTTATGAGGCCAATATGGAGGCGGAAAGTGCAACCATGTTCTTCCGATGGTCCCTGATGGCTACCATGAGGGTGCATTCGCGACCACAAACCTTGAAAAAATTGGGGCTTGTTCGTGTGAGAGTGCCATTCATAATAGGCTTCGGCCGATATCGGCGGACTGTAGTGCCCGAGAAAACGCCGCACCTCGGCAGCGGTGTCCAGCCGCCCTGAAAACCCAAGGCTTAAAGCCATCTGTTGGAGGTAACTTCCGAAAAAGGTTCGAAGGGCTCCGTTAGAGCTGGCCCACGCACCACTGGAAAAATTGGCGATGGCTTGGCGCAGATGTCCAATACTCTGGGTGAATCCGAAGCGCTCTAAAAGTAGTATGGCTTCGCTTTCAGCCTCGCAAAAGTCGAGGCCCGGCACATCTGATGGATATATTTTCCGAAGCTCACGAACTATCGTTACCTTCGTGATGCTCTAAAGATGGTTCGCTATTCTGGACGGCGCCTCAACGTCGTTTTCTACGATTTCAAACCCATCAAATCGCAATCCTGCTATGAGCCGTTGAAAGGCGGCATCCAATCTTTCTTTATAGGTTCGCTCGGCGGCCTTTCAACCAGAGCTCTGTTTAATGGCATATGACCCTGCGTGGTGTAAACGACCTGACTGCCGTCGCGCGATTCCTTAGTCAAGGCAGCGGCACGGGCGGATTTTGAGCTGCCTTGCACCAAGTGCTTGATTTCCCAACTCTCGAACAATAGGTCGAGGTCGCTGTGAGGCAACGACTCCACGATTAGTTCGCTCGCCGCCGCCACTGTCATCGAATTAAACGTTTTATCTCCCCAAATCTTGCTTGATAAACAGGTGGGCAGGACGAGGCAAACTTGGTATCCAGACGCGAGAACATCAAATGTCCTCTGTTTTACACGAACAAGGCGCCGCGAGTGAAGTACGGCATTACGTTAGAATTCGTTGCCCGTAGCTGGTTGAGGCTGTTCCATGCAATTGCCAAGCAAAGGTCGGAACAGACATGTCTCCGGCGGTGGAGCGAATTCATCAGGGCACGAGATCACTTCAAATGCCTGGTGTGCGATTCAGCGAACAAGATCTCGGCCCATCACATATGCAGAAAGATCTATCTCCCAGAAGCTAGATTCTTACCGGGCAACGGGATAACGCTTTGCGACGAGTGCCATAAAGAAGCGCACGAAGGGTTCAATGGCCGCCCCGGCATGGAAATGCCCATGGACCAGCAAGGCGGAGAGAAAATCGAACGCTTAGCTGAGTTGTACGCGGCGCTTGCGAATGACTCAGTGGCCAAGGACTATCGCGCTCAGGCGTTTTATTACATGACGAAAGACGTTCTGAAGAAGTATAAAGAACTACAGGGTTTCGAGCCTCGACACAAATTCGCAGGGACGCGCATACAACAGGTCGCCACTATTTGGCGATCACCACCTCAAGGACCTACCGAAGCATTTCTAAGGGCCAATTTTCAGAAAGGCCTGCCTGCTTCCACGAAGATTTTTCGAATCGATACCGAGGGCACGAGCATTGAGCAGACGGCCTTCAAAGGGACGTACAGCATCGTGATCCACCCTCGAGACAGCTGATTTTCACGGCCCACCATTTTGCGATGTGGCTCAGAACCCATTCCGGCCTCACGGTCGACCGGCCTGTTGGAAAAAATTCAACTTCCATGTCTAACTGTGAAGCGAAAGGTGACTAACGAGGACTAGAAATTGCAAAACCCTTTGACTAAAGCCTGAGGTAACATAAATATGTTTTGGGCGATTACATTCTGCCCCAAGGGCTGATTGAAAACAATTGAACAGGATAAGGGGGCGTTCAATGACGAAACCTACAGCGGACACCGCGCAGGCAAGTCCGACAAAGCGGTTCTTTGTGTCGATGTTGACGCGTGACATCAATCTCGCGGACGCAATCCTCGACCTCCTCGACAACTGCATAGACGGGGCGCTACGCCTAGCCGGCGGCGACCGCGTCGATTACTCGCGGCATTTCGTCAAGATTGAGCTCGCCACCGACCATTTCTCGATTGAAGATAATTGCGGGGGCATACCGCGTAGGGTCGCAATGGATTACGCGTTCAAAATGGGCCGGGACTCGGACGACGAGCGTGACTCTGATACCGAGACTATCGGCATGTACGGTGTCGGAATGAAACGCGCCATTTTCAAGATGGGCCGTGAGGCGAAGGTACGAACGCGCCATGCCGACGATACCTTCGAGGTGCCGATTACTTCAGCTTGGCTCGAAGCCAAAGGTTGGGATCCCCTACCGATCAACGAGCCTACGGAAGCAGATGAAAAGCTCCCCGAGCCGGGTACGATCATCCGTGTCGACGATCTTTACCCGGGCGTATCGAGACACTTCGCAAACGAATCTTTCGAGAATGAAGTTCGCACGGCCATCTCGGAACATTTCACGATGTTCCTGCAAGAGGGATTGAAGGTAGATCTCAACGATAAGCCGGTGGAGCCGGTTTTCGTCGAGGTGTTGGTTTCCCAAAGTTCCACTGGGCCGGCTCCGTTCGTCTTTCAAAAGACCATCGACGACGTGCTCGTTTCGATTACAGTTGGCTTGAACACCGGGCGGACCTTGGACAACGACGATGGCGACGACACGGGGTTCGAACGAGACCGCTCATCTGCGACCGCCGGCTGGACGGTCCTTTGTAACGATCGAGCGGTCATCGTGGGCGACAAGAGTCGCCTTACTGGATGGGGTGACGGTATTCCCATGTACCATCCGCAGTTCGCCATTATCACCGGAATCATCGAGTTTCGTTCCAAGCTCGCCGATAAGCTGCCCGTCACTACGACGAAGCGTGCGCTCGACACGTCCTCGAACGTATGGCTCGAATCCCTCGTAAAGATGAAGGAGGGTATGCGAATATGGATCTCCTATACGAACCAATGGAAAAACCATCCCCGCTCGGATCAGTCTCATGCTTGGGAAGATGCCAAGCCACTTTCGCTGGGCAAGGTGATAGCGGCGGTGTCCGAGCGCAAGGACGTGAAAAAGACCGACGTCCAGATCGAGTTCAATCCTCAGAAAGCTAAGGTGCTGCCTGAGCCACCCGGCAAAACCCCTTCGTCTCGTAAGGTCGTATTTTCACGTCCCGTAGAAGAACTACGCCTCGTTTCCAAGATGCTATTCGACGTCGACGACGAGAAGCCGGGAATCGTGGGCGACAAATGCTTCGAGCTGGCGCTCGGCAAGGCCAAGAAGCAGGGAGGCTGAGATATGAGTGCTGGTTCCTCCCTCCCTTACAGGTTAAGGCCCAACAAAGCCGTCGACCGGGAGCTTTTCCTTTCGTTGCTGATGAGATTGGCGCCGGCGCTATCGCTTGAGAAGTATCATTATGTCGGCCTAGGCGGCCCTTTCCTTGAAGACTTCAGGTTGGTCCACGCCAGGCTCGGCCTGGAACGAATGACCTGCGTCGAGACCGAAGAAGAAGTCCACAAGCGGCCGCTTTTCAATAGGCCGGTAGCGTCGATCGAATGCGTTCACAATAGCCTCGAAGATTATTTAGACGGGCTCGATTTTGAAGCGCCTGCGATCGTTTGGTTCGACTATACCGAACCCAGAGAGGTAACTTCGCAGATTGAACGTTTCGCGCAGACGATCGGGGTCGCTCCGATTGGAAGCGTGCTACGGATCACCCTTAATGCGAATCCGGAGTCGCTAGGGAAACCGTCTGCGGGTGATGTTTCCGTCGAAATCGGCGACGTAGCTTCGGGCGATCGGGGACAAAAACCGACGGTACAAGAGTGGCGTCTGGCACGATTCAAGGACCGGTTGGGGCAACTTTTTCCCAGCGGCTTGTCGCCGGAGGGCATGACCCAGAAGAACTATGGAATGAGTCTGCTGCGCGTTCTCAAACTTGCGGTCGAAAAGGAAGCCCTGAATTTCCTCGACCGGCGCATAGTGTGGTCCTTAGCGACGCATTACAAAGACGGTCAAGCGATGGTCACGGCGGCCCTCGTAGTATGCGCCGATGGGGATACCGTAGTCGAGCCATTGGTTACGGGATGGAAATTCTATGCTCCGCCCGAAGCCCCGCATCGCCTAGATCTGCCGGCGCTTTCGACCCTAGAGCGTCTGACCATGGAATCGACCGAAGATATCGAAGCTAAATTAGCCTTTTCCTTACCCAAATCCGACATGGGCGAAGATCCGATCGCAATCTTCAAGAAATTTTACCGCATCTATCCACATTTTTCCCGGGTCGAAATTTAATGACCGTTCCGCGGCACACACTGCCACTCCGCTGTTGTTTGATTGCTAGGCTTGGACGGCGGCATGCGCAGACTTCAGCCATCGCCAACGATTGAGCCGCGAACGCGAGCCTCGGAACTGCCGCCCGGCCCGCTCGCAGAGAGGCTCGCGAAACTCTGTAAAAAGATTTGCTTGACTAGATCGTTTTGCCCCTCGAAGCGCGGCTACAATTGAGTTATAAACTGCTTCGAAATGCAAAAGAGGTCGCGAATGGCGTTTGAAACCGGATTCAGTCAACCTATTACGGCAGTGGATTTGTTCTGCGGCGCCGGAGGCTTGACCCACGGTTTGATCCTAGAATCGATCGCAGTGCGTGCCGGTATCGACATCGACGGCAACTGTAAGTTCGCTTACGAAGAGAACAACGATGTCCCTTTCATCGCCAAGGATGTCTCTCTTGTTACCGGCTCCGAGTTGAAGGCATTGTTCGGCGCTAGCTCCATCAAGGTTCTTGCAGGGTGCGCTCCATGCCAGCCCTTTTCCAGATACACACAGGGTAAGGATACTTCCGAAGACACGAAGTGGGGTATGTTGTACGAATTCGGTCGGCTGATCAAAGAAATCCAGCCCGAAATCGTCACTATGGAAAATGTGCCTGAAGTCCGACGCCACCAAGTTTATGAAGACTTTGAGGCCGAACTAAAGACGCTTGGGTATCAAGTCTCTTCAGATGTGGTCTTCTGTCCGGATTACGGAATTCCGCAGAACCGCTCTCGGCTGGTTCTGCTGGCCTCCAAGTTGGGACCGATCCAGCTCGCGGCCCCAACCCACAATTCTGATACCTACCGGACTGTCAGGGAAACTATATCCCACCTTGAACCGATTAATGCCGGGGAAGCGTCGGCTACAGACCACCTCCACCTGTCGGCCGGGATGTCGGACCTCAACCTTCAGCGGATTAAGGCTTCTGTGCCTGACGGCACCTGGCAAGATTGGGACGACGATCTGGTCGCCGCCTGCCACCGCAAGGAAGGCCGAACGACGTATCGCAGCGTGTACGGTCGCATGTCTTGGGACAAACCCTCGCCGACCATAACTACCCAGTTCACCGGCTTTGGCAATGGACGGTTTGGGCATCCAACTCAAGATAGAGGCCTGTCCCTGCGAGAAGGCGCGCTGTTGCAGACCTTCCCGGCCACATACCGATTTACAGAGCCTGGAAAGCCCGTCATAATCAAGCATATTTCCAAAATGATCGGCAATGCGGTACCCGTTCAACTCGGGCGCGTGATCGCCAGGTCGATCAAGGAACATCTTGCGGGGCAAAATGTCGTCCGAAAAGTTCAAGATGAGTCTCAGCCTGAACGTGCTGAATCACCTTGGGATCAATCTTTACAGTAACATTCCGGCTGTCCTTTCAGAAGCCGTGGCGAACGCTTGGGATGCCGACGCGACGCGCGTCGATATCAACTTCGACCTAGACCAGGAAACGATTGAAATCATCGATAACGGTCATGGCATGACCGTAGAGGACTTGAACAACAAGTTCCTATTTATTGGGTATCAGCGCCGCGAGCACGGAGAGGGGACTTCGCTCAACCTGAACAGGCCGGTCATGGGCCGAAAGGGTATTGGAAAGCTTTCGATGTTTTCCGTGGCGGAGAACATTGAGGTGCATTCCGTCAGAAACGGTGCCAAAGCCGGGCTCGTTCTGAAGCTCGCGGACATCAAGGCCAAGATCAAAGCTGCGGACGAAGCGCAAACGGGCTTTTATTTCCCGGAGGAAGTCCCGTCCTCAAATATCTCTATTGCCCAAGGCACTAGGATCAAGATCAGCCATTTCCGGCGTAATATAAAGC
Organism: Asticcacaulis sp. DW145; assembly: GCF_037101385.1. Taxonomy (NCBI): domain Bacteria; kingdom Pseudomonadati; phylum Pseudomonadota; class Alphaproteobacteria; order Caulobacterales; family Caulobacteraceae; genus Asticcacaulis; species Asticcacaulis sp. DW145. Next base: position 392,141 of record NZ_AP029025.1, on the reverse strand, counting down.
GCGCGGCGCCGTTTCTCAAGACTCGTCTCGCCCGAAGGTTCGCAATCGTCGGCCAAGAACACGCCTTTCAAATCTTCATCAACGGCGAGCAAGTCGGGATTGAGGATCGCGGGTACTTCAAGAATCTGCAGTATCTCTGGACGATAGGCTCGGGCGACGCAGACTACGGCGTCCTCGCTATTAACGCGGAGAAGAAGATTCCGTTGACCGATCGACTGTTCTATCCGCTCAAGGTGGACGGTACTCCAGCCGATGGAGCCAAGGAGATGAACGTGTATGGTTGGATCGGTACCTTCCGAGAAGCCGGTCAGGCGAAGGACGAAGGGCTTGAGAGCCTCAACAATATTTCCGTCATCGTGCGGAAGAAGCTGGCCCAGGAAAATATCCTGGACGAATTCGGGGACGCCGGCATCTATGCTCAGTACATCATCGGCGAAATCCACGCCGACTTTCTCGACGACGACAGTCAGGACGACCTGGCGACGAGTAGCCGGCAGCGCCTGATTGAAGACGATCCGCGCTACATCGCTCTTAGCGGTTACGTAAAGAAGCTGATCGCCAAGGTCCGCGACAACTGGACCGAATTCAGAAACGATAAGGGAGAAGCCGAAGCTCGTAAGAACGCCAAGATCGACAAATGGATGGGCGAGCTAAAAGGCGACAACAAGAAGAAAGCCAAGGCGCTCTTCGGTAAGATCTATCAGATGCCCGTGAACGAAGAAGAACGGAACCGTCTGTTCGTGCACTCTGTCATCGCCTTTGAAAGCTTGAAGTATAAAGAGCAACTAGACACCTTGGAGGACATAACCGCGGATAACCTTTCGGTTTTGGCGAAGGTGCTCGGCAATTTCGATGAAATCGAAGCGTCGATGTATCACCGAATAACGAAGGAACGCATCCAAGTCATCAAGACCCTGCACGAAAAGGTTGATGACAACGCTTTGGAAAAGGTCATCCAAGAGTATTTGTTCAGATACTTGTGGCTACTGGATCCGATGTGGGAGCGGGCGTCGGAAACGCCGGTCATGGAGCAAAGCGTGGCGACCGCGTTCGCCAAGGTCGACGCCGGCTTGACTGCGGCAGAAAAAGCAGGACGCCTCGACATCCGCTACAAGAGCACGTCGGGAACTCACATCATAATCGAACTGAAACGCGACCTGGTATCAACATCGGTCATTGAGCTGATTCAACAGGTGCAGAAATACAGGTCAGCTCTTCAAAAATGCCTGAAAGCCGCTGGGAAAGAAAAGGAGCCGATCGAGATAATCATCGTACTCGGAAAATACCCGTCCGATTGGGAGGACGAAGGCCTGCAGAAGATGCTTGATCCAATAAATGCTCGGGTGGTTTTATACCGCGGACTTATCGACAGTGCGTACAAATCCTACCAGAACTATCTGGAAAAGGAAAAAGACGCCGGCGCGCTTACTGCGTTTCTAGATAGCCTGGAAGCTAGTGACGTATAGGGCCCAAAAACGAGATTATTCTCGTCGACACGGTTGCGAGATCCTTCAGGTCGCACTCCCAAATTGTCATGATGTCGTACCCGAGCGCCCTTAGTTCATCTTCTTTACGAGTATCGCGCGACTTATTGGTCTCGATTTTGTGTATCCAAAACTCCGAGCGAGTGGCCGGCACCTTGGCCTTCCGGCATCCGCCGTGGCCGTGCCAGAAGCAGCCATGGATGAATATTGCCTTATGTCTCTTTCTGAATACGATATCCGGTCGGCCGGGGAGGTCTTTGGCATGCAGCCGAAATCTGTAACCAAGAGCGTGGAGAAGGCGCCTGACGACCAGTTCAGGCTTGGTATTCTTCCCCGTAACGCGGCTCATGAGCCAGCTTCGACGTTCGATTGTCAGAGTATCCACAGGCATTCGCTTGATCCGCACAACACCTACGGCATCAGATCAAACCCCTAATCAAGATACAATGGCAATTGATCAGTTCGCCGTTTCGGCGTCTGCAATGAAAAGAGAAATTCCACTAGGCACCGTTTCCGCCGCACGCTTCGCTGTACCATTTAAGTCGACTGCGGCGAAAATCCGCGCCTCAAGCTCGTCTCGGCAAGGATCAGACTCATCTTCCCATAGCCTCAGCACGGCGCCATCATCGAGAGCAGTCTCAGCCTGGAATGCTGCAATTGCGTCGGCCGCCTGTTCTTCATCGGTGCAATCCTATTGGCGATCTGCGATATCGACGGAAATGGTCATGAGAAGTACCCTTTTTAGTACTAAGAACTCTCGCAGATTCAAGATCAGCCGTCAAGCAAAAATAGTTTAACTTATTGGTTCTACTTCGAAATTATCAAATTTATCGTTGGCACTTGGAGAGATTCCTTAAACGCGGAGCAAGACTGTGAGTTGCCATTAGCAGTGCGAATTACATTTTTTGCGGTAGCACTCTGGATGCTCGAAAGTGAACAGGTAGCAATCTGCAGTTCCGCTTTTCGCATTCCATGAATAGGACTTATGTCGCCTGCGGGCCAACCGCGGAAGAGGCATGAGTAGCATTTCAATGTGACGATATCGACAATGACCATGCTCGATTTACGTCTGCATAAGCATGTCTACTCCGTCATTTCGACAGCAATCTTGATCCATCGTTGCTCGTGGTCACATGAATCGAGAAGCTCGATTGCAAGTTCTCCAAAAAAACCTCTGGATCGCGAGCACTGAAGCGCCCCCCGATACTCAGTCCCGCCAGTTCTGGGTCAACAATGACGATCGGCCGCGGCAAATAGCGATTGTACTCTTCGACGGCCACTCCAAGGGTTTGACCGTTGAACACAACCGCATCCTGACGCCAAGCTGTCGTGAAATTGAGGTCGCTCTGAGTGATCGGCCTGACTCGTGTCTCCGCACCGCTCGCAAGGGCCCCCTGCCCTGCCTCGACCTTTTGAGCCTCGGAGTCGCCCTCGATCGTACAATCGCCTTTAACGACGGTGACCTCCAAGGCCGATGCGCGCAAACGGACATTCACGTCTGCCGCGGTCATGAGAATCTCTCGGCCCGCAGCCCTCACCTTGCAGGGTTTGACGTTCGTTGGCACAACGACGCCGAGTTCCCCCTGCTCTAACCAGACCTCACTGCCCTTGCGCCCCGTCTTCCAGGCTATGCGCGTGTCGGTATTAAGTTCAAGTTGAACGCCATCCGACAAGGTCAGGCTTCGGCGTTCTCCGACACGGGTTGAGGCTTCGGCCCGGCTCTGGGTCAAAACCCACGCACCACTTCCCACCGCGATGACCAAGGCACCCGCGCCGGCTTGCAGCCAATGGCGGCGCGTCAGACCTCTCCGCGGTCGTAAGTCTGTATCCTGGCTGAGATCTAAATCTTTCAGGGTATCAATCGAGTCCGCCGTATCGAGAATGCGGGCATAGGCGACGGCGTGATGCGGGTTGGCGTCTCGCCACGCTTCAAAGGCGCTGACGCCCGCTGTTCCGGCTTCCAATCGCGCGTGCCAAAGGGCAGCCTCCTCCGTCAGGGCCGTCCAATCGGTCGCCTCGGGATCATCTACGGACACGGTGCCCTCCGCCCAGCTGACGTGAGGCCAGACACTACGAAAAAATACATTCAGCGTCTATTCGCTCGCCGCCGTGTCTCGCCGCGCCTGCCCGCTTTTCAACAGCGGGGGCTCCTGATCCGCCAGACGCGCCGCGACAATCGCCATGCCTTTGGCGAGGTGCTTTTCGACCATGGACACGCTGATACCCAGCTCTTTCGCTATGGCCGGTGGCGACATTTCCTTTAAGCGGCGCATCTTCATGACTTTGCGACATTGGGGCGGCAGCCCCTCAATCGCGTCGAGGACAATGCGCCGGCGTTCCTTGGCCGAAAGGATTTCGTGTGCGTCAGGGCCTAAATCGGCCTGGTCGAAGGTCTCCATGTTGGCCACCAGTTCAATCGACACGATCTTTGAACGCTGGAATAGGCTTGCCGCGACATTTCGGATGGCGCGCAGGGCGTAGCTTTTCGGATGGGTGATCGCCCGCCATTTGTCAGCGGTGACAAAGTCGGCGTAGATGTCATGGAGGATTTCCCGCGCCGTCTCAGTGCTGCCCGTCATGCGACGCCCGACGGACAGGAACAGACCCTCATGTGGAAACAGGTTTGCGGAAAACCAGCAATCCATCTCACGGCGGGGCGGTCGCTTTGGGCCGGGCACGTTCCCGCCCTGTCCGAACCCCATGTAAAAGTACCGTTCGGGGACGTCGAGCGCCTCTGCACACAGAAGCAGTTCGCGATTGCCAATCCGGGCACGTCCCTCTTCAATCTCCCGCAGTTGCGTGGGAGAGACGCCCAGATGACCGGCCAGCCAGTCCTCCGACATCTGCACCAGTTCGCGGCGAACGCGTAAACGCGCGCCTACATGCCTATCAACGGCGTTTAACGGAATGCCATCTACGCTGGGTACTGGAGTGCCTGTCACCTTAACTGCCCCCTTAATGCACACGTCTGGCGTGAAATTCAGAATATGAATCATATTCCATATTTTTAGATGCGCAATATGGAGGGTGATACATGGCGAAAATTCCTCAAGCTGTGATGCTTGAGCCATGGATGTGGACGCACTAATTGGGTGGAATTTCAGACGCTTGCGACAAGAGCTTGGCTTGTCTCAAGATGAGCTGTGGCTCCGATTAGGCACGCTTGATCAAAGCTACATGAGCCACCTCGAGAATGGGGAACTCAACCCGACCAGCCGAACGATATTCCGGCTGGCTGGGGCTCTCGGCGTATCAGAGGGCGAATTGTTTCAACGTGAAGGCGTGCCCGACGCCATCTTGTTTAGCAACAAGACTGAAGTGAAAAAGACCCGATCCGGACGGAAGCAAAAGCCAAACAAGAAACAGAAAACGCCCTGAATATGGAGGGTGATTCATGGCGGATGCCACCGATTCCAAGTTGCATTAGGCATGGACGTGGATCGGCTAATCGGTTGGAATTTCAAGCGCTTGAGGAGCAAGCTCGGGCTCTCTCAGGAGGAAGTCGCCCTCCGTCTTGGAACTTTTGACCAAGGTTATATTAGCCAGCTGGAAGGCGGGGAGCGAAATCCGACTGCACGTACCCTCTACAGACTTGCGAAAGCGCTGAACGCCTCTGTCGGCGAGCTATTCGAGTCGGAAGGGCTCCCGCCAGAGATCGCTCAAAGCGAAAGTAAAGCCAGCGGCAAATCACGCGCTGGCCGTGCGCTTCCGAAAAGGAAGTCCATAAATGGCACCGCGTCAGGGACTTAGGCCGAAGGCTGGAGACCCGCAGGGGCTCCATTCACGACAGGCCCGGTTCGCGCGGCCGCGCGAAGACGCCCTTCCCCTAACCTCAAACCCAAGCCCCTCACTCCGCCCCCTGCGCCCAGAGCTGGGCATAGGCGGGTACGGTCTCTATGAGATCGACATGACGTCCGCACGCTTCCAGCCTACCCCCTTTCATAAACAGCACGTGGTCAGCCGATTGCGCCAGCCTCAGACGGTGAGTGACCATGACGAGGGTTGTGCGCCCTTCAAAGCTTTGGCGCAGGTCGGACAGGATGCGCGCTTCACTTGAGGGATCGAGCGCTGAGGTGCTTTCATCGAGGATCAGGACGGGAACCTTTATGCCCGCAACGCGCGCCAGTTCCAGCTTCTGGATCTGACCGCCTGAGAGACGCTCGCCCAGTTCGCCTACGGGGGTGGCGAGATCCAGTTCGCGCCCGGCCTCATAGAAACGCCACTGGGCCAGAAGCGCCACCAGATCGGCTTCGGTGGTGGTGGTCGGCGGATAAAGCGCATTGTCGCGCAGGGTGCGGTTTAAGAAGGTGATGAACTGAGGAACGTAGAGGACGTGGCGATAGCGGGCCCGGGCGTCGACCTCAGCCAGATCGACCCCGCCTATGCGCACCTGCCCCTGAGAGGGTAAAAATACCCCGGCCATGATCTGTGCCAGAGTTGATTTTCCGGAGCCATTTGGCCCGACGATCACGGCGAAGGCCCCGGCGGGGATCTCCACCGACACGCCTTCAACGCCTGCGGTCGTGCCGGCATAACGGAAAGACACGTCTCGCAGTTCAATCTCCGCGGCGCCCGACCGTACCGGCCCTGCCTCAACCATACCTGCACCGGCCCGCCGCAAGGCCAGCACATCGCGAATATTGGCGATGGCCCCGGCGGACTGGCTGAGCAGGAAGCCGATCCCGCTCAAGGGCAGGGCCAGACGCAGCGCGTAGGTTTCGAGCATGATGAAATCGCCCACGCTCAGACGTCCCGCCCAGACATCGCCTGCCCCTGCTACCAGAAGCCCTACGAGACCAAGGCCCAGCCAGCCGTACTGAGCGAGGGCTGTCAAAACGAGCGAGCCGGTCATCTTCTGATTGGCGATGGCCTTCTGACCGATGCCTGCGCGAATGCCGCCGACCTCAGACGTCAGGGTGCCATTGAGGACGATGCGACGGGCATTGCGCAAGACATCGCCTAAGCCTTGCGAGACGGCCGCGGCGGCCAGATTGGCAAGGCTGGCGTGCTGTCGATGACGCACCGCACCCCACCAGGATAAGACGGCATACCCGGCCAGGGTGAGAAAGAGCCCGATGGCGTAGGACGCAGGGATGACGCCTGCGATCACCCACAGACTGGCGGCGATCTGCAAGGCGAGCGGCAGGCTTCGCCAGATCAGACCATCGACGACAATCAGCAGGCTGAAGGGCAAACGCTCAATCAGACCGAGGGTGCGCCCGCTGTCGCCGTCGCGGCTGGCCGCAACGCGCGGCAATTCACCCGCCAGCGCGGCGGCGGCCAGATCGGCGCTCAGGGTGTCGATCACCCGAGTCGAAGACACCAGACGCCAGGTGGAGAGAATACCGCCACCCGCCCAGGCCCCCACAAAGACCAGACCGAGGCCCAAGACCAGAGACGAGGCGCCGGGGGGACGGCTCAGGGCATCAATAAGGGCTTTGAGGGCAAAGGGCCCGATGACACCCAAAACGACCGCCATGCCTTCCAAAACGAGCCCCCAGAGCAGGTCAGGACGCACGCCGGGGCCCAACGCATAGAGACGGCGCACCAGGGCCCAGACGACGGCCGGGTCTGAGATGTCATTGCAGGAGGGATTTGTAGCCGCCATCGACCATTTTCCTTGCATAGATGAGGAGACGGCGCACCTGGGAGTGGAGATAGTCGGAGCGACCATTCCATTCTTCGCGCACACGCTTTTCACCAAAGAGGGCCGCACCGATTTCTCGGTGACTGGCACCGGCGCACATGCCGTCATAGGCCTGCAGGGCGCGGGCCCATTTGGCGGTGCCGGCTTCAGGTGGAAACAGGGCGCGCGGGAAGCGACCGATCCGGTGCAGAGCGTCGAGACGCGCCAGGGTTTTCAGCTTGGCCGAAAAGGTCCGAAACCCGGTGACGTCAAAGTGCAGGAGGACGGGGCCTTCGGTCAGGGTGCCATGGGTTATGTCCAACTGCACCTGACCGACCTCATCGGCGAGGATCAGCCATTCATGGCCGAAGGCGTCGCGAAGCAGATCGCGCTTTGCGGACACCTCAGTCACGTCGAAGGCACCGACGGTAGCGCGGGATACCCGTTCGGCCTGAACCTGAACGATGGAGGCGTCGAGGTCCGGGGCCCAGAAGAGCCATTCGTGCTGTGGCGTGTCGGGCGCCCGCTCAGCATGAACAAATACCCCGTGAGAAAAAGGTCATTCAGCTCCCCTCGCAGGAGGGTGTGTGCCCCCTGCCCTTGCGTTGCCCAGTGATCCCCCGTCTCCCACGAGGCCATGGCCTGCAGCCCGGGTTTGCGCTGTAGCCACAGCCAGGCCCAGCGGCGTTTGTCGTAGGAGAGATACGGCTGATAGGCGGCCGTATCTCTCCAGACCTCACACGAGGGGGTGAGGCCTCCCACATGTCCGTTTTTCATCGGCACGCTCCCCGCGAGCCTTCTGCTCGCGACACAGGTTGGGCTTCAGCGAGACAGACCAGAGATCCCTACTCGGCCTGACCCTGAGGCTCATCATCAATACGGGGTGGCACCCGCCCCCAGCGGTCGACATAGGCCTTGAGACAGGTCACAAAGGCCTCATCGAGGAGGTCAGCGCAGTCAAAGAGTCCGGCTACGCGCATATCGTTGCGAAGGCGGTCAAGGCTATCAATGCCATCCGCAATCGTCTGATCGTGTCTGTCGCCGCCTTCATGTCCCCGCCGCTCAGGCGACATGCTCTTCCACGGACCGAAAGTCAGCCGTCAGAAGATCGCGCAGGCCTGTGGCCTCATAGACCCGATCACGCTGCCACGATCGGATGGGGATGGCGGCGGCCTGTATGCGCGCGTGTGTCCCAATCGCGCGGGGCGACCCTAGTCGGTGAAGGGTGAGCCCCGCGCGCTCGAAGACTGAGCGCAGGATCAGGGTCGGCATCAGCCCGATGATCTGGTCGACGCCGTGGGCGAGCCCGAACTCGATATAGCCGACAGCCAGCGACTGGCAGATGAGGCGTCGCATCTCAGACGGCAACCGGCTGTCAATGCAAAAACGCGTCCCTTCCCACACGCGCGGGGCGGTGAAGATCGATTTGTCCTCGACGAGATCGGGAAAGTGGTCGGCGAGCATACAGCCGAGATCAATGGGCGTGAGTCGACTGCAGCCCAGGACGGTGCGACCGTCTTCGGTAAAGACGAGGTACTGTGCTGCCAGAGAGTCGTATTCATCGAACTCCATGCCGTCGATTGATTTGACCGCATAGCTCTGACGCTCGATGAACTCGCGATGACGCAGCTGAAACTGGCTGAAAAACAGGTCACTGTGCGTGGATATGTCTTTATAGGAAATGAGCTTTAGCATCCCCAAACCCTCCTTCTACGGATGGTTAACAGTTATCCACAGCCCTCCACAGGTTACCACTAGGCGGATTCCTAGGGTTTCGCGAAATTGACGAAAATCTTCCCCCCCCCCAAAAAAAATCAAACCTCGATATACCCCCCCATCAGCCCCTTGGTGGCGGCCGCGGTCCGGTTGTTGACCTTCAGTTTGCGGAAGATGTTTTGCACATGAAAGTCGACCGATCCGGCCTTGATGCCCAAACGGTGAGCGATGACTTCATTCGACAGGCCATGGGCGATGCGCATCAGTACTTCCTGCTCGGTGCGGGTCAGTGCGGCCGCGGCCGGAGACAGCCTGAGCCCTGGCGGGACGAGGCGCTTATAGACGACGTAAAACTGGTGGCAGTAGGCGGCGAGCACATCAAGGTTTTCCATCTGTTTCGACCGCCTGACGGACGTCGCCAGGGCAATACCGCCCCTAAGGGTCCTCGGACCCGGGAATGGCACCCCGATGCCGTTGCACAACCCGCCCTCCTCGGCCTCGCGCAGGAAATGTCTTTGCCGACGGGTGAGCTCGGCTTGATGTTCGATATCGTTCCAGCGGAAGGGACGCACAGACCCCACGGCCCATTTGACGACCGGATCGATGCGCGCGAGCCCGTTATCGGCATAGTAGTCCTGCCAGACGGCGGGATAGGTGCTGATCAGCCCGAAGCCCTGCGCGGATGCGTCGAGATCGAGGTCGCGCATGACTGAGAAGTTCACCCGGTCAAAACCGAGGTTGGCCATCGCCGCGATAAACACCTCGAACAAACGCTCGACCGATTTGACACGGCTGGTGTCTTCGATGAACTGCTCAAGGGAATACTCACCGTTTGCATAAAGCATGACCGTCTCCGTAGCCATTGGATGTCCAACGCAACTGTCCGGAGTGGCTTGTTCGGTCTCCCACGCCCCGGCGCACTACCGGCGGTATTGGCTTGAGAGTACGCGCATTAATTGAAAATGAGAAGCGAATCCAAAAACAAACGCAAGGATTGCAAGCTGAGTGAGGCAACCGAGATACACATCAAAAAAGTAAACTTGATTATGTGGCCCTAGGTATAGCTCAGGGCTTTCAATCAGCTACCAGTCTGTAACTTCGAAAACCAGTCGGTGATCCCGATAAAGGCGGTATTCAAATTCTCCCGTGCAAACGGGGTCAGATAAACCGAACCCTATAGGCCGAATCTGACACGAAATTCGCGTTTATCGGTTTCATTGATCAAAAATCTGCATTTCAACAACCGGTTGTGTCAGGAAAGTGCATGATGTACGCCGACTCGAAATCGGTCGGCGCATAGTTGCCGCCACTAGCCCACCGGTTACTTCCATATATTTCGCACAATTTTTACCGTTCCTCCGGACATGAGGAAGGCGCTTGTCAACGCTGGCTCAACGGGTCCACTATACGTAAAGACGCACTTATTTCGGACGGGTTGTAAAACCAGCATGAATAACTGCGTCGCTTTACCTTTCTCACTACCACATTGCAGGCTTTCCATTTTGGGAAATTCACCCTGAATGTCGATCAACCCGTCTGTGTTTCGAAAATACCATTGTCCGCGGGCATTGGGCGTGATCCAGACGATACATTCAGCGCCGCCTTGCAGTTTTCTGCAGTGATCAAACTCTATCAGGCCTCTAGCCACAAAATAGCGAGGGAGCTTTCCTTGGCTACCGTCCTCGGCGATGTCTTCAAGGCTTGCACGCAAGTTCTTACACTGTGCTGGAATAATATCGAGGAATTTTCTCGCTTGGTCGGAAGTATGGACCTCGGCTTTATCCCAATAGCTCTGGTGAATCTGACATGAGGCCGGATCCCCTGCCCAAGCCGCACCCGAATCAAAAAACAATAACCCTCCGAGAAGAATGCAAATGACGCTCAGAATGACTCTGGACATGGCTCCAACTCCAACGATCCCCAACGTATTGTACTGTCATATACTCTAATACTATCAGCGTGAGCCCCCTCCAAGTCAGTCATTTCAAGAACGTCCCCTACGGTTTTAAGGTTCTTAAACTGTTGCTCCAGATTACCCGTTTTGACGGTCAACATTAGGTCGCTGTAGCTAAATGTTGTGTATGTGTCGCATCCAGCGTTTGACTGCCTCTCCTTCCAGCGCGGTGTGGCGAGCCTCTGTATGAGGTCTTTGGATGCCAATTCTGGAGCAACAGGATTTGTCGGCGTGCGGCTTGGTTTGTCGGGAATTGGGGCGGGCGCGGACGCAATAATCGGCTCGGATTCAACCCCAGACCCTGTTGTGGGGGGCAATGGGTCTGTCACTCCTGCTTCGCTCGCTCTGGAACTCAACGACGCTTTTGTGGCCTGCGCAGCAGGTACGCGAACGTCCGGCGCTTTCTGGGCGACTAACCCTACGACAGTGACAATTGCCGGAACAAAAATGGCCCACCATTGAAGTGAAAGAGTTTTCCTCTTTACCCAACGATCGAACTCGCGATCCTCGCGCATTTCGCCTTCTTTTGGCAATTCCACCGACACGGACATGCACTCCACCTAGGATTTAGCCACCTTAATCGAACGCCGATATCTTGGCCACTCCTCTGAATTGTTGAAATACAAATTCTCCCGAGAAGCGTGCCCAAAAAGCCATATAATGAGGAGCAGATCAGCGCCGATCGGGTATCAATCGCCAAAGCCGATCAATCACCCAGATCCGACGTTCCGCGGCAAACAACAGCATGGCACCACCGACCGAACTGGTGCGTCCGCCATCAAAAGCAGCTGTTATTTTCTTGCGGGAAACGCTTTGCAATTCAAATGGAAGATCGGCATCTTGGTACCTGGCGGACGTGGCCTTGGCAGTGCTGGAATTAATTGTGGGTTAGACCCCCAAAAATCTGTTCCGAAACAACGCCATACGCTCGACCGCTGCATCTTTTTACCCCCGCCGTGAACCATCCCGGCTAACTATGGGCTTTCCAATGACCTGGCTACGATCTTTAACTTTGGCTCTCGCCGTGACAAGCAGCGCTTCTAATGCCTTCGCCACCGTACGGGACGTCCCCTCGGCGAAAGTGAATGCCTACCTGATCGGATGGTACACGACCGATCTCCTGGTCCAGTTAAGCACGCCTACCATCAATCCGGATAACTGTTCGTCCGGCGACCTGTATATCCTGCCCTCAGGCTCTCCGCAAAACCAAAGCATAACGGCGGCGATCATGAGCGCGGAAGCAACCGGCAAATCGGTTAAGCTTGTTATTGACGGATGTGCAGCCAACCGCCCCAAAATCGTTGGTATCTGGGTGGGCCAAGTTTAGTCCATATTCTAGATTGCTTTCGCCACCCGAAAATTTTGCTCGGTCGACCTTGCCCCCTCGCTTTTTTCCAGGCTTGAATTCGCTCCCGCGGTTGGTTTGGCCGAAATCGGCGTGGGGGTGAGTGTGGGTCGCAGGCGCGGACCTGCGCATTGAGCGCAGCGCCTGATCACGACGCGGGGTGAATTTTCTGGCGTACTCCACGGGCGTCAACCAGCCGATCCGCGAGTGCGGACGATTTGTATTGTAGTCGTTGCGCCAGGTCTGGAGAACGACGCGGGCATGAGCCATGGAGCTGAATAGCGTCTCATTGAGCAGTTCATCTCTCAGCCAGCCGTTGAAGCTTTCCACGAAGGCGTTCTGGTAGGGCTTGCCAGGAGCAAGGTAATGCCACTCGACCTGGCTGCGATCGGCCCAGGTCAGAATGGCGTTGCTGGTGAACTCAGTGCCATTGTCGCTTACAATCATCTTCGGCTTACCTCGCTGGGCAATAATCTGATCGAGTTCGCGGGCAACATGCCCGCCAGACAGGGAGGTGTTGACAACCAAGGCCAGACACTCCCGGGGGGCAGTCGTCGACCACGCAGAGTATGCGCAATCGCCGCCCGTCGGTCAGTTGATCTGCGGCTGGAGGGGGGCCCAAAGTTGATCCGTGGCGGATTGAATGGCGAGGCAGGCTTGAACGTCAATTGCACCGTTTTTCGGCCCTCCGCGCGATTTGAGGGCTGTGCACCCGCCAGATTTCAAGAAATTCGTGAGCAAAAAAATTTCGATGGAACGTGAGGCGACGCGAGTCCTGGCCGACAAATATCAATCAGGCTTTGCTGGGCCAGATTTTTGCTTGGCAAAACTTGAACGCCGCCCGCGGTGAAAAGAAGCGAGAGTCGGCGAAATGGCGATGGTCATTTAGGCAACGATAGGCAAAGATTCGCGCTGTAAGTCTGCACCGCCTCAGTGTCTGCAAGCTCCGCAAGGAAGATCCGATGAGTAACCAGCCTCGTGTTTTCAGGAAGACAACACTTGAGATGGCCGTTCGCGTCCTTCAGGACGCTGGGCTTCCCATCTGCGGTGCCGAGATAACCGCGGATGGCCTTGTTCGGGTTCTCACGGCACCTGCCACAGCACCGGTTGAAAAAGCCAACCCTTTCCTTCAACGCCGCGATGACCTTAGAAAACCTCAAATACATCAAGCGATATAGAGATCGGCACGGAAAGGTACGGTACTACTTCCGCAAACGGGGCGTGCCGTCAGTAACGCTTCCGGGCACGCCGCTTAGCCGCGAATTTATGGAGACATATTTCAAGGCCGCAGCTCTGCCTTCGAGGTCCCCTGGTTCGGAAAAGAAAAAGGCTCCGAAGCAGGACAAGACAGGGTCTCTCGAATGGGCGTTGACCCGTTGGTACGGATCTTCGAAGTTTCAGTCGCTGGAGCCACGGACCCGCCTCCACTACAGACAAATGATGGAACGCGAATTGGCGGATTATCTCGATCTGCCAGTCACTGAGGTCGAGCCGATCGTCGTGCAAAGCTGGATCGATGACATGAGCGACCGGCCAGGTGCGGCCAAGTCGTTTCTGAAGCGGCTAAAAACCTTTTTCCGGTTTTGTGCGGCTCCCACCTCTAAAATCCTCACAAGCAACCCGGCGCAGTTCGTCGAAGGTCCCAGTTATGAGAAAAAGGGTTTCACGGCGTGGGATGAGGCCGATGCGGCGGCCTTCGAAGCATACTGGCCCTTAAACAGCAAGCAGCGTCTGGCTTACGCGTTAATGTCGTATCTGGGGCAGCGCGTCTCCGACGCCGCTGTCCTGGGAGCGGCTCATGAGATACCAGGCGGCATGATCCGGGTCGTTCAGGCCAAGATACGCGCCGGCAAAAAACGGGTGACCGTCGATATCCCGATTCATCCCGAACTCCGGCGTACGATTGCCGCAAACAAGGCCAGCGCGAAAACCCCTTACCTGCAGACAGACTACGGTACGGGCTACAGCATCAAAGGGCTCGGCAACTACATGAGCGAATGGGCCAAGGAGGCCGGACTGTCTGAGGGTAAATCATCCCATGGCCTTCGCAAACTGGCGGGCTCACGTCTGGCCGAGGCCGGGTGCTCCGAGAAAGAAATAATGGCGGTCTTAGGCCTGTCCTCGATCAAAGAAGCCGCGCTTTACACCGCAGCAGCGAACCAGAAAAAGATGGCGAAAGAGGCTATGAAGAAAGTCCGCACACGCGAGGCTCAGACGAAGAAGTGTCTAACCCAAGTGTCTAACTCACTTCGGCGACCAAAAAAGATTGCAAAAACAACATCTTTTGGGGAAATTGGTAGGCGCGGAGGGACTCGAACCCCCAACCAGACCGTTATGAGCGGTCGGCTCTAACCATTGAGCTACACGCCCGCACCAAAGGCAGGGGTTGCGTGCCTAACACGCTCACGCCCCGATTTAAAGCCCTGTATCGGCATTTTCAACACCCCAGACACGGCGGTGAGGAAGCTGACGCGAAATCGTCAGGCGGGTTCATGCGTCGTTCACACGCGCACATGGATTATTGACACACAGGCGGGGCATCTTCCGCCCTGTGGCGGTCAAGCCAGGGTCATAAAGAGGTCACGGAGGACCGCCAGACCCGTTTACCAGCGCTTGCGCGCCTAAGAGACAGAAACGAAGAGAGACACTTATGAAACGGATGTTCGCGGTTTCCGCCGCTGCCCTCGCCCTGATGACCGCCGCCGCACCGGTGATGGCCCAAACCCCGGAAGCGCCGATGGCGGAGCGCATGGCGCATCACCCTATGGGCACCCTGCTCACCCTGTCGGAAACGGCCGAGGTGCGCTCGACGCCGGACGTCGCCTTCATCACCTTCGGCGTCGTCACCGAGGCCAAAACCGCCGAAGAGGCCATGAAGCTCAACGCCCAGAAGATGAACAGCGTCTTCGCCGCCGTAAAGGCGCAGGGCATTGCCGACAAAAATGTGCAGACGACCGGCCTCAGCCTCAACGCCGTCTATGATTACCCGCAAAATGGCGGCACGCCGACCTTGCGCGGCTATCAGGCCAGCAACCGCATCAGTGTGCGCGTCGAAGAGGTCAAGAAGCTGGGCGGGGCCATCGACGCGGTGGTCAAGGCCGGCATCAACCAGATCGACGGCATCTCCTTCGGCCTCAAAGACCCCTCGGCCGCCGAGGACAAGGCACGCATTGAGGCGACCAAGACCCTGATGACGCGCGCCGAGCTTTATGCCAAATCGCTGGGCAAGACGGTGAAGCGTATCAAGTCGCTGAACGAAAACGCCGCCATGTCCGCGCCGCCGCCCATGCCGATGGTCCGCGCCATGGCCATGAAGGCCGAGTCCGATACCGCCATTGCCGGCGGCGAGGTTTCGACCGCGATGACGCTCAATGCCGAGTTCGAGTTGGAATAGGCCTTACTCTGAACGCATGACAACGCCCCCCGGTGAGTGATAGGTTACCTGTCACAACCACCGGGGGGAGTTTTGTATGTGGCGTTTTCTGTTGTCCACCAAAGGGCGTACCGCGCGCCTGCCCTATGCGTTGTTTATGGTATCGACATCGCTGGCTTTGTTTGCGGCCTATGCTTTTCTGTTACCGGGAATAATCAATACCGGCATTTCTATCGCCAGCCCGGTTATTAGCGTCTTCGGGCTGCTGGCCTTTGTGTTGATATGGCCCAGTTACGCGCTGTCAGTTCGACGCCTTAAGGACATGAATACTCAGACGTGGCCAGCGGCTTTTTTCCTGCTCTCCTTCCTCATCTCTGGCCTTTCCGGCGCGCTTCCATTCGCTGTCCCTGTCGTTTCGCCGGACGGCACCGGCATTAATCCAGATTACGAACACATCGCCCGTGTGATAGGGACGGCCGGCAATATCATTCATTGGCTAAATAGAGCCCTTATCCTGATCCTCTGCCTCATCCCCGGCACTAAGGGGCCCAACCGTTACGGCCGGCCGCCGGGACAAAAGGCCGCGCCCGACCTCAGCGTCTTCGAATAGGCTTGCCGCGAGCGTCCCTTTGGGCGAAAAGGCAGCATGAGCCAGCCCTACGCCTCCACCGTCACGCCTTTGTTCACCACCGAAATCTACCGGGCCGATCTGTCGGACCTGCCGGATTTCGCGGCCTATCTGGAGGAGATCGACGACACCTGCCGCGCCTTCGCCGATGAGGACGAGGCCGGGCAAAACTGGTCGCAGCAAAAGGGCTATCTCGGCTACACCTCCTATGGGTCACTGAACAACCTGCCCCTGCTGGCCAGCGCCTTTGAAGACCTCAAGGCGCATACCGACGCCCACGCCGCGCGCTTTGTCGAGATTCTGGAATACGACCTGCCCGCCGGGGCGCTGAAGCTCGACAATATGTGGATCAATATTCTCGAGCCCATGGGGCACCATTCGAACCACATCCACCCGCACAGCCTGATTTCCGGCACCTTCTACGTCAGCGTGCCCGATGGGGCCAGCGCGCTCAAATTCGAGGACCCGCGCCTGACCAGCTTCATGAATTCGCCGCCGCGCAAGGAAGGCGCCAAGCGCGAACATCAGCCCTTCGTTTATGAGGCACCCAAGTCCGGCACGATCCTGATGTGGGAAAGCTGGCTGCGCCATGAAGTGCCGATCAACCTGTCTGAAGATATCCGCATAAGCATCAGTTTTAACTACAGTTGGTGAGACGATGAACGCGCCGGTCAAGACGGCCTTAATCGGCTATGGTTATGCCGGAAAGACCTTCCATGCGCCGCTGATCCGGGCAGCGGCGGGCCTTAGACTCACCACCGTCGTGTCGTCGCGCCCCGCTGCGGTGCAGGCCGATCTGCCCGGCGTAACCGTCTGTGATTTCGAGGCCGCTCTGGCCGACCCAGCGATCGAACTGATGGTCGTGGCCACGCCCAATGATCTGCACGCGCCGCAGGCCATCGCCGCGCTCAAAGCGGGCAAGCACGTTGTCATCGACAAACCCTTCGCCCTCACCACCGAAGAAGCCGAAACCGTGCTGGCGGCAGCGCAGGCGGCGAACCGGCTGGCGACCGTCTTTCATAACCGCCGCTGGGACGGCGATTTTCTGACCGTGAAGCACCTGATCGAAACGGGGGCCCTGGGCGAGATCAGTCTGTTTATCTCGCGCTTTGACCGCTTTCGCCCGGCCTTGCGCCACCGCTGGCGGGAGCAGGCCTTGCCGGGGTCAGGCCTGTGGTACGATCTGGGGGCGCATCTGGTCGATCAGGCCCTGTGCCTGTTTGGCGCGCCCAATGCCATCGCGCTCGATCTGGCGCAGCAGCGCGACGGCTCGGTGGTCGATGACTATTTCCATGCCACCCTGTTCTACGGCGCACGCCGCGTGCGCTTGCAGGCCAGCGCCCTCACGCCCGCGCCGGGACCGCGCTTTGAAATTCATGGCCGGCTGGGCAGCTACGTCAAATACGGCCTCGACACGCAGGAAGAGACCTTAAAGGCCGGACAGCCGGTCGGCGGCGAGGGCTGGGGCATGGACCGCGACGGCGTGCTGACGCCGGTGTCGGGTGCCGATCCCCTGCCCCCGGTGGCGCAGGCGACTTTACCGGGACGCTATCCGGCCTTTTACGAGGGGATGGCGCAGGCCATTCGCGGCTCCGGCCCCCTGCCCGTCCCCGCCGCACAGGCGCTCGACGTCATGCGCCTGCTCGATCTGGGCCGCCAGAGCGCCGAAACGGGACAGACTCTTTCCCTATAAAAAAATCCGCTCCGGTGGGGTCACCGGAGCGGTAGTTTGTATCCGGGCCGCAGCAGAGGCCCGGAGGTCTTCCAAATTTAGAAGCGCTTACGGACCGTGACGAAGGCCTGACGCGGGGCGCCCGGCAGCAGGGTCATGGTCGTGCCGGCGGTGTCGCGGTTGACGAAGCCACCCGAACCCACGGTCGAGATATAGTTTTCGTCGGTCAGGTTGGTGACGTTCAATTGCACGTCGATATTGGCCGGGAAGCGATAGCCCAGCGTCGCATCGACCGTGGTGAAGCCTTCGACCTTACCGCCGATGTTTTCGTAGGTGTAGTAACGGTCGCCCGTGTACTTGGCACCGGCCGTGGCGAACAGGGTACCGTTGTCGAAGCTCAGGTCGGCGCTCAGCATGTGCTTGGGCGTATTGACGACGGACTTGTCCTTGGTCTGATAGGTTACGCCATTGCTGGTGTAGTTATCGGCGTACTTGGAGTCGTTGTAGCTATAGGACGACGACAGACGCAGGCTGTCGGTGAAGCGCCAAGTGCCGCCCAGTTCGACGCCGTTGGTCTTCACCGAACCGACGTTCGACAGGACCGAGGCGTTGCCGAGAATCGAAGCGCCCTGCTGGATGGCCAGCAGACGGTCCGAGAAATCGACGTGATAGACCGCTGCGACGCCGCGGAAGTTGCTGAGGTTGAGGCGCAGACCGCCTTCAAACGTCTTCGAGCTTTCCGGCTTCAGGTTCTGGCTGACATAGTTGACGATGGTCTGCGACTGCGAGCCGAAGGGGCCCGAGGTCGCCGCCGACACGTAGGCAGCCATGTTTTCCGAGTAGGAGCCGAACAGTTCGACTTCCGGCAGGGCCTTGAAGACGATACCGGCCTGCGGCAGGAAGCTGTCGTCCGACTTGATCTCGCCCGACAGGGCGCTGCCCGTGACGGTCGAGACCGAGTTTTCCACCTTCATCGCCTTGAAGCCGTAGTTCAGCTTCAGACGCTCGCTGAGGGTCCACACGTCCTGCACATAGCCGACCGTGGTCTTGGTGTTGAACTTGTATTCCCACGAGGTCTTGAAGGGGTTCGACTGGAAGCCCAGCGAATCGCGCGACGGGGCGTTCAGGGTTTCGCCATAGAAGCGGCGAGCCTGAGAGAAGTCGTTGTCTTCGACCCACAGACCGGCGGTCACCTGGTGCGCGCCGAGATCAAAGTTCACCGCGCCAAAGGCGCCGGTACGGTCGATGTCGTATTCCGTGGTGCGGATCGACAGCGGCGCATTATTGGTGGTTGCACCGGCCGTGCCGAAGTTCGGCGAAACGGTGTAGGGGGTGACCCACAGGCCCTGACCCTTGTTGGTGTGGTTATAGATGGTGCCAGACACCTTGATCATGTCGTTGATCGGGGTCTCGTAGCTGAGCGCCATCAGGTCGTCATCGCGCACGCCCGCGCCGTAATAGTAGGCGTCGTCCGGATTGGCGACACCATAGCCGGCGTAGGGGTTGACGCCCTTGCCGGTCCAGTAGCCCGAGCTGGGGTCAAGCTGACCGGAGACGTAGAGGGCCGGATTGTTGAGGGTGGTGGCCACGCCGATAGCGGCGGCATAGTTCGGCTGGAAGTTATCCCAGTCGCGGCCCAGACGTCCGATCATTTCGAACGACATGTCCTGATAGTCCTGCTCGCGGCGTTCGGAGTGGTTGATGAAGCCGGTCAGTTCACCTTCGCCCAGCGGCAGCACGGCCTTAGCGCTGATCTGCTGCTGCTTTTGCTCGCCGCCGCCCTTCCACTTGTCGGACTTCTGATCGGCGACCGAGACGAAGGCGCGCAGGCCACCGAGGCTTTCGAGCGTGCCGGTTTCGAAGCGGCCATAGAGGCGATGCATCGAGTCCGAACCGATCGTGCCGGCCAGTTCACCGCCCATGTCCTGCGCCGGGTTGCGCGAGAAGAATTGCAGCGTGCCGCCGAGGTTGGAGGTAGAGGCGGTCGAAAGCGCACCGGCACCCTGCATCAGGTCCACGCGGCCGACGTCTTCGGAGATGATGGCGCGCGAAATGTGCAGGCCGTTGTGGTTGCCATAGGACATGTCGCCCAGCGGCACGCCGTCCAGCGTAAAGCCGAGCTGGTTCTGGTTGAAACCCCGCAGCGTGATGCGGGTGGACCATTCATAGGCCCCGAAGGCGTCGGCCGACTGGAAGGACACGCCCGGCAGCTTGTCGATGGCCTTCAGCGGCGAGGTGCCGGCGGCTTCGAGCGACAGTTCGCTGCCCTTCAGCGTCTGAAGCTGACGGCTCTGGCCCTGACCATAGACGATGACTTCGGTGATCTCTTCGGCCGGAGCCGCGGCGGTGGCGGCCTCCGCCTTGGGCGCTTCCGCCGCCATAACCGGCGCGGCAGCAAACAGAAGAGCCAGGGCAGTCCCGGCTTGCAGATAGGTTTTCATACTCAAATCCCCGATGGGCGTCCACACGACGCCACTGGGGAAACGCTGCTACTCGGGCTTCATGACACCCGCTTAACCAAACGGCGACATGGCCGTGTCAGCCATATCGCCGTTTTGTGACGGGGATTTTCCGCAACAGTGGGACAGGCGGCCTAAGCCGGGAACCACTTGCGCGACTTGGAATAGGCCAGATAGCCGATATTGGCCCCCAGACGGAAACCAACGCCGGCGCGGATCGGCGCCACTATGGTGTCATCAGACCGCTGATAATTGACCCCCAGCCCGCCGATGAAATAGGCCGACCCATCGACGCCGGGGAAGCGCTGATAAATTTTCTCGACGTCATAAAGGCCATAGACCAGCGAGAAGACGCGCGACGCGTTGCCGCCGGTATCGAAACCGACCGAGGGACCGCGCCAGAAGATTTTTTCCGGGCTGGGCAAGGCCTTCATATGGACCAGCCCCTTGCCATAGCGCAGGCCGACGGCGATGGCACCGGACACTTCTTCACCGGCGATATAGGCGGTCGGGCGGTCGCCATAGTCGGAGAAGATTTTTTCGATGGCCCCGCCCAGCGCTTCGACCGTCACGCCGAGGAAGTCGGACCCGGCGCGCAGGATTTCATCGCGCTGATAGCCTTCGGCGGTGCGGCTCTGGGAAGCGGATGAAGACGATGCGGCACCGGTCTGGGCCAGGGCCTGAAGCGGCGAGGAGATCAGCGGGGTGGCGGCCGTAGCGGCGGCTCCCATCAGAAAATGGCGGCGTTCCATGACGCAAGAGACTCCGTCGAGAATAAGCGTAAGGCTTTTATTAACCCTGAAGGGGTGACCAAATCCTTACCGTGGGCTTCAGTCATGGTTCATGTGTCGCAGTCGGAGGTGTCTGAAATAGGGCTGCCCCCCGCGCCTGTGAGGCTCAATCGTCCCAGCCCTGACGGCATTTCTTCTTGCCGGAGACCATATCGCGTAACCCCGGATAGGCCCCGCGCCCTTCGCGGTACTTCTGCCATTCGCGTTCGCGGGCCGCTAGACAGAGTTGGGTGGGGCGGGTTTCCGGCGGTTTGAGCGGCAGCACCGCCTCTTTGGGCGGGCTGACGGGGCAGTCCTTGTCCATCGGACGGCCCTCATTGCGCTGCTGGATGCAGAATTGCCGCTTGTTCAGGGCGCGGGTCGCCGCGGCGCGACCCGCATCAGCCCCTTCGGCATAGGCGCGCGGCGTGACGCCGGTGCCGGTTTCGGTTTCGGTGGCTGCGGCCAGTGCGGACGGCTTCTCAATGATGGATGGCGGGGTCTGAGTCTCAGGCGGGCGCGGTAAGGGCTGCGTGGGCGTGGGTAACGAACGGGGCGGCGTGGGTTCGGTCGGCGTCGGGGCGGGGGCGGCCTCGGCTTGCGGTTCAACCCGCGCAATGACCGGCATCGGCGATACCTCGATCTCTACCGGCGGCGACTCTGGCGCAGAGGGCGCGGGCGTCAGCCACACCACCAGAAGACCGGCCAGCGCGTGCAGGGCCAAAGCCACCGCTACCGCCCAGCCCCACCGTTCCGCGCGGTCGTGTCCCCTGCCCTGATGATGTCCCATGCCACCACTGATCACGCCCGGATGTCGGCATTACGGCCTCAGTGGGGCGGCAATGCGCGCTTTCACGTCAAGGTGTACATCTGACAGCGAAAAAAGGCGTACACTGGGCTCGTTGTATCGAAAGGAGGTGAGCCAAGATGCGCGCCTTTAAGATCAACCCCGACGACCTGATGGACAAGATATTTCCAATGGTCATTGCCGGGGCCATGCTGGCGGCCTTTGTCGCCGCCCTAATCTCCGCCTTCTGAAACGTCCGGGCTCTGAGCGCCTATCACGCGCCCTCATCCCAGGCTTTCAGCGTGCGTTTCTTCACCTGTGCGCGCCACACCCGGTCGATAT
Organism: Asticcacaulis sp. DW145; assembly: GCF_037101385.1. Lineage (NCBI taxonomy): Bacteria > Pseudomonadati > Pseudomonadota > Alphaproteobacteria > Caulobacterales > Caulobacteraceae > Asticcacaulis > Asticcacaulis sp. DW145. Next base: position 369,985 of record NZ_AP029025.1, on the reverse strand, counting down.
TGGCCTTCACCCAGTCCTCATCGACGCGGTCGGGGCGCGCCAGTATAACGGGCCACGGCCGATGATGGTCCGTGGTAAAAAACGTGTCCGGATCGACCTCCAGCAAAAAGTCGCGTTCCTCAAAAGGGACCTTGAACACGGGCGCGTCATAGGTCGGATTCCAGAAGACGATCACCTTGCCATTAACCTTGAACGACCGCGCGTCCCAGGACGTCGTTTCTTCGGTGTCCGGATAGGCCAGAATGATCTCTTTCAACCGTTCGAATGTCAGCATATCGCCCCTCCCACCTTCAGGATCACGAAGCTTAACAGCTTTTGCCGCGATTGCTTACCGGATGTGATGAGGCTGCGACACATCGACCCCTAAACTTTTTCGCAGTCGCAACATATATAGTCGTCGTCAACACAAGGAGAGTATCAGATGACCCTGATCAAGTTGAGCGACACGTTCGGTATGGTTGGAAATCTGCTGTTTGCCGGTATCCTTCCCATGGCCGCTTTGATTGCCGCGGCCAGCCTGCTGTAAGCTGCGTTTTGATGTCTATGAAAAAGGACGGCGGATCATCGGATCGCGCCGTCTTTTTCGTTTAAGGACCTGAACCGATAAGTCGCACCGGTGCATTGACACGCCGGTCAGGCCGGTGATGATGGCCGCATAAGACAAAAGGCTACAGGAGCGAAACATGACCGCCATTGACCGCCGTGCCCTGCTGGGCGGGATCGCCGCCGGTGCAGGGCTTGTCAGCCTGCCCGCCTCTGCGGCGGCGGCGGGGACGGCGTGGGTCGGGGCCTGGGCCTCGGCGCAGATGGTCCCCAATCCCGACACCACCCTGCCGCCGGACATCGCCTCGGATGTGACCCTCCGTCAGATCGTGCGCCTGACGCAGGGCGGGAAGCAGTTTCGTGTGCGGCTGTCCAATGTGTTCGGCACCAAACCGCTGAAGATCGGCGCGGCCCATGCGGCGATTTCGGCGGATCAGATGACCTCGCGCATCGACACGACCAATGCACGCGGCCTGACCTTTGGTGGGCGCACGGCGATCACTATCCCTGCCGGAGCGGAGTATGTGTCCGACCCTGTGGTCATGACCGTCAAACCCTTCACCGACCTGACCCTGTCGCTGTACCTGCCCGAAGCCGCCTCACCCCAGACCAGCCACCCCGGCGCGCGCATGGTCTCCTACTTCGCCAAAGGCAACCGCGTGGCCGAGGCGTCTTTGGACGGTGCGAAGACCATGGAGCGCTGGTTCCATGTTTCGGGCGTCGATGTGTGGACCGGACAGGGCGCGGCGTCGATTGTGGCCTTAGGCGACTCCATCACCGACGGCTATGGCGTCAAGCCGGGAATGAATGCGCGCTGGACCGATCAACTGGCGCGGCGGCTTCAGGCCGATCCGCGCACGCGGCACCTGTCGGTGCTCAATGCCGGCATTGGCGGCGGGCGCATCCTCAACGACGGCTCAGGCCCCAACGCCATGGCGCGGTTTGAACGCGATGTGCTGAGTCAGACGGGGGTGAAGTATCTGGTCATCCTCGAAGGGGTCAACGACCTCGGCACCCTGACCAAGGACGCACCCGTGAGCGCCGCCGCCCATGCGCAAGGGGTCGAGGATATGATCACCGCCTATCAGCAGATGATCCGCCGGGCGCGGGAACGCGGCATCAAAGTCATCGGCGCGACCATCCTGCCCTTTATGGGCTTTTCGCTCTATCACCCCGATGCGCAGACCGAAGCCGACCGTCAGGCGGTCAATCGCTGGATACGCACCTCAGGGGCGTTTGATGCGGTGATCGACTTCGACAAGCTGATGGCTGACCCGGCGGACCCGACGCGCCTCAAGCCCGACTACGATTCCGGCGACCATATCCACCCGTCGATAGCGGGCTATAAGGTGATGGGCGATGCGGTGGATTTGAGGGTGTTTCGATAAGTGAGGCTGTTACCCAATCGGAATTCGAGCACTGTCTGGAACAAGAAGTAGGTCCAACCTGTGACGCTGTAATGGCCGATCCTTCACAGTGTATCTCGATCCAGAAAGCCTTCGCTGAATTACGGCAGAAGAAAGGGCTTAAGCACTCTTAGGCTTTTGTAACTTCGCACCCCCAACCGTCATACTCGCCATTATGCACGGCTACCAGAGACAGGATTTCAGCCGTTACATCGTTTATGTGCTCTGGTGCGTCCGGCCTGCGGAAATCAACGTAAATAGCCGCCTCCTCCTGCTGGTGATTAGACGTCTCGATAGCGAAGCCCAAGGCTTTGATACCCGTTGTGAAGGCTTCCGCGTCTGTCCGTGTTTCGAAATAGGCGCGATGATCCACTTTACGGGGTATGGTCAGGTCATCGCCATGAGTTTCTAATGATTCCAGAACACGGCGGTTCATCATGCCCTGACGATTGTTACGTGAAGGATAGAGAAATTCCTTGTATATAGACCATTTTTCATCGTGGCGCCGGTTGACTTCGTAGGCATAAGTCGCAAATGCCTTCATGGCCACATTCACAGATTTAGAAAAAGAATTGAAATCTTTGGCATAAAAGACGAAATCACGACGACCATCAGTCGTTATGCGGCCTACATAGACCGCTTTGTTCCCGACCTGCTTTTCGAGCGTATCCTCGATGTGATTCAGCGTTTCGTATTCGTCCTGACTGGATAGTCCATCTGCCTGCGGATTTTGCATCGTCAGATGCAGCGTGCATAGCAACGAAAAACCGGGCAAGGGTACATGTGCCTTTCGGCCCATGTCCACAAAAATAGAAGCCAGTTTGTCATCCAGCCTCAAAAAATAGAAATCCCAATCGTCAGTTTTCGTGATCTTACCTGCGAAATTCAAAAACCAGGACATAATTCCCCTCCCTGTTATGACCTGACCCTATGACCGGCGAGCATTCCTCTCAATGAATAAATTTCCGGGTGCAGGGGCCGTGCCCCTGCCCCCTTCCCCTTAAGGGCGCATCATGCTATCGCCCCCGCATGACCGAACTGTCCCAAATTCGTAACTTTTCCATCGTCGCCCATATCGACCACGGCAAGTCCACCCTGTCCGATCGCCTGATTCAGTTCACCGGCGGCCTCACCGCGCGTGAGATGAAGGAGCAGGTGCTCGACAATATGGAGATCGAGCGCGAGCGCGGCATCACCATCAAGGCGCAGACGGTGCGCCTGAATTACAAGGCCAAGGACGGCAAGGATTACGTCCTGAACCTGATGGACACGCCGGGTCACGTCGATTTCGCCTATGAGGTGTCGCGGTCTCTGGCGGCCTGCGAAGGCTCGATTCTGGTGGTCGATGCGTCGCAGGGCGTTGAGGCCCAGACGCTCGCCAATGTCTATCAGGCCATCGACAACAATCACGAAATCGTCCCTGTCCTGAACAAGGTCGATCTGCCCGCCGCCGAGCCGGAGCGCGTGCGCGCCCAGATCGAGGACGTGATCGGCATTGACGCCTCTGAGGCCGTGCTGGCTTCGGCCAAGTCGGGCATCGGCATCGAGGACGTGCTGGAAGCCATTGTCACCAAGCTGCCCGCGCCCAAGGGCGACCCCACGGCGCCGCTGAAGGCGCTGCTGGTCGATGCCTGGTACGACCCCTATCTGGGCGTCGTCGTGCTGGTGCGCGTGTTTGACGGCTTCCTCAAGCCCGGTCAGCAGATCAAGTTGATGAACGCCGGCGCCACCTACAAGATCGACAAGCTGGGCGTGTTTCAGCCCAAGGCCACCGATGTCGAGGCGCTGGGCCCCGGCGAAGTCGGCTTCTTCACGGCGCAGATCAAGGAAGTGCAGGACGCCGCCGTCGGCGACACCATCACCGATGAGCGCAAGCCGACCTCACAGGCCCTGACGGGCTTCAAGGAAGTGCAGCCGGTCGTCTTCTGCGGCATCTTCCCGGTCGATGCGGCGGACTTCGAAGACCTGCGCTCGGCGATGGGCAAGCTGCGCCTGAACGATGCCAGCTTCTCCTATGAGATGGAGACGTCTGCGGCGCTGGGCTTCGGCTTCCGCTGCGGGTTCCTGGGGCTGTTGCACCTTGAGATTATTCAGGAGCGCCTGAGCCGCGAGTTCAATCTCGACCTGATCGCTACCGCGCCGAGCGTCGTCTATAAGATCTATATGAACAATGGCGACGTGATCGACCTGCACAATCCGGCCGACATGCCGGACCCGGTGAAGATCGACCATATCGAGGAGCCGTGGATCAAGGCGACCATCTTCACGCCGGACGACTATCTGGGCGCGGTGATCAAGCTGTGTCAGGACCGCCGCGGCATCCAGACCGACCTCTCCTATGTCGGTGCGCGCGCCATGGCCGTCTATGAGCTGCCGCTAAACGAGGTGGTGTTCGACTTCTACGACCGCCTGAAGTCGATCTCGAAGGGCTATGCCTCGTTCGACTACACGATCGAGGAATACCGCGAAGGCGACCTCGTGAAAATGTCGATCCTCGTCAATGCCGAGCCGGTGGACGCCCTGTCCATGCTGGTGCACCGCGACCGCGCCGAACAGCGCGGCCGGGGCATGTGCGAAAAGATGAAAGACCTCATCCCGCAGCACCTGTTCGTCATCCCCATTCAGGCGGCCATCGGCGGGCGCATCATCGCACGCGAAACCGTGCGCGCCCTGCGCAAGGACGTGACGGCCAAGTGTTACGGCGGCGACGCCACGCGCAAGAAGAAGCTGCTGGAGAAGCAGAAAGAGGGCAAGAAAAAGATGCGGCAGTTCGGCAAGGTCGAAATCCCGCAGGAAGCCTTCATCGCCGCGCTCAAGATGGACAATGACTGATGAAAAAAGCCCGGATCGCTCCGGGCTTTTTGATTATCGTTCCAGCGGAGTCACTTCCATAAGCGGCGGCGGCGAGTACAGACCCTGATAGGTCACGGTGCAGGTCCGCACGCTGGCCATGCTGGTGCCGTATACCACCTGTGCCGTACCGCCGTGGCCCAGAGAGACCTTCTGTTCCGTCATGCGGACGTGCACAAACGGCGCGTCGCTCAGCCCCGTGCAGGCCTTCGCTCCGCTAAAGCGGTGCGCACCGTCCAGCGAATTGATCAGCAGGTCATCACCGATCACCTCAACAATCCCGATCACGTCCTGCGGAGGGACGGCGACCCTGATGTCGGGTTTCGGCGACGGTTCCGCCAGAGCGCCGCCGGCAAACGACGCCCCCGCCATAAGCGCGCCTATAAGCCTCAGTCGAGACATGCTATCCCCCTTATCTCTTGGAGCGCATTCCGAAAAGTATGCCACGGTTTTGGCTTCGCCGAACTCCGTTTCGGACTCAAATGCGCGACAAAACAAAATGTTAGAGCGGAATTTCGATTCAAACTGAACGCAATGCGTTCTAACGATCCGTGCGTTGATATTTCTGCTTGCGCAGCGTCTTGACCTCTTCGGCGCTGACCGGCGTTACCGACTGCACGAAACAGGGCGTCTTGAACCCGCCGCCGCCGCTTTGACGCACCGAAAGCTGCACATCGAGCGGGTCGCAGATCTGCACCGTGCCACGGTACTCAAACACCAGAACATCGTAAGGCGTCAGGCGACAGCCATCCACCTTGATCAGCACACCGCCGCGTCCGGCCCCTTCGGCCAGCACCGTCTCCTGATCGAGGACCGTGGTGTCCATCCCCGGCCCGGTGACGCAGCGCGGCGGCGCTTTTTTGGTGTTTTCGGCCTGAGACGTCAGGGGCATCAGTGCCAGCGCCGTCAAGCCGCCCGCTATGCCCAGCGCCGCCCACAAGGCTTTTCCATGGATACGCAACATCTGTCTCTCCTCAAGATCGGTCGGGCCGGCGAATTTCCGCTCACCCATCCGGATTTTCAAAACTATTTAACCAGAACGGCGTAATCTGAAAGCACGCAAATGCCAGTGAGCCTGCCCATGACACCCAGCGTACTCATCATCGAAGACAGCCTGACTCAGGCCCACCTGATCGGGCGTCTATTTGAACGGGCCGGTTTCCGCTCGGGCGTCGCGACGGACCGCGCGACGGCGCTGAAAGAATTGAACCGTCAGACGTGGGCCTTGCTGGCTATCGACATCTTCATGGCCGAAGAGAATTCGCTGGACCATCTCGACACCTACCGTCAGGCGGCCCCCAACACGCCGATTGCGGTAATGACCGCCATTCGTAAGGGGGGTCCCACAGGCGGCCAGCCAATCGCACAATGCCGCCCGCCGCGCCAAGGTGGACTTTATCCTGCCCAAGCCCTTTCAGTTTGACGACATCCGGCAGGTCTGCGCCGAAGTGATTCAGCGCCGGGACAATCCGAACCCCGGTCAGGTCCTCTATCTCTGATCCTTTCCGCTCACTGGTATTTTTTTGCCTCTTCCTTGGTCAGCGGCGTCACCGACTCGACCAGACAACGCACGGGGGCCTCGTCAAAGCGCGAATAGAGAATCTTCACGTCGCGCCGGTCGCAGATCTGCGTGCCCCCGAAGAATTCAAAGCCGATCTTGTCCAGATCGTCGAGATTCTGACAGGGGGCCGAAAGCTTCAGCAGGGCTGACCGCCCGAAACCGTCTTCGATCAGGACGGTCGTCTTGTTGACCACCATTTTGCGATTGAGTTGGCTGGCGTCGATACATTTCGGCTTGCCATCCGGCCCGGGTGTGTCTTCCGGTGCCGCCGAGGCCAGGCTCAAGGCCCCCAGTCCGCTCGCCACAACGACGGCCACAGCCGCCAGTTTCACCACGGTTTTCATTTCTCTACCCTCTTATGTCCCTTCTCCGGCCCTGTTTTCTGCCGTCCGGGGCGTCACGCCTTCGATACGGTCGGCCTCGTCCTTGGTTATCGGCTTGACATCGGTGATATTGCAGCGCGTCAGCCGGCCCGAACCCGGCTCCGAATAGAGGATTTCGGCATCAAAGCCACCGCACACCTGGATCGACCCGCCGCGTGTGCGCACACCGATGCGAAACGCGTCTTCGATGCCCATGCAGGCCCCGCTGAGTTCCAGCCGATAGTGCTGGTGCCCGTAGGTTTCGATGACCATGGTGCGCGAATCTATCGGATTGAAGCGGTCGATATCTTCGCTGCGGAAGCATTTGCGCATGTCTTTTTGCGCCTTCGGGGCCTCCCGCTCCGGCGGAGCCGAAGATTGCTGAGCCTGAGCCGGAAGCAGGCTGAGGGTCGTCAGTCCGGCAGCGGCCAGCGCCGCGACAGTCATCAGAGTCTTCATCGCATCATTCCTTGGTCAGGATCGCACTCACGGTGCCAGTTCCTCCCCGATGAGGCGAGCGGAATCGGGCCATTTAATGACTATGAACAGCCTGTAATCTTTCCGGGCGCAACCGATGCGCGGATGCCACAGTCAGCGGTGACGGCACCCCCAGCGCCTGCGCCGCCGCCGCCATGCCGAGCAGCGGCCCCAGACACAGGCCGCGCGCCCCCAGACCGGTCAGGATGGCCACACCCGGTGCCACCTGTCCCATCACCGGCAGGTGGTCGCGGGTCGTCACGCGCACGGCGGCGCGCGACACCGAAGCGTCCTCGGCCACCGCTGCCGCTGCGGGCAAGACGGCGCGCAGGGTGTCGAGATTGTGCGCGCGCTCTGCTTCGCGGGGCTCAACGCCCCTGTCGCCGCGAATATGGGTCGAGCCGAAGACGAAACCGTCCGGCAGCGGCACATAATAGCCGCCCCAGGCCTGCGGTCGGGCGTCCGGTGGCGGGGCGCTGGCGGTTTCGATCTGCCCACGCACCGGCCGCAGATCGAGCGCCTCAGCGAACGGCAGGTCGAAAATCCCGTCCCCGCAGGCGAGGAAGACGTGATCGAAAAGGTGAACCGCGCGGTCGGTGACGACGCGCACCGGCACCCCCGGCTCCACGCGCACAACGGTCTCGGCAATCACCGGTGCGTCGCCCCGCAGCGCCCGGACCACCTCTGGCGGCCGCACCGATAAGGCGCGCGTCATGCGGAGGCCGGCCTCATCTGCCGCCATATCGCCCGGCGCATAGTCCGGCTGAGCGGCGATTTTGGCAAAGCGCGCGGCATCGCGCGCGTCGGCGCACCGTTGCTGCACCCCCTGCGCCAGCACGGCTTCGGGGCACAGGCGCGCATAGAGGTCCGTCGCCGCATAGAGCGCATCGGCAAACAGGGCGCTGATCGTCCCGCCCCCGGCATCCAGCCGCGGCGTGACCAGTCCCGCCGGATTGCCCGACGCGTGCGGCCCGATATCGAAAACGGTGGCCTGATGGCCGTAATGGCGAAGGGCATGGACGATCGAAGCCCCGGCGATGCCCCCGCCGATCACGGCCATGCGCTCAGGCGCGAAAGGGGCTTCGACCGCCCCCGCAAAGACCGCCTCCAGCCGCTCGCGCTTGCGCCCGAAACCGGGGCGTTTCGACACCTCGAACCCGGCGGCCTGAAGCCCCCGCCGCACGAAGCCCGCCACGGTGAAGGTGGCCAGCCGGGCCCCCGGCGCGCTGTGCGCCGCCACGGCCTTTAGCACGTCATCGGCCCACATGTCGGGGTTCTGCGCCGGAGAAAACCCGTCGAGGAGCCAGGCATCGGCCTTGCCCTCCCACTGGTTGAGCGCATCGCGCACATCCCTAAGCGCCAGGGTGAGGGTCACGCCCCATTCGGGGAAGGTCATCAGATGAAAGCCGCGCCGTTGCGGCGGCCAGCGCGCGATAATCGCTTCGGCAAAGGGCGCCAGTTCCGGCCAACTGGCCAATGCACGAGCCGCCGCCTCACGTGGCATCAGATAAGCTTCGACGGAAAAGAGGTGCAGATGCCCCTGCGGCGGACGATGAGCCGCCCAGAGCTGCATCAGGGCGGCGATATTAAGCCCGGTACCAAAACCCAGTTCGGCGACGGTATAGTGACGCCGCCCCTCCCAGCCCTGCGGCAGGCCGCAACCGTTCAGGAATACCGCCCGCGTTTCTGACAGGCCGTCCTGCAACGAATAATAGATGTCGTCAAAACGGGCCGAGCGCGGATTGCCGTCTTCGGCGAAATAGAGTTGAGGATCGGTCATCGGGCTCACGCACAAAAAAGAAGAGGCCGTTCCCGGGAACGACCTCTTCCAAACTCTTGTCTAATCCAGCGCCGTGAGGCGCGAGGGATTAGTGAGCAGCAGCCGGAGCTTCAGCAGCCGGAGCTTCAACGGCGGCCGGCGAAGCGGCTTCCGAAGCTTCGACAGTGGCCGAGGCGTCAGCCGAAGCGTCAGCCGGAGCGGATTCTTCGGTGGTGGCGGCTTCTTCAGCCGGCTTCGAGCAAGCGGCAACCGACAGAGCGGCGACGGCGGCGGCGGCGAGCAGGGCCTTGCGGACGATTTCAGAGGTCATGGATCCAGATCCTTAGATTCTAACGTTAGAGCGCCTAGCAACTGCGCCCGACTCCTTCATACGCAAAACCGCTGAGTCCCGCAAGGGGTGTTTTCACAAATATGTGATCAACTCTCGCAACAAAGCCGCAATTCCCCCTCAAAATACCCCTGAGGCGGGAAGTTGCGGCTTTTGCGGCGGGCCGGATTCGCCCGTTTCTTAAGGTTAATCTACTCGTTCGGTATATTATTAAGGGCTTCTTCCATTTCGGCAAACGAGGGCTGGGCGCCGGACGGAATGTTACCGCGACCGATTTCCACCGAAATCTGCGCCGCATTGCCGTGCAGGTGCGCGACCAGCACCGCCTGAATGATCTTGTAGAAGGCCCCCTCCTCTTCCACCACGCCGTTCATGCGCGTGGCGAAAGGCCCGACGAGGCCATAGGCCAACATAACGCCCAGAAAGGTACCCACCAGAGCGCCGCCGATCATGCCGCCCAGCACTTCCGGCGGTTCCGTGATGGCCCCCATGGTCTTGATAACCCCCAGAACGGCGATAACGATACCGAGCGCCGGCAGGGCGTCGGCCACGCTTTGCATGGCGTGGGCAGGGTGCATGGCTTCGTGATGGTGCTTTTCGAGCTGCTTTTCCATCGCGTCTTCGACCTGATGCGGGTCTTCGAGGTTCATGGTCATCATACGCAGGGTGTCGCAGATGAAGTCGATGGCGAAGTGATCCTTCATAATCTTGGGGTAGCGCGAAAAGATCGAGGAGTCGTGTGGCTTTTCGATATGGCTTTCCAGAGCGATGACACCCTTGGCCTTCATCGTCTTGGTCAACTGAAACAAAAGCGACAGAAGATCGCGGTAATCCGCAGGCTTCCACTTGGCCCCGCCAAACACCTTGCCCATGCCGCCGCCCATCCCCTTGATGGTGTGCATGTCGTTGGAAATCAGGACCGAGGCCACGGCCGCGCCGCCAATGCCCATCAGTTCGAAGGCGAGCGAGTGCAGGATCGGCGCCATCGAGCCGCCCGACAGCAGGTAACTGCCGAAGACGCAGCCAAAGAGGACGACAATACCGATAATCTGAAACATGCAGGCGGAGTCCGGAGAGCTTCGTGATTCGCCCTCACCTTACCCCGCCAAATCTTAAGAGGCGGTTTCCGGTTAACGCTTAAGGTTAACGCCGCGGCCCTCTATTGTGGGAGAAACAGCTTAATCAGCCGGTTCATATCCATATATTTGACAAAGCCCATGGACGCCGCCTGCACGTCCGGATGCCCCATCAGATCCTTCATGCCGCGCTCCCCCACGCCGGAAAAGGCCTGACCGAAGGCCGCCTGAATAACGTTCTGATTGCCGCTCTTGTAAACCGCGCGGATTTCGTTGCCGCACTGATCGACCATCAGGCGAGTCATCATGGTGCCGACCTGCTGATCCAACGCGTTGCGTTCGGGCTCTGAAATGGTGGCGTAGCGCGACACGTCCGGATGACGCGCCATCATGAAGAAGACGTAGCGCAGGATCAGGCGCTCATCGTCCGGTGTTACCGATCGCGAGATACAGGTTTTGAGAGCCTCCGTCTGGGCCTGCCCTTCGGGCTGGACCTGCGCGTGGGCCTGAGCGCCGTAACACAGAAGCGCGGCGACGCTGAGAACACTCAGAAGCCCGCTTTTACGCTTTGCCGCTATCACCATATCCACCGCTCCTGCCGCTTTTCCCGTGAAAGCTGAGAGCTTAATGCGGATGCTTCGGGGCGTCCAGCCTCGGGCGCTGCGCCTCTTCCGCCGGCGGGATTATTGCCTCGGAAGCAGGTCGTCCAGCGCCACGGTTTCGGTTCTGGCCGCCGAAGTGGGGGTGACCGTAGGCAGAGAGGTGGTGTCGCCGCCGGATGTTTCGACCGTGTCTGCTGCGGCCTGATGAGCATCGAAGCAGGTTTCGGCGCATTCGATAACGCCGGGCACAGCCCGGGCCCGCGTGGTTTCGGCCAGGGCCGCCGCTTCGGTCGCCTCATCGGGCCTGTAGGCCATATCGGCTGCTGCGCTATCACTGCCCTGCGCCGGGTAGGCCTGTTCGGGCGCAACCGGCGGCGGTTCGGTCGCGGGCCACAGGCTGGCGAGGCGGACCTCTTCCCCCACCGGCGGGCGAACATCCAGAAGGTCACGCTCAACCGTTTCGTTGGCCGGAAAGAGTTTATGCGGGTCCTGACGCGCCTCGACCTGAGTGAGCATGGAACCGTCCAGAGTGGCGATGCGCGCGGCAACGGCTCCGCTGCCCGTAATCAGCACCACCCCGGCGGTCCACAGGCTTAGCGTCAAAGCCCGGCGCGCTCTGGCCGTCGGGTCGCCGACACACACGGCGCTCATCGCACCCTCCGCCGAACGGGTGCCGCCTTGCGGCTTCGGAGGTCGTTGACGAAGCCCGCGACCGCCACCACCGCCAGCCCTACGCTGAACAAACCGCTGAGGCCAGGTGCCAGACGGCGCACATAGGGCGTATTGAGAAGCCCCGCCGCGGCCATAACCTTCGGCGACGGCACGCGACCGCTCAGGGTCTGAACGATGGGCAGAAGGCTCAGCACCTTCGTAGCGACGGGAACGATACGGCGGGTCATAATATCCTCGGGGGAACAGCTCTGTGGTCTGCACACCCTAAACCCTGCCGCATAAGGATGAAGGCGCGGCCTGGGGGGCCACCCGTCAAAATTACCTTAAGAGGTTATCGCTGCTGTGTTCACTGAGGCGGCGCGACCCGGGCCTTCGCCACCTGCTCAAAGGCATAGCCAGCGCGCAGCAACTGAGCGTCCGACCACTGCGTACCGATAAAGGACAGACCCAGCGGCAGGCCCTGTACCTGCCCCATGGGCACGGTCAGGTGGGGATAGCCGGACATGGCGGGCCACTGACTGGCCGACGGGCCGGAAAACTGATCGCCATTGACCTCATCCGACAGCCACGGCAGACCATAGGTCGGTGCGACCAGCAACGACACGCCATAGGCGTTCAGAAGCCCGTCGATATGGCTGCGGGCCACGGTCTTCGCACGATTGGCCGCCGCCTTGTAGGCCGGGTCGTCCAGTCCCTTGGTTTTTTCCGCAGCCTCAAAAAACTCCTGCCCGAAGAAAGGCATTTCGCGGGCGGCTTCGGCAGTATTGAAGGCGATGACCTCCGACAGGGTGCGCGTCTTCACTGTGGCCGGCGTGGTGGCCAGATAGGCATTGAGATCGGCCTTCAGCTCCGTCTGAAGCACAGTCAGTTCGGCGGCATCCAACCCTTCGACCGAGGAGTCGGCAATATCGACCAGAACGGCGCCCGCGGCCTCCAGATGTTTAAGCGCGGCATTGAACGCCGTCTCGACCTTGCCCGGCCCGCCGGTCCGGTCGCGCAGAACGCCTATGCGCACGCCTTTGAGGGCATCGGGCGACAGGCCTGCCGCGTAATCCACCTTGCGGGCATCGGCCGCCTGTGTGGCCGGGTCCGCCGGGTCGCTACCTGCCATGGCCGACAGCATCAGCGCTACATCGCGCACGCTGCGCCCCATCGGCCCCGGAATGTCCTGACTGTGCGAGATGGGCACGACGTGGGTGCGCGAAATCAGCCCCATGGACGGTTTCAGCCCGACCAGACCGTTCATGGCCGACGGACACACGACCGAGCCATCGGTTTCCGTGCCGACGGCCAGAACGGCAAAGCTCCAGGCCACCGCCGTACCGCTGCCCGAGGACGAACCGCAGGCCGAGCGGCGCGCATCATAGGCATTGCCGGTCAGACCACCCACCGCGCTCCAGCCACTCATCGAACGGGTTGAGCGGATATTGGCCCATTCCGACAGGTTGGTCTTGCCGAGGATAATCGCCCCGGCGGCCCGCAGCCGCGCCACCACCGGCGCATCGCGCCCCGTCACATTGTCTTTCAGCGCCAGAGAGCCCGCCGTGGTCGGCATGGCGTCTTTGGTTTCGACATTGTCCTTGATCAGGACAGGGATGCCGTGCAGCGGCCCGCGTAGCTTGCCCGCCTTACGCTCGGCATCGAGCGCACGCGCCTCGGCCAGCGCATCGGGATTGAGCACGATCACGGTATTGAGTTGGCGCGATTTGTCATAGGCTTCGATGCGACGGATAGAGGCCCTGGTGATGGCCTCTGCCGACAACTCGCCACGCGTCATCGCCGCCTGAAGCTGATCGACGGAGGCTTCGCGCACCGGATCGGGTCTGGGCGCCGCCAGAACCGGCCCGGCCAGACAGATGGCGATGCTGAATACAGATACCAGACGCTTCATAACCCAATGCCCTCCAGCCGTTACGGGTGGAAGGTTACACGCGAGACCGTATCTGGCAAGACACCGCAGATGACCGCGCCTCAGTAACCGCGTGTACGGTCCACGGTCAGAGGCAGGTCACCGGTCGCCCGCCAGCGGCGCAGATTATCGGCCACCGCCTGCGCCGCCGTGTGCACATTCGTCGGGGCCGAGATGTGCGGCAGGACCGTTACCTGCGGATGTGCCCACAGGGGCGAGGTGGCCTCCAGCGGTTCAGACACGAACACATCGAGCACAGCGTGCGACAGGTTCTGATCGAGGGCTGTGAGAAGCGCCTCGATGTCCAGCACGGTGCCGCGTCCGAAATTGATCAGCCCGGCACCCTCCGGCAGCCAGCCCAGCCGCTCCGCATTCAGAAGGCCACGCGTTTGCGGCGTCGCCGGCAGCAGGCTGACCAGAATGTCCGCTTGCGACATCAGGGCCTTCAGACCGTCCTCGCCAGTAAACACTGGTATATCCGCCTTTCTAGGCGTTCGGCTCCAGCCGAGGACGCCGAACCCCGCCTCCCGCAGCCGCGCCGCAGCCGTCAGCCCCATATGGCCCAGCCCGAGCACGCCGACCGTCACCGCCGATGGCGCGCGGTAGGGCCTCTGATGCCAGCGGCGGGCCGCCTGCTGACGCGCATAGGCGGGCATGTCGCGCTGAAGATAGAGGGTCCAGGCCAGCACCGCCTCGCCCATCACGCGGCTCAGTTCCGGATCGACCAGCCGCACGATGGGCAGGTCCGCCGGCAATTCAGCCACCAGCCGTTCAACACCGGCCCAGACGCTGTGCACCCATTTCACTTGCGGCAGGCTTCGCAACACCGCCGGGTCCGGATTGGCCACGACGGCGACCTCGACCGCCTGCGGGTCGGCAGCGCTCAGCGGCACCACGGGCATGTCCGGCAAGGCTGCGGACAGGGCCGCGATCCATTCCCGCGCTTCGGCATCGGATACGCGGCCGGTAAAGACGACAGGTGACAAGGCGGCGGATGACATGGGTGCGGATGACATGGGTGCGAATGACATGGGGGGGCTTCTCCTCAGCCTTTCCGATAGGCAGGCGATGGCCCGCCGTCAATTGCCCTTCCCGTGCGTTGGTGCAGTGCCTACATACGACCAATGGAGCGTTCCCTCACCCCCGCCGAAATCGCCGCCCTGCCCGCCGGACTGATCGCAGCGGTGCCGGTCGAGGCCGTGCGGCTGATCGGGCGGGCGCATCCGGTCGCGCAACTGGCGGGCCTGATGGGGCACGGGCCACTGATCGTGGTACGCGGACGCAGGATTTTCTGGCCCGACCTGACCGGCGATCTGTCCGGACGAGCGGACCATCTGGCCCTGCTGGGGCATGAGCTGACGCATGTGTGGCAATACGAGAGCGGCATGACCCTATGGCGCTATCTGTGGCGCGAACGCGGGCGTTATCGCTACCGCCTGATCCAGGGGCGGTCTTATGCGGCCTATGGCTATGAGCAGCAGGCGGCCATGGTCGAGGACTGGGTGCGTGGTCTGAACGGACTGCCGCCGCGCTGGGGCCGGGCCGCCGACGCCCCAAGCCTGCCCGCTCACCTGCCCTTTGCTTGACAAACCGGCGTTACCGCCACAGTCTTCGGGGCATGGCCGAACCGAAAACCCAGCCGACCGACGCCGATCCCGCCGCCTTTCTGGACGCCAGAGCCCCGGAAAAGATGCGCGCCGATGCCCACACGCTGCTGGGACTGTTCGCCGAGGTGACCGGCGAACCCCCGGTCGTGTGGGGGACGTCCCTGATCGGTTACGGTCAATACAGCTACCTCAGCGGCAAGACCCGGGTGCCCTGGCCGCTCAGCGCCTTCGCGGCCCGCAGTGCCGCTCTGACCCTTTATGTACTCGCCAGCGCACCGGAACAGGCCGATCACCTCGCCCGCCTTGGCAAGCATACGACCGGCGGCGGCTGTCTTTATATCAAACGTCTCAGTGATGTGGACCTTGAAGTCCTGCGCGACATCATTTCGACCGCGCACGCGCTGATGAGGGCGCGTCACCTCTCCTCCTGATGCCTTTCTGATCTCTTCATCTGCGGTTCAGCCTTAATTTTGTAAAAGGCTTAGGCTAGAGCGGAATGACTTCTAGCTGAATCGTTCCGCTCAAGCCGCCATTGAGGCGGCGGCCAAGGTGGCGAAGCCCGTACCCGGCGAGGGGGTAAATCAAGAGAAAGAACAGAAAGATGGACCTGCCTATGTTTGTCAAAGCTGCCAAGCCCGCCCTGCTGGCGGCCGCCCTGTGCCTTACCCCGATGGCTGGCGGTCTGATGCCCGTTTCCGCCATTGCTCAGCAGACGCAGCGCGAGGTTTCCGCGGATCAGGCCTTTCCCTTTCTGTCGAAGTTTCTCGCTCTGCCGGCTTCTGAGCGCGATGAAATCACCGTGGCCTATATTCTCAAAATCAAGGGCGGCACCCAAGGGGCCAGCATTCAACTCAAACACAATGGCCAGAGTCAGAAGCTGACGATCGGCAGTGACGGACGCATCACGCCGCTGCCGACGCTGGCGCAATTGCGCGGCGGGGCCACGGTGCTGGTCAGCGGGCCGGAAAAGGGCGTGTCGATGCGCGTGCGCGTCTATGCGAGCGAACCCCCGGCCAGGACCATGATGGTGGCCCCTCTGGCCAAGGCGGTGACGCAAAGCAATACGGCCATGCGCAAGGTCGGGGGCGTGCTGGCTGTCGCCCTGCCAAAGCCCGACCGTCTTTATTTCGTCGGTGCCGGCAATGGCCGCGTGACCCTGTCCGACGGCAGCCAGAAGGTTTTGCCCAAATCGCCGCGTGACGATGCCTATCCGGGCGGAACCCCCTATCTGGTCCCGGCAGACTTTCCCGGCGCGGTCAGCGTGACCTTCGACGCCGCGCCGTCGCGCATCGGCATTGACGACCGCGTGAAATAGGCCCTTCTATATGGCCGTGATTTTGCCGCGATCCCGAACGAAGGTTCGGGATCGTTTCGTTCTCAAGGGGGCCTCCATGTCATTTCTCCATCGTCGCGGCTTTGTGCTGTCTGCCGTCGCCCTCACCCTTAGTGGTGCGGGGGCGGCGCGGGCCGAGACCAAGGACGTGCCCTGCACCGACATCTTTCCGTTTCTGCTGAACTATCTGAATCTGCCCGCTGCGGAGCGCACGCACTTTCGTCTGGCCTACCGGCTGTCGGTTACCGGGGCCCGGCTGTCGGATGTGAAGCTGGTCCTGAAGCACAATGGCGAAACGCCGCTGGGTGTGGCGGCGGATAACACCCTGACGCCCCTGCCCCCCGTCGCCGCTTTGAAGGCCAAGGCCCCGGTGACCGTCACGCGCCCCGACGGCAGCAAGATCGGCCTGAACCTGCTGATCGCGGCCGCCCTGCCGCCCGCCACCGCCTATGCCGCCCCGGATCTCAAAAAGGCCGTCGATCAGGCGCACGCCGGAGCCAAAAAGGCCGCCGGTGTCATGAGCCTCGCCGTGCCCAATCTTGATCGCATTGTCTTTGTGGGGGCGTCGAGCGGACAGGCCGTGGCCGCCGATGGCAAGGCCGCCGCACTTCCTAAAACCAGGGACGGGCATCCGGTGTTTGAACCAGCGGCGCACAGTACAGCGGCGCGCGTAACGCTGGACAAGACCCCGACCCTGCTCCGGATCGACGCCAGGTCCAAATGAGAAACGGTCGAAGAGGCTGACCGTATCGGGCCGTTGAAGGCAGGCTCAGCGCCGCGTCTGGCGCAACTGCATATAGTTGCCGAGCAGTCCGGCGGCAAAGGCCGAAACCGCGCACAGAGGCAGGCAGATCATCACCACCCAGGTGGGGTGCGGGATGAAGGTCATATGGATCATATAGCTGGCCACCAGAAGAACACCGGTGATCCATGCCGGAAAGGCCCCAACCTTAGCCATACGCACGGCCAGATAGCCCCCGCCGAACGTGCCCAGAGCCCAGGACACGATCTTGATGATGTAGGCGTCAGGGGGCATGGTATCGAGGAGTTTGGCGATCTCCTCAGGCGTCGCCATATCGAAGGTCGGTGGCGGCGGAAACATATAGTTTCCCACCTGACGCAGGATGGTATCCAGCACCATGCCGAACAGAAGGCCGGTCAGCACGGCCAGCGTGATATTCAGCACGCTGCGCGTCTTGTCTTCGTCCCACACGGTAAACCATGCAACAAGCCGGTCCGTTACCGATGCCTTGGCCATAGCCGCCTCCCTGATTGGCGGAGAAAATGACAAGGCGCGCGGCTTTGGTCAACGTCTTTATAAAGACAGTGTTACGACACGATAATTGACCCGCTGCAAATTAACGTGTACACAATAATCATGCTGATCCTCTATGACGAACCGAAGCGTCTGAGAAACCTCGAAAAGCACGGGCTGGATTTTGCCGACCTGACGATCGGCTTTTTCGAAGCCTCAAAGGTTATGAGCGCTAAATATGGCCGCAACCGCTCTATCGGTGAGTTTGAAGGACAGGTTATTATTGCCGTTATCTTCCGCCCGCTGGGCACCGAAGCGCTACACGTCATTTCGATGCGTCCGGCGAGCAAGAAAGAAAGAATCGCCTATGCCCAAGACTAAAATTCCACCGATTACGGACGAAGAAGAGGCGCGCATTCAGGCCATGATCGCTTCTGACCCAGACGCGCCAGAGGCAACCGATGAAGAACTTGCCAATATGCGGCCGTTTGCTGAGGTCTTCCCGGAACTGGCGGCCTCTATCCGGCGTGGTCGCCCGCCGCTGGAGACACCGAAACAGTCCGTGCATCTTCGGCTGGACGCCGATGTTCTGGCGGCCTGGCGGGCCACCGGGGCGGGCTGGCAGAGCCGCATGAACGAAGCCCTGCGCAAGGCTATGCCTTAACTCACGGCAGGGGCAGCGGGCGCGAATTGCCGTTTTCGTCGATGGCGACAAAGGTAAAGTCGGCATCGGTCACCTTGATGCGCACGTCGGAGTCGCGTGAGCGCCGCCACGCCTGTACGTGGATCTTCATCGAGGTGCGCCCGGTCGAGATCAGTTCGGCATAGACCGACACTTCGTCGCCTACGCGCACCGGCGTGTGAAAGGTCATGCCTTCAACCGCGATGGTGGCGGCACGGCCGACGGCGCGGCGCGCGGCCACGTTTCCGGCCGCGAGGTCCATCTGCGACATCAGCCAGCCACCGAAAATATCGCCGGCCGGATTGGTATCTGCCGGCATGGCAATAGTGCGAATGGCAATCAGCGCCTCGTTCGGCTGCGTGTCTTTCTGGTGTTTCATCGACTTACCCCACATGCCGCCATTCATGCCGCGGCAAACAGATTTTGCAATGCAAAAAGTGCCGAAAAGAAAAAAGCGCCGAAGCCTGAGGCTTCGACGCTTTTTTATCGAACGGCAATTGTCCGTAAGACTTACTTCGAGCGGCTCGTGGTCGCACCGCCTTCGCGTTGCAGACGCTTGCGCGCCAGCTTGCGGGCGCGACGCACGGCTTCGGCCTGCTGGCGAGCGCGCTTTTCCGACGGCTTTTCGTAGTGGACGTGACGCTTCATTTCGCGGAAGGAGCCTTCACGTTGCATCTTCTTCTTCAGCGCCTTCAGGGCCTGATCGACGTTGTTGTCGCGGACAAAGATCTGTACCAGAGGTATCTCTCCATTCTGTCTGTTCCGCCGGGCCGTAAAGCCTTGCGACGGACCGCCTCGCCCTTTTGAAGTTCGGGCCATAAAAGGGCGGAGGGTGAAAACAAGCTGCCCGCAAACCGTGGTCTGCGGGCGTGTGGGCGAAGCCATTACATCAAGCCCGCGCCCAATTCAAGCCGCACCGCCTTTGAAAAACGCCGGATTAAACATTTTATCAGGCTGTTGCCTTTTGACGCAGGCGCGATTTGGTCTTGGCGCGGGGCGGGCTTGGGCCTATTCTGCGGCCATGTCCGCAAATGCCCTTACCGAACTGGAACAGTCACTGGCCTCGGCCTGTGCTGAACGGATGCCCGATCTGGGCCTGACCCGCGTCACCGTGCGCGTGGCAGGAGCGCGAATCGGGCTCAGCCCCGCCGAAATCGAACTGATCTGTCCCAACGGACCGTCAGACGTCGCCGCGATCCTGTGGCGTCAGGGCGACGCCGCGCTTGAGAGCGATGAGGTTGCGGCCCAACTGTCTGCTATGAAAGTGCGTGAACGCATCGGCTTCCTGCTCAACCGCCGCATTGATGCCGCCTGCGCCGATGAGCGCGCGACGCACCGCCTGATCGGGCACCTGTGCCTGCCGCAGCATCTGGGGCTGTACCGCAGCCTGCTGTGGGACTCGGCTGACCTTGTATGGCGTAAGGCGGGAGATAAGGCGCTGGACGAGAACCACTATTCCAAACGCGCCATCGTGTCGGGGATTCTGGCGACGGCCCTGATGACGCGCCTGACGCAAGGGGTCGAGGCCCAGCACGAACAGATCGCCCGCAATATCGAGCAGGTGATGGCGTTTGAAAAATTCAAGGCCAAACTGCCGTTGAAGCCGGAAGACGCGCTTCTGGGGGCTGTGGAATTTCTGGGCAAGCTGCGCTTTGGGGCCGCGGCTTAATCTCCTCCCTACCGAAGGTGGGGAGGTGGATTTTTGCCATCGGCAAAATGACGGAGGGGGCGGCACAGCCGCTAGAGACTCGCCTTCAACCGGTTGATATGGCCCATCTTGCGGCCCGGACGCGGATCATCCTTGCCATAGATGTAGAGCCGTGAGTCCGGCTCCTGCGACAGCGCTTCCCAGGCCAGCACATCCGGCCCCAGCAGATTGGTCATTTCGACCTGAAAACGCGCTGTGGTGTCGCCCAGCGGCCAGCCAGCGACGGCGCGGATATGCTGCTCGAACTGATCACACAGGCAGCCGTCCTGCGTCCAGTGGCCGGTATTGTGTACGCGCGGCGCGATCTCGTTGAGGATCAGCGCATCGCCTTCCAGCACAAACAGCTCGACGCCCAGAACACCCACATAATCAAGGCCTTCCAGCACTTTCCTGGCAATCATCTCCGCGCGCGTTTTCAGCGTGTCCGACACCACCGCCGGGGCCAGAGTCGTCGAAAGAATGCCGCTGACGTGGTGGTTTTCCCCGACCGGATAGGTCTTCACCGTACCGTCGTAGCCGCGCGCGGCGATCACCGAGACTTCGCGCTGAAAATCGGCTTTGGCCTCCAGAATCGCCGGGCGGCCATTGAGGCTGTCGAAGGCCGCTTTCGCCTCTTCGGCGGCGCGAATCCACACCTGACCCTTGCCGTCATAGCCTTCGCGGCGCGTCTTCAGAAGCGCGGGCAAGCCGTTGGCTGCAATCGCCTTTTCGAGATCGTCAAGGCTGTTGATCTCATAGAAATCGACCGTGCCGATGCCGACGCTGCGGGCAAAGCGCTTTTCGAGGATACGGTCCTGCGTAATGCCCAGCGCCCGCGCATCGGGGGCGACCTTCGCGCCTTTGGACACCAGATAGTCGAGCGAAGCGACCGGCACGTTTTCAAATTCAAACGTAATCACGTCCGACGCCGCGGCAAAGCGGTCGAGCGCCGCCTCATCCGTATAGCGCGCCACCTTCGACACCGCCGAGACGCTGGCCGCCGGCGATTCGGCGTCCGGACCATAGACCACCACCTTGAAGCCCAGCCGTGACGCCGCCTGCGACAGCATACGCCCCAACTGACCATCGCCCAGAATGCCGATTTTTGACCCCAAAGGCAGCGGTTTCAATGGTTTAGTCCTCAACGCTATCGGGCACGCCGTCGGTCTGCGCCTGACGCAGGGCTTCGACGCGGATCGCCAGTTCGGGGTCGGACAGGGCCAGAATCTGCGCTGCCAGAAGCCCGGCGTTCTTGGCACCCGCTTCCCCAACCGCCAGCGTGCCGACCGGCACACCGCCCGGCATCTGCACGATCGACAGGAGAGAATCGAGGCCTTTCAACCCGTCACGCACTGGCACCGGCACGCCCAGCACCGGCAGCGGGGTCAGCGAGGCCGTCATGCCCGGCAGGTGGGCCGCGCCACCGGCGCCGGCGATAATGACCTGAAAACCCTCAGTCTTGGCGGATTTGGCGAATGCGACCATGCGCTCAGGCGTGCGGTGCGCCGAGACGACGCGCGCCTCATAGGTGACGCCTAGGCCGTCGAGCGCCTCGGCGGCCTTTTTCATGACCGGCCAGTCCGAGCGCGAGCCCATAATGATGGCGACTCTGGGTTTCGACGCGGTCATGCCCACCTCCGAAAGCTGAAAGGCCGCGAACTATAGGATTAGGCCCCGGCCTGCAAGGGGCGTCTGTGCAAATAGCACTCGCCTCGCGCCCCAAACGCCGCTAATCTTGGCCGCATGACCGCCTTGCCGCCCTCAGCCTCTGCCGATTCTGAGCCCTCCGCCTTGTCCGCGGGCGGACTAACGGCGTCGATGCAGGCCCTGCTGCAAAGCCAGTTTGGGGGTGCCCCTCGCCCCGTCGCGCCCCCTGCCGCCACACCCCAGGTGCCAGAGCCCCAGACAGGGGACGAATGGCCTCTGGCCGCGCGGGCTCTGATCGACAGCCTGATCCGCGAAAACATCCGCCTCAAGGCCGATATCAAGGCCCTGAGCGAGCAGGTGGCACTGGCCGAGCAACACGCTGACCACGATGTACTGACGCCGACCCTCAACCGGCGCGCCTTCCTGCGCGATCTGGGCCGCGCCATGGGTGACAGCCGCCGTTATGGCGATCCGGCCTGCCTGATCTATCTCGATCTGGACGGCTTCAAGGCTATCAACGACACCTATGGCCACGCCGCCGGTGACAAGGCCCTGATCCATATTGCCGAACGGCTGAACGCCAATGTGCGCGAAGGCGATTCGGTGGGGCGTCTAGGGGGGGACGAATTTGCCATCCTGCTGCGCCACGCCGACCTCTCCGTCGCCCGCACCAAGGCGCAGAAGCTGGAGGCCGAGCTGAATATCGCGACCTTTGAGCATCAGGGCCTGTATTTGCGCGTCGGCGGCTCGTTCGGTGTGCGCGCCTACGAAGGGCAGGCCTCGGCCGAAGAATGGATCGCCGAAGCCGACGCGGCCATGTTTCTGGTCAAGAAATCCTCAAGATGAGCCACATCGCCGCCGTTACCCTTGTCGTGCCCGATTACGATGAGGCCATCGCCCATTACTGTGGCGGGCTGGGCTTTGACCTGATCGAGGATAGCGACCTGGGCGGCGGTAAGCGCTGGGTGCTGATCGCCCCGCCCGGTTCGAGCGAAACGCGCCTGCTGCTGGGCAAGGCCTCGAATGAGGCCCAACGCGCCGCCATCGGGAACCAGACCGGCGGCCGCGTTTTTCTGATCCTGTTCACCGACGACTTTGCCCGCGACCATGCACGGTTCGAGGCAGCGGGCGCGGTCTTCACCGAGGTCCCGCGCCACGAAGCCTATGGCACGGTGGCGGTGTTCCGCGACCGGTTCGGCAATCTGTGGGACCTGCTGGAGCCGAAGGGGTAACTTCCTCGCTGTCGAATAGAGTCGTCCCCTATGAAATACTGAACAACTGCTTGTGCTGTTCGATGGCATAGGCGTCCGTCATGCCCGCAATATAGTCGCAGACCACGCGCGCGCGCTGGGTTTCGGTGTCCTTGGTGCACACCCGCCCGTACCAGTTGGGCGGCAGCACCTCCGGCTCCTCCATAAACAGCCGGAACAGATCGCTCAGCACGCGACGTGCCTGCGAACGGTGGCGGTTGACGGTATAGTGCTTGTACATGCGTGCATAGAGAAAGGCCCGCAGGCGCGACAGGTCTTCGTTGACCGTGCGCGAAAAGGCCACCATCTGACGCCCGGCGCGGCGCACATCTTCCGCCGTTTCGATGCCGTCTTCTTTCAACCGTCGCTCGGTTTCCAGACAGACATCGCGGATCATAAAGCCGATCACGCGGCGGATGGCCTCCAGCCGCAGCAGCCGCTGGTCGATCAGCGGCCAGTCCTTTTCCACCTCGGCAATCGCCGGCCCGATCAGCGGAATGTCGCGCAGATCGGCCAGCGTGAACAGCCCGGCCCTCAGCCCATCGTCCACATCGTGATTATTATAGGCGATGTCGTCGGAAATCGCCGCAATCTGCGCCTCCAGCGACGCATAGGTCTCGGGGCGCAGATCCCAGAAATCGCTGAAATCGGCCACGGACTTCCACGCCGGCTTACCCAGCTTGTGCGCCACGGGGCCGTTGTGCTTGATCACCCCTTCCAGCGTTTCCCAGGCCAGATTGAGCCCCTCAAACGCCGGGTAGCGATGCTCCAGCCGCGTCACGATGCGGAAGGTCTGCACGTTGTGGTCAAAGCCGCCCCACGGCTCCATCATCTTGTGCAACTCGTCCTCGCCCGCATGACCGAAGGGCGAATGGCCCAGATCGTGCGACAGGGCGATGGTTTCGGCCAGGTCCTGATCGGCCCCCAGCGTATGCGCCAGCGAGCGCGCCACCTGCGACACCTCGATCGAATGGGTCAGGCGCGTGCGGAAATAGTCGCCCTTATCGGCCACAAAGACCTGCGTCTTGCCCTTCAGCCGCCGGAAGGCCGTGCAGTGGATCACCCGGTCACGATCCCGCGCAAAGGCCGTGCGCGTCAGGCTGTCCGGCTCGCTGTACAACCGTCCGCGGGAGCGGCTGTGGTTTTCGCTATAGGGCGCAAGCGTCAGGATCAGCGGATCGTGCACAGGGATCGGACTTTCGCAGTGGAGTTCACGCCCTAAATCCCCCTCTCCGCGCCAATTTGCAATGCAAATTCATGACAAAAAATAACTGAGCCCCCTAAAACTCACGCCCGCCCCGCGCTATATTGCGCCCATGAACCCGATTACGCTTTCCGCCAGCGCCGCGCGCCACCTCAACCGCCTGTCCGCCGACGCCGGGCACCCGATCCTGTTGCGCGTCGCCGTCGAAGGCGGCGGCTGCTCCGGCTTCCAATACCAGCTCGATCTGGTCGAAGCCCCCGAAGACGGCGATACCGTCATCGCCTATGATGGCGCTCAGGCCCTGATCGACGAGGTCTCGGCCCCCCTGCTGGCCGGGTCTATCATCGACTATGTCGAAGAACTGGTCGGCGCGCAGTTCAAAATCCTCAATCCGCAGGCCAAATCGTCCTGCGGCTGTGGTGTCAGTTTCTCTATCTGATTTTTGGCCGATGTGTTTGGCCGTTCAAGAGCCTCCGGCGGGCAGGGGCACGGCCCCTGCACCCGGTTTAGGGGCGCGAAATCTATCCCCACCGGAAAAAGCGCGGTTACCCTTGGGCGCATGACCGAGACGACGGACATGGCAGCCCCTTTGACCCCGGAACAGCGGCGCGCGCATTTGCGTGCCTATGCGGACCGGATGCTGAGGGCGCTGACCGCGATGGACGCGCCCGAAACGCCGGACGAGGTCGCCAAGGGTGTCCGCACGGCGCTGATGATCGAGCGTCTCTATGCCCGCTGCGACGCGTCCGAGACGCAGGCCCATAGGCTCCCCATCGCCTCCGTTGACAATCAAAAGCTGAAAAATACGCCCGACGAACCCGGCCACTGGCTGGACCGCGATCCCGTCGGTGAACTCAAGGCGCAGATTGAACGGATGAGGGCCGCGGCGCGCGCCCGGACCGAGCCACATCCCGAAGCCAAACCTCAACCCGCGTCCGTACCGCCGGCGGAGGCTAAACGCGAACCTCGGATGCCCAAGCCGCCTTCGCGGCCCCTGACGCCGCAGGAGGCGGCCTTGCGTGAGCGCGTCCTGAACACAGTGGCCATCCCCCGGCCGCAAGATGCCTTGCTGGCGTACCACGATTTCGGTCTGATCCATGACGAGGATGTGGAAATCATCCACGGTGACCGGCTCAGGGCCTTTTATGCCAGGGGCGAGACGCGGGAGACGATCCTGAAAGGGCTCAAGCAGTTTAGCCGCGCGGATCTCAACCTGTTGTGGCCTGATCTGTTCCCGCTGGATACGGGGTGAAGGAGTCACCACGAACGGCACGAACGCCACGAACCTCTTTGTGCTGAAACGCCTGGCCCGCAGGGGCCTGACCTTTGTGCGGCCTGCGCGAGTGAGGGGCGCTGCGCGCCGAAAGGTTTTGAACCACAGATTTCACAGATGGCACAGATTGGCGCTACGCGCCTCTGCGTGACACAGACACGGATAATCTGTGAAATCTGTGTCATCTGTGGTTTCTATAAATCTTGCGTGGCAAAACACAGCATTTGATACGTCAGGCGCAGGCCTGTGCCACAGGCTCGCGTTCGTGCTTTTTGTGCTTTTCGTGGCTAAACCTGCCCCACCTCACACTCAGTCTTAAGCAATCGCGCCCTCATATCCGGGGTCCGGGGTCAACTGACCCCGGAATCCTTAGACCGATCCAACGACGCATTGTGCCGCGACCCAGACGCGCGCGATATTGGCTTTTGAGGCCGTATAGACGATTTTTTGCAGCACATCGGCGTCGCTATCGAGGTCGTCCATCAGGCGGATGGTCCCCGTTGGCGCTTGCGGATCAATCAGTTGCGCGTCGAAATAGCGACCGGGCTCAAAGCTGCCGACGGGCAGGTCCAGGGCTTCGGCCCCGCCTTTGGTGGCGAGGTAGAAGGCGGTGCGCCAGTCAATCTGGCTGTCGCGGATGCCGCGGTTGTCCCAGTGCAGGCGCGCATCGACGCCGTCGTGCAGGGCGCGGGACGAGGCGACGGCCCAGCGCATATTGTCATAGATCGAGGCCGACGGCCCGCCCGAAATATCGGTGCCGAGCCCGACGCGCACGCCCTTTTCCAGCGCGCGTTTGAGGGGGAAGACGGCGTTGGAAAAGTAGTAGTTGGACAGCGGGCAATGGGCGACGCCGGCGCCGCGGTCATGGATCGTCTGCATATTGGCGTCGGAGATGAAGTTGGCGTGGGCCAGCACGGTGTGCCGTGTCAAAAGGCCGAAGCGGTCCAGACTGTCGGTATCTTCGCGGCCGTGGCGGTCGAGGACGTAGTTGTGTTCCCAGTCGCTTTCGGAGCAGTGGGTCTGAACGTGGCAGCCGCAGCGGCGCGCGATGTCGCCCAGCCCTTCCAGCGCCGCATCGGTGCACGAGGCGATAAAGCGCGGCGTGACCACCGGCTTGATAAGGTCGCTGTTGAGGCTGCGCACGTGGTCGATAAAGGCTTTGGTGCCGCGCAGGGCGGCGTCGGTGGATTCGACGTAGAAGTCCGGGCATTGCTCCGGATTGTCCATCGCCACCTTGCCGATCAGGGCGCGCTGCCCCTTGGTCAGACAGATGTCGGCCAGAAGGCGCGTGGCGTCCTGATGCTGGGTGGCGAAGTAGAGGGCCGTGGTGGTGCCGTTCGACAGGAGGTCGTCCACCAGCCCTTCGTAAGCACGGCGCGCGAAGGACAGGTCGGCATAGCGCGCTTCCAGCGGGAAGGTGTGTTTTTGCAGCCAGACCTCCAGCGGCACGTCCAGCGCCTTGCCCAGTTGCAGCCACTGCGGCGCGTGGATGTGCAGGTCGCAAAAACCCGGCAGGGCGTAGGTGCCCTCAGGCAGGGTTTCCAGCCGCCCGGCGACGCGCTCTTCGGACAGGGCTTCGGCATAGGTCGGCGCGTCGGGGCGCAGCACCTCAAGGATTCGGCCCTCCGCGTCGCAGCGGATCAGGGTGTCGCGCAGGACCTCGATGCCGCCGCAGACGGGCGCATGGAAGAAGGTGCCTTTGAAAGAACGGGGTGTGGTCATTTTTCTTTCCTCCTCCCCTGTTTACGGGGGAGGTGTCGGCGAGCCGGAGGGGGGTTAAAGCGCATTCCGAAAAGTGTGCCACGGTTTTCGGAATAAAATGCGCAACCTAACAAAAGCTTAGAGCGGATTTTCGATTCAATTTGAACGAAATCCGCTCTTGAGGGGGGCATAACCCCACCCGGCCCTTCGGGCCACCCTCCCCTGAAATCAGGGGAGGTGCTTAACTTGTGTACGTGTCGATGGCATCGAGGTGCTTAAACACCTCCGCATCGCTGAGGAAGGACCCCAGAAACGAATTGCGTGCCAGCGTGATCAGGTCGTCGCGATCGACCAAACCCGACGCCGCCACGGCGCGATAGTTGTCGTTCACATAGCCGCCGAAATAGGCCGGATCGTCGGAATTGAGCGTGGCGCGCAGGCCCTTGTTCAGCATGGTGCGGATGGGGTGCTGCGCCATGTCGTTGACCACGCACAGTTTGAGGTTCGACAACGGACAGACGGTCAGCGTCAGGCCCAGACGCGCCAGCCGCGAAGTCAGGTGCGCGTCTTCCAATGAGCGGTTGCCGTGGTCGATGCGGTCCACCTTGAGGATATCCAGCGCTTCGTGGACGTATTCGGGCGGCCCCTCCTCGCCGGCGTGGGCGACTTTCTTGAGGCCCAGAGCGCCGGCGGCCTCAAACACGCGGGCGAATTTCGACGGCGGGTGGCCGACTTCGGACGAGTCGAGCCCCACCCCGGTCAGGCGGTCGAGAAACGGCTCGGCGGCCTTTAAGGTGGCAAAGGCCGCGTCCTCATCGAGGTGGCGCAGGAAGCACAGGATCAGCTTGGAGGTCAGGCCGTATTCGGCTTCGGCCGCCTTCACGCCCGAGGTCAGGCCGTCCATCACCACCGACATCGGGATACCGCGGTCGGTATGGGTTTGCGGGTCGAAGAAGATTTCGGCGTGGCGCACGCTGTCGGCGTGGGCGCGGTCGAAATAGGCCTTGGCGAGGTCGTGGAAGTCGTCTTCGGTGCGCAGGACATCGGCCCCCTGATAGTAGATGTCGAGGAAGTCCTGAAGGTTGGAAAATTCGTAGGCCGCGCGCACCTCTTCGACCGATTTGAACGGCAGGGCGATTTTGTTGCGTTGCGCCAGCGCGAACATCAGCTCCGGCTCCAGCGAGCCTTCGATATGCAGGTGCAGTTCGGCCTTGGGCAGACCGGCGATAAAGGCGTCAAGCGACGGGAAGGGTTTGGTCATGACGGGTATCCTCGGTCAGGGTGCGGATTTTATCTGTAATTTGAAGCAACTGCGCGGCGACGGCAACCGCGATCACCTCCGGGGCCTTGCCCGTAATGCCGGGCAGACCGATGGGGCAGGTGATACGCGCGATCTGGTCTTCGGCAAAGCCGTCCTTGCGCAAACGGCTGAAGAAGCGGGCGCGCTTGGTGGCTGAGCCGATCAGGCCGATAAACCGCGCGGGCGAGCGCAGTGCCGCTCTGGTCAGTTCATAATCGAGCGCGTGGTCGTGGGTCAGGATCAGGGTCAGGCCGGTCCCCGCCTCGGCCTCGGCACACAGGGTCTGGGCATCGCCAATCAGGACGCCTTCCGGCACATCGGTGCGGTCATCGCACCAGCGCAGGTGAAACGGCAGGCCCTCCAGCACGCGCGCAATGGCGATGCCGACATGGCCCGCGCCGAACATCAGCACAGGCATCAACGGTTGACCCAAGCGCTCGATCAGGTGATCCCCGACCACCGGCACCGGGCCGCGCGCTGACAGATTGGGCACCGCTTCGCTCAGGCGACGGCGGACCCCACCGGCGTGCAGATCGCTGCGCAAGGTAAAGGTGTCAAGGCCGCGCACGGCCTCCAGCCAGTCCGTCTCCGCCGGGTCGAGGTGCTCGATCATCACCCGCACCCGGCCACCGCAGCATTGCCCCAGCAGCACCCCTAGCGGATAGTCCTGAATGCGCCAGGTGCCGGGGGGGTGTTTCAGGGCCAGCCGCGCCTGATCAATGCACTGAAACTCCAGATTGCCGCCGCCAATCGTGCCGTAGATGGCCTTTGCGGTGACCAGCATCCGCGTCCCGGCCTCGCGCGGCGTCGAACCTTCGACGGCCAGCAGCGAGACCATGGCCAGCGGCTCTTTAGCCAGCAGATCAAGGGCTTTGGCGACCCAGTTCACAGGCTGCTCCCCTTAACCGCCCGCAAGATACGTTCCGGCGTCGCCGGGGCATCGAGCGTCGGGCGCGGGTCGCCGGTTGCCGCCGCCACCGCACAGGTCAGGGCCGAAAACACGCTGTTGGCCAGCATGAAGGGCGGCTCGCCTACGGCCTTGGAGCGGTGGATGGTCGGTTCGCGGTTGTCGCCCGCCCGCCACAGATGGATATTCATCACGGCCGGCCGGTCGGAGGCGCAGGGGATCTTATAGGTCGAAGGGGCGTGCGTCAGAAGCCGCCCTTTGGCGTCATAGACCAGCTCCTCAAAGGTCAGCCAGCCCTGCCCCTGCAAATAGGCGCCCTCAATCTGACCCAGATCGAGCGCCGGATTGATGGAGCGTCCGACATCGTGCAGGATATCGGCGCGCAGCACCTTATGCTCACCGGTAAAGGTGTCGATGAGCACCTCTGACACCGCTGCCCCATAGGCGAAGTAGAGGAAGGGCCGCCCGGTGTGCGTCTTGCGGTCGTAATGGATTTTCGGCGTGGCGTAGAAGCCCGTGGCCGACAGCGAAATCCGGTTGAGATGCGCCAGCCGACAGACCTCGGCAAAGCCCAGCACCTCGTCACCCGCGCGCACCACGCCGCCTTCAAACACCACGCTGTCCGCCGCCACGTCGTTGCGTGCAGCCATCAGTTCGGCCAGCCGTTCGCGGATGGTAGTGGCCGCGTTCCACGCCGCCCAGCCGTTGAGGTCCGTCCCTGAGGAGGCCGCTGTGGCCGAGGTATTGGGCACCTTGTCCGTGCGCGTTGACGTGATGCGAATACGTTCCAGCCCCAGACCGAAGACGTCGGCGACGATCTGCGCCACCTTGGTATTCAGCCCCTGCCCCATCTCAGTGCCGCCGTGATTGAGCGCAATCGAGCCATCGACATAGGCGTGGACCAGGGCCCCGGCCTGATTGAGGTGGCTGGTGGTAAAGGAGATACCGAACTTGACCGGCGTGCAGGCAATGCCGCGCCGCAGATAGGGATGCGACGCATTGAAGGCGTCGATCTCAGCCTTGCGGACGTCGTAATCGGCGGCGGTTTTCAACTCCTCAACGAGGCGGTCGGCAACGAAATCTGTCACCGCCATCTGATACGGCGTTAGATTGCGCTCAGGGCCGTAGAAGTTGGTCTGGCGCACGCTCAGCGGATCACGCCCCAGATGCAGGGCAATGGCGTCCATCACCCGCTCGATGGCCAGCATCCCCTGCGGCCCGCCAAAGCCGCGAAAGGCGGTATTGGAAACGGTATGGGTGCGGTAGCGATGCGAGACAATCTCAACATTTTCAAGAAAATAGCAGTTATCGGCGTGGAACATGGCCCGGTCATTGATCGCGGGCGACAGGTCGGTCGAACAGCCACAGCGCGAAGCCAGCTCCAGCCGCAGCGCCCGGATGCGCCCCTCGTTATCAAAGGCCACGTCGTAGTTGGCGGTGAAATCATGCCGCTTACCGGTGATCTGCATGTCCTCGTCGCGGTCGGCGCGATACTTGGCCGGGCGACCGGTTTTGGCCGCCACCAAAGCCGCTGCCGCCGCAAACAGCGAGGCCTGCGTTTCCTTGCCGCCAAAGCCGCCGCCCATGCGCCGCACTTCCACCGTCACATCGGCGGAGGTGACGCCCAGAAGGTGTGCCACCAGATGCTGCACCTCGGACGGATGCTGCGTCGAACACAAAAGGTGCACCCCGCCCTGCTCCATCGGCGTGGCAACGCTGATCTGGCCTTCGAGGTAGAAATGGTCCTGCCCGCCGATCTCCAGGGCCCCCTGAATCCGATGTGGTGCGGCCGCAAGCTCTGCCATATCGCCGCGACGCATGACCTGCGACGCCTCGATCAGGCTGTGGGCGGCCTTGGCCTCGGCAATGTTCAATAGGGCGGGCAAGGCTTCGTAGTCGATGCGGCCCAGCTTCGCCGCCACACGCGCGGCCTTGGCCGAGGTGGCGGCGACCAGAAACACCGGCTGGCCCATAAACACCACTTCGTCGGCGGCCAGCAGCCGGTCATCCCTGGCCACCGGCGCGACATTGTTGTCGCCGGGGATGTCGGCAGCAGTGAAGACGGCAACCACGCCCGGCGCGGTGCGCACGGCGCTGAGGTCCAGACTTACGATCTTCGCGTGGGCGTGCGGGGCGCGCCCAAAGGCCAGATGCAGCATCCCCGCCGGTTCGGCCACATCATCGGCATAGAGGGCGGTGCCACTGACGTGCAGGGGGGCGCTGTCGTGGGCCAGAGACGTATGGACCTTTGAGGTATGGACTTTTGGGGTATGAGGTGGGGGGGTGTGAGCGTGCTCAGCCATGCGCCACCCCCAGCACATCACCGCCTTGACCCTGAATGTCAAACCACAGTTTTTTCAGAATATTACCGGCGACGGTTAATCTATAGTCCGCAGACCCGCGCACATCGCTGAGCGGCGTGAAATCCGCGCGAAGCGCCTCGGCCGCCAGTGCCAGCCGCTCCGGCGCCAGCGGGTGACCGGTCAGGACGGCCTCGGCGTGCGTAGCGCGTTTGGGGGTGCCCGCCATACCGCCAAAGGCCAGCCGCGCGCCCTGCACCACCGCCCCGTCAAAGCGCAGATGCACGGCGGCGCAGACCGCCGAAATATCGGAATCGAAACGCTTCGACAGCTTGACGATACGCACCACATCACTGGCTTTCGGCGCGGGCACAAAGACGCTTTCGACAAACTCACCGGGCTGGCGGTCCTGCTGGCCATAGTCGAGGAAATAGGCCTCCAGCGGCAGGGTGCGGCGCGTCTCGCCCCGGCGCAGGGTCAGTTCGGCCCCCAGCGCGATCAGGGCGGGCGGCATGTCGCCGATGGGCGAGCCATTGGCGATATTGCCGCCGATGGTGCCGGCATTGCGCACCTGAACCGCGCCGATGCGGCGGATCAGCTCGCCCAGATCGGGCGACAGGTCGGCCAGCGCCGCACGCGCCTCAGAATAGCGCACACCGGCCCCCAGCCGCACGCCCTGCGCCGTCCCCTCGATGTCGCGCATCAGGTGACCGATAAAGGCGACTTCCGGCAGGACGCGGTGCTGCTTGCTGACCCACAGGCCGACATCGGTCGCCCCGGCGATCAGCCGCACATCGGGGTTTTCGATAAGGATTTCCGCCAGATCATCGACATTGCACGGCACATAGGCCCGGCGCGTCAGCCCGGCCAGCGGGTCTTCGTAGCTGAGGACCAACAGGGTGTCGCGGTGGAGCTTTTGCAGCGCCTCACGGACGGGCGCGTCGTCAAACGGCACTGATGCCACCTGTTCGGCGGCCTTGAGGATCGGGCCGTAGCCCGTGCAGCGGCACAGGTTTCCGGCCAGCACCTCCGCCGGATCGGCGCCCAGCGTGCCGCACGCCCCCATTGAACGCCCGACCAGCGACATCACAATGCCCGGCGTGCAGAAACCGCACTGCGAGGCGTGCAAATCAACCATTGCCGATTGTACCGGATGCGCGCCTTTCAGGCTTTCAACGGTCATCAGCGCCTTGCCGTCCAGCATGGGCAGAAACAGGATACAGGCATTGACGGCGCGCCAGTTTAGGCGCTCACCTTCCAACTCGCCCACCAGCACCGTACAGGCCCCGCAATCGCCCTCGGCACAGCCTTCCTTGCTGCCGGTGCGCCGCGCCGTGTAGCGCAGCCAGTCGAGCACGCTTTGCGTCGGGTCGATGCCGGACAGGGTGACGATCTCACCATCGAGGTAGAAGCGCAGCTTATCGGTCATGGTGTGAACGCCCCATCAGCTCCCCCTGTAGGTCGAATAGCCATAGGGACTGACCAGCAGCGGCACGTGGTAATGCCCCACCCCATCCATACCGAAGTCGATGCCCACGCGGTCGAGAAACGGCGGTTCGGCCAGCGTCACGCCCTTACCCCGGAAATAGTCGGCCACATCGAATTCCAGCCGGTACCGCCCGGCGCTCAGGCTCAGCTCGCGCAACTCCGGGCAGCGGCCATCGGCATCGGTCTTTCCGGCAAACAGCACTTCGCGCCCGCTGAGGAGGTGCAACCCGACCCCCTGGGCCGGGGTGCCGTGGGCCGTGTCGAGGACGTGAGTCGAAAGGCTCATGAGGCGCTCCACTCGCCGACAAATTCCGGCTCATCATAGGCAAAATAGGCGTCGAGGCAGGCCGTCTTCTGATCGAGGAACAACTGATCGGCCACGGCGCTGGCCAGCTTCGGCAGGGCGTATTTCAGCCCTGACAGGGCCGAGGCCGACAGGCCGAAATTGATCAGGGCCGAATAGTTGAAGGCAAACAGGCCATGCAGTTTCGCCTGCCACTCAGGGTCGCGCCCGGTGAAGGTGAAGCCTGCGCCCAGATAGGGATGGGCGTCAAGCAGCGGGTTCCTGATCGCCTCCGGGGCCGCATAGACATCGGCCCAGCGCGCAATGCCCGGCTCCAGTCGCCGCAGTTCGGGCCGCAGCGCCGGATCGGTGACCAGACCGGTGGAAATGACCAGAAAGTCGAACGCGTGCTCGCCTTTGGGCGTCGTCACCACCGCCTGCCCCCCGTCTTCGCGCACGCCCTGCCAGGGCGAACCCGTGTGCAGGCGGAAGCCCGCAAAGGCCGCCGCCCGGTTGAAGGTGTCATTGGTCGGCGGTTGATTGAATTTGAAAAAGTGCGACATGGCGGCGTATTTTTCGCCGTCGCTGAGCGCGGCAAAGCGCGGGATCAGGCCCGCCGCCTCCATGTGCCGGATAGGGTTGATGCGCGGCAGGGCCTCACGCCGCACAAAGACGTGCGCTTCGGCGGCCCCGGCGTCGAGCAGATGGTGGGCATTGTCAAAGGCCGAGGCCCCGCCTCCCAAAATGCCGATGCGCTTGCCTGTCAGCGCCGCCACGTCGATGGGCTCAGAGGTGTGAGCGTAAAGATGCCGCGGCAGGCCCCTGATCATCTGCGGCGTATGCCAGCCGCCGCCGCCCTGAATCCCGGTGGCCAGAATGACCTTGCGCGCCAGATAGTTGCCATCCGAAGCGTGCACGCGGAACAGGCCGTCTATGGGCTCGATATCGCTGACCCGCACGCCGTTTCTGACCGGCAGGTCCAGCACGCGGCGGTACCAGCGCAGATAGGCCATCCAGTCGCCGCGCGGTATCTTGTCAAGCCGCGCCCAGCCTTCGGCCCCGTGCTGCGCCTCCCAGAAGGCGCGGAAGGTCAGGGAGGGGACGCCCATATCTATCGAGGTGATGCCCTTGGGCGTGCGCAGGGTCATCATGCGGGCATAGGTTTCCCACGGTCCTTCAAAGCCTTCGGCGCTCTCATCGAGGATCAGCAGGTTGTGGATGCGCTCGCGCTTCAGCGCGAAGGCGGCGCTGAGGCCCGACTGCCCCCCGCCGATGATGATGACGTCGTGCACCGGACCTTCCGGATGCGTCGCCGGGCTCAGCCAGTCGCTGCCGGGATAGCCCAGCGCCTCAAGGTCGTGCCGGACGCGGGCATTATGGGCTTCGAGGCTCATGCGCCCTCCACATCTTTGAGGCGCAGCCAGACGATCTTATCCACCTCCGCCAGGGCCGTGCTAAACTCTGTCTGCGGGTCGTTGCCGAGCCGCGCCTCCATCGCCGCGAGGATATCCGCCTTGCCCCCGGCCAGCCGCACACAGAGTATAAAGGGGAAACCAAAGCGCGCCTCATAGGCGGTGTTCAACTCATGAAACCGCGCAAATTCGGCCTCCGTCAGGGCATTGAGCCCCACCGACGCCTGTTCCGAAGCCGACTCCTTCGTCAGACCGGCCTTCACCTGCGCCTTGTCGGCCAGCTTGGGGTGGGCGCGCAGCAGGGCCAGTTGCGCCTCCGGCCCGGCGTGCGCCACCACCTTCGTCAACCCGGCGTGCAGCGCCGCTAGGTCTTTGAACGGCCGCATCGTCTCGGCCTGCGCCACGATCCACGGGCTGTGCTCGAACAACAGGCCGAAGCGTTCGATAAAGGCTTTACGAGTCAATTGGTTGAAATCGCTCATGATGTCGCCCCCTCAATCGACACATGCGCCGACACCACCTTCCAACCGTCGGCAAAGCGCCCCCAGGCCTGCGACTGGCGCCCCCTACGGTCGGCGTTGTCCCGGAAAAACTCGGCATGGGCGGTAGCGAAGGCGTCGCCATAGACGGTGATCTCGACCCGGCCCAGTTTGCGCTGCGGCGAGCCGCCCCGGCCCTGGCGGAAGGCGCGTATGGCTTCGATGCCGTACAGCACCTCGCCCACGCCGAAGCGGATGGTTTCCGGGGCCTCACGAAACAGGCGGTCCATGGCCGGGATGTCGTCGGCCATCAGCGCCGCCTCATAGGCGTAGAAGGCCTCGGTCACCTCTTTCAGGAGAACAGGATCGTTAAGCTGCATGGGGATGCACCTTCAGCCAGTGACGGGCGATGTCGATGCGACGCGTCACCCACACCTTGTCGTGGCTCAGCACGTGGTCGAGGAAGCGCGCCACGGCGGCGGCCCGCGCCGGCTTACCCGCAATGCGCCCATGCAGGCCAATCGACATCATGCGGCTGCCTTCGGCGTACAACTGATCGAACGTGTCGCGCAGGTAGCGATAGAAGGGTTCGGCGTCGGCAAAGCCGTTATAGGCCACGAACTTCATATCGTTGACGTCCAGCGTATAGGGCACGATCAGTTGGGCTTTGCCGTATCGCGTGTCGTAATAGGGCAGATCGTCGGCGTAAGAGTCGGCGTCATAGACAAAGCCGCCCTCCTCGACCACCAGCCGCGCCGTTTGGGGCGAGGTGCGCCCCTGATACCAGCCCAGAGGCCGCGCCCCGGTCAGTTGCGTGTGCAGCTCTACGGCCTTGTGGATATGGTCGCGCTCCACCTCTTCCGGCACGTTTTGATAGTCGATCCAGCGGTAGCCGTGGCTGGCGATCTCCCACTCGGCGGTCAGCATGGCCTCAACCGCCGCCGGGTTCATCTGCATCGCCGTGGCCACGCCATAGACGGTGACCGGGGCCTTGCGTTCGGTAAATATGCGGTGCAGCCGCCAGAAACCGGCGCGCGCGCCGTATTCATAAAGGCTTTCCATGGCCATGGCCCGCGCGCCGATATGGCTTTGGGCACCCACCATTTCGGACAGGAAGGCCTCAGACCCCTTGTCACCATTGAGGACCGAGTTTTCGCCACCCTCTTCGTAATTGATAACGAACTGCACAGCGATGCGCGCCCCGTCCGGCCACTGCGCATCGGGGGGTGTCGGACCATAGCCGATCAGGTCACGCGGGGTCATCCCCACACCTCCCGCGCGGCGGGGACCGCAGCCCCCAGATTGACCGCCACCCCTTCGGCGACCAGACAGGCCTCAAGCGCGGCCAGGGTCGTCAGCACCTTGGACTTCATGGCGTTATAGCCCATGGCCCCGATGCGCCAGATCTGCCCCTGCAAGGGGCCAAAGGCCGTGCCGATCTCGATTTCGAAGTCTTCGCGCATCCGCTGACGCACGCGCCCGCCATCAAGGCCTTTGGGGATGTACACGCCGGTCACATTGGTCATGCGGTAGCGGTCATCGCCATAGACGCGCAGCCCCATGGCGCGCAGCCCCGCCGTCATAGCCGCCCCGGCCCTTGTATGGCGGTCAAAGCGGGCCTCAAGCCCCTCCTGAAGCGCCACGCGGGCGCATTCGCGCGCCCCGTAAAGCATGGTCGTGGCCTCGGTATGGTGGTTCAGCCGCTTTTCGGACCAGTAGTCCATGATCATGGCCAGATCGAAATAGTTGGAGCCTATACGCGGGCGGTGGCCGTCTTCGGCATCGGCGGCGCGGATGCCCTTTTCGGTGTGGCGGCGCGAAAAGATGAACTCGGCCGCGCGGTCGGAAATCGTGATCGGCGCCGAACCCGACGGCCCGCCCAGACATTTCTGCAAGCCCGCCGTAACGATATCGACGCCCCAGCCGTCGGTCTCAATCGGCATCCCGCCCAGCGTCGCCGTGGCATCGACATAGGAAAAGGCCCCGATCTCACGGCACAACTCACCCAGCCCATCCAGCGGCTGCGCCATGGTGGTGGAGGTGTCGCCGTGCACGCAGGCGATCACATCCGGACGGTACGCCAGCGCCTTTTCGCGGATGGCGGCCATCGGCACCACCTCACCCCAGGGCGCATCCACCGTCGCATAGGCCGCACCCAGCCGCTCGCAAATTTCGGTCAGCAGCAAGCCAAAGCGGCCAAAGCGCACGATCAGCACCTTCGATTGCGGTGTGATCAGCGACACCAGCGCCGCCTCGATCGCCGCCCGCGCTGTGCCATCGATCAGCAAGGTCCAGCGGTTCTGCGTGCGGAAGACCTGCCGATAGAGCGCCATGGTTTCGTTCATATAGGCGGTCATTTCCGGGTCGAACTGCCCCAGAAGGTCCGCCGACATGGCGCGCAGCACGCGCGGGTGGGCATTGACCGGCCCCGGCCCCATCAGCAGGCGTTGCGGCGGATTGATCTCACCGAAATAGTCGGTCATGCGGAGGCTTCCCCCAGTTTGAGTACAAGGCCGTAGAGCGCCTGAAACGCCGCTTCGGCGTCGGCCGGCTCGACGGCTTCCAAAGGATTGTGGCTGATTCCGTCCTTGCAGCGAATAAACAGCATGGCGGTGGGCGTCACACCGGCAAAGACCATGGCGTCATGGCCCGCGCCTGACACCAGACGGCGCGGGGTGTGACCGGCCTCACGCACGGCTTCGGACAATAAATCCATCATTGACGGGTCGCAGGGTGCGGGGGGGAGGTCGTGGATCAGCTGGTGCGCCACCGTCACCCCGCGCGCGGCGGCAATGGCCTCGATGCGGCTGAGGATGGCAGAGGCGGCGACGTTGCGCGGGGCCTCTTCGCCCGCCCGCACGTCGATGGTGAAGACCACCTCGCCCGGTACGACATTGGGCGCATTGGGCGCGACCGTGAAGCGCCCGACCGTGGCCACCAGATCGTCCAGCCCAGCGCGACCTATGGTTTCGACCGCCAGCGCCATTTCCGCTGCGGCGGTGAGCGCGTCCTTGCGAAGGACCATACTGTTGGTCCCGGCGTGACCGGCGACGCCCGTGACCGTCACCGTATAGCGTCTCTGACAGGCAATGGCGGTGACCACGCCCAGCGCCAGCCCTTCGGCCTCCAGCACCGGCCCCTGTTCGATATGGGCTTCGACATAACCGATCAGCTCGGACGGGTCGCGGCGCGCCTCCGTAAAACGATCGATATCCAGTCCAAAATCGCTCAGCGCCCTGGCTAAGGTGATGCCGTCGCGGTCGGCGACATCAAGCTGGGCCCGCGCCACCTGCCCGCACACGGCGCGCGAACAGAGCATGGAGGCCGGAAAGCGCGAGCCCTCCTCGTCGCCAAAGGCATAGACCTCGATGGCAAACGGCAGGCGCTTGTTTTGCGCGTGCAGGGCGGCCACGACCTCGATTGCCAGCATGATCCCCAGCGGCCCGTCATAGGCCCCGGCGTCGCGCACCGAGTCGATGTGCGAGGCGAGGATGAGGGATTTCTGTTTTAGCATCCCCCCTGATATCAGGGGGGATACCGCCGGAATCGGCGGAGGGGGGTTAACATCGGAGTCGGCCCCCACCACCGCATCTCGCGCTGCGCGCGTCGTGCGGTCCCCCTCCCCAGCAAGCTGGGGAGGTATAGTGGCGGTCTCATACCGCCCGATCAGATTGCCTGCCGGATCAAGGCGCACGGCCATGCCCGCCGCCTCCATCCACTCGCGTACTTGCGCCAGCGTCGCGCGGTGCGCCTCGCTGAGGTAAGGCCGGAACAGGCTGTCCGCCACCTCGCTGAACGGCGGGCGTCTGAGGGCGTCGCAGCGGGCGACGGCGCGGTATCCGCCCACCTCTACCATGCGGCCACCCCGCCATCCGAACGCGGATCGGTGGCCCCTTCGATACGCCCGTCGGCATGACGCACCAGCGCCCCGGCATGACCCATCATAGAGGTGAAATCAGCTACGATTTCCGTCTGATGCCCCGCTTTCTTTAAGCTCTCAATTAACTCCGCCTCAAACCGGCCTTCGAGCTTGAGCGAGACGCTCTCCTCGCCCCAGGTCTTGCCCAGAAGCCAGCGCGGCGCGGTGAGGGCGGCTTGTAAGGGCATACCGGCGTTGTAACGGCTGAAAACAGCGGCTTGCGTCTGCGGCTGCCCCTCACCGCCCATCGTGCCATAGCTCATCACCCGTCCGTCCTCAAAGACCGCCAGCGCCGGATTAAGCGTGTGAAACGGCTTGCGCCCCGGCTTCAGGGCGTTCCAGCCGCTTTCGGCCAGACGGAACGACGCCCCGCGGTTCTGCCAGATAATGCCCGTTTCCGGCAGGACGAGGCCCGAACCGAACTCGAAATAGGTGCTCTGAATGGCACTTACGGCACGACCTTCGGCGTCAATAGCCCCGAACCACACCGTGTCGCCCTGTTGCGGCTCATAGGGCCACGGCAGGGCCTGCGCGCGGTCGATGGTCGCCGCCAGCGCGTCGAGCGCCGCTGCGTCGGACAGCAGGGCCTGCGCGTCGAAATCCATATAGGCCGGGTCGCCAATATGCTGATCACGCAGCAAAAACGCCTGTTTGGTGGCTTCGATCAGGCCGTGCAGATGGTCGAAATGGTCGTGTCCCTTAACCCCCAACCGGTCGTACAGGGCCAGTATCAGCAAGGACGCAAAGCCCTGCGTCGGCGGGGTCATATTGTAAAGCTGCGTCCCACGAAGGCGCGTGGTCAGCGGCACGGGCGTCGTGGCGCGGTGGGCGCGCAAATCGTCGCCAGAGACCGGCGACCCGGCGCGACCGAGATCGGCCGCAATGACGCGCGCCAGATCGCCTTCGTAGAAATCGCGCAGTCCCCTGGCTGCCAGCGCTTTCAGCGTGGTCGCCAGAGCCGGTTGCGTGAGGATCGCGCCCTCTTTCAAGGGTTGATGATCAGACCGGAACGCCGCCCCATAGCCGTACTGATCCTTCAGCTCGGCGTCCTTGGCAGCGGCGATGTCGGCTCCGCCTTTGGTCACCACAACACCCGTTTCGGCGTAATGGATGGCCGCTTCCAGCAGCGCCTCCAGCGGCAGGGGATCGGCCACCCGCTGCAACAGCGCCTCCCAACCGGAGACAGTGCCAGCCACCGTATTGGCCGCCAAAGGCCCGCGCCAGGGTACGCGGTCATGGCCCTGATAGAGGTCGAGCGTGGCCCCTTGCGCCGTCGCGCCGCAGGCGCTGACGCCGTGCACAGACCCGTCGGGTTCGCGCACGATCCAGAAGCTGTCGCCGCCGATGGAATTCATGTGCGGATAGACGACGGCCAGCGCTGCTGCCGTGGCCACGGCTGCCTCGATGGCCGTGCCGCCGCGTTTGAGGATATCGAGCCCCGCCTGCGCCGCCAGATGGTGCGGCGCCGTGACCATGCCCCTGAGCGATGCCGCCGTATGGATCATGCGCGCCCTCCCGGTGGCGTAAAGCCCAAGACGCCCGCGTCCTCCAGCCGGTGCATCAGGTCGAACAGCGCGCCTTCGAGGCCCGGTCGCGTGATGATTTGCAGGCCGATGGGCAGGCCCTCGGTCTTGAGCGGCGCGGCGATCACCGGCACGCCGGTCAGCGAAATGGCCTGCGCATAAATCCCCAGATGCGCGCGCGCCGGGGCCGGTTTGCCGTCGATCAGGATGGTTCCCGCCTCAATCAACGGGGCGGAACAGGGCGTCGCCGGGGTAATCAGAACGTCAAACTGATCAAACAGTTGATAGAAAATCTTACGATAATGATCACGATAGCGCAGTGCCTTATCCAGCACGGCCGCGGGCAGCATGGCCCCGGCGATCAGCCGGTCGCGCACCGCCGGATCATAGTCCTGCGCCCGCCCCCGCAAGGTGTCCAGATGCAGCGCCCCACCCAGCCCCGCCGTCATCACAAAGCCCGCCGAACGCCCGGCCTCGGCCTGCGGCAGATCGGCGACGGCGCTGCCCCCCAGATGCGCCATCAGTGTATCGACGGCGCTCACGGCTTCCGGGGCGGCATTGCGCGCAAAAAAGCCGTCCAGCCGCGCAACGCGCAACGGTTGATTGTCCCCGGTCAGCGCCTCACCGGCAAGCACCTCGTACAGGCGGCGCAGGTCACGGCTGCTGCGGGCAAACGGCCCGACCGTATCGAGCGCTTCGACAAACGGAAACACGCCTGAAAGCGGCACCGCCCCTTGCGCCGGGCGCATCCCCCACACGCCGCACAGCGAGGCGGGCACGCGCACCGAGCCATTGGTGTCTGAGCCCAAGCTCAGCGGCACAAACCCCGCCGCTACCGCGGCCGCCGACCCGCCGGAGGAGCCCCCGGCCAGCCGCGACGGATCATGTGGGTTCAGCGTGGTGCCGAAATGGGCATTGACCGTCGCAAAGCCGTAGGCAAATTCGTCCATATTCAGCGTGCCGATCAGCACAGCACCGGCGGCCTTCACACGACGCACTACCTCCGCATCCTGCGTCGCCGCTGCCGCGCCAAGGCGCAATTTAGCACCGGCGGTCGTCAGCTGCCCCGCCACGTCGAACAGGTCCTTGACGGCGAAGGGCACCCCGGCCAGAGGCCCCGAAATCTCACCGCGATCAACGGCCTGCGCGGCGGCCACGGCTTCGGAGGCAAAGACGCGGGTAAAGGCGCAAAAGGGATCACTCAGCGCCGCCTCGACCGCCTGACGCACCACCGCCTCCGCCGTGATCTCGCGGCGGGCAATGGCGTCGGCCAGATCGAGCGCGCTGAGGGTGTCGCTCATGCCTCGGCGTCCTTAAACGCATCCTCGATAATGGCCGCGTGCTGATGCAGAAGCCGCAGAGTGGCGCTCACCGCCGCCTGACTGTCCGCGCTGAGGGACAGGCCCAGAAAGGCCGCCGCCCCTTCGCTCAACCGGTCGAAATCCTCCGGTTCCATCACCGCCTCCGTGTTGTCAAATATGAACTTAAACGTTTCACCAAGCCTGACAAGCCCCTTTTCGCACCCGCAACAATCTTCCGTAGGCGGCGCGTTTACAAGACCTCATTGGCGAAGCGCAGGGCCAGAAAATCGACCAGCGCCCGCACCCGCGCCGTGCGCGAACGTCCGGGCGGCATGACGGCGCATAGCGGCACGGTGGTATTATACTCCGGCAGGATGGGCACCACCTGCCCCGACGCAATGGCCTCGCTGCTGATAAAGGCCGGCAGGCGCGCCACGCCCAGTCCGGCCACCGCCGCGCTGAGCAGCATGTCGCCATTGTCCGAGCGCAGGCGCACCGGGATACGCACCATGCGCTCCTCACCATTGACGACGAAGCGCCAGACGTCGCCGGGGGCGACATTGGTGTAGAGCAGGCAATCGAGTTGCCCCAGATCGTCGGGCGTCTGCGGCGTACCTTTCTTACTCAGATAGTCGGGGCTGGCGACGATCATGCCGTTGATATGCCCGATGCGGCGCGCGATCAGCGTCGAGTCGGTCAGTTCGCCGATACGGATCACCACGTCGAAGCCCCCGGCCAGCACATCGACGCGGCGATCATCGAAGCTGACATCCAGCTCGATGCGCGGGTTGCGCACGGCAAATTCGGTCAGGACGGGGGCCAGGTGCGACACGCCGAACGTCAGCGGCGCGGACAGGCGAATGGGCCCGGCAACCTCCAGCATGGCGTCATTGACCGCCTCCTGCGCCGCCTCAAGCTGCGCCATGGCTTCGCGCGCCTTGGCGTAATAGAGCGCCCCGACATCGGTGGTCTGGGTGCCGCGCGCCGTGCGCGTCAGAAGCCGCGCCTTCAACTGGTCTTCGAGGTGCGCCACGCGACGCGAGACGATGGACTTGGCCACCCCCAGCCGGTCGGCCGCCCGCGCAAAGGAGCCGGTTTCCACCACCAGAAAGAAGGCGTTGAGATCGTCGAGATCGACTCCGGGGGTCATGGGTGTCCTTCCTTCCAGCGTTGCTCTGAGTGAAACACCGGGGTTCATTTTTGCAGGCTTCTGACAACGCATAAACCCGGCTATACGTCTCGTCAACACGGGGAGCCCCCGCTCCCCCGTTTGGAAAGACACCACCATGACCACACAACGCAGCGTTACCCGCCTCGTGCGCGGCCTGCCGGCCACCGATGGCGCGGGCGTCAAGCTGACCCGCGTTTTGGGCACGCAGGCCCTGCCGGAGGTCGATCCCTTCCTGATGCTGGATGAGTTCCGCTCGGACGACCCGCAGGCCTATATTGCCGGCTTCCCCGATCACCCGCACCGCGGCTTTGAAACCATCACCTACATGCTTGCCGGGCGGATGCGCCATAAGGATTCCAAGGGCAATGAAGGCCTTCTGGGCCCCGGCGACGTGCAATGGATGACCACGGCACGCGGCCTCGTCCACTCCGAAATGCCGGAGCAGGAAGACGGCCTGATGCAGGGCTTTCAACTGTGGCTGAACCTGCCCGCCAAGGAAAAGATGCTCAATCCGCAGTATAAGGACGTGCCCGCGAACACCATCCCGGTGGTCCGCCATTCGGATGCCTGGGTCAAGCTGCTGGCCGGAACCTATCAGGGGCAGACCGGGCCGATCCAGTCGCCGACGACGAAGCCGTTTATCGCCGATGTGTCGCTGGACGGCGGGGCTGCCCTCACCCTGCCTGTGCCCGCAGGCCATGCCGGTTTCGCCTATGTCTTCGATGGCGATGCCCTGATCAACGGTCAGAGCGTGGCGCGCGGTCAGGCGGCGGTTCTCACCGAAGGGGCCGAACTGCCGCTCACCGGCGGGATTGACGGTGCCCGTGTGCTGGTCGTGCTGGGCCAGCCGCTGAAGGAGCCCATCGCCCGCCACGGCCCGTTCGTGATGAACACGCCGCAGGAAATCTATCAGGCCTTTGCCGACTATCAGGCCGGGCGGTTTTAACCCCTGACGTCTGACCCGTCCCCTCTTGACGGGTTAGGCTCACCCCAAATATAGAATCGTATCTGTTACGGTTATCTTTTACGCAAGGAGACTACCATGTCCAAGGTTCTCATCGTCAACTCCTCGATCAAGGGCGAAGGCTCGATCTCGCGCCAGCTGGTCGAAACCTACAAGGATAGCCTGCTGAAGGCCGACGCCAAAACGCAGTTCATCGAACTCGACCTCGGCCTCAACCCGCTGCCGGTGCTGAGCGCCTCGAACATCAACGGCTTCTTCGGCAATATCGGCGAAAGCGCCGAAGCCTCGGCCCTGGCCGAAACCGTCGAAGCGCGCGTGTCGGAACTTGAGGCGGCTGATATCCTCGTCCTCGGCGCGCCGATGTATAATTTCGGCATGTCGGCCCTGCTGAAGACGTGGTTTGACTACGTGCTGCGCGCCGGTCGCACCTTCCGCTACACCGAGTCCGGCCCGGAAGGTCTGGTCAAGGGCAAGAAGGCCGTGGTCATCGAAACGCGCGACGGCAAGTATTCGGAAGGCCCCGCCTCGGTGATGGATTTTCAGGAAGGCCATATCCGCACGCTGC
The DNA here is from genome assembly GCF_037101385.1 of Asticcacaulis sp. DW145. Classification (NCBI taxonomy): domain Bacteria; kingdom Pseudomonadati; phylum Pseudomonadota; class Alphaproteobacteria; order Caulobacterales; family Caulobacteraceae; genus Asticcacaulis; species Asticcacaulis sp. DW145. Next base: position 325,168 of record NZ_AP029025.1, on the reverse strand, counting down.
TGGGCTTCATCGGCATCACCGACGTGACCTTTATCCGCTCGGAAGCCATGGCCTTCGGTCCGGACATCAAGGCCGCGGCGATTGAAAGCGCCGCCAAGGCCCTGAGCGAACTGGCCGCAGCGTAAGTTATGTCGCCTCCTCCCTATTGCGTAGCAATGGGGAGGAGATCTAGCTCGCCACAGGCAATGTCACGACCCTGTCGTCGGGCTGGTCTTCCGGAAAGGTGTCGCCGTCGGGCGTCACCTCGCCTTCGTCTTTCAGCTTGGCCACAAAGTCGTTGCGCCACCACACCACGTCCTCGGCCATCACGCCGCGCATCAGGTCTTCGTGGCGCTGCCTGCGTTCCTTGAGCGGCATATGCACCGCCTCGGCAATGGCTTCGGCCATGGCCTGACGGTCGAACGGGTTGACGATCAGCGCCGCCTGCATCTGCGCCGCCGCCCCGGCAAATTCCGACAGGATAAGCACCCCCGGATCGCGTTCGTCCTGCCCCGCCACAAACTCCTTGGCCACCAGATTCATGCCGTCGCGCAACGGCGTCACCAGCCCGACGTGCGAGGCGCGGTAGATACCCGCCAGCTCATCCCGGCGATAGGCGCGGTTGACATAGCGCACCGGCACCCAGTCAATGGTGGCGTGTTCGCCATTGATGCGCCCGGACAGGCTGTCGAGTCGCGCGCGCAGTTCCTGATAGGTATTGACCTCTTCGCGCGTCGCCGTGGCGATCTGCATCAGGAAGACCTCGCCTTCCATGCGCGGATGGTTGTTGAGGAACTGCTCATAGGCCAGAAAACGCTCCTCCAGCCCCTTGGAATAGTCGAGCCGATCGACCCCGGTGATCATCTTGCGCCCGGCCTGCGAATTGCGCATCAGATTGTAGAAGGCCAGCGCCTTGTCCGAGGTGGCGGCCGCCGTAAAGTCCTCGCTGTCGATACCGATGGGGAAGGCCCCGGCGCGGATCGTCTTGCCAAAGGCGCGCAGACGGCCATCGGGCAACCTCTCGCCGTCAGCGGCGTGCACCACATATTCCTGAAAGGCATTGAGGCTGTCTTCGGTCTGAAAGCCGAGCAGGTCATAGTCGAACAGGGTTTCGACCAGCTCGCGATGCTTGGGCAGGGTTTGAAACACGCGCATGGCCGGCCACGGAATGTGCAGGAAGAAGCCGATGCGGTTGCTCACCCCGTGCTTGCGCAGCATCGAGGCCAGCGGCAGCAGGTGATAGTCCTGCACCCACAACAGGTCCTCTTTCTCGACCAGCGGGAACAGGGTATCGGCAAAGCGCTGATTGACGCGCAAATAGCCCTCGTCAAAGCTGCGCTCAAAGGCCACGAGGTCGGTGCGGTAATGGAACAGCGGCCACAGGGTGCGGTTGGCGTAGCCGTTGTAATATTCCTGTACGTCCTGCGCCTCCAGGTCGGTCAGGGCCACGGTGACGCCGCCGATCTTCTGGATCGACAGATGGCCGGTAAAGGCCTCGGTCGTCTGCCCGGACCAGCCGAACCAGATGCCGTTTTCTTCGCGCAGGGCCGCCGACAGGGCCATGGCCAGCCCGCCCTGCGTGCCGACGCTGGCGTCGCTCGGCGGGTTGACGCGGTTGGATACAACGATTAGTCGCCCCATGACTTCTACTCCTTACCTGACATCGCGCCACGGGCGGCTGAGCAGCCCGGCGCAGTTGATGATCCCGACCAGCGAATAGGTTTGCGGGTAGTTGCCCCACAGCTGACCGTCGTCGTAGGCCGTATCCTCGGACAGCAGACCGGCCGCCGTCCGTCGTTTCAGCATCCCGTCGAACAGGGTGCGCGCCTCATCGCTGCGGCCCGCATGGTGCAGGGCCTCGATCAGCCAGAAGGTGCAGAAGTTGAACGCCGTTTCCGGCTCGCCGAAATCGTCGGGCACGGCGTAGCGCAGCATGTGCTCGCCGCGCCGCAACCCGGCCTCGACAGCCGCCAGCGTCGCCAAATGGCGCGGATCGTCAGGCGTCAAAAAGCGCAGGTCGATCATCTGAAGCAGGCTGGCGTCCAGTTGTGCGTGGTCGAAACAGGCGCTGAAACTGCCGCCTTCGCCGCAGAAGGCGCGCGACTCGATAGCGGCGCGGATGGTGCGGGCGTGGCCCCGCCACACCTCGGCGCGGTCGGCCAGCCCCAGCGCCAGAGCCGCGTTTTCCAGCCGGTCGCAGGCCGCCCAGCACATCAGGGCCGAATAGGTATGGATGTTGGACAGGGTGCGGTATTCCCACAGGCCGGCATCGGGCTTGTCAAACACCTCCAAAGCCCGCTCGCCCATGCGTTCCAGCGCGCGAAAATCGCTTTCCGTCCCCGGTTGCAGCAGGCGCTGATCGAAGAAGGCGTGCACCGACGACAGGACGATCTGCCCATAGACGTCGTGCTGATGCTGGATATAGGCCAGATTGCCGACGCGCACCGGCCCCATGCCGCCATAGCCGGGCAAGGCCGTCGCCTCGGTTTCCGGCAATTCCGGGCCGAAGCCGATGCCATAGACGGGCTGGATCGGCCCGTCGCCCGCCTGATCGACGATATTGCGCAGATATTTCAGGTAGTTTTCGAGGATATCGACGGCCCCCAGCCGCGTCAGGGCCTGCACCACATAATAGGCGTCGCGGATCCAGCAGTAGCGGTAATCCCAGTTGCGTCCGGAATCCGGGGCTTCAGGAATGGAGGTGGTCATGGCCGCTACAATGGCGCCCGTCTCTTCATAAACGCATAGCTTCAGGGCGATGGCGGCGCGGATGGTCGCCTCCTGCCACTCCAGCGGCAGGGACAGGGTGCGCACCCAGCGCTTCCAGTAGGCGTCGGTCTGCTCGTACATGTCGCGCACCCCTTGCAGGATACCGGTTGAAAACGGCTCATCCGGCCCCAGGAAGAAGGCCAGCGGCTCCTCGACGCGGAAGGTGCGCTCATTCAGCAGGTGCGACACGGGGCAGTTGGTGGTCAGGCGCAGATCGGTGTCCGTGCCCATAAAGCGGATATGGTTGGAGCCGAAGGAATGCGGCGCGCGCTGCGCGCCATAGTCGCGCATGGGCCGCAATCGTACCCGAATACGCGGCGCACCGCTCAACGGCCTCAGCAGACGGCAGAAGGCCACGGGGCGGTACTGCCGCTCGTGGTGGCGAAAGCGCGGGCAGAAGTCGAGAATCTCAAGCTGCGCGCCCTTTTCGTCGGTGAGAACGGTGCGCAGCACGGCGCTGTTGCGTTCATAGGCCTGTTCGGCGCGCGCAAAGCCGATGAGGTCGATGGCCCACACGCCCTCTGCTGTTGCCTCGTTCGCCGCCACACCGCTCAAAAGGTTGCTGAACACCGGGTCGCCGTCAAAGCGCGGGATGCAGGCCCATACCCAGTTACCGCGGTCGTCGATCAGGGCCGACACCGTGCCATTGCCGATCAGCCCCAGATCGAGCGTATGGCTGAGCGGTCCGCTGCGCGGGGCGGAGGCGGTCGCGGTGACCGGCACGGAGGGCGACTGATCAGGCATGATGGGTTACCCCCGCTTCCAGCCAGTCGAGCACGGCCTGCACATTGGGCAGACGGAAGGACGCGGCACTGTCCCTCGCCTCCCCCACCAATATGCCGAAGCCGCCCAATTGCGCGGCAGCCCGAAAGGCGTGTTCGTCGGTCAGGTCGTCGCCGACAAACACCGGCCTGAAGCCTTCAAACGGCGGCTCATTCATAAAGGCACGTAGGGCATCGCCCTTGTCCGGGCCCGGCGCGCGCAGCTCGACCACGCGGTCGCCCGGTTGCAGCACCAGAGGCGAATTTTGCGCGATATTGGCCGTGATGGTGCGCACCATGCCCTCTGCCTGCGGATTGAGGCGGTAGTGTACACCGATCGACTGCCCCTTGGTTTCGATCAGGACACCGGGCTTCTGCTCCGCCAGCGCCCCCAGCACCAGCAACGCCTGTTCCAGCGCGTGGCGCACCGCCTCGGTCAGTATCTGATCGCGACGCTCCCCCTCCGCATCGCGGCGCTCAAGCCCATGCACACCCGCCACAGCCCGCACCGTATTACCGGTAATATAGTCAATCTCCGCAATCGAACGCCCCGACAATATGGCCAGCCGTCCGGTCAGCACCCGACGCGCCCGGCCCAGCAGGTCGGTCCGGCGCGGTTCCGGGCCGACATCCTCCGGACGCGGTCGAATATGGGCCAGGGTGCCGTCGATATCGAGGAACAGCGCCGTTGTCCGCGCGTCCAGCCGCTCAGGTAATCTCATCTGTCAAACCGTCAGTCTTAAGGACTTCGCAAAGGAAGCCACAGGCCACACAATCGGGCCGTTAAGCGGTGCGTAAGCCCTCAGGGGTGCACCGCAATGTCGTGGGCTCTAAATGGCGGCACGGGCCATAAGGATGCCATTATTAAAGGTCGCTTCGCTATGCGGTCGCTGAGTCCGAGCCGCAAACCTTTGACCATCCTACACTTTTGGCGTTCACGCAGCGCTCAAAAAGCCGTCATGCGCACGTGACCGTCCTTCAATCGGTTGCATAGGACGGGGTCGCGCATTGGACTGCGAAACGGAGTTCGGCGAAGCCAAAACCGCCTCACACTTTTCGGAATGCGCTTGAACAGAGTTGATTTCACCCAATGCCATGCTAATTGTAGGACATAATAAGAAGCCGGGGATGCAGTGCCACCTGCCAGAGAGCTATCCCGCCCGACACATCACCCAAAAGAGGTAAGCCCATGTTCAAAACACTCACCGCCCTGGCGCTGACGGCCGCCATCGGCTGTTCGGCCTCCGTGGCCTTCGCGGCTCCGGCCAAAATCGACGCCACGCTGAAGCCGGATCAGCCGGGTCTGGAAATCCCGCGTCAGATCTACGGTCAGTTTTCCGAACACCTTGGCCTTGGCGTCTATGAAGGCATCTGGGTGGGTAAGGACTCGTCGATCCCCAACACGCGCGGCATCCGCAATGACGTGGTGGCGGCGCTGAAAGCCATCAAGATGCCGGTCGTGCGCTGGCCCGGCGGCTGCTTCGCTGACGAATATCACTGGCGCGACGGCATCGGCGATCCGGCCAAGCGCCCGTCGCGCAAGAACAACTGGTGGGGCGGCACGCCGGAAACCAACGCCTTCGGCACGCACGAATTCTTCGATTTCGTCGAGCAGGTCGGCACCGAAGCCTATGTCTCGATCAATGTCGGCTCGTCCAACCCGACCGAGATGCGCGAATGGATCGAATATATGACCTCGCCCGGCGACGACACGCTGGCGCAGGAACGCCGCGCCAATGGCCGTGACAAACCCTTCAAAGTGCCCTTCATCGGCATCGGCAACGAAAGCTGGGGCTGTGGCGGCGAAATGCGCCCGGAATACTATGCCGACGAATACCGCCGCTTCTCCGCCTTCTTCCATAAGGGCGCCGACAATTCGGCCGTGCGCGTCGCTTCGGGCTCCAACGCCGGCGACATCAACTGGACCGACGTCGTGGTCGGCCGCGCCGGCAACCGCATGGACGCCATCTCGCTGCACTACTACACCCTGCCGACGTCCAACTGGGACAAGAAGGGGCCGGCGACCAACTTCCCCGTCGATCAGTGGTACTCGACCTTCTATCAGACCTCACGCATGGATCAGATCATCCGTGACCACAGCGCGGCCATGGACAAGCACGATCCGAAAAAGCGCATCGCCCTCTATGTCGATGAATGGGGCACCTGGTACGATGTCGAGCCCGGCACCAATCCCGGCCACCTCTATCAGCAGAACACCCTGCGCGACGGCATTGTGGCGGCCTATAATTTCAACATCTTCCACCGCCATACCGACCGCGTGAAGATGACCAATATCGCCCAGACCATCAACGTCCTTCAGGCCATGATCCTGACCGACAAGGAAAAGATGGCCCTGACGCCGACCTATTACGCCTACAAGATGTACGTGCCCTTCCAGGACGCCACCGTCCTCCCGCTCGACGTCACCGCCCCGAACCTGCAAGGCAAGGACGGCAAGGGCGTGCTTCAGGACTATCCGGCCTTTAACGTCACCGCCGCCAGGGCCAAGGACGGCAAGACCTATATCGGCGTCGCCAATACCAACCTGACCGAAGGCTATGTGCTGAACATCAATCTCGGCACGCTGAAAGCCAAATCGGTGTCGGGTGACGTGCTGACCGCGGACAAGATGGACGCTCACAATGTGCCGGGCCAGCCGGAAACCATCTCTCTGGCCCCCTTCAAGGGCGGCAAGATCAAGAACGGCACGCTGGAACTGACCATCCCGGCCAAGTCGGTCGTGGTGGTAAAGCTGGACTAAGGGCTTTTATTTTGAAGCGTTCTGCGCCCCCTGCGTCCGAAGACGCAGGGGGTTTTTGCGCACCTTTGTGCCGACGCTTGCAGATTAGTTCCTCATGGCCTATGATATCAAAGTCGAAAATGGTGGACCGGCGTGGTGAGCCCCGGTCAACTCGTGGCTCTGGCCATGAGTGATAATCCAGCCCCATAGGGCCGCGGACCACGACAAAGGCGGACGTGTGCCTTTGTTCGTAGGGTAAAACCGGGCGTTCGACTTGCCCTTCCCTGTTGTCAGGTATTCGTCCTTCGCCGTGCCTGCGGCTTTACGACTGAAGGACCTTAAAACACATGGAACGGACATCCGTTATCATTATCGGCGGCAGCCTTGTCGGGTTGTCGGCTTCGCTTTTTCTGGCCTGGCGAGGCGTACCTCACATTCTGATCGAAAAACACAGGGGCAGTTCACCTCATCCGCGCGCCATCGGCTTTACCGAGACCACGCTTGAACACTTTCGCACTGTGGGAATCGCCGATCATATCCCGCAGGTTCCCCCCCAAACGCGTCTGCGCCGCGCCACGGTCACAAGCCTGACGGGTGAGCGGTTGGCAGAAACGGACTGGACACCGGGACAATCCGCACGGCATTCGGGTGAACTTTCACCCTGCACTGGCGCTTCAATCGCACAGGACAAGCTTGAGCCGATTTTGCGTCAGGCGGCGCTGGATCGCGGCGCGGATCTGCGCCTAGGGGTCGAATGCCTGTCGTTTGGCCAGACAGACGCCGGAGTCACGGTTCGGGTGCGCCCACTCGATGGCTCCCCCGCCTATGACATTTTTGCGGATTACCTGATCGCCGCCGATGGGGCCAACAGCCCTATACGCGAAAGCCTCGGCATCACCCGCAGCGGCGTGGGCCACCTGCGCACCCTGCGAAGCCTTCTCTTTCACTGTCCGCAAGCCGATGCCGCCCTAGTTTCCGGCATACAGCAATATGAAATCGAGCAAAGCGACTTCCACGCCTTCCTGACCACCTATAGCGACAGCCGTTGGGTCCTGATGTTCGATGACGACCGTGAACGCAGCGAAACGGAACTGCACACGGCGGTTTTGCGCGCCCTGGGTCAGGAAATGCCTTTTGAAATGATTACCACCGGACGCTGGGAGATGGCGGGTCGCATTGCTGACCAGTATGCGCAAGGTCGCATCTTTCTGGCTGGCGATGCGGCGCACCAGCTTCCCCCAACGCGCGGGGGCTTCGGAGCCAACACCGGTATAGACGATGTGTGGAATCTGACTTGGAAACTCCAGTACGTATTGGCGGGCACGGCCTCGCCAGCCCTGCTGGAGACCTATGACGCCGAACGCCGTCCTATTGGCTGGTTGCGTCATCAGCAGACTTTCTCACGTCCGGATTATGCCAAGTGGGTAGGTTCTGACTTCATCCCTGATACTCTGTTGAGTGATGAGTCCATGGAGTTTGGCCAACTGGTCCGCTCTGCCGCCGTCATCGGCGCAGGACGTGAGCTGCCCGCGGCAGCTTCGCCCGTCGAATGGGCCGGTCAGCCGGGTACGCGCGCGCCCCATCTGTGGGGCCGACGCAACGAACAGCGCCTGTCAACACTTGATCTGTTCGGCAAGGGTTTTGTGATGCTCAGCGAAGACCCGGCATGGCTTTCGGCTATCGGCGACCTGCCTATCGACGGCATCGCCGTAGGGCGTGATATTGTGTTCGCGTCCGACAACGCCTTTTCCACCCATTTCGGCGTAGGGGCGCACGGTGCGGTTCTGGTGCGACCGGACGGTATCGTTGCCTGCCGCACCAATATGCAGGCCAATAATGATCTTCTGCGCAAAACCTTTTGCAAGGTAGCGTTTGCAAAAACCGCCTTATAACAGGTGAGCGAACACGAGCGGAATGACGGTTGGAACCAGAGACATTCCGCTCAAAAAACGTCGGCAGCCTCAGCCAGACAGGACAATCTATTGAGATTTACACCCCCGGCGCGATTGATGCGCCGCGTTTTAACGCGGCTTACCCCTTCGGGGCGCCTTCGGCGTCGCGCGCCCTTCCGGGTCGCGCCGAACGCAGGTGCCTCCAACCGGCAGAGTCCCCCATAAACAAACAGCCTCCCCTTTTGAGGGAGGCTGTTTGTTTATGGCGCACCCGGCGCGATTCGAACGCACGACCTTTGCCTTCGGAGGGCAACGCTCTATCCAGCTGAGCTACGGGTGCCCGTTAGGGCGTAAGGCCCGTGGGGGCCTTGGACAGGGCGGACCCTAAGCTAAACCGCTTGGGCGCTCAATCCTAAAAACGCAGTCGCCCACGACTTTTGCCACGACATTCATAGTCACGCCAACAGGGCTTTGGACAACAAAAAAGGCCGAACGCTGAGCGATACGGCCTTTTATATATGTGTGCCTGAAGGGTTATTTTCTTGTGTTTGATAGACCTGGCGGCGACCTACTCTCCCGCGCCTTAAGACGAAGTACCATTGGCCCAGGCAGGCTTAACGACCGAGTTCGGAATGGGATCGGGTGGGGACCGGCCGGCATAGCCACCAGGTCAATCGAACACAAGATATGGCTCTCACATCAAAGTGTCCTCGGCTTTGCCTGCGGTACTTTGAAGTGGGAACAACATCGACAAAAACATCTCGGGGCGCCCCTTCGATATTTTTGGCTTTGTTAAGCGAAGACATTGTATGAAGAACGAGCACTGTAGGGTGCGTTTATTTGAGGGAACGATCAAGCCGATCGGATTATTAGTACTGGTTAGCTTCACTCCTCACGGAGCTTCCACACCCAGCCTATCAACGTGGTCGTCTACCACGATCCTCAGCGAGACCTTGTTTTGAGGTTAGTTTCCCGCTTAGATGCTTTCAGCGGTTATCTATTCCATACTTAGCTACCCTGCTGCGCGGCTGGCGCCACGACAGGTCCACCAGAGGTATGTCCATCCCGGTCCTCTCGTACTAGGGACAGATCCTCTCAAGTCTCGAACACCCACGGCAGATAGGGACCAAACTGTCTCACGACGTTCTGAACCCAGCTCACGTACCACTTTAAATGGCGAACAGCCATACCCTTGGGACCTGCTCCAGCCCCAGGATGTGATGAGCCGACATCGAGGTGCCAAACTTTGCCGTCGATATGGACTCTTGGGCAAAATCAGCCTGTTATCCCTAGAGTACCTTTTATCCGTTGAGCGATGGCCCTTCCACGCAGGACCACCGGATCACTATGGCCGACTTTCGTCTCTGCTCGACTTGTCAGTCTCGCAGTCAGGCGGGCTTATGCCATTGCACTCAGCGAACGATTTCCGACCGTTCTGAGCCCACCATCGCGCGCCTCCGTTACACTTTGGGAGGCGACCGCCCCAGTCAAACTACCCACCACGCCATGTCCCGGACCCGGATAGACGGGCCGCGGTTAGACGCCAACAGCAATAAGGGTGGTATTTCAAGGATGGCTCCACAGAGACTGGCGCCCCTGCTTCATAGCCTCCCACCTATCCTACACATGTTGCTGCTAACGCCAAGGCGAAGCTATAGTAAAGGTTCATAGGGTCTTTCCGTCTGACCGCGGGAACCCCGCATCTTCACGGGGAATTCAATTTCGCTGAGCCTATGCTGGAGACAGTGGGGAAGTCGTTACGCCATTCGTGCAGGTCGGAACTTACCCGACAAGGAATTTCGCTACCTTAGGACCGTTATAGTTACGGCCGCCGTTTACCGGGGCTTCAATTCGGAGCTTGCACCCCTCCTTTTAACCTTCCGGCACCGGGCAGGCGTCAGACCCTATACGTCGCTTTACAGCTTCGCAGAGCCCTGTGTTTTTGATAAACAGTCGCTACCCCCTGGCTTGTGCCACTCAGTCCTGCTTGCGCAAGGTGAGTCACGCTTATCCCGAAGTTACGCGTG